>JAJDVX010000027.1 GCA_022825895.1 Chloroflexota bacterium | reverse complement strand
GTAGCCGCCGCCACCGCCGCCGTAGCCGCCGCCACCGCCGCCGTAGCCGCCACCACCGCCGCCGTAGCCGCCGCCACCGCCGCCGTAGCCGCCGCCACCGCGGGGCGCTCGCGGACGCGCCTTATTGACCGTGAGCATGCGGCCGCCCATGTTGCTGCCGTTCAGGCCCTCGATCAGCGCCAGGGCCTCATCCTCATTGGCCATCTCGATGAAGCCAAAGCCGCGCGACCGACCGGTTTCACGGTCGATGATGATGGTGCACGACGTCAGTTCGCCGTACTGCGAGGCCTGCTCGCGCAGTTCTTCCTCGGTGGTCGAATACGGCAAGTTGCCGACATAGATGTTCATTCGAAAATCGTTCCTGGACGCCGTCGCCGTGGACGCGCGTCCGTCTACACCCGCCTTCGCGCGGGAGGTCCAGACCATCCGTCAGTCAACAAAACGCCGCAGTGAACCAGATGTCGGAAAGGTCGATTCAGGGATACCGTTCGAGAATCGAAAGGCTTGGTGTGAACGAGAAACCTCGCAGACGGCGGCAGACGGAAGATTCAATCCCAAGGTCACCACGCGCAATCTATCACGCATTGGCCGCACCGAACCGTCGACCTGGAAATATCAAGCACCGCCGCGGGCCCCAGCACGCGTCCGTGCGGTAGGGTTCGCTGCCCGGCAGCCAGCCATACGGGTTCCCGATGTCGAACCAACGGCCCAACATCCTGTGGTACTGCACCGACCAGCAGCGTTTCGACACCATCGGCGCGTTGGGCAACCCGGATATCCGCACGCCGAACCTGGACCGTTTTGTGGCGGAGGGGACGGCTTTCACCCACGCCTATTGCCAGAGCCCCATCTGCACGCCCAGCCGCGCCAGCTTCCTGACGGGCATGTATCCCAGCCGGGTGCATAACCCGCGCAACGGTAACGGCTGGGTTCATCGCGAGGTCGCCGCCAATCTCGTCACGCGTCAGCTGGCCGAGGCCGGGTATGACGGCGGGCTGGTCGGCAAGCTGCACCTGGCCGGGGCCTTCAACGGGCGCGAGCCGCGGGTCAACGACGGCTACCGCTACTTCAAGTACAGCCACGCGCCGCGCAACGACTGGCCGCTGGACCAGCACGACTACGCCGCCTGGGTGCAGGCGCAGGGCGTCGATCCCTATGACGTCCTGCTGCATAACTTTGACCGCCGCCACCTCACCGGGGCGCTGATGGAGCCCACGCCGGCGCGGGACAACACGCCGCCCGAGGTTCACCAAACCACCTGGGGCACGGAGGCGTCGATTGAGTTCATCAACCAGCCGCGCCCCGCCGACCAACCCTGGTTCCTCAGCGTCAACATGTATGACCCACATCCCCCCTTCAACCCTCCCTGGGAGTACTACCGCCGCTACGACCCGGACGCGCTGCCGGGACCGTACTTCCGCCCCTCCGACCTGAAGCATCAGGGCCGTCTCACGGCCTCCGGCATCGACTTCCAGAGCGAGTCGCAACGGCCGGAAGCCTTTGAGGGCAAGAAAGTCCAGGCCGCCTACTACGCCATGATCGAGCAGATCGACGAGCAGTTCGGCCGGCTGATGGACGCGCTGGAGGCGTCAGGCCAGGCCGAGCGCACCATCGTCATCTTCACCAGCGACCACGGTGAGTCGGCCGGTGACTACGGCCTCACGCAGAAGGGCTGCCGCTTCTTCGACGGCCTCAGCCGCGTGCCGTTGATCTGGCGCCTGCCCGGCCAGATCCAGGCGGGTCTGCGCAGCGACGCCCTGGTCGAGTTGACCGACATCGCGCCCACACTGCTGGAGTACGCCGGACTGCCCGTGCCCGAGGCCATGCAGGGACGCACGTTGCAGCCCATCCTGTCGGGCGCGGCTCCGCCGGACACGCACCGCGACTTCGTGCGTTGCGAGTACCTGGACGCGGTGGAAAAGCCCGACCACACCTTCGCCACCATGTACCGCGATCGTCGCTGGAAGCTCAACGTCTACCACGGCCACGGGATCGGCGAGCTTTTCGACATGGAAGCCGACCCGCACGAGCACGACAGCCTGTGGGACAGCCCGGACCACCAGGACATCAAGCTGGACCTCATGCAGCGCAGCTTTGACGCCACTGTCCTGGCCGCCGACCCCGGCCCGCCGCGGGTTTCGTCCTACTAACGACCGCTTAGACGGCTCGAAGTTCAGGCCCGGCCGTTACCAGGGTGTAGGCCGGAGCCGCCATGACGGCGGCGGTGACCTCGCGCACGTCGTCGGCCGTGACCGCGTCAACCAGGGCTGGATACCCGCCCAGGTAGTCAAGGCCCAACTCGTAGCGCTCCATCATCAGCAGAATGTTCGCGATTCCGTCGTTGCGTTCCAGGCGCAACGGCAGCGACCCAACCAGAGCCTGCTTGCTCAAGCGCAACTCCTCGTCGTCAGGCGGCGTTTCGGCCAGCTGACGCGCTTCCTTCAAGCTGGCCTCGATGGCGCGGTCCACGTTCGCGGGGTTGATCCCGGCGCGAATCGACCAGGGCTGCCGGGTCAGGCCCGGAATCGCGTAACTGGAGGCGTGATAGGCCAATCCCTGCGTGTCGCGCACATTGGAGCCGATCCGTCCCCCTAGGCCCAACTGCCCGAGGATGAAATTGGCAACGATGGTCGCGTAGTAAGACGGGTCGGTACGCCGGATCCCCATCCAGCCGAGCAGAAACTCCGTTTGCGTCTTGCCTTCGATGGCTATGTCCTCGCGCCTGGACTCGGTGGGCGCCGCCTGAGGCGCGTCGGCCGCCGCCAGTGCCTCCCGCCAGCCCGCCTTCGTCACCGTGCCAGGCGCCGGCGCCCAGGCGCCGATGGTTCGTTCGGCCAGGTCCCGCACGGCCGCCGGATCCACCGCACCGACCACCGCCAGCACCAGCGATCCCGGCGCATAAGCGCGCGCGTGAAAACTCCGAAGGTCATCCGCCTGAAACTCGCGCACAGTCTTGGCATACCCGTCTTCCGGCCACCCGTTGGGATTCGACGGCCCGTAAAGAAGCTCGCGAAAGCGCCGGGACGCCCGCGATCCGGGGTTGTCCTCGGCGTGGGCCAACACGGTCAGCGTCTGTTCGCGCACGCGCCCGACTTCGTCATTGGGAAACGTTGGATTCGCCAGGACGTCGGTTGACAGGGTCAGCAGCAACTCCAGGTCCTCGGCCAGCGCGCGCCCGCCGAAAGCCGCGTACTCGGTGTCGGCGTGGAACGCCAGCGAGGCCCCGACCTGGTCCAGTTCTTCGCTGAATTCGAGATACGTGCGGTCTTGCGTTCCGCGGCTCAGCGCGTCGGCCGTCAGGCTGGCCAGCCCGGCGGTCTCGCGGGTCTCCAGCACGGCGCCCGCCGCGTGGTAGGCCCCGATCGCCACGGACGGCGAGGCCGGATTCGGATAGACCAGCAGCGTCGCGCCGTTCTGCAGCGTGTGGCGAGCGACGCTGTCCGCGTTGATCGCGTGGCGGGAGCCTGAGGTCACGCCGCCGCGCCGTTGGCCGCCGCCGGCAGGAACCAGCCCGTCACCCGGGCCGGCTCGCGCAGGTAGGTTCGAGCCACGCGCTGCACGTCCGCCGGCGTCACCCGTCGCAGATCGTCCGTAAGCGTCTGTGCCATCCGCCAACTGGCGGCCATTTCCAGCATGCCCAACTGCACGGCCTGCGCCGTGACGCTTTCCAGCGCGATGGCCCGCTTGGCATAGGTCTGCCGGACTACGCGATCAAGCTCCGCCTGGCTGGGCGCCTCGTCATGCAGCCGCTGGACCTCGTCCAGAACGGCCTCCTCGATCGGCTCCGGTGCACCGCCCGGGTGCAGGATCACCACCACCCGGTGCAGCGATGGATCGATGTTCACGCCGACATCGGCGCCGACCGAAGCGGCCGCGCCGGATGCCACAAACCGCTGGTAGAGCCGAGAGGTGCGCAGCGTGCCGCCGCCGCCAAAGGGTCCGCTTGGCGGTCCGGAGAGCAGCGCGTTCAACACCAGGAGCGACGCGCAGTCCGCGTGCGTGCGTTCCGGGGTGTGATGGCAGAGCATCAGCACCGGGAAAGGCCCAGGATGATGCACTTCCACGCGCCGCGCCTCGTCCTGAGCGGGTTCCCGCTCGGCCTCGGCTGGCGGCGCACTGCTCGCCGGAAAGCCCCCGAAGTGCTGATCGACCCGGTTCAGCAAGTCGTCCGTGGCGAAATCTCCGACGGCCACGATCACGGCGCGATTCGGACCGTAGTGCCTCCGGTAGTGACCGAAGAGATCGTCGCGGGTCATCGAGCGCAGGTCCGCCTTGCTGCCGATCACGCCGTGACCGTAGGGATGCACCGTAAAGGCCGTGGATTCCACGGCTTCCATGAGCCGGAACATCGGGGAGGCCTCGTGCCCCTCGCGCTCGGAGATGATGACCGTGCGTTCGGCTTCCACGTCGTCGGGGTCGAAGACCGCGTTCAGCATGCGGTCCGCTTCGATCTCCAGCGCCAGGTCCAGGTGCTCGGCAGGGAGGGTCTCGTGGTAGGCGGTGGCGTCTTCGTAGGTAAAGGCGTTGAAGGTGCCGCCCACGCCTTCCACCATGCGGCCGATATCCCCGGGCGCCAGCTTCTGGGTACGCTTAAACATCATGTGCTCGACCCAGTGGGAAGCGCCGCTCATGCCCTGGGGTTCGTCCCGCGCGCCGACCCGATACCAAATGAAAAAGGTGGCGATTGGGGCGGTGCGCACCTCGCGGGTCAGCACCGCCAGCCCGTTCGCGAGCGCGTGCTCGCGTACGTCGTCCATGCTGGCGCGTGGCTCCCAGAGCGAGGGCGCGGGATGCTATCACAGGGGCTTC
Source organism: Chloroflexota bacterium (assembly GCA_022825895.1). GTDB lineage: Bacteria > Chloroflexota > UBA11872 > UBA11872 > UBA11872 > UBA11872. The sequence goes on along the minus strand of JAJDVX010000027.1, from coordinate 135,038 downwards.
ACGCTTCCCTGGAGCACGACGTAGCCGTGGCAAACCTCACACCGGCGGCCTTTGAGGGTGTCGTATTGGAGGCCATCGCCTCGATTCCCGACGCACTGCGTGCGCGCCTGGCCAACGTGGACGTGCTGATTGAGCAATGGCCCTCCGATGCCGACCTGAGAGCCGCCGAAGTCCCGGAGGGCTACACGCTCTTCGGCCTCTACTCGGGCGTGCCGCTAACCGAGCGAACCTCCGGCTACAACATGGTGCTGCCCGACCGCATCACGATCTACCGCGGTCCGCTGCTTGCGGCCTTCAGCAATGTTGACGAGTTGAAGGACGAGATTCGTGCCACCGTCATTCACGAGTTTGCTCACTTCTTCGGCCTCTCCGACGCCGACCTTGAGCGACTGGGGGTTGCCTAGATGGACGCACCGGACCCGTTGCTGCCGGCAGCGCTGCCCAGGGCCTCGAGCGGCTGGCCAGCGCTGCGCGATCCGAACAGAAACGGCATCTGGCGGCATCGACCCGCGCTTGGGCTGCCCGCGGGTATCCCGGAGATCAGCCTGGGCGAAGGGGATACGCCGATCGTCTCACTGCCTCGTTGGGGTGCGGCGCATGGGCTGTCGCGGGTGCTGGCCAAGTTGGAGTACGTATCGCCGACGGGATCGTTCAAGGATCGCGGGGCAGCGGCCGTAATCGCGGTGCTGGCCGGGGCGGGTGTGACGTCCGTCGTTGAAGACTCATCGGGCAACGCCGGCGCCGCCATGGCGGCATACGCGGCGCGCGGCGGCCTGCGGGCGCAGATCTTCGTACCCGAGTCCGCGCCCGCGGCCAAGCGCGACCAGATTGCGGGCTATGGCGCGGAGGTGGTGGCGGTCGCCGGCACCCGCGAGGACGTGGCGACGGCGGCCGAACACGCGGCCCATGCACCCGACGTGGCCTACGCCTCGCACGCGCGCCATCCGGCCTTCGTGGAGGGAACCAAGACCTTTGGCCTGGAGGTTGCGACCGCGCTGGTTGACGATCCGCCGCTGCACATCGTGTTGCCGGTGGGCAATGGCGGGCTGCTGCTCGGCGCGTTCAAGGCCTACCGCGAACTGGCGGCGGCGGGTTTCCCGGCATCGCTGCCGCGCCTGCATGCCGCGCAGGCCTCGGCCTGCGCGCCGCTGGCGGCGGCGTTCGCCGCGGGCGCCGACGCGCCGGCGACGATTCAGGCGCAACCCACCGTGGCCGGCGGCGTGGCCGTGGGCCGGCCGGCGCGCGGCGCCGAGGTGCTGCGGGCCGTCCGAGACTCGGGCGGAACAATCGTGGATGTCGACGACGCGGTTGCTCGTCTCACGCGCGCCGAGCTGTCGCGACTTGAGGGTCTGGATCTCGAATACACCTCCGCCGTGGCCTTTGCGGCGACGGCGCGCCTGCGGGACTCGGGCACAATCGGACCCGACGACCGGGTGCTGATCGCGGCGACCGGCAGCGGGCTCAAGGACGCCGGCGTCTGAACCGCCACCGCTCGCACGAACCCCGGTAGCGGTCGGGTGCCGCGCAAGCGCTCGCGAAAGGGGAATGTTTCACGTGAAACATCCGCGAACCGGCATGGCGTGGCGCTCTGAAAGGCCCGGGCGACCGCCGGCAGCGCGCGTGCGGTTAGTTTCCGACTAGGCGGGCCGCATCGGCGTGTCGGTATCGCTGGGCTTTACCCGGATCACGCGCGTTTGAACCGTCAGGTCATGGAGGCTGCGCCGGTCCGGCCGGTGGATAACCACGTACACCAGCAGTACCTGCACCAGGGCCGGCAGGATGGCCCAGCCGGTGGCTTGGGCGACCCCAAGCATGGCGCCCAGGGCGATCTCGCGAACCAGGATTTGCAGAGGCCCGGCCGGACCGCCGTCTGAACCGACGAGCCGCAGTCCGAGCGCCAGCTTGCCCAGCGTGAATCCAAAGGCGGACTGCACCGACCAACGATAGAGCACCTCGAAAATCAGCATCCACAGTGCCAGCGACGGGTCGATAGCCGGCGCCTCGAGGTCCATGCTGATGATGCCCGAGGCTACGCCTATCACGGTCGTCGTCAGCGCGACGAGCAGGGAGTCGATGACGTACGCGCCGACGCGCCGGTAGACCAGCCCCGAATCGGCGGCGAATCCGCCCAGCCCGCCGGTTGCCGGCGGCCGGTCGTCCGAATCCAGAGGCTCGGGCCAATCGCGGTCGGGCGGCGGATCGTCCGGAGACTGCGGCGGCGGCTCGCGGTCCCGGTCGGTCGGATCCCTCACGCCGCCTCCGTTCGCGTTCGGACAACACCGCACGGCGGCGCTGACCGTGGTACCCCTCGCGGCAGTATCTCACCAGCGGGCACGTGCCGCCCGCCGAACGCGACCTCGCCTCGCGCGTACACTCGACGACGATGCCAATTCGCGGTGTGATCTTTGATGTCGGCGACACGCTGCTCACCCAGGAGCCGCTGGTTGGGTCGTCGAGCAATCTGCGCGGCGCCGCCGCGATCGCGCCGCTGGTTCGGCCGTTTATCAAGGCGGGACTCACCGATGAACAGCTGGCCGAATCGTTCGGCGAAGCCTTGCAGGAAGCCCTGGTGGACGCGTATCAGCGCGAGTGCGCCCTGCCCGACGCCCACGGAATCCTGGCTCACGTGCTCGACGAAATGGACTGGGAACCTTCCTCCGAGGCCATCGAAGTGCTGCTGCCGGCCTACTTCGATCCCTGGTACAAGGCCATGCAGCCGCTGCCGCAGGCCGTCCGCGTGTTGCAACTGCTGCGCGAAGCCGGTCTCCGAATCGGCGCCATAGCCAACGTCCTCTACGGTGAAGACTTGCTGCTCGAGCGCCTGCGGGCGCTGGGTCTGGCCCCGCATCTGGATGCGGTGGTGCTCAGCACCGAACTCGGCTGGCTCAAGCCCCATCCGGCCCCCTACCGGGCGGCGGCACAACGCCTGGGCCTTTCGCCACGGACCCTGGTGATGGTGGGAGACGACTGGGAGATCGATGTGCGCGCCGCCCAACGCCTGGGGATTCGAGCCATCTGGCTGCGCTCGGCCGACGTACGTCCGCGCGATGAATCCGCCGCAGCCGTCATTGACGATCTTGGCGACCTGATCCCGGCGATTGCCGACCTGGATCGGCAGGAACGCGCCGCATGACTGGTCAGGCTCGCGCCCGACTGATGGGCATTGCCCGGCGCGTCTATCGCGTGCCCAGCCCCACGTATAACCACGCCTCGCACCGCAACCTGCAGCGGTTTGGCAGCGCCCTCTCGGAGCCGACCCGGCGCGATGGCGTGCGCGTGCTCAACGTTGGCGGCGGCGGCCGGCAGTTCCCGCCCGGCACGCTGGACGGGTTCGTGCGCCAGGCCATCGTCAATATTGATGTCGAACGGCACCCTGGCGTGCATGTGCTGGCCGACGCGGCCCGCCTGCCGTTTGCCTCACATGCCTTCGGCGGCGCCCTCTCCACGGCCGTGCTGGAGCACGTGCGCCGTCCCGGCGAGGCCATGGCCGAGGTCGCGCGCGTCTGCGCGCCCGGCGCGTTGATCTATATCGAGGTGCCGTTCTTGCAGGGCTACCACGCGTCGCCCCACGACTATCAGCGCTACACCAGCAGCGGCGTGGCCGAACTGCTACGGGACTTTGAGGACATCGAGGTCGGCGTGTGCGTGGGGCCCAGTTCGGCGCTCAGCTGGGTGCTCCGCGGCTACGTCAAGGGCCTGCTCAGCGGCTTCTCCCGCCACCGCCTGCGCGAACGCCTGGCCGAGTTTGTCGCCGCCTGGCTCACCACGCCGGTCAAGTTCCTGGACCGCTTCGTCGCCGACCGCCCCGCCGCCGAAGACCTGGCCTCCGGCTTCTACGCCTTCGCCCGCGCACCGCAGGACTGAACCCCCCGGAACACCGGCCTACTTAGGGCGGGGCTACAGCGTGACTACCCGGCTCTCGGCCGCCGAGGTGTAGGCCGCGTCAATCACGCGCTGGACTTCCAGGCCGCCCTCGCCTGTCAGTACGGGCGTGCCGCCGTTAACCCCTTCGACGAAGTCCGCGATCAGCGGCAAGTCGTGCAGCTCGTGCTCGGCCAGGGTGAACGTCTCCGAGCGGTCGGGGCGCTCGACGGTGAATTCCTCGCCGCGCGCGAAGGGCACGTTGATGTGGCCCTCGGTGCACCAGACTTCGTAGTCGCCACGCGCCGGGTTGATGGACCAGAGCGCTGAAATGGTGGCCTGGACGCCTGACTCGTACTGGACGATCACCGACGTCGTGTCTTCCACGTCGCCGGGGATCACGCGTTGGTCGCTGAAGGCGGCTACACGCGCGGCCTTGCCGGCCAGGCTGTAGAAGATGTCCAGCCGGTGGCTGCCCAGGTCCATCAGAGGGCCGCCGCCGCTCTGCGCCTGGTCGACGCGCCAGTACTTGGGATCGTCCGGCGTCATGGTGAACGGCCCTGAGGTGTTGGCGTGCAGGGCGATCAGGTCGCCCAGGTCGCCGGATTCCACGATCTCGCGCACCCGCAGGTTGATCGGATAGAAGCGGTGGTAAAAGGCGATGCCCAGCCGGAGTCCGGCCTGGTCCGCCGCGCCTACCATGCGCGCCGCCTCGGCCGCGTTCATGGCCATGGGCTTTTCCACCAGCACGTGCAGGCCGCGCTCCAGCGCGTCAAGGGTCTGGGGACCGTGCAGGTTCACCGGTGTCGCCACGTACACGGCGTCCAGCCCAGCCGCGTCCAGCATGTCGTCGTAGCTGGTGTACGCGTTTGAGACCTCGAACTGCCGCGCGTACTCGTCCAGCAGCTGTGGGTCGCGGCGGCAGATCGCGACGAGTTCGCTGCCCTCGTGGGCCTGGATGGCGGGCGCGACGGCCCTGGCCGCAATGTCTCCCAGGCCCACGATTCCCCAGCGCACCATCGGCCAGCCCTCGCGCACGGCTACAACAGGCACGGTACCCGGCGCGCCGCCTCATAAGCAATTGGAATGACAGTCGTCGTCACCGGTCACGACCCCACGTGGTCGGTCCGCCACGCCGACGAAAAGCGGAATCCCGGCCTATGTGTCCACCCGGTCGGCTGCCCTCAGCCCAGGCCCCAGGCGGCGCGACGCGGGCCTGCGATCAGGTCGAACGGTTCAGGGCCGCCAGGCGACTCCACATGCGGCACCCCAGGGAGCCCACCACCAGAACGAATAGGGGGTTGATGAATCCCCAGAACGTGCCGCTGTCCTGGCCGCTGAAAACGCCGAACCAGTTCCAGAAGAACCAGAGCGCCAGCAGGATGACCCCGTAGAACGTGAGGTTGGTCTCCAGGTACTCCCGCCAGTGGGGATCGCTGTCCAGCGCGAGCTTGCGACGGAAGCTCAGCCCGAGCGCGATGACCACGCTGACGACCATGAACCAGTTCATGACGTGCCACGCGGTGAACGGCTCATCGCCTCCGGGGTGGTAGAGGCTCGTGATGATGAAGTGGATACCGACCGCCGACGCCATCAGAATCTGGTAGCCCGCCACGACTCGCAACACCATCTTTGTCACCGCCTCTCGATCTTGATGGCCCCAGACCAACCATGCCGCTGGCACGAGAGTATAGAAGCGATACGTGCGCTGGCTGCCGAGCGACGACTACTGCAAGTGCTGGAAGATTACGGTCAACTCGTCGGCCGAGATCCGCCCGCCCACGCGCAGCGCGGTGGTGCCGTCGGAGTTCACGAACACCCAGAACGGAAAGCCCCCAAGCCCGTAGGCATTGGCAATCGCGTCTTTGGTGTCCACCACAACGGGTGAACTCCAACCCTCACGTTCCAGCCAGGCCTCCGGCGGGTAGTTGGCCCGCCCCGAGTCAATGGCCGTGGCGATCGCATAGATGTCGATGTTCTCCGGTACGCCCCCGGCGTCCACAAGGGCCTGTACGACAGGCACCTCGGCTTGGCAGTGCGGTCACCAGTGCGCCAGGAAAACCAGCGCCTTGGTTCGTCCGTCGTTGGTGATCGATACGGCGGTACCGTCGAAGGAGGTGCCGCGCACCTCCGGCGCGGGCTGTCCGGCCGCGCTATCGGGAACGGGCTGTTGAAAGGCCGCCAGCCTTGTCCCACTGACCTCGGGATCCCGCACGTTCGCCCCGCCGTTCGCACCCTCGCCGCAGGCAGCCGCAAGCGGAACCAGGCCAACGACCAATGCCAGGGCCAGGATGCGCAGCACAAGCATGGCGACACTCTTTGCATTCACCGGTCAGCGCGTCCTCCGGCAGGCGACGCACCCAGCATAGCTTTGGGGCTGCGTGTCAGTTCCGCCTCGATCCATCTAGTCCTGATGTCCGGTCCCTGCCAGCCGGGTAACCGCCTCAGCCAGGTCGGACAGGTCCTCACCGCGGACGAACGCGGCATCCACTTCGCGATACACCTGGGCCGCGCCCGTGTGGAAGTCGGGCGTGACGCCCACGTGTTGGAAGGTGCTGGCGATCTCTTCCATTTCGCCGATCCAGCGATAGGCCACCGTCGGCAGGCGCCGCATGCCCTGTGTCGCCGCGCCAAGGGCAGCGGCCTGGCTGTGCTCCATTTCGGCAATCAACTCGTCGTACACGTCCAGCCGGCGTGCGGCCACCAGCAGCGCCGTGCGCAGCGCGGTGGTCCCCTTGGTCATGGCCGCGTAGCACATCTTCACAGCCGAGGCCTTACCGATCTTCGGCCCGACGTCCACCACGTCGATGCCGCGGCCGTCGAGCTCGCCGAGCAGATGGGCCGCCGATCCTGATACGTAGACGCGCGGTCCCTGTCCGTGTCGCGGCGGCCCGCCGACAATGCCTGCATCCACAAGGGTCACGCCGCTGCCTTCCAGGTCCGCCTCCATGGCCTGGACGGTCTGCGGGGCAATCGCGTTGCAGTCGGCCAGCACTGTCGTAGCGCCGACCGATCTCGCTGCGGCGCCCACGTCAACACCCACGCCGCGGGCACGCGCCGGCACCAGGATCGACAGGATCAGGTCGCAGCGCTCCACCAACGCGCCCAGGTCCGGCACGTCCTCGATGCCGGCGGCCTGTGCGCGTTCATGCGACGCCGGGCTACGCCCTGCCAGACAGGTGAGGACCGTAAGCCCGGCAGCACGCAGAGCCCCGCCGACGCCGGCGCCCATCTCGCCCGGACTCAGGATGCCTACGGTCTGCACGGCCATGTTCAACTCCTCGGCCTGGAACAGGCGACTCACGACGCACCACTGCATGATGCCGGAGAGGACCTACCGCGCGGCGCCCGACGCAGCGGCCCGCGGTCTCCGAGCCAGCACGGCGCGGTAGCCCCGCCCGGACTCGAACCGGGGCGCATGGTTTAGGAAACCACCGCTCTATCCACTGAGCTACGGGGCCATGGAACGGCGCCGCCCCGCTAACGATACCGAGCGCCCCTTTACCACGACGCCGTCTCCGCCCGGCCGGGACTAGAACTCGATATCGAACACAATGCTCACGGACACGCGAACCGTGAAGTCGCCGGGGGAAACCGGCACGTTCGCGCCGCCGGCGTCGAACGCCATCGCTCGCTCGAGCCGGGGCTCTGGCGGGAGGTCTCCCGAGGTTTCGATGACGTGCCGAACGTTGCCCACGTTCACCCCCAGGCGTTCCGCCAACTGCTCGGCCTTGGCCAGGGCGTTATCAACGGCCGCATCGCGCGCCGCCACTTCCAGCGCCTGCGTGTCCTCCACGCCGAACCTGATGCCGCCGACGTTGTTGGCGCCTGCCGCCAGCGCCGCGCCCAGCACGTCGCCGGTCGTGTCCAGGTCCCGAACCCGCACCATGATCTGGTTGACGACGTGGTACAGGAATTCGCCGGTCGGTCCATCGGGCCCGTACACCTGCTCGACCCACATGTTGAAGGTCAACGTCCGGATGTCGTCCTCGTCGATGTCGAGATCGACCAGCGTCTCGATCACGTCGGCCATCGCGGTGGTGTTGGCGACGATGGCGACGGTCGGGTCTTCGTCGATCGTCTGAACCCCAAGCTCGATGTCCGCGATGTCCGGGGCGGCGGACGCCGCGCCGTCGCCATTCACACTGAGGGTGCGCAACGACGCGGGAAACCCGTCTTCAGGCGATGACGCGCCGGCGGTGGCGATAACCGCCGTCAGCGCCAGAACGGCGATAACCAGTGAAACCCATGCTCGGCGCAGCATCTTCGACTCCCTCAGTGAATTCGGCGGACCAGCGTATTACCGAGGGTACTCCGGCCCACTCAGGACGTGTCGGCCTTGGGAGATCCCTGGGAACACCGGCCAGCGCCAGACGTGCGGCGGAATCCCGCAGGGACAGATGGCCGGGTAGGCGCGAGTCGCCGCGGCGTTAGTCCAGCGGCGCGCCCAGGCACAGGCCCGTGTCGCGGGCGGCCAGGATCCACGGGTGGTCCAGCGGCACCGTCTTGCGCTCGCCCGCCACGGCTGCCACGTCCACCAGCGCCGTGCTCTCACCGCGGGCCGCCACCATCACGCCCCTGGCCCCGTCGGCTACCGCCTCCGTGCCGGCTGTCCCCAGCCGGGTTGCCAGCGTGCGATCGGTGGCCGTCGGCGTCCCGCCGCGCTGCACGTGGCCCAGGATGGTCAGTCGGGCTTCCAAGCGCGTCAGCGACTCCAGGCGGTGTGTGAGCGCCAGGGTGGGACCGGCAAACTCGAACGCCAGGCCACCGGTTGAGGCCTCGTCCGTCAGCCCCAGGTCGGCGGGACTCTGCGGCTTCGCGCGTTCCGCCACGGCCACAATGCTGAACCCGTGGCCGCCCATGCTGCGCTGGCGGATCGATTCGGCCACGTAATCAACGTCGTACGGCAGCTCGGGGATCAACACCACGTCCGCGCCGCTGGCCAGCCCCGCGCCCAGCGTCAGCCAGCCCGCGTTGTGCCCCATGATCTGCACCACGATGATTCGGTGATGACTGTGGGCCGTGCTGTGCAGCCGGTCGATGGCCTCGGTGGCAATGGACAGCGCCGTGTCGAAGCCGATGCTGGTGTCGGTGTGCGCGATGTCGTTGTCGATGGTCTTCGGCAACGTGATGATGTTGAGACCGGCGTCCAGCAGCCGCTGGGCGCTGGAATGCGTACCGCCGCCGCCCAGGCAGACCAGCGCGTCCAGGTGCAGATTGGCGTAGTTCTCGCAGACACGCGCCGTCATGTCGATCGTCTGATCACCGACCCGCAACTTGTGCGGCTTGTCGCGGCTGGTGCCCAGGATCGTGCCGCCGCGGGTCAGAATCCCCGCCAGCGACTCCGAGTCCAACTCCTCCACCCGGTTCTCCACCAGGCCGCGGAACCCGTCGCGAATCCCCACCACGCGCATGCCATAGCGCCCGATGGCCGCCTTGCCCACCGCGCGAATCGCCGCGTTCAGCCCTGGGCTGTCGCCCCCAGCCGTGAGGATGCCAATGCGGCGCGGCGTCACGCTGCGGCCACCCTGAGAGTCCGTCCGCGCATCAGCCGACCTCGCCGTATGCCCCGCCCGACTACGTTACACCGCGCGGGCGCGAGTTGCCCGAGAACGTTCGGCGGACAAGCGCCGGTCCGCTTCGACTGGCTGGGACCACTCAGTTCGGCGATTGAGAGGAGATTCCCAGATTCCGGCCTACAAAGCACCCAGAATTGTCGAGCCCGAGTGTTCGATAGTCATATTGATTGCACAATCGAGTCGTTTATTATAATACTCTACGTCGTGATGAAAGTATAAACTCGACATGCTGTTCGCAGCGCCAACGCTTGACGAGCGCGAGCTTGCCGTCTGTGCGCAGTTGGACAGTCTTCGCGCGGCGTTGCGGTATCAGGTCGCCGACGAACGGCGCTGGAGCGGGATGCTGCGGCGTGTCGCGGGTGCCCGGGCCATTCAGGGCTCCAACAGCATCGAGGGCCTGCACGTCACGCTTGACGATGCCGTGGCGGCCGTTGGCGGCGGCGATCCACTGGACGCGTCTCCCCATGTATGGCCCGCGATTCAGGGCTACCGCGACGCCCTGACGTTCATCCTGCAACTGGCGGACGATCCCAGCTTTGTCTACGACGCGTCGCTGCTGAAGAGCCTGCATTTCATGATGACGAAGGACGACATGCGGAGCGGCCCTGGCCGCTGGCGGTCAGGGCACGTCTACGTGCGCGACGAGCGAACGCAGGAGCTTGTCTACGAGGGTCCTGACGCTCTGGAAGTGCCAAACCTTGTGGCCGAACTTGTCGCGGAGCTTCGCGAGCCCGACGAGAAGACCCCGGCCGTGGTGCTTGCGGCGATTGCCCACCTGAACCTCGTCATGATTCATCCCTTCCGAGACGGCAACGGCCGGATGGCACGGGCGCTCCAGTCCCTCGTGTTGGCGCGTGCGGGAGTGCTTGCCCCTGCCTTCGCCAGCATCGAGGAGTACCTGGGGCGACACACCGAGGCCTACTACGCGGTGCTGGGAGAGGTTGGCGGCGGCTCGTGGCAGCCATGCCGAGATGCTCGCCCCTGGGTCCGTTTCGCGTTGACCGCGCACTTTCGGCAGATTCAGACGCTGCGTCGTCGGGCCGACGAGGCCGAGCGCCGCTGGGAGTTGCTGGAGCGGGAGACTAAGGCTCAGGGCCTGCCGGAGCGGTCAATCCCCGGCCTGTTCGACGCCGCCCTCGGCTTCCGCATTCGAAACTCGGTCTACCGCGAACTCGCCGAGGTCAGCCAGGTCGTGGCCGGGCGAGATCTGCAGGCGCTGGCCTCCGCGGGACTGTTGGAGGCGCGTGGACAGCGGCGCGGCCGCTACTACGTCGCCGCGGAGAAGCTCACCAGTCTCGAATCGTCGATCCACCGTGACCGTACGCCGATCCCCGACCCGTTCGAAGCCTGATCAGCCCCCGCGCTACGCTGCCGACGCTTGGCGACGGCTGCCGTTCGGCCGAGAGGCGTAGACGCGATGTCAGTGGACACCCGGTCTGAGACCCCCGTGGCTCTGCAGGGGGCCTACGCCTGCGACCTGGCGCCGGACGCTAACGGACAGGCGTTCGGCGCCTGGGCGGCGAGCGACTGGGACGAGGAAGCGCTGTTCGAGGCCCGTTCCAACACGCATGGCGGTGGCTGGCGGTTCGCGCCCGGGCGTGACGAGCGCGACTTCATGGCGCGGCTGGGCGCCGCGCGGTATCGCGTATACGCCGGCGAACTGGGCGGAAATGACCTCGCGCCAGTCGAGCTGACCGAGAGCCCCACGGTCATTCAGGACCCGGCGGTGGCAGTCTGTGGCGACCTGCGCCTTGCGGCGTGGGGCGAACGCCGCCGCAACGGCTTCGTCGTCCGCGCGTGGACAGGCGATGAGGCTGAAACCGTTGCCTCCACCCCGGCCTCGCTCACCCGACCCGCCGCCGCCATTGACTCCGACGGCCAAGCGTGGGTTGCCTGGCAGGCCTTCGACGGCGACGCGTGCGCCGTCGTTGTCAGCCGACGGTCCGACAAGGGCTGGGCCCCGCCCACGGTCGCCTCGCTGCCGGGCCAGTCAGCCTGGCGTCCGGCCCTTTGCGCGTCGGCCGGCCACGGCGTGTGGCTGGCCTGGGATGCCTGGACCGGGCATCACTTTCACGTATTCGCGCGCCGTATCACGCCGGACGGCGCACACGGCCCGGCGGTGCAGGTCAGCGACCTGCCGCTGCTGGCCATGGACGTGGATGTCGCGGTGGACGCGGACGACACGGCGTGGCTGGCCTGGGAGCAGTCGCCGCCCTGGGGCTCGAACCATCGGTTCAACGAGACGCGCCAGGTCGTGCTGGCCGCGGTCGACCACCGTGGGACCACCTTTCTGGCCAATAGCCATTGGGGCGCCGGCCAGGCCCCGATTCCCATCGAGACCTTTACGCACGTCCAGTCGGCCGAGTACATCGTGCCCGTCTCACCGCGCCTGATCGCGGGACCTCGCGGCATCGAGCTGTTCTTCCAACGCTTCCGCAGCTCGGATTACGTGGACTTCGGCTGGCGGCTGGAACGCATGGTCTATTCCGGCGCCACCTGGTCCGACCCGGAGACGGTCAGCCCCTTCCACGGCACGCCCGACACGCGCTACGGCGTGGCCGCGCTGCCGGACGAGCGGCGCGTGGTGGCGCACAACGCCATGGGCTTCGCGCCCATGCAGACGCTGGACCGATGGCAGGCGGGCCTGCCGTTCCTGTGCGGGGGCGCCGGGCCCGTGGATCGGGAGCGCATCGAAGTCCTGACCCTGGATCCCCCGGCCGCCGCCATCGAGCCGCCGCTCAAGGTCGACTTCGTCCGCTACGAGGGTCTGCGCGACGATTCGCCACTGGTGCACCGCGACGGCCGCACCATCACCGTGGGCGACCAGACCTACCACCTCTACTGGGGCGACATGCACCGGCATTCGCACCTCTCCAAGTGCATTGCCGCCAACGACGGGTCGCCCGTGCACAACTTCCGCTGGGCGATCGACCACAACCGCATGGACTTCTGGGCGCTCACCGAGCACCTGGAATACCTGAGCTACAACGAGTGGCGGCGGGTTGAGGAAACAGTCGCCGCCTTCACCAACGACGGCCGCTTCGAGCCGCTCTTCGGCTTCGAGTGGGGCCTCAATCCCGGTCACACCAACATCTTCTACCGCGACCAGCAGCTGGGCGAAGAGCTGCGCGCGCTGACGCTGATGTCACCCAGCCTCGAGGACCTGATGGAACGCTGGGATTCCCGCATGCCGGCCGGCGCGGTCATGGCGGCCCGTCACTACCACGGCCACCGGCAGCCGGACGTGTTCGAGGGCTTCCGTCCCACCTGGGAGCCCGCCATGGAGATCATGCAGGCCCGCGGCGACCAGCGGGAATGGATCGAGACCTTTCTGCGCGAAGGCGCCCGCATCGGCTTCATCGGCGCCACCGACCACGCGCGCTATTGGCACTTCGCCTTCTGCATGACCGGCGTCTGGGCCACCGAGCCGACGCGCGAGGCGATCTTCGACGCCATCTGGAACCGCCGCACCATCGCCACGTCCGCAAAGATTCTTGTGCACACCGAGGTGTCCGGGATTCCGATGGGCGGCGAGGGCGAGGTCTCAGGAGATCCCAGGCTGCGAGTAATGGCCGAGTCCGCGCAGCGCCTGCGTGAAATCCAGGTCTTCCGCAACGGCGCGCCAGTTCACCGGGAGTCCGTGGACGGGTCCAGCCTGGACTGGACCTGGACCGACCGCGGCAACCCCCGCAGCCAGAACTACTACTACGTCAAGCTCACGGCCGAGACCGTCCATCCGCTCGCCACCCCCGCCGTGGCCTACGCCTCGCCGGTGTGGGTGAACGCCAGCGAGTCCTAGACGGCGTCGGGTTCGACACCCGCTTGCCGCCCGCTGGGCACGCCGCCAAGCTGGACCGGGCCGGTGATTGATAGCTGCCCGATTCGCTGCCGACCTAAGCAAGGAGGTCCAGCATGACCGAGAAGACGACCGGGTCATTCGCAGCCCACGCCAGGGACGCCCGCTGGGGCAAGGACCTGCGGCCCTACTTCGCCTACCGCGACCTGGGAATCAAGGACGCGACCGAGGGCAAGGTGCTGGCGCACATCATTCGCGCCGAACAGCCCTGTGACGGCCCCATGGGCTACCACTCGCACGATCTTGACTTCCAGATGGTCTACCTCATCAGCGGCTGGGCGCGGCTCTATTTCGAAGACATCGGCGAGATCCGGGTCGAGGCGGGCGACGCCTGGTACCAGGCGCCGGGGGTCAGACATGAGGTGCTGGAGTACTCCGACGACTGGCAGGTCCTAGAGATCACCATGCCCGCCGAATTCGAAACCCACGACGAGGCGCGCTAGGTCGAACCAGCGGCTGCGTACGGTCAGGGCAGGCCTAGGGCCTCCACGGCCTGGTGCAAGTCGGTCGGCAACGGTCCGGCCTCAACGGCCGCCACGCTTTCCTCGATTTCGGCCGGCGTTGCCGCTCCGACCAGGATGGTGGCGATGCTTCGGTCTGCCACCAGGTAGCGGAGCGTCAGCGTGACCAGCGACAGTTGGCTCTCCTGTTGCAACTCGACGAGACGCGGGACCCGTTGTTGTTCTTCAGGCGTCATCTCGCTCGACCAGATTGGCGGTGTCTGAAGACTCTCCGGGCGGATCGCCGCGAGGCGACCACGACGGAAGACTCCGCCCAACGCAATCGCGGTACCGCGCTCACTGGCCACGGGCAGTAGTTGGTGACGGATGCCGCGGTCGATCAGGCCGTAGGCCAGGGCGCTCAGGCAAACATCCACTTCGGCGTCGCCCGCCGCGCGCAAAACGTGCGCCAGGTGGTCCGGACTGTTGCCGCTGATGCCGACGTAACGGCAGCGGCCCGCAGCCCGGGCCTCTTGTAGCACCTGCATCACCGGCGCGTTGGCCACGTCGGGCTCGGATTCCAGGTCCACGAATAGGTCGTCGCTCGGCTCGTCCGTCCACCAGTAGTGATGGTCGGCCTCGTGAATCAGGACGATGTCCGCGCAGTCGCGCCGTAGAAGCCGCAGGTTTTCTTCGAGCTGCGCGTGCAGGGCGTCAGGCGAGCGAAAGCGGCTGCGCTGCGCCAGGTTGCCCACCTTGGTCGAGACCAGGTGCGGCTCCGGCCGCCCCTCCAGGGCGACGCCGAGAATCGCCTGCGACAACCCGCTGCTATACGACGGCGCAGTGTCGAAGCAATTGACCCCGAGTTCCAGCGCCCGCTGTACCGTCGCCACGCCCTCGGCGAACGACACGCGCGGCAGCCCGCAGCCCCCCAGGCTGAGGGTGGTCACCTGGTCGCCGGTACGCCCAAGGGGGCGTAGTTCCAGTCTGCTCATCGCCAAGCCTAACCCGCGTCCTTCCACACCGAATGTCCTGAAGAGTCCTACGCGCTAGGCTGACAGCGGCGATCCTCCAGCGCCGGTCGGCGCCAGGGAGAAGGCGCGATGGCGACGGAAACCAGGCCGGAACCGCCCACGGTTCTGCAGGGCGCCTACGCCTGCGACGTGGCGCCCGACCCCGACGGCGGCGCCTTTGGCGCCTGGGCCGGGAGTGATTGGGCCGAAGAGTCGCTCTTCGGTCTGCGTACCTCTCACCCGGGCGGGCACTGGCAGTTCGCGCCGGGGTATGACGAGCGCGACTTCATGGCGCGCCTGGGCAAGGGTCGCTTCCGGGTCTACGCGGGCCAAGTGGCCGGAGAGGACCTGGATCCGGTCCTGCTCACGGAAAGCCGTACCGCGATCCAGGATCCCGCCGTGGCCGCACATGGCGATCGGCGCCTCGTGGCCTGGGGTGAGCGCATTGACGACCGCTTCGTCGTGCGGGCCTGGACCGGCGCCGAAGTCGAAACCGTGGCCTCAACGCCCGCCTCCCTGACCCGTCCGGCCGCGGCGATCGACAGCGACGGCCAGCCCTGGGTCGCCTGGCAGGCCTTTGACGGTGACGTCTGCGTGGTCGTCGTGAGCCGCCGGGAGTCGGATGGTTGGACGCAGCCGGCAGTGGCGTCCGTTGCCGGCCATTCGGCCTGGCAGCCGGTCCTTCGCGCTTCAAACGGCCAGGGCCTGTGGCTGGCCTGGGACGCCTGGATCGGGCACCACTTCCATGTCTTCGCCCGGCGCATCGCTCCCGACGGAACGCTCGGCGCGGCGATTCAGGTCAGCGACCTGCCGATGCTGGCCATGGACGCCGACATCGCGGTGGATGCGGACGACACGGCCTGGGTGACCTGGGAGCAATCGCCGGCCTGGGGCGAGGATCACCGTTTCAACAAGACCCGGCATCTCGTCCTGGCCGCGATTGACGCCCGCGGCGAGGTCTCCCTGGCCCAAAGCCCGTGGGGCGCCGGTCAGGCCCCGATCCCAATCGAGAGCTTCATGCAGAGCATCTGCGCCGAGTACATCGTCCCCGTCTCGCCGCGCCTGGTCGTGGGGCGTAACGGCATTGAGCTGTATTTCCGACGCTTCCGCAGCCGGCACCAGAAAGACTTCGGCTGGCAACTCGACCGCATCGTTTACGCCGGATCGTCGTGGTCCGAACCGGAGACCGTCAGTCAGTTCCAGGGCATGCCGGACACCCGATACGGCGTGGCGGCGCTGCCGGATGAGCGGCGCATAGTCGCGCACAACGCCACCGGCTACATCCCCATGCAGACGGTTGAGCGCGCGTCGGCCGGCCTGCCGAAACTGCGCGCCGGGAGCGCCCCCGTTTCCCGCGAGCGCATCGAGATTCTGACAGTCGACCCACCGCCTCCGGCCGAGGATCCGCCGCTGCGGGTGGAATCCGCGCGCTACGAAGGCGATCGCAGGGACACCCCGCAGTCTCGCCGCGACGGCCGCACCGTCACCGTCGGCGACCGGACCTACCAGCTCCTCTGGGGCGATATGCACCGGCACTCGCACCTTTCCAAGTGCATGTCGCCCAACGACGGGACGCCGCTGCAGCACTTCCGCTGGGCCGTCGACCACAACCGCATGGACTGGTGGGCGCTGACCGAGCACTTGGAATACATGAGCTACAACGAGTGGCGGCGAGTCGAGGAAACCGTGGCCGCCTTCACCAGCGACGGGCGTTTTGAGCCGCTGTTCGGCTTCGAATGGGGCAACAACCCCGGCCACACCAATATCTTCTACCGCGACCAGCAGCTCGGTGAGGAACTACGCGCCCTTACCCTGATGTCGCCCAGCCTCGAAGACCTGATGGAGCGCTGGGACGCCCGCATGCCCGCCGGCGAAGTGCTGGCCGCCCGCCACTTCCAGGGCCACCGGCAGCCCGACGTCTTCGAGGGCTACCGGGCCGCCTGGGAGCCGTCCATGGAGATCATCCAGACGCGCGGCGACCAGCGCGAGTGGATCGAGACCTTTCTTCTCGAAGGCGCCAAGATCGGGTTTCTGGGCGCAAGCGACCACGCCCGCCACTGGCACTTCGCCTACTGCATGACCGGCGTCTGGGCCACCGAACCGACCCGCGAGGCCATCTTCGACGCCATCTGGAAGCGGCGAACCATCGCCGCCTCAGCCAAGATCCTGCTGCACACCGAGGTGTCCGGGATCCCGATGGGCGCCGAAGGCGAGGTCTCGGGCGACCCTCAGCTTCGGGTCGTAGCCGAGTCTGCCCAACCGCTCCGCGAGATTGAGGTCTACCGCAACGGCAGGCTGGCCCACTGCGAGTCCCTGGACGCCCCCACCCTGGACTGGACCTGGACCGACCGCGGCAACCCGCGCACCCGCAACTACTACTACGTGCGCGTGGCGGCGCAGCCGGCGCTTCCACAGTCGACCCCCGCCGTGGCCTACGCCTCACCCATCTGGGTGCGCCTTAGCAAGCCCTAGTCAGCGAGCGTTGATCGATGTCTTCCCGGCTTCGCCAAGTCTTCAGCTTCCCCAATCCGGTCAATGAAGTTGCGGCTCGAGTCGTGGCCGGCATGGTCGTGGTCCTGTCTCTTGCGATATTGCTGACCGGCCAGTGGTGGCTGGCATTCCTTCTCGCCTACGGATTCCTGGCCCGCGTCGCCACCGGACCTACGCTGAGCCCGATGGGCCAGTTGTCGACCAGGCTGATCGCACCGCGAATAGCACAACCGAAGCTCGTGCCGGGGCCGCCCAAGCGCTTCGCGCAAACGGTCGGACTTGCCTGCTCGCTCACGGCCCTCGCACTTCACTTCGTCGCGGGACTCTCGCTGGCGGCCGGCGCCGTCCTGGCCATGCTCACCGTCTTCGCCGCGCTCGAGTCATTCCTCGGCTTCTGCGCCGGCTGCTTCGTCTTCAACTACCTGATGCGCTGGGGCCTGATCCCGCAATCGGTCTGCGAAGCCTGCGTCAACTTCGACCCGGGACAGACGTAGCGCATTCCTACCGGCACACGCCGCACTCGGAAGATTCGACAACTCGAAAGCTGAGCGCTACGCGGGCTTTCGGGCGTGGACGAAATACATCGGCGTAAAGATCTCCAGCCGGCCCGCCTCGGCCATGGCTGCCGCGCAGAGATTCAGGGTGTCCGCCACGCGAACCGATCCCTGCGGCACGATGCGCAGCGCTTCGAGCACTCGCAGCGTGCCGTGCGTCACCGAGCGCCCGATCCGCGAACTGCGAAAGCTGGCGAACGAGATACCCGAGCCGGCCAGCGGCTGATACCAGGGGATTGACGGACCTGCCTGCAGCGTCAGATCCCGTGTCTCCAACACTTCGAAGCCAACGGTTCGAAGCGCGTCATCCACGGTCTGGTAGTCGTCGATGATGAGCAGCCCACCGCCCAACTGAATGTCGGCCTTAATCCTGAGGTGGTGGGGATTGCTTGCGTCGAATCGCTCAGTCATGCAGTACTCATACGCGCCAAAGCAGGCGCCAGGCTTTAGCAGCCGGTAAATCTCGCGGTAGATGCTGACTTTGTCCGGTGCACAGCACGATGCCTCGATGGAGTAGGCCGCGTCGAACGATTCATCCGGAGCCTCAACACTCAGAAAGTCGCAGTGAATAAAGTCCGCAAGGTCCGCTAGCTTCGCCTCGCGTGTCAGTTTCCGGGCGCGTTCGAGCTGATAGGCATTGCTGTTGACGCCAACGATCTTTGCGCCGGAAAACCGGGCAATCTCCATGAGCGGTCCGCCCACGCCACACCCGATGTCGGCCACCACCATCCCGGGCCTGAGCCCCAGGGTGTGCGCCATGTAGTGCTCGTGGCGCGCCAGCGAAGCCTTGAAGCTCTCGCCAGGGACCCGCGGGGCAAAGTGAAACGACTTGCCCCATCCGTACTCGAAAAAGTCGGTAACCAGGTCGTAGTAGAGATTGTTGACCGTCTGGTGCTCGCTCTTCTCGTCGTCCGATTCACCGCGCTCGGCGTTCCTGAAGTGCGCTTTGTATTCGCTGAGGGAGGAATCGACTCCGGAAGATTTATCCGCGTCCTTCAGAACATCGGAAAGCTTGACGGACATCGAACTGATCTAGGACTGGCCTCTATCACGCGTGCTTCGGTCGAGCGTATCAGAAGAACCTCGTGTTGACGGGGTGCGCCGGAAATGCCCGAACGACGGTCGCAACTGGCTTTCCGATTCCCCGATCGACAACTCACGGAATCTGCCCGCCCGAATTCCGTTCGCCTCTGCTGGCTGCAAACTGCGGCTCTGACCCGCGAAAACACGGGTGCGAGCAATCGCAGGCTGTCTTAGGTAGGCCATGGGGGCTTTACTGCGAACCTTCCGGTGGGAGGTCTCCTCGCGGATTCGGTTGACGGAAAGGGCGCAGGCGTCCTTGTCTGCGCCCTCTCATCCGGTGAGGGGCCAGACTTTCCCCGTCAGGGGAGAGGGCAGTGTTCGGCATTCCTGGTGAGACTCGGCCGCGAAGACCTCGGACACGGGCTATGAGTTCCGCGTTGTCGCGCACGCCGGCGACGGCGGTCCACCAAAAAAGTGCGGCGCACCGGGACGAGAGCCACGCCTCTTGGTTGGCCGGGAGCCTTGCTGCGCCATTTGCATTAGTAGGAGTCGGCCCTTCCAAATGTGATGCAAGGGAAAGTGGAAGCCGGCGGTCACGACCGAATTCGAACAGGCGATCTTCGCCTTGACCGGGAGATATGCTCGGCCACCGAAGTCACCTGCCAACCATACGGCGTTGGCGCCCGAGCCGCATCCCAAGTCCTAAGTTGGCTCTGGCTGCAGACCCTTGGACAGTTTCGCTTTCAACACGTCATGATCTGTGAAGGTTGGGGCCATCGTAACCTAAATCGTTTCAGAAAAGTACAGTGACGTATTCTGTTGAATATCTCTTCGCTAGTGCTCCGTGCACCCCAATCCAAATCCTGGAAGCGATGGCCCTTATCGATTGCCATTCAACGATCGCGTATGAAGGCTTTCATTTGCGCATTCCTCTAGCGCATGTTCCATCAGCGCGAAGGGGCACAGTGAATCTTTCTGCCAGTATAGCTTGCCCTGAACTGCGAACTTTACGATGGGATTTTCCCCTGCAAGTCATGTCGTGCTACCCTTGCCGCAAGCGTCCCTCCTGTCGGAAGGCTTGACTATTCGTTGGCCCGGCCGGACATCTTGACCGGCCCCATGGTGCCGCTTATCGACCCCATCGGTTCCTCACGAATCCCAAGGAGCGCTCAAAAGGCGTGACCCGTTTCGCTGCACTGATGGTCGGCGCACTGCGCGACTTGGCTCCCATCATCGTCGTGATCGCGTTCTTCCAGATCGTGGTGTTGCGGCAACCCTTTCCCGACCTGCTGGGCGTCGTCGTGGGGTTGCTCTGTGTCATCGCCGGGTTGACGCTCTTCATACAGGGACTGCAAAGCGGTCTCTTCCCCCTTGGGGAGGGGATCGCTCAGAGCTTCGGCCAAAAGGGCAGCGCAGCTGCCGTGCTTGTCTTCGCCTTCTGCCTGGGCTTCGGTACGACCGTGGCCGAACCCGCCCTGATCGCCGTAGCCGCCGAGGCCGCCGACGTTGCCGCCGAAGCCGGCGCCATCATCGATGACGATCAGGCGCGCGACTCCTATGCCTTCCAGCTTCGGATGGTCGTTGCCGTATCGGTGGGAGTGGCGCTCCTGGTGGGTGTCCTGCGCATCCTGAAGGGCTGGCCGATACACAGGTTGATTATCGGCGGATATCTGATGGTCGCGACCATGACGTTCTTCGCACCCGCCGAGATCGTCGGCGTGGCCTACGACTCAGGCGGCGTGACCACCAGCACCGTCACGGTGCCGCTCGTGACGGCGCTGGGCGTTGGGCTGGCCACGACCATCCGAGGACGAAACCCGATGGTCGATGGATTCGGTCTCATAGCGTTCGCCAGCCTGACCCCCATGGTCGGCGTGCTCGGCTACGGGATGGTGGCGTCATGAGCGACTTCCCGCGCGCCTTCGCCGACGCGATGCTGTCAACGGTTCTCGACGTTGCGCCCATCGTCGTGATCCTCGTTCTGTTCCAGGTCGTAGTTCTGCGCCGCAAGCCGGCCAACCTGCGGCAGATAGCAACCGGTTCCATCTTGGTACTGCTGGGACTTAGCCTGTTTCTCATAGGTCTGGAGAATGCGCTGTTTCCGATAGGCAACACCATGGCGCGGCAACTCACCGCGTCAGCGACCATAGGGGCGGAGAGCTTGAGCGACGGGGTGGACTGGCAGGACTACCTGCCGATCTACGCATTTGCCGCCGCGATCGGCTTCGCGACGACAGTGGCCGAGCCCTCGCTCGTTGCGGTGGCGCTGAAGGCCCGCGAGGTGTCAGGCGGCGCGGTTAACGCCTGGGGATTGAGGATAGCCGTGGCCATCGGCGTGGCTGTGGGCGTGGCGCTGGGCTGCTTTCGCATTGTCACCGGCACACCCTTGCCCTGGTACATCATTGCGGCCTACGTCGTCGTGATACTCCAGACGTTCCGGTCCAGCAAGACAATCGTCCCGCTTGCCTACGACTCCGGCGGCGTCACCACATCGACCGTCACCGTGCCTGTGGTTGCCGCCCTCGGGCTGGGTCTTGCCTCGAGTGTCCCTGGTCGAAGCCCGCTGATAGATGGATTTGGACTCATCGCTTTCGCCAGCGTCTTCCCAATCATGTCCGTGCTGGGATACGCTATGGTGGCGTCCTGGCTGAGCCGCAGGCGAATGTCGAAATTTCGTGAGGAGGCTTGAGCCGTGAAGCTGAAGTTAATTGTCGCCCTGGTGAGCGACGACAAGACTGACGTAGTCGTGGACGCGGCGCGGTCAGCCGGCGCAACCGGCGACACGGTCATTACCAGCGTACGGGGCGGCGGCCTCAGGCCCGAAAAGACGTTCTTCGGCCTTGACCTTTCAGCCAAGCGCGACGTCGCGCTGTTCCTGGTAGCCGATACGCGGGCGCGCGAAATCCTGGAGCGGATCCGCGATGCAGGAGGTCTTGACACCGAACCGGGCGCCGGGATTGCCTTCCAGATGCCGATTGAGGATGCTGTGGGCCTGGCGACGCAGTTACCCACGATCCTGGAGGAGGTGGAACCCGAGATATGACCGAGGATATCTCCATACGTGTAAGGGATCTCATGGTCACGGAGATGCACACTATTGACGGGCTCGCGACCGTGACCCAGGCGATGGCGTTGATGAAGCGGCACCAGGTCGACTATCTCGTTGTCAATCGACGTAACAGTGACGACGAGTTGGGAGTAATAACGGTCGGTGACATCGCGCGCGAAGTGATCGCGAACAACCGTGCCCCAAAGCGAGTTAACGTCTACGAGATCATGTCCAAACCGCTGTTGACTGTGCCGGATGACATGCTCGCCAAGTACGCGGTCCGCCTGCTCGTACGCTTTGAGCGCTCACGTGCCGTGGTAGTCGACCGGCAGCGCAATCCACTCGGCAGGGTGACTCTGCGCGACCTGATCATGGGGTACGCCGAGGAGTGACGTCGTAGTCCCAATTGGCGCCCCTCGCAAGTCGTGGAGGCGATACGGCTCCTGTCACTCCACGTCTGACTCGTTGATCTCTAGGCTGGCCCCGTGTGGCCCAACTGGTGGGAAAGCCCCGGACCTGGACAGGTCGCGAGCTGAGCCCGACGAGAGCCGCCACTGCCCTCGGCAGGCGCAGCCGTAGGCCGCGGCCGAGGAGTTCGAGTCCCCGCAACCCGCAGCGATGAACTGGTAGGGCATGCGGGATTCGAACCCGCGATCTCCGCCTTGAGAGGGCGGTGTCCTAGGCCGCTAGACGAATGCCCCACACGGACCGAAGTCCGACGCTGCCTATGCTACGAAACTTAACCGCGCCCTGGCCCGCCGCCGGCGCTCCGTACAATCGAAGCTGACCTCCACACGACAATGACGCCGCATGTTTGAAAGCCTGACCGAGCGCCTGTCCGGCGTCTTCGGCAACCTCGGCCGCCGCGGACGCCTGTCCGAAAAGGACGTGGACGCGGCCCTGCGGGAAGTCCGCATGGCACTGCTGGAAGCCGACGTCAACTTCCGCGTCGCCCGCCAGTTCGTCGCCTCGGTGCGCGAGCGCGCGGTTGGCCGCGAGGTCACGCAGAGCGTCACCCCCGCCCAGCAAGTCACCAAGATCGTCCACGACAACCTGGTGGAACTGCTCGGCGGCGCGACGGCGCGCCTGGCCACGGCGCAACGGCCCCCGTCGGTCATCCTGATGGTCGGACTCCAGGGCTCGGGCAAGACCACCGCCGCGGCCAAGCTGGCGCTGGCCTTCCGCAAGGACGGCGGACGCCCGCTGATGGTGGCCGCCGACACCTACCGGCCGGCCGCCATCGCCCAGCTACAGACCCTGGGCAAACAGATCGACGTGCCTGTACACCAGCAGGGCACCAGGCCCAGTCCCGTTGACATCGCCGGGCGCGGCCTCGAACTCGGCGTCAGCAACGCCCACTCGCACGTAATCGTCGACACCGCTGGTCGGATCCAGCTGGACGACCGGATGATGGACGAGATCGAAGAGATCTCCCGTGCTGTCAAACCGGTCGAAACCCTCTTTGTGGCCGACGCCACCACCGGCCAGGAAGCCGTCAGCGTCGCCCAGGCCTTCCACGCCCGCACGCCGCTGACCGGCCTGATTCTCACCAAGATGGACGGCGACGCCCGCGGCGGCGCCGCCCTCTCGATTCGGACCGTGACCGGGATTCCGGTGAAATTCGTCGGGACCGGCGAGCGCATCGAGCCGCTGGAGGTCTTCCATCCCGACCGCATTGCCTCACGCATCCTCGGCATGGGCGACGTGGTCACGCTGGTTGAGCGCGCCGAAGAGGTCGTCGATCTCGAGCGCGCCGAGGAACTGCAATCCAAGCTCCGCAAGGCCACCTTTGGGCTGGACGACTTCCTGGAGCAGCTGAACCAAGTGCGCCAGATGGGTCCGCTCAGCCAGGTGCTCGGCATGCTGCCCGGCATGGGCGCCATGGCGAACAAGGCCGAGGTCCAGGCCGCGCTGGACGGCAATGTGGTCGGCCGCTTCGAGGCCATCATCCTCTCCATGACCCCCGCCGAGCGCGCCAATCCCGACATCCTCAACGGCAGCCGCCGCCGTCGCGTGGCCCTCGGCAGCGGCACCTCCGTTCAGGAAGTCAATCAGCTGCTCGCGCAGTTCCGGCAGGCCCGCCAGGTCATGCAGATGATGAGCTCCGGCCGCATGCCCGCCGGCTTGCGCAACCTCACAGGACTTTAGACAGCGGTACCCGGCGGCCGCCCTATGCCTCAGCGAGTTCGGACATGAGCTCGACATTGGGGACCAGATGGCCGTCGCGCTCGATCAGCAATTGCTGATCGAGCAGCAGGCGCAGGTCACGCTGCACCGTGCGCCGACCGGTCCGTCCATACGCCAGGGCCACCAATACGTCGGTCGCCATCTGGTGGTCAGGCACGCCGCGCAGCGACTGCTCCGTCAGTCGCCGGATGAGGTCCAGCATTCGTGCCCGCCGTTGCTGGCCAAGTCGGGGAACCGCTTCGAGCCGTTCCTGCGCATAGTCGCGGAACGCCAAAACGCGAACCTTCGCCAACAGTTCGCTGCGGACCGTCGCCAGTTCGTCCGCCAGTCCCTCCACGGCGAACAGCACGAAGTTCGTCAGGTCGCCGCCGGACTGAAACATCGCCGCCGTCAGCGCGTCAATGTATTCGTGGTGGTGCTCGTAGTAGAAGTTGGCCAGCGAGTAGAAGCCGAAGGCGTGGATACCGGCACGGCAAAGCATGAAGCTCTCGACCGCGCGCGAGGTGCGCCCGTTGCCATCGCCGAACGGGTGGATGCTCACGACGCAAAAGTGGGCGAGCGCCGCACGGGCGATGGGGTCCCAGTGCAGCGCCTCACCCTGGTTGAACCAGCGTACGAACTCGGCCATCAGGCGGCGGACTTCCTCGCCGGTAGCCGGCGGGCGGTAGTTCCCGACGGTCACGGCATGGCTGCGGTACTCGCCCGGCACGTTTCCCGGGTAGCGGAGGCCGTCCGTCGTCAGTCGGTGGATTTCCCTGATCAGCGCTTCGTCGAGCGGCCGCCCCAGATCGGTCCTCACGGTCCGCTGTACGAACTCCAATGCGGCTCGGGCGTTGCGGGCTTCACGCTCATCGCGCGCCCGGCTGGTCGGTAGCACTGGCCGGTCCGGGGCCGCCGCCAGCACCGCCAGCGCCTCGTCCTCGGAGATGCGCGTGCCCTCGATGGCAGTCGTGCCCCGCACGGCGCGCGCGAGGTTGAGCGCGTTGAGACGCCTTCGCACGCCAGCGGTGACCGGAATGCCGCGAATCGTCTCGGCGATGGCGCGCGAGCGCTCGACCGCCCGCACCAGCCGCGGATCTCCGGCGCGAACCCGGACATTGAAATGGATATCCCACTGAGGCATCGATTCCTGCAGCATTCACGACATAAAGCGCGACATTGTCGCATCCGTCATCGTACAGTTGAACGATAAGACAAACCTGTTGATCACACGGTATCGCGCGACATTATTTGCGTCAATGTCATCGTCACTGTCGTCCTAGATGTCATACTGAACCCACCCTATCCCCGCCAGCGCCTCCTCCAAATGCTCACGAGCGTCAGCATCCAGCGCCTGCCAGTAGTGGAGGCTGAAGAGCGCAAACGCCAGGCCGTTGGTCGTGTGAATCTCGGCCGGATCGGTGGCGTCGCGTTCGGCCAACTCGTACCTGAAGCCGCCATCCGGCGAGGCCAGGCGACGAAACATCGCCCCGATGCAGCGGCAGGTGGAGTCGATGGCCTCGGCGCGTCGGTGCTCGGTCCGCCGCCCGTACTCGGCCAGCAGGTGAACGGCGTCCATGTTGGCGCACATGCTGCCGTCATGGAACAGCCCGTCACGCCGCCGGCAAGCCAGGGTGGCGTCGATCATGCGCTCAATTTCCGGCTCGTCCACCCCTAGCGGCCACAGCAGGTTCAGGGCCAGATTGCGGTGCCCCCGCATCGCCCAGCCCAGCTCCACCTCCGGGCCCATCCCGATGAACCCGGTAGCCGGGTCGCGGCGCGCCTCCATATAGGCCAGCACCTGCCGCCCCGAATCGTCCAAGTCGTCAACGTGGTCGCAGCCCGCGAAGCGTGTGTAGAACCACAGGTACTGAAACGCCGCTTTGGCGGCCGAGCGTGGATCCTCGGCCCAGGCCTGGTCGAGCCACGGCCGCCACGCCTCCTCGCCCACCGGCGCCCACGGCAAGTCAGACAGGCGATCCAATCCACGCGGAAACGGCCGCGCAGGCTCGTTCAGCAGCTCGAATCCAATTCGGACGACCGCGTCAAAGTGCATCCGCCACGTGCCCGGTCCGCCGCCGACCTGGGTGGCGGTCGGCTGGTAGATGCCCAACTCGGGGTTGTACGCGGCCTGCAGCGCCTCTAGCGCCCGCATTCGGACGCGCTCAATCGCATCCTCCGCGCCGACCTGCCGCAGGGCCACCAGCGCCCAAACAGTGGTTTCGATATCGGCCGAGGCGCCCGCCTGCGGATTCTCGCGGAACGGCAGCTGATCACCCGGCGGCGCTTCAACACTCGCCACGTAGCCAACGACCTGGTCCCGCAGCCAGCGCGGCGGATTGTGCAGGCCATCGGCCTGCGTGATCAGGGGCGACTGGTCGCTCCGATCCGCTAAGCCGTCCATGTCCGCCGGCATCTCCCGGTTCCTCTCGTCGGCGCCGGAGCTTCAGCCTTCGCGCGCGTACTCCAGCATCCCGTCTCGGTCCATCCCCTCCAGCCCCAGATCCGCCAACGTGCGGCGGTTGGTATCCAGCGGCTCGTGCAGAACGGTGAGGCCCAGGGTGATAACCGCGTCAATTACCGGCGTGGGCACCTCCAGGGCGTCGCCCAGGCCGGACCAGGCCTGGAGGCCGTAGGGGACGTCCTCCGAGAGCCAGCGGGTATCCAGCTGGCCCGGCGCCTTCAGGGCCGTGAGCATTTGGCTGCCATTGATGGTGGCCCAGAGGTCGGGCGGATCGGCCTGCGGACCGAATCCGGCCGCGTGGAATGCTTGGGCGGCGTCGGGCAACTGGTGGCCGAGGGCGGCGGCCACCGCCCGGCGCTCCGAGTCCAGCGCAATGATGGCGTCCACTACCCGGGGGGTTACGCCTTCGTCGTAGAAGTAGAACTCGCCGCACGAGCGCTCGATGCGTCCCGCATTGAGCAGCACGCCCGGCGGATGCACCACCGGGTTCATGGCGCCCAGGCCGCAGGCAAACACATCCGGCAGGGCCACGATTCCGGGAAAGAAGCGCTCAAGCCCGGCATGCACGCGCCCGGTGGCCGAGGCCGGAAACGCGCCCAATCCCATGTGCGGAACCACGCCCCAGATCGTCGCCTCCGCGGGACCGGTCTTGCGGCAGACGTAGGGCGCCGTGTCCGTCTCAGCCACGGGAATCGGCGGCGCACCGGCTTCACGCAGGATGCGCGCCACTTCCAGCGCGCCCAGCGTGCCGGGCATCAGGGTCAGGGTCTGATCGTCGCGCAGGTGCGGCGCCAGCGCCTCGGCCCACGGCGCGTGACCGTATGCCGGCACGATGACCAACAGCGTATCCGAGGCCGCCGCGGCCGACGCCACGTCGTCCGTGATCTCGGCAATCCGGGCCGCGCCCGTGTGCGCAACGCCCAGCAGCTCGATCCTGCGCGACGCGCGCACCGGCTCGATGGCTTCCGGAAACGCCGGCAGCTCGCCCAGGGTCACCGAATGCCCAGCCAGCGACAGGTTCGCCGCCACCGCAAACCCGGTATTGCCGGCCCCCAGCACCGTTACGTCCGCAGGCACGCAATCCTCCCCACCGTCCCGCAACCACGCGCCAAGCCTACGGCGCGGCGGTCGGAAGACCCTTCCGCGGGCAGAATGTGCTGACCGGGGACCCAGCTGACACCCGTTCGGAGACATGGTTTACACATACAGGGCTGAAACAAGCTGGAAGAATGGGAGTTTTGGCCTGGTTTGGGCTATATTGGTCTAAATAAGTTGGAGAGGATTGATATGCGCGGGCATGAAGCCGTGACGCAGACCGTGGCCGCATCAGAGGCAAAGCGGAACTGGAGCAAGGTCATCAACCGGGCGTTCAGCGGCGAGGTTCGGTTCGTGGTGGAGAAGCACGGGACGCCCGTTGCCGGCATCGTCTCCGCCAATGACATTGAGCGGCTGGCTGACCTGGACGCCGAGTGGGCGCGCGGAGACGAAATCTTCACTCGATTCGGAAGAGCATTTCGAGACCAGACTGTCGAGCAGATCGAAGAAGCCGTAGCTCAAGCGGTCGCCGAAGTGCGAGCCGAAAATCGACGCAGGGCGGAGCGTCAACTTGCGCCTGAGTGATTCGCGTCGTCGCGGACACAAACGTCCTGGCGTCGGGCCTTGCCGCCTACCACGCTGAGGCAAGCCCGGCAGCGCTTATCCTCGACGCGTGGAGATACGGCTCTCTCGAGCTCGTGGCCTCTGCACCGCTCACGGCCGAACTGCGACGGACGCTTGCCTAACCGTACTTCGGGCAGAAGCCCCTACGTCTGCCTGGTTGTGAAGCGGCAAAGGACATACGGCTTCATTCTCACCGGCTATCTGGCGCGCAGCATCAAGGGAGCATGAGCAACAGAAAAGTGTCCGTCTGGTACGACCACGAAGGCGACATGCTGGAAGTCCTGTGGGCGTTCAGGGAGGGGTATTTCACCCCCACCGACGACGACCGAATTCTCAAGCGGCTGGACGACGACGGCGAGGTGATCGGGTTCCTGATTCACGAGATCAGCACGCTGAAGCAGCCGAGCCCGGTCGAGTTCGATCTCGTATCCGAGTCCCCCGCCAATGACGTGGCGAACGTCACGGTGCGACAGGCGGCCGTTGACTTGGGCGTTTCGGAGCGGCGGGTGCGGCAGCTGGCCGGAGACGGCCGGATCCAGGGAGCGACGAAGATTGGAGCGGAGTGGCTGATTCCCAGGCCGGTGGCGCTGGTTCCAGGAAAGCGCGGTCCCGTCGGGGTTGCAGGGCGGGCAGACTCGGCGGCGGGTTAGGCCCAGGTCCGTCGCCGTATTGCGGCGAGATGAGTGCTGATCGCCTCGACCGCGAGTTAGTGGATGAGCCCGAACGTGGTCGGTCAGCAACGCTTAAGTCGCGCGACGAATCAGCTCGACCAGCATGATCTTGGGCACCGGGCCGTCCGGCAGATGCGGGTCGCCTGGGTCGGGCGGAACGTCCACCAGGCTGCGCAGCAGGAACCCGGCCTGGCGAAACGCCGCCACCCACTCCTCGAAGGTTCGGTAGTAAAACGGGACTCTGTACTCCGCTTGATCCGTGCCGAACGTCTGGGAGAGCGTTCCCGATGCGAAGTAGTCGTCCACCTTGCCGCGCGCGGCGAGCGCGTAGGGATTGGGCATCGACAGCAGGAGACGACCGCCGGGCTTGAGGGCGTCGGCAATCCCACCCAGGACACCTGCCAGGTCCTCGCAGTCGTCGAGCATCATGTTCGCCGTCGCCAGGTCGAACGCGCCTCTGTGGGAAGGCAGCCCCTTGCCCAGGTCCCTCTCCACGAACTCGATCCCGTGCGGTTCCCGCGTCTCGAGTTCCCGTGCGTGCTCCAGGAGCCTCGGCGAGATGTCCACGCCCACGACGCTGGCCCCGTGGCTCGCAAACAGCCGCGCCACATGACCTTCCCCGCAGCCGGCGTCCAGCACTCTCGTGCCGGACACGTCCCCTGCCATATCGAGGAGGCCACGAGCCAGGTGATCGAGGAACCGTCGCAGCGAACCCGACCGGGTTTGCGCCGCGTACCAGTCGGCAATCGGGTCGTAGGCGGACATCAGATCGTGGGGCTCGTTGCCAGGCCCGACCAATTCGGATCGCGGGGCTCGAACGGCGCCCATTCGAACTCGATGCTCCAGCGCGCGAACCCGGAGAGCGGACCCCCGCGGTCGGTCAGCACGCAGATGCCCTGGTACCACGGGCCGGGTCCCTCGCCCGGCAGGTGGCCGGAGCTCCGAACGACCAGCGCCGCTCGGCCGCTGGGCAGCGCGGTGCGGAGCAAAGTTGGCCCCGGGGTGTGGCCGCAAAGAATCAGGTCGGCCGAGGCGACGGCGGGGTGGGAGAGCGCCGCGTCAATTTCCTCGGCGGTGAATTCGGGTGTGAACGCCGGGTCCGTGTCCCAGGTGGTGGCGAACGGGTTGCCGGGCATGCCGTGGCAGACATAGACATCGCCTTGGCGCGCCCCATCCAGGGAAAGCTCGGGAGGCAACGCTCGAAGCCACGCAAGGTCCGCGGCACTGAGATTCGCCTGCCCCTGCTCGATCAGCGACAGGAAATACTCGGGCGAGTCAGGCCGCCGCCGCCGTTCCGCCACCGTCGCCTCCCAACGCGGCGTCTCCCAGTCGCGCAAATACACCTCGTTGTTGCCGTAGATGACCTCCACGTTCTGCGAACGCAGCAACTCGATCGTCTCGGCCGGCGGATCGGGCGAAAACGGCGACGTCAGGAAGTCGCCGCAGTGCACGATCAGGTCGGGCGCATGCCGCCGGCACGCCGCCAGCCCCGCCTCCAGCCCGGGCACAAAGCCGTGAGTGTCCCCAATCAGGCAGAACCGCACACGGCGCACCGGAGGTGGAATCAGGCACGGGAGCGAGCGTAGCGCCCCCGCCGCATGCCCCACGGTCTACGGGCCGGTCCGCCAGTTTCATTGACAGCCCCTGCGTCGACGCTGCGCGCGGGATCACGGTGCCAGGCACGTCCTGTCAGGCAAGCCGGCGTTGGTTCTGCGGCCCTGACCGCCGGCTACCAGACGCCAATGATCGTGAGAAGGTCGGCCGCGAGAGGAAGGGGCCGGGACTCGCGGCCGGTGATTCGGATCGACGTCTGGACGTCGGGGACGAAGCGGATCAGATCGCGAGCCTTGAGCGCTGCTTCTGTACGTCCGTCGAAGTAGCGTCCCCACCACGCCTGCTCGACGACTCCGTTCAGGCGCTCCAGCGAGCGCCCGCCGGCCAGCGCGGCCGCGGCGCGCTTGGGACCGATGCCGCGCACGCCCGGGATGTTGTCGGACGTGTCCCCGGTCAGGGCCATGTAGTCACACCACTGCCAGGGTTCAATGCCGAAGCGTGTGCGGATCTCATCGCCGTCCACAATCTGGTCGGTGCTCTTGCGCATCGTGTTTGCAATCGCCACTTGATCGCTGAGTAGCTGGTAGAAGTCACGATCCGTCGACACGATGACACTGGGCCGGCTTGCTCCAACCCGGCGGACAAGCTCCGCGATCACATCGTCGGCCTCGGCGCCGGACGTCTCCTCATGCTCGAGGCCAACGGTCCGCAGTCCCTCGTAGATCGTCGGCAGCCACGCCAGGTGGGAATAGTCCGCGCCGGCTCGGTTCGCCTTGTAGTCCGGCGCCATCGCCACGCGAGCTTCCGTTGAGCCCTCCCCGTCGAAGACCACCACCGCCTCGCACGGCATCAGGCCGTGGATGGCCTTCCGAAGCAGCGCGAAGAACCCGAACGCGGGTGTCACGTCCTCGCCTTCGCTGTCCCGGATTCGCGCCGGGAACCCGTAGGCGGCCCGCCAGAGCAGGTTCATGCCGTCGACGACGACCAGGGGTGGGGGAATGGCCTGTGGACGTTGGTGCGCTGACATCCGGGGCTCGCTCGATCGCGCCGCCAGGGGTGTGGCTTGGACAGTTTGCGGGATCAGTAGGGCGACTTCAGATCGTCGAACATTGGGAAGTGCCTGACGTTGGTGGTCAGGAGATCGGCATCAAAGAGAAGCGCCGTGCCGGCGATGAGATAGTCAACGTCATCGATGCCCTGGTAGGCCCGACGATATTTCCGCGCCAAAGACCCGGCCGCGCGAACTATAGGCTCATCGACCGGTACCCACGTGAGCGCTGCGAAGAAGCGCTCCAGGCAGTCCCGTTCGTGATTGCGCACGCCCGCCAGCAACTCAAAACGTACGACTTCGCTGGCGGCCACCGTTTCGCCCGTGGTGATCAGGCTAAGCAGGAGCGTGCTGGAAGCCTCGACTCCACGCAGATGGTCGATGGCTACCGAAGAGTCCAGTAGCTTCATTCAAGACCGAGTTTGCGCAACCGTTCATTGAGGTCACCGCGGATGGCGTCTACGTATTCGGCGCCGGTGAATGGACGGTCGGACCACAGACCTGCGGTGGCTTTAATCGCCAGCAGCTTGTCCGCCGTCGAGACTGTGCCAAAGGTGCGCCTGACCGCGCGCCGGATCAACTCGGACCGCGACGCGCCGGTGGCTCGGACGGCGCGATCCAGGAGCGCGAGCTCTTCGTCGCCGAGATAGACCTGTGTTCGACTCATGACGCCACTATACACCACATGGTGTCTATCGCTCGTCCTGGCGCTGTGGCCGTTGCGAGTGCCGGGACGGTGAGCGTGGGGGGCACGGAAGTCGATCAGGCAAGAGCATAGACTTGGCGCGGGCGGCGATCAGCGGGCGGCGGCTTGGCCGCGTCGGCTGGTATCGAGTGTCATGAGGGCTGTCGATCATGGCGGTAGCGAAGCGGCTGCTGGCGTTCTTCCTGGTGGCTATCGGCGTCGCCGTGGCCGTGAACTTCATCCTGACGCCGGTCTACAACGACGGAACCACCGACTACCCCATCTGGCGCATCCTGAACTGGTTCATGGTCGCGGCCTCGTTGGTGATCCTGGTGGTGGGGTTCCAGCGGCGACGCGACCCGGAACGCTCGGACGTCACCCCCGTGGAATACCTGCGGGGCAGCTTCGCCTACTACGGGGCCATCGTGCTGGTCATGCTGATGCTGTGGGAGTGGTACTGGACGCTGAACCCGTCCAGCGAGACCGGCGATGCGGTGACGGCCCACCTGATCTACTTCCCGCTGGTCAACGCGCTCTTCGTGGTGCTGGCCCTGGCCACCGGACGTCATCTCTGGAATGAGGCCGGCGGGTAGCTGAACTGAGGGTTGCTGCGCCATCGGCCGGCTGATGCGTTACGGTTCGGCGACCGGACCGTGCGAGGCCGCTCTTCAATGTCCGAGGATTCGTTCCGCGTTGCCCTGACCGACGGCCTGCGCCACGAGCGGGTCGTTGAACACCGCCAGCCGCTGGACGCCATTGGCGCCACGCTGGACGTGGTGCCGGCGCCGACCAGCGACGAGGAAGCCGTGGAGCGCCTGTCCGGCTACCAGGGCGTGATCTACTCGCATGGGCACTACCGCCTGCACACGTTCGACGAGTTGCCCGACCTGCTGGGCGTCATCGCGCCGACCGTGGGCGTGGACCACGTCGACATTGAGGCGGCAACGGCGGCCGGCGTGGTGGTGGGCAACATCCCCACCTTCGCCACCGAGCAGACGGCGGACACCGCGCTGTATCTGATCCTGGGAGCGGTGCGTCGCATCCCGCGAATCCTCAACGAGTGGGAGGCGGGGCACCGCAACATCGCGGAGTGGGAACGCCGCGTCGACCACATCGGCGACATGCGCGCCAGCACCCTGGCCTTGATCGGCCTGGGTCGGATCGGCCGTGCCGTGGCCGCGCGCGCCCAGGCCTTCGGCACTCGCTGCATCGCCTATGCACCTACCGTCTCGCCCTGGGAAGCGCAGGGCCTGGGCGTGGAGCTGGTGGACCTGCACGAGGCGTTCGAACAGGGAGACATCGTTTCGGTGCATTTGCCCTACACGCCGCGCACCCATCACTTCGTGGATGCCGGCCTGCTGGCCCGCATGAAATCCACTGCCGCGCTGATCAACGTCTCGCGCGGCCCCATCGTCGACGAAGCGGCACTGGTTGACGCCTTGGAATCCGGCGCAATAGCCGCCGCCGGCGTCGATGTCTTCGAATCGGAACCCCCAACGCCCGACACACCCCTCATCAATCTGCCCAACGTCATCTGGACCCCCCACATCGGCGGCTCAACCTCCGTCAGCGTCCACCGCGTCGGCCAGGGCTCCGCCGAACAAATGGCCTGGATCGCCCAGGGCTATTGGCCCCGCGACACCGTCAACCCCGAGGTGGAGCCCCGCCAACCCCTCCGCCGCCGAGGGTATCCGGAGCGGTCGTGAGCGCGGACCCCATCCGCTGGGGAATCTTGTCGACGGCGCGGATTGCGCGGCGTTCGGTGGGGCCGGGAATTCTGAAGGCTCGGAACGGGGTGCTGCGGGCGGTGGCGAGCCGTTCGCTGGAACAGGCGCGGGGGTTCGCGGCGGAACTCGAGATTCCGACGGCTTATGGGTCGTACGAGGATCTGTTGGCGGATCCGGAGATCGATGCGGTGTACATCCCGTTGCCAACGTCGCTGCATCACCACTGGGTGATTGCGGCGGCGCGGGCCGGGAAGCACGTGCTGGTGGACAAGCCGTTTGCGGTGGACGCCGCCGAGGCGGTGGAGATGGTGCACGCCTGTCGGGCGGCCGGCGTGCAACTGCTCGAGGGCTTCATGTACCGCTACGACCCGCGGCACGCCCGGCTGCGCCAGCTAGTCGCCGAAGGCGCGATCGGCGACCTGCGGCAGATCAATACGGCGTTCTGCTTTCCTATCACCCGCGATCCGGCCAACGTGCGTCTCTCGACCGAATTGGCCGGCGGAGCGCTGGGCGACCTCGGGACCTACTGCGTGAGCGTCAGCCGCCTGCACATGGGCGAAGAGCCGAGACGTCTGGCGGCGCGAATGACCGACGACCCGGAGTTTGGCGTGGACTTTGACGGAAACGCGCTCCTGGAGTTCGACGATGGTCGAACCGCGATGGTGGCGTTCAGCTTTCTGTCCTCCCGTCGGCACTTCCTGGAGTTGGTCGGAACCGAGGGAACCCTACGGGTCGAGCGCCACGTGCTGGCGCCGGGTGAATCGACGAGCATCGAGATTCATACGCTGCGCGGAATGGTGACGGAGCTGTTTCCGCCGTTCGACACCTACCAGGCCGAGGTCGAGAATCTGGGCGACGCGATCCGCGGCGAGGCGGCCCCGCTGGTGGACGGCGACGAGGCCATCCGCCAGATGCGGGTGCTGGACGCCGTGCGCGCGAGTGCGCGTAGCGGCGAGTGGGTCGCGCTCAGCGAGTAGAACCTCACGGCCGCGAGGAGGACGCCATGAAGCGGGTAGCGAAGCCCGAGGGCAAGTTCAACGTGGTGTTGGAAGACGCGCCCGTGCCGGCCGTCGGGCCGCACGACGTGCGAGTACGCAACGTGCGCAGCCTGATCAGCCGAGGCTCCGAACTCTGGCGGCGCTACATCCGGCCGGAAGCCGTGGACCCGCAGATCATGGGCTATTCGGTGGCGGGCGTGGTGGACGCCGTGGGCGCCGAGGTCGTGGGGTTCGCGCCGGGTGACCGGGTCGGCGTGTCCGGGCCGCACGCGCAGTTCGTGGTGCAGGACAGCAGGATTGCGTCGGCTTCGGACGGTCCGCGAGTCGTGCGGATTCCGGCTGCGCTGGATTTCGAGCAGGCCACCTTCTGGCCGCTGACCACCAGCGCCGTCCTCTGGATCGAGAACGACAACATCCAGCCGGACGAAACGGTGGTGATCGTGGGACAGGGCCTGGTGGGCAGCCTGATGCTCCAAGTCGCCCGGGCCAACGGCCAAGGGCGGCTGGTGGCGGTTGACGCCCTGCCCAACCGCTGCGCGCTGGCGGCCGAGGTGGAAGCCGACGAGGTGATCAACGCGGCCGACGAAGACCCGGTGGCGCGGGTGCGGGAGCTGACCGGAGGCAAGGGCGCCGACGTGGTGATCTACGCCGTGGGCGGACGCGCCGGCCTGCGGGCCTTCGACCAGGCCCAACGCATGACCGCGTCCGGCGGCCTGCTGCAGGTGGTCGGACTCTATGAGGACGACCCGCTGCCGCTCTCGTCCAGCGAGATCCAGCGCAAGCGCCTGATCGGCGGCGCCCTGCCCGATAGCGACCGGGTCGCGGCTTCCAAGCGTTCCCTCGAACTGCTCACCCAGGGCCGCATCGCGACCGACCGCATGGTCACCCACCGCTTCCCCTACCGGCAGGCCCCCGAGGCCTTCCACTTCCTCCACGACCATCCGGAGACGGCGTTAGGGGTGCTGATCACCTGGGACGACGACTAGCTCCAACCCTTGATACCTGAGCCCTACTCCGAGTTCATCGTTCCGGCGTGGGGTCTGTTGCGCTGGTGGAGCGTTTTGCTGGTGGTGGGGGTTCTTGCGGGAGCGCGAGTGGCGCGGTGGCAGGCAGAACGGACAGGACTGGATCCAAGGCAGGCGCTGCCGCTGCTAGTGGTCACGGTACCGGCGGGAATCCTGGGCGCGCGGGTCTACTACCTGGTCTTCGAGTGGGAACGGCGCTTCGCGGATGAGCCGGAGCTTGCCTGGCAGATCTGGGAAGGCGGGGTGGCCCTGCACGGGGCGATGGCGGGTGGCTTGCTGGCCTTGGCGATCTACGCGCGGCTGGCGCGGCTGGATCTGCTGGGCAGGCTTGATGCCGCAGCGCTTGGGTTTCCGCTTGGCCTGGTGATCGCCCGCTGGGGCGATTACTTCAACCAGCAGTCGTTCGGCGTGCCGACACACCTGCCGTGGGCGCTGTCGGTGGATGAGCAGTACCGGCCGCTGCTGTACCTGGAACAGAACGGCTTCCACCCGACGTTCTTGTATGAGTCGCTGTGGGCGCTCGTGGTCTTTCTGGGCGCGCTGGCGGTGGCTAGACGCGGGCTGGTATTGCGGCGGGGTGACCTGGCGTTGGGGGTGTTGGCGGCGTATTCGGTGGGGCGGTTCTGGATCGAGTCGATACGGGCCGATCCGATCATCGTGGGCGAAGGACTGCGGCTGGCGATGATCGTGAGCGCGGGTATTGCGACTTTTGGGATTGGGGCACTCGCGCTGCGGCGCTGGCCTGGCCGAATGTTTCACGTGAAACATTCGGGCTAGCGTCAGGCGGCGGACTCGGCGCTCAAGGCTTCGAAGGTGGCGTGAAGCCAGAGGGATTCGAGGGCCAGTTCGAGGGCGGAAGCGGTGTCGAGCGCGGGGTCGACGGAGGTCCAGCCGGAGGCATCGCGGGTTACGGATCGCGCGAAGAGCGGGGCGGTGTTGGCGGGGACAGCGGGGTGGCGGTAGGCCGAGTCTTCCAGGTGCTGCTCCCAGGATTCGGCGACCCCGTCGGCGCGGCCCGGGGGCGCGCCTCGCATCAGGCCGCTGCGGTTGACCAGGGCGTCCCAGGCCGTCACCAGGAGGTCGCGCGCGTAGCGGCGTTCGATGGGCGGCCGGCCGTGGAATGCGGCCAGCCGGAGCGCGCGCAGGAGCGACGCGACTTCGTCGGCCGTATACGTAAGTCGGTCCCGCAGCCAGCCATCCTCCCTGTCGAACGAGGTGGCCAGGTCCAGGAACAGGTCGCCGGCGCGCTCGCCGACGCCGCTGTCGGGCGGCATCAGCGGGGTCAGCCGAATCAGGGCGGACAGGGCGTTGGCGGCTTGGAAGATGTCCGCGGGTTCCTGGTCGCGGAGCCTGTAGGCGAGGCGCCGCTGCTGGACGGGGATGAAGGCGCGGAAGTCGTCGCGGGCCGACACCGGGCCAAGCCGGGCCTGCGCTCTGACCGTGCGGTAAGCCTCGTCGACGGTGTCGGGGAGGCTCTTCCGGTAGAAGGCATATAGCTGGTCGGCCGCGGATCGCAGCCTGGCGGCGGTCTCCTTCTTGCCGGACGCGAGCGCCAGCCCTGCCGCATCGGCGGTGGCCCAGATGAGGTCGATGTTGCCGAGCGGGTCGTAGGTGTCGTCGGAGTCGAAGAGGACGCCAAGCCTGGGCCGGAACAGGTCGGCCTGGATGCGGTCGGATGTTTCGACCGCAAGGGCGGTGTAGGCCGCCGCGAGCCGGAGTTCGTGCGTTCGGGCGGCGGCAGGCGCCTCAGGTGCACGCAGCGTGTGGGCGCGGGCCAGGGCCTGGAGGAGCCGCATATACAGGGCTGCGGTGCGGACGCGGACGATGCCGTCGGTCTGCCGCACCGTTGGCGATTCCCCGGGGGTTGCAGGGACGCCCACGGTGGCGGTGGCAAAGGGGAGGGCAATCGGGATCGCCTCCGGCCGCGTGGCGGCGAGGGCCGCATGGTGATTGGCTTCGACCGTGCTGGCCGGCAGGCCGAGGCCGGGCTGAGTGGCAATGAGGCTCCCGACGTAGCGGGCATACCAGTAGCCCTGCCAGCCGGCGGTGACCAGGGCGGCGGCGCGGTCCGGCGTGGGTTCGGGCCAGAGCTGGGACAGGCGGCTGGGCGCGACCGTCTCGCCGCAGGCCGACAGCACAGGTGCGACGGCAGCTAGAGCCAGCAGACGGCGACGGGAGATTCGCCTTGGCTTCAGGGACGCTCGTCCACGGCGAGCCGTCTCACGTCGAACGCATCCACCTTCACACCATTCCATGAGCTCGCGTCAGGCCCGCTTGAATTTCTTCCGTCTACGATCGTGGCATGAGACGACAGCATGTGCTTGGCGTACTGGCCATGGCAGCGGTGATTGGAGCGCTGCTGTTCCTGCCGCAGCGGTCGACGGCGTACGAGTTGCGCTGGGACGTGCGGATATTGCGGGACGCCATCCAGCCGATCTACAACCCGAGTCTGACCACGCCTGACAACATCAGCCTGAAGCCGCACGAGATGGTGCTGGCGGTGGAGATCAACGGCGACGCCCGCGCCTATCCCATCGAGCCGCTGGTGAGCTACGAGATCGTGAACGACGTGGTGGGCGGCGTGCCGGTGGCGATTACCTGGTGCCCGCTGTGCTACAGCGGGCTGGTCTTTGAACGGGTGTGGGAGGGGCAAACCCTGACCCTGGGCGTGCAAGGCGCGCTCTACAAGGGCGCCCAGACCTGGTGGGACCACGAGACCGGCAGCATCTGGAGCCAGGTATTCGGCGAGGCGCTGGACGGCCCACTCGACGGCGCGCGGCTCAGGCCGATTGTCGCTTCACTGACGCCCTGGGGCTCCTGGCTCGAGCAGCATCCGACCACGCTCGTCCTGAAGCAGCGCCTGTCCGTTGGCGCGCCCAACAGCGCCTTTCACATTCAGAGCCAGCCCAGAGACATCTGGGTCATCGGAGTCGACATCGAAGGCGCGGGGGCCGGGTTCTACTTCGACGAGACGGCGCGACTCGGCGTACAGCAGGCGGTGGTTGGCAACACGCCGGTGGTGGCCTTTGCGGACGCCGAGAGCCGGCTGGTGCGCACCTACCAAGCGCGGGTCGACGGACGTCGCCTCACCTTCCACGCCGACGGAACCGACCTCATCGACCGGGAAACCGGCAGCCGCTGGGACGGGTTGAGCGGAAAGGCGATATCCGGATCGCTGGCCAGCGAGACGCTGACGCCGGTGCCGTACTTCAGCATCTGGGACTGGGCGCTGCGATTGCACTACGGTAAAGACACGCCGATTTATCCAGTTGAGTTAACGGCAGCGACCTAGCAGCTCGCACGCCACCAAATGTGATTCGCCGCGTGTGTATATTGACGCTCTTGGATTGTCCCTGTAGACGACAAGACTAAATCACGGATACCTATGCAGTTGATTGTCTGTCAACGAATTGAAGAGCGGCGCGAGTGAGTAACCCCGACCGGGTTTCTCTTTCCCGAGCCGCCGCTTCATCAATGATGGACAGCACGCGTGAAGGCATCGTGATATTGACGCGCACGGTCTTACTGGAGAGTCTGGAAATATCGACATCAATCAGCGCCCAGACACCGTTATCGTAGTCCTGATTGCCTTGATGTAGATCAATCGGCTTTCGTTCCGGGATAGGCTCGCCATCCATGAGCAAGCCTTCAATATGACAAGCAACAGCTTCGTGGGCCGACGTTATGGCCTCCTCAAACGATTCACCGCCAGAGAAGCACCCGGGTAGATCGGGTACCGTGACTCCGTAGCTGCTAGTCGCGTCTTTATGTATCACGATTGGAAACTGCATTAGCGTGCATCACGAGTTGCGAGGCTAGCTTTGCCGAGATTGGATCCGGTTTGGTGCAGGCACTGCGCTTGCGTCCCGACTCTCCTTTGCGCCTTGTCGCTGAATCCGCCTTCCAAGCCTTCGTGCAGGCTGTCTGCATTTGGTGGGGGGCGGCGGTGTCGCCTTGGTGATCGTTCGCGAGATCCTGGTAGGCGCCGAGTTCGCCTCCGGGTTCGCCGAACGCGACCGCGCCTCTGCTTGATTGCTCTCGGCGATCCGTCATTGCGACTCCTCTGCCAGCGACCAGAGTCAGTGCGTGAACAAACGGCCGCCCGTAGAGAAGATCAGAATCAATGGGTCTTCGTGGTTGCGGGGGTCGGATTCGAACCGACGACCTCCGGGTTATGAGCCCGACGAGCTACCACTGCTCCACCCCGCTCGCTATTGTAGCGAATCGGCGGGGGCGGGACGGCATGACCTGTGGGCAGGTGGGGACCGGGCCAGGCGTACTGAACCGAGAAGGCGCCGGGGAAACGGGATGAGAGCGATCCCGATGACCGGTGAGCGTCGGACCGGTCGATAAGCCGCATTCTGTCGTGGGCGGCCATCTATCTGGGACCGGCGTTGCCGCCGGCCTCGTGCAGCCTACCTGGGACTGGGCGAGCAGCCTGGTGGCGTCCCGACTTGGCCTTGCTTCCGGTAGAGGTTAGCCGTTTCACTCCCGCGCTCCCGAGGTGGGAGCGCGGGCATCGTCACTGTGCCCCTGTTCCGGCCCTTGCCGGCGTAAGCCGATTCGGGCGACGGGTGTTACCCGCTACCGCGCTCTGTGAAGTGCGGACTTTCCTCTCCGGCGTGAGCCGGAGCGGCCGCCTGACCGGCCCGACGCTCCCGTACATGGTGGCACAGGACCGCGCCTAGCAGTTGGCAACAGGTGCACAGGGAACCGAGCGCGGAGACGCGTAGGAAAGAGTGGGGCTCCTTAGCAGGGCAAGAGTGAGTGCGAGGTCGGGCCATTCCGGTCGACTCGATGGGTTTGGGTCTGGCGCGGCTGCCGTTGGTGAACGGCGATCCGCGTGATCGCTCAACCTGGGTGACCTCTCGGCCGAGGCCGGGAGGTGTCATCCCTAGAAAGGAGGTGATCCAGCCGCAGCTTCCGCTACGGCTACCTTGTTACGACTTCGCCCCAATCGCCAACCCCACCCTCGACGGCTGCTTCCCAAGGGTTAGCTCACCGGCTTCAGGTGTTGCCGACTTTCATGGCGTGACGGGCGGTGTGTACAACGCCCGGGAACGTATTCACCGCAGTGTGCTGACCTGCGGTTACTAGCAACTCCGACTTCATGCAGGCGAGTTGCAGCCTGCAATCCGAACTGAGACCGGCTTTAAGGGATTCGCTTCCTGTCGCCAGGTTGCTGCCCGTTGTACCGGCCATTGTAGCGTGTGTGTAGCCCGGGATATAAGGGCCATGCGGACTTGACATCATCCCCACCTTCCTCCGCGTTGTCCGCGGCAGTCACGCTAGACACATACAACTAGCGTCGAGGGTTGCGCTCGTTGCGGGACTTAACCCAACACCTCACGGCACGAGCTGACGACAGCCATGCAGCACCTGTTACACGGTCCCGAAGGAACTCCCGATTTCGCGGGATAGCCGTGTAATGTCAAACCCCGGTAAGGTTCTTCGCGTAGCCTCGAATTGAACCACACGCTCCGCTGCTTGTGCGGGCACCCGTCAATTCCTTTGAGTTTTAGTCTTGCGACCGTAGTCCCCAGGCGGGACGCTTACCGCGTTAGCTCCGGCACGCAGGGGGGTTGAGCCCCCCACACACCTAGCGTCCATCGTTTACGGCGCGGACTACCAGGGTATCTAATCCTGTTTGCTCCCCGCGCTTTCGCCCCTCAGCGTCAGGTCAGGCCCAGACCGCCGCCTTCGCCTCTGGTGTTCCGTCCGGGATCTACGCATTCCACTACTCCCCCGGACGTTCCACGGTCCTCTGCCTGCCTCCAGCCTGGCGGTTTGCTCGGACCCTCCCCGGGTGAGCCGGGGGCTTTCACCGAACACCTACCAAGCCGCCTACGAGCGCTTTACGCCCAGTGATTCCGGATAACGTTTGCCACCAAGGTATTACCGCGGCTGCTGGCACCCTGTTAGCCGTGGCTTATTCCTGGGGTACCGTCATTTGCGTCCCCCAGAAAAGGGGTTTACAACCCGAAGGCCTTCATCCCCCACGCGGCGTCGCTGCGTCAGGCTTTCGCCCATTGCGCAAGATTCCTCCATGCTAAACCCCGTAGGGCTCGGGACCATATCTCAGTCCCCGTGTGGCGGATCATCCTCTCAGACCCGCTACCGATCACTGCCTTGGTGAGCCATTACCCCACCAACTAGCTAATCGGCCGCAGCCCCCTCAGCCGGCGCCATGACAGGTTCCCCTGCCACAGCTTTCGTCCACCTGTCTACCAGGCGACCATATGCGGGATTAGCTCCGGTTTCCCGGAGTTTTCCCCCACCGACCGGTAGGTTAGCTACGTGTTACGCACCCGGACGCCACGGTCGTGGGCGCTCCGAAGAGCCTCCCCGTACCGTTCGACTCGCATTGGTAAGGCACGCCGCCAACGTTCATCCTGAGCCAGGATCAAACTCGCCAATCCA
The DNA here is from genome assembly GCA_022825895.1 of Chloroflexota bacterium. Taxonomy (GTDB): domain Bacteria; phylum Chloroflexota; class UBA11872; order UBA11872; family UBA11872; genus UBA11872. The sequence continues at coordinate 92,756 of JAJDVX010000027.1, read as the reverse complement.
ATCTCAACACACGCCCTGGCGGGCGTGATACAGATCGCAATTACTTCAGAGCGCCGGGTGTACCGGAGCCCTGAGCCACCGAGTCATCCTCGAATCACGTGGATTACTGTCGCGCCAGACACATTGGAATGACGCGAGTACTCGCACTCACTCTTCCCCTGTTAAGGTGCCGTCGCGCCCGCGACCGGCTGATAATGGCCGGTGCGCCACCGGGGCGGCTGATGAATCAAGCGCCGCCGAACTGCGCGGATGCCTTTTCAGGCAGTCGCCCATCGTAGCACGTCTGGGAGGGGTGTCCGAGGCGTTTTTCCCGCTCGACGGGCCCATGCCGTCCGCCTGGACGCCGTTTCGGGTGCTAGGATGCGCGAACACCAAGGTTGACGTGACACACCTCGTATCAAGATTGGTGGAGGGAGTCGGCCCAACGAAGCCGGGCAACCTTCGAGCGAATGCTCGAGAGGGTGCCAATTCCGGTAGCGGAAGCTGCGAGATGCGAGGGTCACCGGCGCGAGGCAGCGCCCCGGGCGGGGCGCGGAGCGCCAAGGGGTTTGCGACGGAGTGAGAGGCAAACTCTCCCACGCTGCTCAGCGGCCGATGGCGATGGCCGGGCCCGCGCGTGACGCGGGCGAGCCGGGTTACCCGGCGATTCGGGACTTCGCCATCCGCTGACATCTTCGTCGGCGCCTCTGCCAAGGATCATCCGCATGTCCACGACTCAGACGCTTCGCTGTCGCGAGTGCAGCCGTGCGTATCCGCTGCAAGCCACGCACATCTGCGAGTTCGACTTCGGGCCGCTGGAAGCGCAGTTCGACTACGCGGCCATCCGCGAGACCATCTCGCGCGATGCCATCGCCAGCCGGCCGCCCACGCTGTGGCGCTACCACGAGTTGCTGCCGGTGGAGGGGGGCTGGGACGAGACATGGCCGGTCGGGTTCACGCCGCTGCAACGCGCCGACAACCTGGGCGAACGGCTGGGCCTGACCAACCTGCACATCAAGAACGACACCGTAAACCCCACGTACTCCTTCAAGGACCGGGTGGTGGCGGTGGCGATCACCAAGGCCCGCGAGTTCGGGTTCGAGACCTTCGCCTGCGCGTCCACCGGCAACCTGGCCGGGGCCGTGTCGGCCGCCGGGGCGCGTCACGGCATGCCCACTTACGTATTCATGCCCGCCGACCTTGAAGTGGGCAAGATCCGCGGGGCGGCGGTGTATGGCGCGGGCATCGTGGCGGTGGAAGGCACCTACGACGAACTGAACCGGCTGTGCAGCGAAATCGCCGACCTCTACAACTGGGCCTTTTGCAACATCAACATCCGGCCGTACTACGCCGAAGGATCCAAGACGCTGGCCTTCGAGTCGGTGGAACAGTTGGGCTGGGTGGCGCCGGACCACATCGTTGCGCCGATCGCCTCCGGTTCGCTGTACACGAAGATGGGCAAGGCGATGAAGGAGTTGGTGGAGGTGGGGCTGCTGGACAGCCAGTCCACCCGCATCCACGGGGCCCAGGCGGACGGCTGCGCGCCGGTGGCCGAGGCGTTCGCCCGCGGCCAGACCACGTACCGGCCGGTTCGCCAGCCGGACACGGTGGCCAAGTCGCTGGCGATCGGCAACCCGGCCGATGGGTTCTATTCGCTGAAGCTGGCACAGGAAGTGGACGGCGTGATCGAAGCCGTCACCGACGACGAGATCGTGGACGCCATGCGCCTGCTGGCTTCCACCGAAGGCATTTTTGCGGAGACGGCGGGCGGCGTGACAATTGCGGTATTGGCCAAGCTTGCGGAGCGCGGCGTGATCGCTCGGGACGACCTGACGGTGGCGCTGGTGACCGGCAACGGACTCAAAACGCAGGAGGCTATCGACGGCCGTGTGGACGCCCGCTATGACATCCGACCGAGCATCACATCGTTTGAGCAGACGCTGGCCGACCGCGGCGTGCTGACGCCAGCCTAGATTGCGCAGGAGACGCCCTTATGCCCCGTGTCCGAATCCCTACCCCGCTCCGCAGCCTGACGGACGGCAAGAACAGCGTGGACATCGACGCCGCGAACGTCGGCGACCTGGTGGAGAAGCTGAACGCCGCCCACCCCGGATTCTCCGAACGTATCCTGGACGACGACGGCGAACTTCGACGCTTCGTCAACATCTACGTGGACGGCGAGGACATCCGTTACCGCGAGGGCTTCGACACCGAAGTCGGCCCGGGCGACGAAGTGTCGATTGTGCCGTCGGTGGCGGGAGGCTAGTCCAGACCACCCGCACTCACGGGTGCGGCGCCTCGATCCCCGGAGCTTCGGCTCCGGGACGAGGATAGGTGCACAGTCGGCCGCCGGAGTTTTCGGCGCCTATCGGCCGCCGATGGTCTCGAAGACAGCATCGGCCTCGGCCAGTTCGCTGGCGGCGAAGTCGATTCCGAGGCTGCGGGCCCGTGCCAGGTTGAAGTTCGTGTCGGTCTGTTTCGGATCGACGATGGGCATGGTGGCGGGGTCGGCTCCATTGAGAATGTCCGCGCCCAGTGCGCCGACGTAGGTTCCGGTCTTGAGCCCCGAGTTGCCCACCGCGACCAGAATGCCGTCACGTGCCCAGTCGGCCACGAGGCCGAGCTCGGGCAGGGTGTTCTCGGCCACCATCCAGTCGATCACGTCGGCTGGCGGGACGATGGCGCCGCTTGCATCGCGGAGCTGATGGAAATTCACGACGGCAATGAGGTCGGCCGTGTCCTGATAGTCGACGACGGCGCGTTTCCACTCCTCGAACGTTTCCAACAGGAGAAAGTCAAGGACCTCGAACGGCCTGACGGCGGCGGCCTGGTCGTCGCGCTGGAAGGCGGTACGAACGGCCGCGGCGCCCGGGCCGGCATCGGCGAGGATGACGACCCTGGCCGCATCGGGGAATAGCCGCTCAGCGGTTGCGAAGGCCTGGGTGTGCGGGATGCGTTCCAAGGCTCCGGTGATGGTTCCGCCAGGCTCGTCGAGACTGTCGATGGGGGCGTAGATCGTCGGGTCGATATTGGCGCCGGCGAAAACCGTGGGGAGCGGAGCGTCGGGACTCTCCTGGGTGTACCTGACGGCCACGTGCTCGAGCGCGACATCGTCGGTGACAAAAAGGAGGTCGGGCCCGAATGCTCGCAGGGCGTCAAGAGCCTCGGTGGCGCGCTGTTCGATCTGCTGGGGGCTTGTGAAGGTGATCCGCGTGTCCATTTCGAAGGTCTGCACCTGGTAGTCGCGATCGCGGATCAGACCTTTTTGGGCCAGGCCCTGGATGATCCCCTCGTGGAGTTGCCTGGTCCATGAGAACTCGGCGCTGTACGAGTGCACGACAAAGATGCGGTGTGGATCGTCGGCGGAGGCATCGGTGGGCGCGGAGGCAGGCGAGTCGCAGGCCATCGCGACGGCCAGGGCCACCAATAGTGAAGCCATTCCCAATGCGATACGAGGGATGGAATGCCGATCAACCATGACGCTCACGTCCAATTACCTTCACAATCTTGATAGGCCCAGCGAGGGGACTTGTCCAGCTTCCGGTCGTCGTCTGCTCAGGCGTCGGGGGGCAGGGGTTTGCGGTTGTCGAAGCCTTCGTCGCGGCCGTGCCAGTAGTCGATCGAGTCTTCGCCGAGACGCCAGCAGAGGAAGACCTCGTCGCCGTCAAGTTCCGACGGAAAGTCGATCAGCCCGGTGGAGGGGTCGCGCAGCACGATGTTGCGCGACCTGAGCCAGGCGACCAGCGGCTGGACGTCCCAGAGGGCGGCGACGAGCGCCTGGTGGGCCAGGCTCACTTCAACGGGGGTGCGGCGACTGGAGGTTTGGGCGACCTCGAACGCCTGTCGCTCGGAACCGGCCTCCATCCAGACGCGCTGCAGGCTGCCGACGATGCGGCGGACCTCGGGCAGGAGTTCGGTGGCTTCCTCCAGCGTGTAGGTCAGGCCCTCCTCGTCGTGCTCGTCCATGGGTCGCGGCCTCGCCTCAGGTCGGTAGGTAAGTATCGGCCAGCGCGGCGCGGCCGTGCGGCCCGGCAGCGCCGATCGCCGGCCACATGGTGCGTGCGCGCACGACCTGCAGGGTGGGATACCAGGCGGCGCGCAGGTTGCCGGCCAGGTACACGGAGCCGCCGGCGACGACAGAGCCGTGGTTGCCGGCCAGTGCGAGCGCGGCCTGGAGGGCATCGTGCGGGTCGGTGGCCTGGGCAATGGGGGCCTGTCCGAGCTTGTCGCCTGCCTCAGCAAGCTGGCCCACGGGGAGCGCGGGCTTGCGGTAGACCTGCGGCTCGGTGGCCACCCAGACGTCGAGGTGAGGCAGCAACTGCGGCAGCACCTCCGCGGCGGCACGGTAGCCGACCATGCCAATCAGCCCGACGCGTGGACGGGGGAGGCCCGCGCCGTCAATCACCTGGCCAAGGGCACGGGCCTTGTCGCGGTTGTGGGCGCCGTCCAGGTACACGGCGGTTCGGCCGGGCATGCGTTCGAAGCGGCCGGCCAAGCGGCACCGGGCAACCGCCTGCCTGACCTCGGGCGAGAGTGTGGAGCTCGAAGCGCCCAGAACTTCAAGGGCGGCCTCGGCGAGGCGGGTGTTGCGCGAACGAAAGTCGGCGCCGTCCAGCGGAACCTCGACCAGCGGCTGGCCGATGGCAGCGGCGGCTTGGCGCACGGGCGGCTGGGCCTCGGGTGGGAGCGGGCCGCACATTGCGATTGCATCGGGCTTGAAGATGCCGGCCTTGTGCCACGCCACGGTCTCGAGCGTGCCGCCGAGGCTCTTGAGGTGGTCGCGGCCCACGCTGGTAATGATCGCCAGGTCGGGGTTGATGACGTTGGACAGGTCGAAGCGCCCGCCGGCGCCAACCTCCATAACGGCGATGTCGACCCGGGCGCGGGTGAAGTACTCCAACGTGAGCGCCACCCAGACCATGCCGTAGGTGGGCTGGCCGTCGGGATCGGTGGCGGCGAATCGGTCCACATACGGGCGGATCCAGTCGACCAGGTCGACCAGTTCCGAGGGCCGGGCCAGTTGGCCGTCGCAGACGAATTTTTCCAGGGCGGTTTGCAGGTAGGGCGTGCAGTGCAGGCCGGTGCGCAGACCGGAGGCGGACAGTCCGGCCGCGAGCTTGGCGGCGACGGACCCCTTGCCGGACGTGCCGCCGACGTGGACGCAGCGGAGACCGTCCTGCGGGTTGCCGAGGCTGTCGAGGAAACGGCGGAAGCGGGCCAGGCGGCGTTCACCCGCCTGGATGGACTGCTCGAGCGTGCGCTGGGTGGTCGGGCCGGCCGCGCCCTGGATCAGGCCGTTAACGTAGCCGACGGCTGCGTGGCCAGCGGCGATCTCGTCATCGGTGACCGGCGCGTCGTCGCGGGCCAGGACCGACGCCTCAGGCACCGGCGCGTTGGGCGAGTTCGAGGGCCTTGAGCATTCCGGCGAAAGACTCGCGGGAGTTGGCTTCCCGGCTGCGGTGCTCGGGATGCCAGTGGGTTTCCAGGTTCACCGCCCCAGCGAAGCCGTCATCAATAAGGGCCCGGAATTGACCGACAAAATCCACTTCGCCGCGGCCAATGCACTCCCAGGCGATGAGACCGGTCGCGTGGTCGACCACGCGGGCGTCCTTGATGTGGACGTGCTCTGTCCAGCGGCGGGCGAGCTGGTAGCCGTGTGGGAACGGGTTGCCGCCGGAGACGAAACCGTTGGATGGGTCCCAGTTCAGCCTGACGCAGGGGTGGTCGGTGGCTTCCAGGATGCGCACGGTGTTGACGGCGGTGTTGCCCCAGCAACTGCGGACGTTCTCAACCAGGAGGGTTACGCCGGCGGCGGCGGCGCGGTCGCCGGCGTCGCGCAGCACGGCCACGATTCCGGCCAATCTGTCGTCGGGCAGCGGTCCGCCGTCGGGCAGGCGCGGGCTGGGATTGCCCATGCCGATCATGTCGTCACGGCGGCAGGAGAAGATTCGAACGTAGGGCGATCCGAGGGCCTGCGCCACGCGGATGCCGCCTTCGAGCTCAATGCGGTGCTGGTCCCAGCCGTCGATGGAGGCCAGGTCGCCGATGTCGCCGGGCGGCAGGATGAGGACCTTGAAGGCCTGCGTGCCGACGGCGGATACGTAGAGGCCGCCGCGCTCAACCGCGACTCGAGTGCGTTCGATGAGAGCGTCGTCACACTCAAAGGCCGCGCGGCCCCAGAAGTCCTCGATTTCAATCTGGGACATCCCGAGGTCGGCGGCGACGGCCACGCCAACGTCGACGTCCGAGGAGATCTCGCTATTGACCACGCCCACCGAGAACGGAAGGTTTGTGTCTACACGGGTTGACATGTCAGGCCGCCGTTGTTCGAGACCAGAACGACATCAGCAGTTCCTCCATTTCGGAGCGGCGGTCCACGGCCGCACGCAGGGCCTTCATGTCCAAACCGTCGCTGCTTACCGACACGCCGCGCAGGTGCTCGGCCACGTCGTTTGAGGCCCGGGTCCAGCCGTGCATGAGGCTGCGGAGTTCGCGGGCCTGTGGCCGCGTGAGCGCCATGAGCGGCTCTCCAGCAAGGTAAGTGGGCGAGGGTAGCGCGTCTGATCTAGGGCGCGCTGTGCCTGATCAATCACCTCGACCGATACTACGGTGCCCTTGGCCGCTGCTACGATCAGGTTGCCAGTCTTCGGCGAGGAAGGGAACCGCCGAGTGACGAGAAAAAACTGGCTCCTGTTGGCCGTTGCCGGGCGCGAGGGGAGTGTTGCGGCGCCTATCGACCCGATGCGGCTCATGAAGACTCTCTTCGTATTCCACCAGCAGCTTGGCGCTCACCTAGACGCGCCGGACTTTTATGCGTTCGAGCCCTACAGATACGGCCCCTTCGCTCGCGAGATATATCCAGATTTGGACCAGCTTGAGTACGAGGGGCTCATCGAGCCGGTAGCGAATCCTGGCCGAACCTGGCCACGGTACCGGCTCACCGCCCTGGGAGCCGACGCGGCCTCTACCTTGGAATCAAACGCCGGATGGATGGGAAATCATCTGTTCGACGTGCGCGACTGGGCAATGTCGATGTCGTTCCGAGACTTGTTGTACTCGGTCTACAAGCAGTGGCCCGACTACGCCACAAACAGCCTTGCTCGAGTCTGACTAGAGCGTGACCCTCATCGTCGCGGCAGCGTGCAAGGGGGGCATCGTTGTGGCGGCCGACAGCCAAGTAACTATGGGATCGGTGAGGTTCACAACGCCGAAATTGCGCCGGTTGGGCCCACGGGTCATTTGGGGCTCGGCCGGGGATGTGGGCACGACTCAGGTCATCGAGCACGAGTTGCAGAAGCACCTTGGAAGCGGTGTTGAGGACGCTTCGATTCACGATCTGCGGCACAAGCTGCTGGACGTGGTGAATCCGGTTCAGCGTGAGGCATTGGGCCGATGGCTCGGGTCGTCGGCGACAAATCCCCTGCGAAGCTCGTTCCTCTTCGCCGGCCACACGGCCGGACATGCCTGGATCTTCAGGATCAACCTCATGGGCGAATCGACCATTCACTCTCCGGACGACTTCTCGGCGATTGGTTCGGGTGAGGCATTTGCCTATCTCGCTCGAGCGAGCTTGGCGCACTACGACTTACCGAACACCGACTTGGATCTGGCCAGCGTGCTTCTTTACCGCGCCATGGCTGACATCATTCGGACATCGGCGCACGGTCTGGCCTTTCCGATCAGCCTCGGACAGGTCACGGCCGAGGGCGTGCATTTGCTTGGCGAGCAGGAGTGCCAACGCATCGAACGAGACTCGAACTACATCGGCGAGCTGGAGGCCGAGGTGGTTCGGAATGTCTTTGCCGAGACGTCAAGGAGGATTCCGCCACCTGAACCACCCGTACCGGGCGAACGATGATCCGGTTAGTTGTCTGCGAGAGGCGCGTTGCCATCGGCTGACCGAGTCAGGCAATGCACGCGACGGTGGCGGAAATGGGCCGGTGGTAGACTCCGCTTCCTGTTGCCGGCGTGCGGCGCCCAGAGGTTAAGGCGTTGCCGCCGCTCGCCCCTTAGCCGCGGGAGGCCCAATGGCGATTCATGCTGGCGCGCCGCGTCGCTCGACGCTTGCGCCCGGGGACCACGCCAAGCTGGACGACCTGCGAGCGCGCCTGGCCGACCTGAAGGACGAGCCGGGCGCCACGCTGGAAGCGCTTTATGCCGCGCAGGCCGTCTTCTCGTACGTGCCGCCCGAGGCCGTGACGATGATCGCCGAGGAACTCAGCCTGCCGGAGAGCGAGGTCTTTGGCGTGCTGACGTTCTACACGATGTTCCACCGCAAGCCCTCGGCCAAGTACGTCCTGCGGGTGTGTCGGGACCTCAGTTGCCACATCTCAGGCGCGCCAGCGGTGCTGAAGGCCTTCAACGAGGCGCTGGGCACGCGGGTGAGTGAAGTTACCGAGGACGGGCTGTTCGAAACCGAGTCGGTCTCGTGCCTGGGGCTGTGCGATCTGCAGCCGGCCGTGATGGTGAACCTGGAGCAGCACGGACCATTGAACGCGGAGAAAGCCCGCGATTTGCTGGCCCAGTTGCGGGCGCGAGACGACTGATGGAACTCGTCGTCACCAAGAATTTCGGTAACCCGGAGTCGTGGACGCTGGACGGCTACCGTGCGGCGGGCGGGTACCAGGCCCTGGCAAGGGTCCTGAACGAGATGTCGCCGGAGGACGTCTCGGAGTTGGTGAAGGAGTCTGGGCTGAGCGGGCGCGGTGGGGCGTTCTTCCCCACCGGGCTGAAGTGGCAGTTCGTTCGCTCCGATCCCAAGACGCCGCGCTACGTGGTGATCAACGGCGACGAGAGCGAGCCGGGCACCTACGTGAACCGCTACTCGCTGGAACTGGACCCACACCTGATGCTGGAGGGGATGCTGATCGCGGCCTACTCCTGCAACGCGACGCTGGGGTACGTGTACATCCGCGGCGAGTACGGGCTGGCACACGAGCGCACACAAGCGGCAATCCGCGAGGCCTACGAGGCGGGCTACCTGGGCCAGAACATCCTGGGCAAGGAAGGCTTCGATTTCGAAGTGACGTTCCGCCGCGGCGCCGGGGCCTACATCGTGGGCGAGGAAACGGCGCTCTTCAATTCGCTGGAAGGCAAGCGCGGGAACCCGCGCTACAAGCCGCCGTTCCCCACCAACGTGGGCGTGTGGGGATTGCCGACGGCGATCAACAACGTGGAGACGCTGTCCGCGGCGCCGGCGATTATCGAGAACGGGGCCGAGTGGTTCCAGAACCTGGGCCATGGCGAAGCGGCCGGCACCAAGATGTACTGCCTGTCCGGCCGGGTGGCCAAGCCGGGTGTGCATGAGTTGCCGCTGGGCACCACCGCGCGCGAGCTGATCTACGACTATGGCGGCGGGGTGCTGGACGGACGGCCGCTGAAGGGCTTCAAGCCGGGCGGCGCGTCATCGGCGGCGCTGGGTCCGGAGCACCTGGACGCCGCGCTGGAACCGGGTTCCATGGCCGCGCTAGGCACGATCATGGGCACCGGCGGGGTGGTCGTCTACGACGACACGGTCTGCATGGTGGATGCGGCGTACCGCGACGCGCTCTTCTTCGAGGAAGAGAGCTGCGGCTTCTGCATTCCGTGCCGCGAGGGCGCACCGAACCTGGTGCAGATCTGCGAGCGGATCATGCACGGGCAAGGCTCGCTGGACGACCTGGATCTGCTGGAAGACCTGGGCGCGAGCATGATGGCCTCGTTCTGCGGGCTGGGGCAGTTTGCGCACCAGCCGGTGCGCGGGGCCGTGCGGGCGTTCCGCGACGAGTTTGAGGCGCACATCCGCGACCACCACTGCGAAGCGGGTGTCTGCCAGTTCTCGAATAACGGGCGGCTCGCCTAGGCGGAACGCGGGCTTCGGTTCGCAGGCGGGGCAGGCAGTTCGAAGTCTCTTGGAACCGCGCCGTCAGGCCGTTTTAGCCGGTTCGTCGCGATCTGAGTCATCAGTCCAGCGGTACTGACAGCGATCGTTGTAGTCGCAGTAGCGGCAGTGTTGGCCCGGGGTCGGCTTGAAGTCGGCGGCGCCAACGCGCTCGGCCAATGCCTGGTAGCGGTTGAGCACGTCGTCCGCGGTGGCGGGGTCGGGCGACTGGGAGATGCCCTGGTTGTCGGTCAGGTAATAGACGGTGAGTCTGGAGACGGCGCGGTCAAAGCCGCGTTCGAGCGCGAGCGCGTAGGTATGGAGCTGGGTGCGCAAGCGGCCCGGTAGTTCGGACCGGCGGCTGCCGCTCTTGTAGTCGATGACTTCCAGGCCGTCTGGCCGCTCGTCGACCCGGTCGATGACGCCTTCGACGGTGTGGGCGTCGTCGGGGCGCAGGCGGAGGCGGAATCGGCGTTCCAGCATCACGGGGCGGCCGGGCGCGTGGCCGCGGGCGGACCAGAAGCCGTCCAGGAGTTCGTGGCCGCGGTCCCAGATGTCGGGGAAGCGGTCGCGGTTCAGGCGTGGGGCGTCGCGCCAGTAGGCGGCGTGGAGTTCGTGCAGGTCGGCGCGGGTGAGGCGGACGCCGTCGCGCAGTCGCTCGAAGGCCCGATGAAGGACCGAATGAACGATGGCGCCCACGGTGAGCCGGGGGGAGAACGGAATTGGGATGCGCTCGACGTAGCGGAAGCGGTAGGCGTAGGGGCAGAACTCGTAGAGGGAAAGCTTGGTGTAGCTCAGGCGCACGGCAGGGACCAGTCGTGGCGATGGTCTGCGCGGGCGTTGGTCATGGATTCGAGGCCCGGTGGGACGGTCGGCGGGCGGCCGCGGTGTAGGCGCGGCGGAGCACGGACTCGGCGGGTTTGCCGTTGGGGGCGAAGGTGGAGTCGTGGGCGCCGGTTGCCTCGGGATTCCAGCGCCACCAGAAGACGCCCTGGAGCGACTCGAGCCGGTAGGGCAGACCGAAGAAGGCCGTGTAGAGATTGGCCTGGAGATCGGGATCGACCTCATGCGGCTTGACCGGGTCGGCCGCCCGCGGCTGGGTGGCGGCGGTGGCGGCGCTGCGGTAGCCCAGTTCTGTGAAGATGACCGGACGGTCAAGCCTCTGGTCCGCGCGCCAGGTCTCGATTTCCTCCAGCCAGACGTTCCAGGCGTCGGCGAGCTGGGCATGGCTGATGAGTCGGTCGGCCAGCGGGAAGTAGGCGTTGATGCCGATGAAGTCCAGGTCATCCCAGAAGGGCACGTTGGCATAACCACCGAGACCCGCCGAGGGCGCGTGGCTGGCCGCGTAGGTCAGTGGCCCGCTGAAGCGCTCTCTGACGCCCACGATCAGCCGGCGCCAGTCGTCGGCCAGCGCGGCCTCGGAGAACCCCAGGTCGGTGCCGAGGCAGAAAAGGTCGGCACCCGAACTCTCCCCGAGTTCAGCGTAGCGGTAGGCCATCGCGGCGTAGTCGGCAAACCACGCGGACGGGTCGGCCGGCCGGATATCGCCGCGCCATACCCGGTCGTCGCTGACGACGAATGGCTTGAGCATGACGCGGAGGCCAGCGGCGTGCGCCCGATCGATCAGCCGTCGGATGTCGCCGTCCGGGGGTGTTCGCACGGAGTCAGGGCGGATCCGGGATGCGTCGCTCGTTGCCTGGTACCAGCCGGGAGCAATCGACACCCAGTCCGCGCCGATTGCCACGGATGACTGAACCAGCCGCGCAGCTCGTTGCTCGGCGAAGTCGGTCTGGGACAGGCCGACTAGGGTCAGGCCGTGCATGAAGGGCGCGCCGGTGGGATCGCGTCGGCTGACGCCGGCAAAGCCGCAAGCGGCGAGGGCGGCGCTAGCGGGGGCGAGCGCCGCGACGGCCAGGAGCGACCGGCGCCGGATTCTTGCCGGCTGGCGCATCAGGAGTGAATCGGGCAGCGGGAGCTAGCGGCCCAGGATCCAGCGCACGTCCTCGCTCATCATCTCTTCGTTCCACATAGGGTTGAAGGTGAGATCGATCTCGGCCTTGCGGACGTGGTCCAGCGACTCGGCTTCCTGCTTGACCTGCTGCAGGATGTAGGGCCCGGCCGGACAGCCGGGGGTGGTGAGCGTCATGGTGACCGTGGCGCGCTCGTCGCCGTCGGCGGCTTCGGGTTCGCCTTCGCCGGCAACGTAGGGAACGACGTCGACCTCATAGATGAGGCCAAGGTCGACGATGTTGATGCCGATTTCCGGGTCGATGACGGAACGCAACTGATCTCGGACCTGGTCGGGGGTTGTGGTTGCCACGGGGAGCCTCGTTGTTGCAGGCCATCAAGTGTAGTGGGCACAGGCTACTGGGCACCGACGTATGACTCGCGGGCAATGACTCTGACTGGCCCTCTCACCGCGGAACGCCTTTCCCTTCGTCGCAACGTAGTCGCTACGTCTGGAATCCGACATCTGCCGCGACCCTTCGCTGACGATCGTCCAGGGTCACGAACACGAGCTGGTCCGAATGCGGAGCAACGTACAAGGCTGTGGCGACGTGCCAGAGGTCGGCTCCGCGGAGATATCCGGTCTCGAGAATGGTGGTCAGTTCCGTCGCCAGCGGCCGGTCCGGCAGCACCCACTCAATCGGTGCTACCAGATCGGGCCGAAAGCCAAGCCCCTCCCTGGCAAAGACCGCTCGCAACTCGGCTTCCGGCAGATTCGCGGACAGCAAGCGCGAATAGCCATGCAGCCGGCTGGCAACCGCCGCGCCTTCGGATTCGTCGAAGGCCACCGCGACCAGAGCGGATGTGTCGACGTAGGCGGTGCTCAGCGGCCTCTCTCGGCGAGAAAGCGCTCAAGGACGCCAGGCCGCGATTCTGCAGCCTGTAGACGGCGCCCTGGCGCAGAGGCAGGAACGAGGGCGCCTCGCCGGCTGAGATCGTCCAGTCGCACGTCGAGCGCTACCCGGTCGACGTGCGGGTCCCGGGTCTTCGCCCGCTTGTCTCCATAGGTCAGCGTCACAACTCAACTCTCGGATGCCAGACGCGCAGCTTCAACTCACCTGGCGTCGGCATCAACAGGATCGCTCTCATCGTTGAGCGTACATCAGCGAATCCTAAGGACCTCGGTCCGAGAGTGCGCGATCGGTGTCGAAGGTGGACGATGATTTTCTCGGAAAAGCAAGGGTTGCTGACACCCCCAAACCGAACGTCGGGCGTGGCCTGCCTCGTTCAGCCAGCTTCGTAGCCTGGGAGGATTCGAACGCCTGGATAGTTGACGGCGCGCCCGGCCTCGATTTCGAGGCGGTGGTCCCATTCGACCTGGTGTACGCGATAGGCCCAGGCGGCGCGCGTGGTATCCCACCAGACCTCGGCCCAGTGGGCGACGCTGGCCCAGTGCGGTTCGTACTTCAGGCCTACGCTTCCGGGTCGAAGGATGGTGGTGGTCTTGTATTCAAGCTCCAGAGGCGCGTGGATGTGCCCGACGACCATCAAGGCGGGGGGATTGGGTCCGAGAAGGCGATCCAGTTCGGACGCGGGCGTGTCGGCCCAGATGAAGTCCTGCAAATTGACGCCATTAGCGTGAGCCAGCAGCAGTTCCGGTCCGTCGTCAATCTGCAGGCGCAGGTGCTTTGGCAGGGCAGCCGCGCGCTCGCGCAGGTCGGCCGGGAGCAGTTTCACCGTCCAGTCGAAGACCGCCAGGATCAGGTCGCGGCGCAGTCCACGACCGGGCACGGCCTTGAACGATCCAAGCGCCAGATCGCGTTCGGTGTCGCCCATCAGCAGCGTGACGCCAGCAGCTTCCAACGTGTCCCACACCTCCAGCGGGCGCGGGCCGCCAAGGAGCTGATCGCCGGCGGAGACGACGAGCTGGAATGGACCCTGCGCGTGGATGTCGTCCATTACCGCGCGCAAGGCCGTCAGGTTGGCATGTACGTCCGTGAGAACCGCGATTCGCATGCAGCGGCCGAGGGGTGACTAGTTCCGCGCCGGCTCCTCGACGGGGCGGCAAGCGGAAAAGGGCTCGTTCAGCCTAAGCAGCGCGCACCGGGGCTGGCAACAGATTCAACCCGGGCGAACAGTCCCCCAGTAACCTGTGTTAAGCTCTGCGTAAGCGCGACGCCGTTTCCGTGCGTCGCGTCCTTTTTGTCCCCCGATGCCCAAACTTAAAACCCGTAAGGCAGCCATCAAGCGTCTGCGCCGCACGCGGCGCGGCAAAATCACGTCGTCCAAGTCGTGGGCCGGTCCCTATCGGCGGCGCAAGAGCCGTCGCGCCCGCCGGGCAAAGAATCACGAACATTCGCTGCCGCCGGGGCAGCGACGGCAGGCGGAACGCCTGCTGGCGTCGAACTGAGGCAGACCAATGGCTCGTGTTAAGCGCGGTGTAACCAAGCGCCGCCGACACCGCAAGGTGCTGAAGGCCGTGCGCGGCCACCGCGGCGCGCGCAGCCGGCACTTCCGTGCCGCGCATGAGGAACTCATGCACGCGCGGCAGTACGCCTACCGCGACCGGCGGGCTCGGAAGCGGCAGATGCGGCGCCTCTGGATCATGCGCATCAACGCCGGCGCCCGCCTGCACGGGCTGACCTACAGCACGTTCATCCGTGGCTTGCAGGCCGCGAACGTCACGCTGGACCGGAAGGCACTGGCGGACCTGGCGGCCAACGAGCCGGCGGCCTTCGAAGCTCTGGCCGACACTGCCCGGGCCGCGGCCTAGGGCGGCGTAGTCCCGGCGCGGGGCCACTCCCGCCATGATTACCAGCGTTCGGAATCCCCAGGTGGCGCTGGCGCGCCGCTTGCATCGAGCGTCGGTTCGGCAGCGCGACGGGCTGATTCTGCTGGAAGGTCCGCGCCTGGTGATGGAAGCCGCCCAAGCCGGCGTTCTCCAGACCGTCCTGGTTGCGGACTACCCCAAGCCCGACATCAAGCTGGCAGCAGACGCGGCGGCGGAGGCCGGGGCGCGGGTACTAACGGCCGCGCCGCACGTGCTGACCGCGGCCGCCGACAGTGCGTCGCGACAGGCCATCGTGGCGGTTGGACACCGACCGCAGGTCGCCGAGCTTGAAGGCACGCCGCTGGTCCTGGTGATCGACGGCGTGCAGGACCCGGGGAACGTGGGAACGCTGGTCAGATCGGGCGCGGCCGCCGGAGCGACGCTGATCGTTCGCACGCGGGGGAGCACCGACCCCTTCGGACCCAAGGCTCTGCGGGCTGGGGTGGGCGCACACTTCCGAGTACCAATTCGAGACGCGGCCACCCCTGCGGACCTGGAGCCGCTGGCGGAAGACATTGCCTTCTACACCGCGGCGGCCGACGCCGAGCGTGGCTATCACGGTATTGACTGGACCGGCCCTTGCGGACTGGTGGTGGGCGCGGAGACGCGCGGCGTATCCGACGCCTGGCGCGCCGCCTGCCGGGAAGCCGTGGGCGTACCGATGCTCCGCGGCGTCGAGTCGCTGAACGCGGGGGCCGCGGCCGCCGTTATCCTGTTCGAGGCCGCGCGGCAGCGCGCGGCAATCCCCCAGAGTTGACCCACCGGTGCAAGAGCGACTTGACGCCCTGCTGACCTCCGCACGCGCCGAGCTTGCAGCCGCCGCGGACGACGCGGCGCTGGAGCAGTGGCGCGTCACCCACCTGGGGCGGCGCAGCGTACTGACCGGGTTGCTGCGTTCGGTCGGCAGCCTGCCGCGCGAAGAGCGTCGCGAAGCCGGCCAGGCGGCCAACGCGGCGCGGCGCGAGCTGGAAGAGGCCCTGGAGGCCCGCCAGACCGAACTGCGTCGCGGCGCTGACGGCGCGCAAGTGGACGTGACCATGCCCGGGTATCCAGTGCGACTGGGCAGCCTGCACCCGCTGACGCGAACCCTGCGGGAGATTCGCCGCGTGCTGGCGCCGCTGGGCTTTCGGGCCGTCAGCGGCCCCGAGGTGGAGTGGGATCGCTACAACTTCGAGTTGCTGAACATCCCGGCGGACCACCCGGCGCGGGACATGTGGGACACGTTCCACATCGACGACAAGGCCCGGCCGGGGGAGCTGTTGCTGCGCACCCACACGTCGCCGGTCCAGGCGCGGGTGATGGAGCAGATCCGGCCGCCGGTTCGGGTGATCGTGCCCGGCAAGGTCTACCGCTACGAGGACCGCGACGCCTCGCACGAAGCGGAGTTCATGCAGGTGGAGGGCCTTGCCATCGACAAGCACATCACGATGGCCGACCTGCGCGGGACGCTGACCTACTTCGTGCGGGCCATGTTCGGACCCGACCGCGAGCTGCGGATTCGCGCCAGCTACTTCCCGTTCACGGAACCAAGCGCCGAGGCCGAGATGTCCTGCCACGCCTGCAACGGCGACGGCTGCCCGGTGTGCGGCGGGACCGGCTGGATCGAAATCCTGGGTTCCGGCATGGTGCATCCGAAGGTGCTGGCCGACGTGGGCTACGACCCGGACGTGTACCAGGGCTTCGCCTTCGGCATGGGGGTGGAGCGCATTGCCATGCTCAAGTACGGCGTAACCGACATCCGGTCCTTCTACCGCAACGACCTGCGGTTCCTCCGGCAGTTGCGCTGAGCCATGCGCGTTCCCTTCGAGTGGCTGTGCGAGCTGACGGGGATCGAGGCGTCCGTCGACGACGTGGCCACGCGGCTGACCAATGCGGGTTTCGAGGTCGGCGCAATCCACCGCGCCGGTGAACACTGGGACCGCATCGTGGTTGGCGAAGTCGTACGTATCGACCCGCACCCCAACGCCGACCGCCTGAACCTGCCGACCGTGAACACGGGCAGCGAGGAAGTCCAGGTGGTCTGCGGCGCCTGGAACTTCGAGGCGGGCGACCGGATTGCCTTCGCGCCCGCAGGCGCACGGCTCTGGGACCCCTACGCCGACGAGCCGGTGCTGAAGGAGCTGAAGCCGACGCGCATCCGTGGCGTGGTCTCGCGCGGCATGTTGTGCTCCACCAAGGAGCTGGGCATCAGCGACGACCACGAGGGAATCCTGGTCCTGGATCCCGACGCGCCACTGGGCCGGCCGCTGGCGGAGGCGCTGGGCGGCGAAGTGCTGGAGTTCGAGCTCAAGGCCAATCGCCCCGACGCGCTTTCGGTGCTGGGCATCGCCCGCGAGGCGGCGGCGCTGTACGGGACACCGGTGCGCTCGCCGATTCCTGACGACCGCGCGGGGGAGCATGGACCGAGCCAGCCGGTTCAACTGCAGATCGACGATCCGTCGCTCTGCGCGCGGTATTCGGCCGCCCTCGTGCATGACGTGAAGGTCGGCGAGTCGCCGGCCTGGATAAGAGACCGGCTGGAACAGGCGGGGGTGCGTCCGATCAGCACGATCGTGGATGCGACCAACTACGTGATGCTGGAACTGGGGCAGCCGCTGCATGCGTTTGACTGGGACACGGTGCGCGGCGGCTTCATCGGGGTTCGCACACCGCGGCCGGGCGAGCGCCTGGTAACCCTGGACGGCCAGGACCGCGAGCTGACGCCTGAGACCCTGTGCATCGTGGACGCCGAGGGGCCGGTGGCGCTGGCCGGCGTGATGGGCGGCCTTGATACCGAGGTCACCGACACGACGGCGACCGTCCTGCTGGAATCGGCCACCTTCGATCCGGTCAGCATTCGCCGCACGGCGCATCGCCTGAACCTGCGGAGCGAGGCTTCGCGACGTTTCGAGAAAGGCCTGCCACCCGAATTGACGGTGCTGGCACTGCGGCGCTGTGTGCAACTGATCGAGGAGATCGGCGCCGGCCGGGGCGAGTTCCTGACGGCCGACGCCTACCCCGAGCCATCGGATCCGACACCAGTGTCGCTGGAGTTTGACCGCATCGAGCGGCTGATGGGCGTGGCTTACGACCGTGGCGAGGTACGGCAGGCGCTCAGTTCGCTGGAGTTTGGGTTGGATGAGGACGGCGACGAGCTGCGCGTGACCCCGCCGTTCTGGCGTCGCGACATGACCGCGCCGGCGGATGTGGTGGAAGAAGTGGCCCGCCTGGTCGGCTACGAGCGCATTCCGGACACGCTTCCGACCGGACAAGTGATGGACCTGGCGCCGGGAGAGATCGACGAACGCGACGACGAGGCACGAGACATCATGGCGGGCCTGGGCTTTGCCGAGTGCGTGACCTACGCGCTGACCAGCGAAGCGCGCATGGCCCGGCTGGTGCCGCCGGACCTGCTGGACGCTCCGCCGGACTCGCCGCTCGGCGATGCCGACGCATGGGCCGAGGTTCGCGAGACGGCCATGAACGACGCCGGACGCTCCCTGACCGACCGGCTGCTGCCGCTGGACCGCGAGCCGCTGCGCCTGCGCAACCCGCTCTCGATGGACGAGAACGTTCTGCGGCTGACCGGCCTGGGCACCATGCTGGAAACCCTGCGCGCAAACCGCCGGCACGCTGACCGCGACCTGCTGCTCTTCGACTACCAGCCCTCGTTCCTGGCACGCGACGGCGACCTGCCCGAGGAACCGAACTTCCTGACCGCCGTGATCGGCGAACGCGTCAGCGCCGACCGGTGGAACGAAACCGTCACCGTGGAACTGCCGTTCGTGCGCGGTGTGGTGGATGAGCTGCTGTCTCGTTCAGGCGTGCCTGCAGAAGCGACGAGCCACGACGACCTTCAGCACCCGACTTTCGCGTCCGGTGCCTCTGCCGCCGTTGCCTACCGGGGCCGCCTCCTGGCCGCCTATGGCGAGGTGGACGCCGAGGTGGCGGAGGCTTTCGACCTGGACGAGCGGTCCTGGGCGCTGCTCGTAGACATGCCGGCCGTTCGCGAAGCCTCCGCAGGCCCTCCCAGGTTCAGCGCCTGGTCGGAGTACCCCTCAGCCCTGCGCGACCTGGCGATCGTGGTTGACGGCGACGTGACGCAGGCGGACGTGTCCGACGCCATCGTGCGCGCCGGCCGCCCACTCCTTCAGTCGGCCCGCCTTTTCGACGAATATCGCGGCGAACAAATCCCCCCCGGCAAACGCAGCCTCGCCTACGCCCTCAGCTACGCCGCACCGGACCGGACACTGACGGATAAGCAAGCCGACCGAGCGCACAACCGGGTAGTGCGGGCCTTGCAGCACCGACTAGGTGCGGAGCTGCGCGGCTAGGACAAGACCTGCTTCACGGCCGCACCAACCCGGGACGAACGGCCGCAGCCCGATCCAAAGAGCTTCGTACGACGCCTATCGGGCGCCTTGAACTATCCCTCGAAGGTGACGCTCGCCGCGTGGAGTTCGTCGGGGCAGGCGCGGTCGATGGGGACGGGGGTGGGAAGGTTGTTTTGCTGGATGTAGCCCTTGTCGGCCAGCCAGGCTTCGACTTCCTCGCCACTGACGTCGGCCAGCATGCGCCCATCCACGACCACGCACGGTGAGAGCGGCTGGCCGCTCCGGGCAACCATCTCGTAGTAGTTGGTCGCGTCGTTGATGATGTCCTTGTCCTCGTAGTCGAGGCTGTACTTGTCGAACACGGCGCGGACGCCGGCGCTCCAACCGCAGACGGGCTTGAGGTAGGCGGTGATGGCGGGCTGGTCAGTCGTCATGGGGTTCACTCGCAGAGGCTTGACGGATTGTCCGATTCTGGCAGACCGGAGCCGCGACGGGAAGAGGAGCGTCTCGGGCGGACGAGAGTTGACCGACGATTCCTGAGCCGCCACGCTGCGGGTGCCGCGCTGGAGAGGATGACCGGCATGACGCGACTGAACGTGGGCGACACATTTCCCGAATTGACGGGCCGCTGGGACGACGGCCGACCGGCCCGCATTCCGGACGACCTGGACGCCGGCCCGGCGGTGCTGCTGTTCTACCGCGGCCACTGGTGATCGCATTGCCGGCGGCAGTTGGTCGCCTATAGCTACGTGCTGGACGCCTTTGCCGCGCTGGGCGTGCAGGTGGTGGGGCTGTCGGTCGATTCGGCCGCGGACGCCGCGGCAACGCGCGAGCGCCTGCAGGTGGACGTACCGCTGGTGGGCGAGCTTGCCTACCCGGACTCGGTGGACGCGCTGGGCGCCTACCGCAACGAAGACCGGCAGTCGCACCAGGCCAGCGCCTTCGTGCTGGACGCGGACCGCCGGGTAGAGCACGCCGTGTACAGCGCCACCAACGTCGGGCGGCTGATGCCCGAAGAGGTGCTGCGGATCCTCAGCTAGCCGAGGTCAGGCCAGGTTGGGGTTAACGGAGGCCCATTCGGCAACGGGCGGGATGATGCCCATCTCGATGGTCTCGTCGCGCAGCGCCTGCAGGTGAGCGTAGGCGGCGTCGAGTTCCGCAAGCTCGGCATCGTCGCCGTGCGGCATGGACCAGGCAACGCCGTCCGGCCCCAGTTCCGCCGGCATGGCCATCATCACGTGCGAATAGGGCTCGCCGGTCAGGTAGGCGCCGCAGGGCCATTCGAAGGGCGAACCGCCGGCGGCGGCGTGAACCATCATGGCCGTCTGGTGGCCGGGCGACTGGAAAGACGATCGTCCGCGCAGCTTGATGATGCGCGTGCCGCCGTCCAGCACATCCTGGCGGATGCCGGCCCAGCCATCGGCGTCCAGGCCAACGCCGTTGACGTTTGCGGCGCCCGCGATGACGTCGTTCAGGTGAACACCGTCAATGCGTGTCTCGCCCTTGAACAGCGCCATTTCCTGGCCGTGGCCGCCGTAGGTGCGGCAGCCGGTGACGCGGGACTGGGAGACACCAAAATGCTCGGCCAGTCTCGTTTGCAGGCGGGTGCTGTCCAGGCCGGCCAGCGTGCTGACACGGGAGGCGGGCAGGCCGGAGTGCACCAGGGTGACCAGCCCGGTGACGTCGGCCGGGTTGAAGACGATCACGACCAGTTTGGCGTCCGGCGCGTTGGCGGCGATGTCGCGACCCAGTTGGGCGGCGATTTCGGCGTTGCCGCGCAGCAGGTCTTCGCGGGTCATGCCCTCGCGACGCGGCGCGCCGCCCGAACTGAGCACATAGGCCGCGTCGGTCAGGGCTTCCGCCCCGTCGGTGGTCCAGGTGACTTCGGCGTCTGGGAAGCCGCAGTGGTGAATCTCAGCGGCCGCACCCTCCAGGCCGGGGCCGAAGGGGTCGTACATGGCAATGCGGTTGGCGGCGCCGGTGGCCAGCAGCGATTGCACGATGTTGGAGCCCACGGCGCCGGCCGCGCCCATTACGGCGACCTTGTCGTTGGTGACGTAATTCATGGCCGCCGGCGTTAGGCCTTCATGCCGGCCAGGGCGTCGCTGGCGGCGGAGGTGAGCATGCGCAGGTCGTTGCCGAAGTCGATCAGGGTGAAGCCCTGCTGGACCAGTTCACGGGCCTTGGCCACGTCCGAAATCGGCGTGCCGGCGGGCTTGCCGTTGGCCTGGGCGCCGGCCAGGATCGCGTCGATGGCGGCCACGTGGTCGGCGTCCACAAACGCCTCGGACGTGTTGAGGCCCATGGAGATGGCCAGGTCGTTCGGCCCGATGAAGGCCACGTCGATGCCATCCACGGCCATGATGGCCTCGATGTTGTTGACGCCTTCCATGTCCTCGATCTGCGGGCAGACCAGGAGCTCGTCGTTGATGCGGTCGCGGTCGGCCATGTTGATGGTGGCGCGGCCGGAGCCGGCGGAGCGGTGGCCGACCGGGGGATAGCGGCAGGCGTCGGCGATGGCCTCGGCCTGCGCGACCGTGCTGACGTGCGGAACGATTACGCCCATGGCGCCGGCGTCAAGCGTGCGGGCCAGGACGACCGGGTCGTGCGACTCCACGCGGGCCATGGGAATGCCGCCGCGGGACTCGATGGCGCGGAAGGCCTCGGTGGTGGTGCCGATGTCCCACTGGGCGTGCTCCACGTCCACGGCCAGCCACTCGTAGCCGGCCACAACGAGGGCCTCGGCGGCGATGGGCGAGACCAGGTTCAGGAACGAACCGTACGAAGGCTGGCCGGCCTGGATTTTCTGCCGAACGGGGTTGGGGAACTGCAAGGGAAACCTCTCCTGGTGAAGCGACACAAAGCTGGGTCGATTGTTACGCACGGATGGGGGGCTGTCAGTCGGTCATGTTGCTTGCTCAGGCAGAGCCCCTAGATTTGGTACTCGAGGGGAACTCTGCGGAGGCCACATGTTTCTCCCTATACTCGGAGTACGCGTCTGTAGTCGTCGACTCCAGGCGTTATGGCTGGTGAGGCCGCTACGCCCCACCAGCCAGACGGATTCAGCGCCCTCGACGGGATTCGAACCCGCAACGCGGTGGTTAACAGCCACCTGCTCTGGACCATTGAGCTACGAGGGCATGGATTCACAGCGGGACCCCTGGCCAGTTGCTTCTATCCAGGGGTCCCGCTTCGCATTCGGAACGGAAGGTCATCCGGCGAAGTCTCGTCCACCTTTCGTGTGAAAACGCCACGCTCCATGCGTATCCAATCGCCAGACTGGTAGAGGATCGTTCCGATGGCAGCCTGGGGGTTGGACCACGGAAGTCTCTGCCCCCAGAGGCGTTTTCGTAGCTCCTCAGCGATGTCCGCCACACTTACCGGGTCTCCGGCTTCAGCGGCGACATCCAAAACCTCCTGCTTTACGCTGTCGCCTGTCGTCAACGCCGTAGGTCGTCCCGCAACCTTCCTGATTTCTTCCTTGGTTAGCAGCGACTCGCCTTTCAGAAGCGGTCCGATCTGTGCGAATCGAATGACAAGGTTGCGCACCCGACGCCGCTGGTCGAATTGCTGCGTGATCTCCCAATCAAGCGCATTGAGCGTCGCCTGGCCTTCCTGCACGATGCATTGGGCACCTTCCGGCGTGTTGGGTGTTTTCCTGACGAATTCAAAGAACTCTTCGGCTTGTCCAGGCATCCAAAGTCTCCTAACTCAAGTAAATCGAACTGGGATCACCTGCAGCACGATCCCGCTACAGATTCATTATACACCCTGAGACACTATGGTGCCAAGCATCCCTGGATACTGTAGTAGTCCCAGTGAATAGGGTTGCTGCTGGTTGTCCTCGTAAAGGGCTCACAGGCATGAGTAACTATTAGTCTCGACTAGTCAGATCTGCCTCGGATCCCCGACTCGCAGCAGACAATTCGTCATAATTCGCGAGTCCACGACCGCCACATTCGCTTTCCTGCTACTTCGTTTAGCCTGAGTCTGGATGGACAATCCAGAGGAGGCGCTCTGATGCTGCATTCGTACACCGTCGCGGTCTTCGAGGCCGAGTCCGACGAGATCGGCTTCTGGGCTGAGGTTCATGAACTTCCAGGCTGCGTGGCGCAGGGCGAGGATCTCGACGACCTTCGGAGCAACGTGCTGGACGCGATTCAGGCCTGGGAAGCGACCAACGAGGATCTCGGTGGCGAGCCAGTCGTGCAGAGTGCCTTCACCTGGAATCTGCCCGCGGCGCAGGTGTTTTCGGAGACCGTCCGCGCCTAGCCCTAGGCGCCCCGCCCAGGATTGCCCGGCCCCCGACCATCCGGAACGGACGCGCCTACACTGGCTGTAGCGAGTGATCCTGGAGATTCATGTATGCGGACCGAGATCGAGTACAACCCGGCTTACACGATGCTGACGCTGGAGCTGTCCAGCGGCGAGTCGGTGAAGGCGGAGCCGGGGGCCATGGTGGCCCAGCAGGACGTGGAGATGACCACCGGCATGGGCAGCGGCGGGGTATTCGGCGGCCTGAAGCGCATGATGGGCGGCGAGTCCTTCTTCGTGAACACCTTCACGTGCGAGGGACCCGGCAACGGCTGGGTGAGCCTCGCGCCGCCGGTGCCCGGAGACATCGTGGGTCACGAGTTGGGCGGGGGCGAGAGCCTGATCGTCCAGTCGGGCTCGTTCCTGGCCTCGACGGGCGGCGTGGAACTGGACACGAGCTTTTCGGGCGGGCGCGGCTTGTTCAGTGGCGAGGGCTTGTTCCTCCTGCGCGCCCACACCGACAGCGGCGGCACGATCTGGTTCGACTCCTACGGGGCGGTCAAGGAGCTGGAGATCACGCACGGCTCCGAACTGGTGGTGGACACCGGCCACATGGTGGCGTTCACCGAAGGCGTGGACTACAGCATCGGCAAGGTGGGCGGCATCCGCTCGCTGATCGGCGGCGGCGAGGGCCTGGTCATGAAGTTCAGCGGCATGGGCACCGTGTGGGTGCAAAGCCGGAACATCTCCGCGCTGGCCAACTCGCTGATCCCGTTCCTGCCGAAGCCGAGTTCCAGATAGGGCGAGGCTTAGCTACCGCAAATGACGCCCCTGGAGGTCAGTGGGCGAGACAGGCCATGACCGGGTCGTAGTCAGGCAGTTCCGGCACGTCTGGGGCGGTCTCGATGTGGGCGACATTGCCATCCGGGTCGATCACGATGACCACGCGGTTGGCGATGTTCATGCCCTCCAGCAGCACGCCGTAGGCGCTGGCCGTCGCCCCCAGCGGGTTGAAATCGCTCAGCACGGGATAGCTCACGCCCGTCTGCTCGGCCCAGGCCTGTTGCGACCACCCGTTGTCCGTCGAGATCGCGACCGTCACCGTGCCCTCGAGACCGGCCAGCTTTTCCTCGATGATGGGGAGTTGGTTGCTGCACGTTGGCGAGAATGCGGCCGGCACGAAGTTGATCACCACCGTCGAGCCGCGATGGTCGCTCAGCTTGAACGGCTCCTCGCCCCTGGGCTTCGACGGAAGCTCGAAGTCGGGGGCCTCGTCGCCAACCTTCAGCGTTGCTGTTTCAGACATCACACACCTCCATCAGGATTTGCTGCCGCGATCGTACGGGCCGCGGCCCCGGCTGGCTATTGGTAGGCCGATGCCTGCATGCCGAACCAGGTGGCGTAGGTGCCGTCGAGGGCGATGAGTTCCTCGTGGGTGCCGTGCTCGGAGACGCGGCCGTCCTCGATCACGTAGATGCGGTCGGCCATG
Source organism: Chloroflexota bacterium (assembly GCA_022825895.1). Classification (GTDB taxonomy): domain Bacteria; phylum Chloroflexota; class UBA11872; order UBA11872; family UBA11872; genus UBA11872. The sequence continues at coordinate 68,085 of JAJDVX010000027.1, read as the reverse complement.
CGCACGGTGGAGAAGCGGTGCGAGATCAGCACGGCCATGCGCCCGGCCACGAGTTCCTTGAAGCGCTGGAAGACCTCATACTCGGAGCGGGCATCCAGGGACGAGGTGGGCTCGTCCAGGATCAGGAGCTGCGCGTCGCGCATGTAGCCGCGGGCCAGGGCGATCTTCTGCCACTCGCCGCCTGAAAGCTCGGTGCCGTCGCCCCACCAGCGGCCCAGGGTGGTGTCGTAGGTGCGGGGGAGGCCTTCGATGGCCTCGGCGGCTCCGCTGCGGCGGGCGGCGGACTCGACCAGCCCGGGCGTGTCCTTCAGCGGCAGGTTGCCGTAGCCGATGTTGTCGCCGGCGGTGGCGTGGTAGCGCACGAAGTCCTGGAATATCGCGCCGATCTGGCTGCGAATGCTGGCCACGTCGTACACGCGCATGTCGCGCCCGTCGATCAGCACGCGGCCCGCGGATGGGTCGTAGAGCCGGGTCAGCAGCTTGACGATGGTGGTCTTGCCCGCGCCGTTGGCCCCCACCAGCGCGATGGTCTCGCCGGCGTTCACTTTCAGATTGATGCCGCGCAACACCGGCTCGCGGACGCCCGGATAGGCGAAGTTGACGTCGCGCAGTTCGATGCCGTCCTTGATGGGCCGGGGCACGGTACGGCGGCCGGGATCGGGGCGAATGTCCGGTTCGAAGGCCAGGAAGTCGAAGAGGTTGGTGAGGAACAGGTTGGCCTCGTACATCGAGTTGACGCTGGCAAAGATCATGCGCAGGCGGTCCTGGGTTTGGACCAGCGCCTGGTGGTATAGCGTCAGGTCGCCCAGGGTCAGCCGGCCGGCGATGGTGGCCAGCGCCACGAAGATGTAAAGGCCGGAGGCGGTGCCCGCCGAGAGGATGCCCAACACGAACGTGACGCTCTCGCGCGAGATGGTGAGCTTGCGGTTCTCCCGGTAGAAGCGGGCGAAGGTGCGGCGGTACTGGTCCAGCAGATGGCCGCCCAGGTCGAATAGCCGGACTTCCTTGACCGTCTCATCCGAGGTCATCACGTAGCCGAGGTACCAGAGCCGGCGCGCGTCCGGGGCGCGCCGCCACTGCATCCGGTGGTTGAGGCGGGCAAACCACATGTCCGCGCCCAGGTATGGGATGGACGTGGCCGCCACGACCAGCAGAATCCACCAGGCCAGCGAGGCCAGCAGCGCCGCGACCGAAATGAGCTGGATGACGCTGCCAACGAGCGAGAAAGTGTTGGTGACCAGGCCGGTCGGGCGCATGTTGGCTTCGCGGCGGGCGCGTTCCAGCATGTCGTAGAAGGTCGAATCCTCGAAGTAGGCCAGGTCCAGGGTCTCGGCCTTCTCCAGGATCACGATGTTGATGCGGTTGGAGAAGCGGTCGCCCAGCATGGCCCGCAGCGCGCTGCCCCCGTGGTCGAGCGCGGTGGACGCCAGGGCAAGGGCCAATTGCAGCACCACCAGCGTTATCACGCGGTTGACCGACTCATCGGTCCCGCCGTTGGCGATGGCCTCGACGACCGCGTCGATCACCAGCTTGGTCAGCCAGATCGTGGCCGCGGGAATGAGGGCGCGAACGCCGGTGATGGCGGCCACGCCCGCCGTGAGGCCGGGACTGGTCTGCCAGACCATGCCCAGCACGCGCGGCGTGTAGGCGAAGGTCGTGCTGAGGGCGCGCAGGTACTCGCGGGGACTAAATCCCGCCCGCCCCGACGGAGGCCCGTGGCGAAAACCCATGAGAACTAAGGGCCGGGGAACTAACGAGGACTAGAGGCTAGCAACCGACCGGCGCGGACCTAGGTAGGGTTCGTCACCAATCGCGTCGCTGGATTGTGAGCCGACCAGGCCCACCAGTAGGGCGCGGTGTGGACGAGCGACGGCAACTGCGCGCCCGCCAACGGGCCTGATATGGCTCGTCCGCTCAGATTCCAGACACTGCCAGTATCGCGGTCGCGGAACGAATCTTCGGCAAACTCGAAGGTGAGCAAGCGCCCATCGACCTCGCGGCCGTGGGCGGCCGCCATGCCCACGTCGCGCGCGTCGGCGATTCTGGGCGTGTCGAGCACTGACAAAGCGCCGGGCGACCAAACAGCCACGACCGGTTCGCCGCCCACCCGGTCGTTCAGGACACGCCGGCTGATCAGATGACTGAAATCGAAGGCCCCAGGCTCACCGTTGACCTCCAGCGCCAGCACGCGTGCGGCTGGATCCAATCGGGGATCCGGCACACCGTCGACGTGCTGGGGCGGACCCTTGCCGCCGTCGTAGCCCGCATACCGGGTGGCGCCGTAGTCGGGCCTGTCATCGCCATCGGGGCCGCTCGAGGGCCCAAGGACCTGGCCGTGGGGAAACGACTGTCGAAACTCCTCGTAGCTCAGCAACAGGGAGGGACGCGGCCGAAGGCGAAGGCCGGTGTAGTCGCCAACGATGGCCTCCCCGGTGAACTGGCGCCACCACGTTTGGGTCAAGGAGTCCCAGAGCAGACGCCCGCCCTGGTGTAGGACGTCAGCGGTGCGAAACCGCATGGCGGCGCCCAGCAGGCGGCGCTCATAGACCCGCGACGCATTGGTGCGGGGGTCGTAAGTGATCAGAACCGGATTCCCGTCAACCACGTCGTTGACCGTCTCGTGCCAGACAAGGACGCGCAGGGGATAGGCGCGGGTGTCCGCGCCGACGGCGACTGCGACGACCGGGTCGCGCGCCGTGAGAAAGGCATTGGCGGTGTCGATGTCCCCGAAGTCTGGCGTGTCAATGGGGTCGGCACGAAAGCGCTCAAGATCGTCGGTCTGCAACTCGGAGAGGGCAACGCTGGAAATCTGGAAGTTGGTCGACCAGTCCCGGCGGCGCCATTCCTCGGCGCGCGCCAGGTCGGCCGCAGTGGCGGCTACCAGTGTCGACTCGCGAGCTGTGATGACTTCAGGCGGCACGCGCATCCCGCTGGCGACGCCGGCAATCGACGTGTCGGGCGGAACCACGGCGGCGAACGGCGGCTGATCCGCTTCGGTTGGCACGCGCTCCGGCTGGTCGGTCAGTGCGCTGGAGGCCGGTTCGCAGCAGGCAGCGAGGGCCATTCCGGCGACCGAGGCCAGGGCCATCAGCCGCCGGCGGCCGATCCGCGTGTTCAGGAGCTCGCGGCGTATACGCGCGTCGCGGGCCTGAACGCGGCCCAGGCGAACCAGAAGTGGTTGGCGTGGACCAGCGGCGGCAGCTCCTTGCCGGCCAATTCTCCGCTCAGCGCGCGGCCTGTGATGTCCCACGTCGATCCTGTCTCCTGATCCTTGAACGCATTGTCCTGAACGGCAAAGGTCAGTTCGCGTCCGTCGACCACCCGTCCGTAGGCCACGCCCGACCCAACCGCGCCGGAGTCGGCAATCGAAGTCTTATCCAACGCCGACACCGTGTTGGGCGTCCAGAGCACGACGATCTTCTCACCACCAACGTCATCGTTGACGACGCGCTGCCCGCGCAACTCGGTAAACGGGTAGGCCGCGGCTTCACCGTTGATCTCCAGCGCAACGACACGCTCAGTCGCCCGCAGCCGAGTATCCAGGCGGCCCTGGAACAGGAAGGGTCGTTCCTCAATACGGCCATCGGACTGGAAGGGCCGGTCGTCGACGGTGTCGTATCCACCGTACGGATTGCGGCCATAGGGGCGGGTGAAACCCGTGTCGCGGGATAGGACCCGGCCGTCGGGAAACGCGGCCTTGAACTCGTCGAACGCGATCAACTGCGATGGCAGGAACGTCAGGGTCACTCCGGCCAGGTGGCCGACCAGGCCCTCGCCCGTCAGCTGCTGCCACCAGGTTTCGGTAACGTCGTCCCACATGATGAGGTCGCTGTTGCGCAGGTTGCCGGAAACGCCGAAGCGAAGAGCCGACCCGAATACTTCGCGGTCAAACACCACGGACGAGTTGCACAACGGGCAGAACGTGACGGCGACCGGCCGGCCGCCGATGACATCGTTCACGATCTCGTGGAAGGTCAGAATCTGCAGCGGATAGGCGCGGGCCTCGCCGTTGACGCGAAGCGCGATCACCGGCTCGCGACCAGCGATGAACTGCACGGCTTCCGCGAAGTCGGTGAACTTTGGCTCGTCGATGGGCGGGATGCCGTCGCGCGGCACGCCGCCGGAGAAGATCTCGTCGAACTTAACCAGGGACGTCTCGAAGTCGGTCTTCCAGCCGATGTTGCGCCAGGCGGTCGCCGACAGCTGGTCGCGGTCGCTGAGGGTTATCAGCCGCTCGGCCCTGGCGGCCAGCACGTCGGCCGGCACCTCGATCGGGCTGTCGGACGCGCTTGCCGGCGCGGGCGGCAGGATGCCGACGTCCCCTTGCGCTTGCCGCACGCGGGCCGCGATGTCCGGCAGCCGGGTCCCAGCCGGCGGGCCGGAGGGAGGCGCAGCGGCGGCCGCGGCCGGAGTCGCCGCCGGCGCCCCTGGCGAGGTTGTCGACGGTGTAACTGGCAATGAGGCTTCCGGCTCGGCCGGCGGCGATGGCGTGTCCTCGCCGCAAGCGGCCAAAACCGCAAGCGCGGTGCCGCCCAAAGCCGCGGCGAGCAGTCGTCGACGTGTCATTTGGACTGAATTCTTCATGCGAAATCGGTTGAGGGAGTCAACGGCTTAACAGTACGGCGAGCGACCCGGTTCATCAGGAAGTATTCGAACACAGGCGGCGCCCGTGTCGGTTCCAGGCGGTCTCAGAGCCCCTGGGCGGAGGCGCTGTGGAACACGTCGACGCCGGCGCCAAGGCCGCCGTCGGCGTCACGCAGGATGATGGCGGGGCTCGCGAAGGCGGTGCGGCCCGGGTACGTGGGCACGCGCACATCCCAGCCCCGCGACCGCAACTCGGCGATGGTCTCGTCTCCGAAACGCGGATCCACCGTCACCCAGGGTGTGCTGGCGTCCAGGCGCGGCGCGGCCACGGCGTCCTGGGCGCCCATGCCAAAGTCGAACACGTGCGCGATGAGCTGGGTGAGGCAGTTGGTGATGCGCCGACCGCCGGAGGCGCCAACGGCCAGCGTGCGGCCGTCCGGCGCGCGCACGATCGTGGGCGTCATGTTATTCAGTCCGGTGCGGTTGGGAGCGACGGAGTTCGGGCGCCCGGGCACGGGATCGAACCAGAACATGCCGTTGTTCCAGACGATGCCGGTCTCGCCCGCCACGACTTCCGAACCCCAGGCACCCCCGAGGGTGTTGGTCAGCGACACCAACGTGCCGTCGGCGTCGGCGGTGCAGAGGTGGGTGGTCGAGGTTTCCGACTTCTGGCGTTCGAGCGCGCGGGCCGGATCCTGGTAGGCCCAGGCGTCGCCGGCGGCGGGAATCGGAGGCGGGGCCTTTGGGTCAATCCGGGCGGCACGCGTGGCGGCGTAGCCCTTTGCGGCCAGCGCGTCCCAGGGGGCATCGGCCCGCTCGGGATCGGTCATGAACTCAAAGCGGTCGGCAAAGGCCAAGCGTGACGACCAGAGGTAGGCGTGCAGGCGCTCCACGTCGTCGTGCGCCAAACCGGCGGACGCGGCCCGTTCGTAGATGTTGAGCGTCTCGATGGTGGTGGGTCCGGCGCAGCCGGGACCCGGCGTCAGGACCTCGGCGCCGCGGTAGGTAGTAGCGAGCGGCGGCGCGACGCTGGCGCGGTATGCGGCCAGGTCGGCGCGTTCGATGACCCCATCGTTCTCGGCACAGGCCGCCGCGATGGCCGCGGCGATGTCGCCCCGGTAGAACGCCTCAACACCATCCTCGGCCAACACGTCCAGCGTTTCGGCGAGTTCAGGTTGGGCGATGCGGATTCGCTCCATGTGATCGGACTGCGGCGGGTCGCCGTTGGGATAGAAGTTGCGCTGCAGTTCGGGGTGACGCCGGGCGGCGGCTGCGGTGCCCTCCATGTACATCGTGTCGAACCAGCCGAGTTCGAAGCCATCGCGAGCCAACGTCGCCGCTGGGAGCACCAGGTCGCGCCAGGGCATGCGCCCGTGGCGCTCGTGCAGCAGGCCCAGCCCGGCCACAGCGCCGGGAACGCCCATGGCCCGGTAACCGTGGATGTTGGCGTCGTCCACCACGCCGTCCCAGAGGAAAGTGCTGACGTTGCTGCGCCCGTCGCGCGGATAGCGGTCCGGGGTTGCGCCAGATCCCGAGCGCATGGGAAAGGCCACGACCTCGGCCTGCTCGGGTCCGGCAACCACGGCGTATCCGCCGCCGCCGATGCCGCTGCTCCAGGGTTCGACCACACCGACGGCAAGAGCGGCCGCCACCGCCGCGTCCACGGCCGATCCGCCGGCGGCCAGCACGTCCACGCCCACGGCGCTGGCGGCCTCGTGCTTGGTGGCCACCATGCCGCGCCGACCTCGGGCCTCGGACTTCTGAATGGTGAGTTGCGTGCGTGAAGCCGACATCAGCGAACCGCAGCTTCGGAAAAGAGAGCGCTCACCGATTCGCCGGTGTGAATTCGCCGGATCGCTTCGGCCAGCATGCGCGCCACCGAGATCACGCGGATCTTGCCGCTGGGGCGATCGGGGTCCAGCGGCACGCTGTCCGTCACGACCATTTCCTCAACGGGAGAGTCCTCAATCAGTTCGTAGGCCTCGTCGATGAAGACGGGGTGCACACAGGCGGCGTAGATGGCCTTGGGGTTGTGGCGCAGGACTTCGCGCAGACCCTCGCGAATGGACTGGCCGGTCACCACCTCGTCCTCCACGTAGAGCACGGTGCGTCCGCGCACGTCGCCGGCCAGGCCGCGAATGGTCACGTCCGAGGTGATGGGATCGCGAAACTTGTCCAGCACCGCCAACTGCGTGCGCAAACGCCGCGCACACTCGCTTGCGGCCTTGATGCGGCCGGTATCGCCCACCACGACCAGGTCTTCGATGCCAAGCCCGGCAAAGTAGTCGGTGAGCAGCGGCATGCCCGTGAGGTGATCGCTGGGCATGCTGAAGAAGCCGCCGATCTGGTCGGCGTGCAGGTCCAGCGTCAGCACGCGGTCGGCCCCGGCCGTGGCCAGCAGGTCCGCCACCAGCCGGGCGGAAATCGGTACCCGCGGCTGATCCTTCTTGTCGGAGCGCATGTAGGGGAAGTACGGCAACACGGCCGTCACCCGAGCCGCCGAGGCCCGGCGCATGGCGTCGATAGTGATGAAGAGTTCCATCACCGAATGGTTGACCGGACGTTGCGAGGTCTGCACGACAAAGACGTCGGCCTCGCGCACGTTTTCCATGACGCGAACGAACGTGTTGTCGTTGCCGTACTCGAAAATCTCGATCTCGCCGGGTTCACAGCCCAGTTCGCGGCAGATGCCGTCGGTCAGCACGGGGTGCCCTCGGCACCCGAAAACCATCAGCCCGTCGTCCGCCATGCCGATCCCCCGCCCGCGCAGCGCCACGGACTAGCGTATCGGGTCGTAGCAGACGACGACCGGCGTCACGGCGTGGCGGAGCACGTGGGTGGCGGTGCGGCCGAGGTCGCAGTCGTGCTCGCCCAGAAAGCGGTGCGCACCCACGACAATCGTATCGGCCTCCTCCGCCAGGCTGGTTTCGACGATGGCGCTAAACGCCGAGCGGGCCTGCTTGACTTCCGTACGTACCGGCGCGCCGTTGGACGGCAGCAGGCGACGGGCGTCACCCAGCACGGCTTCGGCCTGGCCAAGCATCTCGTCGCTGGACACGTTCAGGGGCAGCCGGTGGCTGACTTCGATCACGTGCAGCAGGAGAACCGAAGTGTTGTGCGCGCGCGCCAGCAGGGCCGCCGTCGTAACCACCGCCTCGTCCATGTGCTGGCCGCTGACCGCGGCAATTACCGGGCGTTCAGGCTGGTACGCCATGCCGTGGGCGCGCGGTTAGGACGCGGCGGTCGCCTGGGCGCCGTTTGCCTGGGTGCCGGCCGGCGTCGCCAGCAGCATCTCGCGCAGTTCGGCGTTGATCTCCTGGGCAATGTCCGCGTGCTCGCGCAGGAAGGCCTTGGCGTTCTCGCGCCCCATGCCCAGCCGGGTGCTGTCGTAGCTGTAATGGGCGCCGCTCTTGGTGAGCACGCCGTGGTCCACGCCCAGGGTCAGCAGGTCGCCCTCCCAGGAAATGCCCTGGCCGAACATCATGTCGAACTCGCAGAAGCGGAAGGGCGGGGCGACCTTGTTCTTGACGACCCGCACGCGGGTCCGAGCGCCGATGACGTCGGTCCCCTTCTTGATCTGCCCGATACGCCGGATGTCCAGGCGGACCGACGAGTAGAACTTGAGGGCACGGCCGCCCGGCGTGGTTTCGGGGTTGCCGAACATGACGCCGATCTTCTCGCGCAACTGGTTGATGAAGATGACGATGGTGCGCGAACGGCTGATGTTGGCCGTCAGCTTGCGCATGGCCTGCGACATGAGCCGGGCCTGCAGGCCCACCTGCGTGTCGCCCATGTCGCCGTCGATCTCGGCCCGCGGAACCAGCGCGGCCACCGAGTCGACCACCACCAGATCCACGGCATTGCTGCGGACGAAGACGTCAGTGATCTCCAGGGCCTCTTCGCCAGCGTTGGGTTGCGAGACGATCAACTCCCCCACGTCCACGCCCAGGGCCTCGGCGTAGGTGGGATCCATGGCGTGTTCCACGTCCACGTAGACCGCGGCGCCGCCGGCCTTCTGCACCTCGGCAACCACATGCAAGGCGAGGGTGGTCTTGCCGGATGCCTCCGGTCCAAATACCTCGACCACGCGACCCCGGGGCAATCCGCCCACGCCCAGGGCCACGTCAAGGGACAGCGAGCCAGTTGAAACGGCCGGCACCTGGTCAGCCTGCATAGCGCCCATGCGCATGACCGAACCGGTGCCGAACTTGCGTTCGATCTGTTGAATCGCGGAGTCGATCGCCTTTGCCTGGTCGTTCGCCATGCGCCTGATCCCATCAGCCCTGGCGCCGGGGCGGCCGGCGCACGCTCGTGCGGTTCATGGTATCGGAAGGGGCGGCAGGCCTGCCTGATGTTGCAGCGGGCCGCTCGCTCGGATAGCGTGCCAAGGGACCGTCTGGAGAACCGGTGGCCTATGCAGTCCAGGCAGACGCGAGCAGCTGTTCTCTACGGGCCGGGCGACCTGCGGCTGGAGTCCCGCGAAGTTCGCGAGCCCGAAGCCGGCGAGGTCGTGTTGCAGGTCGCGGTATCCGGCATCTGCGGGACCGACCTGCACTACTGGGACGGCTGGCAGTTCGACTCGTGGTTCCCGGAGCGCTCCGATCCGTGGATTCCCGGACACGAATTCACCGCCACGGTGCAGGCGGTCGGACCCGGCGTCGACGACCTCAAACCCGGCGACGCGGTCGCGGTAGAGCCGAATAACTCCTGCGAGGACTGCCCCGAATGCGACCGCGGGATGCTGAATTTCTGCTCCAACCGCATGCCGATGGCCTGGGGCGCGTGGTCCGACGTGGTGATCGCCAACCGCCACCACCTCACCCCAATGCCGGCCGGGGCGGACATGCGCACGGCCAGCCTGGCCGAGCCGCTGGCTTGCGTGGTGCGCGGGTTTGATCGCGTAACGGTGACTCCCGGCGACACGGTGTTCGTCGCGGGCGCGGGCCCGATCGGGCTGCTGGCGCTGCAGGTCGCCAAGCACCAGGGCGCCGGGCAGACGATCGTGAGCGAACCGGGCGAGACTCGCCGCAGGCTGGCGGCCACGCTGGGCGCGGACCTGGTGCTGGACCCGACGGTGGACGACACGGTAGAGGCCGCTCGCAGCCTCACCGATGGCTTTGGCGCGGACATCGCCATCGAGGCGGCGGGCGCCGGACCGGCCTTTCAGGCGTGCCTGGACACGGTGCGCGACTCCGGCACCGTGCTGGTGATCAGCGTGGGCAACCCGTCGGAGATGTTCAAACTGCGGCTCTACGACTTCTTCGCGCGCGAACGCAAGATCGTGGGCAGCAACACGCGCGTGCACACCTTCGAGCGGGCCCTGGACTTGATCCCCGAACTCAATGTCGAGCCGATCATCACCCACACCTTCGACCTGGACGACGCCGTCGAAGCCGTGATGACCGCCAAGTCCGGGGCGGGCGCAAAGGTGGTTTTCGACTTCCGGTCCTGACCGCGGTCAGCGACGGCGACCCCGATTGGTAGCCGGCTCCCGGCAACTAAAGACCTGCGCGCCGTGGGCGCTGGCGACAGGCGTTATTTCACGGAAACTCGGCTGCAGGAGATCGCGCGGGCTCTGGGCGCTGGTAAGGACCACGCGCAGCTCGCCGTCGGGCGCCAGGCAGGCTCCGGCGGCCCGGATAAGTCGAGCGGCGGGCCCGTGGTCCACGCGCGGTCCCACGTGGAACGGCGGGTAGCAAAGGATGACGTCAAAGGGCTGCTCGCCGGACGGCGCGCCGTCCGCCAGCCGTACCTCCGCCTCGAGTCCATTGGCCTTCAGCGTGCGGCGGGTGGTTGCCACGGCGGCGTAGCTCCAGTCGACGGCGGTCAGCGTGCGGTCCTGGCGCGCCAACGCCACGGTCAGCGCGCCCGAGCCGCAGCCCAGGTCGAGCCAGCGGCCGTCCCGGTCCGGCAGGTTTTCGGCAAGCAGCGCCGTGGCGGGATCGACGCGGGCGGGTGAGAACAGGGTGGGGTGCTGGCAAAGCGTGATCTCGCGACCGGCAATCTGCGGGGTCGAAGTCCAAGCGAACTGCTGGGGCGGGGGATCGTCGACTTGCTTCTCGAACAGGTACAAACGGCGGTGCTCGCCGACGGCACGGTCGACGATCGGCCCGACGATCGGCGGCAGGCGACGGCGAAGAGACTCGACGCCGCGCGCCCGGTCGCCCAGCAGGGCCAGCAGACCACCCACCGGCAGGGCCTTTGCCGCCGCGCGAACCACCCACTCCGCCCCGGCGCGACCCAGCCAGTGCGGAGCGCGGACCACGGCGAAGCTGGCCTCCGCCGGTAGCAGATCGTCCAATGGCAGAACCGTCCAGGCGCCAGCCCCGGCCTGGCAGCTCTCGGAAGCGCCTGCGTTCAGCGGAACCAGCATGCCGTCGTCCGACCACCCGGCGTCGGCCGCGGCTATGGATAGGCCGGCGTCCCAGGCGGCGACTTCCAGCAACGGCTCCTCCGGTCGCCGGCCCAGCGCGCGCATCAGCAACCGCAGTTCCTGGTCCAGGTCGCCGCCCGGCTGGTCGGCGCGCGAGGGAATCGCGACTGACCCGCCCGGAATCCGGAGGCGGCGCCAAGTCAGAGCTGTGGCCTGGTTCAATGCAATCGAGGGTGAGCTGGCATGTGGCGAGAGTAGCTGTCGATGCGTTCAAGCAGGCGGCCAAACGACGCGCGGCTGTGAATTGCGCCTCCGCAGTGCTATGTATTGCTGTCAGGACACACGCACCAGAGACCGAGGAGTCCCGGTGATTGAATCGAAGCTGGGAGCGGACGGGCGGACAACACTGCCAAAAGCGGTCCGCGAGGCGCTGGCAGTCCAGCCAGGGGACCGGCTGCGCTACGTGATCTTGGACGGCGAGGTTCGAATCCGCGCTGTGAAGCCCATCCAGCGGCTGTACGGCGTGCTGGAGCACAACGGGCCGCCGGTGTCGCTCAACGACATGGAGCGGGCCATTGGCGAGGCAGCGCTAGGAGACTAGACGGCCGAGGGCGGCGGCCTATCGAGGTGCGACTCACGTAGCATGCCCGCGGCGCGTCTGCGCCGATTGCATAAGCCTGGGGCCGGGCGAGCGTCGCCGGCCGTGGCGGACGGGCGGATGACTTTGCGATGCAGCTGATCGATCAGCGCCTCGCCTACTCGGCGACGGACCTGGTGGGATTCCTGGAATGCCGGCACCTGGCGAACCTTGAGCGCGCGGCCACGCTGGTACCCGAGGTCAGACGACCGGTCCGCGACGACCCCGTGCTGGACCGCATGGCTCGGCGCGGCCAGGAGTACGAGGCGCGCTACCTGGAAGAGTTGCGCGCCCAGGGTCGAGCAATCGCCGAAATACGGCCGCCCGACACCGTGTCCCCAGCCCGCCAGATCAGGTCGGAACACGCGGCCACCCTGCAGGCCATGCGACGAGGCGCGGAGGTGATCTACCAGGCCGTATTGCTGGACGAGCGGCGGCTCGGGTACGCGGACTTCCTCCAGCGAGTCGAGACCCCCAGCGACCTGGGGCCGTGGAGCTACGAAGTCGTGGACACCAAGCTGGCCCGCAAGCCCTCGGCCCCCGCCGTGCTCCAGATATGCATGTACTCCGATCTGCTGGGCGCGATGCAGGGACGATTGCCGGAAAAAATGCACCTGGTGTTGGGCGGCGTCCAGCGCGAGACGGTCAGCCTGCGGGTGGCCGACTACGCGGCGTACTACCGGCTGGTGGCCAGGGAGTTCGAGGCGTTGCTGGACAGCCCGGACGAGGTCTATCCGGTCCCCACGAAGCCGGAGCCGGTCGGGCACTGCGACTTCTGTAGCTGGACGCTGGAGTGCCGCGCCCAATGGCGTCGGGAGGACGACCTGGCGCTGGTGGCCGGCCTGTCCACGCGACAGCGTCGCGCGCTGCACGACATCGATATCACCACGCGCCGCGGACTGGCCAGCCCGTCACCGCCGCTGCCGGAACGGGTGGAGGGCGTCAGCCCCGAGGCCCTGGCGCGGGTGCAGAAGCAGGCGGCCATCCAGGTGCGCGGCGAGGGTCGGGTGATTTCGGAGCGCATTCCGCCCGAGCGCGACCGCGACAAGGCGCTGGTGCCGGACCGAGGTCTCTGGGCGCTGCCGGAACCTTCGCCGGGCGACCTGTTCCTGGACCTGGAGGGCGACCCGTTCTACGGCTCGGACGAGGTCGACGGGATCGACTACCTCTTTGGGGCCATCGAGCCGGGACAGACCGACGCGGCAGGCGAACCGCTGTTCCACGCCTTCTGGTCGATCGAGGACGGCAACGTGTCGACGGCGGCCGAGCGCCAAGCCTTCGAAGACTGCATCGACCTCATCATGGACCGCTGGACGGCATATCCGGGAATGCACGTCTACCACTACGCGCCCTACGAGACGGGTGCGATGAAGCGGCTGGCGGGGCGCTACGCCACGCGCGAGACCGAGGTGGACCAGCTGCTGCGCGGGCAGGTATTCGTGGATCTGTACCGCGTGGTGCGTCAGGGCATCCGGGCCTCGGTGGAGAGCTACTCCATCAAGCGGCTGGAGCCCCTGTACAACTTCAAGCGCGAAATCGACCTGCGCGACGCCGGCGAGAGCATCGTGGAGTTCGAGCACTGGCTGGAGCCCGAGCCCGACACCGACCGGGACGCCCTGCTGGACCAGATCAAGGCCTACAACCGCGACGACTGCGTTTCCACGTTCTACCTGCGCGAGTGGCTGGAGCAGCAGCGGGCGGCGCTGGTGAACGAGGTTGGCGCCGAAGCGCCGCCGCGCCCAACGGTTGTGGAACCCGAGGAAACGGTGGACTCGGAAGAGCAGCTTGAAATAAAGGAGCTCGTGGACCGGCTGACCGAAGACCTGCCGAAGGATCTGACGGACGGGTCATCGCTGGAGGATCCGGCCCAGCGCGGACGCTGGCTGCTGGCCCAACTCGTCGATTGGCACCGCCGCGAGCACAAGGCCGTGTGGTGGCGCTACTTCCATTTGAAGGACGAACTCACCGAGGACGAACGCGCGGAGGAAACGGACGTGCTCGGGCGGCTCACGTTCCTTGACGCGCGGCCCGACCCCAACCCGCGCGCCCGATCCACGTTCTATCGCTTCCGCTTTGCGGAACAGGACCACAAGCTCTCGGTTGGCGATTCGGTCCGGACGCAGGACGGCAAGGATGCCGGCCGGATCGTGCGTCTTGACGACGAAACCTGCGAAGTTGAGCTGCGTCTCGGTTCGTCGCGACCTCCGCCACAGCCCACCTCGCTCATCCAGTTCAACTACGTCAACCCGCGGCCGAAGCCCGGCAGCCTTAAGCACCTGACCCGGTTGGTCGTCGACAACGGTATTGACGCCGACGGGCCAAACCAGGCGGCGCGCGACCTGTTGATGCGCCGGCCGCCGCGCGTTGGCCAGGCCGAAGACGCGCCGCTGGCGGGCGAGGGCGAGGACGCGCAGGCTGCGGCCCGCCGGCTCGTAAAGGAACTGGACGAGAGCTACCTGGCCGTCCAGGGTCCGCCCGGATCCGGCAAGAGCACCGTGGGCGCCGAGATGATCGTGGACCTGGTCGAGGCCGGGAAGCGCGTCGGCGTGACCGCCAACAGCCACAAAGTCATCGGCGAGCTACTCGAGAAGACCGCACGGGTGGCCGAGTCAAGGGGTGCTGACGTCAGGATTGGCCAGCGCACCAACGACGAGCCTGCTTCCAAGAGCTTCCAGCACCTGGAGAGCACCGACGACGCCTGCGACAGCCTTGCCGCCGGATTCCTGGATGTCGTGGGCGGCACCGGCTGGCTGTGGGCGAGCGACAAGATGGGAAGCTCGGTCGACGTCCTCTGCATTGACGAGGCCGGGCAGATGTCGCTGGCCGACGCCCTGGCCGCCGCGCCGTGCGCCACGAGCCTGCTGCTGCTCGGCGACCCGCAGCAACTCGACCAGCCGCTCCAGGGTGTCCACCCGCCGGGCGCCGACCGGTCGGTACTGGCGCACGTGCTGGACGGCGCCCAGGTCATGCCTAAGGAGTTTGGTCTGTTCCTGGACGGCACCTGGCGTCTGCACCCCAGCATCTGCAGGTTCACGTCCGAAATCTTCTACGAGGACAGCCTGCGTTCGCATCCGGGACGCGAGAACCTGGACCTGGCCGGGTCGCCTCCCTTCGAAGGAACCGGCCTTCGCTTCGTGTCAGTACCGCATCAACGCCGGATCAGCGACTCGGAAGAAGAAGCCGAAGCTATCGCGGAGCAGGTCGATCGGCTACTCCGCTCGAACCCGTCGTGGATTGACGCCGACGGTGCGACCCACTCGCTGACCGACCAGGATGTGCTCATCATCACGCCCTATAACCGGCAGATCCGCGAGCTCGGATCCAGGCCCGAACTCAAGGGACTGCGCATCGGCACGGTCGACAAGTTTCAGGGCCAGGAAGCGCCGATATCGATCTACTCCATGGCCACCAGTTCGGCCGACGACGCCCCGCGCGGGATGGAGTTCCTCTACAGCCTCAACCGCCTGAACGTCGCCACCAGCCGCGCCAGGTGCCTGGCGGTAGTCGCGGCCAGCCCCGGCCTGCTGGCCGTCCACTGCCGCACCCCCCGCCAGATGCTGCTAGCCAACGCGCTGGCGCGCCTGTGGGAACTGGCCGAGGTCGCAACGATCGACGCCTGACGTTTTCGTATCCGGGCTACTGCCAGTCACGGGATCGTGGCGTGCCCAGGGAGTCGGACGAGACCGGTCTACAGGTTTCGGCCATCACCTGCACCGCCCCGTGCTCGTCCTGCAGTTCGCCGTCCACCATCATCACCGGCGAATCCAGGATCGCGCGCTGGTAGCGGCTGAAGACATCCGGCCGAATCATCACGTTCACCAGCCCGGTCTCGTCTTCCAGCGACAAGAAGGTGTAACCGCGCGCGGTCGGCGGATGCTGCCGGTTGATCACGATCCCCGCCACCGTCACCATGATTCCCGTACGGGCCTGTTCGCGCAGCGCGTCGGGAACCCCGCTGTCGCCCAGCCCCTGGAACTGCTGACCGCTGCCCCGCCCGTCGTAATGATTGCCCGCCCGGCGAGCGCGCTCCCCATAGCGCCCCGCAGCGTGGTCGCTGGACTGCCGCCCTCCACCGAAACCCTGCGTCTCGACCGCTGAGCGTCCACGCGGACGGCCCGTGGCCGGCTGGATCGATACCCGACGGATCTGCGGCTGCGGCCGGCTGGCCGCCAGGGCCGGCAGGTCCGCCGCCCGCAGCACCCCGGCCTCGGCCAGCTTGGACCGCAGAAACTCCAGCCCCCGCCAGCGCGTGGAGAGGCCGGTGGCGGCGAAGTCCATGTGCGCCTGCACCAGCGCGTCCGCCGCCGGCAGCGCCACCGGTTCTTCCAGCCCGGCCGCCAGCCCCGGCAACTCCCCGCCGTGGGCCGCCGGGGCATAGGCCTGCACCTGCCACAGGGCCTCCCGCCGGCTCGACCCAAGGCTTCCAAAAGCCCCGGCCGTGGCCAGCGCTTCCAAGACGTTGCTGGGCGCCCGCGTCCGGCGGCAGAAGTCGTCCAGCGAGGCATACGCCCCGCGCTCAATCTCGTCGTCCAACCGCTCGCGGTAGGCCTCCCCCAGCCCCTCCACGTACCGGTACCCCATCCGCACCGCGCCGTCCCGCTCGATCGTGCACTCATACCGGCTGCGCTGGATGTCCACGGGACGAACCGTCACCCCGTGTCGCTGCGCGTCGCCCACCAGCGTGTGCGCGCTGTAAAACCCCATCGGCTGGCTGTTCAGAATCGCGCAGGTGAACTCAGCGTGGTGGTGCACCTTCAGCCACGCCGAGACGTACACCAGCAGCGCGAAGGCGCAGGAATGCGCCTCCGGAAACCCGTAGCCCGCATACCCCTCGATCTGCGCGTAGATCTGCTCCGCCGTCGCCGCCGGGATGCCATTGCGGGCCATGCCCCGCATCAAGTCGTCCTGCAGCGCCTGGATGTGCGCCAGGGAACGCTTGCGGCTCATGGCCCGCCGCAGCGCGTCGGCCTTGGTTGCCGAAAATCCGGCCGCCACCATGGCGATCTGCAGGCACTGCTCCTGGAAGATCGGAAGCCCCAGCGTGCGCTCCAGCACCCCCGCCAGCCCCGGCCACACCGGATCGGCCGCTTCCAGTCCGAGGCGGCGCAGAATCCAGCGCCGGTGCATCTTGGTCGTCATCGGGCCCGGCCGGATGATCGCCACCTGCACCACCAGGTCGTAGAAGCATCGCGGCCGCGTCTGCGGCAGCACGTGCATCTGCGCGCGGCTCTCGACCTGGAACATCCCGATCGTGTCAGCCGCACAGATCGCGTCGAACACCTTGGGGTCGTCGAATTTGAAATCCGCCAGCGCCCGCCGCTGCCCGTGCCGCTGCTCAATCAGCCGGAAGGCCCGCTGGACCAGTGTCAGCATCCCCAGCCCCAGCAGGTCGATCTTCAGCAGGCCGGCGTCCGCGCAGTCGTCCTTGTCCCACTGCGCCACGCTGCGACCCTCCATCGTCGCCGGCTCGATCGGCACCGAGGCGTCCAGCGGGCGCGACGAGATGATCATCCCTCCGGTATGGATCCCCAGGTGCCGGGGAAAGTCCACGATCTGCCGGCTGAGTTCGAGCAGGTCGCGGCCCACACGACCCGAGATCTCGCGCGGCACGTCGCCGCCGGCCTGATCCGGGTCCGGCATCTCCACGCTGGGATGCCATTGCAGGCGCTGGGCCAACCGGTCCACCTGGGCCGGCGGCAGTCCCAGCGCCTTGCCAACGTCGCGGATGGCCGAGCGCCCGCGAAAGCAGATCACGTTCGCCACCATCGCCGCCCGCCGGCGGCCGTAGCGCTGGTACACGTACTGGATCACCCGCTCGCGTTCCTGGTGCTCGATGTCCAGGTCGATGTCCGGCGGTTCGTCCCGGTCCGGCGACATGAACCGCTCGAACATCAGCCCGGCCGCCATGGGATCCACCATCGAAATCTCCAGCACGTAACAGATGATCGACCCCGGTGCCGAACCGCGCGTATTGACCAGAATGTCGCTGCGGTGACAAAAAGCCACCAGGTCGCGCACGGTCAAAAAGTACCCCGCCAACCCCTGGTTCTTGACGTACCGCAGTTCCTGCTCCACCCGCTGTCGAACCGTCGCGTTCGGGTCCGGATACCGCCGACGCACGCCCTCCCAGACCATCCGTTCCATGTAGTCGTATTCCGACTCGCCTTCCGGCGTGGGACACCTCGGCAAGCCGTACTCCAGCTTCCGGCTCAGGTCGAATGCGCACATCTCCGCAATCCGCAGGGTGTTGCTGATCGCCTCCGGAACGCTGGCGAACAGCCTTGCCATCTCCGCGGCGGACTTCAGCACGAACTCGTGATTGGGCCGCAACCGCCGTCCCGCCGTTTCCAGCGTGACGGTGTGCTTGATACACACCAGCACATCCTGCAGTCGCGCCCGCGCCCGCTCGTGGTAGTGGACGTTGTTGGTGGCCACCGGCGGTAGCCCTGTGTGCCGCGCGACCTCCAGCAATCCCGCATTCGCCAGGTGCTCCGCCTCCCGCCGGTGATCCTGGAGTTCCAGGAAAAAGCACCCGTCCTCGAACATCTCGGCGTACGACCCCGCCAGGTCAATGGCTTGACGACTGTCCCCAACCAGCGCCGCGGACGGAATCGCCCCCTGCAGGCACCCTGAAAGCCCCACTAGGCCCCGCGTGTGCCGCGCCAGGGCGTCCAGGTCCAGTTCCGCCGTTCCCTTGGGCCGGTCGTGATGCGCCGCGGTCGCCAGCCGGCAGAGGTTGGCGTAGCCCTCCCGGTCGCGCGCCAACAGCGTCAGGTGATGCCCCCCGGCCATGCTGGCTTCCATGCCCACGATGGGCTGCAGCCCATGCTCCCGCGCCGCGTGAGAGAACCGCACCGCGCCATAAACCCCGTCGTGATCCGTGATCGCCAGCGCCCTCAGCCCCAGCTCGGCCGCTCGCGCCGCCATCTCCTCGGGATGCGACGCCCCGTCCAAAAACGAAAAGTTGCTATGCGCGTGCAGTTCGGCGTAGGCGTGACCGGTCAATCCAGTGCCCCCTGGGCAAACCAGCGCGACTCGACGCGCTCCCGGTACAGCACCAGCCCGCGTCCATCGTCCAGCCGCACGTGCAGGTAATCGCGGTCCACCGGTTCCGCCCACCACCCGGTCCGCACCCGCTGCGGCCCGTAGCGGGCGACGACCTTCCTGGTCGTCTCATCCAGCGTCACCCGGCTGGCCCCGTCGATCCTGCTGATGCGCACCGGACGCGGCGGCGTGAACAGCCGCGTAAGCCCCCGAGCCCCCGCCAAACCCGCCAGCCACGCCGGAGAGAGCGAGGGTGTATCCCGCTGGGCGCCCCCCGCAACGTAGGCGTCAACCCGGCGGGCGGCCGTCTCCAGCGTCCAGGCCTCCGGGCACAGCGCCATCCGGAACACCGCGTCGTTCCCCAGTTGCGCCCGCAGGCGACCGATCGCGTGGTTCGCCCGCGCCACCCGCTCCGACCGGTTGCCCAGCAGCGACCGCTGCGTCCCGGCCCCAGGAACCAACTGCTCCACGTTCAGCCCAATCCGCACCACCCCGGGCCGGTGCAGCGGAATCTCCTGCACCGCCGCCTCGCCCTGGGAGACCTTTGCATAACGTCTCTCATCGGCTAATGCGCGGCCGCTCTTGCTCCCTCTCCCCGTGGGAGAGGGTCGGGGTGAGGGTCTTCCGGGCAACCATCCCGGGGTTATGCAAAGGTCTCTCTGGACATCCCCGGCCCATGCCTCCAGCCGCCAGCGGGCCGCGTCCCGCAAGGCGGCCGCGCTGCCCGACGGCTCGGGCAGCGCCAGCGTGAACCGCTGCACCGTCCCGTCGGCCCGCTCGATCCGGCTGCCCACCTGCTGCGCCATCAGGCCCCGGCGTGCCAACCGCGCCGCCAGCCGCTGCGCCAGGGCCTGCAGCGCGAAGATCAGCCGGTCCACGTTGTGCTCTTCCCACTCGAAATCGACCGCTTCATCCAGGACGATTGGTTGCGTCCGTCCCTTCAGTGGTTGCGGATCCTCCCCACGCGCCAGCCGCCGCGCCCGCGCCCCTTCCACCCCGTACCGCGTCCGCACGGCGTTGACCGGCAGATCGGCAAATGCGCCGATCGTGACGATGCCCAGCATGCGCAGATGCCGCAGCGTCCGCTCATCCAGCGGCAGCCGGTCCACCGGCTGCCCGGCCAGGTACGCCCGGTCCTCCCCGGAAACCACCGCTACGCCTGCGTCCCCCGCCGTGCGTGCGGCAATCTCCGCCGCCAGCCGTCCCGCCGCCAGTCCTACCTGGGACGTCTGCCCGGTCGCCGCTGCCACGTCCCGGCGCACCCGCGCCCCCAGCGCCGCGTCCGGGCCGTACAGCGGCGCCAGCCCGGCCCCGTCCGCAAACGCCAGCCCCACCCCGGCGTCCTCCACCACCGGCGAAAACCGCTCCAGCACGTCCAGCACCGCCCCGAACGCTTTGCCGTAACGCGGCGGATCGTCGGCCACGTAGACGCCTTCCGGACAACGCTGCGCCGCTTCCTTGACCGCCATCCCCAGCCGCAACCCTGCGGCGTGGCCGGCCTCGGAAACCTCGAGCAGCCGCCGCTGGTTAGCTTGCCGCGCGTAAATCGCCAGCGGCAGCGCCGACCACGACGGCTGCCTCTGCGCCTCCACCGTGGTTCGGAAACGCGGAATCCACAGGCACAACGTCTTGCGGTCCACCGGACCTCCTCACAAACGGACAATCGATCACCAGGTGCTGCGCGCCCGTGCCGCTGCGCGACTTCAGCACCCGAACCTCCAGCGTCAGTCCTATCGGAACCCGGGTCAGGCGGCTGCGCTGCCAGCGCCAGCCCCGGCAGGCCACCCCCAGCCGCAGCGAGGCCAGGTACGGCAGCCCGGCAACCCGCTGGCTCCCGGCCGCCGTCACCACCACCAGCCCGGCCGATCCCCGCCCCGCCAAATCGGCCAGTTGCGACCACCGGTTGGCGCGCGGCCGTGCCGACTCCAGGTCCAGCAGCACCGCCTCGAAGGCATGGCTCCGCAGCAACGTCGCGGCCGCTTGGAGCGCGGCCTCGGCGTCCGGCGGCCGCACCACCACCAGCCGCGACATATCCAGGCCCAGCCCCACCCCCGCCGTAGGCGCAAACGTCCCGGGCAGGTCCACGTAGGCCGCTAACCCGTCCCCATCCAGCGCCGCGCCCAGCACCCGCCACCCCAGCATCAGCGCCCCGCTGCCCGCCGGGCCGGTCAGTTCGCTCAGCCGGCCCTTGGGAATCCCCTCGAACCCGGTGGCCTCGTCCAGCGCCCCGATGCCGGTCGAAAACCCGGCGTCCCGCGGACTAACCCCAAACAGCCGCCCCGCGGCATGCAACCCCCAGCGCTGTTCGATTTCATGCACGGCTCCCCGCAACGCGGCGGGACGCTCGGTGTCGGAAAGAGCCAGCGGAACACCTTGAGGAGTACGGGACGTCAGGATACCGTACGAAAACCGAACAAAATGACGCGTCCCATGCAGAACGATGCCCTGGCGGCCCGGTGTCTCCACGCCCGTGGCAGACTGCCCACACCAGAATCCGAAGGGCTATGGGTATGTCCGCCAGCGCCGATTTGAAAGAGCGCATCGCCGCCGTGGTGGAGTCGCACCGCGACGACATCGTCGAAGTCGGCGAAACGATCATGCGCAACCCGGAACTGGGCTTCAAAGAGTTCGAGACCGCGGCGCTGGTGCAGCGCAAGTTCGACGAGTTGGAGTTGGACTATCGATCGGGCCTGGCCCGAACCGGGGTCAAGGCGAAGATCGACACCGGGCGGCCGGGACCCACGCTGGCGCTGATCGGCGAACTGGACGCGCTGGTGGTGGCCGGACACCCGATGGAGAACCCGGAAACCCACGCCGCCCACGCCTGCGGGCACAACGCGCAGATCGCCGGCCTCATGGGCGCGGCGGCCGCGCTGAGCGATCCCACCATCCTTCGGGACCTGTGCGGATCGATTGTGCTCTTCGCCGTGCCGGCCGAGGAGTACGTGGAAGTCGAGTACCGCCACGGCCTGGTGCAGGAGGGCGAGCTGGAATTCCTGGGCGGCAAGCCGGAACTGATTGCGCGCGGCGAGTTCGACGACGTCGACCTGGCCATGATGATCCACACCCACTCGCGGCCCGACGAGAACGGCATGGCCTCCGTCACCGCCTCCAACAACGGCTGCGTGGTCAAGCAGATCAGGTACATCGGCAAGGCCGCCCACGCCGGCGGCGCGCCCCACCTGGGCGTCAACGCCCTCTACGCCGCCCACATCGGCTTGGCGGCCATCAACGCCATTCGTGAGACCTTCCGCGATGACGACGCCATCCGCGTGCACCCCATCGTCACCCGCGGCGGCGACCTGGTGAACGTAATCCCGTCCGACGTAACCCTGGAAACCTACGTGCGCGGCAAGACCACCGACGCCATCGACGCGGCGGCCGCCAAGGTGGACCGCGCGCTCAAAGCCGGGGCGCTGGCGCTGGGCGCGGAGGTGGAGATCATCACGCTGCCCGGCTACCTGCCGCTGATCAACGACCAGGACCTGGCCGAGCTATTCCTGGCCAACCAGCGCGTCGTACACGGCGAGCCGCAGGCGCGGCGACAGGGGCACCGCACCGGCTCGACCGACATGGGCGACGTCTCGCACATCATGCCGGCCCTGCATCCCTCCATGGCCGGCGCCCGCGGCAGCAACCACGCGGTGGACTGGGCCATCGAGGACCCCCAGATGGCCTACCTGGAACCGGCCAAGGCCCTGGCCTGGATGGCCGCCGACCTGCTGGGCAATGGCGCTCAAGAGGCTCAACGCGTGCTGGACAGCTTCCAACCGCGTATGAGCAAGGACGACTACCTCGCCTACCAACGCGGCCTCAGCCAGGTCGACCGCTGGTCAGGCGCCGAGTCGTAAGTGCGGGGAACGCCGCCAGCCTTCCGCCCCCGTGCGCGCCGCGCCTGACCCGTGGGACGAGTTCTCTGGCTCGCCTTCGCGGCAGGCGCCATCTGGCTGTGGGCCAGCCTCGCGCCCCAACTCACCTATCCCACCGCTTCCAGCGGTGACCCCGCCGGCGATGTCCTGATCGCCTGGCCCGGCTGGGCCGTGCAGCAGGACGTTGGCGTGCCGCACGAAACGATTGGCCGGTTCGAAATCTGGGTCTCGTCTGACCCCGACGGCGGCGAACTCACGCTCCTCGCTTCGCTGGTCGATGCCTCCACCAAGGCCGTCGTGCGGCAGACCCAATTGCTCACCACCCCCTCCTATACCCCGGTGGCGCGCACCCTGACCTTTCCCAGCTATCCCGTCCCGCCAGGCCAACGCCTGCTCCTGCAACTCGAAGTGGCCCCCTGGGAAGGCCGCCATGTCGTGTACGGACTCGCGCTTGCCCAATCCACCTACGCGAACCTGGCGCTCAACGGCGTCCCGGACGCCGGCCGCGGACCGCTGGCCTTTGGCCATTACGTGACCACCAGCGGCCTCCGCGCGGCGACTAATGGCGAGCCGAACGCCCGCATCAAACTGGCGTTGGCGCTCACCTTGACCGGCCTGGCGGCGGTGACGTTTCCGGGTGTGGTCGCGCGGCTCGGCCTGCGGCGCGCCGCGCTCCTGTTACAGCAGCTCGCCGGACCACCGGACCACGCCTCCGCCGACCGCCCCGCCCGCAGACGCCTTCGCGTGCTTTCAACGCCCTGGCACCCCTGGCCGGTCGCCCTGATCCCCGTCCTCCACTTCCTCGCCAGCAATCCCCTGCATTTCACCCTCCGTCAGGCCCTCGTGCCAGCCGCCGGCGTCCTGCTGGCCGTTACCGTGGGCATGGCCGGGCTGTGGCTGGTCATCCGAAACTGGCGTCAGGCCGCCGCGGCCATGACGGCCGTCACCATCGTTGTCTTTGCGTACGGGCATGTGGACCTTGCGCTGGACGGCCGATTCGATGACCGCGTCCTCTTTCCCTGCGCCGCCGTCCTGGCTGTCGCCGCCGTGTGGCTGGCTCTTCGATGCCGGAAACAGGCCTCTCGACTAACGCCGTTTCTCAACGTCACCGCAGGCGTCCTTCTTCTGTTCCAGGTGACTTCCCTGGCGGGCACCACAGCCGACATATCCGTCCAAGCGCCCCAGCTGTCTTCTCCGACGGATTCTGGCGTCAATAGCAATCGACCTGATATTTACTACATCATTCTCGACGCCTACGGACGCCAAGACAAGCTTGGCGAGTTTGACAATTCGCCCTTCCTGACGGAACTCGAAAAGCGCGGGTTCTACGTTGCCAGAGAGGCCACCAGCAGCTATCGA
Organism: Chloroflexota bacterium; assembly: GCA_022825895.1. Classification (GTDB taxonomy): domain Bacteria; phylum Chloroflexota; class UBA11872; order UBA11872; family UBA11872; genus UBA11872. The sequence goes on along the minus strand of JAJDVX010000027.1, from coordinate 44,219 downwards.
AATACGATTCAGTCTTTGGCCTCAAGTCTCAATTTCGACTATCTCCACAACATTCCGCCGACCACCGGGAAAACCAAGAGCGACGGAATCGAATTGATTCAGAATAGCGCGCTGGCGGCGACGCTCCAATCACTTGGCTACACCTACGTCCATCTCGAATCGGGCAGCGTGGTAAGCGATCGCGCGCCGACGGCGGACATCTTCGTCAGATTCACGCCCGCAGGCGTGGTCGTTTCTGGCGACGGCGAGGAGGTCAGACATTCGCCGACTCTTCGGGCCACGCAAAGTGAAGGGGTTCGCCACAACAGTTTTCTCCGCTCCCTCATCGACGCCACGGCCCTGCGCCCGCTGACCGGCCATCAGTTTCGCCCGAGTGATGACAGTCGGTACGAATGGTGGGCACCTGAACGAGTGCTCCAGATGTTCGAGTTTCTTGCCCAGGCGCCGCACGCGCCCGGACCAACGTTTGTCTTTGCCCACATTCTTAAGCCTCACACGCCGGCGACCTTTGATCGCCACGGGAATATGCTCATTAGCCATCGCAAGCAAGATCAGTTCAGCGACGACCACGACCCCACGGTACCGGATGCGTACATCGGCCAGTTGATATTCACAAATTCACTAGTGCTAAGGACGGTCGATCGTATCCTGGAAAGTCGCAGCGAAAAACCGATCATCGTCATTGCATCGGATCACTCCCACTACGACCCGGACAAGCACGCGATTCTGGCTGCCTTTCACTTTCCCGACGGAGGAAACTCTTTGCTGTATCCATCCATAAGCTCGGTAAACCACTTTCGATTCATGCTGGACTATTACTTCGGGTTTAACCTTGGACTTCTGGAGGATATTCAATTCGAACACCATGACAATCAGTTTGATATCCCGTTACCCTGACCTCGAGCGGCGCGTCTCAGCGGTTCAATGGCTCTGTCGAACGACCATGCGCTCGTTTGGTCCTTCGCGCTGGCGCCGGAGCGACATCCGAAAGGATCCAGGAGCGCGGTCCTGGGACGATTCCCATGCCGCCGACAGGGAACCGTGGATGGAGGACGGAGCCGAGGAGCCGGCACCATCACAGATTGGGCCGCCTACAATGCCCGGCGACAGTTCCCGAGGGTGTTGGGATGCGACGGCTGCTTGCTATTGGACTGTTGCTCATCGCGCTGGCGGCGTGTGGTGAGGCGGAACCCGCCGCCGAGACATCGGAACCTCCGGAGGGTGGTGTGAAACAGTATTCGGCTCATCCCGGCACGGTCATCGAAGCCGGCAAGAGCTACTCGGCCGTTATCAAAACCAACCTGGGCGACATGACGTTTGACCTGCTGGCGGACGAGTCGCCGCTGGCGGTCAACAGCTTCGTCTTCCTGGCGCGCGAGGGGTATTTCGACGACGTGATCTTCCACCGCATCATCCCCGGCTTCATGGGACAGAGCGGCGACCCGACCGGAACTGGCGGTGGCGGCCCCGGCTACAAGTACGACATCGAGACGCCCGGCCGCCCCTACATCCGCGGCTCCCTGGCCATGGCCAACGCCGGTCCCGGCACCAACGGCTCGCAGTTCTTCATCGTGTTCGACAACCTGACGGAGCAGGGACGGCTGAGCCCGGATTACTCGCTCTTCGGGCAGATGTCGGACGGCGAACCGGCGCTGGAAGCGCTGGAAAGCGTGCCGGTGACCGCGAAGCCCAGCGGCGAGCGTTCGCAGCCGCTCGAAGAGGTCCGGATCTCCACGATCGAGATCATCGAGCGCTAGCCGGTGGCCGTTGGCGCCGCGCCGGCGCTGCGCCTGGCGGTCCATCCTCCGTTCAGCCTGTGGACGGCGGCGCTCCTGCACGGCTGGTACGCGCTGGCCCCGTTCCGTTGGCTGCCTGAAGCCGAGACGCTTGAACGTGTCGACCGGCTGCCCTCGGGAGCCGTCTACACCGTGCGCCTACGGGCTGCGCCCGACTTCGGGGATGGGCGTCGTGCGGTCGATCTGGAGGCGAGCCCCACACCGACCGCCGCGGATGCCCGCGACCTGGCCGCCCGCGCCCGCCGCATGCTGCGCCTGGACGAGGACCTGACAGACTTCCACGCCCGCTGCCGACGCTCGCGCGCGCTGCGGCCGGTCGCGGAGGCTGGCGCGGGGCGGCTGCTGCGCAGTCCGGACCTCTGGGAAGACGTGATGAAAGGCATCTGCACGACCAACGTGACCTGGGAGCGGACCAGGCGCATGGTGGAGGCGATGACCACGCTTGGACCAATGTCGGACGCCTCGGGCATGCGGGCGTTTCCGACACCAAACGAGATTCTTGAGGCCGGATCCGAATTCCTGCGGCAACAGGCCGGCGCCGGATACCGGACGCGCTCCATGCTCACGCTGGCCGAGGGCGTGGCGGACGGCACGATTGACCTGACCGCTCCGGACCAACCTGACGCCGCCTCGGCCGACCGCTTGGCGGCACTGGAATCGCTGCCGGGCATCGGTCCCGTGACCGCGGGATACCTGGCCATGCTGCTGGGCTCATACGACACCATCACGCTGGACAGCAGCACGCGCGCCTTTGCCGTCCGCACGTTCGGACCAGCGGCCGCGGATCCGAAGCGGCTGGCGCGGCACTACACGCACTTTGGCCGCTGGCGGGCGCTGGCCTTCTGGTGCCAGCGCTGGGTGACCGGCGAGCAGGTGCGGGCGCGGCTGGCGGCGACCCGGGCGTGACAGACCCCGTCGCGCCCGGCCCCGTCCAGCCGGCGTCCAACGGCGCGCTGTCGCCAACGCTCCGTCGCCTGCTCACCTTTGGGCTAGGCGCCGTGGTGGCCGCGCTCGACCAGCTCGTGAAGGCCATCGTCGACAGCGTGCTTCCGCCCTGGGGCGGGACCGTGGGGCCGCTCTTCGACTTCCAGCGCGTCTACAACCCGGGCGTCAACTTCGGGCTGCTATCGGACTTCCCGCAGGCGGTCATCGCGGCCACCCTGATCATCGGCGTTGGCTTCGCCGCGTACGCCCTGCTGCGACCGCCGGAACGCTGGACGACCATCGGCGGCTTCGCGCTGCTGTTGGGCGGGGGGTTCGGCAACCTGATCGACAGGTTCCGCATTGGCGCGGTGTTCGACTACCTGAACATCACCCCGTTCGTTGGCTACCTGAACCTGGCCGACCTGGCGATTGGCGCCGGGGTGATCCTGCTGCTGCTGGACGCCATGCTTCGCCGCGACGCCACCTAGCAACCGTCTGCCGAGGCTGTGCGGCACAACGTCAGTCGGCGCCTTTCTCGTCAAGCCGGCGGAGACGGCGATTTGATTCTCGCGATTGGAGAAGTCCCCGGTTGACGATGGCGGAGCCATGCTCGTCGCCCTGCAAGCCGAAGCGCTTCTCATCCAGGAGTCGCGACACCCGCTCGTTGTGCTCCCAGAACTCGTCGTCCAGCCGCGCATTCTCGTCGGGATCCTCCGACGTCGGGCGCAACTCCCAGAGGCTCTCCAGCAATTCCACCCGCCCGTCCTCATATATGCGCACGTGGCTGTCGTTGGTCATCCGGTGCGAGGCGTAGTAGTCCAGGAATTCGCCATCCTCGTCCGACCCAAACTGGTACCGGATCGTCCACCCGGCCTCGAGGATTTTCCCGCGCTGCCTCTTTTCGACCGACTCGCGCGGGAGCTGAATGCGCCACACCTGGAACGCCTGCCTGAAGTGCTCTTCAATTCGACGCATGCTCCGCCCCCAAATCGCCTAACTGTTTTCGCCGCCCCCGACGGCATCAACTGCACACCGGGAGCAAATCCGGACCGCCTCACCGGTACCCCCGGCGCGATTCGAACGCGCGCACCCGGCTCCGGAGGCCGGCGCTCTATCCACTGAGCTACGGGGGCTGAACTGGACGGGCATTCTAATAAGCTGCGGTCCCATGGAATCCTGGCGGCTGCTGGTCTCGCCCGCCGACAGCGGGGCGCGAAACCTCGCGACCGATCAAGCCGTGGCCGAACACGTCCGCGACGGCGCCTCGCCCCCGACCCTGCGCTTCTACACTTGGCGCCCTGCCGCCCTCAGCCTGGGCTACGGCCAGCCGCTGAAGGCGGTGGCTACCGATCTGGCCCGCCAATGCGGGATAGACCTGGTCCGACGCCCAACCGGCGGGCAGGCCATCCTGCATAACGACGAACTCACCTACGCCCTCATGCTGCCGCGAACGCACGCGCTGGCTGCCGGCGGCGTGCTGCGGTCGTATGAGCGCTTCAGCGCCGGGTTCGAACGCGGGTTCGCCACGCTGGGCCTGCACACGCGCCAGGGCGACTGGCAGTCCCACGCGGCCGACGGCGCGGGTCTCCTATGCTTCGCCTCACCCAGCACGCACGAGCTGTCCGCAAGGGGCGTCAAAATCATGGGCAGCGCGCAAACCCGGCTGCGCGGCGCGCTGCTGCAGCATGGGAGCATCCCGTTCGCGCACGACCCGCGCATCTACGACCTGCTGCGGCTGCCGCGCTCACAAACGCTCGCCGGACTGCGTGATCTCCTGGCCCCGGCCCCAACGGTGGGCGCGTTAATCGAAACGCTGGCGACGGGATTCAGCGACGCGTTGCGAGTCGCCCTGACGCCGGGCGGCCTCACCGGACCCGAGCGCAAGCGCCGCGCCGCGCTGGTACGAGACCGATATGCCTGCGATGCCTGGCTTGCCCGACGCTGATCCTCCATTGACCGAAGTCATGCAGCGCGCCCTGACCGTGCTGTGGGCGCTCGGCCCCAGGGTTGCGATAGACCTTGGATGCGGAACCGGTCGCGAAACGCTGGCCCTGGCCGCCCTGCCCAATGTGCGCGTGGTGGCCATCGACACGGACCGCGAGGCCCTGGCCGTGGGACCCACGCAGCCCAACGTGCTGTACGTGCAAGCGGACGCGACGCGTCTGCCGCTTGCAGACGGCGCCGCGCAGGCCGCCTATAGCTTTGGCCTGTTGCAAGCGCTTGGCGGAACCAGCGACGCGCCGATTCGCAACCTGGTGCAGGAGCTGCAGCGCGTTATCGACTCGTCCGGAGTCGCCATCATGGGGACGCTGGCCGACTTTCGCGGCATCGAGCGGCCCGACCGCAGCCTCACCGGCGCCGAGGTTTCGAAAGCGCTGCGCGGGTGTTTTGTGCTCCAGGAACTGATCGGCTTGATGGACCGTGAGTACGACGGGCAGCGCTGCCGCTACTGGTATATCGCGGCGACGCCGATCGTGGGTGGGTGAGCGGCGAGTCCGTTAGCCGTAGTTGGAGAAAGGGTGCTCGCCCAGGTAGCGCCGCTGCCGCGGGGTGGCCCGGGCCAGGATCTCCGGGTCGAACCGAAAGTCCAGGTAGGGCGGGAACTTCTGCACCACCATCCGGCGGCCGTAGTGAACCTGGAGGAGATAGCGGACCCGTGAACTGGTGTTGGCCGTCCCCCGATGCCACACGTCGGACCGAAACAGCACCACGTCGCCGGCCTTACAGAGGATGTTCTGCCCCTCCACCCCTTGCCAACTGGTCTCGCCGTCATGGGGTCTGCGGCCGGCGCGGTGACTGCCCGGAATGAAGTTGGTCGGACCCAGCGCATCGTCCAGGTCGTCCAGGTAGTAGTGAGCCGTGGCCGTGAACACCGGGATCTCCACGCGGGGGTCGGCCATCACGTCGCTCGGTAGCTCAATGGGCTGGTAGTCCGAGTGAAAGTCCTGGTCCAATCGGCCGGGACCCGTCACCCAGCCAGTCATGCTGATGCAGTGGCAGTCCTCGCCCATCACCGCGTCCGCCACCTGGGCAACCGGCGCACGGTCCAGGAACTGCAGGAAGTAGGCGGAGCGGTTGAACAGCATGTTGACGACCTGCTGATAGAAGGTCGTTGCCTCGCCGCTGGCCGGATCGATGCCGCGCCGCGGGCTTTGTTCCCGCCGATCATTCGTGCGCGGATCGGGCTCGACACTATCGATCCGGCGCCGTAGCTCAGCGACCTCCGCCGCGCTCAAGACGCCTGGCATGTAGGCGAAGCCGTCGCGGCGCACCGCCTCGGCGAGTTCCTCCAAAGTCTCGTAGGCGACCAGTTCAAGGCCGGGCATCGTCTCCACCTTCCCATTTGGACCGTGGGCTGCGGCAGCCACTGCCGGATCCGCTCAGATAGAGGCAGCCCCTAGTCGTAGTTCGAGAACGGATGCTCCCCCAGGTAGCGCCGCTGCCGCGGGCTGGCCTGGGCCAGGATGTCCGGGTCAAAGTGGAAGTCCAGGTACGGCGGGAACTTCTGCACCACCATCCGCCGGCCGTAGTGAACCTGCAGCAGGTAGCGGGTCCTGGAACTCGTGTTGGCGGTCCCGCGGTGCCAGACGTCCGAGCGGAACAGCACCACGTCGCCCGCGTTGCAGAGGATGTTCTGCCCGTCCACCCCTTGAAAGCTGGTCTCGTCCTCGCCCGGCGGGCGCCCGGCGCGGTGGCTGCCGGGAATGAACTGGGTCGGCCCCAGCGCGTCGTCCAGGTCGCTCAGGTAGTAGTGCGCGGTCGCGGTGAACACGGGGATCTCCACGCGCGGGTCGGCCATCACTTCGGTGGGCAGCTCGATCGGCTGATAGTCCGAATGAAAGCTCTGATCCACCCGGCCGGGACCGGTAATCCATCCCGTCATACCGATGCTGTGGCAGTCGTCGCCCATCACCGCGTCCGCCACGTCCGCCACCGGCGCCCGATCCAGGAACTGCAGGAACCAGGCGTTGCGGTTGAACAGCAGCTTGGTGTGGACTTCGTAGAAAAAGCCCTCGCTATCGGAGCCGTCCGGCGCGCGCGGGCGCAGGTGGCGCCGGTCGTTGGCACGCGGATTTGGCTCGATCGCCTCGATGAGGTCCCGCATCTGCGCAACCTCGTCGGCGCTCAGCACGCCGGGCATGAAGGCGAATCCGTCGCGGCGAACGGCCTCCGCCAGTTCCGCCACGCTGTCGTAGGTCTTCAGTTCCAGGGCCATCGCCATAGCGTTCCTAGCCTTCCCGCTCCAGCCGGTCCACGGCGGCCTTGGTGACATCCTGCGGGCCGCCCCGTGATCTTACCGAGACGGCCCCGGCGGCGTTGCCGCGCCGGCAGGCTGATTCGAGGTCCGCGCCGGCCAGCCAGGCGCTCAGCAGGCCGCCGGCAAAGGAATCCCCGGCGCCGATGGGGTTGACGGCGTCGACCGCGAAGCCGGGCACGTGTTGCAGCGCCTCGTCCGGGCCCGGATCCAGCAAGCTGCCGCCCGCGCCCTGCTTGACCACCACCGGACCTGCGAACCGCTCCCGCAGCCGGTCGCGTCCTTCCGTGTACTCGCGGCCCAGCGCCGCGGCGAACTCGGCCCTGCTGCCGATCAGCAGGTCCATCTCGGCGGCAATGGCGGCTATTTCGTCCAGATCCAGCGCGCCGGGCCCGCCCTGGCCAATGTCCAGGATGGCCCGCGCTCCGGCCGCGCGCGCCGCACGGCCGAACGCGCACGCGGCGTCCGTCAACGGCCGTGGGAAGCAGAGATTGATCCCGCTCAGGTACACGTGCCCCGGGGTCCAGGCGGCCAGCAGCGCTTCGTGGTCCAGTGGCGGTCCGGGGTACCAGTAGGCCTGCCGCCGGCCGTCCACACCCAGCGCTATCGTGTGCGTGGCCGTGCTGCCGGCGCGCTCGCCCAGCACCTCGACCCCGCGATCGGCAAGGCCGCCGGCCAGGAAGTCGCCGAACGGATCGGCGCCCAGCACGCCGCCAAGCTGGCAAGCGCCGGTCAACCCCGCATAGACCATGGCCGTGTTGGCGGCGGTCCCGCCCAGCAAAAGGTGCGCGGGCTGCTCGTGAGCCACGTCGCTGGCCTGTGTGAATTCCTCATCCGGCACGGGAAACCGCTGGAGACCCTGGATGCTGACGTCCACGACCGTACTGCCGACGCACAGCAGGCGGCTCAGGTCGCTGCCGGTCTCGGCCGCCGGGCTCACAACGATCCGTCGCGATCGATGTGCTCGGGCCCGTATGTCTGACCCACGATCAGCCCTAGCTGTGCACGACAGTTTCGACCGTGGACAGCGGCAGTCCGGCCGCGCTGGAAGTCACGTCGCCAAACGCCCAGCCGAAGACCCCGCGCACATCCTCGCGATGATCGTTTCGGCAGGCGGTCTCGGCCTGGTCGCCGAACGTTCGCTGGTAGATACCCACGTTGCCTTCGTTGCCCAGGTGGTTCTCCACGATATCGTTGAGATCCACGCAATCGGTCGGCCACGCCAGGTCTTGCGTTCCTGGATCTGCGGATGGCGCCGTTTGATCGAAGGCCCAGCTGAACACCGCGCGCACGTCGTCCCGGTGGTCGTTTTGGCAGCCCTGCTCGGCCTGGTCGCCAAAGACACGCTGATAAATGCCCACGTTGTCATCGTTGCCAAGGTGCGCCTCTACGATGTCGTTCAGATCGACGCAGGTCGTCGGCCACTGCTGCGGCGCCGGCGTCGCGGTGGCCACAGTCGCCGCTACGGCCGTCGCGGTGGGCGCAGCCGCCGGGGCGGGCGCTGCCGTTGGCGTAGCTGCCGGCGACGGCGCCGTGGTTGGCGTGGTTACGGTGCCGCCGTGCAACGGCGTGCTGTCCAGCGTCGCCAGGCTCAGTTCAACGTTGCCGGTGGCCTGGCCGCGCTGCGCCAGCATCCAGGCAATCACGTCCAGGTACTGCCGCTCCGTCAACGATCCCTCGGCGGCCAGCGGCATGGTGGCGCTGGTGTAGTCGTACAACTCGCGCGTGGAGGCGAACCGCACCAACGTGCCGGGCCCCTTGAGCGGCGTGGCAAACCCATCGTTGCCACTGGATCCGTGGCAGGTGGCGCATGACTGCTCGAACACGGCCGCCCCGCGCGTGACTTGCGCATCGGTCAACCCAAGCACCGCGCCGGCCGCCAGCAGCATCGCGCTCAGCGCAACGGCCATCCCCAGGCTCGTGGTTCGTCGCATGCGGCGGCCCCTCACATTCGCGACCGTAATTCGGCGATCAACTGCTCGGGCTCGGCCACGCCCAGCCAGACGCGGTCCACCCGCAGGAAGGGGAACAGCCAGGGGGTCCCCATGCGCACGCGCCGGCGCAGCGCCACTTCCACCGCGCGCTCCAGGCGCCCCAGGCTGAACTCACGCCGGCGATACGAAGGCGAAACGCCATAGCTGGATCTGGGCCGAGCGATCGGCCCGCCGACCAGATCGATGTCGCCGTAGGGTATCGCCGTATCCACCAGGAACCCCACGCGCAGGTACAGTTCGTCCCGGCGTAGCTCGACAAATCCGTCACTGGCCGCCCGGTAGATGGCCACGATAAACGGCACCACCGCAAACAGGGCCACCGCCGTGGCCAGGTTGACGGAGCGTCCCGGCGAATCCGCCGGATTGCCCACCGCTCGCATCAGCGCAAAGACCCCCAGCAGCGCCACGCCGCCAGCCAGCAAATACAACGCGTTCTTGTCCACGCCGGTGCTCAGCCGCCAGCGGCGGCCACTTATGTCCAGGGGGGCTGGCTCACGCGCCATTCAGGCTCTCCATGCGGTCGATGGCCTGCGTGCCCAGCAGGCGCACGTCGTCGGTAATGGAGGGATGGCACAGCGCCTCGCGGTCGAACCAGCGCATTTCGCTGTGCTCGCTCGACGCCAGCCGCTGCGCGCCGCCGACCGGGCGTACGAAGTAGATCAGGTCGATGTGAACGTGGCCCGGCTCGATGTCCTCCAGCAGGATTGTTTCGGGCGCCGGCAAAACGTGAACCCCGCGCTGGTCAATCTCGGGTTGCTCGGCCACGATCTCGATCTCGAACCCCGTTTCCTCAAGCGCCTCTCGATGCAGAGCCTCTACGGGATCCTCGTTTGGCTCGATGTGCCCGCCAAAGGGCAGCCACATGCGTAGCTTTCGGTGGTTGACCAGCAGGACTTTGCCGTTACGGACGAGGAACCCCGTGCTCGTGAAGTGTCTATCGACGGCCGCCACCACCTCGGTGTCGTGTGCGCGCGGATTGTACGGACAGCGGCGGTCCGATGCGGACCCGGCGCTGCACTGGTGGAGATGGGGGCGAGTTGAACGCCCCGTCCAGAACCGGTCACCCCGATGCGTCTACAGGTTTAGCCGGACGCTTAATGTCTCGCCGTGGCGTCACTATCCGGCCGCAACGGCGCACGACCAGCCCGCGTGTCTTGGTCGGTCTATGCGGGCGCCTCGACCGACGCACCCTAGATTCCTTGCGCCCAGAACGCCCCGCTAGGGACGGGCCGGCTGGACGTCGCGGGGCTTAAGCCGCGAGCGGGAGCTGTTGCTCTTCGCCAGTTACTTGGTTGCCGGGGGGATTTACGAGCTCCCTGGCAGGCTCGACCTGCAGCATCGGACTTCGGGGCTCTGTCAAAACCCGTCATCCCCGAGACGAAGACCCTAGCGCACGTAGCGAGCGATCTGCCGCGCCGCTTCGCGCGCCCGAATCTTCTCCCGATTATCGTACCGTCGCAGCCCGCGCACCAGTCCAATTTCCAGCTTGGCCCAGCCGCGGGCCAGGAACAGCCGCAGCGGGATGGCGGTCCGCCCCTTGGCGTTGATGTGTCCCGCCAGCATGTCGATCTCCCCTCGGTGCAGGAGCAGGCGGCGCGGCCGGTCGGGATCGTGGTTGGCCTGCGCCGCCGGCTTGTAGCGCGCGATATGCACGTCGCGCAGAAACGCCTCGCCCTCTTCCACGCTCACAAAGCCCTGCGCCAGGCTGACCGAGCCGTTGCGAATGCTCTTGATCTCCGAGCCGCGTAACTCGATCCCAGCCGTCAGGGTGTCCAACACCTCGTAGTCGCGGCGCGCCCGGCGATTGACGGCCACCGTGCGCTGGCCCGACGGGATCGGCTTGGAACCTGCCCGGCGTCTACGCCGTTTTCGAGCCACCTGTATCGTGTGCGCGCTCCGCGCCTGCCAAAAGCCCAACGGCCTGGCACGCGCATTCTGCCGTGGCCGTCGGCGTTAGCGGCCGGTCAGACCGTCGCGAACCCCCGCGCGGCCGGCGCCTCAACCATGTCGCTCATCAACTTGGGCAGCGCCATCGTGTGACTGCAGGTGCGCCAGCCCTGGAAGAACTCGCAATCGCAGGTCCAGCTACCGTCAGCGTAGGTAATGATGTGACTGCTGTTGTCGCCGTCGAACCGGACGCGCAGCGACTCAACGTGCACCCGCTCCGGCTCGGTCGCGTATTGATGCGCCTTCTGCACCTTGCTGATCAGGCTGGATTGCACCCTGGAACCTCCTCGGCGGCGCCGCCGCGCCGAAACCAAAAACGCCCGGCCGTCCGGGCCGGGCGTATCACGCCACGCGAACCGACAACCGCCCCCTCACAGCGCCGATCCTCGGTTCATGCTTCAAGTATAGCCCCGCCCGGCGGCCGGGGCCGTGCCCCTAGGAACCGTATTGCAGCCGGAACGCCAGTCGCTCGGGCAGTCCGGCCGCGAACATGGCGGCCTGCGTGGCGGCGATGTCATACGCCACCCGGTGAAACGTAAAGCGACCGGTGGCCGGCTCGAAGTGAGCGTAGGCCGCCCGCGGATCGCCGTCCCGCGGCTGTCCCACGCTGCCGGGATTGAAGATCAGGCGGTCGGCCGCGGGGTCGATGGCGTCCTTGTCATTGGGCACGGACGCGGAAAAGGCGCCCACCCCGCGGACGCCCTCGTGCCAGCGAAACGTGATCGGCACGTGCGTGTGACCCACCAGGCACACCTGCGTGCCGAAATAGCCGAAGTTGATCTCCGCCAGGCGTACGTTGGTCAGGTATTCCCAGAGCGGATCGCGCGGGCTGCCGTGGGCCACGTGCACCGAGCCGAAGACCGACGAGGTCTCCAGCCCCATCAGATACTCGCGGGTCTCGTGCTCCAACGCCGCGTCCGTCCACTGGCAGGCGGCGCGTGCGTCGGCGTTGAAGACTTCCAGGTCCGCCTGGCCGGTGGAGCCCCAGTCGTGATTGCCCGCCAGCGAACGAAACGGCAGCGACCGCAGCAACTGCACGACTTCGTTGGGATGCGGACCGTAGCCCACCAGGTCCCCCAGCGACCAGATCTCGTCCACCGATCCGGCATTCGCCAGCACGGCCTCTAGCGCCGGCAGGTTGCCGTGCACGTCGGCAATGATCAGCACGCGCACTGGCGGGCCTCCGCTGGCTGCGAACCGGCAGGCGCGCCGGTGTGCGTCATTATGCGGCCGTTACCTGCTGGCGGACTCGGACGTCGGTTGCAGACCGCGATCCCGCAGGCGGGCCACGAACTGGTCGCCGCGGTCGAATTCGTTGCTGAAGAGCCCGAATGAGGCGCATGCCGGCGACAGCAGCACCGCGTCACCCGGTCGGGCCAGTGCAAGCGCCCGGTCCACGGCCTCCGCCATGTCGTCCGCGTCCGAGATCCGGCAGCCGGTCAACTGCGGGCGCAACCGGTCGGTCCCGCGGCCCGGCAGCAGCACCACCCCGCGTAAGCCGTCGGCCGCGCGCAGCCGCTCGGCCAGCGGCGCAAAGTCCAGGCGCTTGTCGGACCCTCCCGCGATCAGCACCCATGGCCCGGGAATGGCGGCCAGGGCGGCCAGGGCGGCCTCCGGCGTCGTCGCCGTCGTGTCGTTATACGCGCGCACGCCGTCGATGAATCCCACCAGGTCCTGCCGCGCCGCCACGCCGCCAAAGCCGCGCACGGCGCGCGCGATCGCGATCTCGTCCACCCCCGCCTGCCGGGCGGCCGCCGCCGCCAGCGCCAGGTTCGCGCGGTTATGCCGACCCGCCAGGAGCGCGTCGGCCCATCCCGGCGGCTCCTGCTCGGCGTCCGGGCGCACGACGCGTCCCCCGGCCCGCGCCGCGAACCAGTCCGGCCAGCCCCGCCCCGCCGGGATCACGGCCCAGTCGTCGGCGCGCTGGTTGGCCACCAGCGGCGCCTTGGCCTTGGCGTAGGCCTGCATGTCGTCATAGCGGTCCAGGTGGTCGGCCATCAGGTTGGTGACGATGGCGCCGCGCGTGCGCAGCCCGGTGCCCGCCAGCCCTTCCAACTGGGCGCTGGAAAGCTCCAGCACCACCGTCGATCCGGGCGGGATCTCATGCAATTGCGCAAGCGCCGAGACGCGCATGTTCCCGGCCAGGACCGACCGTTCGCCGCCGGCGGCCAGCATCGCGTGCAGCGCCGTGGCCGTGGTCGTCTTTCCGCGCGTGCCCGTGACGCCGATCACACGGGCCTGCCGGCACCAGCGCAGAAACAGCGTGAACTCCATCTCGATGAACGCCCCGGCGTCGCGGGCGGCCTTCAGGTACGGTGAGCCCGCCGGCACCGCCGGATTGCGCACCACGATGTCGGCGCCTTCGAAATCCTCAAGCTCGTGCCGTCCCAACACAAAACGCACGCCCTTTGTTCCCAGGGCGGCCAGGCTGGGCGCCAACTCGACCTCCGAACGCAGGTCCGTCACCACCAGGTCGGCTCCGTGCTCGCGCATAAAGCGCGCCACGCCCAGGCCCCCGCGCTGCACGCCCAGGCCCATGACCACCACGCGTCGCCCGCGCAGCGCGCCAGGATTCTGCGCCCAGGACGGCTGTGAAGAGTCGTTCAGGTCGATTCCGCCTGTTGATCGAGCGTTAATCGCAGCGACAAACGGTTATGACAACTCGCGCCGCGAATATCAAGACGCTCGCCCGCGCGATCACGAAAGGCCGAACGATCTACGGACGCTTTGTCCGGTTTTTGCAGCAACAAAGATTGCCGTCCCCAGGCACTGAGACGAACCGGCGGCCCGCCCGCTGCGGACGCTATCAGATTCAGTGTTGACGAAAGCCTACCGAGACTTACACTGGCCCCAGTGCGACAACGGTACGGACGTTGCTGCATAACGGGTTCAGGGAGGACGGTTTGATCGTGAGGCGTTGGCACCGTCGTCGCGATTAACTGAGACATACGCTCGCCCCTCGGGGCGAGCGTTGTTGTGTCAAGGGACCGAACCGTCTGCCTGGCGCTACGCAGGGACCTCATGCACGGCGGGGAGGCACGGCATGGCATCGGACTGCTCAACGTTTCACTCGGCGCTTTCCTGGTACTCAGGCCGACTCTCGGAGAAACGGCGGTTCCCGCCCGCGGAAGTCAAACGCCACTTGCAGTGGCTGCGCGAATTCGGCGAGTCGTTCCCCCAGCGCATGGATCCCGCCAACATCGGCCAGCGCGAAGTCGTGCTCTATTTCGCCGAGCACTGCGACGACTTTGGCGACCCGGTCGAGTGGTATTACCGCTACAAGGCCATCGAGACCTTCTACGAAGACATGTCCTCCGAGTTGGACATGCCCAACAACCAGATCAAGGGCCTGTACGACGAATCCGATCTCGACCCCGAACTGCTCGAACGGATTCCCGATCGCCCGCGCATGGCTCCGGTGGACTGGTCGCGCGACGAACGCCACATGTACTAGCCGGCGGCGCCAGGCCATCGGCCCGGCGCCGTGCTATTCGGGGCCGCGCGACCATCCGGTCGCCCTGCGACGCGCCCGAGTCTGACCGTTGACGGTTTCCGAGTTCCGCGCGCGCAAGGGCGCCGGAGACGCCCTGGTCTGCGTCACCGCCTACGACGCGCCCTTCGCCCGGCTGGCCGAGCGCGCCGGCGTGGACGCGCTCCTGGTTGGCGACAGCGTGGGTCGCACGGTGCTCGGGCACGCCAACGAGTTGCCGGTCACTGTCGACGACATCGTGCACCACACCGCCGCCGTGACCCGCGCGGTCACCTCAACGCTGGTGATCGCGGACCTTCCCTATATGTCCTATGCCACCGGCGACATCGCCCTCCGAAACGCCGCCCGGCTCCTGCAGGCGGGCGGCGCGGACGCTGTCAAGCTGGAGGGCGGCGCGGAATCCGCGGCCGTGACCGCGGCTCTCACCAGCCGCGGAATCCCCGTGATGGCCCACGTGGGCCTCACGCCGCAGACGGCCCACGCGCTGGGCGGCTATCGCGTCCAGGGCGTCAGGCTCTCGGCCGCCCAGGCCATCGTGGACGGCGCACGCGCCCAGGCCGACGCGGGCGCTTTCGCCATCGTGCTGGAACTCATCCCTGCCGGACTGGCCCGGGCGATAACCGAGCACATGGACATCCCGACCATTGGGATCGGCGCCGGCCCCTACTGCGACGGACAGATTCAGGTGATCTACGACCTATTGGGCTTTGCCGAGACCACCCACCGCCACACGCGCGTCTTCGCCGACGTTGGCGGGATGGTCCAGTCCGCCCTGGCCGACTACACCCGCGATGTCCGCCGAGGCACGTTCCCCGCGCCCGAACAGAACTTCAAAGGCAACCGAGGCGTGCTGGACCGCCTCAACTTCGACTGATCTAGTCGTCGATGGTGCCGTGCCGCGGCTCCTCGATGAAGAATCCGTGCTTCTTGGCCACCAGGTCCCGGTAATGCTCATTCCAGCGATGGTATGAGGGTGAATCGCCAACCACCGCTTCGGACGTGATCAGCATGGCCGCCGCGCTGCCCGCATTGCGCAAGGCCGAGCGCGTCACCTTCAGCGGATCGATCACGCCGATCGCCACCAGGTCCTCGTACTCGCCAGTGGCGGCATTGAAACCCATGCGACCCTCAAGCTGCAGAACCTCGTCCACCGCCACCGCGCCGTCGTAACCCGCGTTATCGGCAATCACTTCCAGCGGCATGCGCAGCGCGTCGCGCACGATGCGGCGGCCGATGGCCTCGTCGACAGACAGCGACGGGTCGTCCTCGATCGCCTCGGAGGCGCGGGCCAGGGCCGTGCCGCCACCGGGCACAATGCCCTCCTCCAGCCCGGCGCGCGTGGCCGAGATGGCGTCCTCGATCCGGTGCCGCAGCTCAAACCGCTCCACGGCGCTGGCGGCGCCAACCCAGATCTCGGCGAATGAACCCGTCAGGTTGTTCGCGCGCTCCTGGTGCTTCTCGCGGTCGAAGTGATTCTTCATCCGACCGTGCTGCATCCAGATGTACTCCACCCGTTCGCGGATCGCCATCGGATCGCCGCGGCCTTCCACGAAGAACGTCTGTTCCTTCGTACAGCGCACGCGCTCCGCGGTGCCCAACACGTCCAGGCCGATCGCCCGCCACGGCTCGCCCGTCTCGTGGCCCACGATCGTTCCGCCGGTGAAGATCGCCAGGTCTTCCAGCATCCAGCGCTGCCGCTGCCCGAACACCGGCGCCTTGACGCAGATGACCTCCAGGTTGCCGGCCTTCTTATTGGTCGCCAGCATCGTCACCACTTCGCCAATGATCTGCTTGGCCACGATCACCAGCTTCTTGCGCCCGCTGGCCGCGTACTGCTCCAGGAACGGCAGGAAGTCGCGCAAGTGCTCGACCTCGCGGTCCGTAATCAGAATGTCCGGATTCTCAATCAGCGCCTCGGTTTCGGCCGTGTCGGTGGCGAAGTGCGAGGAAAGAAACCCCGAATCGAGTCGCATGCCGTCCACGTACGTGACCTCGGTCTTGAGGCTCTTGCCCTCGTCCACCGTGATCGCGCCCTCCACGCCCTGGCGCTCGAACACTTCGGCAATCAGTTCGCCAACAAACGGGTCATTGGCCGACATGCCGGCCATCCAGGCGACCTCTTGCCGCGTCTCCGCCCGCACGGCCTGCTGGTAAAGGGCCGACTCGGCCTCGGCCAGCGCCGGGTCCATGCCGCGCCGGATCATCATCGGATTGGCGCCGGCCACAATCGCCCGGAACGCCTCGCTGTACATCGCCTGGGTCAGCACCGCCGCCGTCGTCGTGCCGTCGCCCGCCACCGTGTTGGTCTGGCGACAGGCCTCGTAAACGATCTGCGCGCCCGTGTGAAGGAACGTGTTTTCCACTTTGATGTCCCTTGCCACGGTTACGCCGTCGTTGGTAACCGTGGGCGGACCGAGGCTGGGCTTATAGGCCACGTTGCGACCCTTCGGCCCCATGGTCACCTTGACGGCATTGGCCACCAGGTCCACGCCCTCGCGCAGGGCGAGCCGGGCTTCGAGGTCGAATACGACAGCGCGATCAAGTACCACGCCAAGCCTCCTCGGTCGGGTTCGGGAAATGCGGCAAAAAAGGCGCGGCTCGATGGGCCGCGCGGGTTAACCATTGTCCGCTACGCGCCGCCTGCCGACAAGGACTCCTCGGCCGCGGTTGTTGCGTGCCCCCCACCCGCGCAACCCGGCGGGGTCCGAGGTGCGCGTGGAAGCCGGGCTGGCCTCGGGCGCCGCGCGCCGGGAGCCGGCGGTACCGGCGGCTAGACTTATCGGACGGTGGAAGCCGGGTTTCGGATCCCGCCTCGTACCTGGAACAGGGTCTGCCTATGCGCCGGGGCATCGTCATTGCCGCCGTCCTGGCCATGGCCTGCCTCACCGGCTGGCAGACAGTCACGCCGGCCGCCGCCGAAAGTCCAACCGCGTTGGTCATGGACATCGACGGCCCCATCAAGCAGCTGACGGCCGACCACATTGCCCGCGGAATAGACACGGCGCATGCCGACGCTGTCGACCTCGTCGTCATTCGCCTCAACACGCCAGGTGGGCTGCTGGAGTCGGTGCGGTCCATCGTTCAGACGCTCCTGGACTCCGAGATTCCGGTCGTCGCCTACGTCGCGCCTGCCGGGGCCCACGCCGGATCCGCGGGAACCTTCGTCGCGGCCGCCGCCAACTTCGCGGTCATGGCGCCGGCGGCCAACATCGGCGCGGCCTCGTCGCTCGAGTCCGTCGGCGGCAAGATTCCGGGATCCGAGGCGCACCGCATCGGCCAGGACTTGCGCGCCTTCATTCGCAGCATCGCTGAGGCGCGCGGACGCAACGCCGACGCCCTGGAAGACACTGTGAGCAACGCGACCGCGTTCTCGGCCCAGGAGGCCCTGAATCTCGGCGTCGTTGACCTGATTGCCCCCGACCTGCCCGCGGCCCTGGATCAACTCCACGGCCGGCAGACCGCCACCGCGGCCGGTGCGACGATCGTCGAGTCCCGCGATGCCCGCATCCGCCACCTGGGACCCACCGTGCTCGAGTTCCTCATGGGCGTGATCACCCGGCCCGAGGTCGTGTTCATCCTGTTTGTGACCAGTTGCCTCGCCTTGCTCGTGGAGGTGCTGTTTCCCGGTCTGATCATTCCCAGCCTCATGGGTGTGATCGGACTGGCCTTGGCGATCCTGGGCTTTCTCAACCTGCCCGGGAGTTGGCTGGGGGTGGTGTTTATCGTCTTCGCCGCCGCCCTGTTCTACGGGGAAACCACCGTGCCGGGCATCGGTTTTTTCGGCGCCGGGGGCGTCTTATTCCTGGTCCTCGGCGGGATCTTTCTGTTCGGCGACTTCTTCCGCCCGTCCGACCTGCCGGAACCCAGCTTCATGGTCAATCCCCTGGTCATCGCGGTGATGGGCGGGATCGCCGTGGTGGCCTGGCTCGTGTTCCTTCGTCTAGCTCGCGCCGACGGCGGCGAGGCGAGCGGCTTTCAGTCCGCCGCCGATGCCGCGCTCGTGGGGCGCAGGGGCGTCGCGCTCTCCGACCTGCGACCGTCGGGACGCGTGCTCATCGGCGACACGGAGTGGGTCGCCACGGCCGATACCGGTGTGTCCATTCACCAGGGCGAACAAATCCGCGTCAGAGCCGTATACGGGCAGGTGCTCAAAGTCGAACGAGCCTGAACGTCCGCACCGGATACCGTCGAGCGCGGCGCGGCCGTCCGTCCGAACCGGACGCCCTACGCGTCGGTCGGAGGAAACTCCTCCATCAGTTGACGCTCCTCGTCGGACGGAGCGCGACGGTCCAGCAAGTCGGGACGCCGGTGGTGGGTCCGGTGCAGCGCCTGCGCCCGGCGCCATTGCTCGACGCGCGCGTGGTGCCCGCTGAGGAGCACCCCAGGCACACGCAGACCCCGAAACTCCTCAGGCCGCGTGAACTGTGGGTGCGAGAGACGTTCCCCGGCGTGCGACTCGTCAACCAGGGAGTCGGCGTCGCCGACGACGCCGGGCACCAGCCGGGCCGCCGCGTCGATCACCACCATGGCGGCCACCTCACCGCCGCTCAGCACGTAGTCCCCAACGCTGATCTCCTCATCGACCACCAGCGTCCGCACCCGTTCGTCCACGCCCTCGTAGCGTCCGCAAATCAGGATCAGGTGCGGCCGCGCCGCCAGCTCCGCGACGCCCTGCTGCCTCAGCGGCCGCCCCTGGGGAGTCAGCAGGCCCACCCAGGCGTCAGACCCGCGCAGGTCCTCCACCGCCGCCACAATCGGCTCGGCCTTCAGCACCATGCCGGGACCGCCGCCATAGGCGTAATCGTCGGTGATCCGGTGCGGCGGGTCCGCCCAGTCCCGCAGGTTGTGGACCCGCACGTCGATAGTTCCGGCCGCCCGCGCCTTGCCCAGCAGGCTGACGTCCAGGAACCCCGCAAAACTCTCCGGAAACGTCGTGATCACGTCCACCCGCCAGATCGGCGTCACGCGAGCAGCCCTTCGATCAGCTCGACCGTGAGTTCCCGGCGCCCGGGATCGAACCCCCGCACCACGTCGGCTATTGCCGGGACAAGCACCTCGCCATCCGGACCACGCACCACGTAGACGTCGTTGCTGCCCGTGGCGATCACCTCGCGCAGCGTGCCGATGGCTTCGCCGGTCAGCGTCACCACGCGCACGCCAATCATCTCCGCCCCGTAAAAGCTGCCGTCGGGAAGCGGGACCGCCTCGGTCAGCGGCACCGCGATCTCGGCGCCTCGCAAGTCACGGGCCTCCTCGCGCGTATGCACGCCCCGCAGCTTGAGACGCGGCTTGACGCCTGGATGGAACGCCTCGATCTCGGTGGGCCGTCGGCTCGGGCCGACGTACACCAGGCGGCCGGCCTCCAGGTTGGCCAGCACGTCCGTCTCCACGCGTACTCTCACGTCACCACGAACGCCAAACGCCCCCAGCACGGTGGCCAGGACGATTTCCGTGGCCGTATCCGTCAGCGGCTCTCCTGGATATCGAGCGCCAATCGCCGGTCGCCGCCAATGGGCGCGGCGTGCATCACCGCGCGAATGGCCCGGGCCACGCGCCCCTGTCGACCAATCACCCGCCCCATGTCCGACGGGTGAACGTAGAGTTTGTAGATGCTCAGATAGTTGCGCTGGACCCGATGCACGCGCACCGCGTCCGGCTCCGTCACCAGGTTTCGAGCGATGAACTCGACCAGTTCGTCCATCCGACGCTACGCGCTGGGTCCGGCGGCCGCGGCCGGCGGCTGCGGCATGTTCCTGGCAATCTCCAGCAGCT
Organism: Chloroflexota bacterium; assembly: GCA_022825895.1. Lineage (GTDB taxonomy): Bacteria > Chloroflexota > UBA11872 > UBA11872 > UBA11872 > UBA11872. The sequence continues at coordinate 24,041 of JAJDVX010000027.1, read as the reverse complement.
TCCGCACGCGCTCCGTGGGCTGCGCGCCCTTGCGGATCCAGTCCTCGGTCGCGGCCACGTCCAGGCGAATGGTCGACGGGTCGGTCAGCGGGTCGTAATAGCCCAGCTCGGCGATGCGCCGGCCGTCGCGCGCCCAGCGCGCCTCGGCCACCACCACCCGGTAGCTCGGACGCTTCTTGCGCCCGGTGCGGGTCAGACGGATTTTCAGCATGTGGAAGAGACTCCGATGAACTCGTGGGGAGAACCGGCCGCGGGCCTCACACCCCTCACGCGCGCCGGCGCCCCGATCATACCCACGCCACCCGCCCCTGTCACCGGCGAATGCCCCTGAAGTCGGCGGCTCACCTGGTGTAACCGTCTGACCGACGCGAGGAGCCGAGTGCCCGTGCCATCCGTGTTTCCACCGACCCCGCTGGTGCTCGTTCTCTACTAACATGTCGTTGGACGCTCTCGGGGTTGTCGTCGTCTCGACCGGCCACGGCGCATAGCCCGAACGTAGGAGACTTGATCGAAATGGTGGCTCAGGAGGTAAGCGTCCGGAAAGCGAACGAACGGCGACCCGAGATCCAGTCGACGCTACGTGACCTGGCACGGCGTCCGCTGGAGGAGCGTCACCGCGTGCTGCGCGATGCGCAGATCACAGTTGATCCTGAAGAGACTCGCGCGTGGGACACGACGCTGATTGATCTGATTCATCAGCCGTAGAATCGTCATTGGCCAACGATTCACCGGCTCGGGGCGAGGTCTGGCTGGTTCGTCTGCCTCGTGCCGTCGGAGTCGAGTTGCAGCGCGACCGCCCCGCCGTCGTGGAGCGATTCCTCAGGAGGATTGGCATTTTGGAGGCTGATGAGGTCGAAGAGATCGCGGCAGGCGTGGCTATTGCCGTCGACTACATCGGTTAGCGGGGCCTGGGGCTAGACTTCGTCAACTTGTCTGAAATCAAACATTCATGGCCGTTCGGGTCGGGGTAATCGGAGCCGGGGCCTACGCCCAGCGGGCCCACCTGCCGCCGCTGCGGGAGCATCCGGACGCCGAAGTCGCCGTGCTCTGCCGCCGAAACCCGGTGCGACTGGCCGAAGCCGCCGACGCCTTTGACGTTCCCGGTCGTTACACCGACTACGTGGATCTCCTGGCCGACGACTCGCTGGACGCGGTCACCATTTCGCTGCCCCACAACCTCCACTACCAGGCCGCCCACGCGGCCCTTGATCGCGGCCTCCACGTGCTGGTGGACAAGCCTCTCACCCTGCGGACGGACCACGCCCAAAAGCTGGTGACGCTGGCCGACCAACGTGGCCTGACGTTGATGGTCGCCTTTAACCGCCACTACGAGCCGCCCTTCACCATGGCCCGGGGGCTCCTGGCCGATGGCGCCATCGGCGACTTGCGTCTCATCCAGGCCTACATGGCCTACGACTGGGACCTCTGGATGCAACCGTCCGAGCGTCGCTTCACCGGCGCCGGCGCCGCCATGCTGGACGGCGTGTCGGACACCCAGGCCACGCTGCTCCACGAAACCAGCTTTCGAGGCGACGCCGCGGCCAACGGCGGCGGCTTCTTCGCGGATGGCGGCGCGCACGTGCTGGAGGCCTGTCTCTGGCTGGCGGACTCGCCGGCGGCCACCGTCTTCGCGCTCATGGACTCGCCGCGGGCCGACCTGTACACCGCCCTCAACCTGCGGCTCCAATCCGGCGTGCTGTGCAGCCTCGCCTGCGTGGGCGACACCCCAACGCCGCGCGACTTCGGTTTCCACCTCTACGGGTCGACCGGCGCCATCCACATGCGCTGGAACCACCTGACCCTGGAACGTGAGTTGCGTGACGCGGAGACCTTCGACAACACGACCATGCCGTTCACGGGCAGCGCCCCGGCCAATTTCATCGACGTGATCCTTGGGCGCGACCAGCCCCGCGCGACGGCCACGCATGGCCTTCGCCAGGTCGCCGCCATGGAAGCCGCCTACCGGTCGGCGCGCACCGGCGCGCCGGTGCGCGTCTAGCTCGGGCCCGCGCTCTGATCCGACCCTGACGAACCCTCCGCCGGAGGCTGCGCGTCGGTTGGCGGCGAGCCGTCGCCTTGTGCCTCGGCCTCCGCCTCGGCCTGCGCCTCCGCGTACCCCGGCACCAGCTTCGGATCGAAGTTCCCGTCCTCGTCCTGCCCGACTTCCCAGCGCTCGGCCCACGGGAGGAATACCGAGGGGAAGCGGTCCTTGAACAGCACCCGCCCGCCCAGCTGGACGTGCCGGGTAATGACGGTCCGCAAGCCGGGAATCGCGCTGTCGGTCTTTTCGATCTCGCCGGGCGCCAGTTCCGTACTGGGCTCCACCCGCAGCGGCGGCGGCTCAATCTCCTCGCCCCTCCACGCATCCAGCGTGACCTCGCGTTCGAGCGACGGTCCCATCAGCCGAAACGACAGGGTCTCCCGGTGTGGGTCGAGGATGCGCCGGATGAGGATGTGGTTCGGTGAGTCGTTGGTGAACGCCAGGTCCTGGGCCGGCTGCCAGATCGCCGCGTCGAACCCTGGCGGATTGCCCGGGCCAAGCTCGTAGTAGCCAACGCGGTAGGCGTGCTGCCAGCGCTCGCTGATGGGTAATCCTGCCCAGAATGCGGCCCGGAATAACGTGGTTGACACCTGGCAGATGCCGCCGCCGATGCCCGGCTCCGTCCGTGTGGGGGCGATCACCAGCCCCTCCACGAACCCGTTGCCTGGGGTGATCGGCCCCACCGTGGCGTTGAACGAAAACGTTTCGCCGGGTGGAATCACCGTGCCGTCGATCAGCCGCGACCCGTTGTTGATGTTGTGAATGCGGTTGTGGCTTGAGCCGCTGAAGCGCGAGACGCCTTGCGCGATCAGGTTGTCGAACTGCAACTCGCTCCCGCTCAGCCGCGTAATGGACGGCTGGATGATCACCAGCGGCACATTCACCCGCTGCTGCCCGCGCTTGAAGGCCGTCTGAACCCGCGACCACAGGCCCTCGGCGTCGATCGTGCGGCCCGGCGTGCCCTGCACCAGGGGGACGACGTTACCCGCCCGGTCCACCCGGATCTTCGGCTCCACGGCCCCAACCCGCAGCGTCTCGGCAATCTCCTGCGCCACCCGTGCGAACGCCCGATAGCTCACATCCACGACGACATCGGGAGCGTCGGCCGGTCCGACCACGCGCATGTCCTCGGCCAGGTCTTCGCGCGCGATCGACCACCGGTGACCTGGCGCGACCAGTTCGATATGCCCCGTCATCAGCGCACGCGCGCGTTCGGACGCGGGTGTCACGTCGGCCGTGGCCACCTGGGGCGCCAGCGGACGCGACTGCAAGTCAATGATGAGCCGCAGCGGCGAATCGAACCGTCGGCTCATCACCGCCAGGACGTCCGCCGGTACGAGTTCGCGACCTTCGCTCGACGGGTAGACCCGGGCGAGGCGTTGGCCGCCCTGAGTTTCGATTCTCAGGGCCGCGTTCGTCGGCGCCTGCGCTGTCTCGGCGGCGATGCGCGCCACGTACTCCGTGAAGGTGTGCGGGTCGAAACTGACCGAGGTTCGCCAGTCCAGCGGCGCCTCCAGGGTCTGCTGCTGTTGTCGGAGACGCGCCTCCCAGCTACCCCGCCGTCCCCAGCCATACGCATGCGTAAGCGGGGTGGTGTAGTCGACCTCAATGCCGACTTCGCGTCCAGTGGGATTCCACGTTCGCCCGTCCAGCCGGAAGATGACCGGGGCCTCGCGGAACCCGTCCCAGCGCGCCGACAGCCGGGCGCGCGCCTCGGCCTGCGTCAGACCGCCCACGTCTTCGCCGTCCAGCTGCACGCCCGGATAAAACCGGTCCGCATAGCGCACCTCGCCCACCGCCACAAACGCGGCGGCGCCGGCGGCGGCCGCCGCCGCGCTGCCAAGCACGCCAGACCCCGCAGCCAGCAGGATCGTGCGTCGGCTGATGTGCATGGAACTCGGGGCGCCCGCGCGGCAAACACTTGTGGCCGCGACCATTCAACTATAGGCGGCGCTACGGAAATCGCGACGAAATCATCGTCGATGTGCCGCCGGCCGCCCGTCGCGCCTGTGCTATCGTCAACTCAGCCGACCGACCGGTTGGCGGCCCTTTTGACCAACCCTATGTTCGTGGCGCCTCGCGCCGCTCGTTCACCGGCAAATCACCCATGGCGACCTTGATCCAGGAACTCGAAAAAACCTACCTCAAGCCCGAGGTGCCCGAATTCAGAGTCGGCGACACCGTGCGCGTGCATGTCAAGGTGCGCGAGGGTGAACGCGAGCGCGTCCAGGTCTTCGAAGGCACCGTCATTCGTCGCCGCGCCGGCGGCGTCAACGAGAACTTCACGGTCCGGCGCCTCTCCGGCGGCATCGGCGTCGAGCGGACGTTCTTCCTGCACTCACCGATCGTCGATGACATCCAGGTGGTTCGCTACGGCAAGGTCCGGCGCGCCAAGCTCTACTACTTGCGCGACAGGGTCGGCCGCGCGGCGCGCGTCAAGGAGCGGCGCGCCTAGCCGGCGCGGGAGGCCAGACCAGTCCCCACCCTCCCGCCCAGGCTCCCGCCGCCGCACCGGGAACGCCGGTTGCTGCGGGAGGGGTATCGCCTGATCGCGGGGGTTGACGAAGCCGGACGCGGCGCCTGGGCGGGCCCGCTGACCGCCGCGGCCGTCATCCTGCCGCCCGTGGCCTATGCCGACCCCCGGCTGTTCGCCGGTGTTGCCGACTCCAAGCAGCTGACGCCCCGCGCCCGCGAGCGCCTGGCCCGCCTGATCCACGCCCGCGCCGCCGCCGTCGGCGTGGCGCACGCCTCCCCGCGTGAAATCGACGAGTACGGCATCGCCGCCGCCGGACGCCTGACCATGCACCGCGCGCTCCGGCGCCTCCGGCTCGACCCCGACCACGTGATTGTGGACGCCTTTCCGCTGGATCCCGCCAGCCGCTTCGCCGACCGTCAGACGGCGGTTATCCGCGCCGACGCCACCTGCCTGGCCGTTGCCGCGGCCTCGATCTGCGCCAAGGTCGCCCGCGACCGCCTGATGCGCCAACTCGGCCGCCGCTTCCCGGACTACGCCTTCCAGCGCAACAAGGGCTACGGCACCGCCCGGCATCGCAGCGCCCTGCGGTCGCTCGGCCCCATCGCCCTCCATCGACAGAGCTTCGCCCCGGTTCGAGAGGCCCATGCCGCGCATTCCCTGGCCCTGGCGGTCTAGGCGCCGTGCACCCACCGAGCGGGCCGAACTGGGCCGGTGGGGCGAAAATGTCGCCGCGCGCGAACTCAAGCGGCGCAAATACAAGATCGTCGACCGCAACGTCCGCGTCGGTCACGGCGAACTCGATATCGTCGCCACGGACCGCGACGAAACCGTGTTCGTGGAGGTCAAGACGCGCCGCGATCAGGCCTTTGGCGGAGCTCGCGCCGCCCTCACGTACACCAAGGCTCGCCAACTGGAGCGCCTCGCCCAGACCTATCTGCGCCAGCACGGCGACCGGTCCGGCGCGTACCGTATCGATGTCGTCGCCATTGATGTTGATTCGAACGGCGACTACTCCGTGGACGTCATCCCGAATGCCGTACAGCGCTGACTCCCTGACATGACCGCCCCCGAAATCGAGGGACCTGGTCGCCACATGACCAATCCGACGCGAACCCGGGCCCCAGGAAACCGTCGTCCATTCGGCCGCTGGCTGCGGCGCGCGGCCCTCGCCGCGGTGCTGGCGCTCCTGGCCATCGCGACCGTCGCGACGGTCGCCGCCGATACCGGCGACTATCCGGTCGACGGCGGCCGCGTCTTCACCCAGGCCGCCGAAACCGAGGTCCCCGACGCCGGCTTCGCCGTCACCGACGCAGGCGGAATCCCCTTCTGGACCGAGTTCCAGCGCCTCGGCGGCGTACAGGCGCTGGGCTTCCCGCTTTCACATCGATTCGAGTGGGACGGCTTCACCGTCCAGGTGTTCCAGAAAGTCGTGCTGCAATGGCGACCCGAAAACCGCACCTTCATGTTCGTCAACGTCTTCGACCGGCTCAATCTCGAGGGCTACGACGATACCCTCGAAGACCTGCTCGTCCCGCCCTGGGAGTACTTCGAGGAAGAGGGCCTCACCTGGGACCAGATCATCGCCTCGCGGCAGGCCCTCTTGTCCGAGAACCCCGCCCTGCGCGACGTCTACTTCGCCGTCGACGACCCGCTGCGCTGGTACGGACTTCCCACCTCGCGGATCGTCGCCTACGAACACGTCCACAGCATCAGGTTGCAGCGCGCGGTCTTGCACTACTGGCTGGTCGACCTGCCCTGGGCCTCGGCCGGCGAGGTCACGGTCGCCAACGGCGGCGACCTGTCACGCGGCGCCGACATCTTTCCGGCCGACGTTTTGCAACCCCTGGTGTTCCGGCAATCCGCCGGGCCATCGCCGCCGGCGACGCCCGAACCAACGGCCGCCCCGCCCCCGTTGCCCGACATGTACGGCCCCATCACCGCCCTGCGGGCCGCCCTCGGTCTGCCGTCCCTGATCGAGAGTCCGGAACTCATGCAGGCGGCCCAGGGTCACGCCGACTACTTCATCGCCCACCTGGACGACCCCAACTCCGGCGGCCTGCATACGCAGGTCTTCGGCTATGCCGGCTTCACCGGCCGCACCATCGGCGACCGGGCCCGCGCCGCCCGGTATCCGCTGGGCTGGGTTGACGAAGTGTTTGCCTTCTTCACTCCCGCCGACACGGTGGCCTGGGCCATCGAAACCGTCTGGCACCGCTACATGTTCATTCACCCGTCGGCCGTTCACGTCGGCTACGGGACCGCGACGGCTGGCGACACCACGGTGACCGTGTTCAACGTGGGCCTGTCGCCGCGGCACACCGCCGACGCCCCGCTGCCGGCCGTGGTTCCGCTTAACGGAGCAACCGACGTGCCGCTCAGTTGGGCCGGCTGGGAGTCGCCCAACCCCGCCCCCGGCGCGCTCCGCCCCTTCGGACCGCCCGTCTCCCTGCAGTTCGGCTTGGACGACCAGGTGACCTGGGGCGATGCCGCCCTCTACGGTCCCGGCGATTCGCTTGTCACCACCGCCCGCACCACCAGCGAGTGGCGTCGCGCCCTGTCACTCGTCCCGCACGATCCGCTCACCCCGGCCACGACCTACACCATCCGCGTCAACGGCACTCGTAACGGCGAAGCCTTCAACGTCGAGTCCAGCTTCACCACGCGCCAGACCGGGCCGCCGCTACGATGATGCCAGTTGATCTTCAGCTGAAAAACCCGCGATGCACCTGATCTCCGAGCTTGGCCACTGGGTGCTGGCCTGGGGCGACTCGCCCTGGGGCGGCCTGGCGCTGTTCGTCCTGGCCTTTTGGGAGTCCAGCTTCTTCCCCATCCCGCCGGACGGCCTGATGATCGCGCTGGCCGCCGGGAACCTCCCGTTCGCCCTGGGTTTCTCGGCCATCGCCACGGTTGGATCGTTGCTCGGCGCCATGCTCGGCTACTGGATCGGCCTGCGCGGCGGCCGCCCCCTGCTGGACCGGCTGTTCGCCGAGCAGCGCGTGCTCTACGTCGAGCGCCAGTACCAGCGCCGCGACGTCTGGGCCGTCACCATCGCGGCCTTCACCCCGATCCCCTACAAGGTCTTCGCCATCGGCGCCGGCGCCTTCCGGCTCAACTTCCGCCGCTTCATGCTCGCCTCCCTGGTGGGCCGCGGCGGGCGCTTCTTCCTGGTCGGAATCCTAATGACGATTTTCGGCGCCCAGGTCGAAGCCGTCATCGACGAGTACTTCGACGTCCTCGCCATCGCCTTCGTCGTGCTCCTGGTCCTCGGCTTCGTCGTCATCCGTTTCGTCATGCGCCCCCGCGCCACGGCGGCCGACGCCTCGTCCGACTAGACCAATGCCCGCGCCGAGCCGCTACGCCGTGGCGGCCGACGTGGTGGTCGTTGCCGAAACGCCGGAACCCTCGGTTCTGCTCATCCGCCGCCGCAATCCCCCGCTCGGCTGGGCCATCCCCGGTGGATTCGTCGACCCAGACGAGGACCTCATCGACGCCGCCCGCCGCGAACTCTTCGAGGAAACCGGCCTCAAACCCTCCGGACTCGAGCAACTCGCAACCTTCGGCCACCCCGACCGCGACCCCCGCGGCCGCACCATCTCCGTCGTCTACGCCGCCCGCCTCCAGCACGCCGAACTCCCAACCGCCGGCGACGACGCCGCCGCCGCCCGCTGGTTCCCCCTCACCGCCCTCCCCACCACCCTCGCCTTCGACCACGCCACCATCCTGGCCCAGGTCATCCCGCAAATCACGGGCTGAATTCCAGCCGGGCAGCTTTCCGGGTTGCCGATAGATGGCTTCGCGCCGTAGCGTGCCTAATGTCATGGCCTCTGTAACCGAGACACAAACCACCGCCCCCGCCGCCCTGCTGGCCGACCTGCGGCGAATCGTCGGCGATGCCTGGGTCCTCTCCGATCCCGACGACCTTCTGCTCTACGAGTACGACGGCTCCGTGGACCGCGCCCTCCCCGACGCCGTCGTGTTCCCCGACACCACCGCCCAGGTGCAGGCCGTCGTCCAGTCCGCGCTGAAGCACGGCGTGCCGGTCGTGGCGCGTGGCGCCGGCACCGGGCTCAGCGGCGGGGCCATCGCCCGTTGCGGCGGCATCGTGGTCGCCACCTCGCGCATGAACCGCATCCTGGAAGTCGACACCCGCAACCGCCGCGCCGTCGTTGAACCGGGGGTCGTCAACGCCGACCTCAGCGCCCACACCCGCCGCTTTGGCTTTCACTACGCCCCCGACCCCTCCAGCCAATACGCCTGCACCCTGGGCGGCAACATCGCCACCAACGCCGGCGGCCCCCACACACTCCTCTACGGCGTCACCACCAACCATGTGCTGGGCATCGAGTTCGTCACCATGGACGGCCGCGTCGTCACCACCAGCGCCCTGCCCGACGGCCCCGGCTACGACCTCACCGGCCTCTTCTGCGGCAGCGAAGGCACCTTCGGCATCGTCACCCAGGCCGTCGTCCAACTCGTCCACACCCCCGCCGGCGTGCGCACCCTGCTGGCCTCGTTCGACTCGGTGCCCGCCTGCAGCGCCGCCGTCTCCGGCATCGTCGCCGCCGGCATCGTCCCGGCCGCCGTCGAGATGATGGATCAGCTCGCCCTGGAAGCCGTGGCCGCCTTCATCCCCCGGGCCAACCTGCCGGTGGACGCCGCCGCCGTGCTGCTCCTGGACGTGGACGGCGTACCCGCCGAACTGAACGACCGCGAAGCCGAGATCCGCGACGTCCTCATCGCCAACGAAGCCCGCGACATCCGCGTCGCCCAGAACGACGCCGAGCGCAACCTCTTCTGGCTGGGTCGCAAGAGCGCCTTCGGCGCCATGGGCCGCATCTCGCCCGACTACTACGTGCAGGACGGCGTGATCCCTCGAACCACCATTGCCTACGTATTGGACGAGATCCGCCGCATCAGCCAGTCATTCGATCTGCCCATCGCCAACGTCTTCCACGCCGGCGACGGCAACCTGCACCCGCTCCTGCTCTTCGACAACCGCGTGCCCGGCGAACTGGACCGCGTGCTCGACGCCGGCACCGCCATCCTGCAGGTCTGTGTGGACGTCGGCGGCATGCTCAGCGGCGAGCACGGCATCGGCATGGAAAAACAGGCCGCCATGCCGTTGGTCTACGGGCCGGACGACCTGGACGCCATGCGCCGCGTCCAGCAGGTCTTCGACCCGCACGCCCTCTTCAACCCCAACAAGATCCTTCCGGCCCCTGTCGGCTGCGCGGAGGTCAACAACCTGCGGCGGTCGGCCTCGGAGACCTCCGCCTGACCCAGGCCTGGCCACCCGCACGTCGCCTCCTCGGCTCGGCCGAAGGCGTGGGGGCCATGGTCGCTGCCGTGTTCGTGTCGGCAATCTTGCTGCTGGCCACCCTGTGGACCGTCGAAGTAGGAACCGGCCAGGAACTGGACCCGAACTTCGAACTCGGCCCCCTGGGACCGGACCGCGTGCTCGTGCAGGAAGTCACCGTGCGCAACCCCGACATGATCGGCCTGCAAATCGCGGCGCGAGCCGAGGGCGCTGTGCAACCGCTGACCGTACAAGCCGACCTCCTCGCGGCGGAGACGCTGATCGCTACCCGCACGCTCCAGGTATTCCCCTCCACGACGCTCCAACGCCAACGCCTGGCTTTCGACCGCCCCGCGCCCGTCGGGACCGTGGCGGTGCGGTTGCAGGTCGAAGCCGGACAGTCTGGCGGCGTCGTCTACGGCGCCACGCGGGATGACCAGCAGCCGGGCGGCGTCCTGCGCCTGGACGGGCAGGTTGAGTTCGCCGACCAGGACCTCGCCCTGCGGGTGCTCCACCGCCGGTCGCTCTGGACGCACGTCGAAGCCCTCGTCGGCGACCTGCGCGCCGCCCGCACCGTCGCCGCGCTCACCCTGGCGGCCATGGCGGCCGGCCTCGGCCTGATCGCCACCGCCACCACGCGCGCCCTTCGCCCAAGCCGACCATGAGCGCCCCGCCGCCCCGCCTGGCTGCCATCCTGCTCGCCGCCGGCCAGTCCACCCGCATGGGCCAGCCCAAGGCCCTGCTGCCCTGGGGCGGCGTGCCCCTGGTGCGACACCAGGCGAGCCTGCTGACGTCCCACCCGGCCATCGATCGACTTCTTGTGGTCGTCGGAAGCCTCCAGGACGAAGTGAGCGACGCGCTGAAAGACACCCCGGCCAGCGTCATCGTCAATCCCCACTTCCGCGAAGGCCGCGCAACCTCCCTCGCCGCTGGCGCTCGAGCTCTACAGGGCGCCCCAACCAGCGTTCTCGTGGCCAACGTCGACCAACCGCTAGATGCCAATCTTCTCGATCCCCTGGTCGCCGCCTGGCGCACCGATCCCAGTGACCTCTGGCGGCCCAGCTACGAAGGCCGCGGCGGCCACCCCCTCATCGTCCCGGCCGATGTCGCCCCCGAACTCGCCCACGTCACCGAGGCCACCCGGGGCCTCCGCGCCGTCGTCACCCGCCACCGCCCTCGCCTGTGCTCCGTCCCCGTGGACTCCCAACTCGCCGTCCTCAACCTCAACACCCCCGCCGACTATGCCGCCGCCCAACCCTCCAGCGACCCCGTCCCATCGCCTAAACTGTCGGCGGGCCCATAGCTCAGCTGGAAGAGCGCCTCAATGGCATTGAGGAGGTCGTCGGTTCGAATCCGATTGGGTCCACCGACCACCGGCGCCGCTGGCTCAGCCCCGTGCGAGCACTAACGAACACAGGACCTCAGCTCACCCCTCGGGTCGGCAGCACGTCCCCTTCGGACAATGCGCGCCGCACGACCAGGCAAACCACGAGAGACAGGTAGGACACGACGATGCGCGTAATGGTCTTGATCAAGGCAACCGCGGACAGCGAAGCCGGCGTCATGCCCTCCATGGAACTCATCGAGGCCATGGGCGCCTACAACCAGGAACTAATCGAGGCCGGCATCATGCGCGACGGCGCCGGTCTCAAGCCGACGTCCCAGGGCAAGCGCGTCGCCTTTGACGGCGACAGCCGCACCGTCATCGACGGCCCCTTCGACGCCACCAGCGAGCTGGTGTCCGGCTACTGGCTTTGGCAGGTCAGGGACATGGACCAGGCCATCGAATGGATCAAGCGCTGCCCCAACCCCATGCTCGGCCCCAGCGAAGTCGAAATCCGCCCGCTCTACGAACCCTCCGACTTCATCGAAGCCATGACTCCCGAGTCCGGCGAAAGCGCCTAAAGCCCCCGCGGCCACCCGGCTGACACACGGGTCCTTGGCCGCCCGCATGTGGCGCGACGGTCAGTCGTCCACGTCGTACACCGCGACCCTCGCGTTTGCCAGCATGCGCCGGATCGTCCGCAGCACGGCTTCCTGCTCAGGCTCGTCAATACCGGCCAGAAATTTCGTGTTATTGGCCTGCACTCGCAGGGCCAGTTCCGGCACCAGGCGGTTCCCTTCGTCTGTCAGGGTCAGGTTCACCTGGCGTCGGTCGCGCCTGCTGCGCTGCCGTTGAATCAGTCCGGCCCGTACCAGCTGATCGACCTGCCGGCTGATGGATGCCGCGTCAATCGGAATGATGCGCGACAGACTCGTCAAGGTGTCCGCTTCCTCCTGGTAGCACGCGTCCAGGATCGCCCATTGGACGGATGTGACGTTGAACGGAGCCAGCTCGCGGCCCAGCTCGGAACGCATCGCCGAAGCCAGCCTGCCGACCAGGTACCCAAGCTCCCGCTGGATGTCGGGAGCGCCCGATTTGGAACGCATCGGCCAGCATCTTGCCCGCCGGTAGCTTGCTTGGCCGGTCAAACATTGCAGCCGTGAGTTTTCACCCCCCGCGCATCGAACGACGCCCGCGCCTGTAGTTTCACGTACCCGCACCGCCACACACGCCAACAAATCTGTTGCCAACAAGCTTGTTGTTACCACGACCTGCAGCACCGCTCGTCGGCAGCCGCCGTCCTACCGCATCGGCGAAAACCCCGTCGGCGTCATATAGCTGTTGATCACCCGTGCCACGATCTGCCCGCTGGCTTCCGTTTCGGCTCGGACCTGGAGCCACTCCGGATCGGACTGAAAGGCCGTCCACTTGGCCTCGCGGTCGGCCTGGCTGTCGAAGCGGGTGATGTAGACCAGCCGGTCGCTGCGGCCCACCACTTCTTGCCAGAACCCCACCACCTCGATGTCCAGGCGCTCGAAGATCCGCATCGTGTGCTGAGAGAAGCGGTTCATGATGGCGTCCATACGGCCTGGCAGGATTTCGTAGATACGCAGTTCGTAGAGCATCGGCGGGCGTCCTCGACGAGCAAGATTCGCCGCAGCATGCCCCACCCGGCGAGCGCTTGCGTACTATGGCCGCCTTACACTTTTTCGGGAATGCATAGAGGGTCAGATCGCGGTGTACGCCATCGTCATCGGCTGCGGGCGCGCCGGCGCCGAGATCGCCAGCCGCCTGTGCGAGCAGGGTCACTCCGTGGTGGTGATTGACCGCGACCGCGCGGCCTTCCACCGGCTGTCGGACGGCTTTGCCGGCACCACCATCGTCGGCCACGCCATTGACGAGGACTGCCTTGTCTCCGCCGGCATCGAACGCGCCGACGCCGTCATCGCCACCACCTACGGCGACAACTCCAACCTCATCGCCGTGCAGCTGGCTCGCAAACGATTCAAGGTCAAGCGCGCCATCGCCCGCGTCAAGGACTCGGTACGGGCCTCAGCATTCGAACGGTTGGGCTTCGAGACTATTCCCTCCACCACCATCGTTGGCGACGCCTTCGAGCAGGCCCTGGGCTGGGAGCCACATCTGCCCAACGGCGACCCGGAAAACGGAAGCTGATCCCCTGTGTTCGTCATCATCGCCGGCGGCGGCAAGGTTGGCGGCCAGCTCGCGCGTGACCTCATGGCCGAGCGCCACGAGGTCGTGGTCATGGAGTCCAACCCCGGCAAGGCTCGGGCCCTGCAGGACGAAATCGGCGACGCCGTCGTTCCGCACGACGCCTCCGAGGGCCGCTGGCTCATCGATGCCGGCATCGGCCGGGCCGACCTGCTGATCGCGGTCACCGGCGACGACGAAGACAACATCGTCATCTGCCAGCTTGGCCAGGCGCTCTCGGAGGGTCGCGCCCGCACCATCACCCGCATCAACAACCCCAAGAACAGCGATACCTTCCGCACCCTGGGCATCGAGGCCATCGTCAACGCCACCGACCTGGTGATGACCATGATCGAGCGCGACGTCAGCGTCGCCCCGGTCGTCCACCTCATGCGACTGCGCAGCGCCGGCCTGGAACTGGTGGAAATGACCGTCGCCGAAGGTTCGGCCGCGGACGGCTCAACGCCGGAGGAACTGCGACTGCCGGAGCAAGGCGGGCGCATCAGCGTCATCCTGCGCAATGGCGAAGCCGTGCTTCCCTCGCCCACCACGCGGCTGCACGCCGGCGACTCCGTCGTCCTCGTCGCGCAGACCGAGTTCGAAGAAGCCCTCGGCCGCCAGTTCGCCGCCCCCACCATCGTCTAGCGTCCTCACACTCCCGAAGCCACAAAGTCGGCCACGCTCCCACGAATCCCCGCCGCGTCCAGCCCATGCGCCCGGTCGTGCTCTAAGCGGCTGCCGTAATGCCGGTGCTCGCGGCGGGCGACGCCCAGCGCCAGCAGGCGATGCGGTGAATCCTTGAGCGCCGCCGAGACTTCGGCCGACGACGTCCCGGCCAGGTACGGCTCCACCAGGACCACGGCGGGTGCGGCCAGGAACCGCCGCAGCCCGCCCGCATCGAACGGTCTGACGGTTGATGTGTAGAGGACCGTCGCATCCAGGTCGGCGGTGGCTTCCAGAACCGGCCCCAGGCTCGGACCCACGGCGATAACCGTCACGGCCCCGGTCGAACCTCGCCGGATCGGCGTCAGGCCGTTGCCGTCGGGCACGGCTTCGGGATTGACCGATTCCGCGAGACGGATGTAGTCGAGTCCCGTGCCGACGGCCGTCGATCGCAGAATCGCTTCCACCTCGTCCGGGTGGCCGGGTACGTGCACGCGCCACCCCGGCAGCGTCGACATCAGGGCAACGTCCTCCGGCGCCTGGTGCGTTCGCCCCGCCGCGGCGGCGTCGTAAGACGCCCCAACGGAGACGAAGACCGCGCCCAACCCCTGGTGGCCAAAGTCAAGCTTGACCTGCTCGAACGGCCGCTCCACCAGGAACGGCGCGTACGAATGCACGATCGGCCGGAAGCCCTCCATCGCCAGTCCGGCGGCAAAGCCAACCAGCAACTGCTCCCGGATCCCGACGTTCAGCACGCGCCTGGGATGCCGCGCCACCACGCCGGCGTCCTGAAAGTACCCATAGCCAATGTCGGCCAGCACCACGGCCAGGTCGGGCCGCTCGTCCAGCAACGCTCCGGTCACGCGCATAAAGCGGTCACGCATCGCAGACATTCGGTTTATCCCTTTCTTTCCACCTCGGCCACCACAACGTGTGGGCGGCCCCGGTGGTCCGTCGAGAAGGCGGCCTCGATGGCGTCGTGGTCGCGGCCGTCAATGGTTGCCGCGGTCCAGCCTTCGAGCCGGAACCGCTCGTCGATACCGCCCGGCCAACCGTGCGTCGCTGACCGGTTGTCCATCACGCAGACCGTCAGGCGGGACAGCCCCAGCCGGCCGGCCAGCGCAATCGCCTCGTGGTTGCTGCCCTCATCCAGTTCCGCGTCGCCAACCAGGCACATCACCCGCGGCCCGGCACGCCCCTCCAGGTCCAACCCCGCGGCCACGCCTATGGCAATCGGCAGCCCATGCCCCAGCGATCCGCTGGAAAGCTCCACCCCTGGGACCAGCGCGCGGTCCGGGTGCTGGCCAAGGATCGACTCGTACCGTCCGAACGTAGGTAAGGCATCCAGCGGGACAAACCCCTTCGCCGCCAGCACGGCGTAGTAGGCCATCGGCCCGTGTCCCTTGGAGAGCAGGAACCGGTCGCGGTCCGGATCGTCCGGCGCGTCCGGATCCACCCTGAGAACCCGGTCATACAGCACCCACAGCACGTCCAGCGTCGATTCAGCGGCGCCCCCATGCTTCTCATCGCCCGTCATCAGCGTCACCAGTGCGGGCACGTCCTCGTACGACATCGCGGTCGCCTGCATCGGTCCCATTGAGCAAAGTCCTCAGTGGCCTACAAACCCATTCTCAAACTTCAAGTACACTTGAAGTCAAGGCCTGTTGAGGAAGTACGCTGCCGCCCCTACCGGACAAGCTCACCATCGGCCAAACCGCCGCCCGCAGCGGCGTCCGCACCTCCGCCCTCCGCTACTACGAGTCGCTCGGGCTAATCACGTCGGAGCGCACGCCGGGCGACCAGCGCCGCTACGCCCGCGAAACGCTGCGGCGCATTGCGGTCATCCGCGCCGCGCAGCTACTTGGCCTAACCCTCCGGGAGATACGCATCGCGCTCAACGAGCTTCCCGCAGCGCGCACCCCCGACCGGCACGACTGGCAGCGGCTGTCGCAGACCTGGCGCGGCTCGCTGGACCGGCGCATCGCCGATCTCCAGGCGCTGCGCGACCGTCTGTCCGGGTGCATCGGCTGCGGCTGCCTGTCGCTCCAGAGCTGCGCGCTCTTCAATCCGGCCGACCGCGCCGCCCGCGCCGGCGCCGGCGCCGGTGCCCAATATCTCTTTGGTGACGCACCGGGTTCAGACGCGGAGCGCGCCTTGCCTAGGCGCCCGTAGCCGGCGGCTCGCTGGCCTCGCCCGCGGTCTCCGGCGCCTCCACGCCTTCCTCCGCGCCTTCCTCCAGCAGCACCTCGTCCAGGTCGTCCTCTTCCTCGTCCTCTTCCACCGTGCGCGCCGCCGTCACTTGAACAACGATGACGTCCGGATCGTCCAGCGGCTCGTAGGCGCCGTCCTCGGCCCTCAGATCTCCCACGACGACCTCGTCGCCCACGTCAACCAGATCCGAAACATCCGCGATCAGGCTGGACGGAATCTCGGTTGGCAGGGCCGAAACTTCAACATCTTGCAGGAGTTGGAGCACCACCAGCTCCGAGTTGTCGCTAGCCGGCGCGCGACCCTCCAGCTGCACCCGCACCATCACGTCGATCGCCGTCGCCAGGTCGACTTTCCGCAGCGTCAGATGCACCAGGCGGTTCGTCAGCGTGTCAATCTCCACGTGGTCCATCAGCACCGGTTCGCTGATGTCCGATGACTCCAGGTCCACCAACTGCCCGGTCGCCTGGGCGCGAACCAGGTCGGCCAGCGCCCGCTCTGACACCTGCATCGCAATCGATGCATGCCCTGCCTGCACCAGGTTGGCCGGAATCACGCCTTCCCGCCGCAGGCGTCGCACTTTCTTACCCAGGACGGTGCGGGGTTCCGCCGCCAGGCGATGACGTTCGGGCACGGCTGACTGCTCCTCGGATCGGGTGGCGGCGCGACCTCGCGAACATAATGCTTGGGCCGGCGCGGAAACGACACGCAGCGCCGCTACCGGTGAGTCTAGAAAGGCGCCCCGCCGGGCGTCAACGGTTCGTACGGCGTCGCGCGGGCGCTGCGGGATTGTGGACAATGGGCCGCCGGCGCTTCAGAAGCGCCCGCTTGCCGCAAGAAACTGGTGACCACTTGGCTTCCCGACGACGCGTTTCGCTCAGTGACCTGTATGCCGATGCCTGCCGGCGCATGGACATCACGCCCGAGGAGGCGCTGGGCTGCGAACGCCAGCCTGACCGCCTGCGCTTGATGATCACCCAGGACCGCTGGGTGGACTTCGAACTCGTTGACGACCCGGAAAACGACCGCTTGGTGCTCGGGGCAACCCTGGATTCGTAGGAGCGTCCCGTGTCGGGCCTGCCCTGGCCCCGCGACCGCGAACCCTCTGGAGTCCCGTCCGTCCCGACCCTACGCCCCGCCAAACTGCAGGATCGCCCAACTCACGGCGACCCACACCACAACCGACGCCAGGATCCCCGGATCGCCTGACAGCACGCGCTCGGGCTCCTCGCCGGATCCGTTGTTCTGCAACAGGTAGACATAGCGCAAGATCCCGTACAGCACGATCGGAACCGTAATCATCATCAGGTGGTTCGCGGGCAGGTTGGGTGCGGAAAACGTGTACAGGGCATAGCTCAGCGGCGCCGCCGCGGCCGTAATCACCACCAGCGTGTGCAGAAACTCCGCCGTATATCGATCCAGCACCGGACGCGCCGCCGATGACCGCGCCTCACCGGCAAGCTCGGCCCACCGCTTCCCCACGGCCAGGAACAGCGCCAGCAGGAACGTGCACGTATAGAGCCACGGCGAGACCGGCACCTCGATCACCAGCGCGCCGGCCACCGCCCGGATCACAAAACCAATCGCGATAGCCAGCAGATCCAGGATCACCAGGTGCTTGAGCACCAGCGAATAGCCCACTTGCAGGCCCAGGTACACCGCCAGCGCCGCGCCGAACGGCCAGGACAGCACCGCCGCCAGCGCCACCGCCGCCGCCGCGACAACGATCCCGACACCCAGAGCCAGGCCAACCGGCACCAGCCCGGCCGCAATTGGACGATCACGCTTCACCGGATGCTCGCGGTCGCGCGGCGCGTCAATGGCGTCGTTCAGCAGGTACAGCCCTGCGGTGGCGAGCGTGAAGATGGCCGCCGCCGCCACGGCCGCCAGCAAGCTGGAACCCTGGTGGTACTCGCCCGAAAACAGCACGGCCGCCAGCACCAGCAGGTTCTTCGGCCACTGCCGCGGTCGGCTGCTGCGCGCCAGCCCGATCAGGCGAGCCTTCAACCCCGGCGCGGGTGCAGGCGTACCGAGGGTCGACGTCATCAGCGGACCGCCCGCGTCAGCCGCCGAACCGGCGGTCCAGCACGGCGTTGGCCGCCCGCACCACCACGGCAAATGCCGCCAGCAGCGCGATCAGCGTGCCGGCCGTGCCCCAGGCCTCGCCCTCCGCTGCCCAGGTGATCAGGGCAAACAGCCCCCAGGCCGAGCCCGCCAGGCCCAGGATAATCAGCGGAAATATCAGACCGATGGCCATCACCGAATAGCCAATCGTCTGCCGCTCCAGGCCGTCGTCCACCACGCGAAACGCCCGCCGGCTGGCGCGGTCCAGGTGATAGGCCGCCGTAAACCAGAACACGCCCAGTACCAGTGGCGCGCCCACCCAGGCCGCCGCCACCAGGCTGGTCGAACCGCGCACGCGCGGATCGTCGGGCGCCGGAATCGCCGGCCAGCCCACGTCCAGCGTCAGCGTCGCCTGGACCGACTCCACAATCCCGCCTGACCATGGCACCACCACCGATACCAGGCCCCAGGTCAGCGCCCCCATCAGCGCAACGCTCAGGATCGTGAGCCCCGTCCCCCGCCAGGTCCCCTCCAGGCGCCGCAGGCGGTCCTGGATCATGTCCAGGGTCTCTTGCAGCGTCAGTGGACGGTATGGATCGGCTGACTCGGTCGACCCCGGCGCCTCAACAGGAGCCGCCGATCCGCCG
Source organism: Chloroflexota bacterium (assembly GCA_022825895.1). Lineage (GTDB taxonomy): Bacteria > Chloroflexota > UBA11872 > UBA11872 > UBA11872 > UBA11872. The sequence continues at coordinate 5,111 of JAJDVX010000027.1, read as the reverse complement.
CCTTCGCCTGCGTCGCGGCCCCGATCCACTTCGGATCCCCGTACACGCCTGATGACTAGTGACGGCGACTCCGTCGGTGATTCGCCGACGGCGTCCTCGCCAGACTCGGCGTCGGACCCAGGCCCGGGAACCGCTGACGTCATCGGTTCCGCCTCGGCGCGTTCGACGGGCGGTTCGTCCGACGGCTGCCCGGGGCGCGCGTCGGCGCCGCGTTCAGGAGCGACCTCGGCAGGACCCCCGCGTCCCCCGAGCTCTGGCCGCTCTACCTCCCTCTCCCCCTCGGAGAGGGTTGGGGTGAGGGTCTTCCGGGCAACCAGGCCGGGGTTAGGCAACGGACTCTCGCGAGAGACCGGGGACGGGGCCTCCCTCGGCCCGTCGGTTTCGGTGTTGGATGACTGGTCCCGACGCGGACGCGGCGGTCGCGGACGGCTGGGGATAGATCGGTCCTCTGGTCCAGGCGCTTCGGGCCGATTCTACGGAGACGCGCGGGCGTGACCGGCGCCCCCGGCCCGCCGGAGCGGCCTCCCGGCGATCCCGACGCCTGGGTCCGCACCCATCGCGCCACCTACGAGCGCATGGCGGTCGACTACACCCGCCGCATCGACGACTACGCCGCCGCGGATGAAGCCGAACGCTTTAGCCGCCTGGCAGCCCCTTCGCCATGGACCGGCCCGCGCGTCCTCGACGCCGGCTGCGGCCCCGGCCGTGACGCCGCCCTGCTCCGGCTCGCCGGCGCCGACGTCGTGGGCCTCGACCTCGCTCGCGCCATGCTGCGTCAAGCCCGGCAACTCGACGACGCAAGTCAACTCGCCCAGGGCGACCTCCGCCGCCTGCCCTTCGCCGCAGCCTCATTCGACGCCGTCTGGTGCTTCGCCGCCCTCGGCCACCTGCCGCCCACGGCCATTCCCATAGCGCTCGCCGAATTCCGCCGCGTCCTGAACGACGGATGGCTCTACATCGTCATTCGCCAGGGCTCCGGCGTCCGCACCGCCTCCTGGCAAGGCTCCCTCCCCCGCTACTTCACCGACCTCACACCCGAAACCCTCACCACCGCCCTCCATGCCGCCGGCTTCACCATCCACCACCAAACCACCTGGCCCGCCCCCACCCAAACCCCCTGGCTCCACACCATCGCCCGGGTTACCTGAGGGACGATCAGTCGTTCAACCAGGCCTCATCCGGCTCCTCGCGCGGACGCCCGCCGGCGGCGCTGTGGCGCTCGATGGCCGCCACCACGTCCCGCAGAAACCCATCCAGTTCCTCCAGGTGACCGCGCAACGCCTCGGCCACCGGCGCGCGGCCGATCGGCCCCGGAATGCGGTCCGATCCACCCTCGCGAAACGTCACCGGCGACTGGCTCACCCGCCGCCCGATACCTGAAATATCGCCCAGCCAGATCCGCCGGTCCTGCAGCGCCGACCCCAGCGCCGGGTCCAGGAACATCAGCCGGCCGGTAAGTTCCCGCCCGCCGGGATCAGGACGCACGCGCGGCGACAGCCGCAGGTCGAACGCCTCGGCCAGCCAGCGGCCCGCGTGCCAGACACTGTCGGCCACGTGCCGCAGCGCCGCCCCCGCCAGCAGATCGAACTCTGCCGTGCCTGGGTCGGCCTGGGCCGCCCGCGCCGCCGCCACCGCCGCCAGCCGGTAATGCCCGAACACGCTCCACGCGCAGTCCGACGCCGCCGTGCCCGCTTCGCCCGCATACGACTCCAGCAGCGGCCAGGCAAAAGCCAAGTCGAGCTCCAGGCCGTCCGGCAACGGCCGCCCCAGCGCCCCCAGGTCAGGCGGCGCGGCTTCCGGTCGGCCTCCAAACAGATTCTCCATGCGACTCCGGCTCAGCCCCTGTGGGTCGTCCGCAGCCTAGCCGCGACCGCCTGACCAGGCGAACCCGTCACGCCGGCCCTCAATCTCCTCCACCGGCAGATGTTTCACGTGAAACACTGCCGTCGACACCCGTGCCCGCTCATGGGCCGCGGATACACTGAACGGCCTCACAAACCCCCTCCTCCTGGCCCCTCCCCCATGCAGCGCATGTCGCGCCTCTTTGCCCGCACGCTTCGCGACGACCCCGCCGAGGCGTCGATCGTTTCCCACCGCCTCCTCCTGCGCGCCGGCTACATCCGGCCGCTGGGCTCGGGGATCTACAGCCTGTTGCCGCTGGGCTGGCGGGTGCATGGCCGCTGCGAGCAGATCGTCCGCGAGGAGATGGACCGCATCGGCTGCCAGGAACTCCTCATGCCCGTCGTCCATCCCTCCGACCTCTGGGAGCGCACCGGCCGGTTCCACACGGTCGGCTCGGAAATGGCCCGCCTCAAGGACCGCTGGGGCCGCGACATGGTGCTGGCCATGACCCACGAAGAGGTCGCCACCGAGCTCGGCCAGTGGGTCGCCTCGTCCTATCGCCAGCTGCCCGTCAGCATCTACCACTTCCAGACCAAGTTCCGCGACGAACCGCGCCCCCGCGGCGGTCTGCTGCGCGTCCGCGAGTTCACCATGAAAGACGCCTACAGCTTCGACACCGACCTGGAGACCCAGGAGGCCACCTACCAGGACTTCATGGAGGCCTACCTGCGCGCCTTCCGCCGCTGCGGCATCGAACCGGCCATCGTCGAATCCGACGCCGGCGCCATGCGCGGCTCCGGCGCCCACGAGTTCCACTGCCTCACCGAGGCCGGCGAAGACACCCTGGTCGTCAGCCCCTCCGGCCGCTACGCCGCCAACATCGAGATCGCCACGGCCCGGAAGCCCGTCGTCGACCACGGCGAACCGCAACCCGTCGAAAAGGTCGCCACGCCCGGCCAGGAAACCATTGACGATGTGGCCGCCTACCTGGGTGTGGAAACCCACCAGACCCTCAAGGCCGTCTTCTACTGGACCGGCGACGCCCTGGCCTTCGTCGCCATCCGCGGCGACCTGCAAGTCAACGAAGCCAAGCTGCGCACCCTCCTGCAAGCCCCCGACCTGCGCCTCGCCGCCGACCAGGAACTCGAAGCCGCCGGCCTTGTCGCCGGCTACGCCTCGCCGGTGGGCCTGTCCAACGTCACCGTCGTCGTTGACGACTCCGTCGAGTCCGCCACCAACCTCGTCGCCGGCGCCAACGAGCCCGGCTACCACCTTGCCAACGTCAACTTCCCGCGCGACTTCGGGGCCGACCTGCGCGGCGACATCGCCCAGGTGCGCTCCGGCGACCGCAGCATCGAGGACGACGAGCCGCTGCAGCTGATGACCGGCATCGAGATCGGCAACACCTTCAAGCTCGGCACCTTCTACAGCGACAAGCTGGACGCCCAGTACCTGGGCGCCGACGGCCGTCGCCACCCCTTCGTCATGGGCTCCTACGGCATCGGCATCGGCCGCCTGGCCGCCTCGGTGGTGGAGCGCTACCACGATGCCAACGGCATCGTCTGGCCCGTCAGCGTCGCGCCCTACGACGTCCACATCGTGCAACTCGGTACCGGCGACGTCGCCGCCGACGCTGAGCGCCTGGCCGCGGAACTGGAAGAAGCCGGCCTCTCCGTGCTGCTTGACGACCGCGGCGACAGCGCCGGCGTCAAGTTCAACGACGCCGACCTCATCGGCCTGCCCTTCCGCTGCACCGTCAGCCGCCGCACCCTCGCCGCCGCCGCCGTCGAGTTCAAACCCCGCGCCGCCGCCGACCGCCAATCCATCCCCCGCAACCAGATCGTCGCCACCGTCCTCCAGGCCCGCGCCGACGCCCTCGCCGCCCTCACCCCCCACGCCCCCGTAACCATGCCCCCAATCAGCACATCCGGAGGCGCCCCCTAGGCTCCGGGAACCAGCAAGCCCGTAGGCTCTCGATTCCGACGGGCGACACGGCCCGGATCCGTTCCTTCCGATTGGGTTCTGGGGCAGCGTTCAAGCCTGGCGAAGGACTCTCCGCCCAGGAGGCCTGTGCATAACCCCTCGTCCTGGAGTTGCAGCCTCTTGTCTCGCCTCGCGGAGAGGCCGGTGCCGTCATCGCCGCCGGGTGCGCGGAATCAATCCCTTCCGGAAGCCCCCGTTCGTTACCCTCTCCCGAGACCTTTGCAAACCCCCCGCGCCCTCATATGCAGGGCGGCTCTTTCTCCCTCTCCCCGTGGGTGTGCAGACCGGGGACATCATTTACACGTGTTCGGAGACATGGTTTACACATCCAGCGATGAGGTGGAGGACCGGGATGTGCCGTTTGCGGAGCGACACGTGAGTGATCTGCGGGCCGAGTTCGTGGCGTTGGCCAGCCAGCCAGGGGCCAACCGGCGCGCGCTGTGCCAGCGCTTTGAGATCTCGGCGCCCACGGGGTACAAGTGGCTGCGGCGTTACGCCGCGGAGGGCCCGGCGGGGCTGCGGGACCGCTCGCGGCGGCCCCACCGCAGTCCGGCGCAAACCGCCCCGGCCATCGAGCAGGCGGTGCTGGCCCTGCGCACGCAGCACCCCACCTGGGGCGGCCGCAAGCTGCGCGTGCTGCTGGCCCGGCAGGGCGTCCAGCCGTTGCCGGCGACCTCGACGATCACGGCGATCCTGCGCCGCCACGCCCAACTCGACCCCACCCAGGGGGCCGGCCAGCCGCGCGCCTGGCAGCGCTTCGAGCATCCCTACCCCAACGCCTTGTGGCAGATGGACTTCAAGGGCGGCTGGCCCTGTGGCCCCGGGCGCTGTCATCCGTTGACCATCCTCGACGACCACTCGCGCTATGCCCTCGGCCTGGCCGCCTGTCCCAACCAGCGCACCGCTACCGTGCGCACGCACCTGATCACAGCCTTCCAGCGCTACGGCCTGCCCGACCGCCTGCTGGTCGACAACGGCAGTCCCTGGGGCAATCACCCGGCCCATCCCTACACCCCGCTGACCGTCTGGCTGCGGCGCCTGGGCGTCGCCGTCAGCCACAGCCGCCCGTACCACCCCCAGACCTTGGGCAAGGACGAGCGCTTCCACGGCACCCTCGAGCGCGACTTCGGCCGGCAGCCGCCGCGGCCCGATCTGGCCAGTTGGCAGACCGCCTTCGATGCCTGGCGCCAGGAGTACAACCAGGTGCGGCCCCACGAGGCGCTGGCCCTGGCCGTCCCGGCCAGTCGCTATCACGTCAGCCCCCGGCCCTATCCGGCCCAGCTGCC
>JAJDVX010000043.1 GCA_022825895.1 Chloroflexota bacterium | reverse complement strand
CAAGCTCTCCCTCCTGGGGGACCTTGGCAAGAAGTCCCTCGCCCTTCGAGGTGCGGACATTCTTTCTCCCTCTCCCCGTGGGAGAGGGTCGGGGTGAGGGTCTTCCGCGCACCCAACGCACCAGCGACCAAGACCGTTGGAGGCCGCCGTTCTTCCCCTCTCCAAGGGGAGAGGCAGAACCTGTCCTGAGCTTGCCGAAGGATTCGGCCGTCGTCGGCCGAAATCGGTGAGGGGGCTTCCGCGCACCCATGCCGGGGTTACGCCAAGCTCTCCCTCCTGGGGGACCTTGGCAAGAAGTCCCTCGCCCTTCGAGGTGCGGACATTCTTTCTCCCTCTCCCCGTGGGAGAGGGTCGGGGTGAGGGTCTTCCGCGCACCCAACGCCCCAGCGACCAAGACCGTTGGAGGCCGCCGTTCTTCCCCTCTCCAAGGGGAGAGGCAGAACCTGTCCTGAGCTTGCCGAAGGATTCGGCCGTCTTCGGCCGAAATCGGTGAGGAGTCTTCCGGTCGAGATGCCGGCAGAGAGAAACGCCTCGCTACGCACCACCGGCGCCCGCGCTCCCCAACCCAAGCTCGTACGGCGAGCGCGACTCGACCACGGGCGCCACGGCCTCCAGCAACTCATCCACCGTCATCGCCCCCAGGTCCTCCTCCGTCCGCAGCCGCACCGAGACCTTCCCGGCCTTGATGTCGCGGTCCCCCGCGATCAGCATGTACGGCGTCTTCTGCAGCTGCGCGTCGCGAATCTTGCGGTTCATCCGCTCCGCCCGCGCGTCCACCTGCACCCGTAAACCGGCCGCTCGCAGCCGTTCGGCCACGGCTTCGCAATAGTCGGCGTGTCGGTCCGCGATTGGGATCACGGCCACCTGCACCGGCGACAGCCAGACCGGGAATGCCCCCGCGAAGTGCTCGATCAGCACGGCAACAAAGCGCTCCATGGCCCCGAAGATGGCCCGGTGCACCATGACCGGCCGCTGGCGCGAGCCGTCCTGATCCTCATAGGTGATGTCGAACCGTTCCGGCAGATTGAAGTCCACTTGCACCGTCGTCAGCTGCCAGCGGCGCCCAATCGCGTCGGCCACCTGGATGTCGATCTTGGGCCCATAGAAGGCCGCCTCGCCCTCGACGCGCGTATACGCCATCTCGTGCCGGTCCAGGGCCTCGACCAAGCCTTGCTCCGCCAGCTCCCACAGGTCGTCGTCGCCCGCGTACTTGGCCGAGCCCGAGGCGTCCCGCACGCTCAGTTCCACGATGTACTCGCTGAAGCCGAACGTCTGGTAGATGAATTTCGCCAGGTCCAGCGCCCCGGCCACCTCGTCGGTGAACTGGTCGCGCCGGCAGAAGATGTGCGCGTCGTCCTGCGTCAGCCCGCGTACCCGCAGCGCCCCGTGCAGCGTGCCCGACCGTTCGAACCGGTAGACCGTGCCCAGTTCGCCGTACCGCAGCGGCAGGTCGCGGTAGCTGCGCGTCTGCGAGTCGAAGATCTTGACGTGGAACGGACAGTTCATCGGCTTGTTGATGAACGTCTGGTGCTCCAGCTCCATCTCAGGGAACAGCCCGTCCGAGAACCACTGCGTGTGCCCGCTCGTCTCCCACAGCTCGCGCCGCCCGATGTGCGGCGAATACACCATGTCGTAGCCGCGCCGCCGGTGCTCCTCCCGCCAGAACGTCTCCAGCAGTTCCCGCACCAGCGAGCCCTTGGCGTGCCACAGCACCAACCCGGCGCCAATGGCCGGGTTGATCGAGAAGAGGTCCAGGTCTCGTGCCAGTGTCCGGTGGTCGCGGCGCTTCGCTTCTTCCAGTCGCTTCAGATGCGCGGCAAGCTCCGCCTTCGTCTCGAAGGCCGTGCCGTACACCCGCTGCAGCTGCGCCCGCTTCTCGTCGCCCCGCCAGTAGGCCCCGGCGATCGACAGCAGCTTGAACGCCCCGATCTCGCCCGTGCGGTCCACGTGCGGACCGCGGCAGAGATCCACGAACGGCCCCGACGTGTAGTAGCTGATCGTCTCGTCGTCCGGCAGGTCGTTGATCAACTCGACCTTGAACGGCTGGTTGGTTTCCTTGAAGTAGGCCAGCGCCGCGTCGCGGTCGTGCTCGGAGTACTCGAAGGGATAGTTCGCCTTCTTGTGCTTCAGCATCAGCTTCTGCAACGCCTTCAGGTCGTCCGGCGTCAGCGCCCGCGGCAGCTCGAAGTCGTAGTAGAACCCGTCGTCGGTCGGCGGACCGATCCCCATCTGGGCATCCGGAAACAGGTCCAGCATCGCCGTGGCCAGCACGTGCGCGGCCGAGTGCCGCACTCGATACAGGCGGTCGTACGTCTGGTCGTCATTCATGGCAGGCGCTCCACGCGGAAAGAGGAAGGAAAGCTGTCATCTGAGGAAACCCGCGAACTCGGCGCGGGTTCGGCCCCCGCCGGTGCACGGCAGGGGCTAGGTAGTGGCGGTGCGTGTGGCGCGAGGCGTCTCGCAGCTTGGATTTCGCATGGTCGCTCGCAAAAAACCTATCACAGCCCAGGACCCATCCACTCGAACTCCAGCTCTCCCACCACCACGGTATCGCCGGCCGTGGTCCCGGCCCGCTCCAGCCGCTCCGTAACCCCGCTGCGGTCGAGCTGCCGCTGGAAGTAGTCAGCCGCATCCGGCGTATCGAAGTTCAGCTTGCGCGCCAGCCCCTCCAGCTGCGGGTCGCGCACCACGTAGGCGCCGTCGGACCTGCGGAAAAGCTGCGCCGGCTCGTCCACCGGCGCCGGACGTAGCACGGCCGTCTCATCCGGCTCCAGCCGCGGCGCCGGCGGCGCCTCTGCCAGCATTCCCACGGTTCGCCCTACCAGTTCCCGCAGCCCGGCTCCGCTCGCCGCTGAGACCGCCACCGCTTCGTAACCCTCGGCCAGCACCAGCGCCTCGAAATCCGGCCACAGCTCCCGCGCTTCCAGCAGGTCCATCTTGTTGAACGCCACGATCCGCGGGCGATCGAGCAGATCGTCGCTGTAGGCCCCAAGTTCCGCGTCGATCGCCTGGAAGGCCTCGAACGGGTCGCCTTCCAACCCCGACCCGTCCACCACGTGCACCAGCACCCGCGCCCGCCGCACGTGACGCAGAAACGCGATCCCCAGCCCCGCGCCTCCGCTGGCCCCCTCGATCAGGCCCGGCAGGTCGGCAAACACCACCCCCGATTCGCCCGCCTGCACCACCCCCAGCACCGGCTCCAGCGTCGTGAACGGATAGGGCGCCACCTTGGGCCGCGCCGCGCTCAGCCGGGCCAGCAACGACGACTTCCCCGCGTTCGGCGCCCCTACTAGCCCGATGTCCGCCAGCAACTCCAGCTCCAGCCGCACCTGCCGTTCCTGCCCGCCGCCCCCGCGCGTGGCCAGCTCCGGCGTTTGGAAGCGCGCCGACTTGAAGTGCACGTTCCCCAGACCGCCGCGTCCGCCCTCGGCAACCACCACGGACTGGCCTTCCTCCACCAGGTCCGCCAGCACCGCCCCGGTCCGGTCGTCATACGCCACGGTCCCGCACGGCACGTCCACGGTCACGCTCTCGCCGTTGGCCCCGTGCCGCTTCTTGCCCTCGCCCTTTCCGCCGTTGGCCGCGATGAACCGCCGCTTGTACCGGAACGCCGTCAGCGCGTGCAGGTTGGCCCGCGCCCGCAAGACCACGTCGCCCCCGCGACCTCCGTCCCCACCGTCCGGCCCGCCCCGCGGCACATACTTCTCCCGCCGAAAATGCGACACCCCGTCGCCACCGGAGCCGGCGCGCACGTAAATCTGCGCCTCATCAAAGAAACCACGGTCGGCGCCTCGGTCTGGCGACATTCCAATACCTCGCTCGGTTGCACCCGCATTGTGACGCAGCGCTGAGTCTTGATGGCTCCTCGCTACACTCGAAGCTCGTTCGGAGCCCACGAGAGCACTTGGAGGCACTCAGTTGCGCGTGATCGCCCTCGCCGCCCGCCCCGGCGACGCTGAGTTCGCCGTCGGCGGCACGCTGGCGCGCCATCGCAAGCGCGGTGACGACGTAACCATCGTCACCGTGGCCAACGGAAACTCCGCCCTGGACGACGTTCCGCCCCGCGAACTGGCCACCCGCCGCCGCGCCGAGGCCGAAACCGCCGCCGAACGCCTGGGCGTCGACCTCGTCTGGATGGACCACTCCGACTTCGCCGTCCAGAACGACGCCGTCACCCGCGTCAAAGTCGTCGAAACCCTCCGCGCCCGCCAGCCCCACCTCGTCCTCGCCCCAGCCCCACTCGGCAACGTCCTCGACTCTGAGGGCGCCTGGGATCTGGCCCGCGCCGCCATCGAAATGGCCGCCGCTCGAAACGTCCTCTGCGAAGGCGATCCCCTGCCTCAGCCCCCCGCCCTCCTTGCCTACGAGCGAGCCTGGACCGCGGGATTCACCCCCACCGAGTTCGTCGACATCACCGACACCCTCGATGCCAAGCACCATGCCCTCGATGCCCACGTCTCTCTGGCCGCCACGATTCGCTCCAGCCACGGCGTCGAACTTGGTGAAGCCGCCGAAACCGTGGCCGCTTATCGCGGCCTCCAGGCCGGCGTCGCCTTCGCCGAAGCCTTCCGCGGCGATTCGCGCCTCGGTCCCCTGCCAACCCGCCGGCTGCTGCCATAACCGCCGGCCCCGCGCCGGCGCCCGACGCGCCGGCCAACCTGCGGGCGCTCTTCGGACCGCGCGGTCCGCTGGCCGAACACCTCGCCGGCTACGAGCCCCGCGCCTGCCAGGTCCAGATGGCCGAGTTCGTCGACGGCGTGGTCGATGAGGGCGGCCGCGGCGTCGTCGAAGCCGACACCGGCACCGGCAAGACCCTCGCCTACCTCGTTCCGGTCTTGCGAGCCAGGCACCGCGCCATCGTCAGCACCTCCACCCGGGCCCTCCAGGACCAGCTCTGGACCCACGACCTCCCACTGGCCGCCCGCGTGGCCGGCGTCGCTCCCAAAACCGCCCTCCTCAAGGGCCGCGCCAACTACCTCTGCCTGCTCTCCCTCGACGAACAGGCCCATTCGCCTGACCTCCTGCTCGGCGAACGGCTGACCAGGGTCCGCGCCTGGGCCTCCACCACCGCCACCGGTGACATGGCCGAACTCGGCGCCGACGCAACCCCCGACGTCATGTCCAACCTCACCCGCGGCGTCGATACCTGCGAGGGCAACCTCTGCCCCTTCCACGGCGAGTGCTGGGCCGAAAGGGCTCGCGCTCGCGCCGGCCAGGCCGACGTCGTCGTCACCAACCACCACCTCGTCTTCGCCGACGCCAAGCTCCGCGGCGCCGGTGGAGAGGCCGCCGGCATGCCCCTCCCGCCCGACGGCGTCCTCATCCTCGACGAAGCCCACACCCTCGACGAAGCCGCCACGTCGTCCTTTTCCGCCCATCTGGACGACGGCCGCGCCGCCCGCATCATGAACGCTCCCCGCGTGCGCGACTCCCTCGGCCCGGACCACACCCGCGCCATGTCCGCCGTCGTGGCCGCCAGCGCCCGCGCCTTCGCCGCCCTCAACCGAACCGTCGGCCTCAACCGCACCACCATCACCGACGAAATCGGCCCCGGTATCGCCCTCGCCGAGAATGCCCACTCGCTGCTCGAGGCCTGCGAAGCCATCCCCGACCCGGACACCCGCGCCTGGGTCTCCCGCCGCATCCACGAACTCGCCGCCGACGCCGACCGCGTCTTCCGCCTCGACGACCCCGCCTGGGTCCACTTCGCCGAACGCGCCCGCGACGGCTCGCTCACCGCCCACGCCGCTCCGCTTGAAGTCGACCGCCTCATCCACGGCGCCACCCGTCACCGCCCCGCCGTCATCGCCTCCTCCGCCACCCTCACCGTCGACCGATCGTTCGCCTACCTCATCTCCCGCCTCGGCTTCGGCGGCGCCGCCGAACTCATCACCGATCCCGCCTTCGACTACCGCCGCCAGGCTCTCATCTACGCCCCCGCCGACCTCCACCCGCCTCCAACCGCCGGTCACGACGACGAGCCCTACCTCGCCGGCCTCGCCCAACGCATCACCGAACTCGTCGAGGCGTCCGGCGGCGGCGCCTTCCTCCTCTTCACCAGCCGCCGAGCCATGAACGACGCCTGGCGCCGCACGCACAACGCCTTCCCCTATCCACGCTTCCGCCAGGGCGACGCCGCTCCCGCCGACCTTTTGCAGCGCTTCAGGGAAACCAACAATGGCGTGCTCTTCGGCCTCCGCTCCTTCTGGGAAGGCGTCGATGTCCGCGGCGACGCCCTCCGCCTCGTCGTCATCGCCCGTCTCCCCTTCGCCGTCCCCGACGACCCCGTCGTCGCCGCCCGCACCGACCACCTGCGTAGCCAGGGCGCCAACTGGTTCGCCGAACTCGCCCTGCCACGCGCGGCCCTGCTGCTCAAGCAGGGATTCGGCCGCCTTATCCGCTCCACCAGCGATCGCGGCGTGGTCGCCGTCCTCGACAGCCGCCTCCGCCGCCGCCGCTACGGCCAGACCGTCCTCCGCTCCCTGCCTCCAGCCCCTCTCACCCACCGCCTCGACTACGTTCAGCACTTCTTCCGAGCGAAGGCCAGTGACGATGCGGAGCATTTCCGCAGGTAGAGCATTCGCTGATTGCTGGCCAGCGGCGCGCCGTCTTCGTCCGTGCTGAAGTGCGGTGGGAGTTACGTATCGCGCTACGCTCGTTCAGTCAGCGTCTAATACGGCCAGGAGCGAAGCATGAGCATGGCACGGTGCGAACGGCTGGAAGCCGAGGTCGCAGAACTGAGGGAAACCGTGAAAGCCCTAGCGGCCCGAGTGACAGCGCTGGAACTCGACCGGTCCTACCGCGAGGGCTGGGAGTGGGCCATCAGCCCTGGCAGGCAAACGCCCGCCCGCGTGACCGGATCGTCAGCCGGCTCCGCTGCACTTCAGAGGCTGTCACGCTCCAGGTGAGCCAGGGCCTTACGCTCGGATACTGACTCGCGCTGGCGAACGTAGCCTGGTTACCGAGGCCTAGTGACAGCCGCAGGAAGTCCCACAGCCCCCGCCGCCGTTCATGTACGCGTCATTCGCCGCCTGCGCCTGGCTCGCCGAACCTGACGACGCCCGCCCCACCATCGCCGGCGCGTAATACACCTGCCGCACCCGGCTGCTCGCGCACGACGTACAGATCACCGGGCTCTCATCCGTCATCGACCGCCGAACGTCAAACACGTCCTCGCACGACTCGCATTCATACGTATACGCCGGCATCTGAACACCCTTCGCGGTTCAGGCAGTCTCGCCCGAATTCTATCCGGTGCCCGCGTCCTACCATGACCCGGCCTCACTCCCCCCGAGCACCTCAATGCCCCTCGACCTCACCGCCTACATCCGCGACGTCCCCGATTTCCCCAAGCCCGGCATCGTCTTCAAGGACATCACCCCGCTGCTCAAGGACCCCGGCGCCTTGGAGGCCGCCGTGCAGGCGCTCGCCGAGCCTTATCGCGACGCCAATCTCGCCTCCGTCGCCGCCGTCGAGTCCCGCGGCTTCATCTTCGCCGCCGCCGTTGCCGTTGAACTCGGCTGCGGTTTCGTCCCGCTCCGCAAGCCCAACAAACTACCCGCCGAAACCGCCTCGGCCGCCTACGAACTCGAATACGGCGCCGACACCATCGAGGTCCACGTCGACGCCATCCGCCCCGGCGACCGCGTTGCCATCATCGACGATGTAATAGCCACCGGCGGAACCGCCGCAGCTGCCGTGGAGTTGGTGGAGACGCTGGGCGGGAACCTGCTCGGCATCTCATTCCTCATCGACCTCGCCTTCCTTGGTGGAACGGCAAAGCTCGGCGACTACCCCGTCCACACCGTCATCACCTACAACGGCGACTAGCCAGCGCCAACCGTCCCACTCCAGGCAACCAGCGACACGGCAATCCCGACCGACAGCAAAACGGGCAACCGCCCGCGCCCGCGCTAGAGAACCGGCAGCGGATCCGGCCGCGCCGCGTTCAGCTTCGTGATCTCCGACGCAATCCGTCGCGCCGCCTCGAAATACGGCCCCGCCACCGGGCTATTCATCCCCTGCGACGCCACCGGCCGCCCGTTGTCAGAGGCAATCCGCACTTCCGGGTCCAGCGGAATTTCTCCCAGGAACGGCACGCCCAACTCCTCCGCCGCCCGCCGCGCCCCGCCGTGGTCGAAAATCTCGAACCGCGCCCCCGTGTCCGGGCTGATGAAATACGACATGTTCTCGATCACGCCCAGCACCGGCACCCGCAGCTTCTCGAACATCGCAATCCCGCGCCGCACGTCCTGCAATGCGACCTCCTGCGGCGTGCTCACGATCACCGCGCCCGACAGCGGCAGCAATTGCGACAACGACAACGGCGCGTCGCCCGTCCCCGGCGGTAGATCCACGATCAGGTAGTCCAGCTCGCCCCAGGCCACGTCATGCAGCAGTTGCCGCAGCGCCTGCGCCACCATCGGGCCTCGCCAGATCACCGCCTGGCCCGGATCCGTCAGGAAGCCCATCGACATCACCGGCACGCCAAACGCCGACAGCGGCTGAATCTTGTCGTTCTCCAGCACCGGCCGTCCGTCGATCCCCAGCATCCCCGGCACGTTCGGGCCGTAAATGTCCCCGTCCAGCAGCCCCACCTTCGCCCCAAGCTCACGCAGCGCCACCGTCAGGTTCACCGCCACCGTCGACTTCCCCACGCCGCCCTTGCCGCTCGCCACCGCCAGCGTATTCTTCACCCCGGCCAGAACATCGCCCTCCTGACCGAACCCCGTATTGGTCGAGACTTCGGCCGTCCAGGTGATCTCCACCGTGCTCGGCCACCGCAACCCGGCAATCGCCTCACGGACCTCGCGCTCCAGCGCTTCTCGGTGCGGCGACGCCGGCGAGGTCAACACCACCGTCAACGACACATCGTCGCCGTTGACCCGCACGTCCCGAACCAGTCCGGCCGCCACCAGCCCGCGCTGCAAATCCGGCTCCGCCACGCGCGCCAGCGCCTGCGTGATTTCCGCGGCGCGATCCGGGGGTACCTGAGGTAGGGAAGTCATGGCAATGCTAGGTATCGAGGAGTAATCCGGCGCCGCGCAATCCGCGCGCCGTCCTGGCCCCCAAGGCTAGCACCGGCGTCTCATCCCGCGCCCCACCCGGAGACCCCCGTGCATCGCCCGAGGGACGAGCATCCAGTCGCAATCCCTCAAGCGGCCGCCAATCCTTCCCCTCGCCACGGAGACCGCGGCAAATCGCCCCTCGTCCTCCAAGCTGCAGCGCCTCTTGCTCCCTCGCCCCGTGGAGACCTCTGCATAACGTCTTTCATCGGCCAATGCGCGGCCGCGCTTGCTCCCTCTCCCCGTGGGAGAGGGTTGGGGTGAGGGTCTTCCGCGCACCCAACACACCAGCGACCAAGACAGTTGGAGGCCGCGGTTCTTCACCCTCTCCAAGGGGAGAGGCAGATTCGGGCGTCTTCGGCCGAAATCGGTGAGGGGTCTTCCGCGCAACCAACCCTGGGTTAGGCAAAGGTCTCCCGTGGGAGAGGATTGGGGTGAGGGTCTTCCGGGCACCCAACCCCAGGTGATTCAAATGCCATTCCCCTGGCAGACCTTTGCAAAACGCCCCGCGCCCTCAAAGGCAGGGCGCCTCTTGCTCCCTCGCCCCGTGGAGACCTTTGCGTAACCCGATTGACGGGTGTGCCGTGTCAATCTCTTCAAGGGGTCGCCGTTCTTCCCCTCTCCAAGGGGATAGGCAGAACCTGTCCTGAGCCTGCCGAAGGATTCGGCCGTCCTCGGCCGAAATCGGTGAGGGGTCTTCCGGGCACCCAACCACGGGTTACGCAAAGGCCTCCAACAACCGAGAGAATTACGAAAGTGCAGAGTCCAAGAGTCGCGCCAAACTCAGCCATCATGGCGGTTCCTCCCCAGCGAAAGCCTCTGGACCCCGCCGTATAGCCGACGAAGGCCAGAAGTCAGCAAACAACCGCCCGTTCGAGATTCTATCCCAGGGCAATAGACCTTCCCCCGCAGACCGTGTCGCATGCGGACAGTTCGATGGCGTACGCTGAGTTCAACGATGCGATAGAGGCACGACCATGACACCGGAGTTGATCTTCGGCTTGGTCGGCTTACTGATCGGCATTCTGAGCGTTGGGGCGGCCTTGGCGTGGCTGATCGTGGCCGGGCAGGCAAGTTTGCGCAGGGATCTTGGCGAGCGGATGAGCATGCTGGAAGCGCGCATGTCATCAATGGAAAACCGCATGACGGCGATAGAAACGCGTATGTCGGGGGTCGAAGTGCGCATGTCCGCCTTGGAGGCGGGCGTCGTGGCCTTGGACACGCGCATGTCGGGCGTTGAAACGCGCACGTCCGTCATGGAACGCGAACTCGGGCGCACGCAGGGCCTCATCGACGGTCTCCGGGCAACACCCGCCGGTCCCGTCACGGCTGACTGACCTACCCCCACACACGCACACGGGCGGAAAAGGAACAGAGCGGCATACCGCCCGCACAAGACGTCGACGAATCCATAAGGGCCCGCGCCCGGCGCGATCCGGAGTTCCGCGAAGCCCTGCTGCGCAAGGCCGCCCGCGCCCTGCGCCGCGGAGACACCCAGGCCGGCAATGCCCTTGCCCACCTCGTCTCCGCGACCAACGACGAGCTTGTGGAACACCTGGAAGACGCGCACGACCTCGCGATAGTGGCCCAACGGCTGGCCGACTTCTCGATGTCCGACGCCATCCCGCACGCCCAAATCGAAGCCGAAATACGCAATCAGGAACACTGACATCGCGCCGCTAGCGCCTTCTGTCCCTCTAACCGCCCCGCGAACCGCCCCACCACCCAGCCCCCGCCCCCGCATTCGAACACCTCTCATGCGAGACAATTCCAGAACGCCCCTCGCCCTCGAGAGAGGGACGGCTCTTGCTCCCTCGCCCCGTGGGTGTCCAGACCGGACACATGGTTTACAGACGTTCGGACACATGGTTTACACATTTAGGCGGGCGTCCGGAGGTCGAGGGTGGCCAGCTGGTCGGTCATGAAGTGCACGGTCCAGCAACCGTCGGTCGCGGTCGGGCGGATCG
>JAJDVX010000005.1 GCA_022825895.1 Chloroflexota bacterium | reverse complement strand
ATGGCGCGTTGCGGCCGACCTTTTCCGGCAGCAGCCCGTCCATCAACGAGGCATTCCCCATCGGCCGATGCATGCGTCACCTCCACCACCCTCCCGTCCGCCCCATGGTCGCCTGCCGGCCCAGTTATGCAAAGGTCTCCTTGAGGGAGAGGGCAGGGTGAGGGTGGCTGCCAGCCCCAGCACCCACGCCCCGATCAACAGCAACCAACTACCCGCGAATCCCCTCTAGCTCCATGGATATTGAAAGAGCAACCGAGCCTCAGACAGCTAAACGGACTAGAGCCCAAAGACTGGCCGCAGTCCTCTCACCAACCCCCGCCATACCGAACGCCCGTCCGAACCACCCCGGCCTCCTCCCCTCGAAACATCGCCTCCGCCGTCTCCACCACGCTCTGCACGTCATGCCGAGGCTCATACCCCAGCAACCCCTTGATCTTGCCCAAATCAACCTCGAAGCCGCCCTCTTTTCCCCTCGCTCCATGGGAGCGCGACCGTGTGAGCCGTCAAGCGCGTCAATCCAGACCCGGTCTTGATCCCTCTCCTGGGGGAGAGGGCAGGGTGAGGGGTCTTCCGGGCAGCCAAGCCTTGGTGACGCAAAGCACTTAGTTCTGGGCGGGAAGGCTTGGGGGCCAGAGTCCCCCGCGCAACCCACGCCCCCGGTCAACTGCGCCGCGACGCTCTCCCAACCTCAGGCGCCATTCTTACCCTCTCCCTTGAGGGAGAGGGCAGGGTGAGGGTGGCTGCCAGCCCCAGCACCCACGCCCCGATCAACAGCAACCAACTACCCGCGAATCCCCTCTAGCTCCATGGATATTGGAAGAGCAACCGAGCCTCAGACAGCTAAACGGACTAGAGCCCAAAGACTGGCCGCAGTCCTCTCACCAACCCCCGCCATACCGAACCCCCGTCCGAACCACCCCGGCTTCTTCTCCCCGAGACATCCTCTCCGCCGTCTCCACCACGCTCCGCACGTCGTGCCTGGGCTCATACCCCAGCAACCCCTTGATCTTGCTCAAATCGAACTCAAAGAAATTCGACTCCGGCAGCCGCGCCTCCACGAACTCCAGCCCATACCGCTCCGCGATCCAGGGCACGTGCTCATCCCACCGGAACACCGCCGCCCCGCCCAGCGTGAACTCCTCGCCCACCGCCGCGTCCGTCTCCAGCGCCAGCACCAGCCCCTGCACCACGTCCCGCACGTCGGCGAACTCCTGCTTATACGCCACCCCATTCGGACACCGACTCAGCAGCAACTTCTCCTCGCCTGTCCACAGCGACCGCAACTCTCCCAGAATCTCCTCGTCCTCCGCGCTCTCCGCCGTCGCGCTCCCGAACCGCTCGACCGCTTCACTCAGCAGAAACCGCCCCGGCAGCCCGTCCGCATTCAGGAACTCCCCCGGCTCGATCACCGTCGCAAACCGCATTGAAGTCGCAGGCACTCCATACTGCCGGTGATACGTCATGCACAGCTCTTCGCCCACCCACTTCGTCAGGAAGTACGGCATCTGCTTGTACGCGCTCACCATCGCCTCGGTAATCGGCTCCTCGAAATACCGCCCCTTCTCCCCCAGCCGCCAGTAAATCGCCTCCGTGCACGCATACACCAGCCGCTGCAGATTCGGAACGTCCGTCCGAACCGCCTCCAGGATGTTCACCGTCCCCATCCCGTTGATATTCAGGTACTGCCGGTTATCGAACGGACCTCCAAACGCCGCCGCCAGGTGATAAATCGCATCCACCCCTTGAACCGCCCGCGTCACATCGTCAAAGTCCCGCAGATCCCCTTCCACCACCTCAACGCCCTCGTACCCCGCCAGCTTGTCCGCCCGACTCGCATCCCCCGGATACACCAAACACCGAACCTCATGCCCCCTCGCCAGCAACGCCACCGACAAATTCCCCCCAATCCGCCCCGTCCCACCCGTCACCAAAATCTTCATCCCCATCCCCCACCAGTTCTCAGCTCAAGCAACCCCAATCCCCCCCATATTCACCACCCCGCCCGAATCGTGCATAGCCGTAGCGTCTCAAATCCGTCCGTCTTCCTCTTCTTCCCTTCCAATCCTTTTCTCACTTCTCACTACTCTTCGCTCACTCCTTCCTCAACCCCGTTCGTAGTTAGCCTGTCCGGAGTCCGCGCAAGACCGTGTCGAACCACATTCGCCAGCAACTAAGCCAGAGTCGCCGCCCTTCACCCTCTCCAAGGGAAGAGGCAGACGCCGTCCGCGGCAGTCGGTGAGGCGTCTCCTGAGCAACCAACCCCAACCGATCCTCTCGCTCCGTTTACCCCTCCCTCAGTGCGTGGGCTCTTCCGGTCGAGCTTCCCCAATACACTAGTTCCCATGTCACAACCCGTCCTTCCCTTCGAAGAAACTCCCAGGCACCTCGTCAACTTGGCCAGAGCGCTTCGAAGGCGACAGACGAATGCCGAAGGTCTCCTATGGGCGCTCGTGCGTGGTCGCCGAATGGGCGTGAAGTTCCGACGCCAGCACCCCATCGGTCCTTATGTGCTCGACTTCTACTGCTATGAGCTACGTCTCGCAGTTGAGCTCGATGGCTACCGCCACAACGCCCCCGCAGGACGCGAGTCCGACGAACGACGCACCGCGACCCTCGCGGCTCGGGGAATCCAGGTTCTGCGGTTCACAAACCTCCAAGTCCTCTAGGAAACGCAAACTGTCGCCGAAGCCCTCTGGCAAGCCTGCCAAGATCGCCGCTCAGCAATTGACTGAGAACCGACCCTCGGCGGACGCGTCCTTACCCTCTTCTGGGAGACCCTTGCGTAACCCGTGGAACGGATGCGCGGTGGCAATCTCTTCGAGGCGACGCAGTTCTTTACCCTCTCCTGGGGGAGAGGCAGATTCGGGTGTCTTCGGCCGAAATCGGTGAGGGGTCTTCCGGTCAAGGCGCCTACCGCTAGCAACCCCCGCAGCCGCCCTCCCAACCCCGGGCCGCCAGTCTTCACCCTCTCCAAGGGGAGAGGCAGATTCGGGCGTCTTCGGCCGAAATCGGTGAGGGGTCTTCCGGTCGAGGCGCCTACCGCTAGCAACCCCCGCAGCCGCCCTCCCAACCCCGGGCCGCCAGTCTTCACCCTCTCCAAGGGGAGAGGCAGACTCCGGCGTACCCGCCGGAATTCGGTGAGGGGTCTTCCGGTCGAGGCGCCCACCCCCAGCACCAACCGTCGCCGCACTCCCCACCCCGAGCCCGCCGCTCTTCACCCTCGCCAAGGGGAGAGGCAGGACCTGTCCTGAGCTAGTCGAAGGATTCGGCCGTCCCCGGGCGAAATCGGTGCGGGGTCTTCCGAGCACCCACGCCCGGGTTACTCGGAGTTCTTTCCTAGGGCAGAGGCGCGTTCGGGAGTCTTCCGCCTAAACCGCCAACGGGTATTCCACCAATCCACCAACTTCCGTCCCTGTCCGCCGTCACGCGCGTTTGCCGCTTGTACGGAACACGCAGCGGACGACCGCTAGAACCGCACAATGCCCGGATACTGAGCTGATAACCACCTCGATTCCGACCCAGTGGACTAGAACCTCCCGAATGAAATCCCTGCTAAAGGCACTGGCAGCGGCCCTGATCGTCGCCGCAACCGCACTCGCCTGCGGCCCGGCAAGCGGAGGTCAGCCGGCCGAGCAGGAATGGCCGGGCGGTTGGCCGGTCCCGCCGCTCCCGGTCATGTGGCTGGAGCACCCCAGCGGGTCGACTTGGGGCTCTCCCAGCCACTACTGCTGGCGTGTGAAACACGGAGGCGGTCGCGTCTGTCACGAGTACGAGTTCTGGTCGGGGATCGATGACTACCCCGAGACCGTCCCCGGCAAGCAGATCCCCGTCGGGATCGAGTCTGAGACTACCCCGGACAGGGTGTTCGTCCACGTGTTCACCCGGAGCGGAAACCTCATGGCCGACTTCGTGCAACTCGCGCCGACCTATCCCGTGCTCGATCTCGACCTGGACCCCGGGGACTACCACCTCCGCGTGATCGGCCAGTGGCAAGACAACCCCGGAGCCGCCTACGTTGATCGGATCTACAACGAGGTTGCCTACGAGTTCGGCCTCCGCGTGCCTGGCGAAGTCGAGCTGCTTGCCGAGTGCGCCAGCACGTTAATCGGAGGCGACATCAGCATCACCCTGTCCTCGCTCAACGACCCGCTGCGCACCGCCCCCGACAGCGCCAACCACGCCGGCTGCAAATTCAACAAACCCATCACGCGAGTTTCCTTGACCCTGGACGACGGCGCCCGGTCCTACACCGAACACTTCCACATCGACCCGCCATCACTCACAGTCGGCTTCCCGCTCCCCGCGGAATCGGCGTCCGAGAAAAGCGGCGGCCCGCTCCCAACCGGCCAGTACACACGCCAGCTCGTCGCGATTAGCGACGACGGAGATCAGGTCGAACTAACCACTATGAACGCATTCCTCCCAACCGTCACCGTCGCTGGCCCCTGACCCTTCACTCGACTCCGACCCAGGACCCGGATGGGGCGCTGCGAGCGCCCGCGCCATCGTCGCTAGCTGCCCGTCCCACGCCACTGTCCCCACTCGCCGGCCAGTCACGTCCCGATCCTCCCGTGCCACGCTGCATCACCCTCGTTTCCCTGAAACGCACCCTCCCGGTGCCCGATCCACCCAAAGACCACCAACCACTAGCCATCTGTCAGCCAATAGTGTACACTCAACACGACCGTTCCGCAACCCGAGATCCGGATGCACCGCCCCCCGCTCCGCCCCGCCACCCCTCGCCCGCCAGCTCGGCGCCACGGTCCGCGAGGCATCACCCCACACCCTCACTCCCACCGCCGCGTCCCCGCCCTGACACGCTGCAATCCGCTCGGTCACCCCGCCTGCCAGTCGCCCCAACCGACGAAATCCACCCCCCAAATCACGCCGACCCGCCATCCGCCAAACCCTCGAATTCGGCCTTCCATCCCTCCCCCGCTCGCCGCCGAAACCCCGCCAAAATGCACCCCGCGCCGCCTCAAGAGTTTTTTGGAAAAAACTCTTACTGCGCGCGAGGCGCCACTTCCAACCCCTCCGGCTCTACCCCAGCAACCCCAGCTCCCGATCCGCCACGTCCTGATACGCGCTCAGCGAGCCATTCACCACTTCCTCCATCGTCACCGGCCGCCCCGCCTCCGACGACTCATGCGCCGCCATCACCAGCGCCACCGCCGCCAGCCCAACCTCCGCGTCAACCTCCACCGTCCCATCGCCCTCGATCGCATCCAGCACTTCCGCCATCTCAATCGCAATCAGCTTCAGATCCGCGCCGCTCCCCACGTCGCTGTGATCGTTGTCGTACCGGGCCAGCCGCTCCCCGCCGAAGAACCGCGCCGTCCGGTCGTCCAACCCAAAGTCCGGCGCCAGCGCCAGCACTTCCTCGTCCGGCAACGCCTCCTTCGACCGGCCCTGGAACACCTGCAGCGGCAACCCCTGCCGCACCCCCGGCATATCCACCTGCCCCTCGCTGCCCCAGAACGTGAACCGGTCAAACCCCGGCCCCTGCGCCGCCCGCTCGTACAACCACTGCCCCAGCGCTCCATTGGCGTACTCGTACGTCGCCATCAGCACATCCGGCGCGTCGGCCTCTTGGCTCTCCGGATACTCCGCCGAGTAATGCTCATGAAACGGCTTCACCTTCTCGCCTCGGAAATACCGCAGCGGCTCTCGCAACCGCACCTGCCCATGCACCCGGTCTATGTCGCCGCCGAAGTACAACTGCAGGTCCGCGTTATGCACCCCCGCCTCCAGCAGCGATCCACCCTGCACTCGCTTGAACTGCCACCCCCCGGCACTGGCCGCGCGACCTTCCCCGGCCGCGTAATCCACCATCGTCCGCAGCTCACCGATCCCGCCGGCATCCAGTACCGCCCGCAACAACCGCGCAATCGGATCCCGCCGGTAGTTCTCCGCGATCGACAGCACCCGTCCGTTCCGCTCCGCCGCGCGTTGCATGGCCCGGCAGGCCCGCACGCCCGGCGCCATTGGCTTCTCGCACAACACGTGCAACCCTGCCGCCGTCGCCGACTCCACCACCACGTGATGCGCCGCGGCAGCCACCACCACGTCGACCACGTCCAGATCCGGCGTCGCCGCGATCGCGTCGTCAATCGACGTGAAGCACGCGGGTCTGGTTCCGAGGATCTCCTCCGCCTCCCCCGCCAGGAATTCAGCCCGCTCAATCTCCCGATCCACCACCGCGGCCAACTCCAGCCGCCCCGGCTCAAAGTCCTCCAGCGTCCGATAGGCGCGCATGTGCCGCCGTCCCATGCCCCCACACCCCGCCAACACCACTCGTCGACGCATATCGCACCCCCGCCACCGAGACCCAGACGCACGTCACACGGTACCCCAACGCCGGTTAGCCAGATTGGCACGATTTTTGGAATACTGCCCGTCGGTGTTTGCCGTCGTACTTGCGGGGAAGTCGCCGCCAACGAATGCTGCGGCCCGCAAGATTTCACAGGGGAGTGCGCATGCCGAAAGCAGTGAGCCGCCGCAGTTTCGTCAGGGCCTCGGCCGTCGGCGCCGTGGGAGTCGCTGGAGTTGCCGCCCTGGCAGCCTGCGGCGAGACGCAGGTCGTCACCAAGGAAGTCCCGGTTGAGGTCGAGAAGATCGTCACCCAGGTCGTCGAGAAGATCGTCAAGGAGACCGAGGTCAAGGAAGTCCCGGTCGAGCGCGTTGTAACGCAGGTCGTCCAGGAAGTCGTGACTCAGACCCAGGTTCAGGAAGTCCAGGTTGAGAAGGTTGTCACCCAGGTTGTTGAGGTCGAGAAGGTCGTCGAGGTCGAGAAGATTGTTGAGGTCGAGGCCGCGCCGCAGGCCGTGCCGGTCGCCTTCGAGCACATCAGCGACCACACCTCCGGCCCGCGTGCTCAGTCCATGCAATGGGCGCTTGAGCGCTACGCCCAGGTCGCACCGCACGTCACCGTCGTATTCACGCCCAACTCGGGCAACATCGGCGACACGATCCCCATCCGGATCGCCGCCGGCACCATGTCCGAGTCGGCCCTGCTGGACGGGTCCTTCATCTTCCTCTTCGGACCCGATGGCGTGTTTCGACCGATCAACGACATTCTGGCGAAGCACCCGGACTTCGACCCGGCGAACTACGTCTATCTGACCGACCAGTTCACGGCCGACCTCGACCTCACCTGGCCCTACCGGACCGAGTGGGACACCAGCACGCCGATCTTCGGCATGCCGTACCAGCACGTGGCTGGCGGCATGGCCTGGAACATCGACATGTTCGAGGCTGCCGGCATCGAGGAACCCCAGGACAGCTGGACGTACGGCGGGGAGTTTCGTGAAACCGCCAAGCGCCTGACGGACCCCGACACAGGGAACTTCGGAACGTTGGTACTCGGCGGCGGCGACATCCACATCTGGACGCCGATGGCCTACGGGATGGGCGCCAAGCAGCTGATCAACCCTGAAGCCACCCACACATCCATCTTCGATGACGGTGGGATTGACGGCCTCCAGTTGGCCGTCGACCTAGTCTTGCAGGATGAGGTTTCGCCGCCAATCGAGGCAGCGCGTGAGCTCGCCGGCGAGTTCGGCAATCTCTTCCAGGCCGGCAAGGCCGGCATGTGGCCGCGCCGCGCCGACGGTACCGGCTACATGGTGGCCTCAATCAAGGACCGCTTCCGCTGGTCGCTCGGCCCGCAGCCGAAGGGCGACGTCACCGGGACATCGGCCAACCACCGTCAGGACCAGCCGCATCTCATTACCGATGCGGCGTTCAAGCGTGGGACGGAAGAGGCGGTAGTCGACTTCCTCGTCTACATGTCCGGTCCGGAAGTCCAGGCTCGTGTCGCCGTTGACCGCGGGTTCGCCCCAGTGAACTGGGAAGCAATGAGCACTCCCGCCGCCACGGCTCCACCGCCCCTGGGGATGGAGTGGCTGGAACACGCGCTGCGCAACTACGACACACGACGCTGGCCGAAGTACCACCCCTCGTTCCTCGAGTGGCTGGCCTTCCGCGGCATGGTTCACCCGTGCTTCCTCGGTGACGAAACGCCCGAGGAATCCGCGGCCAACGCCGTGGCGCACGGAGACGGCGTCTTGGAAGCAGGCCTTGAAGGCTTCCAGCGTGTGTCCGACTATTTCGGAGGCCCAACGGGCTAGTTCAAGCTCTTTCGGCCATATCGACGGCGCGGGCGCCATCGGCGCCCGCGCCGTTGCGATTGGCCGGTTGAACTAGTGACAACGCTCAACGTTTGCCGGACGCGTCGTCACCCCCGACATCACGGCGGCGGAGTCTTTGCCTCCGCATCTTGGAATTGCGCCTGTAGCTTCGCGCGTTCTTCGTCAGAGATGTACCCGGAATCGCTGGGACGTGCGCCAGGAAACTTGTATCCGCCGGCTAGCCCTTCCTTTTCAAGGGCGGGACGACTGCCGCATCCAACCATCGTGAGGGTCACCAATCCAGCCGCAAGTGCACCTAAAACGCGCCGCCGGGCAACCAAGGCACTCACAAGCTTCGCTCCTCCGCGAGCACGAAATTACACCCATCAAACCTTGCGCAATGATAAAACGTCGCAGACGGTAACCGCTGCGGGACCGGGTCGGCGGCAGCACGCCGCCAGGACGCGTCAAACAAGCCGAGCGGGCTCCGGTTCAGCCTCATTTCACGCGGGCAACCAGCGATAGCTGTACAGGCTGGCGCTCTGCAGGTTCACTCGCAGCAGCACTTCTCCATCCGCCTGCGGCGGAACCACCGCCCCTCCCCGCCAGCTCACCTCGACCTCAACCGAGTCTTGCGCGGAAAACCGACAGTCGTTGGCCGTAAATCCCTCGATCGGCTCACCGCGAACCGACAGCACTTCCACCGAAGCCGAACCGGACTCGGCGCGCAGATTCATCGTCAACCGCCGCGCCTCCCGCGCATCCAGCGGCCCGCACACCAGCGACCCGCCAAACATCTCGCCTTCCATTGACACGAACCCATCCCGCCGAATCGTCGCGATCCCAAATGCCCGCCGGTGACGATCCGCGGCCCCGTGGTGCGTGCATGTGCCCGCATACCAAAAGCGCAGTCGATCGCCCAGCGGTTCAGGCGGCGTGCTGGCCAGCATGATCCAGTGCGAATCCCAGGCACCCTCGCCGCCTAGCGGCATCACCGGCTGTCGCCCGGCCACACGCGTCCATCGGCGCGCGTCGTCGCTCCAGGCCAGCTGCACGTCCAACGTCTCGTCGGCCGTGTGATAGACCTCGATAAAGCCCAGGTACCCCGGCCCGTACGCCGCCGGGAACATGCTGTAGAACTCCGTGCCGGCCGGGTCGTCATCGTCCGGCCAGAGCATCCGCCCGCGATGCGCCCAGGTCAGCAGATCCGGGCTTTCCCAGAGATCCATGTCACGCTTCAGCCCCTGCACACCGGCCTGCCGCTGAACGCTCAGGTGCCGGTGACGCGTCAGCAACATGCACGTCTGTCGGCGCGGATCCCAGGCCAGTTGCATCCGGTCCCCCTGACCCGGAAGCGTCGGCTCGTCGTCCACCGACCAATGCAAACCATCGTCGGAAACACCTCGGAACATCCCTCGACCAGTCGGCGTGCCGTCCGAATCTCGCCGCACCTGGTAGGTCATGGCCTGGTAACGAGGTCCGGGAACGCGGTCCAGCAACGTCAACAGCGTCTGCGTGGAGCCCCGCTCCCACGGCAACACCACGTTCGTCCGCGTGCCGTCGGGCAGCGCGTAGACATCGAGTTCCGGCTTCTCCCACTCCACGCCGTCCGACGACGTCGCAACACAGACGCCGTGAAACCTCGAACCCGCCGGATGCGCCACGTACAACATCTTGTAGTGGCCGGCCGCGTCGTCGTGCACGACCGAGATCCACCCGCCCTGCCAGGCCGACTCCCACGGCCGGTCGCCAATCAGCACCGGCTCGGACTCGCGCCGCAGCGTATTGACTCGCCGCCCAATCCCTTCCCGCGCCAGAACTTCCGCATCGTCAATAAACAGGTGCAGGTCGTCGTCAACGAGGTCAGGAATCACCGGAGCCGCCTTTACTCATGCCAGCCAGCGCGTACTCAGCGCATCGTACCCATCGCTGCGAGAGAGTCGACGCGCTCCTACTTGTTTCGGTGAGTCGGTACCATGCGCGCCAATACAAGGCGCCACTACTCGAAAGGCCTGATATCAACACGTCAACTGGCCAGCGCGACGGCTTCCTGATCCTCGACGGCATCGAATCGACCTACCACATCTCGCACCGGGTCTGCGAAGCGACCAAGCACCCCAACAATCCGGTGCTGCCGCTCGGCGACCTGCACGAATGGGACGCCACCCAGGCCCGCCCCTGGTCCTCGCCAACCGTCATCTGGGACGACGAAGATCGCGTCTTCAAGGCCTGGTACTCCGGATCCGACGCGGCCCCGGAAAAGTGGACGGCCATGGGCTACGCCACCAGCCAGGACGGGGTTACCTGGGAGAAACCGCACCTGCATCTCTTTGATTGGCGGGGATCTTCCGCCAACAACATCGTCGCCCTCGGCTATGGCCCAGTGCTCAAGGACAACGCCGAGCCCGACCCGGCCAAGCGCTACAAGATGTTCAAGCGTGGTCCTCGCCTGCGTACCGATGACGCAATAACCGCACCGGTACCCGACTACAAGGGATCTCGGGCCAACTACTCTCCTGACGGCATCCACTGGACCGAGGGACCGAAGATCGACATCCCGGAGTGGGAGGGTCGCAGCCCGGACTGCGGAAACCTGATTCGCGACGACCAGGACCCCGACCCATCACGCCGCTTCAAGCTGATCTGGCAAGCCCGCACCCCCTTGAGCCGACCCGACAAGCCCTGGGGCCGAGCCAAGCTTCTCTGCTACGGCCCGGACATGGTGAACATCCGCAACGCCGACGAAAACCCCCTACTCGATCCCGATGACGGATTCGAGTACGAGAACCATCACGTCCTGTATGCCCCCTACGGCGGCGCCTGGGTGATGGCCTACGAGTACGGCTGGTATGTCCCCAACGGCTACGGGATTTACGGCTCCTACTGCGCCGACATTCGACTGGCCGTCAGCCGCGACGGCCTGCGGTTCGACCGACTCGACGTGCCGCAGCCCGTCATTCCGCGCGGCCGCAACGACGAGTGGGACGGCGGCTTGCTGGTCATCGCCGACAAGCCAGCCATCAAGGACGGAACCGTCCACCTCTTCTACGGCGGAAACGGTGAAGAGTGGACCAGCTGGCCCGGCGAGAACACGCCCGACGAATATCCATTCGCCAGCACGGGACAGGTGCGCCTGTCGCGACTCGGAGTCGCGTCCTTGCGCGAAGACGGCTTCACCTGCCTGGAGACTCCGGACCGCGAGGTTCCCGGATTCGCTATCACCCAGACCATCGAACGAGTCGATTCCCCTACGAAACTCACGGTCAATCTCAGCGACGTTCGGCAGAATCGCAGTTGGGTTGAAGTTGAGATTCTGGACACGACAACCGAGCAGCCATTCGATGGTTTCGCCCGCGGCGACTGCGTCGATCTCTGCACCGACGGTTGGCGCGAGCCAGTGAGGTGGCGTGGCGGCGGCATCGGCGACATTCCGGCCAGCCGCTTCAAGCTTCGCTTTTGGCTCTACGGCGCCGCCCGGCTCTACGCCTACGGGTTCGACGCCGCGTGACGGCTCCACTCCCCCTGTCAGTGCCTCTCACCAAGACAGCAACTCCGGCCCGAGCATCTACGCCGGCATCGCATAAGGAGTCGTCAGATCAAAATCACTGACGTCCAGCCGGTTCTTGTCACCGTCCCCGAACCCTGGCAGCACGGTATCCGACCGTCGACGTCGGGCTTTATCCGCGTCGACACGGATGCGGGAATCACCGGCTGGGGCGAGTCCTACATCTCCTGGTACGCGCCGGAAGTTTTCCGCGCCCTGGTCGAGCACTTTGGCCCCGTAATCGAGGGCGAAGACCCGTTCGACATCCACGCGCTCTGGCGAAAGATGCAGGTCAAGGCTCTGCGCTGGGCGCCGGTAGGCCCGTCCATTTCAGCGCTCGGCGGAGTCGAAATCGCGCTGTGGGACATCTTGGGTAAAGCCCTCGACGCACCCGTCTACCAGCTGCTCGGCGGCAAGGCTCACGACGAACTGCGCTGCTACACCAGCATCGCCAACGCGAACAAGCCCCAGGCTCAGCGCCTGGTTGACGAAGGCTACTCAGCCCTGAAGGTGGCTCATGTCGGCGAGATGCTCCAGGAACGCCACATCAGCATCCCCGATCTGATTTCGCAGGAGCGCGCCAAGGTCGAGGCCATGCGCGAGGTCCTGGGCGATAGCGTGGACCTGATCCTGGACCCGGGCATGCCCTTCAACCGCAAGCCCTGGCTGGCCGACACTGCGCTGCGCGTGGTACGAGCCCTCGACGAGTACCAGTTGCTCTGGATGGAGCAGCCCGTGCTCCAGACGAACGTCGATGACTACGTTCGGATTCGCGAGCTCTGCGAGACCCCGCTGGCCGCTGGCGAGAACGAGACCCTGCTTCACGGCTACAAGCCGTTTTTCGAGAAGCGCGCCATCGACATCGTGCAACCGGACGCCACTTGGTGCGGCGGCATCGCCGAAGACATGAAGATCATGGCCGCAGCCGACGCCCACGATATGCGAATCGTGACCCACAGCTTCAGCTCGGCCGTCGGTCTGGCCGCCAACTACCACGTAGGCTTTGCCAACCGGAACTGCTTCATGGTTCGGTATCCCGAAAAAGACAATCCGTTCGGCAAGGCACTGATCGGCCGGGCCTTTGAGTTCGAGGATGGCTACATCAAGCCCACGGGTGCGCCGGGACTGGGCATCGACATTCCCGATGACCTGATTGAGGAATATCCCTTCGTCCCCAATAGCGGCATTTCGCACGCCCGGTCGCCGTTCCCGCGTCCCACCGATCCGAAGTGGAGCCCCTCGAACCTGGACATCGCGTCATGGTGAGCGGTCAACCGGAAACACCAGAAGGGCTTCTCAGATGACCAAGATCCTGGTAACCGTTCCCGAACTCGAAGGCTCGTCTGACGCGATCGAGGAGATCCGCAGTGTCTCGCCCGACCTTGAGATCGAACAGCGGACCTGTCGCTCGAACCCGGAACTCACTGAGCTGCTCGGCGATGCCGAGATCCTCTACACCCACTGGTTTCCCACTCAACTCGAACCTGACGCCAGCCTCCGCTGGCTGCAGATGACCTCGACCGGCGTCGATAACAAGATCTCGAATCCGGTCTTCGATCCGGCAAACGGTGTCACGGTAACCAGCGCCGCCGGCTGCCACGCTGTGCCGATCGGCGAATACTGCATCTTCGCCATGGGCCTGCTGGCACGCGGCTTGCTGGGCTTCTACCGCGACCAGCAGCAGAAGGTCCGCAACCGCGGACACAGCACACTTACCGATCTCACCGGACTGACCGTAGGCATTGTGGGTTACGGGCAGATTGGTCGGCACGTGGCCCGCCTGTCGCAGGCGTTCAACATGCGAGTCCTGGCCAGCAAGCGCAATCCCGACGTGCGCCAGGTGAGCGGGATGGACTTCCCGAACGTCGGCGACCCGACGGCCGCGCTCCCGGAGAAGATCGTGGGACCGGATGGCTTGCCGGAGCTCCTGGCAGAGGCCGACTTCATCGTTTCCACGGTACCGCTTACGTCCGAGACTGCCGGCTTGTTCGGCGAATCAGCCTTCCGGGCCATGCGGCGCGACGCCTACTTCATCAACGTCAGCCGTGGTGGAGTCGTCGATCACGACGCCCTGATTTGGGCCCTGCAGAGCGGAGAAATCCGCGGCGCCTGCCTTGACGTTCTGCACACGGACCCGAATCCATTGCCCCCCGAGAACCCGCTCTGGGATCTGGAAAACGTATTCATCACGCCGCACGTGTCCGGCAATCGAAACGCGGCCTACATGCGGCGCGCCCAGGACCTCTTCATCGAGAACCTCAAGCGCTACCTCGCCGGCGAGCCGCTGTTGAACGTTGTGACTCGCGACAAGGGCTACTAGCCGATCAGCAAGTCCTCCGGCCAGTAGTACTGGCCGTGGGCGCCGATGTGGGCCTTGCGACCCTCCGGAGCCAGCTCTCGCAGCCTCACCCGTCGCACACCGCTGGCGCCGGGGCTGCCGTGCGCGAATTCGATGGCTTGTGCTTCGTTCTCAACTGCGATCGTCTTGCCGTTCGCGTCCGTGAAGGCATAGAGCACGGCATCCGGCCCGGCGATGAGCGGCGGCGACGTCGTGGGATTCGCCGTCGGCTGATCCTCGAACGCCTGAGCAAGTTCTGGCGGCGCGTGGTGCGCCTCCAGAAAGTCGAGCAGTTGATGCTGAAGTCGGCTGGCCACATCCGGATGCTCGTCCACGACGTTTCGCTGCTGGTCCGGATCATTCTCCAGGTCATAAAGCTCGGATACGTGGCCTCGCGGCGATGCGATCAGCTGCCATTGCGCATTTGAAACGGTCAGCGGTTCGGGCAGGTCTTCCCGACCCACGAAGCCATCATGATCGGCGCCGCCAATCACGCCGCTGGTCAGTAATCCGGGCGGAAACCGTCCGCTGAAGGCCGTAACGCGAGACCAGGCGGATTCGCCCGTGATGAGCGGCAGCAGTGACTCGCCGTCGATTCCGCTTGGCGGTTCCATGCCGAAGGCGTCGAGCACCGTCGCAAAGATGTCCACGTGCTGACACACCTCGCCACGGCTCGAACCGGCGCCAATGCCTCCCGGGTGCCGGATGAACATCGGGCAGCGCACGTTCTGGTCATAGAGTCGTCCAAGTTGGCTGCCCGGCTTACCTTGCAGATCGTGATCGCCGAGCCCGTGTCCGTGATCCGTAAGCCAGACCACCAGCGTGTCGTCGGAGAGGCCTAGTGCATCCAGCTTCTCGAACAGGTGGCCGAGCCAGCGGTCGGTGTAGGTGCAGAGCGCGGCGTAGGACGCGCGAACGTGCGCTCGTTCGTCGTCCGTCATATACGTTCCACGCCCATAGGCCGGGTAGATCAGCCAGTCGCCGTCGAAGTCCGGCGACTCGTAGCGCGCCTGGTCGGCGGGCGGCGCGTCGAACGGCTCGTGCGGGTCCCACATGTCGATGTAGAGGTAGAAGTCCTGGTGCGCCGCGTTGCGTTCCAGCCAGTCCATGGACTCCAGAATCGACTTGCCGGCCATCCATTCGGCCTCGTGACGCCGGTCCAGCACGTTCCGCAGATAGGCGCGCACGCCGCGGTGGTTCTTGTGTTTATGCGGAGCGCACGGTCGCCAGAGTTGCCCGGGATCGGTGCGCCAACTATCGCCATGCTGACCGCGCACCCGCTCCCAGCCCATGAAACCTCGCTGGAAGTTGTAGCCGGCGGCTGTCAGGCCCGGCGTATCGTGAATCAGCATGGTCGGGTGTCCGGCGTTGCTGAGAGTTTCGGCCAAGGTGATGTCCCCTGGCTCGAGCGGCTGCCAGGGACGCGTGGGAAAGCCAAATCTGCCGGTCCACAGGTCGTAACGAGTCGGGATCGTTGGGTAGGAGCCGGCATAGAACCGATCAAATCGCACCGACTGGCGGGCGAGATCATCCAGATTCGGCGTGTGAATGCGCCCGTGGCCGGTTCCCGGGTTGTACCACGGCACCTCCAGCCCGTAGGCCCCGACGTGGTCGCGTCGAAACGTGTCGTTCATGATCGTGATCACGTTCATAGCGACCTCTCCTCCTGGCCGCGCACGGCCGCGTGGCGCGCAGTGAATTGCAGGTAGACCAAGCGCTTACTTCTTGGCGCCGGCTTCCTCGTTGGCAACCTTGGCCTGATACTGCTCCTGAAGTTTCATCAAGTCTTCGTGCGTGGCGGTCTTGCCACCGCCGCCGGCCCTTGCGCCCCGCACTTCATTGATCGCCCGGTCGCCGCTGATCTTGTAGTCAAAGTCACCGCCGCAGCCCGCGAGCAGCGAACCGACCAGCGCGGCCAGAAGCGATACACGTCCAATCAGGGCGCCACTGCGGCTTGGCTTGCTCTTGCCTGACATGGCCGCTTGCCCCCAATCGCCCTACTTCTTGCCAGCCTCCGCCTCAAGTTTAGCCTTGTATTGCTCCTGGATGCTCATCAGGTTCTCGTGCGACGCCGTCGATGCGCCATAGAATTCGCCCGTATTGCCGCGCGTCTCTCCCTGAGGGCGGTCGCCGCTGGTCTTGAAATCGAAGTCTCCTCCGCAACTCGCGACAAGCGAGGCAATCACGACTGCCGCAAGCAACGCCCCAACCCCCTGAAGTTTGCAACGGAGGTGCATCTGCAACTGGTGCATCGTCACAATGGCCTCCCTTCCTCCTACCGCTGCCCGCTCTCGGCCTTCAGTTTGGCCTGGTACTGCTCCTGGATGCTCTTCATTTTCTCGTCCGACGCCGTGGATGCTCCGCCCAGGCCAGCTGCGTCCGGGTTGTTGAATTCGCTGGGACCAACCTTGTCCTCGCTCGTCCGGTCGCCGCTGGTCTTGAATTCAAAATCTCCGCCGCAACTCACCAGCAACGAGGCACCCAGCAACGCCAGGAGCGGCACGCAGCGGAGCCAGCGCCGGACTCGATGCGAAACGTTTGGCTCGCGCACTGTCCAAGGGCCTCTTTCCAACCTACTTCTGCCCGCTCTCGGCCTTGACCTTGGCCTGGTATTGCTCCTGGATACTCAGCAAGTTCTCGTGGGAAGTTGTCGATGCTCCATCCCAGTCGGCGATTCCGCCGCGGTCACCACCGTCGATTCGGTCACCGCTCGTCTTGTATTCGAAATCTCCGCCACATGCGGCCAGCAGCGTAGCGGCCAGCGCAGCGGTCATGGCAACGCACAGTCGCTTCGTGGAGGATCCGACGAGCATCAATCCAACCTACACTTCACGGCTTCCGGCTCCGGCTCGAAGCAACACCTGCTCCAGGCCCGGCAAGGCATCTATCACGGTACAGCATTCGGGCGCAGTCTGGCAGACCGTGCCCGAATACCTGTGCGCCGTATTGGCGCTGGACGACCCAGCTGACTAGGCGGTTCGCCCCCAGCGCTCGATACGCTCGTTCAGCAAGTCGATGTCCTGCGCCAGGATGCGGTCACCCTCGGTTACGGCGTTCTCGATGGCCTCTTCCGCCGATGCGTCGCCGGTCATGGCCGTGTGAGCAATCCCGCGCCAGGCCAACCACTCCAGCTGGTTGGGATGGTAGCCCTGCCAGGTCCGGAACTCGCCGCGCACGAACGAGACCAGCAGGTCCTGCCGCTCCGGCGGGGCCGCCAGGTTCTCCGGCGACTCCAGCGCGTCCCACCGGCAGGGCAGGAAACCACGGTCAGTCGCGGCCCGCGCCTGCATCTCGGGGCCCGCCATCCAGACGAGGAAGTCTACGGCTGCCTCAACCACGCCCTGGCGTTGCGCCGAGTTGAGCACGTAGTGCCCCTGGTTGGTTCGGTGTACGGCCACCGTGCCGGTCACGTCACCCTTCGGCTGCGGCGCCAGCGACCAGCGGAAGCGGTCGCCGATGCCGATCACGGCGTTGCCCTTGGCGTCACCACGGCGCAACTCGGCCCCGACCTTGCCGGCCGTAAAGAGGTCGCCAAACTCACCCGCCAACTCGCGCTGCGCATCGGTCGGCGCCGAGACCTGGTGCCTGTGAATGAGGTCGACCCCGAACTTGAAGCCCTGATCGCCACCATCATCAAATTGACTGGTGTGCGTGCCGTCAGGCGAGATGAACTGCTTGCCACCGAAGCCCCAGGCAATCGGCGTCCAGAAGTGGATGTCGCCACCACCTGAGATCCGGGTACCCCAGATTCCGTTGTCCGGGTCGGTGGACTGCTTGGCCGCCTCGAGCCACTCGTTGCTGTAGGTCCAATCGGCCGACGGCTCCGGAACGCCGTACTGGTCATACAGATCAATGTTGTAGTAGTGGCCGCTCACGTTGCCCTGGTAGGGAAGGCCGAAGGCCGCACCCTGCCACGTGTCCACGAACGGGTAGTCAAGGTCATAGTTGACCGTGTAGGAGTCCGGCTCGAAGATCTGCTCGGCCCCATCAAAGGTGGGGTGGCGGTCCAACACGTCGTTGATCTGGGTAAACGAATCCTGGTGGGCGCCGAAGAAGCTCCACTCAAGCAAGGCGGCGGCCGGGGCGCTCCCCGCCGCGATGCGAATCGCGAACGTGTCGTAGAACAGGTCGGCCTGTGGTGTGAACTTGATCCTGATGTCGGGCCGTGCCTTCGCGAAGTTGGCGAGCGCCCAGGTGGTGGACTTGCCGCGCACGCCCGAGACGTGGTCGCTGATGAACTCGAACTCCACGGTCTCTGACTGAGGCGCCGCCATCGCCTGCGTCGCCACCTTCTCAGCGGCGACGGGGGTTGCCTGGGTCACTTCCTTGGCAGCTTCCTGTTGAGCTGCTTGCGTGTCGCTCGTCTCGACGGCCTCGGTCTCGCCACACGCCGCCAGCGCGGCCGCGCCCGCGGCGCCGATTCCAAGTGCCGAAGTCGCCGTCAGGAATCGCCGTCTTGTCAGATTGCGGACCATTGCGCTCCCCTCCCTGTGTGCGCCAGTCCGCAAACGCGGCAGCGCTTCGCACCGGAAGTATAAGGGTTCGAAGGGGAGCCATGCGTAACTGCGCTGCCATAGCATTCGGGCGCGGTCTTGCGGACCGCGCCCGAATGGCAGTGCGCCGTACTAGCGCCAATGAGCTAACCGACTAGGCGGTACGGCCCCAGCGCTCGATGCGCTTGTTCAGCAAGTCCACGTCCTGACGAAGGATGCGGTCACCTTCGGTCACGGCGCTCTCGATGGCCTCTTCAACCGATGCCTCTCCGGTCATGGCCAAGTGGGCTCGGCCGCGCCAGGCCAACCACTCGCGCTGGTTCGGGTGATAACCCTGCCAGGTGCGGAATTCGCCGCGAACGAACGAGACAAGCAAGTCCTGCCGCTCGGGCGGGGCCGCCAGATTCTCCGGCGACTCCAGTGCGTCCCAGCGGCAAGGCAGGAATCCGCGGTCGGTCGCCGCGCGCGCCTGCATCTTGGGCCCGGCCATCCAGACCAGGAAGTCCACGACTGGCTCGACTACGCCTTGTCGCCGCGCCGAGTCGATGACGTAGTGTCCCTGGTTCGTGCGATGCACGGCCACGGTGCCGGTCACGTCACCCTTCGGCTGCGGCGCCAGCGCCCAGCGGAAGCGGTCGCCGATGCTGATCACGGCGTTGCCCTTGGCGTCGCCACGTCGCAATTCGGCCCCGATCTTGCCGGCTGAGAAGGCGTCGCCGAACTCGCCCGCCAGCTCGCGCTGCGCGTCCGTCGCCGGCGAGACGCCGTGCCGGTGGATGAGGTCTACCGCGAACTGGAAGCCCTGGTCCCCACCGTTGTCAAAGTGCTCCGTGTGCGTGCCGTCTGACGAAATGAACTGCTTCGCGCCGAAGCCCCAGGAAATGGGTGTCCAGTAGTGGATGTCGCCACCGCCACCGATCCGGGTTCCGTAAATTTCGTTGTCCGGGTCGGTTGCCTGCTTGGCGGCGTCCAGCCACTCGTTGCTGTAGGTCCAGTCGGCCGACGGCTCGGGCACGCCGTACTGGTCATACAGATCAATGTTGTAGTAGTGGCCGCTCACATTGCCCTGATAGGGCAGACCGAACGCGTGCCCCTGGAACGAGTCCACGAACGGCCAGGTCGTGTCGTAGTTGATCGTGTAGGAGTCCGGCTCGTAAATCAGGTCCGCCCCGTCGAAGTCGGGGTGGCGGTCCAGCACGTCGTTGATCTGGACGAATGAGTCTTGATGGGCTCCAAAAAACCCCCAACTCAACAATGCCGCGGCCGGGGCGCTGCCCGCCGCGATGCGAATGCCGAACGAGTCGTCAAAGCCCCCGCCCTGCGGCGTGAACTTGATCTTGATGTCGGGCCGTTCCTGTTGGAAGTTGGCCAGGGCCCAGGTGGTTGACTTGCCGCGCACGCCGGACACGTGGTCGCTGACGAACTCGAACTCAACCGTGGTGGGCTGAGGTGCCGCCATCGCCTGCGTGACGACTTTCTGAACGACAACCTCGACTTCCTTCGTCACCTCCTTGATGACTTCCTCTTCAACAATCTGCGTCACGATCTTCTCGACGACCTGGGTTTCACCACAGGCAGCCAGCGTGGCTGCGCCGGCGACGCCAACACCAAGCGCTGAACTGGCCTTTAGAAATCGCCGTCGTGTCAGATCTCGAGCCATCTGCCTCATCCTTCCCTCGGTGCGCCAACCCGCCAAGGCGGGATCAACAGCGCAGTCTATACCAACATCGCATTTCCGCCCACCGTCATCGCTGCGGAAAGGAACCGAAGCCAAGTCCCGGGCCCCAGATATAGGTGGGACACCGTTCGAGCCCATCTTGGCACAGCACCACCCGCGACTCTGTCGGAAATCGCTAAGCCTGTGTCAGCCGCAGGCGGCTCTGCGCGTCGAGGTATGGCTCGCCGGCAGCGCGCACGTTTGGCTGAATTTCGGCCACGGCAGAGATGCCCACGATGCAAGTCGAGACCTCAGGATGTCCGAGCACGTACTTGATGGCCGTATCGGTCGGCGGCTCGTCGCGAAGGTCGGCAAGAATCTCCAGCCGTTCCGCCACGGCTGCGTCGGCAGCTACCTGTGCCGGGTCATGAAAGTGCCGCCAGTCGCCCGCGTAAAGGGCCTGGCGTTGCTCCGGCGTCAGGATCAGGTTGCCGCTCGCGAACGGGCTGCGGGCCAAGACCCCGGTGCCTGACCCAGCCGCGACCGCGAAGAGGTCAGTCGCGGCCTCCGGATTGGCCGCGTTGAATGGCGTCTCGACGACCTGTGCACCCCAGCGCCTGACCGCCTCGGCAACGACCGCGGGGCTCGACGAGACTCCCCAGGCGCGGATTTCGCCTCGATCCTGAAGGCGGCGGAGTTCGGCAAACGGCTCCTCGTGCATCACGGCATCCATGGGCGGATCGTGAAGCAGGTAGACGTCGATGTAGTCGGTCTGAAGCCGTTGCCGCGAGAGTTCGCAGGCTCGCCGGATCGAAGGTGCCCGGTAGTCCCGCGGCTGCTCGTCGAGCAGCATTTGGGCGCCATCGACACCTGGCAAGTATCCAGTCTTGGTAATAAATGTGACTTCGTCACGCCGGTCTCGCAGCGCGTGGCCGAGGATCACCTCGCTACGGCCATTGCCATAGGCCTCGGCTGTATCAAATGCGGTAATGCCGGCGTCCGCCACGGCCCGCACCAGGTCCACGGCCTCCGGCGCAGGCATAGGTCCCCACGCCAGCCCACCGATTTCCCAGCATCCCATGGTAAGAGCACTGACCTGTAGCCCAGTCGTTCCGAGCGGTCGGCTATTCACAGCGGCCTCCTTGGCGAATCAGGCGACAAATCGTTCCATCCAACGCATTAGATCATCGCCGACGGACTGCCAGCCGGGTTCGAGGTTCAACATATGCCCGCGTCCCTGGTAAAAGGTCGGAATCACGCGGTAGCGCGCGGCGATTCGGCGCGTGACCCACGGAACGATTACTGGATCCTCATCGCCAGCGCCGACGAAGACCGGACAACGGATCTGCGAGGCCCTGACGACTGGTGGCCAAAACGCCAGCTGCCGAGCAAGGCGTCGCGGCTCGGGCACACGGTGAGAGGTCACGGCGGCTCGCTGCTCATCATCAAGCCGCTCCAGGAACGCATCATCAGCGAATGGAGGCATTGGGTCTGAGTTGAATGGTCGACCAAAGCAGTTGCGGATACCGGTCATCAGAAGCGAGAGCCGGGGAATAACGGGGATACCGAACGACGGAGCGCTCGACAGAAGTGCGAGACCAGCTGGATTGGCCATCGTGGCGACGATCTGCGCGACCAGGCCGCCCATGCTCTGCCCGATGAGTACCGGAGCGCCCAACGCGTGCGTCGCCGCGGCCACGTCTTCCGCATAGTCTTGGAGGCTCAGGCCTTCGAGATTCCGGTGATCGGATCCTGGCTGGTGGTGCCTCAGCCACACCGCATACGTCTCATAGCCCTCGGCGGCCAGATACGCGCCGAATTGCTTCCAGACGTGCGCGCCCACCCAGATTCCGTGAATGGCGAGGAGCGTTTGGGGCGCCCGGAGATCATTTGTGGGCCAGTGCAACGCCCGGAGTGGACCGAGATTGACCGTCTGCATCTGATATATGGTACGGAGTGCACCAGAGTTCGGAACCTCGACTCCCGGACCATGCGGTACGTGCGGTCCGGGATGAAAGCGCGAGCGAATTGACTGACTCGTCGCCGATCCTCCAGGTGCGTAACGTCACCAAGGACTTCGGCGGCGTACGAGCAGTGGATCGCTGCACGCTGGACGTGATGCCGGGCACGATCACCGGGTTGATCGGACCCAACGGCGCCGGAAAGACCACGCTCTTTAATCTGGCGGCCGGCGACCTGTCCCCGACCAGCGGGCAAATCCTCTTTGACGGAAGGGTCATCAGTGGACTGCGACCGCACCAGACGTTCGCGCGCGGTCTGATGCGCACCTTCCAAATACCCAGGGAACTGCGGCGGATGACCGTGCTGGAGAATCTGATGCTGGTGCCTGCCCGCCAGTCGGGCGAGCGCCTGTGGTTGACCTGGCTGACGCCGTGGAAGGTCGCGAGGCAGGAACGCCAGATTCAGGCCCGGGCGATCGACGTCCTGGAACTCGTGAATCTCGCACACCTGGCAAACGAGTTGGCCGGCAATCTCTCAGGCGGCCAGAAGAAACTTCTGGAATTGGCCCGGACGCTGATGGCCCAACCCAAGATGGTGCTTCTCGACGAGCCGGGAGCCGGGATCAACCGAACCCTCCTCCGAGATCTCTCCGCGAACATTGTGAGAGCCAGCGTCGAGCGAGATGTGACGTTCTTCATCATTGAGCACGACATGCGCTTTGTCATGGCCATGTGCGATCCAGTCATTGTCATGGCCAACGGTGGAGTAATAGCCGAAGGTCCACCCACCACGGTCCAGCGAGATCCGAGAGTCCTCGAGGCGTACCTGGGCGGATACGTCAATGGCCCTGCTTGAGGCATCAAACGTCGTCGCCGGATATGGCGAGACCGAGATCCTGCACGGAGTTTCAATCTCGGTAAACAAGGGCGAAATCGTGACGATCATTGGGCCCAACGGCTGCGGCAAGTCAACACTCATGAAGGCAATTGTCGGTCTTGTACGAGTTCGAACCGGCGCCGTGCGATTTCGCGGCGTCGACATCTCGAGGCTCGAACCGGAACAGACCGTGCGGAGCGGGTTGTGCTACGTGCCGCAGTCGGACAACATTTTTCCCTCCATGACGACTCGAGAAAACCTGGAGATGGGCGCCTTCGTACGGCGCGACGACTTTCGGCATCGAATCGATGAGATGTTCGAACTCTTTCCCGACCTGAAGCGCAGTGCGCGAATGAAGGCTGGCAGGCTCTCCGGCGGTCAGCGTCAGATGCTCGCCATCGCCCGAGCATTGATGCTGGATCCGGTGCTACTGCTCTTGGACGAGCCGTCCGCCGGGCTGGCGCCAGGGCTCATACATACAGTCTTCGAACGAATTCGCGGCATCAACGAAACCGGAGTGTCACTCCTGCTGGTGGAGCAGAATGCCCGGGAATCGCTGCGAATGTCTGACCGAGGCTACGTGCTATCGGGCGGCGACAATCAAATCGAGGACAGCGGACCGGCTCTGCTCAACAATCCCGAAGTCGGCCGCCTGTATCTCGGAGGATAGGACAAAGCGCCTGCACCATGTTCGGTCCCAATCGCAAGACCCGGCGATGATGGCACTGCGTTTCCGACATCGAGCTGGACTCACATTATCAGCAAGCCGTCTTGTCGCGTT
Organism: Chloroflexota bacterium; assembly: GCA_022825895.1. Taxonomy (GTDB): domain Bacteria; phylum Chloroflexota; class UBA11872; order UBA11872; family UBA11872; genus UBA11872. The sequence goes on along the minus strand of JAJDVX010000005.1, from coordinate 45,028 downwards.
AATCGTAGTCGCGATACTGGCTATGGGATTCTTGCCCTTCGTCAAGCTGGGACTTGTTGCCAATGGAATCATCTTTGGCTCGGTAATCGCATTAGGGGCAATAGGTCTGACGTTGGTCTACGGAATCCTGAAGCTTGGGAACTTTGCACATGGTGACTACATGGCCTTTGGAGCCTATGTAGCTTTCTATATCGTCGACGGACTCCTCCCCCGGGCTGGCATTGAAGGCGCCGGCCTTGGACCCTTTACGTTCGGTTTTCCCGTACTGATTGCGCTGCCGCTATCGGCGATCGTCGTAGCGCTCGGAGCTATTGCACTGGATCTCTTGATCTACCGCAGGCTGCGCCAGAGAGGGGCCAGCACGGCGATTCTCATGATGGCCTCGCTGGGCGTGGCCATAGCCATTCGTGGCCTGGTCCAGTTGATCTGGTCAGGGGATACCCAGCACTATCCGCGTGAGTCTCGGCAGGTCTACCACCTGCCAATGGATGTTCGGATTCCGCCTGACGGCCTATTCGTCGCAATCGTGGCGGTGATTCTGGTGGCGGGTGTTTACATGCTGCTAACTTACACTAAAATAGGCAAAGCCATGCGAGCAACCTCGGACAATCCGTCGCTGGCGCTGGTCACGGGAATCAACACAAAGCACGTCGTCTGGTGGACGTGGGGAATCGGCGGTGCGCTCGCCGCCATCGCGGGTGTACTTCTTGCCGTCGTACAGGCACAACTGCTACCCATCATGGGCTGGAAGTTTCTGATACCTCTGTTTGCGGCGGTGATTCTCGGCGGAATCGGCAACCCCTACGGCGCCTTGATTGGAGCCCTGGTTGTCGGAGTAAGCATGGAGGTATCCACACAGTGGATTAATCCCAGCTATAAGCCTGCTGTAGCATTTGCCATCATGATCGGCGTACTGCTGGCCAGACCTCACGGTATCTTCGGCGACTCTCAATAGTGGACAACTAGCATGGATATTGGCGGAGTAATCGACTACTTGGTTGGCTTTGCGATTATGGCGATGATCTATGCAATCTTTACATTGGGCCTAAATGTCCACTGGGGATTCACGGGTCTCTTCAATATCGGTATTGCCGGGTTCTTTGCGCTGGGCGCCTATACCGCCGCGCTGCTGACGTCACCACCACCAGACCCGGAACAGTTCGAGGACTTCGTTTTTGGCGGCAACCTCGCGCATCACGACGTACTCGCCTGGGGCATTGATGCGTGGTTCTTCCTGGGAATCGCGGCTGCCGCCGCGGTGTGCGGTCTCGTCGCGCTGATCATTGGCTCCATCACGTTGCGGCTGAATGACGACTATCTGTCCATAGCCACGCTCGGGATTGCGGAGAGCGTGCGACTGTTTTTCCTGAACGAGAAGTGGGCCGCGAACGGTTCCAAGGGGCTCTATCGAATTCCCAAATTCCTGGGCGATCTCATTCCGGCTGAGAACTACGACTATCTTTACATCGTCGTCGTGCTGATCGTCCTGTTGATCCTCTTTGTGGCTGTGCAACGTGCGGCCCGGTCACCCTGGGGCCGTGTGCTCCGAGCGATTCGCGAAGACGAAGTGACGACGGCGGCGAGCGGTAAGAACGTCTCTCACTTCAAGCTTCAGTCGTTCGTGTTCGGCGCCATGATCATGGGGGTCGGCGGCGCGCTGTTTGCCCATCACGTCCGCTTCCTCTCGCCGCTGACCTTCGATCCGCTACTCGCCACTTTCGTCATCTGGGCAATGCTGATGGTGGGCGGCTCAGGGAACAATCTTGGCGCGGTTCTGGGAGCCTTTGTTGTTTGGGGCGTCTGGGCGGGTACGCAGTTTCTCCCGGGCGTGTTCTCCGACCCGAGTTTCCGCCTGCTCATGATCGGCGTGCTGATTGTCACCATCATGCTGTTGCGGCCGGGCGGGCTGTTGGGCGAGTGGCGGCGAATCGTTGCGCGTCGCCCAGCCCCGGCGGCCGGCCGGGACGCAACCGGCGCAGACTAGCCTGGACCAAGACGCCCGGAACAACGAAGTCGCCTCAGCTACGCCTGGGCGGTCGAGTTCCACCGGAGTCTTCTGGCGATTCGAATGAGAGACGGACACCCGGGGCGGCTGTGGAGCCGCCCCGGGTGTCCGTAATGGTGCGAACTAGGGTAGTTCGAACCTGCCGGTGGACGTCACGGCGTCGCCTTCGACCGTCCAGACCTCGATTGGACCGGACACGTCGCCGTTCTCGTCGAAGTCCACGGGGCCAGAGGCGCCCTCGTAGTTGATGTCCTGACCGCTGGCGATCAGGGCCAGGGCCTTCTGGATGCCGGCCGCGCCAGGACCGACAACTTCGCCCGGAGGGTTGGCCACGTCGCGAAGCGCGTCGCGGATGGCCACGGAGTCGGTCGTAGTACCGGCTCTGGCGGCCGCGAGCGCGATTAGCACGACAGCGTCGTAGGTCTCGGCCAGGTATGGCTCCTGGGGCGCTTCCACGCCAAAGGTCAGGGTGTAGGCGTTGTAGAAGGCCTGGCGATCGGGGCTGTCGGGGGCTCCGGGCGCGGTGCCCAGGGTTCCGTCAAGCTTGCCGCCGCCGATGGCCTGCACCATGTCATCGGACTTCACGCCGTCCACGAAGAGGAACGTATCCGCGTAGTCGCCTTCCAGGGCTTCGCGAAGGTAAATCTCCGCCTGTCCCGGATAGCTGACGGTGACGAGTACGTCCGGGTCGCCGTCAGTGGCCTTCTCCAGCTCAGACGTAAACGTCGGCTGGCTGTCTTCGTGCGGTACCGAGGCCGTGACCGTTCCGCCCAGTTCAGCAAAGGTCTGGGTGAATCGTTCAGCCAGGCCCTGCCCGTAGGCGTTGTTGATGTACATGATTCCGGCGCTCTTGTAGCCCTGTTCCCAGGCCAAGCGGCCGAGGACGACGCCCTGCGCCGCGTCCGAGACGGTTGTTCGGAAGAGGAAATCGTCGTCTTCAAGCGCCGTGATGCTGGGCGCCGTGGACGAGTGCGAGATCTGGAGCGTCTGGTTTGGAGCCGTTACGGAGGTGGCTACCGGGATGGTGACACCGCTGGCCAATGCACCGACGATGGCCGCCACGCTCTCCACGTCCACCAGCGCACGGGCCGCGTCGACGCCCTGCACGGGATTGACGCCGGTGTCGCGGCTGATGATGACGACGGATCCGCCCTGAATCCCTCCAGCGCGGTTGACATGGCTGGCGGCGAGGTCAGCGGCGTTGCCATGCGAAACGCCGAAGTAGGACAACGAACCGGTGAGGGCGTTGAGGTGCCCGATGATCAACGGCGGAAGCGTCTGGGCTTCCTGCATGACCTCTACGGTTACTTGCCGGACAACCTCGACCGGTTTTTCGACCTCCACAACGCGGACGACTTCCTGGACGACCGGCCGTTCGACTTCGACCGTCACTACCCGTTCCACTTCAACGGTGACGGCCTTCTCGACTTCAACGGTCCTCACGACCTCGCTGGGGGCGCCGCCGCTCTCGCCGCATGCCACCAGGACAATGGCAAATGCCGCGATCAGCAGCCCGGATACAAGCCTGAGATTCCTCAACATCGATTCCCCTTTCGGCGACCGGTTCTCTCGAATGAACGAATATGCACTAGGTCCATTCACATCCGGCCATGCTGAATGTACAAGGCCGTGTCAAGTCAAGTGCCTGACCATCACGTCTGAACTGAGACCACCGAGGCAGCGTCCGCCGCGGCCGCCAGCACATCCGTTGCCTCGTTGATGTCCGCGTCGGTGACTTGATGGTGGGTGACCAGGCGAAACATGTCGCCGCGAGCCCCGCCGACGCCGACGCCGCGCTTGGCGGCCTCATCGACGAAGACGTCCAGGTCAAGCACGTCGGGATCCCAGGTCACGAAGATCAGGTTGGTGTAGACGGGCGAGACGAGCCGCAAGCCGGGCAGGTCGTCGATCACGTCGCCGAGCTGCCTGGCTCGGCGGTGATCATCCGCGAGCTGTCCGGGGCTGTCGCGAAGGGCAATAAGGCCCGCCGCGGCCATCACGCCAGCCTGCCGCATGCCGCCGCCGACGAGTTGGCGGGTTCGGCGGGCGCGTTCGATCAGGTCGCTGGAGCCGACGATCATCGATCCGAAGGGCGCGCCGAGGCCCTTGGAGAGACAGAACTGGACGGTGTCGGCGCCGTCGGCCAGGTCGGCTACCGGGACGTCGAGGGCGGCGGCGGCGTTGAAGATGCGAGCGCCGTCGATGTGGATGCGCAGATTGTGGCGCTGCGCCAGGTCGGCGAGTTCGCGCATGACCGCGGGGCCCCAGGCGACGCCGCCGCGCCGGTTATGGGTGTTCTCGGTCCAGATGATGGCCGGGTTGAGCGAGTGAGTGGTGACGGGTCCGATGTGGGGCTCGATGTCCGCGGCAGTGAGCCAGCCCGGGCTCTGAATCGGGATGACGCTGCATCCGGCCAGAGCGGCGAAACCGCCGGCCTCGGCGAGGGTCACGTGCGACTCGGGATCGACCAGGAGCGTGTCGCCGCGGCGCGAGAGGGTGAGGAGGCTGACGAGGTTGCCCATGGTGCCGCTCGTGACAAACAAGGCGGCGTCTTTGCGGAAGATCTCAGCAGCAAGGTCTTCCAGATCGCGGACGGTGGGGTCTTCACCACCCAGGTCATCGCCGACTACGGCCTGGGCCATGGCCGCCCGCATCTCCTCGGTGGGCGTCGTCTGAGTGTCGCTGCGTAATTCGATGCGATACGGCGGCACGGCGGCCTCCGGCCATGAAAGCTGAATGACGGCCATTCTAGTGGGTGGGTGCGGGGACCGGCGCACGGACCGTGCTTGGGATCCGCGAGGGCACCAGGATTCTTGAGAGCATCTTCGGACGCGGCAGGGCGCTTCCTGGGACTGGGAGTGGGAAAGTAGCTGTTGGCGATGTGACTGCGCGTCGCTCACCGAAGGGCGCATCTTTGTCCGCTCATTCGCTTCAAGCCTCCGGCTGACGTGCGTGCTCGGTATGAGGTGGATGAAGCGGTACCTCTGGCTTCGACGGGTTCCAGCTACAACAAAGCGCGGGGAGCGGCGGAAGTACGTCTGCCGCACACGGGGCAAGGCACTTGAAAGCCCGGGACGGACGCGTCGTTGACCGGGAAACCGCCAGTTGGGCCGGGTGGCGGAGCCGGGATCTGGTTTGACACGGTCTGCTGCTGATGGAGTCCTGCCGCGGTCGCCAGGCTCACCACGAATGGTTGGGGTATCTGACACACTGGCGGTAGTTCGTCAGGGAGAGTGGCGTGATGCGGGCTGTTGAGTCTGATGTGGCGGTGGTTGGCGGCGGGCCGGCAGGGTCTTCGCTGGCGACGTTGCTGCGGCAAAGCGGATACACAGTGACGTTGCTTGAACGGGAACGATTTCCGCGTCCGCACGTGGGCGAGTCGATGCTGCCGGGGGTGCTGTTTGCCCTGGGGAAGACGGGGGCGCTGGAACGGGTAGAAAAGGCTGGGTTTACGAAGAAGTACGGGGCGACGTACATCTGGGGTCGCGGACGGGACCCCTGGACGATTCGATTCTCCGAGGTGCCGCAGGACCGGACGTTCACGTTCCAGTGCGACCGCGAGGTGTTTGACAAGCTGCTGCTGGATCACGCGCGGGACGAAAGGGTGGACGTTCGGGAAGGCCACCAAGTGACGCGTGCGCACCTGACTGACGGGCGGGTAACAGGGCTGTCGTTTACGAATGACGAGGGGGAGTCAGGGGAGGTTCGAGCACGGATGTGCGTGGATGCTTCGGGGCAGTGGTCGGTGCTGGGGCGGCAGTTCCGGCTGCGGGAGCACAACGAGCATCTGCGGCACGTGGCGCTATTCGGTCACTATCACGGGGGGCCGACGACGCTGCCGGACGTCCTGGACGAGATGGAGCCGACGGACGCCGGGAATGTGTATGTGGTCGCGGTGGACGACGGGTGGCTGTGGCATATCCCGCTGGCCGGGGGGCTGCGCAGCATCGGGCTGGTGACGGATCCGGAACGGATTCGGGGAATGACGCGGACGGAACGGCGCAAGTACTGGCAGCGGCAGATCGAGTCGTGCGAGGAATACGAGGAACTGCTGGAGGGCGGCCGGTGGGCGGGGGACTTCGACATCGTGTCGGACTGGTCGTTCATTTGTAAGCAGTTTCACGGGCCGGGGTACCTGCTGGTGGGAGACGCGGCGTGTTTTGTGGATCCGATCCTGGCATCGGGCATCGCGCTGGCGCTGCAAGGGGTGCTGCGGGCGACGAAGGCGATTCGGACGACGCTGGAGGCGCCGGATCTGACCGGGCTATCGATGGACTGGTATCAGGAGGGGTATCTGCAGCAGGCGAATGATTTCGTGGACATGGCGAATCACTGGTACCACGGGCAGCGGCTACAAGAGTCGTGGTTCTGGACGGCACACCGGCTGGTGGACCCGAGCCAGAATCTGTCGTTGCGGCAGGCGTTTGTGTTTATTTCGTCGGGGCTGACGCGGGAAACGCCTGAGGAGTCAATCCGCTATATGGGCGGATTCACACCGGGGCAGTTGGCGGTGACGTATGAGGCGTTGGGGCTTGAGGCGGACAGCGCTCCTGAACATCACGTAGCGAGTGCAACTGTCCCGGCAGCGCGACGCGGGAGCGCGGTAACGGCGGAGCAGGCGCTGGCGGGGCGGCCGGCGTTTGTGGCGGGGACGGATGTGCGGGCGTGGATGCAGGAGACGGAGACGGGGCTGCAGCCGGTGACGCGGGTGGCGATTCCAGGAGGGGCGAACGGGGACACGCGGGAAATCCTGATGTCGCTGCCGACGTTGTCGGTACTGAACCTGATGGACGGGACGCGGACCGGCGATCAGGTGGCGCGGACGATGGCGGAACGGTTCAGCGGCAGCGTGCGCACGGATGCGGCGGCGCTGCGGCCAATCGTCGGGTCGGTGATTGCGGAGCTGGCGGCGGAGGGGGCGGTGGACCTGAAGACGCCGTGAGTTGAAGTGAGTGCGTAGTGACCGAAGACAAAGATGAGGACGAGGGGTTGGTGCTGAAGCTCGGGGGATTCACACCTGCCTTCGGAAGTCTCCGACCCGGCTCACCTCGAGCAGGCTAGGCGACCATCGGTCGTGCTCCGGAGGGTTGCGGACAAGAGACCGGACTGTGACCGAGCTCTCCAAAGGACTCTGACAGGTCGAGGAATGCCAAACGGCCCGCCGCATGGGCGGCGGGCCGTTGTGGCGAACGGTCGTGGACTAGGCCGGGACCGGCTTCCAGTCGCCGTACGAAGAAATGACGGCGTTGGTGTCCCTGGCCATGTTGACGGCCGCTTCCTCGGGGCCAACCTCGTTGACCCAGAGTTTGGACTGCCAGACACCGTGCGCGCCGCGGAACTCGTCCCAGTAGGGGAAGTAGCCCGGCGTGCGCGGTTCAGGCGTCGTGGCGTAGGTCTTGAGCCAGTGCATGCCCTCGGGCGGAGCCGCAAGCTGCTCGGGCGAATCGGCCACGGTCTTGAAGACCGGGAAGTGCCCGCGGTCAATGCCGACGCGGGTCTGGTATTCCGGACCGGCGAGGTAGGTGACCAACTGAACGGTCTGCTCAAGGTTGCCCAGACGCTCGGCCGCGATGGTGACGATGTGCGGCTGGTCGTTCCAACCATGGCGCGTGTGCCCAGTCTTGGGCGACACGTACATCGGACCAACGGACCACGTAAAGCGGTCCTTGATGCGCGGGATGCCGAAGCCGGTGCTGTACACGCGGCCGCCGGGCCAGATGCCGACCTTGCCAGCAGAGAACGGGTCGCCGAACTCACCGGCCACGCGCTGCCGCACCTCCTGGGTAAACGCCACGCCTTCGGTGTGCATGGTGCCGTGGGCCCAGCTGAGGGCTTCAATAGCGCCGGTTGAGTCGAACTGGGACTCGCCTTGCTCGTTGAACCAGTATTCGACGCCGTTGGACCAGACCATTGGGCCCCAGCCGAACTGGTCGCTGGTTGGCGCCCAGATGCCGTACTGGTCGTCGTCGGTGTCGGTCAACGCGCGCGAGGCCTCAAGGGCGTCGTCCCACGTCCAGTCCTCGGCGGGCTGGTCAACACCGTTGGACTCGAACAGGTCGACGTTGTAGACGATGCCGTTCATGCCGCCCTGGAAGGGCAGGCCGTGAAGTCTGCCGTTGGCCTGGTAAAGGGCGCCCTCCCACGGGAGCCAGCCGGTGGGAAGAACCCAGTAGTCGTCCAACGAGAAGCCGAGCTTGCCGACAAGGTCGGTGATGTCCGGGAAGAAACCGGCGGCGTAGTGGGCCTGGAAGAGGTTGCCTTCAAAGAGGATGGCCTCGGCCATGCTGCCGGCGGCCAACTGGAGGTTGACCGAGTCGAAGTAGTCACCACCGATAACGTCGATCTTGACCGGGATGTTGGGGTACTGGCGCGAGAACTGCTCCATGCCCCACTTCATGGCGTTGCCACGCGGGCCGGACGTGTGGTCCGTGGCGAAGCGAACGCTGACCGGCCCGGCGGCAGGCGCAGGGGCCTCGACCGTAACGATCTCCTCACGGGTGACCGGGACTTCCTTCTCAACGATCTTCTCGACCTGCTTGACCTGGGTGACGACTTTGACGACTTCTACGACTTCGCCTTCGCCACAGGCCGCCAGGAGCGCAACGCCAGCGGCCCCAAGAGCGCCCGCGCTCCCAACTCGAAGCATTTCTCGACGTGTCAGATTTCGCATATCCCCTCCTGCGTCCCGTAGGACCCCGGGCCCTCGGCTCAGCCAACCAGATATTAGCGCGTGCGCGCAGCTTACGGAAACCTTGAACTGGCTCGGCCTCAACTCAAGGCTGCGTCGAGCCGGCGGATGAGCAGCTGAGACGCGTTGAATACGTGGCCACACCAATGACGGTCAATCAGCCGATCTCGATCGCTACGCAGGCTTTCGATGCACCACCGTTTGGCGACGGACCATCCCTACGGACGGTCAGCCTGGTCGGCTTACCAACTGGCCCCGCTGCGGAGCTTGAATTTGCCGTGCTCGACTTCCTGATCGCCGCAGGCCGCCACGAGGCTGAGGGCCGCGGCGGCCACGACTCCGCTCAACAGAAGGCGGCGGCGGTTGAGACGCGGCGTGCGTGCACGGTTTAACGTCGTGTCACTACGCATGTCGGACTCCGTATGGCAACTGCCGTCTCACCGCTTAAGCATAAACGGCGACCCGCGGCGTGCGAGTCAGCGGCGGGCGGGCCAATAGATCGCCTCTGGATCGACGACAGCGAGGACGCCACCGGGAAGGGTGACCGAGATGCCCCGGCTGAGCGAGGTTACCGCGGAGCCCTGCTGCAGGAGGTAGTCGGGATCGCGCCGGATGCGGGGGGCCGCGAAGTCGCGCAAGGGTTGGGCGGGGATGAGTCGGGCGATGGCGTTGCCGACCGGTCCGACGGCGGTGATGCCAGCGTCTTCCATTGCCTGGCCGACTCGGTTGAAGTCGTAGCCGGGATAGTTGACGTCGCGCAAATAGACGGTGTTCTCGAAGGCTACGAGGCTGCCATTGGGCTGGCGGAGCCGGCGGCGCAGGGTGTCGAGCGTGCGGCGATGGGGCCGGAAAGCCACCTCGAGGACGTGGCAGGCGGTAAATGTCTGGTAGGTGACGCCGAGCAGCAGGAAACGTCCGCTGAGCTTGAAGATCGTGCCGAGCGGATCATCGGCAGCCCAGGCGGTAGGGCCGCCGGCGGTGACGATGGTCTCGGCGTGGGGACCAATGGCGCTGAGGCTGTGCGTGAGGTGACGGCTGCGCTGATTGCCGGCGCGGCGGCGGATTTCGTCGGCGATGGCTCCCATGTCAGACGGGGTGTTGAGCGGGTCAAAGACGAAGTCGGGGTCGAGAGCGGTTTCGAAGTTGAAGGACGGGCCGACGAGGGTGCCCGCGGGCCCCAGGACGTCGAGGAGGGCGTCGACGACCGTGGCTGCACCACCCACGACGAAGCCGAGGCTGCGGAGGGAACTGTGAATCATGAGGAGGTCGCCAGCCTGCACGCCGAGGCGGCGCAGGTCGGCGGCGAGTCGGTCGCGGCTGAGGACCATGCGTGACCGTTAGATACTGAAGACCTGCGAGGATACGACTCCGGTTCTGAGGAGGCTGCCATGTCCGCGCCAAATCCCGTTCGTTGCGCCGTGATCGGTACGAAGAACATTGCAGGCCAGCATCTTCCGGTGTTGCAGGCGCTGCCGGAGGCGGAGGTGGCCGCGCTGTGCGATATCGATGCGCAGGCGCTGGACGAGACATCGCGACGGTTCGGCATTGAGCCGACGTTCAAGAGCGCGGACGACCTGCAGGCCTGGGGCGAGTTTGACGCGGTGTACGTGCTGGTGAGCGTGCTGGCGGTGGCGGAAGTGGCGGAACGCTTTATCCGCGCAGGGATCCCGACGTTCCTGGAGAAGCCGCCAGGGTTGTATTCCTCCGATACGGAACGGCTGGCGGCTGCCGTCCGTGAAACCGGGACGACGGCGATGGTGGGACTCAATCGTCGCTTCTATACGTGCCTGCAGGCAGGTCGCGAAGCGCTGCTGAATACGGGCGACATTGTCTCGGTGACGGTGCACGCCGACGAAGTCACCGCACCTCACTGGGAGGGTTCGAAGTTTCCACCGGAAGTCGCCGCACGTTGGGCCTACGCGAACAGCATTCACGCCCTGGACCTGCTGCGGTACCTCGGCGGTGACGTGGCCAGCGTTACTTCGCTGGTGCGGCAACGTGGACTGCCGAAGCCCGATAGCTTCAGCGCGCTGCTCGAATACGAGTCGGGCGCGGTGGGACGGGCGGTATCTGATCAGTTTGGGCCGAAGGGCACCGGCCACTTCTACGAGGCCCGCACGAGAAATGCGGTCCTGACGTCACGCAGCGGACTAAGTTCGTGCGTCCTCGAAGTGCGGGGACGCGAGGCAGTTCGGTTTGATCTGACGGGGCTCGACCGGCGGCTGAAGCCGGGGTTTCCGGGCGAGTCGAGGGCCTTTCTGCGAGCCGTACAGACGGGCGAGCCTGTGTCGTTTCCGGCACCAACGCTAGACGACGCCGTGCGTACGATGAAAATGATCGACGAGATCACGGGAGCTGAGGAGTGGGCGCCCAAGCCAGCGACCTGAAGCAAGGCGCTGCACGAGACGGACGATGGCGATGAGCGAGGTGTTTGATGTTCTCGTGATTGGCGCCGGTCCCGGGGGCACGCAGGCGGCGGTGAGCGCGGCGCACCAGATGCGGCACGTGCTGCTGCTGGACGCGAGCAAGGTGAGCCGGCGGCGGGGACGGGCCTTCTGGTCGAAGACGGTGAAGATCGAAGACGCGCCGGTGTTTGCAGGGATTACCGGGGCGCAGTTCGCGAAGGCGCTGCGGGAGTGGACGGAAGCGCAACCGGTACGCTCGATCGAGCGCGGCGGCGAGGAACGCGTGGCCGGTATCCGGCGGGCAGACGGGTTCGCGTTGGACCTGGAGCGGTTGGACAACGGGTCATTCCAGTTGACGTACGCGACCGAGCCGCTGTCGCGGGACCGCCAGGTGGGGACGACGACGGCGCTGGGTCGGACGGTGGTGGTGGCCAGCGGATTCGAGGACGGGTGGCCAGATATTGAGACGAACAACTCGGCGGCTCGCATGTATCGCAAGTACCAGATGGTCTACAGGTACGCGGGAAACAGTCGCGGCTGGCACCTGTGCATTCGCTGCGACGGCCACCTGCACGTGGACGAGCACCTGGCGATCGTAGGGGCGGGCGACTACATCTTTGACGTGGTGCAGGGGGCGCAGGACTTTACGGACCGGATTACGGTGTTGACGAATGGGCGCCCGCACGGAATGTCACCGCCCGTGCGGGCGGCGCTGGGGGAGCGGGGAGTTGCACTGGAGGAAGGGCAGATCGAGGCGCACATCGGGCAGGGGCTGAACCTGCTGGGGTTCCGGATGGCGGACGGGAGGGAACTGTATTTCGACGGGTTCTTCGTGGACGAGGGGCTGAAGGCCAACGACGAGTTTTTGCACCGGTTCGACGTGGCGCACTCCGACGATGGGTTGCTTCGGTGCAGCGACGATCACGAAGTGCTGGATTCGTCGGGCGAGCCGATTCCGGGCATGTGGGCGGCGGGCGACATCGTGGCGGGCGAGCGCAACCTGATCGCGAGCGCGTTCGCCAGCGGCCAGGACGCGGGGTTGGAGGCTTCGGACAGTCTTCGACGATGGGCGGCGCCGACAGATGTTGGGATTGGCCGCTTGCCAGCCGATGATGATTGACGCAAACTACTTTGCGATGCAAACTAACAACAGGTGGGGTGGGATTTGCCTGCCGGCGGTCATGTGGGGATAGCACTCGTGAGTAGCGCGGACAACGGGACGCTGTTGCGAGCCGATGGGGTTGTGCATCGGTATGGGGATCTGACCGCGGTCGATGACGTCTCGCTGGAGGTTCGGCGGGGCGAGGTGCTCGGGCTGCTGGGGCCGAATGGGGCTGGCAAGTCGACGTTGATATCGATTTGGAGCGGGATGTTTGAGCCAACGGCAGGGCAGGTGACCGTAGGCGACCGGCAGGTGTCGCCAACGTCAAGGGCGGCCAAGCGGCAGGTCGGCGTGGTGCCGCAGGACATTGCGCTGTACGAAAAGTTGAGCGGCCGGCAGAACCTGCGATTCTTCGGACGGGTCTACGGCCTGGGCGGCCGCCGCCTGCGCGAGCGGGTGGAAGCCGTGCTGGACGTCGTGGGGCTGAGCGATCGCGGGAATGACCGGGCCGAAACCTATTCGGGCGGCATGCAGCGGCGGCTGAACCTGGCAGCAGGGCTCCTGCATGAACCGGAGCTGCTGATCCTGGACGAGCCGACGGTTGGCGTGGATCCGCAGAGCCGGAATCACATCTTCGACAACGTGGAGCGGCTGAACCGCGACCAGGGCGTGTCGATCGTCTACACGACCCACTACATGGAAGAGGCCGAGCGGCTGTGTGACCGGGTGGCGATCATTGATCACGGGAAGATCGTGGCGCTGGATACGCCGCGGGCGCTGATTGAGTCGCTGGGCGGCGGCGTAATCCAGATCGGAATCGATCCTGGTCAGGCGGAACAGGTCACCGAGATCCTGGCGGCGTTGGAGTCGGTGCAAGCCGTGGGGCCGGGACCCGACGAGCGGTTGCTGAACATCGAGGCCGAGAGCGCCCGACACGCGCTGGTGGACGTGATGCAGGCCATGAACGCGGCGGCGCTGGAGGTGGAAACGGTGCGAATCCTGGAGCCGAACCTGGAGAGCGTGTTCCTGCGCTATACGGGTCGCAGCCTGAGAGACTGAGCGATGCGGGCGACGTTGGCGTTCACGATCAAAGAATTCCAGGTGCTGGTGCGGGATCCGGGCGGGCTGTTCGTGCTGTTCCTGATGCCGGTGATGTTCATGGTGGTGTTCAGCCTGGCACTGGGCGGGCTGTTCGAGGAGGGAGCCGCGCGCGGATCGGCGCGGACGCTCGAGGTGCCAGTGGCGATCGGCGGCGCCGGCGAGGTGGCCGAGCAAGTGGTGGAGCAGCTGGACGGGACGGAAGGGCTAGAGGTCATCCGCGAGCAGGACGGGCAGGCACTGACGGCCGAGTCGGTGGCTCAACTGATCGCCGACGGTGAGTACCCGGTGGGGGTGGTGTTCCCCGAGGGCTTGACGGCACTGCTGGAAGATCCACGCATCCTCAGGGGCGAGCAAGTCCAGCCCCTGGAGGTGGATGTGATCGTGGATCCGGCGACGACGGCGCAGGTGACGGGTCCGCTGGAAGGGGCGCTCAACGCGGTGCTGCAGCAGGTCGTGGGACGCAAGCTGGGCGAGGCGGGGGCTGCCCTGTGGTTCGAACAGGTCGCGGTGGGCCTGCCGGCGGAGGTTCGCGAACAGCTGGCGGCGTCGATGCAGCAGGGCGGCCAGGACGGCGGGGCGTTGCCCGTGACCACGCGACGGCAGGTTCCGCCGGGCGTGGAGCGGGAGCAGTTCCCGGACCAGTTCCAACAAAACGCGGCGGGCTATACCGTGATGGGCGTGTTCTTCATCGCGACGGTGATGATCGAGTCGATTTTCGTGGAGCGGCGGAGTGGGGCGATGCGGCGGCTGCGGGCGGCGCCGGTGGGTCGGGCGCCAATCCTGATCAGCAAACTCGTGCCGTTCTACGTGGTGAACCTGATCCAGATCGTGATCATGTTCGCAATCGCGCGGTTGGCCTTCGGCCTGGACCTGGGGTTCATCCCGGCGCTGGTGGTTGTGTCAGCAGCGCTGGCCCTCGTGGCGACGGGACTGGGCATCGCCCTGGCGGGCGTGGCTCGTTCGGAAACGCAGGGAACAGGGCTGGCAGTGATCGTAGTGCTGACGACGTCGGCGCTGGGCGGAGTTATGGTGCCCCGCTTCATCATGCCCGAGGCCATGCAACAGATCGGGAACATTACGCCGCAGGCATGGGCCATCCAGGGCTACCAGGACGTGCTGGTGCGCGGTCAGGGCCTGGGCGGCATCTGGCTGGAATCGGGCGTGCTGCTCATCTTCGCGGCGGTGTTTACAGCGGTCGGGGTTTGGCGCTTCAGGTTCGACTGAACCGGTGTTCTCGCACGCCCGAAGGACCGACGTCGCCCGTATGTGTAGAGGGAAGGACGCCTAACGGCAGTTCCGGGTGAGGTAATCCCTTCGTCAGGAACCTGAACACCCAGAGAACCTACGTCGAGTGACTCCCGGCAACGAATTGATCACGCCTGTTGACTCGTAGAGAAACCTAATCATATGATTCATAGACAAGCTCAATGGACGTCTCGGGTCAATGTTAGCACGGTCTTTATGGGACTCTTAGACCATACTAACTTGCCTTCGTATATCAGGCTTTGACAGTTCGAGAGCCGATGTTGGCTCTCGTAGTCGACGAGGGAGGATTCGGCGATGACTATGCAAAGCGACCTGGCGGCGGCGCTCAACGCTCAGATCAACCATGAATTCAGCGGCGCGTATGTCTACCTGGGCATTTCCGCGTACTTCGAGTCGCTGGATCTGAATGGGTTTGCCAGCTGGATGCGTGCGCAGAGCGATGAAGAGCGGGCCCACGGCATGCGCATCTTCGATCATCTGTCGGAACGTGACGTGCCAATCACCCTGGGCAACCTGCAGAAGGTTCAAACCGAGTACGACAGCGTGAACGCGGCTGTGGCGGCAGGTCTCGCGCTGGAGCAGGAGACCACGCAGAAGCTTAATGCGCTCTGGGCGCAGGCGGTCGAGTTCGGCGACTACCAGGCGAAGGCCCTATTGGACTGGTTTGTGAACGAGCAGACCGAGGAAGAGGATCTGCTGCGCACGCTATTGAGCCACGTGAAGATCGCGGGCAACGAAGGGGCTGCGCTGCTGATCCTGAACCGCGAACTGGCGGAGCGTTAGATGCCGATGCCAAGTGCGTTGTCGAAAGAACTGGATCGCTCTCCACTGATCGGGCCACTGCCGCAGCTGGACGGTCGAAACGGAGTCCTCGGCTCGGAACGCGGACTATTGCGGTGACGGCTCGGTGTCCCTGCGTCGATCGACCAAGCATCGTGCAAATCACACGATTCCTAAGTGGATACTCTGGGGCGTCGTTATATCGACCTATGGATTCGTATTACGAGTCATGGAGATGCAGCGTTAGATGTCGCTAACACGCTCAAGAAGACCTTGCGAGGACGCTGGCCCGGACAGGCCGACTGCGATAAGAGGAGCGTAAGCAATGGCCAACGCTGGTGTGATGTCGATGAGGCGCGGCTTCACACGCTGGGAGCGTGTGCGCTTGTGCCTGGCTGCCGCCGCCGCGGTCTGCCTGGCGTTTGCGGGCCCGCTGACCGCCCTGCGGGCGCTGGACTGCGTAGGCACGCCGCTTAGCGGAGGCTGCCTGTTCGCCAATACGGGCAGCGACACGTCCGATCCAAACGACGGGTTTGCCGTGACCAACGCCGGCGGGGTGCCAATGTGGGATTTCGTGCGCGAGCTCGACGCCGAAGCCATTGGCTATCCGATCAGCCAGCGTTGGCTTGAGGGACCCTTCACGCTGCAAGCGTTTCAGAAGGTGATCCTGCAGTGGGACCCGGCCAACCAGCGGATGAACTTCTACAACACGCTGGACGTCCTGGCGAATCACTACCCCAACATCAAGCTGCCGAACGTGCCGGCGCACCAGGTGCTTGCGTCCGACGCCGGGGCTGATTTTGAGACGGTCAAGCAAAACCACCTGGCGCTGTTGGATGCCAACCCCGCCATCAAGGCCCGGTTCCTCGGAGAACGCGACTGGTTAAACCTGTACGGGCTGCCGATTCGTTATGAGGAGCGGGAAGTGAACGGCAATCCCCAGGGGCTCCAGCTATTGCGCGCACAACGTGCCGTGTTTGCCATCTGGAATGTTTCGGCGCCCGGCACGACGGCTGGCAAGGTGGTGCTGCAAAACCTGCCGGACAAGGTGAAGCAACTGGTAAACGTGATTGTTCCCGATGTGACCGAAATCCCCCTTTCGCCGCGGCAGGTGGGTGCCTTCGAGCCTCAGCAGATGTACCGTCGATCTGACGAAGACGACGCCAGCAGGGACGACGAGCAAGAAGCTGCGGACAACCCGCCCGGCACCGACCACGACGGGTTTGACACCACGGCCAATACCGACCACGACGGCTTCGACACCACCGCCAACACGGACCACGATGGCTACGACACCACCGCCAATACGGACAATGATGGCTTCGATACCACCGGAGATACTGATCGCGACGGTTTCGACACGACGGCCAATACTGACCACGACGGCTTCGACACCACTGCCGATACCGACCACGACGGCTTCGACACCACCGCCAACACCGACCACGATGGCTTCGATACCACCGGAGATACTGATCGCGACGGTTTCGACACGACGGCCAATACCGACCACGACGGCTTCGACACCACCGCCAACACCGACCACGACGGCTTCGACACCACTGCCAACACGGACAATGATGGCTTCGATACCACCGGAGATACTGATCGCGACGGCTTCGACACCACCGCCAACACCGACCGCGACGGCTTCGATACCACCGCCAATACCGACCACGACGGGTTTGACACCACTGGGAACGAGGAAGCGGAAACCGACGACACCGACGACACCGACGAGAGCGACTAGGCGGTGAGTGCCGGGCTGGACGCCACCATTCGGGTGGAGCCCCAGGTCGAATTCCCCGGAGACAGCAGCCTGACTGAGCTTCCGCGCGCGTTTGACGGCGGGTGGGTCTGGGACGCGTACTGCCGGAAATTCGGGCAGCCAGCGGCCAGTCCACAGGCATTACGGATACGGCAGTTCAATCACACACCGGGTCGGGGGGCGACTATTGGCTATGTCGTCGACTGGGCGCCCGATGCCTATCTGCCTCCCCAGGACATCAGCCTGCGTGTTGTTCGCGGGCGCCCGGCGGAGATCTCACGCTATCCGGACGACCGCGCGTTGCCGGGGCTGGCCAACGCCGCGCGTCCCAATACGGCCCTCGGCCTCGTCAACCGTCACGTCCTGAAGATTCCGGCTCGCCGAATCAAGGTTGAGGCCGTTCGTTACCGACCGGGAAGCCGGGCCGTGCTACGGCACACGATTGGCAAGGTGACGTTCTACGTTCGGGTTGTGCGGCCGGCTTCTGCGTCCGCCCTGATTTCGGCGGCGGATCGGATCGTCCATTCGGATTTTGCTGCGCCTCGACTGGCGGGACAATGGAGTGCAGGTGGGGTTGTCTGGCTCTCGGAGATCCCCGGGCGGAATGTGCGACGGTTCATTCGCCGCGGCGGGAAGCCAGAGCCCGAACGGCTGCTGGATGGGCTGGCGAGCCTGTGGGAAATGTCCGGCGAGTCGGACACCGGACACGCCTTCGACCTGGGACGGCGATACCGGCAGGCGAAGCGCATCCTGCGCCACGCTGCGAACGGCCATGCTGACCTGCGCGATGCGGTGAGGGCCGCCACCCTGCGGCTCGATCCGTTTGTTGCATCGTGGCGGCCGGCGGGCATGGCGCACAACGACTTTTACGACGACCAGATGCTTGAGCTACCGGATGGTCGGATTGCGTTGGTTGACTTCGAGGAGCTAGGTCCGGGCGATCCCATGCTGGACGTGGGGAATTTCCTGGCGCATCAGCGGGTCCAGGCCGGGCTTGGAAGCGAGCGCGTCGCTGCGGGCGTTGGTGCCTACCGCGCTGCGTTTCGACGCGCCGCGCTGGACCGCTGCAGTTGGGACGCTCCCGATCTGGATCTGCGAGAAGCCGTGTGCCTCTTTCGAATCTGTACCAGCATTGTTCGAAATATCAGCGCAGATTGGCGGGAACGCCTGAGTACGGGTGTGCGCCTGGTCAACGAGCTCTTGGACTGACGGCGGCGGCAGACCTGACGCCTTCAGGCCAAGTCTGTCTGCGCGGTTGCGACGCACCAGTTGGCGAAACCTGGAAAACAGCCTCGTGGATCGCGTCGCCTTGGCCAAGGCCTAGAAGTTGACGATGACCATGCCGGCAAGGGCGGCTGCCACACCGAGCCAGACGATAGGGCCGTGGCGTTCTCGCCAGACAATGACGCCAGCGGCGGTGGTGAGGAGGACTGAAGCAGAAGTCTGGATTGGGAAGGCGATGGTGCCGGGGATGATTTCTAGCGCGGCGACCAAGAGTGCGAGCTGTATGACGTTGCAAAGACCCATAACGGCGCCGGTGGCCAGCGGACCGGGCATGGCAAGGCTCTGGCGCAGCGGGGGCGTTTGAGCCTGAAAGCGACGGCGCATAGCGAAGATGGCGAGCGCTACGGGGACGGAGACCAGGAACGAGGCCATGACGAAGTCCGGAGCGCGGTCGGGCGTGGAGAGTTCGTTGAAGGCCTTGGAGGCGGTGAGGCCGGCGCCGGTGAAAACCATCATGAGCACGACCAGCGGCCAGTACCAGCCAGACCGTGGGCCGCGCACGGCGGACCTGGGACCGACAAGCAGCGGGATGGAGATGAGCATGAGGACCAGGCCGCCAATGGCGGGACCGGTGGGTCGTTCGGCAAAGAACACGATGGCGGCCAGCGTGGGCACGACGACAGACAGCCGCAGGAAAATGAAGGTAATTCCGACGCCGGAGCGCACGAGCAGCAGGTAGACGCCGATCATGGTCCCGGCGTACTGAATACCCTGGACGGCGCCGAAGACGACGGTGGGAGGGTCGAAGTCCAAGGGACCGCGAATGACGGCCCAGACCGAGGCCATCAGGGCGGCCAGGCAGTAGTTGACGGCGGCGACGAGGAAGTAGTCGTAACGCCGGAACTGGGCCACGCGCGTGCTGAGCGCGAAGCCCACGTTGAAGACGATGTGGAGCGCGAGGAAGGCCATTTCAACGGCGCATGATCAGGGGGCGGAGCGGGGCTGGCAATTGGCGGGCGGCGGGCGAATGGGCGGACGCCGGTAGATAACCGTCGTCTCGGGCGGATGCCGGCCGGACGGAAGTACCCGCCCTCGGCGAGGCAGGCGTTGGGAGTGGACGGCCTCGCCGAGGGCAGGGTGGGGTTAGCGCGGCTTGAGGTAGTCGAGCTCCTCCTTGACGAGGCGGACGACGAGATCGTCGAGTTGCTCGATCGAGTAGTCGGAGACGCTGTGGGAGGTTTCGCCGCCATAGAGAAGGAACAAGAACCGCCCCATGGTGTGCTGGGCCAGCTGGCGGAAGATGTATTCGCCCTGCTCATCCAGGCCACTGGAGGCGATGCTGAAGATCTTCAGGCCCCGGCGGTGGGCCTCCATCATCTCGGAGGCATAGTCGTAGTCCTGGGGGTAGTCCAGGTGGGGCGGCGCGTCGGCCACGAGGATGACAAGCCGTATTGCGTTGTCGAGGCGCCAGGCCGGTGTGTGGACGGCAACGTGCAGGGCTTCGTTTAGCGACTCGGGATAGTCGTCGCCGCCGTCGGCGACCACATCTTGAATTGTGTTTAAGAAGGTCGGGACGTTGGCCTCAAAGTCGTAGAGCCGGGTGACGAAGTCGTCGCCGCGATCGCGGTAGGTGACCATCCCAACGCGGAGGTCGGGTCGCGAGGGCAAGGCGCCGATGCGCTGCGAGACCGAGAGGAGCGTGGCTTTGATCTGGGCAATCTCGTCGGCCATGCTGCCGGTGGCGTCCAGGAGGAACAGTAGGTCGAGGGGAACGCGGTCGCCGTAGGGTTGGTCGACGTCCAACTGGATGAACCACTCGGATTCTCCGTCGCGTTCCGCCGTGAGCGACTGACGAATGCCGTCTTTCTCCACGTCAAGGCGGTACGTCCGGGCATTGGACGCCAGGGGAAAGGCCCGCGGGAAGAAAAGGGTCTGGCCGGTGGCGTACGTGCGGCCCTCAAAGATGAGGGATTCCCCGGCCGTGACGGAGACCGCGGCGTTTGGCACCGGTCGCTCGAGTGAGTCGAGCACGGTGATAGTGAATCGCTCGGATACGTCAACGTCGTGGACCGGCGGGCCGCGATAGTTGTCGCGGTAGCTCAGGTACTCGGTCCACTTCTCGTTGTCGTTGACTTCGCCGGCGGTGAGGTCGACAGGCTGATACTCGCGCCGCGGGGCTGAAGCCTCGATGGCAGCGGCCGGCGGGGCCGTCATGAGCTTTTCGACGACAACCTCCCTGGCTACGACCTTCTCGACCGGGGCTTCCCGGACGACAGCCCTCTCCGCCGGCGCCTCTTTGACCACCGTCTCCATGGCGGGAGCCGGGGCTGCGGTCGCGACAGCCGCTAGGGAGGGCGCAGGGGGCAGGGCGGCAGGTGGGTCGGCCATCGCGACGGAAGCGGCGGCGGACGCCGGGGCGGGAATCGCCGCTGCCGTGAAGGCGGGCGCTGGGGCGGCCGCGGCGGCCGGAGTCTCCCTGACCGCCGTCCGATCAACAGTCTCGGACTCGCCGCAGGCGACGGTTGCCGCGCCGACCAGGATCGAGGCGGCCGCGACCGCTCCGCCACTGGCCATCACCGGGGTCCACAGCCGACCGGCGGCGGCTAGCAGCTTGCGCCGAATCCCGGCGAGGCGGGAAGAGGCGTGGAGACGGTTTTCGATGAAGGGCCCGAGGTCCGTAGGGCAGTGCACGGCGAAAGCGGCCTGGCGGAAGTAGGTCCGCAGCGAGTCGGCAAGTCTCTGATCGGAGCACGGCGCACCCTGGTCGGACGTTTCTATAGCGCCGAGATCGTGGAGTCGTTCGCGAAACTGGCCGAGTGCCACTTGCAGGCTCGAGTCGACCGTGTGCTCGGCGGCGCCCAGCGCCAGTGCCAGCTGGGTTCCCTGCAAGTCGGTGAAGTAGCGCAGGATCAGAACGTCGCGGTGGTCTGGGTCGAGTCCCGCGAATGCCTGTCGAACTGTCCCGCGCTCGCAATCTGAGGGGCCGGGCCGGTTGGATTCCGGGTGTTTCCGCGTTTGCGAGCGACTGCTCGAGGCGACCGTTGCAGACGACGTCAGGCGTCGCCGGGAAGCGTTCTGGCGGACCAGGATTCGCATGAGCCAGGGCTTGGCCGGGCAGTCACTGCTGAAGCCGTGGATGCCTCGCCAGGTCAGGCGGAAAACGTCGCGGACCTGTTGCGCCGCCAGCGTATGGCTTCCGGTCATCAGGGCGGCGGTGCCATAGAGGTCGTTCTGGTAGCGGTCGACCAAGTGACGGAAGGCCAGACGGTCGCCTTGCTGGCTGCGCTGAATCGCCTCTCTGTCGGTCATTAACGGTCTCCTCGCTGAGTTGGGACGGTGGGTTCACACAGATAGATACGCGGGATTGATGGGAGTCGTTCCATGATTCGGCGACCGAAAACACGGTGAGCCTGCCTAGAATGAAGCCGCCCTGCGCAGCGTGTGCCTGGAGACCGAAATGCCCCTCTACTTGACTGAAGCGGATGTGGATGCGCTGGGGGACATGGAGCTGGCGCTGGAGGCGGTCGAGGGAGCGTTTGACCGGCAGGGTCGCGGCGTGGCCGGGAACGTTGGGCGACGGCGGGCTTCGGTTCAGGCCGGGTCGCTGAATGTGATGGGCGGGGCCGACGAGGAACTGGGTGCGGCGGGAGCGAAGATCTATGGGACGTTTGGCGGCGGCGCGCGGTTTGTCGTGGTGCTGTTTGACGTGGCGACGGGACTGCTGCGGGCCGTGCTTGAGGCTGGGCGCCTGGGTGAACTACGGACGGGGGCGGCCAGTGGAATTTCGAGTAAGTACCTGGCGCGATCGGACAGCCGGGTGGTTGGGCTGATTGGGAGCGGTCGACAGGCGCGAACGCAGCTTGAAGCGCTGAATGGGGTGCATGAGCTGGCTCAGGCGCGGGTGTATTCGCGGAACCCGGCGAACGTTGAGGCTTATGTCAATACGATGAGCGAGCGGGTTGACGCGGAGTTGGTCGCCTGCGGGTCGGCCGCGGAGGCGGTGCGGGGGGCGGACATCGTGGTGACCGCGACCACGGCCCCGAGTCCGGTGCTGATGGCGGACGACCTGGAGCCGGGAATGCACGTGGTGGCGATGGGCAGCAACAACCCGGTGCATGGCGAAGTGGATGCGGCCGCGGTAGCGCGAGCGGACCGGGTGTTCGTGGACGACCTGGATGGTGCGCACGTGGAGGGCGGGGACTTGATGGCGGCGGAGCGCGCCGGGGTGTTGCAGTGGGGACAGGTGATCGAGCTTGGGCAGGTGGTGGCCGGGAAGGTGGCGGGGCGGACGGCGGATGACGAGATCACGCTGTTTGCGTCACAGGGAATCGCGCTGTGGGACATCGCGATGGCGCAGGCCGTGGTGGAACGGGCGGAGGCCGCGGGACGAGGCCGACAAGTTCCCTAGCCGGCGCCGGCGCTAGTATTGAGTCACTTCCCGGCACGAGCGGCGCATGAACCGTCCCGCAGGCATCGAGACCGAATACGGGCTCAACTGCGAGGGCTTTGCGGGCGAACCCGATTTCGCCTACGAGGCGGCCCGACTGATCCAGGCGGCGCCGGTTGAGGGCGCGTTTCGCGGCTGGGACTACGTGGGCGAGGACCCGTACCGTGACTTGCGGGGCGGGCGAGCGAATCGGCTGGAGCGGGACCCGCGGGATCTGACGGGGTCGACGGACCGTAGCCGAGGGATGTCGCGCGACGAGCTGCTCTCGAACACCGTGCTGCGCAACGGGGCACGGCTGTACAACGACCACAACCATCCCGAGTACTGCACGGACGTCTGCCTGACGCTCAAGGACCTGGTGGCCCAGGACAAGGCGGGCGAGCGGGTGATGTTCGCGGCGGAGACGGCGCGGAACGCGAAGCTGGGTTATGGGCAGATCCGTTTGCTGAAGAACAACACGGACTATCACGGCCGCAGCTACGGCTGCCACGAGAATTACCTGACGTCGCGGAGGATTCCGACGGACGACCTGATCCGGGTGACGGTGCCGTTCCTGGCGACGCGGCAGGCGTTTGCGGGAGCCGGGCGGGTTGGGATCGAGGGGGGCGACCCGCTGCAGTTGCAGATGTCGCAGCGGGCGGATTTCTTCGAGGAAGTGACCGGGATCAACACCACGGCGCGACGGCCGATCTTCAACACCCGGGACGAGCCGCACGCCGACGCCGGGAAGTACCGGCGGCTGCACGTGATTGCCGGCGACGCAAACCGCAGCGAATGGGCGACAGCAATGAAGGTGGGCACCACCGCCCTGGTGTTAGACCTGGCAATGGAGGGATGGCGGCCGTCTGACCGACCGACGAACCCGGTGCGGACGGTTCGGCGGGTCTCGCACGACCTGGACTTTGGCGCTGTGGTGGACCTGGAGCGCGGAGGGCCGGTTTCGGGTTTGGATGTGCAGCGGTGGTATTGCGAGGCGGCACAGCGGTATCGAGGGCGGGACACGGAGACGACGTGGGTGCTGGATGAGTGGTCGGCGGTGCTGGACGACCTGGGACGCAACCGGTCGCTGGCGGCGGATCGGGTGGATTGGGTGGCGAAAGAGTGCCTGATGGAGGAGATGCGGGAGGACTTTGGACCGGAGTGGAACGACGGAGATGCACGGCGGGTCGACCTGGGGTACCACGTGCTGGATCCGGACTGGTGCGTGTACGACATGCTGGTGGACGAAGGACGAATGCGGCGGATCGTGAACAATGCGGATATCGAGCGGGCGATGACGACGCCGCCGACGGGCACACGGGCTGCCGTGCGCGGAGACGTGCTGCGGCGGTTTGGCAAGGACATCAGTGCGGTGGAGTGGGACCGGGTAGTGTTTCGTCGAAATGGATATGACGTGACGCTGCGATTCGACGACGTTGCTGGTCCAGAGGTGGATCGGCTGGGACGGATGGTTGCGGAGGCGGACACACTGGAGGGATTGCTGACCGCGCTGGACGCGGACGGGAGGTAAATGACATGAAGCGATTGATACGCGTAGTACCGGCGTGGCGCGGCGAGACGGAGGCGCCGACCAAGCCGGCGGAAGCGCCGACGGAGCCGGCGGCGCCGGAGAAAGAAGAGGACCTGCGGGAGCGCAGGCGGCGGATCATCCGGGAGATTCCCGACCCGACCCCTCAACCCGGCGGGCAATAGCCAGCACGCATGGACGACGTCGTCTTTGGAACGGAAATCGAGTTCGCGTCGGCCGGGGCGTTGCCGCCGGGGCAGGCGGCGCGGCTGGTGAAGTCGATCCTGTTCCAGGATCGGCGCTTCGGGCTAATTGACCCGGCGCCCCGGGAGTGGGACGAAGAACCGGGAAACGGCGGGCACCTGTTCAACGGGGCGCGGCTCTATCTGGACTCGGGCCACATCGAGTACGCCTCGGCCGAGTGCCGGGCGCTGCGCGACATCGTGGAGCAGGAGAACGCGGCCTCAGCCGTGCTGCTGGACACGGTCGAACGCCAGGAGATGAACCGGAAGCTGTTCTTCATAAAGAACAACACCGACCACCTCGGAAACACCTTCGGGTACCACGAGAACTACTCGATCGTGTCGAGTCCGCGCAGCCGGGAAATGGTGCTTGGGCTACTGCCGT
This sequence comes from Chloroflexota bacterium, assembly GCA_022825895.1. GTDB lineage: Bacteria > Chloroflexota > UBA11872 > UBA11872 > UBA11872 > UBA11872. Next base: position 20,108 of record JAJDVX010000005.1, on the reverse strand, counting down.
TTTTGACGACGCGACAACTGTACGCCGGGGCGGGAATGACGCTCAATCCCCAGGAGGCGGGCGGGCGGCTGCCGTTTCACATGTCGCAGCGGGCGGCGTTCGTGTCGGTGGACGTGAGTCACCGGGTGCGGTTTGGCGGACGCCCGATCATCAACTTGCGGGACGAGCCGCTGAGCGAGCGCACGGGTCTGCGTAGGCTGCACGTGGTGGTTGGCGACGCGAACCAGTCGCAGTACGCAACGGCCCTGAAGGTGGGTACCACGGCGCTGGTGGCGCAGCTGCTGGCGGCGGGGTGGAATCCGGAGCTGTACCTGGACGAGGCGGTTCGGTCGATCAAGTCGATTTCGCGGAATCCGGGCGGGCCGTGGCCGGTGGAACTGGTGGACGGGCGGACGATTTCGGCGATCGACGTGCAGCGGGTCTACCTGGCGGCCGCGACTTCGGCGTTTGCGGGCCGCGATGCCGATACGGACTGGACGCTGGCGGAATGGAGCGAGTGCCTGGACGCGTTGGAGTCAGATCCCGAACGCCTGATTGGCAAGGTCGACTGGGTGACGAAGCTGGCGGAACTGCGTGAGTACGCAGACGACTCGCCGGAAGGCTGGGCGGACCCGGACCTGGTGAAGCTGGACCTTGCGTATCACCACGTGGACCCAACGGTAAGCCTGTTCAGCGAGTTGCAGCGGCGGGGGCTGATGTACCGGTTGGTATCGGGACCGGTGAACCCGCTGGCCATTCCCGAGGGGACGCGAGCCGGTGCGCGCGGTCGAATTGTGCGGGCGCTTTCCGAGGCGCGGGCGGATTCGCACATCGACTGGAAGGACATCCAGCACAACCTGGGCGCGCTGGCGAGCTGGGAAAACCAGCTATATCTCGTCTATCAATACATCGAACATTGGCGGGAACTGGATGAGTTTGGAGGCTGGTCGTTCGTGCCGTACCTGGTGGATTGGGACGGGATTGGGGTTCGGGGACGGATTTTCGAGATGCCGGATCCATTTGAGAGCTATGAGGACGAAGCGGAGGAGTTTGCGGGGGCGGTGGAGAGGTACCTGGGCGGCTAGGCCTTCGACCGATCCGACGGTTCGGTTGTAGTTTCGACTTCAGTGGGCATTGAAGCGGCAATTGGGTGCACGGGCACGGCATGCTGGATAAGCGGAGGCCATGACTAACGGCGGGTTCGATCCACTGACTTCGGTTCACTTCCACGAGGCCGATCCGGGGACGTCGTGGACGAAGGACGCCGCGCCGGCGATTGAATGCAACCCGGTGGTTCCCGGCAACGGAGCGCTGACTCCGAATGTGGTGGCCCTTCCCGGAGGCGGTTACCGGATGTACTACACCGGCTTTGCGCCCGCAATGACGAAGGCCGACCTGCTGGGCCACATCCTGAGTGCCTCCTCGCCTGACGGGTCGACCTGGACGCTCTATGAGGGCGTGCGAGTTGACGTGCATGGTCCACATGCGAGCCAGCGCACGCTGTGCCCGGACGTGGTGCCGATGCCAAGCGGCGGCTACCGGATGTACTACGAGGCGCGCCGGCCGAATGCACCGACGGTGATCCTGAGCGCGACCTCAGCCGACGGGCTGGACTGGAAGTTGGAAGAGGGGGTCAGGATCGGCGACGGTGCGTGGTCGTATGGGTCGCCGCGCTGCGTGTACTTTCCGACCGATCGGGGGCTGGTTTACCGGCTTTACTTTCACCACTACTCGTTTCCGATGGCTTCGGGTCTGAACGCGCAGAACCACATCGTGAGCGCGGTGTCGGTGGACGGTCTGAACTTCGAGATCGAACGAGGCGTGCGCATCGCACAGGAGACCGAGCGAGAGACGTACGCCGTATACGCCCCGGAAGTCATTCGGCTGGGCGACGGCAGCTACCGGATGTTCTACGCGGCCTGGGCCGAAGGGATTGACGGCGGCATCTTTACCGCGGTTTCGGACGATGGGATCGAGTGGACGAAGACGCCCGCGCCGCTGCTGGACCTGGACGCTCCGTTGGACTGCGGCATGGTTTCGGAGCCGTGTGTGATGGAGTTGCCCGACGGACGGTTCCGGATGTTCTACGAGGCGCGGGACGGCGAACGCCGAGCTCGGATCTTGAGCGCGACTTCGGGGTGAGGCGTGGGATGGGCTCCGCGGAGAGGCGCGGACCGCAGTCTTGCGGAGGACAATCTCCCTTGCGTACAACACAGAGTCGGTCCAGTTGTCGCGCGGCAGAAGAATCCCCCAGAGCGAGCCGGAACATCGTTCGGACTCGCCCTGGGGGAGGGGCGGGGTCGCCGCTGTCGGGGCCAGCGGCAGCTTGGGTTAGGCGGGAACTTTGTCGAGGGCGACGACGAGCTCGTCCAGTTCGCCGGCGAGGGCTTCGAGGCGTCGGCCGCCATAGCCACTCTCGATCACGGCCTCGGCTTGCTGCAGCGATCCGCGGACCTCATTCCACTTGGCGTGGCCGGCCTCGGTGAGCATGAGCTTGAACGAGCGACGGTCGTCCGGATCCACGTCGGCGGTGATTTGCTCAGTCTTCACCAGACGCTTAATCAGTTCGGACGTAGCTGCGGGGCTGCGGCCGAGCTCACGCGAGAGTTGTGTGGGCGTGACTGGTTCAGTGGCTCCGGCGAGGAACTGAAGAGCCCGCGCCAGCGGCAATGACACACCAGCTTCGTCGCAAGCCGAATTGAGGTGCCCGGCGAGGCGGTGTGATCCAACCAGCAAGCGGTGGATGGTGGACTCTTGAAGACTGTGATGACCATTGGCCGCCCCGTTGGCGGACCCGTTGCGATGCGCGGCTATCGGAACACCTCTCTTGAGACATTGGGCCGGTGGCACGTTTGCCGAAATCGGCCGATTGGGAATATGGCGTGTTTGTGAAGGAATTCACAAACTCGGTAATCCAGTTATACGGTCTGGAATCGTTTTGCGCAAGTGGCAACGGCGCAAATGTGTGCCGGAACTAGTTTCCTGTGGAATTCTTCCAAGTGGCGCCCTCCCCACGGCGCAAGGCAAGGCAGCGCCTGTGCCATGCTGGCCGCCACCGCACCCGCCGAGAGGTCTCCCATGTCCGACGCGTTGTTGAACCGCGAGGGGATCGAGGCACTGATCCCGCACCGGGAACCGTTCATCTTCGTGGACCGCATCGTGGAGCTGGAGTACGGCCAGCGGGCGGTGGGGATCATGGACGACGTGGGGGCGCATCACGAGCACGTTTTGAAAGGGCACTTTCCCGGGTTTCCGGTGTTGCCGGGCGTGATCATCGCTGAGGCGGTAGCCGAGGTAGGTGGTGTGGCGGCGCTGGGGATGCCGGAGAACAGCGGAAAGATCGCCATGTTGACGGGTCTGGACAAGTGGAAATTCCGGCATCCGGCGCGTCCAGGTGACGAGTTGCGGCTGGAGGCTGAGGTGATCCGCTACCGGCGCGGGTTTGGCCGGGCGGCGGGTCGGGCGAGTATCGACGGAAAGCTGTGCGCCTCGGGGGAAATCAGTTTCGCGATCGTGGATCGGCCGGAGGGCTTGTAGCGGAGCGCCGATTCGACGAGGGCTTCGCCACGTTGCGACCTCGCGTCGCGGCTAGAATGCGCGCAGTTTCACCCACCCGTTAGAAGGAGCCTCCGTGGCGCGCGTACTGATAACGACCAGGATTTTCACGTCCAACCCGGCGGAAGCAGCGCTGGAAGTCCTTCGAGAAGCCGGTCACGAGCCGGTGATTGCGTCGGTGCCGGGCGCCTACCTGAACGGCGAGCAGCTGCACGAGCAACTGGCGGGGATCGCCGGCACGATGGCCAGCAGCGAGCCGTACACCGCCGAGACCTTCCGGATGTTCCCGGACTTGCAGGTCGTCGCACGGATGGGCGTGGGCTACGACGCGATCGACCTGGAGGCGGCGCAAGACCACGAAGTTCCGGTGATGATCGCCGCGGGCACAAACGACACGACGGTGGCGGAGACGGCGGTGGCGCTAATGCTGGCGCTGGCGCGCGACCTGGGCCAGTATTTCGAGACGACGTCGGCGGGCGGCTGGGTTCGTCCTCCGACCACCGAGTTACGTGACAAGACCATTGGCTTGATTGGCCTTGGCCGGATTGGTCGTGCCGTTGTACAGCGGCTGCAGGGATTCGAGGTGGATGTCGTGGCGGCCGAGCCATACCCAGACTTGGACTTCGTAGCGGAGCACGGAGTGGAGCTGGTGGATGTCGACGAAGTGTTCCGTCGCTCCCGATTCGTTTCGCTGCACACGCCGATGAACGACGACACGCGCGACGTCGTGAACGAACGAACGCTGGGGCTGATGCAGCAGGGATCGTTCCTGGTCAATACGGCCCGAGGCGGGCTGGTGGACGAAGCGGCGCTGCGGGTGGCGTTGGACTCGGGACACCTGGCGGGCGCGGCACTGGACGTGCGGACCGGCGAGCCGCCGCCTGAAGGCGATGACCTGGCCGCGCATCCAAAGGTGCTGCCCACGCCGCATATGGCGGGCGTCGCTGTCGAATCGGTGGAGCGGATGGCCATTGGCGCCGCCCGGAACGTGGTGGGCGTGCTGGCCGGCGACTGGGACCGCGAGATGGTGGTGAACGGGGTCTATCCCGCGTGACCGTCAGCGGTGTGTGCAACGCACACCACCATCACGAGCACTCCGACCGCGAGCCCGCCGTGATTCCGGCACGGCGCCGGGCGTTCGTGTTTGACATGGACGGGGTGATGTACCAGGGCGGGCAGTTGATCGACGGCGCCGCGGAGGCGGTGGCGACGGTTCGCAACCTTGGTCTGCCGCTGTTCTTTGTCACGAACAACTCGCGCGAGGCGCCGGTTGAGCTGGCGGCGAAGCTGCAGCAGATGGGGGTGGATGCCGGTCCCGAGGAAATCATCTCGGCGGTGGTGGCGACCGTGGAGTACCTGAACCGGCTGGACCCAAGTCCGGAATCGGTGTTGGTGCTGGGCGGCGTGGGATTGGCGGCGAACATCGAGGCGGCGGGATTCACATTAGGGAGCTTTGACGACGATGAGCCGGTGGACGTGGTGGTGGCCGGCTGCGACTTTGGGCTGACCTACGACCGGCTGTCGCGGGCGACGCGGGGGTTGGTGATGCACGATGCAGCGTTCATTGCGGTGAACAAGGATTCGTTGCTGCCAATGGTGAACGGGCCAATGCCGGGCGCGGGGGCCATCGTGGGCGCGCTGACGGCGGCTACGGGGATCGAGCCGCTGGTGGTCGGGAAACCATCGCCGCACCTGTTCAGCCTGGCGGCGGAGCGGAGCGGCGTGCCGCCGGAAGATCTGGTGATTCTTGGAGACCTGCTGGATGCCGACATCGCCGGCGCGAACGCCATCGGGGCGACGGGCGTGCTGGTGTTGACGGGAAGTACCTCGCGCAAGGCGGCGGAGGCGGCGGAAGGCGAGCTCCGGCCGGACCTGGTAATCGATAATCTCTATCAGCTTCCGTACGACCTTCTGCTAGCGCCGTAGGCGGGGATGGCTATGGCCTTCAAGAACCTGCGTGAATTCCTGGATCTGCTGGAGGAGCGAGACGAGCTGCGGCGGATCCGGGTTGAGGTGGACCCGCACCTGGAGATCACCGAGATCGCGGACCGCGTGATGAAGGCCGGAGGGCCGGCGCTGCTGTTCGAGAACGTCAAGGGCAGCGACATCCCATTTGCCATCAACCTGCTGGGATCGCCGCAGCGCATGGCCTGGGCGCTGGGCATGGAGGAATGGTCGGAGCTGGAACGGCGGCTGGACGATCTGCTCGCAATGGCGATGGGGCCGCCGCCAAAGAGCCTGCTGGGCAAGCTGCAAGTGCTGAACGAGATCATCAAGGTCGGACGGATCGGACCGCGCGAGGTGAGCAACGCGCCGGTGCACGAGGTGTTCGATACCGAGAACCCTTCGCTGGCTGACCTGCCGATTCCGACCTGCTGGCCGCTGGACGGCGGTCCCTACATCACCTTTCCGCTCGTCCTGACGCACGACCCGCTGACCGGCAAGCGCAACGTGGGGCTTTACCGGCTGCAGAAATACGACGACCGCACCCTGGGCATGCACTGGCAACGGCACAAGGGCGGCGCGGAGCATTGGCGGCGGAGCAAGGAAGAACGTCGGCGGATGGAAGTGGCAGTGGCGATTGGGGCGGACCCAACGCTCATGTACGCGGCAAGCGCCCCGCTGCCGCCGGATATCGACGAGATGGTGTTCGCGGGTTTTCTGCGGGGCGCGCCGGTTGAGACCGTGCAAGCAATGACAGTCGACATCAAAGTTCCGGCCCACGCGGAGATCGTGCTGGAGGGATGGGTCGATCCGTCGGAGTCGCGGCTGGAGGGACCATTCGGCGACCACATCGGGTACTACTCGCTGGCGGAACCGTTCCCGGTGTTTCACCTGACGGCGGTGACGCGGCGGCAGGATCCGGTGTTCGTGTCGACGATCGTGGGCGTGCCGCCTATGGAGGACGCCTGGATCGGCAAGGCCACGGAACGGCTGTTCCTGCCGCTGGTGCGGCTGTTCGTGCCGGAACTGGTGGACATGAACCTGCCGGTGCACGGGGTGTTCCACAACTTCTGCATCGTGTCGATCAACAAGCGCTATCCCGGACAGGCACGGAAGGTGATGCACGGAATCTGGGGCGTGGGTCAGCTGATGTTCACGAAGTACATCATCGTGGTGGACCACGACGTGGACGTGCAGAATCTCAAGGAAGTGATGTGGCGAGTGGGCGCAAACACGGATCCGGCACGGGACCTGGAGCAGGCGCGCGGGCCGATGGACCACCTGGAGTTCGCGACGACCACGGAGCACTTTGGCGGAAAGCTGGGTATCGACGCGACGCGCAAGCTGCCGGAGGAGGGTTTCCCGCGGGAATGGCCGCCGGAGATCAAGATGGACGACGAGATCGTGAAGCTGGTGGACGAGCGGTGGTTGAGCTATGGGATCTGACAAGGACGCGGGGATTGACACTCAGCGAGCTAAGCGCCGGCTTGCAGTCGAGAACAACAACCAGGCGTGGGAGCTGATCGAGAGCAGCCCCGACTACTTGCATGCCTCGGAATTGCTCTCGAGGGCGTATGCGTCGCACCGGCACTGGTTCGAAGTTGGCGGGCCGCTGGAGAAACAGCGTGCCGAACACCTGGTGGCGACAGCGGTGTGTTTTCTTGGAATAACCTCGCTGGCGGTGCACCACGCCGATGCATGTATCAAGTGGAGCGACGCGAACGGTGATGAGCAAACGGCGTTCGACCGGGCGGCCGCCCTGGAGTGCCTGGCGCGCTCGCACGCGTGCGCCGGCCTTGCCGACGCCGCGAACCGGCGCGAAACGGCGCGGCAGGCAGGAGATTCGATTGAGGACGCGGACGAGCGGGCGCTGTTCGACCGGTTGCTGAATAGCGGGCCCTGGTTCGGGTTGGACTGATGGAGCGCCACAGGCAAGTTCTATGAGTCTGGCGGTGCCGGTTAGGCGCGCCCGGGTCTACCTGGACGCGATTCGGTTCGAGCACACGATTTTCGCGTTGCCGTTTGCGTACCTGGGGATGGTGCTGGCGGCCCGGGGATGGCCGGGATGGCCGGTGTTTATCTGGACCACGCTGGCAATGGCGGGCGCGCGGACCGGGGCGATGGCGGCGAACCGGCTGATCGACGCCGAAATGGACGCGCGGAACCCGCGGACAGCTTCAAGGGCGATCCCGATGGGGATTATGTCAAGACTGGAGATGCTTGGGTTGGCGCTGGTGGGATTCGCGCTGTTGCACGTAGCGGCGTGGCAACTGAACAGCCTTGCGCTGGCGCTGGCGCCGGTGGCAATGGTGGCCGTGACGTTCTACTCGTATACGAAGCGGTTTACCTGGTCGAGCCATTGGATCCTGGGGCTGGCCGATGGGATCGCGCCGGTGGGCGGTTGGATTGCGGTGACCGGCGAGTTTTCGACCGAGGCGGCGCTACTAGCGCTGGTGGTGACGTTCTGGATCGGCGGATTTGACGTGCTGTACGCGACGCAGGACGTGGACTTTGACCGGACCGAGGGGCTGCACTCGGTGCCGGCGCGCTTTGGGCTGGCGGCGGCGCTGTGGGTGGCGCGGGCTTCGCACGCATTGACCATTGGCGTGCTGCTGGCGCTGGGATTCGTGGCTGCCATGGGCTGGCCGTATTGGGTCGGCGTTGCCGTGATCGCGGCTTTGCTGGTTTACGAGAACAGGTTGCTGAAGCCGGATGACTTGAGCCGATTGAGCCTGGCGTTCTTTAACATCAACGGGTACGTGGCCGTGGCGGCGCTGGTGTTCACGATCCTGGGGGTGTGGCTTGGCTGATCCGCCGGGGCTGGTGCTTGGCGTTTCCGGAGCCAGCGGCGCGGTGCTGACCGAGGCGACGGTTCGCAGGTTGCAGGACCTGGACGTTGCGCTCGACGTCGTGTGCAGCGACTACGGCGCGCTGATGTGGCACCAGGAGACGGATGAGCGGTTTGCAGACGCGGTGTCGCGCTGGACGGAGCGGGGTCGAGTGACGGTGCATCGGCCGCAGGACGTGGCCGCGCCGATTTCCAGCGGGTCGTATCCGACGCGCGGGATGGCGATCGTGCCGTGCAGCATGGCGACGGTGGGCGCGATTGCTTCAGGTGCAGGCCAGAATCTGCTGCACCGGGCCGCAGACGTCACGTTGAAGGAAAAGCGCCGATTGGTGGTGGTGCCGCGGGAAACGCCGTTGTCCTTGATTCACCTGCGGAACCTGGCAACGCTGGCGGAGGCGGGAGCGGTAATCCTGCCGCCGGATCCCGCGTTTTACCTGCGTCCGGACTCAGTCGAGGCAATTGTGGACGCGCTGGCGGAGCGGATCCTGCATGCGGCGGGCGTGACTCCGAGAGTCGACCCGGCTCACACCTGGACCCACTGAGCGAGGTGCCGATGTACCACCGGTTGAAGCGCCGCGCCCATCAGATCGTGACACCGCCGGAAGAAGGCGATCGAGCAAGCCGAGTCTTCGATCAAACGATCTATACGCTCATTTCCCTTACCTCTCTGGCCATCGTGCTCGAGACCATTGCTCCCATCGCGAAGTTTGCCGGCGGATTCTTCAACGTGATTGAGGTGGTGACGGTCGCGATTTTCTCGCTCGAGTACGTGCTGAGGCTATGGACATGTACCGAGAATCCCGACTTCGCCCACCCTGTTTGGGGACGCGTACGTTACGCCTTTCGTCCGCTGATGCTTGCTGACCTTCTTGCGGTGGTGCCGTTCTACGTACCGGTAATCGTTGGGGTCGACTTGCGCTTCGCCCGAGTATTGCGGCTGTTGCGCCTGCTGAAGCTGACACGCTATTCCGAGTCAATGTCGATCATTGGGGACGTGTTGCAGAGCCGGCGCGACGCCTTGATTTCCACAACGTTCGTGGGCTCGGTGCTCTTGCTCTTTGCTTCCGGGCTGATGTACCTGGCGGAGCGGGACGCGCAGCCCGAAGGGTTTTCGAGCATCCCGGCGGCGATGTGGTGGGGAATGGTGACGCTGACCACGGTGGGCTACGGCGATCTGTTCCCCGTGACACCGCTGGGGCGTGGGTTGGGAGCCGTGGTAGCGCTACTGGGAATTGGGTTGTTTGCGTTACCGGCGGGAATCCTGGGATCGGCGTTTGTGGAGGAGCTAGACCGTCGGCGGACGGGGGATCCAGAGACTCGTGTCTGTCCACATTGCGGCGAGGAGTTCCACGACGAGGTGGGTGGGGGCACGTGACCGATCCGGCCCTGCTAGCCTTTCGCGATCAGCGAAGTCCTCAAGCATGAATTGTCGCCCGAAACAGCATCCGTGATCGACACGCACAACCACTACTGGCAGGTGGGGATCCACGACCTGTACTGGCTGGACGATCCGACGCATCCGATCCTGGGGAAGGACTATCTGCCGCCGGACCTGAAGCCGCACATGGACGCGGTTGGGGTGGCGCAGTCGGTGATCGTGCAGGCGTCGCACGCGTGGAAGGACCAGCTGGCGTACCTGGAAATGGCGGAGACGTATGACTACGTAACCGGCGTGATCGCCTGGGTGGACCTGGAGGCGCCGGACGTGGGAGACAAGGTCGACCAGTTGGCGACGAGTCCGTGGTTTCGGGGAATTCGGGCGGGAGCCGAGGACCAGGCTGACTCGGACTGGCTGGCGCGCGAGGACGTTCGGCGCGGCATCGGCACCGTGCTGAGCCGCGGACACGTGGTGGAACTGCTTGTGAAGACACCGCACTTGCCGCACGTGCCGCAGATCGCGCGCGAGAACGAGGGCGCACGGCTGATCGTCGACCACCTGGCCAAGCCGCCGTTCGAGACGCCCGACATGGCGGTGTGGCAAGAGCGGTTCCTCGCATTGGCGCCCTACGAGCACCTGCGGATCAAGATTTCAGGGCTTCTGGTGGAGTGCCCGACGTCGCCAACGACGGACACGATTCGCGCGGCGGTGGACCCGGTGCTGGACAACTTTCCGATTGAGCGTCTGATCTGGGGCAGTGATTGGCCCGTGGCGCTGCTGGCGGCGGGGTATGAGGAGACGTTCGAAACGGTCACGGGGGCGCTGAAACGACTGAGCGCGGACGAACGCGCGGCGGTGCTGGGCGGCAACGCGCGAGAGTTTTACTCGCTGGCATGAGCGGCGGACGGCTGGCCGGCAAGGTCGCGGTGGTTACGGGAGCGGCCGGAGGAATCGGCGAGGCGACGGCCCGGCTGTTTGCGCGTGAGGGTGCCAGGGTAGTGCTGGCCGACTACATGGGCGAGGCCGTGGCTGCACACGCGGCGGATATCGAGGAAGCCGGCGGACAGGCCGTTGGGGTGACCGCCGACGTGCGTGAGATGAATGACGTGCGGCGGGCCATCGAGACGGCGACGGATCGGTGGGACCGACTGGACGTGCTTCACAACAACGTAGGGGTGAACTTTCACGCCCTGATCGGCGAGGCCAGTGAGGAGCACTTCCTGGAGTGCCTGAACATCAACCTGCTGAGCGTCTACCGGGGCTGTCACCTGGCCGCGCCGATCATGCAGGCGCAGGGGGGCGGGTCGATCATCAACACCTCCTCGGTGCAGGGAATCATGGGCTTCGACACGTACTCGGCCTACGCCTCCGCAAAAGCAGGGATGCTCGGCCTGACCCGGCAGATGGCCGTGGACTACGGGTGCCACGGCATCCGGGTGAACGCCGTGTTGCCGGGCGGAATCGACACCCCGATGTGGCGGGCCGAGGTTGCGGCGGTGCCGGACATTCAGGCCCTGATCGACGAGTCGGCCTCGCGCATTCCGCTGCAGAGAATCGGTGAGGCCGAGGACATTGCCAACGCGGTGCTGTTCCTGGCGAGCGACGAGTCGTCGTACGTGACGGGGCAGCAGTTGGTGGTCGACGGCGGGCTGAGCATCGCGGGAACCCGGCCGAACGAGCGATGAGCCGACCGTAATCCGTCGAAACACAACCGGCTGATTGGTACTGACTGCGCAAGATTGAGGAATTATGTTAAGAGACCCGACGAGAGAGGGCGCATCGATGGGGATGACCAAGCGAGACTTCCTGCGATCTATTGGAGCGGTTGCCGGCGTAGGCGCGGCATATCACACGATGAGCGCATTGGGCCTGCTTGGGCCGGCTATGGCGCAGGCGACGGCGCCCGAGCTTCCGCTAGGTTCTGGCTACGGGAAGCGCGTGGTGATCCTGGGCGCCGGCATTTCCGGGATGACGGCGGCCTACGAGCTCTCGAAGGCCGGATATCACTGCACGATCCTGGAAGCCACGAACCGCGCTGGCGGTCGGAACTTGACGGTGCGGGGCGGGGACGTCATTCGAGAAATCGACAACCGCCAGTGGGTCGACTTCGACCAGGAGGACCATCTCTACGCCAACATGGGACCGGCGCGCATTCCATATCACCACCGGGCCATCCTGGGCTATTGCAAGGAATTCGGGGTGGAACTGGAAGTCTTCACCAATGACAACCGAGGCGCCTTGTTCCATAACGCGGAGGCCTTTGGCGGAGCGCCGGTCACCGGCCGGCAGGTGATGACGGACCTTCGCGGATACATAGCCGAGCTGCTGGCGAAGGCGGTCAGCCGCGACGCGCTCGACGACGAGCTGTCGGGTGACGACAAGGAGCGGGTCCTGGCGATGCTCACGTCGTTTGGGGACCTGGACCCGGACCACCTGTACACGGGTTCAGGTCGGAGCGGCTACCAGGGCGAGCAGGTCCATGCCGGAGTTTCGCCGGGAAGCCTGAATGACCGGCTGGACTTCAGCCAGTTGCTGAAGGCGGACTTCTGGGAGTACAAGCTGCACTTCGGCCACTTCCTCAACCAGAACCCGACGATGTTTCAGCCGGTGGGCGGGATGGACGCCATTGCGAGGGCATTTCGGGCGCGCGTTGGGCACCTGATCCGGTTTGAGAGCGTAGTCGAGGAGATTCTGAAGAGGCCGGAGGGCGTACGAATCGTCTATCGCAACCAACGCCTCAACCAAGAAGAGGCCATTGAGGCGGACTTTGCCATTTGCACGATTCCGGCGCCGGTTCTGAGGGACATTCCCAACGACTTTTCGGCGGAAACGCAGGCCGCGATCGCGTCGATCGAGTTTGTACACGCGGTGAAGATCGGACTCCAGGCGCGGCGGCGGTTCTGGGAAGAGGATCACGCCATCTACGGCGGGATTTCGTGGACGGACCAGGACATCACGCAGATCTGGTATCCGTCGAACGGATATCACCAGACGAAAGGCGTCATCATGGGCGCCTACATTTGGGACGACCAGCCCGGGCAGGGACTGCGATTCACCCGGATGACGCCGCCGGAACGCCTGCGCATGGCCATTGCCGAGGGCGAACAAATCCACCCCGGCTACACCGACGAGATCGAGTCGGGCGTGAGCCGGGCCTGGCTGAATGTCCCATTCCAGAAGGGAGGCTGGCCGCGAAACTCCGAGGCGCCGCCAGCGCTGTTGAAGCCCGACGGCGCGATCTACTTCGCCGGGGACCAGGCAACGGCGCTTCCCGGCTGGCAGGAGGGCGCCGCGCTGGCGGCGCATGCAGCGGTGGAAGCGATTCACGCGCGGGTGACGGCGGGCTAGTTCGGGCCTGGCGGTGCCTCGCGCGGCCAGGCGAGCGGCAGACCAACGTTGACGTTGGAAACCTCGACGCCGGGTGCGGTTTGGATCGGCGCGGATCCGGGCGGAAGACAAAAGTTCGAGTAGCGGGCGCTATTCGAAGACGTCGAGGACTCACGATTCATTCCTGGCCGACCCTTGCTACGAGGCAGAGGGAATCACCGGCAGGAGCAGGTGTGAGGGGTGGGCGGGGTTGTGGAGGACGGCTTGGTGGGCGACGCGGATCTCTGCGTCGGTGGCGAGGTCGGCGCCGGTGTTGAGGTTGCGGTCGAAGCGGGGGAAGTTGGACGAGGAAACTTCCAGGCGGATGCGGTGGCCGCGCTTGAAGACGTTGGCGGTGACGCCGACTTCGATCTCGTACTGCTCGACCGCGCCGGGCGTGAGCAGTTCGGGCTGATCCTGCCCGTTGCGGTAGCGGGCGCGAAGGATGCCATCGCAGAGGTTCATGGCGTAGCCGGTGGGTGAGACGTCGACGAGCTTGGCGGTCCAGTCGGTGTCGAGGCCATCGGTGGCGGCGTGCAGGATGAGCTTGATGGGGCCGATGACCTGGAGGTCCTGCTCCAGCGGGGCGGAGGTGTAGCAGAGGACGTCGTGGCGGGCTTCGACGGGGCGCTGGTCGTAGGGGCCCCAGGGCTCGATATGGGGGGTGCAGCAGTTGGCGCCGCCGAGGGACTGGACGGGGAACTCGGGGTCGTAGACGAAGGTGTCGGCAGGTTCGTCGCCGGGCTGCTTGAGCGAGAGTGTGCCGTCGCCGCGGGCGGAATTGGCCGCGCCGCCGGAATGCAGGTGCCAGGGCTGCCAGTCCGTGCGGGCCAGGGGCCATTCGTGTTCGTCTTGCCAGCGATTAACTCCCATGACGAAGAGGCGCAGGGGCGCTTCATGGGTCGAAGACTCGCCGTTGCCCTTGAGCCAGCGGTCGAACCAGGCGCGTTCGAGGCCATTGATGTTGACGACGGAACCGGCGCCGAAGTCGATGTCGCCGCAGCGCGGGGCGCCGGGGAGGTCGTTGCCCAGGTGGTGGGGCCAGGGGCCCATGATCAGGCGGGACTGGCGGGCGGCCGCCGATCCACCGTGCAGGCGGAGGCCGTTGAACTGGTCGAAGGCCTGGGGAGCGTAGAGGTCGTACCAGCCGCCCATGACGAAGGCGGGAACGGTGATGTCCTTCCAGTGCGGGCGGGTGTCGATGGAGGCCCAGTAGGGATCGGTGGCGGGCAGGTGGAGCCAGTCGTTCCAGAAGTCCAGATCGCGACCGGCGTGGCCGGGGATGTCCTGGAGCGGAAGGACGCGGCAGGTTTCGGTCCAGTTCTCGAAGTCGATGGATTGGGCAGTGCGGCCGTCGACGCGGAGACCCCAGTTGATCATCACGCCAAGCTGAAAGGCGCCGCCGGGGCGAATGAGGCCGGTGAGGTAGTCGATGCAGATGGACTGCGGCGCCAGGCAGGTGAGGCCCGGGTGTTGCAGCGGGGCGCTGAGCCACTGGACCGAGCCCAGGTAGGAGCGACCGGACATGCCGATGCGGCCGTTGCTCCAGGGTTGCTCGGTAATCCAGGCCTGGGTGTCGTAGCCGTCCTCGGGCTCGGCGACGAAAGGCGACCAAGTGCCGTCGGAGTCCCAGCGTCCGCGGACGTCCTGGATTACGCAGGCGTAGCCGTTGTCGGCCAGGGCGCGGCCCTTGCGGATGTTCTGGTAGGAGGCGTTGTTGTACGGGGTGCGGATCAGGACAGTGGGAAGGCGAGAGTCCGGAGATTCGCCCGCGCCACGAGGGAGATAGACATCGGCTGAGAGATAGACGCCGTCGCGCATTCGCACGCGGCGGTTGACCTGAACCTGGACGGCGCTGGTGGTGGTCACTCGACGGGTCCCCGGCGGGCAGGTGCGCCCATGATAGGCACGGGCAGCGGCTTGCCGACGGGCCGCGAGTGGGGGATTAAAGGGGGAACTATCCCTCGCCAGCCCGCACCCCTTAAGGGGTGCGGGCTGGCGAGGGATAGTTTTGGCCGGATTTTTGCGGGATTGACGCGGTTTTGAGAACCCGGCGCGCACCGCCACAGAGCCGACAGGCGCCGCACAGCGAGGCGGAGGGCGGCGATGCGGGCCGAGGATATTGCGGCCCTGGGGCGCGGACGGGACCGGCTAACGACGGGCAGGCTGGGGCTTGGTGGGGAAACCGGGCGACGAGGAATCAGGCTGAAAACAACGGGAGTGAGGCTCAGCCAGCAGGTGAGCAAGGCACGGAAGAAAATCGACCAGGGGTGGGGCGCCCAGGGACGCGAGGGGGACGGAAGCGCGGGCACGAGGGATTCCTGCAGGGACGGGAGAGCGAAACACCTGATTGTACACTATCTGATTACTTCGTGCCAGCGGGTGTGAAGACGGAAAGCCAGACTCCTCGGGAGACCTCGGAGTGACAGCAGGGGCGGCGCGGGTCGGCGAGGGGGCGGCCGGCGTTGGTACCGCTTTCGCAGGTGTTCACCCGGAGCCGGGCGATGTGCTCACTTTGAGGCTGGATGTGTTCAGTTTTCGCCGGGAAATGGCCGAATGTGTTCAGTTTTTCCGGCGATGTGTTCAGTGGGGAAGGGGAGAGGGGAGAGCGCAGAGAAGTGAGAGTCGGAGTGGGAGGTTGGGGATCGGGGGCGGGAGGAAGGCGAAATTCTCTCCCTTCGACAGGCTCAGGGCAGGCTATCCGCGGATGACGGGATGACGGGATGGCTTACTTTGAACGGGTGGGCGAGGAAGGGTTAGGTTTGGAGGACGAAGTTGGCGATTTGTTGGGCTCGCCGGATGGCCTCCTGCGCCGCGGGGATGTTGGGTTCCGGGTCGGTTTCGACTGGATAGCGGGATGTCGCGATGTACGCGTTGAGGAATCTGGCGGCCGGTCTGAGGTCTTCAAAGGCTGGATCCAGGCCGCTGCAGAGATTGATGAGATAACCGAGGTCGTGCACGAATCGGAACGGGACGTCGTGCGCGACCAGGTAGCCCTTCAGGTACTTTTCGGCGCATTGCTGGGCGTGGAAGCAGGCCATATCGGGGAAAGGCTGGTCCGGCCCGAGCGCACGCCGGGCCATTTCCAGGTCGGCGCTGGCCTTGGCGTACCAGGCGAGTTCAGGCCGCGCGTCGGTCATAGAGGACTTCGGAGTCTTCGAGCATGCGGCTGAGCATGGAGTTGGGGTTCGGGCGGTATTTGGCGAACGCTTCGTAGGAACGGATCAGGAGGTCGACGGGGAGGACGAAGTGGTCGGCGATGGCCGCGTGGATGGGGTTGCCGCGGCGGGGTGGTTCCTCGCCGGGGCGCAGGACGACCATCAGGTCCAGGTCGCTGTGTTCGTTTTCTTCGCCGCGGGCGACGCTGCCGAAGAGGATGACTTGCTCGGGCTGGAAACGCTCGACGATGAGCTGGGTGATGGCCTGGATGGTTTCTCGGTTGAGCGGGTCTTCGACGACGGGCATTGGTTCTAGACCGCCAGTGGGGATTCGGTGTCGCCGGCTGCAAGGGCGTTCATGCAGGCAAGGATAAGAGCTTTGGCGCGGTGGATGGTGGGTCGTCGGGATTGGCTGGTTGCGAAGGCGGGTGTTGGGAAGTGAAGAGGGGGGAGGGGTCCAGTGAGGAAGGGGACAGGTCAGAGGGGAGAGAAGTGAGAGTCGGAGGGGGAGGTGCGCTCGGGATGGGTGGGTGGACGGGGTGGCGGGTTGCGCTGGGACTGATCGGGGTGCTGGGTCCCCGCCCCGGATCGGGGTACGGGGCAGGCTCTTCGCGGGGATGACGGGGGGTGGCGGGTAGGATGGGGGCAGTATCAACGGGGCGGCCCCGGTGCGTGCAGCGGGGATGGTTGAGATCCGGTCGGCGAGATTGCCGTCAGTACGAAGGGGCGCCCACGTGCAGCATCGAGTTCACAGTCCAATAAGCAGCGGCCTTCCGAGTCTGTTGTTCTACCCGGCGCTGGTTGCGCGGGGGACCCCTCTGAAGGCGAGCAAAGAGCTGAGAGAAGTGAGCGGTGAGAGGGGAAGGGACGGGACGGGGACGGCGGAGTCTGCCTCTCCCCTTGGAGAGGGTGAAGAATCGAGACGCCTTCGAGGTGGAGGGGCGGTCTGCCGGGGTCGCTTTCGGGGTAACCGATGACCTCCGACCCTGAGCGGCTGGCGCGGTTGGAAGGCGCCTACGATCACCTGGCGACGAAGGCGGATCTGAAGGACCTGGAGTTGCGGCTGACGAGCGATCTCCGAAGCCTGGAAACCCGGTTGACGGTGCGGCTGATGCTGGTGGTGAGCCTTGCCACGGGTGTTGTGGTGGCCGTCGATCGGCTGTGGAGCTGAGGCGGCCGCGGAGGAGGGTGCGCGCGGGTGGGTTGGGTGCGCGGAAGACCCCTCACCGATTTCGGCCGAAGACGCCCGAATCTGCCTCTCCCCTCGGAGAGGGTGCAAGACAGCGATCCCGCTGGAAGGTGCTCGCTGGTGAGTTAGGTGCCCGGAAGACCCTCACCCCGACCCTCTCCCACAGGGCGAGGGAGCAAGAGCGGCCGCGGCTCCATAGTCGAGTGGCGTCTTGCAAAGGTTTCGTTCGGGGTAACCGATGACGGCCGATTTGTCCGCGCTTGACATTGAGCGACGATTGACGGCGATTGAGGCCGCGCTACCGACGTTTGCGACGAAAGCGGACGTTCACTCGCTGCGAGCCGAGTTGAAGGCTGAGTTTGGCGAGTTGAAGGCCGAACTTCACGCGCGGGAGGCGCGGCTGATCAAGTGGATTGCGGGGCTGGTGGTGGCTGGGGCGGCTGCGGCGGCCGGGGTGGCGATTGCGGTGAACCAGGTTCTGGCGGCTGGCGTGGGGGGCTGATCGAGGCCCTCGCAGGACGCGACATGGGCTATGGACGCGGCTTCGAAGGGGCGCCCCCTTGCAACGCTTGATCTACAGCCGACCAAGAAGCGGCTTTCGGGGTAACCGATGACCTCCGACGCTGAGCGGCTGGCTCGGTTGGAAGGCGCCTACGATCACCTGGCGACGAAGGCGGACCTGAAGGACCTGGAGCTGCGACTGACGAGCGATCTCCGAAGCCTAGAAACCCGGTTGACGGTACGGCTGATGCTGGTGGTGAGCCTTGCCACGGGTGTTGTGGTGGCCGTCGATCGGCTGTGGAGCTGAGGCGGCCGCGGAGGAGGGTGCGCGCGGGTGAGTTGGGTGCGCGGAAGACCCCTCACCGAATGCCGCGGACGGCTTCTGCCTCTCCCCTCGGAGAGGGTGCAAGACAGCGATCCCGCTGGAAGGTGCTCGCTGGTGAGTTGGGTGCCCGGAAGACCCTCACCCCGACCCTCTCCCACAGGGCGAGGGAGCAAGAGCGGCCACGGTTCCATAGTCGAGTGGCGTCTTGCAAAGGTCTCTTGCGGGGTAACCGATGACGGCCGATTTGTCCGCGCTCGACATCGAGCGACGATTGACGGCGATCGAGGCCACGCTGCCGACGTTCGCGACGAAAGCGGACATTCACTCGCTGGGAGCCGAGTTGAAGGCTGAGTTTGGCGAGTTGAAGGCCGAACTGCACGCGCGGGAGGCGCGGCTGATCAAGTGGGTTGCCGGGCTGGTGGTGGCCGGGGCGGCGGCGGCGGCGGGGGTGGCTATTGCCGTGAACCAGATTATCGGTCCTGGGGTCGGGGGCTGATGGCGACCAGGCGACTTCGAGTTAAGGACTCCGGGCGCACGCCTACCACGAGCTATCCGAGGCAACGACTCCGGCTATGCTTGACCCACGAGCAGCGAGGCATACCCGATGGCGACAACCGTTGACGCGCGGCCCGAGTGGCTGCCGGACGAATACGAACACGTGCAGGTCACGCGCGAAGAAGTGTGGCAGGCGCTGGACCGAGACGCGCGGCGGCTGTTTGGCCTTACGGCCGATGAGTTCCTGCGCATCTTCCGCAACCCGCCCGAGCAATATCACGGCGACGTGCGGTTCCGCTCGCTGTGCCACGTTGCCGATCTGATTGCCGAGCCGGACGACCTATAGCAGCCGTCGGGCTGCTCGAGACTTTCTGCGCCGCATCCGCGAGGTCTACAAGCTCGTGGCAAACGCGGAGCTTGGCCATGCGTGGCTGGCCGGAGACGTATTGGTGATCGGGCACCGCGTCTCTCACATCGCGCAGCATGGTTGGCCGGTTCCACTCGGCAATGGCATGTACCTGAACGTTGAACTGACGCTGGCCGCCGACGACACCACTGCGCCGCGTTTAGCCACCACGCGCGCCTCGTACACCTATCAGGCCGGCGAGGGCTTGGACGACCCGCGCCCGCTGTTTACGTACCAGTACGACCGAAACGCGCCGTTCCCATATCCACGCTGCCACCTCCACGTGTTCGCCGCGCCTAATGACTATGTGCAGGAGCGGCCGTTTTCACGCCTGCATCTCCCGACCCGGCGAATCACGCTGGAGCAGATCGTGTGGCACCTGATCCAGGAGCACAACGTTGAACCTCGTCGTGACGACTGGCGGCAAGTGTTGTGGCGTCATGAGGAGTGGTTTCGAACGATTCAGCAGGACAGAGACTGGCCGTACGACCGGCCCTTTGCGCCACCCTGGGTTAGCTGAAGGCGGGAAGAACGGCTGAGCGGTCGCCAAGCGGCGACTCGAAGACTTTGACGCAGGAGCGGTGATGGCAGACATTCGGATGACAAGGTCGGAGTGGAGGGCTGAGTTTGGCGAGTTGAAGGCCGAACTGCACGCGCGGGAGGCGCGGCTGATCAAGTGGGTTGCCGGGCTGGTGGTGGCCGGTGCGGCGGCCGCGGCCGGCGTGGCGATTGCGGTGAACCAGGTTCTGGCGGGGGGCGTGGGGGGCTGATCGGGGTTCACGCAGGACGCGACGTGGGCTGACGGCTGAAGAAGGAGTGAGCTGAGAGAAGTGAGCACCTGTGTTGGGTGTCAAGGGTTAGGCCATGGTGGGGTCCCACAGGGTGCGGTCGCGGCAGAGGGCGTTGCAGATCACCAGCAGCTTGCGCATGCAGGCGACGAGGGCCACCTTGGCCGGCTTGCCGG
>JAJDVX010000040.1 GCA_022825895.1 Chloroflexota bacterium | reverse complement strand
CCGGCAAGCCGGCCAAGGTGGCCCTCGTCGCCTGCATGCGCAAGCTGCTGGTGATCTGCAACGCCCTCTGCCGCGACCGCACCCTGTGGGACCCCACCATGGCCTAACCCTTGACACCCAACACAGGTGCTCACTTCTCTCCGCTCACTCCTTCCCCACCCGCCATCCCCCTGTCCCACGCCGCCTTCATCGGCGTCGGTGACCGCCGACGCTACAATCGGATAACCGGACGGGTCACTGGAGAGCTTCAATGGATGTACGCGAGGCTGCACGGACAGCCAAGACGTATATCGCCAATGTCTTTGCCGACGAGGGTATTGATGAAGTTGGACTCGAAGAAGTCGACTTTGACGACCATTCGAATCTCTGGAAGATAACCATCAGCTTCCTGCGTCCCAGGGGCGAAATGGACAGGTTCCAGGCCGCGGCATCAGGCTATCCGGCCGGCACCCCCACAATGCGTCGTTCCTTCAAGATTGTGAACATCGACGACGGCTCTGGCAGCGTCGTTTCCGTCAAGCACCGGGTGGTGGAAGGCGCAGACTGACTCGTTGCCCGCCGGATGCTACCTCGACGCCAATCTGCTCGTGCTCCTCGTCGTCGGCGCCACGGATCAAGCTCTGGTACGTAGGCATCGTCGCCTGCAAGCATTCGACCCTGATGACTATGAGCTTCTGGTCGAATTGCTCGGGAATTACCCGCAAGTACTGGTAACGCCAAATACACTCACCGAAACGTCCAATCTGCTAAGTCAACATGCCGAACCCCAGCGGTCCAGGTTCTTTGATACGTTCCGATCACTAATCGAAATCAACAAGGAAATCGTCGTGGCAAGCGTGGAAGCTTCAGGAAACGCATCCTTCAGGCGGCTGGGACTCACCGATGCCGCGCTTCTTGAGGTAGTCACGGCGGACACCCCGCTGATCACGGTGGACCTGGACTTATACGTGGCAGCCTTGGCAAAGGCGCCAGGCGCAGCCATAAACTTCACGCATCTCCAGCCCCTCTAGTCGTCTCCCTCGTTCGCAAGGGCTGCGTTTCCAACCGGCCTCTTCCGCCCAATCACCACCCGAACTCGTTCGTGGTGAGCCTGTCCTGAGCTTGTCGAAGTGGCCGGGTCGGAGTCTTTCGGAGACCCGTATCGAACCACCCGGCTCCTAACTCGTAGGGGCGGGTCTCTGACCCGCCCGTCGTCCGCGCAACCAACCCCGCCGGCCCTCCCCGTTCGTGGTGAGCCGTCGCGGAGTCTCTCGCAGAGCCTGCCCTGAGCCTGCCGAATCGGACGAGTCGAACCACAAAACCCCAGCACCCAACCCACCCAGCGGTCCCCCTCCTTCCGTCTCACCTCTCACGGCTCTCAGCTCAGTCCTTTTCCTCCGGCGTCCATCCCCCAACCCGCCCCAAGTAAGCTATCGCGACCCCCACGCCGTCTCCCGCATGCCCCGCACCGCCGAACACACCGTCAACGTCGAACTCGCCCGCCTCCTGCGCACCAGGCACCCCCGCTGGCGCAACGGCATCGGCGTCGAACAGACCGGAGTGCTGGCCGACGCCCCCGGCCTGCGCCCCGACATCCTCATCCAGCACCCCGGCGGTCTGCCCGTCGTCATCGAGACCGAGTACCACCCGGCTCGCGAAGTCGAAAGAGACGCCAGCAGCCGCCTCGGCGCGGTCGTCGCCGCCACCGGCGAGGCCATCGAACAAGCCGTCGCCCTCCGCGTGCCCGTCCAACTTCGCGGCGTCAACCAGGCCAACCTGCCCCAGCGTGTCGCCGAGGCCGCCTTCGACTACTGCGTCTTCACTGAGGGCGCCGAGGGCCCCGACCGCTGGCCCGCCGGCGGCTGGCTCACCGGCGGCGTCGACGACCTCGCAAGCTTCATCGAACACACCGCCCTATCCGAACGCCGCATCGCCCGCGGCACCCTCATCCTCGAAACCGGCGTCCGCCAGGCAGCCGGCCGTCTTGAGGCCATGCTGCTGCAACCAGCCGGCATCTTGGGCCGCAGGGCTGCCGTGCTTCACCAGCAACCGGGCGAGCAAACCGAGCGCATGGCCATGGCCATCGTCGCCAACGCCATGACGTTTCACGCCACCCTCGCGGCATCCGATCTCGGCGTCCGGTCGTTCGACGATCTTCGTCAGGAGTCCCCCCTCAAACATCTCAGTATCTCCATAGTCATCGCGGAATGGCGCCGCATTCTTCGGGAGATCAACTACTGGCCAATCTTCCAGATCGCCGTCGACCTGATGTCGCCGGTCTCACCCCGCGAAGCCACGTCCATTCTTGAGCACCTGGCCAAAGTCGCCGACGCACTGCACGAGATCGGCACGTCCACCACCCACGACCTCTCCGGCCAGATGTTCGGACGCTTGATCGCCGACCGGAAGTTCCTCGCCACCTTCTACACCCTGCCGGCCTCAGCCGCCCTTCTGGCGGAACTCGCTGCCGCGCGGCTGGACGTGAAGTGGTCCGACTCCAAGGCGTTCACTGACTTGCGCATCGCCGACTTGGCGTGCGGAACCGGCGCATTGCTGGCCGCTGCATATCGCGCGGTCGCCGGGCGCCATCGCCGCGCCGGCGGCGATGACGCCCCGCTCCACGCCGCCATGATGGAACAGGCTTTGATCGGCGCAGACATCATGCCCGCCGCCACCCACCTCACCGCGTCCACGCTGTCCAGCGCGCACCCGGGATTGCCATTTGATCGCACCCGAGTTCACACCATGCCCTATGGTGATCCCGAGCCGGACGACCCAAGCGGGCGCGCTACCGCCATCGGCTCGTTGGACCTGATTCTTAAGGACGCGCAGCCGTCTCTCTTCGGCACTGGTCAACACGCCATCCGCGGCCGCACCCGGCCTCTACCCGCCGATACATCGCCAGGCCGGCAACGCCAGGGCGACGAACTCCACCTTCCGCAAGGTTCGGTCGATCTCATGATCATGAATCCGCCATTCACGCGGCCTACGGGTCAGGAGGCCTCGTCAATCGGTGTGCCGGTTCCTGCATTCGCAGGGTTTGCTACCAGCGAGGACGAGCAGCGGCGGATGTCGGGCGAACTACAGAGAATCCGAAGTCGACTTGAGCACCCGGTCGGCCACGGAAACGCAGGGCTCGCTTCCAATTTCATCGACTTGGCGCACGCAAAACTAAAGCCGGGCGGCGTGCTGGCGCTGGTTTTGCCCCTTGCGGTCACTTCCGGCAGTGCCTGGAGTGCAACCCGAAAGCTGCTCGCCAATCACTATCTAGACGTGACGGTGGTGACTATCGCTTCGGTCGGAAGCAACAGCACTGCGTTTTCGTCGGACACGGGCATCGGTGAGGCGCTGGTTATTGCAACCAAGCGCCAAGAACCGATTGAGACCGACGAATCGGTAGCGCCGACACTTTACGTGAATCTCGCACAGCGACCGGCCAGCGTCGCTGAGGCAGCCGAGATCGTGCGCACGGTTCGAGACATACCCGCAGGACATGGCGGCCTTCTGAATGTCGGTCAGGAAGAGGTTGGCAGCTTTATTTGTGCCAGGTTGACCGACAGTGGCTGTGCATCGATCAGGGAGCCGCGCATTGCCCACGCCGCTCTTGGGCTCGAACGGCAGTCTCTAAGGCTCCCTCGAGTTTCCGGGACGCTACCAATCCCGATTACAAGGCTCGAGAACGTCGGTGCCAGAGGGCTCTATCACATGGACATCTCGGGAACGGAGACGAACGACCGGGGCGTTCCCCGCGGACCATTCGACGTAATACCTTTTCGCCGATCGGCACCGGAATTCCCGATGCTTTGGTCCCATAACGCGAAGCGCGAACGGCGCCTGCATGTTGACCCCAATGCTGAAGGTCGCGTGCGGCCGAAGTCCGACAAGAAGGCCGGTCGCGTCTGGGAATCAGCAACCCGTCTGCACTTCAACCGCGACTTCCGCCTCAACTCGCAGAGCTTGGCCGCCTGCCTGACTCCCGAGCGGTCGATTGGCGGTAGAGCTTGGCCCAATTTTCAACTCCGCAATCCAGCGCACGAGGAAGCTTTGGCACTCTGGGCGAACACAACCCTCGGGCTGATTAGCTTTTGGTGGGCGGGTAGCCGCCAGCAGCAAGGCCGTTCGGTCATATCTATCACCGGTCTGCCGTCACTGTTGACCATTGACGTCCGCAGCCTCAGCAAGGAACAGATCAAGAGTTCCATTCAGATCTTCAACGAATTCCTTGAATACGAATTCCTACCCGCCAACGAGGCCTACCGTGACCCCGCCCGCCAGGCTCTCGACCAGGCCGTCCTCATCGACCTCCTCGGCCTCCCCGAATTTATCCTCGAACCCCTCGATCTCCTCCGCCTCCAATGGTGCGCCGAACCCACCGTCCACGGCGGCAAATCAACTCAGCCGGGTCACCACAGCTAAGCAGAGCCACCTCACTTGAAGCCACACACGACTACTCTCGATGCGTCTAGCGCAAAGTCGACGGCACAAATCAAAGCTCGACACGAGTCCATCTGCATACATGACCTTACTGACGAAGAAATAGCCCACGCGATTCAAGTGTTCTCCCGACGAATAGGTCTGGATAGACATCTTCGGTGCAAATCAGAATGGGAAGTAATCTCAATGCAGGAACTGGCCGATGCTCTCTCCTTAGGCCATTGGCCAGAGGCCACTGCGACACCCGCCGAGTTAATCTGGTGCTCTGAATCACTTCGGTGTGCTGACTTTCACCGTCTGTACGACTATTCGGTGTTTTGGCACCGCACCGATGAGGGCGTATTCTTGTGGATTTCGCGTGAACCGAAAATCCCTAGCGGCGACGAATCACTCTTTCGCACGGGAGAAATATTAAATGCGTTAGTTGTCGTCTATAGAGTCTACATCTCGAAAGACCACCAAGAACACCACGAAGCAGCCATGATAAAGTACCGCAAATCGATAACGAGACTGCGCCGAAAGAGGCTGACTACTGCGGCTCTTCTTTACATCTTTGGAATCAGTATCGTAGTCGCGTACACATGGGCATTTCGGCGACATTCCACAGCAGACTTTACGATTAGTCTGACACTATACATTGCACAATTCACCTTCGGCACTCTGGCGTCCAGCTTTGCGGCCCGGAGGCTCGGCAGTGGATTTGGCCTAATGGCAATGATATCACTGCTGTTATTCGCACTTTATATGGTGGTTGTCGTTAGATCCAATCTGAGTGAGAATATTCGACCTGAGTTTTCCACTGATGTTCTAGCGCTGTTATTTGGCGTGGTTTTGGGAATCTTCGTCTCGGAGCTAAGACAGCCAGGAGTGACGGTAAGAGATGTGATTGCTCGAGGTGGGTTACGAGGACTCTACACGGACATCATCGTTCCGACATCGCTCGTTATTGGACCAGCATTTGGAGCATTGAAGCTCACCGAGTATATAATTGGCGTTGTATCTGCTGATGTTTGGTCTGGGCTATACCTAGTCCCGATAGCAGGGATGTTGTTAGTTGCCCTTTTTGAATTCACAAAAAGGGAAGTGCTCCGCAAGGATTGAATTCAAGTTGCTCTGGCACATGGAGCGTAGAGTCGCCAAATCAATTGGGAAATATGCCTTAGGCCGAGCAAGCTATGCAGAACACTAGCTGTCCTTATGGAGACGTGTTGAATGTGCGCAGAGCACCACTGACCCACGGTCGAAGTGAGAGCCATAAGCTGACCATGGACACCGTAAGACAACTGCTCTAGCTTCCGAACCAGGGGTCAGCATCGCTCCTTACTGAGTCGAAATTGCAGCCACGATAGCCCCCGCCGTTCCAACCACATTGAGCATGACCATCAGCAACAGACCGACCATCCAGGTCCTGAGGTTCGCAACGTCCGCCTTCGTCGCGTAGTGGCTCAATTCGCGGTACATCTCACCGCCGAAGCGATCCAGTTCCTCGCGAAGTTCCGCCCGCGTGAGCGGCGCAGCCCCGGTTTTCGAATCTGCCATTCGGACGTTTCCCTTCCTAAGTGGCGCAATCAACGCGCCCGCTGAAGGATTCCCAAGCCGCCCGAACAATCCTCTCGCCCAATGCTACCCAAACAACCCGCCTGAGTCCCTGCACCGCGCGCAGCAACATGTCACCCGGATCGCATCCCATCCGTGGAACGATCCACAACCTCGCCGCCGCGCCGGCCCATCCTCACATTCAGAGCGAGCGCCACGAATGGCCTTACCATCGAGGGATAGACTAGGAGCGTCCGATTGACCGCCGAACCCACCGACAAGCCGGCGGCGGTGGATCGGGCGCAGAAGCCGAGCGTCGACCGTGGGGCGGAAGGCACGGCGCACACAGCGCTGGCCGCGGGCAAAACGCTGGCCGGAGAGGACCCGGGATGAGTGTCAACGTCAAAGCCAGGTACGCCGACGGCGTGCTCACCCCGCTCGAGCCGCTCGACCTGGACGAAGGCAAAGAAGTGATGCTGTCAATTGAAGACACCGAAACGCCCGTCCAGGACGCCCCGTCCTCCGGCAACGGCCTGGAGTCCATCGTGCAATTGTTCGAGAGACTCAGGAATTCCGTTCCTCCTGACGCCTGGGACGACCTCCCCACCGACTTGGCCAAGAACAAAAAGCACTACCTCTACGGCTATCCAAAGGAATGACGCCTCGTCGGCGAGTCTTCGCGGACGCGGGCTACTGGATCGCTCTCCTGTACTCCGGTGACCAACTGCACGAACGGGCGGCGACGGTGGCTGCGGGTCTGGAATCTGTAGCAATCGTCACCAAGCAGATGGTGTTGGCCGAAGCGCTCAACCACTTGGCGGGGCGAGGCGAGCGGGTTCGAAGCCTTGCCGTACAGATGGTCCGAGAACTGGAAGCCAGGTCCGATGTGCAAGTCATCTCCCAGACAGACACCCAGTTCAGCGCCGCCGTGGAGCACTACGCCGCCCGAAGCGACCAAACATGGAGCCTCACGGATTGCGCCAGCTTCCTTGTCAGGGAGGATCGGAAAACAACCGAGGCGCTGGCCTACGACCGGGACTTCGAGCAAGCCGGCTTCAGAGCCTTGCTCAGAGAAAACCCGGGATAACCTCCACCCCTCGCCGCACGCATCACCCGCCGCGACCGCACCGCCACAATCCGGTCGCAAGCCAACAACACAACCCCTTGATCGCGTAAACGTCCGCGTCGTTCAGCAGTGCCGAGATTGGCGGGTGCTCGCGCGTCTGGTGACCGCTGAATATCCCGAACTCCCGGAATAGTGCTGGGAGCCGCGACCTAACCAGCCAGGAACGCAGCCACGATAGCCCCAACCGTTCCAACCACATTTAGCACAACAACCAGCAAGAGACCGACAATCCACACCTTGAGGTTGGCAACGTCGGCCTTGGTGGCGTAGTGCTTGAGGGTCCGATCCAGTTCGTCCCGGAGGTCTGATCTGGTCAGTGGCGGCTCTTGGACCGGCATGGCCGTCATCGCATCGCTCCCGTCGTGGCGCGCTGATGGCGCCCGCAGAAGGACTCCTGTGCCGCCCAAACAGTCCTTTCATTCACTGCTACCCAAACAACCCCGCCGAAGTCCCTGGACCGCACACACCAGCGGTTCACCTTGATCACACCTGCGGCCGCTCTTAATCCCCCTCCTGGGAAACCCTTGCAAAACGCCCCTCGCCCACCAAAGTTCGGCGGCTCTTTCTCCCTCGCCCCGTGGCAGAGGACGTCGGTAAGGGTCTCCCGCTCGTGACCGCCCAAGCACTGCACCGCGCCAGGCCACCATCTGACAGCTCAGGTCGCCGCTCTTTCCCTCGCCCTTGAGGAGACCTTTGCATAACCCCCGTCCTCCGGGGCGTGGCCTCTTGGCTCGCTTGGGGAAGAGGCCGGCGACGTCTTTGCCGGAGGGTGCGTGGAGTCAATCCCTTCGAGGAGCCGCCGTCGTATTCCCTCTCCCTGGCAGGGAGAGAGTTAGGGTGAGGGTCGAAAGCCCGGAATCCCTCCCAAGCCCTGAGCCAACCACGCCGCCCCCCGCCGCCGCCGTTCTTCGCCTCTCCTGGGAAATAGACATGGGGTCTTCGGGGCACTCGCGCTTGAGTTACGCAAAGGTCTCCTTGAGGGAGAGGGCCGGGTGAGGGTGGCTGCCAGCCCCACCACCCACGCTCAAGTGCACCACCCCACACCAACCCCACCAACCGCCCATCTTTCCCTCTTCCCTGGAGACCTTTGCAACCCCCCTCCCCTTCAGAGGAGCCGCCGTCGTATTCCCTCTCCCTGGCAGGGAGAGGGCTAGGGTGAGGGTCGAAAGCCCGGAATCCCTCCCAAGCCCTGAGCCAACCACGCCGCCCCCGTCGCCGCCGCCGTTCTTCCGGCTCCAGGGGAATAGACGAGGGGTCTTCCTGGCAACCAAGCCCGGGTCGCCGCTCTTTCCCTCGCCCTTGAGGGAGATGGCCGGCTGAGGGTGGCTGCAACCCCAGCACCCAAGTTCCCGTAAAGGCGCCCACGCCCGCTCAACCCGCTTCTTATTCCCTTGCACGTCCCGTCGGCCTCGAATTGACCAGGGACACAGAGAGCGGGCCGGGACTGACCTATGACCTTGGGTCCCTTGAGACCGTCGGTGAGCGTGGTCGTCCCGGCCCTGACGCTGGCCCAGAGCCTGCATCCGCAAGGCTTAGCGCGGGCTCCGCGTCATCTGAGCCTACCCAATCGCCCCACCACCCCAAATCCCCGTCGGCATCCATACGCCCAGGCGCCACCCGCACCTCACCCCCAGCCCCCGACCCCGATCCGATCCCATCCCCTTCTCTTCCCCCTCTCTCTCCTCTGCCCTTGTATGTTCCCGAAGCTCTGGATTCGCCAGGGTGACAGTGCAGGGGCCGGGACAGACCGATCTGCCCTGGGTCGTGAGAGACCGTGGGAGAGCAGGGTCGTCCCGGCCCTGACGCTGGCGCAGAGCCCGAACAGGTGCCGGGGCCGTAACCACGAGCCCGAATCTGCAAGGCAGGGCGTGTCGCCAGCGTCGTCGGAGGGTACCGAATGGCAGCTCCCACGGACGTCG
>JAJDVX010000003.1 GCA_022825895.1 Chloroflexota bacterium | reverse complement strand
CCATGATCAGCGCCGCCCCGGTGATGATCCCCGCCGTCGACCGCAGGCCGTAGGCCACTGCCTCCGCGTTGTTTCCCGTCTGGTCGTACCGCTCTCGGATGCGGCTCAGCAGGAACACGTGGTAGTCCATGGAGAGACCGAACAGGATGGAAAACAGGAACAGCGGGATCCAGGCATCCACGACTTCGGCGTGGCGGAATCCCAGCAAGTCAGTCGCCACGCCCTTCTGGAAAACCAGGACCAGCAGCCCGTAGGAGGCGCCCACGGACAGCAGATTCATGATGACGGCCTTGATTGGAATGACGATGGATCTGAAGACCAGCATCAGCACGATGAAGCTGAATCCAAGGACGAAGAGGAAGACGAAGGGCGTGTAAATCTCAACGATTTCGAATACGTCCGCCGTGATAGCAGTCACGCCGCCGACCAAGACATTCGCGGCGACGCCCTCAAACGCTTCCGGGATGTACTCATCACGCAGAACCGTGACGGTGTCAACCGCAGCCTGGCTGCTCGACTCCCCGTGGATTACAAGCGTCAGGAGCGCCAGGTCACCCGCATCGTTGACGGTCGGAACCGGAGGAATCGGGAACCTGGGGTCATTGCTGAGCGTGGCCTGCAGGCGCTGCACGGCACCCTGGACCTCGGGACTGTTTACATTGCCGTCGACGACGACTTCGACCGGATTGACGATGCC
Organism: Chloroflexota bacterium; assembly: GCA_022825895.1. Classification (GTDB taxonomy): domain Bacteria; phylum Chloroflexota; class UBA11872; order UBA11872; family UBA11872; genus UBA11872. Next base: position 141,176 of record JAJDVX010000003.1, on the reverse strand, counting down.
GAAGGAGAAGTTCTCTTCGAGCACATAGAAGGCTTCCCGACTTTGCGAACCCTCAGGGAAGGCGTCGACACCACTCAGGCCGGTCTTGATGTCGAAGTAGAAGATCGTCAGAACAATCATTGGGACGGCGATGGCGAGGATGCTGATGATCGGGAAGCGCATAACTTTCTCGGTGATGAACTCCCAGAACCCTGCCTTTGAATGGTCGGGGCTGGTCACCTTGAAGCGGCCGAGCAAGGGCACGGGCAGCAGGTTCACCCGAGGTCCAAGCAGCGCCAGCACGGCCGGGAGCAAGGTCAGCGTGGCGGCCAGGGCAACGGCCACCACCAGGATGGCGCCAATGGCCAGGGACTGGAAGAAGAGGAACGGGACGATCAGCATTCCGCAGATGGCAATGATGACGGTGACGCCGCTGAAGAGGACGGTCCGGCCGGCCGTCGAGCCGGCGCGTTCGGCCGCCTCGAGCCTGTCCAGGCCGCGGTCCATTTCCTCGCGGAAGCGGGAGATGATGAGCAGCGAATAGTCGATGCCGACGGCCAGGCCGATCATCGTGACCATCAGCGTGACGAAGAACACCAGTTGAAAGGCTTGGCCGATCACCGCGACCAGGCCGAGGGCGATGACGATGGCGACGATGGCGAGGCCGATAGGCGCAAGTGCCGCGATCAGCGATCCGAAGAGCGCCACGAGGATGAGCAGGGCCACAGGAATGCCGAACCGTTCGCCTTGCTCCAGGTCATGCAACGCCAGCTCGTTCTGCTCAACGGAAATACTGGCTCGGCCGCTCGTCAGCACGCGGAACCCGTCCGCCCCGTCGGTTGCCTCGACGATTTCCAGGATGTGCTCGGCGTGCCCCTCGGCCTCGTTGAGGTCGCCGGCAAGCCGGAACGGCATGAGCGTGGTCCGGCGATCCGGCGATACCTGCCGCTCGTCGCCGGTCAGGTAGTAGTTCAGGCCGGCCGTCACGGCGTCAGGGCCAAGGGCGACGATCTGTCCAAATACGGTCTCGACTTTGGCCTTGAACGCGGGATCGTCGACGGTCAGATTCTCGGACTGTACGATTACGATTTCCGTGATGGGTTCAGGGCCTCGGAGCCTGTCTTCCAGCAGTTCCGCCGCCTGCTGCGATCTTGCACCCGATCCCAATTTCAGTTCGGTGGTCGTGGCGCTGTCCAGCAACGACTGACTCAGGCCGCCCGCAACAACCGCGACGACAAGCCAGATTGCCAGCGTGACGAGCGGCCGCCGGGCGCTTATGCGGGCCAGGTATCCAGTCAAGGCTTAACTCCCTCCATGCAGCAACCCGTGATGAAAAGCCTGTTGGCGTTTCGGTATCGCTCGACGGACTTCAACGGTTGCCAATCCGCCTGAGCGGCACGACCGGAGGAGGCTGCGTCCACGTTGACCCTCAACCGCCCGGATTGGAGAGGAGACTGGCGGCAATATACAGCCCCAAGAACCATAGTTCACGATACGGCAGGTAGCCCTCGGAACCTCAGGCATCGTGAGTACATGACCCAGACAACCAACGTGTGAGGTTATCAGCGCGCAAGCGCCGCTACCGATTCCACCGGGAATCTCCGGACCGCCGACAACTGCCAGACGCAAATCACTAGGTATAGAGCCCGATGACGCCGCGGCGCGCGGCTGCGCGGTCGGCGCGCCGGAACATGACGATGCCGCCAAGCACCGCAAGAATCGCGCTGCAGCCGGCAACGGCAAGGTCAACAGCCAGCGGCGCGATCGTCGACGTACCCAGCACCAGGTGGCGCAGGGCGTCGAGCACATAGGTGTGCGGAAACGCGTAGCTCAGCCAGCGGACGGACCACGGCAGGATGGTGATTGGAAAGACCGTGCCGGCCAATGCCAGGAGGAGGCCGCTCACTATTTCGTTGGCGGCCCACGAGCGCGTGGCCAGGAACACACTGCCAAAAACAAGACCAAGGCCCCAGAACGTCGCCAGCCCGAACAGCAGTGGAACGACAGCCAACGCGGAGACCGACTGCGTCGACGGACCAAAGAACAGGAACGCTAGAGCGATGATGATGGCGCCTTCGACCACCGCATCCGCCAGCGCCGCGAGGGACGCACCGAGGCACATGGCCCAGCGTGGGGCTGGCGTCGTCCAGAGGGCGGGCAGGATCCCGACGCGGTTTGAATTTGCGAGATAGTGGATGGTGGCGGCCATGGGCGCGGTGGCCGCATTGATGACCACGAGACCAACGGCGGCAAAGGTGACAAAGTCCCGGCCACCGCCGTTGGCCGCGAACCCCTCGGCACCGTAGGCCCGGCTCATCAGTAGGATGGGCGCGAGGAACAGGAATGTTGTGACCATGCGAGCAGCCCACACGATCCGAAAGCGGTTGTGCTCGCGCCACATCTGGGCGAACGCGGCCAGCACTACGGCGGCTACGCGACCAACGCGTTGGACCTTAGAAGGCCTCAAGATGCCCTCGTTGACGGGCGTCGCGGTCGAATCGTAGGAACAGCCATATCCCGCAGGCACCGAAGACGACCCCAAGACCTAGCAACGCCGCGACCGACGTCCACGCGGCCGTGGCGTCGCTGAAAACGAGCGTCGCCCGGAGCCCGCGAATCATCCAAGTCGGAGGAAGCAGGTGGCCGGCTAGCTGGGCCCAATCGGGGAGCACGGTTGTGGGGTAGGCCGGACCCGCCAGGATCCCCATCCCCATCAGGAGCGCCTGCACCAGGATCATCCCGGCTCGCGCACGCAAGACGAAGGAGGCAAAGATGAGGCCGAAAGACCCGACGGCGAAGGTCGACGCGGCAAGGACGGCGAGCAACGCCAACGGATCGAGGCTGACTGGGAACCTGAGGATGGCCCAGGCAACGACGAACGCGATGAGGGTCCGTGCCATACCAACGAACATTCCAGAGGCGCCCAGGCCTGCAACGCGAGCCAGCAAGCTCGTCGGAGTCAACCAGATCGAGCCCAGCGTGCCTGACAGGCGCTGGGCCTCGAGGACGAATCCGACGTTCGCTCCGGTCTGCGTCGACCAAATCATGGCCGTCGCCCCGATCGTGACGTAGGCCATGTAGTTGTCGGTACCGGCAAGATCAATGAAGGGCTGAATGTGCCTGGCCTCGGGGCCAACCAGCGCAACGGCCGCGAGGGCCATGGGAAGCACGGCAAAGGTCGCCAGCCACGCGCTGCTGACCAGGAAGAACGGCTCGCGCTGCTTCATCCGCCAGCTCAAGCTGGTTAGTTGCAGCATTGCGGCCGCGTTCGCCCAAGCGAGGCTCACGCCCAACCTAGACCGGGGCAAACGGTCCCCCAAGGCGGCTGCCGGTCAGCTCGATGTAGGCGTCTTCCAGGGTGGCTTCGCGCAGGCGCGACTGGACGATCTCCGCGCCCGCCGCCGTCGCACGTTGCGTAATGTCCTCGGCCGATCGCCAGCCGTCGGGCGCTCGCACCGCGACCTGAACGGCTCCATCGCTCTCGGCCTCCCCCCACCAGAGGGCGGCCTCGCCGATCGCGGTGCGTGCCGCCGAGGTATTGCCGCGCAGCATCAGTTCCAGGCGCGGCTCCACGCCGGCGCGGCTGATCAGGTCCGCCGGTCGATCTTCGGCAATGAGGCGGCCTTTGTCGATAATCCCGACCCGGTCGCACACCTCGTCGGCTTCGTGCATGTTGTGGGTCGTCAGGAGGATCGCCTTTCCCTCCTGACGGAGTTCATCGACGAATCCGCGGGTCGCGCGCGCCGCCGCCGGGTCAAGGGCGGCGGTCGGCTCGTCCAGGAGCAGCACCGGCGGGTCGTGCATCAGGGTGCGAGCGAGATTGAGCCGCTGCTTCATGCCGGTGCTATAAGACTCGACCAGTTCATCCGTGCGATCGGCAAGGCCGAGACGCTCCATGAGTTCATCGGTGCGCTGGCGAATCGCATTGCCGTCCATGAAAACGAGGCGTCCGAATATCTGCAGGTTCTCGCGGCCGGTGAGCCGCCAGAAGACACCGCGCTCGCCGGCAAACATCACGCCGATGCGCGTGCGCACCTCGGTGCCGTCGTGAACCGTGTCGTGCCCGCAGATCCGCGCGCTGCCGGAGGTCGGTTCGAGCAGCGTCGAGAGCATGCGAGCCATTGTCGTCTTGCCCGCGCCATTAGGGCCCAGCAGTCCATAGACCTCGCCGGCTTCGACTGAGAGCGACACGTTGTCAACCGCCACGATCAGATCGTCTGACTCCGGCGCCGGACGTCGACGCAGCAAATCCCAGGGCCGACGCGGCGGCCGGCGGCGCTCGAAGTGCTTGGTAAGTTCGGCCGCCTCTATGAGAGGCATGGCGACCTCGGCATGCGCCCTCCACAGAATCGAGACTCCGTCCTCCGGCCGCGCCCGGCCACGAGATCGAGCGTGCGCAGGACCGCCGCTGTCCGACTCTTGAGAGCTTCGATTCCGGGCCTCCAGACGGGTGGGCCGGGTGGGTCTCGAACCCACGACCTTCGGATTAAAAGTCCGCTGCTCTGCCAACTGAGCTACCAGCCCAGCTGAGCTTACCCAGCGATGCGCGGATCGCTGGCGCATGGACTGGCCGACGCCCCGGATAATGTGCGTGGATCGACGGGGGCCGCGGAGGGACCGATGGGGGTATTGGACGGCAAGGTCGCGATCGTGACCGGCTCGAATCGCGGCATTGGCCGCGGGATCGCTCGTGGATTTGCGCGCGCCGGCGCCAGCCTGGTTCTGGCGGCGCGGGACGCGGCGTTGTTGGACGAAGCCGCCGACGAGTTTCGCGGACTGGGCGCTGAGGTCGCGGCGCTTCCGACGGACGTAACCGATGAAGAAGCCGTGGACGCCTTGATAGATGGAACTCTCGAGCGGTTCGGCCAACTCGACGTGCTGGTGAACAATGCCGGCATCGCCGAACACGCCCCGCTGGTGGACATGACGCTGGAAGCCTGGCAGCGCACGGTCGACGTCAACCTGACCGGGCCGTTTCTATGCGCGCGCGCCGCGCTACGGATGATGTCGGCCGCCGGCCGCGGACGCATCATCAACGTGGCCAGCATTTCCTCGCAGCGGGTTCGGCCGGGCTCGGCCTCCTACAGCGCCACCAAGTTCGGGCTGTGGGGCCTGACGCAGGTCATCGCCCTGGAGGGCCGCGCCCACGGGGTGTCGTGCAGTTGCCTGAACCCGGGCAACACCTGGGTGGAGCGACGAATTGGTACCGAGCGGCGAGAGGACGACGAACCCATGATGAGCGTGGACGAACTGGCCACCGCCGCCGTAACCATGGCCGCGATGCCGGACCACGTGAACATGCTGGAAGCCACCGTGCTGCCTGTGGGGCAGCCCTTCATCGGACGCGGCTAAGGCGGCGGGCGGCAAGGCCAGCGCCTTCCCGCGAGTGGCTCAGCCCTACTCCCCGGCGCGGAAGCGCTGGAACTCGCCGGCGATGTCGGCGTCGTTGTGGTCGCCGTCGTGGATGACGAAGCGAACGGTCTGGTCCCAGGGCTGCTCGGCGGTGATCTCGACGGCTTGCATGCGCATGGTGCTGATGCAAAGCGAGCCGTAGTCGCGGACGAACCAGGGGGCGCCGTCGAACGAGGCGTCGGGCAGCACGCCCACGCCGGCGATCTTGTCGAAGGCGAGGGGGCCGTGGGCGTCGACCCAGTCGGCGGCTTGGTCGAAGATCTCGGCCTCGTTGATGCGGCCTTCGGAGTCCTTGATGACGCCGTCGTGGGTGACGTGCAGGCGGTCGGCGAGGCGCACGCCGTAGTAGCTGTGCTTGGTTGGGCCGATGGTGACGCTGCCGGGCGACTTGGCGGAGCCGGCCACGGGCTTGCCGGGCAGCGGGGTGCCGTCGGCCAGGCGTCCGGCGGGCGCGGACGGTCCGCCGCCGGGGACGAGTTGCGAGCGGATGGTGAGCAGGTTGGAGATTTCGCCCGGCTGGATGTCGGTGGTGCGGGTCTCGACCAGCATCAGGCGGCCGTCGGGATCGCTCCAGTCGGGGGCGCCGCGCCATTCCAGGGTCTGAACCACACGCAGCTTGTCGGCGGCCAGCTGTTCCCAGGAGGCGTCGATCTCCCGGATGGCGCCGGCGGTGCGTCCGCCGTAAGCGCGTTCGATGTAGAAGTTGTAGCCGCTGACCTCCTCGGCGGCGATCCAAATGGAGCGGTGATGGGGGTGGTCCACCGGCGTTTCGTCGGTGACGGCCTGGCCGGCGGGGGTGTAGACGGGATACAGGTAGTTGCGGGTGTGGCCCTGGTTGAATGCCGTGATGAAGCGTCCGCCCCAGCGGATCATGCGGCGGGACTGCAGGACATCGATCGTGAACGCGCTCATGGCCAGGGTCCTTCGGGCGAGGCGGGTTGAGCGGCCATTATGCGGCGCGCGTCGGCGAAGCGGCGGAAGTCAGGCTGGGTCGACCTCGGCTAGGCGGCCGGTGGCGCAGTCGTAGATGAAGCCGCGGATTTGGTCGCGGTGGGGGATGAAGGGGCTGGCCTGGAGGCGGGCGATGGAGTCGCGAACGTCCTGTTCGAGGTCGGTGAAGGGTTCGAAGGCGAACGGCGGGCGACGGCCCGTGTCGGTTTCGATGGCATCCTTCAGCTCATCGGCGGTGAATGTCTGCATGCCGCAGTCGGTGTGATGGATCAGCATGATTTCGCGGGTGCCGAGCAAACGCTGGGAAATGACGAGGGAGCGAATGACGTCCTCGGTGACCACGCCGCCGGCGTTGCGGATGACGTGGGCGTCGCCGGGCTGCAGCCCAAGCGCTCGGAAGGTGTCCAGGCGGGCGTCCATGCAGGCGACGATGGCAAGCCGACGCGCCGGCCGCGCGTGGCGGCTGGCGTCGTGGAATCCGCCGGCGAAACGCGCGTTGCGCGCCAGGACGTCGTCGATCGCCGTCACCGGACGCTCCGCTTAGCCGACAGCCGCTTCCACCGCGCAGAGCCGCGCCAGGTCGGCGGCGCGGTTGGTTTGTTCCCAGGGAACGTCGGCCAGGTCGTCGCGCCCGAAGTGGCCGTAGGCCGCAACCTGGCGGTAGAGCGGCCGGCGCAGGCCGAGGTCGCGGATGATGACGCCGGGGCGGAGGTCGAAGACCTCGCGGACGGCGGCTTCGATGTCGCTGTCGGGCACGGTGCCGGTTCCAAAGGTCTCGATATTCACGGAGACCGGCTCGGCCTTGCCGATGACGTAGGCCAGTTGCAGCTCAAACCTCTGGGCCAGGCCGGCCGCGACGACGTTCTTGGCGACCCAGCGGGCGGCGTAGTTGGCGGAGCGGTCGACCTTGGTGGGGTCCTTGCCCGAGAAGGCGCCGCCACCGTGGCGGGCCATGCCGCCGTAGGTGTCGACGATGATCTTGCGGCCGGTCAGTCCGGCGTCGCCCATGGGGCCGCCGATAACGAAGCGGCCGGTGCCGTTGACGATGTATCGAGTGTCGGCGTCGATCCACTCGGACGGGACGGTTTCGCGGATGACCTGCTCGACCAGTTCGCGCTCGATGGTGTCGCTGTCGATGTCGTCGGCATGCTGGGCGGCCAGCGCGACCGTGTCGACGCGCGCGGGTCGCCCGTAGCGGTACTCAACGGTGACCTGCGACTTGCCGTCGGGCCGTAGCCAGGGAAGCGTGCCGTCCTTGCGAACGGCGGCGAGCTGGCGGGCGGCGCGGTGGGCCAGGGCGATGGGCGCGGGCATCAGCTCCGGCGTTTCGTCGCAGGCGTAGCCGTACATCATTCCCTGGTCGCCGGCGCCGAGGCCTTCGACTTCGGCGTAGTCGCCATCCAGGTCGCGCACTTCCAGGGCTTCGTCGACGCCCATCTTGATGTCGGCCGACTGTTCCTTGACCGAGACAGCGACGCCGCAGGTCTCGGCGTCGAAGCCGTGGTCGGAGTGGGTGTAGCCGATCTCGCTGACGGTGCGGCGCACGATCTTGGGGATGTCGACGCTGTCGCCGGCCGCGGTGATTTCGCCGAGCACGAATATAAGGCCGGTCGAAGCCGCAGTCTCGCAGGCCACGCGGGCCTTGGGATCGGCCCGCAGGTAGGCATCCAGGACCGCGTCCGAGACCTGGTCGCAGAGCTTGTCGGGGTGACCCTCGGTTACGGACTCGGAGGTAAACAGCAGGCGGTCAGCCTGCGCGAAGGTGCTACTCAAGGTGCTCTCCCGTGATGAGACCTTTGCGGAACTTGGGGATGGTTGCCCGGAAGACCCTCACCCCAACCCTCTCCCACAGGGAGAGGGGGCAAGAGCCGCCGAAACTCCGAGGACGCCGGGCATTGTGCAAAGGTCTCCATGATGTCGTCGAGTGTGTTTGCCGTGCGGCGGCCTGGCTACGTGCCTTCCTGCCAACCGGACAGGTAGGCGGCCTGTTCGACGGTTAGGGTGTCGATTCCCACGCCCATCGCCTCGAGCTTGACCGAGGCGACCTGGCGGTCGATTTCAGCGGAGACATCGTAAACATTCGGGGCCATGTCGTGCGCGTTCCTGGCCAGAAGTTCGAGGGCCAGGGCTTGGTTGGCGAAGCTCATGTCCATGACACTGGCCGGGTGCCCCTCGGCGGAGGCCAGGTTGATCAGCCGGCCCTGCGCCAGCAGGAAGATGCGGCGTCCGCCGGGCAGGCGGTATTCCTCCACGAAGGGCCGCGCCTCGGTGACGTCCTCGGCCATGTCTTCCAGCGCCTCGATGTTGATTTCGATGTCGAAGTGGCCGGAATTGGCCAGGATCGCGCCGTCTTTCATGACCTCGAAATGCGAACGGTCAATGACGTGCTTGTCGCCGGTGACGGTGATGAATACGTCGCCAACGGCGGCGGCTTCCTGCATGGGCATGACGCGGTAGCCGTCCATGACGGCTTCGAGCGCGCGGACCGGATCGACCTCGGTGACGATGAGGTGCGCGCCCATGCCGGCGGCGCGGCTGGCAAGGCCGCGACCGCACCAGCCGTATCCGCCCACAACTACCGTGCGCCCGGCCAGCAGCAGGTTGGTCGCGCGCACGACACCATCCAGGGTGGACTGCCCGGTGCCGTAGCGGTTGTCGAACATGTGCTTGGTCATGGCCTCGTTGACGGCCACGATGGGGTACTTGAGCACGCCCTGTTCGGCCATGGCGCGGAGACGAATCACGCCGGTGGTGGTTTCCTCGGTGCCGCCCATGACGCCGTCGATGACGTCGGTGCGCTGGGTGTGAAGCGTCGACACCAGGTCGGCACCGTCGTCGGTGGTGAGATGGGGCTTGCTGTTGAGCACGGATTCGATGTGGTCGTAGTAGATCTCGGAGTCTTCGCCGTTGATGGCGAAGGTGGAGGCGCCGTAGACCTCGACGAGGGCGGCGGCCACGTCGTCCTGGGTGCTGAGGGGGTTTGAGGCGCAGAGCGAGGTTTCGGCGCCGCCGGCCTGGAGGGTGCGGACGAGGTTGGCGGTTTCGGCGGTTACGTGCAGGCAGGCGCCGATGCGCAGGCCGTCCAGGGGCCGCTCCTGCTCGAAGCGCCGGCGGATGCTCTCCAGCACGGGCATGGACCTGTCGGCCCACTCGATACGGCGGACGCCGTCATCAGCAAGGGAAGCGTCCGCGATATCGGACTGGTTATCGGCCGTGGCCATACGAGTTCCTCCGGGCGTGGGTCTGACAGCTAGAAGGCGGCGAAGTCGCCGAATTCAACGTAGCGCGAATCGATATCGTGACGGGTGAGTTCAGCGAGGCGATCCACGCTGAACGCCTCAACTGTAAACGACGCGACGACGCTTCCATAGACTACGGCCCGCCGCAGGGCGGCCTGATCCGTCGCGCCAGCGGCGGCCAGGCTGCCGAGGAAGGCCCCGGCAAAGGCGTCACCCGCGCCGGTGGGGTCCACGACCTCTTCCAGCGGGTAGGCGGGCGCGAAGAACCAACCGTGGTCGCTGACCAGCGCAGCGCCAAATTCGCCGCGTTTAACCACGACATAGGTTGGTCCGAGGTCCAGGATGGTGCGCACGGCTCGCGGGATGTTGGCATGGCCACCAAAGAGCCGCGCTTCCTCATCGTTGAGAACGACGCAGTCGCAGCGCGAGAACACGTTCGATACCTGCTGGCGATTGCCCTCGATCCAGAAATCCATTGAATCGACGACAACGAAGCGTGGGTTTACCACCTGATCGAGAATCCGAAGCTGAATGTTCGGATCGGTATTGCCCAGGAAGACAAAGGAGTCGGCAACCACGTGCCGCGGTACTTTGGGATCGAAGTGCTCTAGCACGTTGAGTTCGACAAAGGTGGTCTCGCGGACGTTCATGTTCTGGGCATAGCGTCCGCCCCAGCGGAACGTACGGCCGTCCGCGGTCTCGAGACTGCTGAGATCAATGTCGCGTCCGGCCAGCAGTTCCCGGTGGGCCGCCGGAAAGTCCTGGCCGACGACGCTTGACATGGTGGTGGGAGCAAAGAGGCGCGAGGCCAGGCAGGCGTAGGTTGCCGATCCCCCGAGCACGCCGTTAACGCTGGCCTGGGGCGTTTCGATGTCGTCCAGGCCGATGGTTCCGATTGCCACCACACGACCGAGGCGTTCCGAATCAGTCATGAACATCCCTCAATGCCGGCCACGAGCGAACGCCGCTTGCAGCCCGGTGACTCGCCCGCACCGAATCTAGTCCGATGCCGGAGAGTTGAGATATTTGCCGACCAAGAGGTTGTGGCGCTCGGCCAGTTCAGGCGGGATGGCGTCGGGCGCGGTGATGATGGCGGTGGCCAGGGCGTCGGCGCATTCGCAGGCTGAGGCGTCGGTCGGAATCCGGCCTACGGCGCGGCGGACGACGCGCTGGGAGAGCGAGGTGTTGGCCATGAGGTTGGCGATGACCATCTCGGCGGAGACGTCTTCCTCGCTCTCGTGCCAGACGTCGTAATCGGTGACCATGGCCAGGAGGGCGTAGCAGATCTCGGCTTCGCGGGCGAGGCGGGCCTCGGGCAGCGCGGTCATGCCGATGACGTCAACGCCCCAGGAGCGGAAGGTTTCGGACTCGGCGCGGGTGGAGAACTGCGGCCCTTCAATGCAGACGTAGGTCCCGCCGCGATGGACGTGGGCACCCTCGGTCTCGGCGGCCTCGGCCAGGACGGCGGACAGGCTGGCGGAGAAGGGTTCGCCCATGCCCACGTGGACCACCAGGCCCGGCGTATCGAAGAAGGTCATGGGGCGCTGGCGGGTGCGGTCGATGAGCTGGTCGGGCACGACGACGTGGAGCGGTTCGATGTGCTCGCGCATGCTGCCGACGGCGCTGACCGAGATAAGCCACTGGACGCCGAGCGACTTCAGCGCCCAGATATTCGCCCGGGTGTTGACGGCGGTGGGCATGATGCGGTGGCCGCGGCCGTGGCGCGGCAGGAAGGCGACCTCCACGCCGTCCAGGCTGCCGATGCGGATGGTGTCGCTGGGGTCGCCGAAGGGCGTGGCGACGTCCTCGTCGCGGATGTCTTCCAGTCCGGGCATGTCGTAGAAGCCGCTGCCGCCGATGACTCCGATCGCAGGCATTCGTCCTAGCTCCGCATCTCAGGCGGCCGAGTCCGAGGCCGCCGCGAACCGGCGCAGCGATTCCAGGTACGGCGGCCGGTGGACGCCGTGCTCGGTAATGATCGCGGTTACGCGTTCGTGCGGGGTGACGTCGAAGGCCGGATTGGCGACGGGGGCGTCGGATGGCGACCAGCGCCAGTCGCCGTAGCCGTGGACTTCCTCGGTGGCGCGTTCCTCGATTGGGATGGCGTCGCCGTTGGGGGTGTCGAAGTCGATGGTGGAGAGCGGGGCGGCCACGTAGAAGGGGAGATCGTGCGCGTTGGCCGCGACGGCGTGGCTGTAGGTGCCGATCTTGTTGGCGACATCGCCGTTGGCGGCGATGCGGTCGGCACCGACGATGACGGCGTCGATGTGCCCACGGCGCATGCGGTCGGCGGCCATGCTGTCGGTAATGAGAGTGAAGGGCACGCCCCACTGCGCCAGTTCCCAGGTGGTGAGGCGGCCGCCCTGCAGCAGGGGACGGGTTTCGCTGACGACGACTTCGATGCCGTGGCGCTGGTTGGCGGCCTGGAGGACACCGAGGGCGGTGCCGTAGCTGGCGGCGGTGGCCAGCGGGCCGGTGTTGCAGTGATGGAGCACCCGCTGGCCGGAGGCGAAGAGATCGGCGCCGGCTTCGGCAAGAGCGCGGTGGCGCTGTTCGTTGTCGGCGGCGATCTCGTGGGCGAGGGCCAGCAGGCCGTGGCGAATGGACTCGCGAGGGTCTCGAACGCCATCCGTGGGCCGGTGGTCGGCGAGCGCGCCGAGCTCATGGGCCGCCGCCCGCATGCGCTCGGCAGCCCAGGCGAGGTTTACGGCGGTGGGCCGTGTGGCGATGATCTGGTCGATGACCGTGTTCAGGCGCTCCAGGTACGTCGCCTCGTCGGGCCCATCGACCCGGGTGGCGGCCAGCGCGACGGCGTAGGCGGCGGCCACGCCGAGGGCGGGGGCGCCACGGATGGCGAGGGTGCGGATGGCTTCGTTGACCTGCTCCACCGTGGTGCAGTGCAGCACCTCCACGGCATCCGGCAGGCGGCGCTGATCCAGGATCCGGACCGCGCCGTCACGCCATTCAATTACCGGTGGGACAGGCATCGCCATGGGGATGCGTGCGGGCGGGTGAGTATATCGGCGCCTCGGCAGCGGCCCGCAGGCAGACAGGGGCCCGCGCGGACCCGCTCGACGGTCAATCCGGCTTGTAGCGGGCGAGACTGTTGCGGTTGAGGGTCCAGCCGAAGCCGGAACTCTCGGGAATGGTGACGGCGCCTTGATTGGCTTCGGGTTCGCCGTTGAGTGCATCCCAGATGAGGGAGTTTCCGGGCAGGGGGTCGCGACGAGGGAAGTACTCGCCAATCGGACAGTTGGCGCGCGCGGCAATCAGGTGCCAGGAGTGCAGCCAGCCCTGGTGGGGCGCGACGGGGCGCTGGTGGCTGGCGGCCAGCGCGCAGATGCGCAGCGTTTCGGTCAGGCCGCCGACACGGTTGACGTCCGGCTGCAGGTATTGGACGCCGGCGTTGATGAGCGAGATGAAGGGAAAGCGGGTGCGTTCGGACTCACCCGCCGCGAGCGGGACGGCGCCGTTGCGGGCCAGGGCTTCGTAGCCGGCCAGGTCGTCGATCGGGATGGGGTTTTCCAGCCAACAGGCATTCACCTCGGCCAGCGGCTCCAGCATGCGCCGCGCGTAGGGGAGATCCCAGCCGAAGTGGGCGTCCACCATCAAGTCGGCGTCAGGCCCGATGATCGACCGGATCTCGCGCAGCACCTCGAGTTCGATCTGACGCCCCTTTTCCCCGTCAGCCGGACCGTGCACGCTGAAGTACTTGAAGGCGCTGAACCCCTGGCGTCGCCCCTGCGCGATCTCGTCCAGCAGCACCTGCCTGTCCTGGCGTCCACGCAGCGATAGCGAACTGAGGTAGACCGGCACCCGACGGATGGATCCGCCGCCGATCAGGCTGACGACCGGTCGATCTACCGACTTCCCGAGCAGGTCCCAGAGCGCAAGGTCCACGCCGCTGAGGGCCATGACGCCGGTTCCGCGTTGACCCTGGCGGTTCAGGGAGTCGTAGAGACGTTCCCAGTGGGTCTCGATGTCCGCCGGGTCGGCGCCCTCCAACAATGGGGCGAACTGGCGGGTGATGATCGTTTCCGCCCCGACAGGGAAGCCGCCCACGGATCCAAGGCCGGTGAGTCCCTCGTCAGTCTCGATTTCCACGACGACGAGGGCAACGGCTTCTCGCCCCGGGTCGGGGTTGCGGAGGGGATAAGCGCGCAGGCGAGTGATGCGCATGGCGAGACATTATGGCCGGGCGAGCGTGAGTCGCGAGTATTCCTATCCCGGGGCGCGCGCGATATCGCGCATGAAGGCATGGTCGATCTCGAGGCGCTCGTCGGCGGCCAGCCAGAGATCGTGCGCGTAGGTGGCGAGAGGGCCGTGGAAGAGCCAGACGGAGACGCCTTCACGCTTCAACACTTCCATGACTGGCACGAAATCGCCGTCGCCTGCGATAAGCGCAATGTGCGTGACGATCTGGCTTCCGGCTATTTCCGCGGCGTCGAGTCCGAGTAGCAGGTCAACTTGCTTCTGCGTGAAGAGCGGGCGGCCGTCTTCGCCGAAGCCGTCGAGCCGTAGATGGCCTTCTCGAACCTGAAACCGCGGTAGCTGCCTCAGGGCATCGACAAACCGACGATAGCCGGCCGTTCGGTTGCGGTCATCGTCGGCGGGTGGATCGTGCTGGTAGGGCGGGCAGGTGTAGTAGTACGAGCGGACGATATCCACCGGCTCGGGCGACGCGTGGGCGACGGCTTGTCGCACTTTCTCGGACAACACTTGCATATCGATCCTTGGACTAAGCTCGCTAAAGTGCCGTCTGCACAGCCCATCGATGTAACCGCCGTCGATGAAGATCGCGAGTCGGACCATACGCTCTCCGGTCAGGTCAAAGAAAAACGCCGGGGCTTTTCCGCCCCGGCGTTTTTCTGCTTCTTGCCTTACGTGCGCCCCGCCAAATCGCGCGAGTGCGAACGCAGTGTAGATTCTGGTTGGATTATTTCCGCGAGCGGCTCGACTGTCAAGCCTCAGTTCTCGACTTGCCGGGCTAAGATTTCGCTATCTGCACAGAGGTGCATCTCATGCCCGACTCCGCCTGTTGTTCGCCGGAAGCTGCGCGAGACCTTGACGGGGGCTCTGTGCAGTCGAGTCCGGACTCGGGCGCGCGAATCAAGCAAGTAGCATCCCGCCGGACCGGGATGGCGCGGATCCGTGGTGGCGAGTACCGGATGGGGACGGAGGATCGCAGCGGGTTTCCTGCTGACGGCGAGGGGCCGGTGCGGGCGGTGCTGGTGGATACGTTTCGGATTGACATCGCGGCGGTGACCAACGCGAAGTTCGCCGAGTTCATTGGGGCCAGCGGGTACCGGACCGAGGCGGAGACGTTCGGCTGGAGCTATGTGTTTCACTTGCTGGCGTCCGAGGAGATCAAGCAGCGGACTCCGCAGCGGCCAGACAGCACGCCGTGGTGGGTGCCGGTGACCGGCGCGTATTGGGCGGCGCCGGAGGGACCGGGTTCGGGCGTGGACGACCGCATGGAGCACCCGGTGATCCATGTGTCGTGGAATGACGCGCTGGCCTATTGCGAGTGGTCGGGCACACGGCTGCCGACGGAGGCGGAGTGGGAATACGCGGCGCGGGGCGGGCTGGACCAGCGCCGCTACCCCTGGG
Organism: Chloroflexota bacterium; assembly: GCA_022825895.1. GTDB lineage: Bacteria > Chloroflexota > UBA11872 > UBA11872 > UBA11872 > UBA11872. The sequence goes on along the minus strand of JAJDVX010000003.1, from coordinate 125,985 downwards.
GCGACAAGCTAACGCCGAAGGGTGAGCACCGCTGCAATATCTGGCAGGGGACGTTCCCCGAGATCAATTCGTCAGCCGATGGCTGGATTGGCACGGCGCCGGTGGACGCCTACAAGCCGAACGGGTTCGGGCTGTACAACACGTCGGGCAACGTGTGGGAGTGGTGCGCCGACTGGTTCAGTCCCAGCCATCACCTGCGCGCCGAGCGGCGCAATCCGCAAGGACCGGCGCAAGGTCAGCGGCGGGTGCTGCGGGGCGGGTCGTATCTCTGTCACCGGTCGTACTGCAACCGGTACCGGGTGGCGGCCCGCAGTTCCAATACGCCGGATAGCAGCGCGGGGAACCTGGGGTTTCGCTGCGTGCGGTCGGTGATCGCGAGTGGTTAGTTGAACGCTGCTTCCTCTCGCGTGACGCGACGCCCTTCAAGCTCCGAGACCGGGCCGGCGTGAGAGGTGACGGGTGCAACCCGTTTGTTTTCCTCTTCGCGTGGCTTCTTGGAGCAATTCCGATCGGCATCGCGTTCGATGCGCTGGGCTTGCCGGACTGGGTGTCGTCGTTTCCCGTGATCGCGTGGACGGTGTTCCTGTTGTGGTGGCTGCTCTTTCGTCCGTCCGGCGGCTCGGGCGGCGCGGGCACGTGGAAGCACGGGCCTGATGCCGATGGGTTCTGAGACGAAACTCCAAAGTACCTCTGCATTAGGGCGGTGTTATCCCGTTCCGAGTCCAGGGCCTGAAGCATGATCTCCGCCGCCGTCATGGATCTGTCGAAGTCGCCGCATGCAGTCGTGCAGCCGGTGGCGCCGGGGCGGGTGGAGGTGGCGGAGGGGTTCTGGGCGGAGCGGACGCGGGCCATGCGTGGGCATGGGCTGGCGCGGCAGTTCGAACAGTGCGAGGTGACGGGACGGCTGCGCAACTTCGAGCGGGCGGCGGGACGCCTGGAAGGCGAGTTCGAGGGCCGGTACTACAACGATTCGGACGTGTACAAGTGGCTGGAGGCGGCGAGCTACGCGCTGGGACGAGCGCCTTCGGCCGAACTCGCGGGTTGGGTGGATCGGGTGATTGATCTGATCCGAGCGGCGCAGCGGCCGGACGGTTACGTCAATACCTACTTCAGTGGATCCCAGGCGTCGTGGCGGTATCGAAACCTGACGGACGAGCACGAGTTGTATTGCATGGGGCACCTGATCCAGGCGGGGGTGGCGCACCGGCGGTCGACCGGTTCGGAGCGGTTGTTCGAGGTCGTGGTGCGGGCGGCGGATCACATCTGCACGACATTCGGACCGGAGGGGCGGCCGGAGCCGGACGGGCATCCGGGAATCGAACTGGCCCTGGTGGAACTGGCGCGGGAGACCGGAGATTCCGCGTACCTGCGGCAGGCGGTGTTTTTTCTCGACCAGCGAGGGGCGGATCCGCCGAATCTGAGCGGATTGCACTACCACCAGGACCACGCGCCGGTTCGTGAGCAGCGCAATGCCGACGGGCACTCCGTACGCCTGACTTATTTGGCGGCGGCGATGGCGGACGCGGCCATGGACACGGGCGAGGCGGAGTTGCTGGAGGCCTCGATCCGGTTGTGGGAAAGCGCGTATGAGCGTCGGGCCTACGTGACCGGAGGGCTGGGGTCGCGGTACCAGGGCGAGGCCTTTGGGGCGGACTACGAACTGCCCAACGACCGCGCCTACGCGGAGACCTGTGCGGCAGTGGGCGGGATCTTCTGGAATGCCCGGCTGCTGGCCGCCACGGGTGACGCCCGCTACGCGGACTGGTCGGAAACGGCGCTCTACAACGGCGCGCTGGTTGGAGTCTCGCCGGACGGGGCGGCCTATTTCTATGCGAATCCGCTGGCGACCGATCCGCAGCCGACGCCGGACGACCAGCAGGGGCTGCACAGCAGCGGAGCGCAACAGACGGTGGGCGGCCACCAGCGTCAGCCGTGGTACGACACGGCCTGCTGTCCGCCCAATATCGCGCGGCTGCTGCTGAGCCTGCCGGGGTACGCCTACGGGGTATCGGCGGGCGCGGTGTGGGTGCATCAGTTCTTGCCTGGTCGAATTAAGGCGGCGCTGCCGGATGGCGGTTCCGTGACCTTGCAGGTCGCGACGCGGTATCCGTGGGATGGCGACGTGGACCTGGTAGTGGAGGAGGCACCGGACCGCCCGGTGGAGTTGCGGCTGCGAATTCCCTCATGGGCCGAGGGCGCGAGTCTTGAGGTCGACGGGACAGGGAAGGCTGCCGAGGCCGGGGCCTACGCCGTCATCCGGCGGGTCTGGCTGGCCGGAACGTCCGTGCGCCTGCGGTTGCCGATGGACATTCGGCTGGTGGCCAGCCACCCGAGGGTGCAGGCCAACACGGGGCGCGTGGCCATTGCGCGCGGGCCATTGATCTATTGCATAGAGGCCGCGGATCACCCAGCGTCGAATGTGGACGCGCTGGTCGTAGGCCCGGATTCGGCCTTGCACGCCGACGAAGAGCCGGATCTGCTGGGTGGTCTGACTGCTATCCGCGGCTCCGCCGGCGTTGCAGTCCGGAACCAGTCGGACGAGTTGTATGCGCGGTTCGACGGCAGTGGGCCGGAACTGGCCGGTTCGACGCCGCTCACGGCGATTCCGTACTTTGCCTGGGCCAACCGAACGCCTGGGGCGATGCGCGTGTGGATTCCGTACGTTGACAACTGAGAGCGGCCCAGTCCAGACGGACCTCTTCACCAGCGGGACGCTGGGGTATCACACGTTTCGGATCCCCGCGCTGGTGGTATCGACGCAGGGGACGCTGCTGGCGATAGCCGAGGGGCGGCGGAACTCGCAGCACGACACCGGCGATATCGACCTCGTCCTGCGGCGCAGCCGGGACAACGGCCGGACGTTCGACGACATGCGGGTGGCGGTTCCGGGCGAGGGCCACGTGGCAGGCAATCCGGCGCCGGTGGTGGACGCGGCGACCGGGTCGATCTGGCTGTGGTTCTGCCGCAACAATGCCGACGGTCCGGAGACCCTGATCTGCGCCGGCAAGGCGCCGCGCACAGTGTGGCTGACCAGCAGCGAGGACGACGGCGAGACCTGGGCGGAACCCTGGGAGATGACCGGCGTTGTCAAGCTGCCGGAGTGGACGTGGTACGGCACGGGGCCGGGGCATGGGTTACAGCTGGCCTCGGGGCGGCTGTTGATTCCGAGCTACCACGTCATAGGGCAGAACTTCGACCGGGCCACGGACCCGTATATCTCGCACGCGATCCTGAGCGACGACCACGGGGAAACCTGGCGCCTGGGAGGTGTGGCTCAACCGGGAACGAACGAGTGCATGGCCGTTCAGCTAGCCGACGGTCGCGTGTACCTGAACGAGCGCAACTACCTGGGCGAATACCGGCGGGCCTTCGCAATGAGCCACGACGAGGGCGAGAGCTTCGACGCCTTTGGCTGGCACGACGAACTTATCGACCCCATCTGCCAGGCGGCGGTGCTGGGCGTGGGCGGCGACCGGCTGGTGTTCAGCAACGCGGCCAGCCGGGCGCGTGAACGTCTAACCGTGCGAGGAAGTAACGACGCCGGGCAGACGTGGACGCGCGGCCGCGTGTTGCACAACGGGCGCGCGGCCTACTCGGACCTCTGCGAGCTGCCGGACGGGACGCTGGGCTGTCTGTACGAAGCGGGGAGCGACGGCGAGTACGAGCACCTTCGGTGGGCCAGGTTCAGCCTCGACTGGCTGCACTCCGGCGAGCCGACTCGCTCGCGTTCGCGGGCAGGCTCCGCCACACTGCTTGTATGTTCTCGAACAGGCAGGTCATCTCGGTACCGTGAGTCTTCATGGCAAGGGCGGTCGCGTGAATTCAGGAAGCAACCCGTGACGGGAGCTTTCAGACGTACCTGGCGCTCAAACCGGCGAGCCGTTTTGGTGGGCGGCGTGTCGGCGCTTGGCGCGCTGACGTTGGGCACGGCCTGCGACACGGTGGACGGCCAAGCCGTCGCCGTCTACCTGAACGAGTTGAACGAGCTGCGAGACAGCTCGGCCGGGGACGACGCGCTGCTGGGCGAGCGGTTCAACTCCTTGATCGCCAGCGGCTCGCGCGACGCCGGAGCCTACCTGGCGATCTATCGTGAGTTGCGTACTTCCAACGCCGCAGTCTTGGCCAAGTTGGAACAGATTCAGCCGCCGAAGGGGCTTGAACGTCACCACGAGGACTTTGTGGAGGGGCTTAGCGACCTGGTGACAGCACTAGATGAGGTAATCAGGATGATCGAGGAGGGAAACGTGATCGAGGCCAATCGCCTCTTTCAGCGCTCCGTCACGCGATCGCAGGCGAAGCAGACGGGCGCCATGCTGCAGATTCGGCGTATCGCCCGCAGCGCGCGCGTTCGGGTCTGACCCATGGGAGCCAACAACGTCACCCCGCGCCTCGTCAGCCTGGGCGAGGTGATGATCGAACTCTCGGGGCGTGCGCCGCTGGCCGAGGCGGCAGTTCTGGAACGGTCGTATTCGGGCGACGCGCTGAACGTGGCGGTCGCGGTTCATCGCCTGGGGGTGCCAAGCGCGATCGTCACCAGGCTGGGCGAGGATCCGTTCGGCGACTACCTGCAGGACCAGTTTCGGGGTCTCGGCGTTGACCTGCGCTACGTGAAGCGCGGCGGCGGGCCGACCGGCCTCTACGTGGTGGAGCAGGGCGGCCAGGGCGCCTACAGCATCTGGTACTACCGGCGCCACAGCGCCGCATCCACCGTCAGCCCGGCGGACATGGAGCAGATTGACCTGGACGGCGTGGAGATGGTGCATCTCAACGGCATCGCGCAAGCGATCTCGACCTCTTCCCGGCAGGCGACGCGCCGTCTGGCGGAGCGTGGACGAGCCGCGGGCGCCGTGGTGGCGTTTGACCTGAATTTCAGACCTCAGATCTGGGACGGCCCGGCGGCAGCTGAAGCGGCCGACGAGGTGTTGCCGTTGGTGGACGTGGCCTTGTGCGGGTTCGACGAGGGACAGGCCGTGTTTGGGACCGCCGATCCCGAGTCAACGGCGGCACGCCTGCTGGATTGCGGACCGCGCATTGCGGCCGTCTCGATGGCCGAGGACGGCGCGTACGTGGCCTGGGCCGATGGCGAGATCCGACTGCCGACCGTGGCGCGAATTGTCGAGGGCGCGCAAGGCGGAGGCGACGCCTTCGCGGGCGGGCTTGCGGTTGGGGCACTTCTGGGTCAGGACCCGGCGACCTCGGCGCGGCTGGCCACGGTCGTGGCGGGGCTGAAAGTCGAACGCGTCGGGCCGCTCGTGAGCCTGCCCTACCGCGCGGAGGTTCAGGCACGGGCTGGCGACCTGGGGTGGGATGATGTTGTCGCGGCGCTGGACTCCGTCGATGCGACGGATACGGTTTCGCAAGGAGGAGACCTGTGATCGTCGTAACGACCGAATCCGTACCCGGGCGTGAGATTGCCGACGTCATTGACATCGTGCAGGGCAGCACGGTGCGCACGCGCGGCGTCGGACGCGACATCGTGGCGGGGCTGCGCACGATCGTGGGCGGCGAAGTGCACGAGTACGCCGAACTGCTGACCACCGCGCGCGCGGAAGCGCTGAATCGGATGGTGGCCGAGGCCGAGAAGCTCGGCGCCGACGCCGTGGTGCAGGTCCGCTACAACACCGCCGACGTCATGCAGGGCACCGCCGAATTGCTGGCTTACGGAACGGCCGTGCGTCTGAAAGGCTAGACGCGTCAGGCGCCAATGAGCCCCCCGTCAACCTTGCTGACGGTGAACACGCCAGGACGCGGCGGGTTTCCAGGCCCATCGGGGTACGTGCTTGACGGGCTTTCAAAGGTGCTGCCCTCGCCGGGATGCTGGGCGGATCCGAAAAACCAGCGTCCGTCGGGCGAAAAGCATCCAGAGGCCAGTTCGGCGCCGACTGGAACGCTGAGGAGTTGCCTGGCGCGCCCGCGGTCCGGGCCGCTGACGGGCACGGCGAAGAGTCCGTCGTTGCTCCCAAGGGTCACGGGCTGTCCATCCGTGCAGACGTAGAGCGTGCCTCGCTGATCAAACAGCAGGTTGTCCGGGTTGGCCAGCGGCGTGACGTCGTTCGAGTCGATTCCCGCATAAAACGCCGCGTGCGAGGGATTGCCTGGATCGCCCCCCAGAAACAAGATTTCCCAAGAAAACGTCGCCGACGCGTGGTCACCTTCTCCAGGCGTCATCTCGATGACGTGGCCGTGGTGGTTCGGGGCGCGAGGATTCGCAGCGTCCACTTGCTCCTCGGTACGGTCGATATTGTTGGTAAAGGCGGCGTAGATTCGACCATTGATCGGATTGACGTCGACGTCTTCGGGCCGGTCCATCGGCGTGGCGCCGACGAGGTCAGCGGCCCCGCGAGTGTTGACGGCTATGTCAGCGCCCGACCAGTCGGCCAGCGGCCCGCGCCCGGCAACCAGCGGAATCCACTCGCCGGTCCCGTCACCTTCATAGCGCGCGACATACAGCACGCCGTCGTCTAGCAGGGTCAGGTTGGCCAGGCGGCTGGACGAGTCGTATGGATTGGTGCTGACGAAGCGATACACGTACTCGAACCGTCCGTCGTCGCCGCAGTAGACCACCACGCGCCCATCGGCCGCGAGGACAACGGTTGAGGCCTCATGGCGCAAGCGTCCTAGTGCCGTGTGCTTGGTGGGGGTGGAGTCCGGATCATAAGGGTCAACCTCGACCACGTAGCCGGTGGTGAAGACGTCGTTGGGTGACTTGGTGACATCGAAGCGGTCGTGATATTGCTCCCAACGGTAGTCGCTGGCGCCGGTCCGGATGCCGTACCTGCGATGCACGGCGTCATACGGACCGCCAGCCGGCCGATTGCCAAAGCACGTGTGGACGTCTTCTTCATCGGTCAGGACGGTGCCCCAGGGGGAAACGCCGCCACCGCAGTTGTAGAACATGCCTCGGGCGACCGTGCCGGTCGGATCGGCGGCGGTGCGCAGCCGGGGATCGCCGGCCGCCGGACCGCGAATGTTCATGAGGGTCTGGCCGGTGATTCGTCGGTTGAACCGGGAGTTCCGATCCGGCTCCCAGCGTCCGTTGGCGAGACGGACTTCGACGATCGAGGCGCCCTGGGCCAGAAGACCAATGTCTACCTGTTCGCGGGTCGGCGCTTCGGGGTCGTAGTTGGGGAACATGAGCTCGGGGTTGAGGAATTCGTGGTTGTTCCACAGCAAGGCTCGATCGGAGACCGCCGATCGGTAGTCGGGCAGGGGAAGGAGGGCAATGAAGTCGGAGTTGTACCCGAACTGCTTGGCCTGGGCCGCGGGAGATTGGGCGTGGACATCGAACGGCGGCGCATCGCCGGTAATGGGATCGCCCCAAGAAATAAGCGGCCGGGTCCGGTAGCCGGCGGCGACGGTTACCTGGTCCAGACTGTTGGGCTGAATGAAATCGAAGGCCGGGGCGTCGTTGCCTTCGGCGCAGGCCGCGGCAAGTTGGCCAAAGGCCGCGGCTGAGTACGCAAGGGGCAAGCCGGCGGCAACCCTGAGTACGGATCGGCGACGCAAGCGTGTACGAAGAACGTCGCCAAACGGCGCGGAGCTGCTGGCCACTCAGGGACCTTCTACAAGGGGCCGGGTCGTCGCGACGCTCGGGGCGCCTGTCCGGCAAGCGGCATGGGTAAACGACCCGTCAGCATGGGGCCATCGCGGATGCCGCGCCCATCCAATGTTCGCGTGCGAGTTACGACGCGTCTGCGAACCTCCGCCGGGCCCTCGTTCCCGGTCTAGAAGAACGCGACTCGCATCGCTGAGTCTGGCTCATGGCCTTCAGGCCGCCGGTCGCAGGCGCGGCCAGCGGCGTTCGGGCGCGTGGTCCGAGCGCTCGTACGCGTAGGCCACGCGCAGCGCGGTGCGCTCGCGGTACTTGGCGGCCACCACCTGCAGACCGACGGGAAGTCCGTTGTCTGTCCAGCCACATGGCACGGCCACCACCGGCTGATGGGTGGCGTTGAACGGCCGGGTGAAGTTGGGCATCCAGTGGTAGTCGGTCAGCGCTTCGTCGATACGTGGCGGCGGCCTCCCGAGGACCGGCGCCACCAGCACATCCACGGTACCCACGGCTCGCCGGAACGCGGCCAACGCGTCGTCACGCTGGCTGCGCAGGCGCCCCAGGGTGATCTGGATGTCCTCGCCGGGACGCATCGCCTCGTCCAGACCGAGCGTAAGCCGATCACGAAGCGTTGGGTTCACGCGGGTGACATCGCCGCCGGTGGCGCTGAGCACGTTCTGATAGGCCTCAATGGTGAGAATGCCGCGCTGCGACAGGGCAAGGTCCGGCACTGACGGCACCCCGACCTGTACCAGGTCGCCACCGAGGATGACCAGGGCGTCAACCGCGGCTCTGACGATGCGCTCAATCTCGGGATCCAGGTCATCAAAGAAGTAGTTGGTCGGCACACCCACACGCAGACCCGCCAATCCAACAGGCATCTCGCTGGTGAGGTGAGCGGCGCGGTTGGCCGTGGTTATGGTCTCGTCAGTTACGGGGTCAGACATCGCTTGCAGCATCACGGCAGCGTCGTGGGTGGTTCGCGTCATTGGCCCCGGCGTGTCGAAGCTGGGACTGAGCAGGCGAAGGCCTTCCAGACTGACGCGACCGTAGGTGGGCTTGATGCCGACCAGGCCGCACAGGGCCGACGGCAGGCGAATCGAGCCGCCCGTGTCGGTGCCCAGCCCGCCATAGATCAAGCCGGCGGCCACGGCCGAACCCGTGCCGCCGCTGGATCCACCCGAGACGATGTCGGTGTTCCAGGGGTTGCGGGAGGGTCCCATCTGCGAAGTCGCGCCTGTCGGGTGGTAGGCAAACTCATCGCAGTTGAGCTTGCAGGCAATGACCGCGCCGGCCCTGCGCAAGCCTCTGACGAGTTCGGCGTCCACGCTGGCCGGCTCGTTGCCGAAGACTGTGGAGCCGGCGGTCGTTACCGCGCCGGCAACGTCGGCCAGGTCCTTGATCCCCAGCGGTACGCCGTGGATAGGGCCGCGGTAGTCGCCGGCCAGGATTTCACGCTCGGCGCGGCGGGCGTCGGCCAGCGCCGAGTCGTGGAGTATTGCGGTTGTCGCGCCCAGAGGGCCAGCGTAGCGGTCAAGCCGGTCGAGCGAGTTGCGCGTGACTTCAACCGGGCTGACTTCGCCGGCGGCGATCAGCGCGCCGACTTCGGTCAGCGACAGGCGGGCGAGTTCGTTGCCGGGAACCATGAGCCGCCCTCCTTAGCAGTGCCTGCGTGTGATCAGGCCTCGTCGTCCCATCCAAGCCAGGTGACCTGGGCCGGCTGGCGCTCGCGCCGATCGGGCCCAAGTGCGGGTGATGGGTGGCCGAGGTAGATATATCCGACGATCCGGTCCTTCTGATCCAGTCCCAGAAAGTCCTTGCAGGCTGCGAAGTCGCACATCTCCCCGGTTCGCCACTTGGTGGCGAGACCTTCGGCGTGCGCCGCCAGCATCAGATTCTGGGTCGCGCAACAGACGGAGGCGTAGTCTTCGAGGTTTGTGACGGGATCGTCCGACCAGACTTGGCTGACGACGATCACCACGGGCGACCGCCGGAGCCGGACGCGCGCCGAGCGGATAGATGGCGCCGACGCCGGATCGTCCGGGTCCAGCTCTGATTCCAGCCGATCGGCAACCATGGCGCCCATCTGGTCGCGGGCCTCGCCACACAGGACGTGAAAGCGCCAGGGTTCGGTGAGGTGGTGATTCGGCGCCCAGACGGAACTCTGGATGATTCGGTCGAGCACCGCCTGGTCGGGGACATCGGCGGTGAGCCCCGTGATGCTGCGGCGGCCTCGGATTGCTGTGTAGACGTCCATACCGCTCGTTTTACCGATGGCGAACGACCATCATGGTATCCGGCGCGCCGCGGCGGCGCGGACAGTTATGGTTGAATCGGACATTCGGCGAGCGAGGATCTTTTGTGCACATTGGAGTTCTGACCGGCGGCGGCGATTGTCCAGGGCTGAATGCCGCGATTCGGGCGGTGACCCGGGCAAGCCTTGAGCGCGGCTGGTCGGTTACGGGTCTCCACGATGGGTGGGCCGGCGTGTTGGGACGGAACGGGTCGCCGCTGACCCTCGAGAACACCGACGGCTTCCTGGACGTCGGCGGAACCCTGTTGGGCAGTTCGCGCACGAACCCGTTGCGGACGCCCGAGAACTACGCCCTGGCGATATCGGTCTTTGACGACATGGGCCTGGACGGCCTGGTGGCGATTGGGGGCGACGACACTCTGTCCGTGGCCGGAGCGCTCGCCGGAGACGGCCTGCCGGTCGTTGGGATCCCGAAGACGATTGACAACGACGTGCCCGGCACCGACATGTGCATTGGGTTCGACACCGCGGTGGAAACCATAGCCGCGTCGATCGCCCGCCTACGCACAACCACCATGTCGCATCACCGCGCCACGGTGGTCGAGACCATGGGCCGGCAAGCCGGCTGGCTGGCCGCGGTGGGCGGATTGGCAGGCGGCGCCGACTTCATTGCCGTGCCGGAGCAGCGCAGCGGGCGCGATGAGTTCGTGGCGCACGTCCAACGCCGGTACGAGCAGGGGCGGGCCTACAGCATCGTGGTGGTGGCGGAAGGGGCGGAGATCGATGGACTCAAAGTCGGTGAAGCCGGCGTACAGGCCACCGACGAATTTGGTCACATCGTGCTGGCCGCGCGCAGCGTGGGTGAGAGCCTTGCGCGAGCCATCGAGGAGTCGACTAGCATCGAGACGCGATCCAGTGTCCTGGGCCACTTGCAGCGGGGCGGCACGCCGACCACATACGATCGGGTTTTAGGGACGCGGTTCGGCGCGGCCGCGGTGGGCTATCTGGCCAGCGGTCAGCACGGACAGATGGCCGCGCAGCAGGGCCCGCACATCAAGCCCGTGCCACTGGTTGACATCGCCGGGCAGACGCGTCCGCTGGACGCCTCCTACATGGAACTGCTGAGCCTTTTCGCCTAGTTCTGCCCGCCAAGGACTTGCCCACGGGAGCACGCGGTGTGCGAGAATCCTGGACACCTTAATCTGGTCGGGCTGGCGCTCTTGACCATTCGCACGGCTCGGGCCGCAGGCTCGCTTACCCCCGCAGGATTGCGTGGACGGTCGTCCCGACGCGCCGGCAATAGTTGACATGACCCTTGATACGGCCACCCTCGAATCCACCCGGGCCGCGCTGCGGGCCAAGCTGCACGGTATCGTGCCCGACTTCGAAGTAGACCTGAAGGCGGAGCTGGCCTACCGCATCAATCGGCTGAAGACCGAGCGCGGGGCCGTGATTCTGGGTCACAACTACATGGAGCCGGCGCTCTTTCACTCGGTCTGCGACTACACGGGCGACTCCCTGGAGCTCAGCCGCGTGGCAGCCACGACCGAGGCGGACCCGATTGTCTTCTGCGGCGTTCGCTTCATGGCCGAGACAGCCAAGATTCTCAATCCGGAGCGCACCGTGCTGCTGCCGGCGCTGCGGGCCGGCTGCTCGCTGGCGGAGTCCATTACCGCCGAAGACGTACGCGGACTGCGCGCCCGCTACCCCGGCGCTCCGATCGTGGCGTACATCAACACGTACGCGGACGTGAAGGCCGAGGTTGACGTGTGCTGCACGTCGAGCAACGCGGCCAAAGTCGTGGAGTCGCTGGATTCCGACACAGTGATTTTTCTGCCCGACGAGTACCTGGCGAAGAACGTGGCGCGGGAGACGGGCAAGACCATCGTGCTGCCAAGCACCTCGCCGGTATCGGCGGACGCGCGCGCCGAGGCCGCCGGCAACGGCGTGCACTACGACATCGTGGGCTGGACCGGCCGCTGCGAGGTGCATGAGAAGTTTACGGTGGAGGATGTGCAGGCCGTGCGCGCGCAGTTCCCAGACGTCGTAGTGCTGGCGCACCCGGAGTGCAGCCCCGAGGTTGTGGACGCGTCAGATTATTCAGGCTCTACGGCCGCGATGACCCGATACGTTCGCGAAGTGGAAGCGCCGCGTTATCTCCTGCTGACCGAGTGCAGCATGGGCGACAACATTGCCGCCGAGGCGCCGGACAAGGACATGGTGCGGCTCTGCTCGGTGCGCTGCCCGCACATGAACGAGATCACGCTGGAACACGTCCTGGCGTCGTTGCGGGAGAACCGCGAGCAGATCGAGGTGCCCGAGGAAATCCGCGTGCGTGCTCGGCGGTCGATCGACCGAATGCTGGAGATCGGCTAGCGCGGACGCTCCGGTCCGGTTTAGCTAGTTGAGGCCAACTCCCGGCACGCTCAGGTAGTCGCGCAGATCGCGGGAGACGCTTGAGCGCTTGAGCTTACGCAGAGCCTCGACCTGAAGCTGCCGGATGCGCTCACGGGTCACGCCGAAATGCGCGCCGATCTGGTCCAGGGTCCAGGGTTCTCGACCATCCAGACCAAAGCGGCGCACCAGGATGGTCTGCTGGCGGTCCGGAAGGATGGCCAGGGCGCGGTGCAGGTCTTCACGCAGGGTTCCCGCCAGCAGGGCGCGGTCGGCGGTGTCGGGATCGGGATCTTCCACGAAGTCCGCCAGCGACTCATCGCCGTCCTCGCCAACGGGCTGTTCCAGGGACATGGGTGCGCGGCTGGCGCGAACGATCTCGACGACGCGTTCCGGGGCCATGCCCAGGACTTCACCCAACTCGGCGGGGGTCGGCTCGCGTTCCATCTCCGCAGCCAGCTCAGGCGTGACCCTGCGAATCTTGCGTAGCGCTTCGACCACGTGGACCGGGAGCCGGACCGTGCGCGAGTCGTTGGATAGCGAGCGGGTGATGGCTTGTCGGATCCACCAGGTGGCGTAGGTGCTGAACTTGAAGCCGCGACGCCAATCGAAGCGTTCCACGGCCTGCATCAACCCGAGGCTGCCCTCCTGGATCAGGTCCAGCAGCGGCAGGCCACCGGCGGCGTAGCGCTTGGCCACGTTGACGACCAGCCGCAGGTTGGCATCCACAAGATGCTGGCGGGCGGCGGCGTCACCAGCCTCCACGCGCTTGGCCAATTCGATTTCCTGGGCAGCCGTCAGCAGGGGGATGCGGTTGATTTCGTTGAGATAGAGCCGCATGGTGTCTTCAATTGACTCGTCGCGGGTAGCGCGCGCGGTATTCGGCGCCTCGGTCTCCGGTGTCGTGGCTTCCTGGCGGCGATCGACTGACGCCAGGTCGTTTGCCCAATGGCCCAGCGCAGGCGATGGTTCGTAGGCCACATCTGTCGCGTGCATTCATGCCTCGTCGGAGAGCGTGACGACGATCAACGTTGATCGCCTGTCATTCGACGTGGTGAGTATACACGTTTTTCCAGATAAATCCGTCTAAATCGTTTAAACGTCCCCGATCGGCATCTCACATCCTGTAACCAGTTGGTAGGGGCTATCCGGCGGTGGTAGGTTCGATTAACGACCCGGCGCTGGCGGCGCATGTCCGAGCAACCCGTAAATCCCCGCGAGCAGATCCTGCACGCCCTCAAGATGCAAGGGGCGCTTCAGTGTCGGGCGATTGCCGAAACCATCGGCAGCAGCCTGTCGGCCGTCCGACCGCATCTCGACCGGCTGGTGGCCGAGCGACTCGTCCGGGTGCAGGTGGTGCGCGGCGGGCCCGGACGCCCACGCCACCAATTCGAACTGACCAGCGCCGGTCACGCGAGATTCCCGCAGGGCTACGGGGAGTTCGCGAAAGACTTCGTTGAGGCCGTGCTGGCTCTCGGCGGGCACGACCTCCTGAAGAAAATCCTGACGCACCACGAAGACAAGCAGTATCAGCGGTTCGCGCCGCGCCTCTCGGGTCTGGACTTTCACGCGCGCGTGCAGGAACTGCGGCGCATCATGGATGAGTGCGGCTTCATGCCGAAGATCGACAGAACCGAGACCGGGTATGTGCTATCGGCGCATCACTGCCCGATTTGGGACGTGGCTTCAACCTGCCGGGCGGGGTGTGACTCCGAATTGCGGCTGATTCGGCGACTCGTTGAGGCAGAGGTCGTTCCGCTCGAGGTAGGACCCCGCGAGGGCTGCGCCTGCACATACGCGATCCAGGAGCGTTCCGCGCTGCCGCAGTCCTTGCCCGCCACAACCTGAGCGCGGCGCGCGCCGGCGCGTCCCGATGCCAGTGGCAGCCCAACGCATCTATCTGGATCACGCGGCAACCACACCGCTGGACCCGGTGGTGCGCGACGCCATCGTTGCCGCCATGCAGGAGTTTCCGGGTAATCCGAGTTCGCTTTACGCGGAGGGCCGAGCCGCGCGGGACGCGCTGGACGCTGCTCGCACGCAGGTATCCGAGATCCTGGTCACTGACCCCGGCGAGATCGTTTTCACCAGTGGGGGCAGCGAGGGCGCGGCCCTGGCTATCCGGGGCACGGCGTTTGCCGCGGCCCGCGAAGGACGGCGTCACCTGGTAACCACGGCGGTGGAGCATCACGCGGTACTACATACGGTGCAGTTGTTGGCGATGCGTCATGGGTTCGAGGCTACGGTGATTCCCGTCGACGCGGAGGGACTCGTTGATACGGAAGCGGTGACGAACGCCGTTCGCCCGGACACCGCCCTAGTGAGCGTGATGTATGCCAACAACGAGATGGGCGCGATTCAGCCGGTGGCGGGAGTCGCGGCGGCGTTGCGCGACCATCCGGCGTTGGTCCACACGGACGCCGTGCAGGCGCCGGGGCAGCTTCCAATCGACATTCCCACGCTGGGCGTGGACCTGCTGAGCATCGCGGCGCACAAGTTCTATGGGCCAAAGGGCGTGGGTGCGCTGTTCGTGCGGCGCGGCGTGCGGCTCAGTCCGCAGATTGTCGGTGGATCGCAGGAGCGGAATCGGCGCGCGGGAACCGAGAACGTGGCCTTTGCGGTTGGCCTGAGTAGCGCGCTGCAACGATCCGAGGCCGCTCGCCCGACCGCCGCGGCGCACAACGCGCGCCTTCGTGACCTACTCATCGAAGGAATAGCGGCTATCCCCGGCAGCCGCCTGAACGGGCCGCGCCGGCGGCGGCTGCCGAACAACGTCAACGTCTGTCTTGCGGGGATCGAAAGCGAAGCGTTGCTGCTGGGGCTGGATGCCGCCGGGATCGCAGCGTCCAGCGGCTCAGCCTGCACGTCGGCTTCTCTGGAGCCTTCGCACGTGTTGCTGGCGATGGGAATCGAGCCGGATCTGGCCGCAGGCAGCCTGCGGTTGACGACCGGACACGGGAACACGGAAGCGGAGATTGACCGGACGCTGGAGGTGCTGGACGAATTGGTCCCGCGAGCGCGTCGCGCGGCTGCCCGCACGGCAGCGACTTAGGCTGCTGCGACCACGCCGTCCACGGCGCCTGGTCCGAATCGTCGTGGAATTGGACAACTCTCAGCGGGCGGTAGAAGGGTCGTCGTGTCGGCAGAACTGATTGGGATCCTGAGCGTGGGCGCGACGCTGCTCATCGGGCTCGGCGGGCTGATCATTGGAGTGAGTTTTAGGCTCCACGGCGAACTTCGCGGCGACTTGCGCCAGTTTCGCGAGGAGAACAGCCGCCAGCACGGCGAACTTGCCGCACGGATTGACGCTCTTAACGCTCGCGTCGACGGCCTTAACGCGCGTGTTGACGGCCTAACTACACAGCTCTAGTTCCGCGGGCCGTACCGGCTAAAAATGTGGCGAGCCCCCGCCGGGTTGCGTAGGCTCAAGGTGCGGCGCGGGATGTCCTGCGGCGCGTCTCTGAGCTAAGGAACGCCAACGTGGCCGCGAGCGACGTGCTGGATTTGATGGATCTGCCAATGGCCGACGCGCCGATCCTCGTGGTGCAACCTTCGGCCGCCGCCGAATTCGACCGCATGCGAACCAAGCGCAACCGGCCAGACGCGGTGCTGCGCGTCCGCGTAATCGTGGATTCCGGCTGCGGCGACTTTCGCTACGCCATGGGAATCGAGCCGGGACCGCGCGAAGGCGATCAGAGCATCCCGGCCCACGGCGTGACGGTGGTCGTTGACGCGGAGAGCGCCGAGTTGCTGCGAGGTTCGACGCTGGAATACAGCGACTCGCTGATGGACGGCGGGTTCAAGGTACTCAATCCTCGCGCCCAGTCCGTGTGCGGGTGCGGCCAGTCGTTCAGCCTGACGGGCCGGGAGATCACGAGCGAGCACGTTCGGGGCGGGCTGGGCTGACCCCGACGCTCCAGGCCGGCCCCGCACGGTCCTGAAGCTGGCAGGTTGCCGAAGTGGTGAATCAACAAGGTGGCCGCGCCGTGTGGCTTGGCACGATGGGAATCCCCTGGCCTGATCCGATGAATCGGAGACTGTCGTGTTGTTGAAGCGTCTGCGGCGGGCTCGGCGCACGGAGCCCCCCGAAGCGGAAGCCGACGAGGCCCGGGCGCCGGCGGCGCAGCCGACCCGGCGTCGGTTTGCCACTGTACGACGCTGGCTACGCCGCTCGAAGCTGACGGAGGCGGATTGGGACGAGTTGGAAGAGGTGCTGATTGCCGCCGACCTGGGCCCCATGCTGGCCATGGAGCTCTTGGACGAGTTGCGCGAGACGGTGGGTGCAGACGGGGATTCCGATCCGGAGGCGGCTCGGGCACTGCTGGCGGCGCGTCTGCGTGAGGTCCTGGGCGGGCGGGACGCACAGTTCGCCAGCGGTCCGCCGCCGCAGGTCGTGTTTGTGGTTGGCGTCAACGGGGCAGGCAAGACGACGTCAATTGCCAAGCTGGCGCACTTGCTTGAGTCCAACGGGCACGATGTCTTGCTGGCGGCTGGCGACACCTTTCGCGCCGGCGCCATTGACCAGTTGCAAATCTGGGGCGACCGCGTTGGGGTGCCGGTGATCGCGCACCAGCCGGGTGGGGATCCGGGCGCGGTGATTTACGACGCGCTAGACGCGGCGCTGGCCCGGGGTGTGGACTACGTGATCGCCGATTCGGCCGGCCGGCAGCACGTAAACGTTAATCTCATGAACGAACTGGCCAAGATGCGTCGAGTTGCGTCACGCAAGGCGCCGGGGGCGCCGCACGAGGTACTGCTCGTTCTGGACGCGCTCACGGGACAGAATGGCCTGCACCAGGCCCAGGGATTCCTGGAAACGTCGGGGGTGACCGGCATTGTGCTGACCAAGCTGGATAGTTCCGCAAAGGGCGGGGTCGCGTTTGCCGTCACACGGGCCACGGGCCTGCCGATCAAGTTTGTCGGCGTGGGCGAACGGTTGACGGACTTTGAGCCGTTTGATCCCGACCGGTTCGTTGAGGCGTTGCTGGCGCCGCAGTTGGAAGATGGCGACGACGAGGAGGAAACGTGAAAGGCGTGATTCTGGCGGGAGGCACGGGGTCGCGTCTTGACCCGATTACCCGCGTGACCAATAAGCAACTGCTACCCGTCTATGACAAGCCGATGATCTTCTATCCCATCGAAGCCCTGGTGAACGCCGGGGTCACCGAAATCCTGATCGTCACCAGCGGATCGAGCGCTGGCGACTTCTTGCGCCTGTTAGGTAACGGCGAGGCGCTGGGCGTGACGCACCTGAGCTATACCTACCAGGACGGCGCCGGCGGTATCGCGGAGGCCATTTCGCTGGCGCGGCCCTTCGTGGGGGACGATCGAATGGTCGTCATCCTCGGGGATAACGTAATCGGCGGAAACATCGACGAACCCGCCCGTCGATTTGAGGCACAGCCGCGCGGCGCCAAAGTCCTGCTCAAAGAGGTCGAGAATCCCAGCGCCTATGGCGTGGCGGAGCTCGACGGCGACCATGTCATCCGGTTCGTGGAAAAGCCTGAGAACCCGCCGTCTAACCTGGCGGTCACCGGGATTTACTTCTACGACGCGCAGGCCTTCAGCCTGATCGAGCAATTGGAGCGGTCGGATCGCGGCGAACTCGAGGTGACGGACCTGAACAATGCGTACCTGGAGCGCGGCGAGATGACCCACGACGTGCTGGAGGGGTATTGGGCCGACTGCGGGGAATCCATCGACCACTACCTGCAGGCGTGCAACCTGGTCGCGAAGCACGGGGCGAACCGGACCGCCTAGCAGCCAGGACCCCGCGGTTCGGAGCCGCGCATCAATCCGGGCCTCGTTCCCGTCGGACCAGTGCGACCGGACGGCGGCCGGACGCGCCGAGACGATTCCATCCCGATACAATGCTCGGGCGGCTGTAGCTGAGGACTGATCGATGCCCGACGACGACGACGAAATCAGTGTCCGTGTCAGATCCAGCGAACGGCGTGAATGCGCCCTGTGCCGCCAGGAAACCACCTGGAACTTTTACGAATACCGCCGGTGGTTTGGACTGCTGAAGACGCAGTACTGGGCGTGCGGGCGCTGCGGTAAGAACGAAAGTCTCGCGGCGCCCCAGTCCGACGACTGACGAAGCCCCCGCGGGGCACTAGCGTCGATCAGGGAGAACGCTAATCGCCCAGTTGCGCACGCGGCTGGGGTCGGTCCCTCCCGCCCTGGCCACGATCGTCTCGATCCTCTTTCTAAACAACGTCGCCGTGGCCGCGGCGCGGGCGCTGCTGCCGATCTACGTCGAGCGCGACCTGGGCATGTCGCCCGCGTTTACCAGCCTGCTGGTATCGCTGGAGACGGTCATGGGCGGGCTGATATCGGTAACAGCGGGCGCGCTGGCCGACCGGCTGGGACACCGGCTGGTGCTGGTGATCGGAATCCTGGGGTTCTCGGCTGGGCTGCTGCAATACCTGACCGGCGTGCCATGGCTGCTGGTGGCTCTGGCGGTGGTCCTGGGGCTGGCCCATGGCATGCGTTCGACATCGGGGCAGAGCTACCTGTTGACGGCCGCAAGCCGCCAGTCAGTCGGCGTGGCCACGGCCGCCTATTTCCTGGGCGGGACGATCGGCATGTCGGCGAGTTCAGCCGTGGCCGGGCCGGTCGTCGAGCGGTTCGGCTTTGCCGCGTACGCCCTGGTCGGACTGGGCCTGAATCTCGTGCCGGCGGTCATCACGCTTCGATACCTGCGCGACGTGCGGCCGGCGCGTCCAGTTGGCGGCACCGACCAGGGCACCTGGAACGTCCTTATGCGGCGCGAGGTGTGGCTGATGGGCGGGCTGCGTTTCGTCTCTACCGCGTTCTGGGGCATCTGGAGTCTTGCCCTGCCGCTGCTGATGTTCCGCGCGACAGCCAGCGTGCTGCCGCCGGCGCTGTTATACGGGACGGTAGGCATGAGCCTGGCGGCGGTCAGCCAATTCCTGATCGGCCACTGGTCTGACCGCGCTGGACGGACCGTTCCGGTCTACGCGGTGCTGGGCCTTCAACTGGTGCTGGCCCTCGTGGCGGCACTGGCCTGGCAGTCGACACCGGTGCTCATGGTGACGGGGATCGCCGGCGTGGTGACCGGTTGGACGATGTCGGTGTTGGTGCTGGGCGTCGTGCGCGACCGCACGGCGCCGCTGGAACGCGGACGCGTTGTCGGTTTCGTCCATGCCCTGTGGAGCTTCGGAATCCTGGCTGGCACGATTGTCGCGGGAACACTGATCGATATCGATCCGGGGCTGCCGCTGGCCATCGGGGCCCTGGCGAACCTCGTTTCGTTGGCTATCGCGGCTGTCTTGTTTCACGGACGCCGCCTGCCGGCGCCGGACGCGAGCTAAACGCAACTACACTGACGTGGTTCCGAATGTTGAGCCTCCCGGCATGACCTCACCTGAAGCCCGCCGGCCAATCGTGGCGGCGAACTGGAAGATGAATACGGGACCTCGCGACGGCGCCGAACTGGCTGGCGCGGTTGCGGCCGAGGATCTGCCGTTCGCGCAAGTCGACGTCGTCCTTTGCCCGCCCGCGACCGGGCTTACCGCCGTGGCGCAGGCCGTTCAAGGAACTCCGATTGGCGTTGGCGCGCAGCATGTGTATTGGGAATCGAGTGGGGCCTTCACGGGAGAGATTTCCGTCCCGATGCTGACGGGCCTGGCCTCCTACGCCATCACCGGCCACTCCGAGCGGCGACAACTGTTCGGGGAAACGGACCTGGACGTCCGGCGCAAGACGTTGGCCATCCTGGACGGCGGCCTGACGCCGATCGTGGCGGTGGGCGAGTCACTGGGTCAGCGGGATGCCGGCGCGACGCTAACGGTGTTGCGCACACAGATCACTGCAGTGCTCGAGGCGCTGTCACCGGAGCAGTCGGCTGCCAGTGTGATTGCCTATGAGCCTGTCTGGGCCATCGGGACGGGGCGCAACGCCTCGCCCGCGCAGGCGCAGGAGGCTATTGGCTGGATTCGGGACACCGTGGCCGAGATCCAGGGTCGTGCGGCCGCCGAGCGGGTGCGGATCCAATACGGCGGCAGCGTGTCGCCGGAGAACTGCGAGGAGTTACTGGGCCGCGAGGGAATCGACGGCGCGCTGGTAGGCGGCGCCAGTCTGGACGCCGCCAAGTTCGCAGCTATCGTCCGAGCCGCGGCGCCCTGATCCCCTCGTCCTCTCGCCGGACGTTGCGGCGGGCAGCGCGTCAGTCAGATGAGAATTGGGTTGGACCAAGCAATCCGGCCTGAGGCGTCTTCGACCTCCACGCGAACGTAGATCTCTGTGCCGCGCCGCTCGTGGACGGCGGCCGTGAGTGGCTCGGCGCCGGCCAGATGACTTGAACCGCGAGAACGCGCAGCGATAAAGCTGATGCGTGAAGCGGGCGAGGTCTTCACCCGAACTTCAGCGTCGTCCACCTGAAGGTCAAGAATCTCCGGTCCCATCGACGAGTAGAAGTGCCCGCGACGCATGGCCTTAACCAGCCCCGCGGGCGTGAAATCCTCGGTGCGGACCATCACCCAGCCCCGACCCTCGGCACCGTGCTTCCAATGCGAGTCGTCGGTGGCGAATCCCCACGTCAAGCCGGCCTGGAGCAGGTATTCGTCCCAGGTCTGGCCGGAAAAGCCCTTGGCGCGGGTGACGTCGCAGACCGAGTTGAAGACTTCCATCCCGACAAAGCCCTCGATCTCGAGCATGTCGTGGGCGGACTGGCCCAGCCAGTAGGGGTGAGCCATGACGGCAAAGCCACCGCCGGCGTTGACCCGGTCGATGGCCTCCTGCGGCCCCCACGATTCGCTGGAGCGCTCGAAGCCGCTGACACCGGTTGCCAGGATGTGATAGCGCTCGCCGGTGTAAGGGTCGAGACCATGCATCTCGATTCCCGGGATTGTCACGAAGCCCGGACGGGCGTAGGCCGTCGTGTCGGAGACGACATGGTGATCCGACAGCGCCACGAAGTCGTAGCCGGCGTCGCGGTACCAGGCCACCGCGTCCTCGGGTGACTTGGCTCCGTCCGAGTTGGTGGAGTGCATGTGCAGATTGCCGCGGTACCAGCGGCCGGTGACCAGAAACGGGTTGCCATCGCCTGCGTTCGCGGTCATCTCCAACTCCTCATCGCACGGCGTTTCGAAGTACGTGCGGTCATTATCCGGCGCAAACCGGATTCATGGACACTAAGGGCCCAGGATCAGTCGACCTGAGACTGCAAACTCGCCCGCGTCAAGGGTTTCGACGCGAGGCCGACTATGATCGGCGCTTCGCGCGGTACAGCTGGGAGGTGGCAGGAAATGCCGATGAACGGCCGACAGGTGTCGGTCTGTATCCCGGCCAAGGACGAAGCCGAGACGATCGAGGAGATCATTGCCGGCTGCCGGCCGCACGCCGACCACCTGTTTGTGGTGGACGGGCACTCCAGCGACGCCACGCGGGACCTGGTCGAAGCGCTCGAGGTTCCTGTGTATCTCGATGCCGGACACGGGAAGGGCTGCGCCGTTCGGGAGGCAATTGCGCGCGCGACGGGTGACATCCTGGTGACCATCGACGCCGACATGTCGTTCGACCCCGACGACATTCCAGCGCTGGTTGCGCCAGTCGCCAACGGAGAAGCCGACTACTCCACCGGGTCGCGGATGCGCGGGGGCAGCGACGAACTCCACGGCGATTTCGACAAGTTCCTGCGGATGATGGGCCAGGACATCATCACCCTGGGCATTAACTACCGGTTTGGCGTGCGACTGACCGACTCACAGAGCGGCTTTCGGGCATTCGACCTGGCGGCTGCCAGGTCGATCACCCTGCAGGAAGACATCACGACGACCGAGCAGGAAATGATCATCAAGTTCCTGCGCAAGGGCTACCGAGTCGCCGAGGTCCCCACGCACGAGTACGCCAGCCGGCGCGAGCGGTCGCATATTTCGTTGCGGCGACACGGAGCCCGGTACGTGTACAGCTGGCTCCGGTATATGTTCTTCTAGTTCATCCGTTCGGGTCGGGCCTCGGCCCAATCGATCGCCGCCGCTATCGGCCCCACCTGGGTCGCACGAGCATGGTTGGCTCGACCGGAGCCGTTTCGACCTGGTCTTTGCCGGGAAAGCCCGTGGTGTAGAGCTTGTAATAGAGCTCACGCCGGGCCAACAGTTCCGCGTGCGCCCCACGCTCCACGATCTCGCCGTCCTGGAAGACAAGAATCAGGTCCGCGCCGCGCACGGTCGCCAGCCGATGGGCGATTACGAACGAGGTGCGTCCCTCCATCACACGTTCCAGCGCCGCTTGAATCGCTCGCTCGGTTCGCGCGTCCACGCTGGATGTGGCTTCGTCCAGGATCAGGATTCGCGGGTCGGCCAGCAAGGCTCGAGCAAAGCAGATGAGCTGCCGTTGCCCAACGGAGAGCCGGGCGCCGCGTTCGCGCACGTCGGTCTGATAGCCGTTCGACAGTTCCTCAATGAAGTCGTGCGCGCCTACGGCCTTTGCGGCATCGATCACTTCCCGCTCGGACGCATCCGGACGTCCAAACACGATGTTCTGATAGATGCTGCCGGAGAAGAGATAGCTGTCCTGCGGCACGATGCCGAGCTGGCGACGCAGCGACTTTTGGGTCACCGACCGAATTGGGTGGCCGTCGATGCGAACCTCGCCAGCGTCGGCGTCATAAAAGCGAGCCAGCAGGTTGATCGTGGTGGTCTTGCCGGCGCCCGTTGGTCCCACCAGGGCGACACGCTGGCCAGGTTCGGCGGTAAAGGAAACATCGCGCAGCACGTCGGCCCCGTCGTAGGCGAAGGTCACATCGTCAAACTCCACGCGGCCGGTAATCGGCGGAAGTTCGGTGGCCGACGGTGAATCACTGATCTCTTCCGGCTCGTCCATCAGCTCGAAGATCTTCTCGCCGGCGGCCATGGTGGACTGCAACTGGTTGTAGAAGCGCGTGAGCTGCTGAATGGGCTGGAAGAAGCGCGCGACCAGGGCAATGAACGCCACCAGCGTTCCGGTGCTCGTGTCGCCACCCACAACCAGGGAACCGCCAACTACGATGACGAGGGCCGTCGCGACCGCGGAGATCGTGTCGATCACCGGGATGAACCCGGACACGATGGCGCCGGCACGGACGCTAGCCTGCATGGTGGCCCGGTTGGTGTCCCGAAACCGCGAGGCATTCGTTCGTTCACGGCCAAATGATTGGGTGACCCGAACGCCGTCGATGCTCTCCTGCAGGTTGGCGTAGACATCGCCGACGGTGCTGCGAACTTCTCGGAACGCAGTCCGCGCCTTGGCGCTGAAGAAGCGGCTCGCGACCCACATGACCGGAAGCATGGTCAGCGTGACCAGCGCCAGCTTGACATCCAGCACGAACATCATGATCACGATGATGATCAGGATGAAGACATCGGTGACCAGCGAGACCACGCCCATCGTCACGAACTCGCTGATCACGTCCACGTCGTTGGTGATCCGAGACATGATGGCGCCCAGGGGGTGCCGGGTGAAGTAGGACAGGGACAGCCGGTTGAGCTTGGCGAACAGGTCGTTGCGCAACCGCAGAAGGCTCGCCTGCCCAATTGTGGCCGAGATCCGAACCTGGAAGTAAGTGCCGGCCCACATCACAAACAACGTGAGCAGGTAGATCGCGCCGATGGTGCTCAGCGTGTCGAAGTCGTTCTTGGCGATGCCCTCGTCAATCCCCAGCTTCAGCAGCAGGGGCCCGGCGACATTGGCGCCGGAGCCGATGGACACGAGCACGATGGACGCGGCGATCATGCGCTTGTGCGGCGCCAGATAGGCCAGCAGGCGGCGGGTGACCTGGGGGTTGTAGGCCGCGGCGTCGCCTTCAAAGCGGCCCAGGGACATACGGCCGGACATCATGATGACGGGCTCCCGACGGGGGTGAGTTCGGGACCGACGCTGGCGGCCTCCCGGCGCAGTCGCTCGGCCTCGGCTTCCTGGGCCTCCCACATTTCGCCGTAGAGGCCGTCAGTCTCAATCAGATCTTCGTGACGACCACGCTGCACGATCGAGCCGTGGTCGAGCACGATGATCTCGGCAACGTGGCGCACGCTGCGGATGCGTTGGCTGACAATCAACGTGGTGCGGCCCTGCTGCGCCTCGCGCAGCGCATCCTGAATGGCGCGTTCGGTCCACGTGTCCACGCTCGAGGTCGACTCGTCCAGGATAAGGATGCGCGGGTCCAGCACCAGGGCGCGGGCAATCGCGACCCGCTGCTTCTGTCCGCCGGACAGGGTGACCCCGCGCTCGCCGACCACGGTTTCGTATCCGTTCGGCAGGGTCTCGATAAAGCCGTGAATCTGGGCAAGTCGAGCGGCCGTGACGACCTGCTCACGAGTGGCATCGGGCCGACCGTAGGCAATGTTGGCGCGAATCGTGTCGGCAAAAACGAAGGGCTCCTGATGGACGATGCCGATCTGCGCGCGCAGCGAATCAATGGTCAGGTCGCGAACGTCAATACCATCCACCAGCACCCGCCCGTCGTTCGCGTCGTAAAAGCGGGGCAGGAGGTTGATGATGGAGCTCTTGCCCGAGCCTGTGCCGCCGACGATGCCGAGGGCTTGACCAGGCGCGATGTCGAAGTCGATCCCGTTGAGTACCGAGTGGCTCTCGTGCTGAAAACCAACGCGCTCAAATGTGACGCGGCCCTCGGCCTTCCTCAGAGCTTCGGCATGAGGCGACTCGATCACCTCGGACTGCTCGTCCAGGATGTCGAAGATGCGCTCTCCGGACGCGACGGCCCGGGCGAAGCTGTTGATTGTCATGCCCAGCATCCGCACCGGCATCATCAGGAGCAGCAGGTAGGTATTGAAGGCCACCAGCGTGCCGAGGCTGATCTGGTCATCGATCACCTTCCAGCCTCCGAACCAGAGCACGGCCACCTGCCCGGCGCCGAGGATGGCGTTGAACAGCGGCGCGCGCATGGCGAACATGCGCATCACCGTGACCGTACGGTCGTTGAGCAGGGCGTTGACCGGTGCGAAGCGACGAGCTTCGGCATCTTCCTGGGCAAACGCGCGCACCACCCGCGCACCGGCCAGGTTCTCCTGCACCACCACGTTTACGTCCGCCCAGGCTTCCTGGACCATCTGAAACAGCGGCCGGATGCGCTTGGCAAAACCAAGTGCGATTGCGACCAGCACCGGGACGATCAGCAATGCCAGCAGGGCAAGCTGCCAGTCGATCACAAACAGGATGACCGCCACGCCGCCGGTGACCAGAAAGATCTGCACGATCTGGAAGATGCCCATCGACGCGAAGCGACGCACGCGTTCCACGTCGCTCGTCGTCCGCGACATCAATTCGCCCGTGCGGGTCTGGTCGTGGAAGCGGAACGAAAGCCCCTGGATGTGCATGTAAAGCTGATTGCGGATGGCGAAGACCACCCGCTGGCTCAACACCTCGGCCATGAACTGGCGGCCGAACTGCGAAAGCCCCTTGAACGCCGTAAACGCGACAACCAGACCTGCGGCGACGTAAAGAACCGTCTGCGCGCCTTCCTTGAGCCCCTGGTCGACGGCCTCCCGAAGGAACATTGGGATCGCCAGGTCGGCAACCGTGCCCACCAAGGTCACGGCCAACGTGGCCAGACTCAGCCGCCAGTGGGGTAGGGCATATCGAATCAGTCGAGTCAGGATGGCGGTGCTATGCATGGGCGTGCCTCCGGCGACGGCCGAAGTAGCCGGCTTCGCGCTTCGCGCTGATCGCGGCATTAAGGCGGACGAGAGCCTGGGCGACGTCCGCGAGTTCGGACTCGTCGAGTTCGTCAAGCGCGCCTTGGAGGTATTCGACGAAGGCGGCTTCATAGGTCGCCAAGCTTGCAAGCCCGGCGGTCGTTGCTTCGATCAAGAGATGTCGACGATCGTCAGGATCTTCCTTACGGGTGACCAGACTGGCGACAAACAGGCGATCAACCGTCTGCGACATGGTCTGACTGCTGAGCAGTTGCCAGTCCGCCAACTGCTTCATTCGCCGCGGGCTCCGGCGCCGAAGGGCGCGCAGCGTCCGGTATTCCGGTTCGGTGAGCCCCAGGCTGGCTTCGCGGGCCTTAGCAAAGCGACGAGCAAT
Source organism: Chloroflexota bacterium (assembly GCA_022825895.1). Classification (GTDB taxonomy): domain Bacteria; phylum Chloroflexota; class UBA11872; order UBA11872; family UBA11872; genus UBA11872. The sequence continues at coordinate 99,739 of JAJDVX010000003.1, read as the reverse complement.
GCGCGTAAGCCGCGAACCCAGCACCGCAAGTTCAGCGGCGGCTTCCGCACTGGCACTCGTTGTAATCGTCAACCTCGCGTATCATCCGATCCTCGAATTATATGTTAATCGTACGATTCAGTCAAGATTTCAAGCTTCCGTGTCATCGGAATGTCGGTGGGCGCGAGCCTAGTGCGGCGGCCCGTCGTGCCAGCGACGGGCGAACTGGTCCAGCCGAGCCTGCACGGCGCCGAAGACCGTATCTGAAGAGAAGCGGCCCAGTGAATCCCGTGCGCCGGCAGACCGGCCGGTCAGTACTTCAACGGCCCTGGCGACGTGCGCCGCGGCGTAGACGTGAAACGTCCCGTCGTCGACCGCTCGCGCGACGTCCCATCGCAGCGTCAGGTTGCGAACATTGCTTGCTGGAATCAGCACGCCTTGCTCACCCGTAAGTCCCTGCCGCAGGCAAAGGTCAAAAAAGCCCTCGATCTTCTGCGTCACGCCGCCCACGGCCTGCACCTCGCCGTGCTGATTCACTGACCCGGTAACCGCCGTTCCCTGGTGCAGGGGATAGTCGGAAAGCGCCGAAAGCAGCGCCAGCAGTTCCGCCAGCGAGGCGCTGTCACCTTCGACGCCCCAGTACGACTGCTCGAAGGCAATGCTGGCACTCATGGTCAGCGGGCCGTCCAGGCCGAACGTGCCATTCAGAAACCCGGCCAGGATCATGGCGCCCTTGTCGTGGATGGGCCCAGACAGCTTGGCCTCGCGATCGATACTGATCACGCCGTCGCGTCCTGCGAACACCCGCGCCGTGATTCGATTGGGCTGTCCGAATTCATGGCTGCCCACGCCGACGATCGTGAGGCCGTTCACCTGCCCTACGGCCGAACCGTCCGCGTCGATCATTACCGTACCGTCGGCCATTCGGTCGCGAAGCTGCGTTTCGAGCCGGTTCGACCGGCGAACGCGCTCGTCGATCGAGGCCCAGACGTCCTCCTCGGTAACCAGATCGGCCCCGCGGCGCCGCGCCCAGTATTCGGCCTCTCGCACGATGTCGCTGATGTCGCCGAAGCGGGTGGAGAGCTTGGTGCGATCGCCAGCGAGCCGCACCCCCTCCTCCACAATTCGCGCCACCGCTGAGCGATCGAAGTGCTGCAGGTCTTCTTCGACGCAGCGAGCGGCGACGAATCGGGCGTAGCGCATCGTGTTTTCGGCGTTCAGTTCGATCTCTGTCTCGAACTCCGCCAGAACCTTGAATAACTGCCCAAAGTCGGGGTCGAGCTCGTAGAGAAGCGCGTACACGTCGGGAGGACCGACCAGCGCCACCTTGAGATCCAGCGGGATCGGCTGCGGCTCCAGACGCGCCGCCAACGGCAGGCCCAGCTCTTCGGCCGCGCTCTCAATTCGGATCCGCTCATTGCGCAGGGCTCGCTTGAGGACCGCATAGGAGGTGGCGGACTGCAGCAGATCGCTGGCGTCCAGCACCAGGTACCCGCCGTTGGCCCGATGCAGGGCGCCCGGCTGAATGAGCGTGAAGTCGGTCACGCTGACACCCAACTCCGTCCGCGTCTCGACCCGGCCGAACAGGTGCGGATGCGTGGGGTGCGTATCGCGGACGAGAGGCGCGCCGATGCCGGGCCGGTGCGTGACCAGTACGTTCACCCGGTACGGCAAGTAGGGATCAGGCGCAGGACCCGGGCGCGGTGTGGGCAACGTGGTCTCGCCGGACTCCAGAAAGTTCTGATGATGCCGGGTTACGTGCGCCTCAATGGCTTCCAGATGCGCCTTCACGTCCGGCAGGTCGGCATATTCGTCGCGCAAATCGTCGAGTAGCGGTTTCGCCACGCTGCGCGCCACGTCGGCATTCAGGTCGTTCAGCGAGGTGCGTGCCGCACGCTCGCGCCGTCGAAGTCGACGGAGCAGACGCGCAAGCTCGTCTTCCAGTTCCTGGCGGGTCGCCTGGATGCGTTCTCGCTCAGACTCAGGCAGACCGCGCAGCACCTCCGGCGACATGGGACGGCCGTCCGCCACCGGCGCGACGCTGAGGCCCACCGGCGACTGACTCAGGGCAAAGCCACGGGCCGACGCCCGCTCCTCGAACGCGCCAAAAGCCTGGCGCCGCTCCGCCTGCACGGCTTGCGTCAAGGCATCCCGCTGGGCCTGGTACTGCTCGGTGTCAAACGCGCGTTGCAGGTCGTGACCCAACGTTTCCACAACCTCGCGCAACTGGGCGCGAAACGTTGGCGCCTGACCGGCCGGCAAGCGCAGCGCGCGCGGTCGGCGACTGTCCTCGAAGTTGTGGACGTAGCACCAGTCGTCCGGCGTCGGTCGGCGCGCGGCCTCGGCCTGCAGCCGAGCCATGACCATCGAGGTACGGCCGGTGCCGGGCGTGCCGGCCGCATAGATGTTGAAGCCGCGGCTGCGGATGTCCACGCCGAACTCAAGCGAGCGTTCGGCACGCTCCTGGCCGATCAGCGCGTCCGGCGGAGCCAATTCCGCCGTGGTCTGAAAGGGCAGGTCGCCTGGACCACAGGTCCACCTGACCTCGGCAGCCGTAAGCCGTCGAGCCCCACCGCCTGATTTGTTTCGACTGGACACGCCCGAACCGGCCACGCTCCAGCCCTCCGGGCGGCAAGCGCGCGAAGTGTAGCAGCGACGCCGGCCCGTAAATCCGGCGAAATCTCTACACTGCTGACGCCCGAATCAGGGTCTCACCGAATGAAAATCCTCATTTACATGCCCAGCCACTGGGCGGACGAGTGGGCCGAGATGCCGGCGATATTCCCGGACCACGACTTCGCATTTGCCTCCGACGTCACGACCGCGGTCGCCGAGATTCGGGACGCCGAAGTGTTGGTGGTGCTTGGCGCGGCGGTGGAGCCCGAGGTGCTGGACGCCGGTGCATCCCTGAAGTGGCTGCAGGTGGCCAGCGCCGGGATCGACTCCCTCGCCGCGCTGGGCGCCGACCGTTACGGTCATCTCCTCGTCACCAACGCGCGGGCCTTGCTGGCGTCGCACGTGGCCGAATCGGCGGTGGCGTTGTTGACGGCTTTGACCCGCGGCATTCACTACTCCGCCCTGCGGCAGGCCGAGCATCGCTGGGACAACAGCTACGACTACGACGAGGTAGCCGGGAAGCGGGCGCTGATCGTGGGCGTGGGCGGCATTGGCCGGGCGGTCGCCAGTCGCTATCACGCCCTTGAGATGCAGGTCCGAGGAGCCGACCTGGTTGTCGGCGAGCCGGACGACGCCCTCCAGTCGCTTCACCCGGTGTCGGACTTGCTCGATCTGCTCCCGGAGACCGATGTCCTCACGCTGTGCTGTCCTTACACCCCGCAGACGCATCACATCGTTAACCAAGCCGTGTTTGATGCACTGCCTGACGACGCGTATCTCATCAACGTGGCCCGCGGCCCGTGTGTCGACACGGCGGCCCTCATCCGGACCGTGCGTGCGGGCCGTTTGCGAGGCGTTGGACTTGACGTGGTGGAACAGGAGCCGCATCCGCCTGACAGCGAAGTCTGGGACCTGCCAAACGTTCTCATGACGCCCCACATGGCCGGCGCGTCGCCGCGTCGCGGCGAGCGAGTGGTTCCATTCGTGACGGACAACCTGCGCCGGTATCTACGCGGCGACCCGCTGAACAACGTGGTGGACCTGGCCAAGGGGTTCTAGGCGCGGCACGCACTTGCCGTCCGCGACGTTGCCGCCGGGAGGCGCCGGCGCGCGGACTAGATCGTGTTGCTCAGGCCGCCGTCAAGCGCAATAGCCGCCCCGGTGATATACGCCGCCCGCGACGACACCAGGAAGGCCACCAGGTCCCCCACCTCCTCGGGCCGCCCAATTCGGCCGAGCGGGATCGCCACCCCGGCGCGGTCGTAAAAGTCCTCAAGCGTGCCGTGACGCCCGGTAGCTTCCCAGCGACGTTCCCACTGCGCGCTGCGGATCGACCCGAGCATGACGGTGTTTACGCGAACCCCGGCATCCGCGTATTCCTTGGACATGGCCTTGGTCAGCGCAATGCCGGCGGCGCGAGTGACGGACGTGGGAACCGACGCTTGCGACGGCTCACGGCCGCCGGTGGACGTGATGTTGACGATGGACCCGCCGGCACGCCGCAGATAGGGCAGCGCCGCCCGCGAGCACCGAATCGCGCCGAACAGCTTCACGTCCAGGTCGGCCTGCCAGATCTCGTCGCTGGCGCCGTCAAATCGGTGGGCGCCCGGCCCGCCCGCGTTGTTTACCAGGATGTCGAGTCGCCCCAGGCTGCGTGCGGCCGTGGCCACGAAGGTCCGGGCGTCGTCCGCCCGGCTCAGGTCAGCCTGGATCGGGAGAACGCGCCGACCGCTCTCCTGCGCAATGTCGTGCGCCGCGTCCTCCAGGACGGCGCGCCGTCTGGCGGCGAGGGCGACATCGCAGCCCTCGCGGGCTAGAACTTCCGCGATGGCGCGGCCTACGCCTTCGCTGCCGCCCGTGACGGCCGCCGCCAGTCCTTCAAGCTGGAGATTCACGGCCGGACCGGATCAGGTCGCGGCGTCGCCGCCTGCCGCACGCTCGCGCATGAGCAATTCGCGCCCCTTGCGAATAATCTCCTCGCGCTGGCGCTGCTGCCAACTCATGCCGGTTTTGGAGATGAACCAGAGGCGACGGGAATAGCCGGGAATCCCAATCCAGACCACTTCCTGCCACGGGGGCATGCGGGCGGGCGGCGCCACGCCGTCCCAGTGCACGGGGGTTTCGTTGATGGTGAAGGCCACAAGCTGCTCCCTGGACGTCGGCTATTCGCGAAGCGAGCGCCGGACATTATCGATCAGGCTCCGATGCGCGTCTGGCGACTCGGCGCGCTCGGCCAGCTTTCGTCGCACTGCGCGTTCGCCATAGTGCCGCATCGCCATATAAATGGCCGAAGCGATTAACACGATGATTCCAATGGCGCCGATTGTGTTCTGCAACTCCTCCCGGAACCACCAGAACCCGGTCAGCACCCGCAGTCCGATCACGATCAGGTATATCGTGGCCGTGACCGAGATGGCATACGCCAGCCGGCGCCGCATCCCGCTGTAGATCAGGAACGGGATGGTCGCGACCAGCATCCCAAACAGAAGCACGCGGAACATGGCACAAGGTCAGGCGCGCATCACCTGATCGTAGCATCGGGCCTGCTGGAATCGACGGCTGGTCGGCCCACGGGATGCCTCCATGCGCTACCCTATGCGGAACCCGCATGACGCTGGCCTCGGCGGCGCATACCGTTCGCACGGTGAGTTCCGTCGGGTCGGCCGCTGCTTGAGAGTTGCAACGCCCAGAAGGCCGATGAATACCCATCGACGGATGACCCGCCACGCCGGGCTTGGGCGCGCCGCACCTTCATCCATCACCAACCTCGCGGCTACGCGCTAGACGCCTCACCGACTGCCCGATCGAGAGGATTCCTGCCTTGGCCCCCATGTACGACCCGCGCTATGAGCACGACTCGTGCGGCGTGGGCTTCGTGGCCGACATCCAGGGACGCCGCTCGCACAAGATCGTGGAGCGGGCCCTCGAGGCCGTCGCGTCGCTGACGCACCGAGGCGCAATTGCGGCCGACGCACGTACCGGAGACGGCGCCGGCCTTCTCACCCAGCTTCCCCGCGAACTGCTCGCGAGCGTCTACGCAGACGTGGGCTGGCCCAGCGTCGAGCCGGCGCGGATGGCCGTGGGAGTCTTCTTCCTGGATCGGCATGACCCGCGCGGCACGCATCGGGTCCAGGTACTGGCCGAAGCCATCTGCGCGCGTCGCGGCTTCAGCGTGGCTGGCTGGCGCGATGTGCCGCTGGACCGCGACGTGCTGGGCACGGCCGGCGGTCTGTCAATGCCGGACATCAAGCATCTATTGCTTGTCGATAACCAGGATGCGAGCGAGCTGCTGCCCGCCGAACAGCGGTTGTACCTGGCTCGCAAGGAGTTGGAGAGTCGTCTGCGCGCTGAGTCGCTGGATGCACATTACGTGGTCTCACTCTCATCTCGCACGATCGTCTACAAAGGCCTGATCGTCGGAACCGAAGTGGGCCACTTCTTCACGGACCTCAGCGACCCCCGCTACCGCACGGCGGTGGCGGTATTCCACCAGCGCTACAGCACCAACACCAGCCCGACCTGGCAGTTGGCGCAGCCCTTCCGGATGCTGGCGCACAACGGCGAAATCAACACGCTGGACGGCAACCGCAACTGGATGTTCGCTCGCGAGGGCGGGCTGGAGCATCCCCTCTTCGGGGCGGACACGGCCGTCCTTCGGCCCATGACGGACCGCGTTGGATCCGCCATGTCGGACTCGTGCAGCCTGGACCAGGTGCTCGAGTTGCTTACCCACTCCGGACGCAACCTGGTGCACAGCGCCATGATGCTGGTGCCGGAGGCCTGGCGCGACGCGCGGGAGATGCCGGCGGAGTTGCAGGATTTCTACGCCTATCACGCCTGCCTGATGGAGCCGTGGGACGGCCCCGCAGCCCTGGCGTTTACCGACGGGCGCTGGGTGTGCGGCGCGTTGGATCGCAACGGCCTGCGACCTGCGCGCTATATCGTCACTGACGACGACATGGTGCTCATGGCGTCGGAAGTCGGTGTGATCGACATTGACGACGCGCACATCATCTCCAAGGGCCGACTCGGCCCAGGGCGGATGATCGCGGTCGATCTGGAAACCGGCCGCCTGCTCACCGACTATGCCGCCAAGCGCGAGTTTGTCGAGAACAAGCCGTATGGCGAATGGTTTCACGATCAGCGCGTCACAATCGATCGATCGCTCAGCGTTGATCTGGACGGGAACGAGAAGGGGCTGGCCGGGCCCGAGGTGCAGCGCTGGCAACGGGCGTTGGGTTTCACCCGCGAGGATCTGACGCACATCCTCGAACCCATGGCCCTCCAGGCCATGGACCCGGTCTTCTCCATGGGCAACGATGCGCCCCTCGCCGTTATGTCGCGATTCCAGCCGTCCGTCTTCAGCTACTTGCGACAACGGTTCGCGCAAGTCACCAACCCGCCTATCGATCCGCTGCGCGAGAAGCTGGTGATGTCGCTCATGACCCGCCTCGGCAAGCGCGGTACCTTCCTGGTGCCGACGCCCGAGGCCGCGCACCTGCTGCACCTGGACTCGCCGCTGCTGAGCGACGACGACCTGCGGCGAATCGACAAGCTGGACGATCGCGACTTCGCCACGGCCTGGCTCGACGCCCTGTTCCCGGTGGCCGGTGGACCGGCCGGGCTGGAACTGGCGCTGGACGAACTGGTCAGGCAGGCGCTGAGCGCTATCGACGACGGAGCGCGCATCCTGATCGTCAGCGACCGCGGCATGGATCGGACCAGGGCGGCGATTCCGATTGCGCTGGCGGTGGGCGCGCTGCACTTTGCCCTGATTGAGTCCGGGCGTCGTCTGCACGCCGGCATCGTGGTGCATACCGCGCAGGCCTGGGATGTGCATCACTTGTGCGCCCTGATCGGCTATGGCGCGGGCGCGGTCAGTCCGTATCTGGCGCTGGCCACCGTCAACAGCATGGAACCAGTCGCAACCAACGGGTCTGAGAACCTTGGCCAGACCTATCTGCGCATTGCCGAGGACGGCGTGCGCAAGGTGCTCTCCAAGATGGGCATCTCAACCCTCAGCAGCTACCAGGGCGCGCAGGTCTTTGAGGCCGTCGGCCTGGCCGATCAGGTCATTGACCGTTGCTTTCCCGGAACGCCGTCACGGGTGGGCGGCATCGGGTTCGAGGAATTGGCGGCCGATGTCCTGGCACGGCACACCGAGGCGTTCGAGCCCGAGGCCCCGCCGCAGCCGACCGACATCGGCTGGGCGCGCTACCGGCGCAACGGCGAGTTCCACGCCGCCAACCCGGGCTTCGTCAAGGCCATGCACCGCGCAATCCGAACCGGTGATCGCGAGGACTTCGACGCCTACGACAGCGTGGTCAACGACCGCGACCCCTACGCCATCCGCGACCTGCTCCGATTCGTTCCCCGGGGCGATCCGATCCCAGTCGACGACGTCGAACCGATTGAAACCATCGTGCGACGCTTCACCACGACCGCCATGTCCGTCGGCGCCCTGAGCCCCGAAGCTCATAGCACCCTGAGCAAGGCCATGAACAGCATCGGCGCACGCAGCAATACCGGCGAGGGCGGCGAGGACCGGACCTGGTACGCCCCCGACGAAAACGGCCAAGAACCCGACAGCCGCATCAAGCAGGTTGCCTCGGGCCGTTTTGGCGTCACGCCGCTATACCTCTCCAAGGCCGACCAACTGGAAATCAAGATGGCCCAGGGCTCGAAGCCCGGCGAAGGCGGGCAACTGCCGGCACTCAAGGTGTCGCCGTACATCGCCAGCCTGCGGCACACGATTCCGGGCATTCCACTTATTTCGCCGCCGCCGCACCACGACATTTACAGCATTGAGGACCTGGCGCAGCTGATCTACGACCTCAAGCACGCCAACCCGAACGCCGCGGTCGGCGTAAAGCTCGTCGCCGAGTCTGGCGTCGGGACCATCGCCGCCGGTGTCGCCAAGGCCTATGCGGACTACGTGCTCATCAGCGGCCACGACGGCGGCACGGGCGCCTCGCCCATCAGTTCCATCAAGAACGCCGGCGTGCCGTGGGAGATCGGCCTGGTCGAGACCCAGCATGTCCTGGTACGCAACGGCCTGCGGGACCGCATCCTGGTCAAGACCGACGGGGGCCTGAAGACGGCCCGGGACGTAGTCATCGCGGGGATCCTGGGCGCCGAGGAGTTTGGCTTCGGCACCGTGGCCGCGGTGGCCGTGGGGTGCATCATGGCCCGCCAATGCCACCTGAATACCTGCCCCGTGGGTGTGGCTACCCAGCGCGCCGACCTGCGCGAACGTTTCGCCGGCGAACCGGAACACGTCGTCCGTTTCTTCACGCACATGGCCCAGGGCGTCCGCGAGATCATGGCCAGCCTGGGCGTGGCGAACTTCAATGACTTGATCGGCCAGGTCCAATACCTGGAGCCAGATCCCGATCTGGACGCCGGGCGCGCGGACGCCCTTGACCTGCACGACCTGTTGGTCCCGCCCGACGAAACCCGCGTGTCGCCGCTGCGCCGCCACCGCGAACGCAACGACCGGCCCCACGATGTTCATCTCGATACGAAGATCATCGACGACCTCGACTTTTCCGCGCTTCCAGACGTGTCGCTGGCGCTTAAGCTGCCGATTGCCAACACTGACCGCGCCGTGGGTGCGCAACTCAGCGGCGCGATTGTGCGTGCCGGGTTTGAGGACGGGATTGCGGACGAGAGCATTCGCCTGACCTTCCACGGCACCGCCGGCCAAAGCTTCGGCGCCTTCGTCACGCGTGGCCTGCGCCTGGACCTGATTGGCGAGGCCAACGATTACGTTGGTAAAGGGCTCGGTGGCGGCGTCATCACCGTTCGTCCGCCTGACAGCGCCGCCTTCGCGCCTGAAGACAACGTGATCATGGGCAATACCGTCCTCTACGGCGCCACCTCGGGCCGCCTGTTTGTGGCCGGCCGGGCCGGCGAACGCTTCGGCGTCCGGAATAGCGGGGCGCAAACGGTAGTCGAGGGCGTTGGCGACCACTGCTGCGAATACATGACTGGTGGAACGGTGGTCGTCCTCGGCCCCACCGGCAAGAACTTCGCCGCCGGCATGTCGGCCGGCACGGCCTACATTTACGAGCGCGGCGATAAGTTCCTCAAGCGCTTCAATCCGGAACTTGTCAGCGTTGCGCGCATCGCCACCCCCGAGGCCGCCGAAGAGTTGCGGAGCCTCATCGCGCAGCACGTTGACGCCACCAGCAGCGCGCTCGGACGCCGGATTCTCGACGCATGGCAGTCCGAAGTCGCCAACTTCTGGCAGGTCATTCCCAATCCACCGGTCGTTGATACCGAAGCACCACCGAAGGCCGATGCCGCTCGCGCCCGACGAGCAGTGGCAGCCCGCCGCCGTGCAGCCCTCCGTCACGGCGGACGCCGCCGTACGCCTGCGAGGTCCCGAGACCCGTCCAGGTGACGGGCAGCCTGCGCCTGGCCGCCCTCGGAGGTTCGATCTGTCTCATCGCGGTCGTCGCCATTGTGGGCGGCGTGCTGGGAGGACTGATCGGTCTGCAAAGCGGCGACCCGCGCGGGCCGTTTGATCCCACGCTCAACGGCGGAATGCGCGGCGCGTATGCAGGAATGGCCGCCGGCGCGGTAGTAGCCATGCCGCTCGCACTGCTCTTCGCAGGGGCCGTTCACCGCTGGGCTCGCCTCCCGACCGGCAGACGCCGTGGCTGAGCGCCCCATCAACAACCCCGGACGGGTGCTCATTGCCGGCGAGAACCACATCCTGCGGCTGCAAACCCACCCGGGCGGTCCCGACGCCGCGCTCGTCAATCACTTTCGCCTCAGGCTCAGCCCGCACGGCCCCGGCCATGCCGTGTTCGTGCTGGCCGACCCCAACGCCGCCGACCCGCGTAACGCCTGTTACACGGACAATCCCGCTCTGGCCCGCTGGTTGCTTGACTGGTACCTGGGCGGCAGCCCGCTCTATAAGGACCTGGTAGGACTCACGGACCTGCCGATCGTTACGGCAGGCGGCTTTACCTTCGTCGACGCACTTCCGCGCCGCTGGACCGAGACCGTCAGCGCCGGTGACGTGACCGTCCGCGCGGTCTGGAACGATCTGGCAACGCCGTTTCACGTGGAGCGGCTGGCGCAACCCGGCGAACAAGACGGTATGGACGTCTTTTCAGTCCTCATGTCGGCGTCCGACGCGCATCTATCCATCAGCGGCGAGCGGATCGCTGGAGAGGTATTCCCACGCCAAGTGGGCTCTCAACCAATCACCAGCGCCTTCCTCGCCTTCGCAGAGTCGTGGGTTGCGCCTGCGTAGAAACGGTCTACGAAAACGACGATTCAAGCTCGCGGTTGACGCTGAATCAGCGCCCGGTCTTCTGGGATTCGGAGTCATCCCAGACGGCGACGATGCGTCCATCGGGACGCCGCAGTTCGGCGGGGTCTGGGTCGGAGTTGTTCCAGACGTTGCGCTGCTGGAAGCGGTGCGTGCCTGAGGCCTGGCCGGAGACGACCGTCAGGTTTGCTCGGAGGGCGATCGTGGTCCCGGGTGGGAAGCGGTAGCCCTGCTTGCCGCGCAGGCTGACCAGCCACCAGCCGCCGATGTCCAGCGGAGACGGCCCGTGGTTGGCGAGCGTTACGACTTCTCCGATCTTGTCGACGGTTAGCGAAATGTCGGCGACGCCAAGCGCCCACATGCCCTTATCGCCCGCGCGAGCTTCGGCGACGGCGCGATCGATGGCTTCCCGATGCGCCAGGTTCGGGGAAACCGGTAGGGCGCGCGCCCAGCCCTGGCGTGCCAGTTCCGCCGCCAGCAGGCGGTCCGCCCTGAAGACATGCCGGAGCAGGCGGCCGCCGGCATCGGTAGGTTCCGTGTCGGCAACAAGCCGCAAAGGGCCATCGCCGATGAGGGCACGCAGGGTGTCGCGCGCCTCCTCGGCGAGCTGCCGCTGCCCGGCGTCGTCAAACTCGGGGGCGTCGATTCCAAGGACGCGAACCGTGGCCTCGCCCGACGGAATCCTGACAGTGAAGGTGTCACCGTCGATCACCTCCAGCAGCCGACCGCCGACGCCGTCCACATCCACCGTGGCCGACGGCGTAGGCGAGGGGGTCGGTGTAGGCGTGGGGGCCGGGGTGGCTGAAGGGGCGAGTGCAGGCGGCGGTGCCGGTGCGGAGGCGGCCGAGGGCGTTCCCGGTTCGCGCAACGAGGGTGCCTGGCCAGTTCCGGGCGTAACCGCCGCGGACGGGGACTGACTACCGGTGGTGGTCGTCGCGCGCGCGGTCAGGCGCAGAACGACGGTTTCGTCGGGTCTGCCGTCGCAAGCTGCCAGCACAGCAGTAGCCACCGCCCCAGCCGCCAGTCCCCGGGCTATTGGCGCGAGCTTCCGCGTGCCGCATCAAGTGGTGCTGGTAGATCAAGGAACACTTTACTGCCGACTCCGAGGGACATGGGCTGAACCTGACCATGCCGACGTCGAGCCAAAGGTCGGGCAGGGGCGGCATGGAGTTGACGAACCAGGGTGCGTTCCTGGAATGGACCGCTTTCGCCTGAGAGTCCGCAGGCGTCGGCACCGGTGTCATCGAGACCTTTGTGGCCCATCTTTCGACAACAGCGCCTCGGACGTCTGTCGATCTGGCTGGAAGTGAGCAGGTCTTGGAGGAATCGTAGTGGTCCTGGCGGATTCCGGGGCGGCAGTTCTGTCCTGATAGCTCGAAATAGGAATATGCTGCATGGAGTAGTAGCCGCTACGGAGAATCACGCATGGCTAACTATGGGGCGCTGAAGAGCCGCCTGGATCAGGGCGAGGTGATCATCCTCGATGGAGCCATCGGAACCGAGCTTCAGTCCATGGGCGTGCCGATGGACCCGGCCGCGTGGTGCGGTCCCGGCAACTACACGCACCCTTCAACGGTGCGGCAGATGCACGAGCGGTACATCAAAGCCGGAGCGGACGTCATTACCACCAACACCTTCAACACCCTGCGCCCCGCCCTGGAGGCTTCCGGGTACAGCGAACTGGTGCGAGAAGTCAACGTGCGCGCCGTGGACGCCGCGCACGACGCCATTGCCCGGACCGCTGTCGACCGGCCAATCTGTATCGCCGGTTCCATCTCGTGTCGAATCCCCATCCGCGACCGCAGGACCGGGACACTGCTGGGCGGAACGGGCTACGGCTATGGCGCCAGCCTTTCGACGGCAGAGCTGCGGGCCTACGCCGAGGAGCAGGCCAATATCCTGGCCGAGTCCGGGGTGGATCTGTTCCTGATCGAGAACCTGTGGGCCGACAACGAGTCCCGGGCGATCGCCGCGGAATCAGCGAAGGCCACGGGGCTGCCGGTCTGGGTGGCCTTTACCGCTTCTGTCGCGGAGGACGGGCAGGCGGTGCGAATGAGTTTCGGCGGCGACCGTGACTACAGCACCGGCATCGGCATGCCCCTGTGGACGGAGAGTTGGCGGCCGGTCGATGACACGAAGAGCCTGGCCGACGGCGTCAATGAGATTGCGTCGCTGGAGCCCGACGTCCTTGGCGTTTTCCACAGCCGGATCGCGGAGTCGACGCGGGCGCTCGAAGTCGTGCTTGACGAATGGTCCGGGCCGGTCATCGTCTATCCGGATGCCGGCAGGGAAGACTATCTCGCGACCTGGCAGGACCGCAGCGTGAGCAACGAAGAGTCCGCGGAGGAGTTGACGCGCGAGGCCGAGACCTGGGTCGAAATGGGCGTCCAGGTCGTGGGCACATGCTGCGGATTCGGTGTCGATTACACGAGGTCCCTGCGGGATGCTTTGCCGGCCGGAACCGCGTCGCCGCCAAAGGCGGCCGGGCACGCGCACAGTCACGGAGACCGGACGTAGAAGTGGCTTCGGCCTAGGCGGGTGGACCCGGCATGGAATCCAGATCGCTGGTTGTAGTGGGGGCCGGGATAGCGGGGACGGCCGCCGCCATAGAGGCGGCCAGGGCCGGCGTGCAGGTCACGCTTTTCGACGAGAATCCCATTCCAGAGTCCATGGCCGCGCTGAATGCTCCGCAGTTCTTCGGCCAGCGATTCAATGCGGTGCTGCACGACAGGGCCCTGATGCTGGAACGGGTGGTCCATGCGAACGAAGGCCTGGCCGAGGCCGAAGAGGCCGGTGTGGACGTTCAGCTTGGGACGTGTGTCTGGGGCGCCTTCCGCAATAGCGACACCAGCAGAGTTCTGGACGGACCGCAGCTTGGCCTGGCCAACCGGGATCGGTCGTGGTTAATCATGTACGACCGGCTGATTGTGGCGGCCGGCGCCCGCGACCTTGGGCTCGCCTTCGCCGGGTGGAATCTGGCCGGGGCCATGGGGGCCAACGGGGCGCATGCACTGATGCGCCACTACCAGGCGTTGGCCTCACGACGCATGGTGGTGTTGGGCACCGGCAACCTGGGTCTCAACACCGCCCGGATGGCGCTGGACCGCGGAATCGAGGTCGCCGCCATCGTGGACGTATCCGATTCCGTACGCGGCGACAGGGCCCTGAGCGCGGCGCTGCAGGACATGGGCGTCAGGCTCTACACCTCCCACACCGTCCGGGAGGCGGTCGGCCGAGACGGCGAGATCGAGTCCGTCAGACTGGTTGAGATCGACGACAACAGCGAGCCGGTTGCCGGCACGGAGAAGGAAATCTCCGCCGACACGGTCTGCCTCGCGATCGGCCTGGTGCCCAACGTTGAGCTGCTAAGTCTCCTGGGGTGCGACGTCGGCTTTAAGCCTGAGCTCGGGGGATACGTGCCAGTCCACGACGACTGCATGCGAACCAGCGTCAGAGACGTGCACGTCGCCGGAGATGCCGCTGGGTTCCATGACGGAATGGTTCTCAACACCGAGATTGCACGAAGCCAGGGCCGCTTGGCCGGGGTTGCCGCAGCCGAGTCGCTCGGCGCATTCGACACAGCGGAAGCGACTGCCCGGAGACGTGAACTTACGGGGACGGCGATCAACTCGAAACCGACCGACGCCTACGCGAACTGGACGCGGTGGCTCCGGGCCCTGCGCAACGCAGGCGGATCAGACGTCCCCGTGTGCCCATGCGAGGAGGTCACCCGTGAGGACCTCATCGGCCTACGGCCGCCGCGGTTTCTGAAATGGGAATCGGAGCGACGGGACGGCCGCAGCCTCGGAACGCTTGCGCCGGATGCTCGGGTCAACCCGGACCAGGTTAAGCGCCTGACACGGGCAGGCATGGGCCACTGCCAGGGACGGCTTTGCCGCGAGCAAGTGGCGCTGCTGCTTGCCGAGGCGTCGGGCAGCGACATCGCCGACATGCCCTTGATGTCCTACCGGCCACCCGTGCGGCCGCTACCACTGCGGGTGCTGTGGTCGCACGATGAATCGGAGCAGGTGCGCAGGGAATGGGCCAAGTGGTTCAGCCCAACAAGCCCGGTACTGGAATAAGGGGTGGCAAGAACCAAGCGCATGCCCATGGATCGTGCGGACATCGTCGTTATCGGGGCTGGGGTATCCGGCCTGAGTTCAGCCTATTTCCTGGCCAGGGCGGGACGGGATGTGGTGGTCGTCGACAAGGGGATCGTGGGGGGCGAGGCCTCCGGCAGAAACGGGGGGATGGTCAGCGAGCGGGTTGACGAGCCATTGCTGATCCCGATGGCCGTGGAAGCCACGGAGATGTGGGCGACGCTGGACGAGGAGCTGGGCCATCCGACCGAGTTCGTACAGGAAGGGAGACTCCAGGTCGCGGTAACCGAGAAGGATATGGGCGACCTCTTGGCGGAGCGGGACGTGGCATTGGGCCACGGCATCGACGTACAGCTAGTTGAGCCCACCGAGATTCGGGACTTGATTCCCGGAATCACCGAGCGGACGCTGGGCGGGTTGTTCTTCCCCAATGGCGGTCACGCCAATACCCAGCTCACGGTCCAGGCGTACGCGTGGGCCTTACAAGACCTGGGAGGCAGGCTCTACCAGAACACGACCGTTACCGGTCTTCGGATCGTCGACGATAGGGTCACGTCGGTCGAGACGACGGCCGGCGACATCGCGGCCGACGTGGTGGTCGGCGCCGCCGGGCCACAGACCGGGCTGATGGCGCAACTGGCGGGCGTTCACGTTCCAGTGGCGCCGGCACGGGTGGAGATCATGGCGACCGCCCACGTGGAGCCGCGTTTTCCCATCGCCCTGGTGGGGAACGGGCTCTACGGACACCAGGCCGTCCGGGGAAACCTGATTTTCGGCGGCGGGGCCCACGAATGGATCGACGTTGACCTGACCACCAGTCCCGGTAAACCCAACACTCCGCTCATTAGAAACATCGCCAGGCGGCTCGCCGAGTTGCTGCCGGGAGCGGCGGATGCGCCGGTTGTCCGAAGCTGGGCGGGGGTGGTCGAGCAGGCCCCCGACTATCGGCCGATCATTGACATCCTGGACTACCCGAGCAACTACGTCGTGGTCACGGCTTCCGCGCATGGCTTCGGAATCTCTCCGGCCACGGGCAAGGTCGTCAGTGACCTGGTGCTCTTCGGGGAGACGAACATCGACATCAGCGGTCTGGGACTGAATCGCTTTGCGGATTACGGCCCTGACTGGCGCGAGAAGCGCGGCTGGACCCCGGCTCCTCTGCGCTACTGACCGCGACGTGGTCCGTCAGGACGCGCGACGCGACGGCGCATATGGTGGGCGCGAGGGGACTCGAACCTCTGACCTCCACGATGTCAACGTGGCGCTCTAACCAGCTGAGCTACGCGCCCAAAGATTCGGACTTCAGACTGTAGGCGGTGCCGAGGCAGGATTCAACCCTGGACCGCTCGCATCGGTCCGGTCGGGCCGGGCCCGGGCGCCTGCGATCTCGGCGATGGAGGGGTAGGCTGCGGCTGACCGCCGAATCAATCGTTTTCGACTGACCCGGAAAAGAGAAATTCGATGGCGCAGGCGCCGGCCGTGTACACAGCGACTGACCTGCGGCAGCGCCTCGATGCGCTCCCGCGATTCCACCTGACCGAACTGCCGACGCCGCTGCTTGAACTTCCGAATTTGACTCGTCGGCTGGGCGGACCGCGGCTGCTGATGAAGCGTGACGACCTGACCCAGCACGGGTTGGGCGGCAACAAGAACCGCAAGTTCCAGTTTGAGGTTGGCGAGGCCCTGGCCCAGGGCTGCGACGTGTTGCTGTGGGGCGGCGGCGTGATGCAGTCCAATCACGCCCGGCAGTGCGCGGCGGCAGCCCGGCGCGCGGGATTGGACGTGGTGCTGGTGCTCAACGAGGGGCCGCATGGCGGTGAATCGCAGGGCAACCGGCTGTTGCTCGAAATCCTGGGCGCCGACGTGCGACCCACAGGACGCGACGGGATGTTCGGTCACGAGGCGGACCTGGCCGCGACGGCGGCCGAATTGCGCGCCGCCGATCGCAAGCCCTACGTGATCGACTACGGCCCGCTGACCTCCGTCGGGTACGTTGAGTGCGTACTTGAGATCCATGAGCAGTCACGCGCGCTGGGCGCAAATGTGACGCACCTCTACGTCGCCTCGGGCGGGGGTACGCAGGCCGGGCTGGAACTCGGCAACCGAGCGCTGGGCGCCGGCTACGCCATTCGCGGATTCAGCCCGCTGATCGTGGACGGCGGTCGAACCCGGCAGCAGGCGGACATGGCCAATGCCACCGCGGAGTTGCTGGGGCTCGATGTAACGGTCCGACCCGAGGACATCTGGAATTCACAAGCCTTCGTCGGCCCCGCCTATGCCGAAGCCACGCCTGCGGGAATAGACGCCATCCGGCTGCTGGCCGAGACGGAGGGCATTTTTCTGGAGCCGGTGTACACCGGCAAGGCGTTCGCCGCCGTTCTGGATGACATCCGGCATGGCCGCTTAACGTCTGATGACACGGTCGTGTTTCTACACACCGGCGGCACTCCGCTGATCTTTGCGTACGCGCGCGAGCTTGGAGAATCTTCACGGCCGAACGGGTAGGCTGCGGAAGCTGGAGGGGAGGACTCACATGCTGAGGGCTATTCGAACTCGATCGATTCGTCGTGTTGCGGGAATGCTCGCCGCCATCGTGCTTATTGTCGCGATCGCAGTCGCCTCGGGCTGCGGTCAGGAACGAAGCGGAAGCTTCAAGCTCAACCCGAGCAAGGCCTCGTCTGCCGGAATCGGCTTCTAGAACCCGCCGTGATATCCGCGGCGCCAGTCAGCGAGGCGCCAACCGTCGAGATCGGGCCGCGCCGCTGGCGGGGAGACATATGACTCTGGCCGAGTCGAATGGGGTGACGAGTCCCGTGGCCCGCGTGGTGTTCTTCTGGAGCGCCACCACGCTGAACTGGCGATTGGACGGCTCGAACCCTTACGCCGGCCTGCTGGCGCAAGCGCTGGCCGAACACCGGGTCCGAGTTGAGGTCAAGCGCTCGGGCAACCTTGGGTTCGTATGGAAGTTCCCGCGTCCGTACGACATCGTGCACTTCAATTGGAACCCGACGTTTTACGAGCACCCGAACCCGGTAGTGGCGGTGCTGCGCCTGCTGGCCTTCGCGGCCATGCTGGTGGTTGCGCGGCTGCGCGGCTTCCGCATTGTCTGGACCATGCACAACGTCGTTCCGCACGAGCAGTTGCGCGCGTCGCACGGGGAGGTGGCGCGCCGGGTGGTCACCACGCTGGCCAATTCGGTGATCTGCCACTGCGAGTACGCGAAGTCGGTGCTGGGGCGTCGGTTCGGCCGACGCTGGGGCGTGCATGTGATTCCGCACGGGTCGTTCGCGGACGCCTATCCGCGGGAAGCCACGCGCGCGGAGGCGCGGCGGGCGTTCGACATTCCCGACGACGCGTTCGTCTATGGTTTCTTTGGGAACATCCGCGCGTACAAGGGCGTTGAGCGGCTCATCGAGGAGTTCGGGTCGCTGGACGGCGACAACCTGCGCCTGCTGGTGGCCGGCGCGCTGCACGCGAACTATCACGGACCGCTGCACACGACCGAGATCAAAGACAACCGAGTGGTTTCGCATCTGCGACACATCGCCGACGAGGAAGTGCAGTTGGTAATGGCCGCGGTTGACGTGCTGGTGCTGCCGTTCCTGGACACGTTGACCTCGGGCTCGGCCATCCTGGCGCTGGGCCACGGGACGCCGCTGGTGATGCCGCGCCGCGGGTGTCTGCCCGAATTGGTCGGCGACAGCAAGGCCGCGGTGCTTTACGACCCGGACGATCCAGCGGCGCTGCGGCAGGCGCTGCTGGACGCCCAAGCGCTCGATCCCGAGATCTCGGTCAGGTCCGCCGGCGAGTTGGACGCGGGGCTCAACTGGGCGGGAATCGCCCGCAAGACAGTGGCCGCCTACGGCCTGGATGGGGGTTCAGTGTGACCGGATGGGAACTGGGACTGCCCGCGGGTCCGCTGGAGCGCGCACTGTCGCGTCACGAATCGCCGGCCTTTGCCGCCGCCATGCAAGAACTCCGCGACGAGGCGGCGGCGGCCCTGGCCAGCCCGCTGCGACCGGCGGCCCGCAACGGCGGCTACTACCACTCCTATTTTTGCCCCGACCATGCAGCCGAACTCATCTTCGAGGAGCACACGCCGACTCAGCACGCCTGTCCGGTCGACGGCCGCGTCTGGTCCGGCCAACCGTTCGACGACTCCTGGCTCTGGACGGCCAACCGCCGGATGGCGCAACGCGCCTATCGCCTGGCGCTGCTGTGGCGCTTGGAAGGCAACCGCGCGCACCTGGACGCTGCTCGCCGGATTCTCACCGAATACGCCGCCATTTACCCGGACGTCCACAGTCCACGCAACGATCCCAGCGTCGGCAAGATCACCTATTCCGCGCTCGACGAATCGGTCTGGGCGATTCCAATTGCCTGGGCCTGCCATTGGATCTGGCCGGGCGTCGTCGACGACCGAGACCTGCTGCGCAACCGCCTTCTGGAACCGGCGGCCGCGCACATCGACTCGCAGCGCACGCCGCGCATTCACAACTACGAGAACTGGCTCAACGCCGCGCTCGCCACGTTGGGAACCGCGCTGGGCGACGAGGCGTTGGTGAACACCGTCATCGACGACACCTACGGCTTGACCGATCAGCTCGCCCGCGGCGTGTTGGACGACGGCCACTGGTACGAGGGGGCCTCCAGCTATCACTACTACACGCTGGGGGCGGTGTTGTACCTCGCGCAGGCGCGCGAGGGCCTGTCGGGCGACCCGGTCGGCAATCCAACGATGCGCCGGATGTTCGAAGCGCCGCTGCGGATCGCGTATCCCGACGACTTTGTGCCGGCCATCAACGACTGCTGGTACCACTCCCGCGTCACCGACGAGGTGGGACACGGCATTCCCAACGGCCCCGGCTTCTACGAAATGGCCGCGGGGAGATACGGCGCGCCGGAGTTTGAGGCGGTGCTGGCACGCGCGTACCGAGACATGCCCAGGGCAAATGTGGAGTCGCTGCTTTACGGGCCTGACGAGGTATCGAATGCCGCGTCGCCGCCGCTGGTCGAGTCCAACGAGTCGGCCAGCGGCTTCGCGGTGCTGCGTCCCCAACTCCCGCACGGCTCGCCCGGCGAACTGCTCCTCAAGTACGGGCCGCACGGCGGTGGGCATGGGCACGCCGACAAGCTGGCGCTCAGCATCTACGGCGGCGGCCGGCGTTGGGGCGCCGACCTGGGCACGCCGGGCTACGGCATCGCCATCAACGACTCGTGGTACCGGCACACCCTCAGTCACTCGACAATCCTGCTCGAGGGCGAGGAGCAGCCGCCGGCGACCGGCGAGGCTCGCCGATACCGGCCCGCGGGCGGTAATGACTTCGGGATCGCCGACGCCCAGGTGCATTGGGAGCAGGGGCCGTACGCGGCGGTGTACGCCCGCCGCGTGGTGCTGGCGCGCGATGGATACTTCATCGTTCTGACGCGCCTGGAATCGCCAGTCGCACGCCGTGCGCATCTAGTCTTTCACCACGAGGGCACGTGCACCGCCTGGCCGGCTGGCCCGGAAGCGCCGCCGGAATTGCCGGATAACGTCTCCTACGCTCATCTGAGCGAGGCTGTGGCCTGGCCGGCCGAGCAAGGTGCCCAGGTGCGCTTGGATGTGCCGGTCAACGGCGCCCCCCCGGCGACGCTGACGGCCGCATTTGCCCCGCTTCCGGGCGCGCGACTCCTTACCGCGCGCTCACCGGGTAATCCGGCCAGCGACTTGCGCGCAACGCTCATATCGGAAGTCACGGGCGAGACCTTCTGGAGCGCCGCCGCTTTCATCTACGGCGACAATGCGGAAGCTGCCTGGGATTCGACATCCTCGGCGGAGGTGCCGGATCTGGTTGTGCGTCGCGCCGGTCACGAAGAATCCTGGTCCTTCGCCGGCGGCGGCGGCGCCACCTTCAACTATCCGCTCGTCGGCTAAGACTTCGGCGATTCCCTAATGTCCACGGGGCGCCCGTCCCCGTAGAATTCGCGCACATCTGTTGACGCGCGTGCCGCGGTGGCTGTACGGTCCGCCACCGCTTTGGCGGGCGCCGTTTATTGGGGGCCGAGCGGCCTTTGACGAAAAATGGGGCCTGACGCTCGGAATTGAAGGAGGTGCGATGACCGCAACTGACATGGCCAGTGCGCCCACACCAGTCAGACGCAGGCGCGGCATTCTGGGCTGGACATGGAAGGAGACCCAAGGGTTCCTGTTTATTCTCCCTTGGTTGTTCGGCTTCATCGTGTTCACTGCGGGGCCATTCTTCTTCTCGTTCTTCCTCAGCTTCACGCAATGGCGCCTGGTCGGCGACATCAAGTGGCTGGGGTTTGAGAACTACGCCCAACTGCTATCCGGCGAGGACACCCGCTTCGTCCAGAGCGTGTACAACACCGCGTACTACGTGGTCTTCCACGTGCCGGGCGTGCTGATCATCTCGTTCATCGTGGCCGGGCTGCTCAACCGGAAGGTCAAGGGCATCGCGATCTACCGCACGTGCTTCTACCTTCCATCGATCACCACCGGTGTCGCCACCGCGGTGCTCTGGTACTGGGTGTTGCAGCCCAACGGCCTGCTGAACAACTTTCTGAACATCTTCCTGACGCCGTTGGACATCCAGGCGCCGAACTGGCTTGGGTCCACTCGGTGGGCAATGCCGGGACTGATCATCATGAGCTTCTGGTC
This sequence comes from Chloroflexota bacterium, assembly GCA_022825895.1. Taxonomy (GTDB): domain Bacteria; phylum Chloroflexota; class UBA11872; order UBA11872; family UBA11872; genus UBA11872. The sequence continues at coordinate 78,099 of JAJDVX010000003.1, read as the reverse complement.
TGTCGGGACCACGATGATCATCTATCTGGCAGGCTTGCAGGGCATTCCCCAGCACCTCTATGAGGCTGCGGAAATCGATGGCGCAGGCTGGTGGGGCAAGGTCCGCCACGTCACCATTCCGATGATGACGCCGCAGATCTTTCTGACGATGGTGCTGGCGGTTATCGGGTCCTTCCAGGTCTTCACAGCCGCCCTGATCATCACTGAAGGTGGTCCGGCCGACGCGACGCTGTTCCTCCTGCTGTACCTCTACTGGAACGGCTTCCGCTTCTTCAAGATGGGCTACGCCTCGGCCATCGCCTGGATTCTGTTCTTCGTCATCCTCTTCCTGACGATCGTGCAGTTCCTGACCGCACGTCGCTGGGTGTATTACGAGGGTGAAAGGTCTTCATAGGAGGGAGCATGGCGCAACAAACCGTTACCGTAGAACCGTCGGATCCCTCCGGGATGCCGACCTCGGTACGCATCCGTACGCCGGCCCGCATCCGTGCGATGCGTGTGGGCGGGCGTGTGACGACGTACCTGATTCTCTGGCTGGGAAGTTTCCTGTACGCCATCCCGTTCCTGTGGATGGTTCGCACGTCGTTCATGCGGCTGGACAAGCTCTTTGAAGAGCCGCCGCAGATCTGGCCCGATCCCTGGATCTGGCAGAACTACATCGACATGTGGGAAACGGGGCCGTTCGCGAACTGGATCGTGAACTCCCTCATCCTGGTCGCGCTCGGCATGTTCGGGCAAACCCTCATCAGCATCTTCGTGGCCTACGGCTTCGCGCGAACCCAGTTCCCGGGCCGTAACCAGCTATTCGTGCTGATCCTGGCGACCCTGATGCTGCCGGGTCACGTGACCATCGTTCCGAAGTTCATCATGTTCCGCACGGTCGGGCTGCTCGACAGCCTCTGGCCGGTGGCGCTGCCGGACCTCTGGGGACAGGCCTTCTACATCTTCATCCTTCGGCAGTTCTTCTTAACCCTGCCGGTGGAGTTGGATGAGGCAGCGGAGATTGACGGCGCGAACCTCCTGCAGGTGTTGTTCCGCGTCGTAATTCCGCTCTCCAAACCTGCAATCGCCACCGTGGCGGTGTTCAACTTCATCAACAAGTGGAACGAGTTCTTTGAACCGTTCGTCTTCATCCAGACGCCTGAGAAGTTGACCCTCGCCGTGGGCATCCGGTGGTTCCGGACCCAATACGGAACGGAATTCCAGATGTTAATGGCGGCGTCCATCGTCTCGGTGGCGCCAATCGTCATTGTGTTCTTCTTCGCACAGAAGCAGTTCGTGCGCGGAATTGCGCTAACCGGCATCAAGTCATAGCTTCGGCTTGACGCCGTAATCCGCCTGGTGGGGGCCGCACGGCCCCCACCGGTCGTTTAAGGGGCACGACATCGTGAGCCTCTTGCCCGTGCTGCTAGCCTCCTCACACCGGCACCCCGAGGACTGAGCCCAGATCCGCGTCCCGACGCCTGTCAACAGTCCCGCAAACGGGGAACTGGCGCCCGCGCTGAACGGCGTACTCTCCTGGTACCTCGCGTGGTACATCGTCGGCCCCGCACCTCTCGACATCGGAAGCCGTCCACGACTGGCAGAGCTTCGGTCGTCTCGCCGCATTCAAACGCCGACCCGCATCAATGCCAGCCAGGCGGGCGGACGTGTGATCGCGTACCTGGCTCTCTGGCTGGGTAGTTTCGTCTACGCCATTCCATTCATCTGGATGCTTCTCACGTCATTTGCGCACTTCGACGCGGACCTCCAGGCGCCTCGACAGCTCTGGCCCGATCCCTGGACTTGGCAGAACTACTCCCAGATGTGGGGAACCGCGCCGTTGGCGAACTGGATCGCGAACTCACTCATCCTGGTCGGGTTCGGCCTGTTCGGGCAGACATTCGTCAGCATCTTCGTGGCATTCGGCTTCGCGCGAACGCTATTCCCGGGCCGGAATCTGTTCTTCATGCTGGTCCTGGCGTCGCTGATGCTGCCGTACCACATGCTGGTCGTGCCCTGGTTCATCATGTTCCGCCCGACGGGCTTACTTAACGGCCTGTGGTGGATTGTGTTGCCGGACCTGTGGGGAAACGCCTTCTACATCTTCATCCTGCGGCAGTTCTTCCTGACGATACCGGTAGATCTAGACGAAGCGGCCCAGATCGACGGCGCGAATCTCTTGCAAGTGTTGTTCCGAGTCGTGATCCCGCTCTCGAAACCGGCCATCGTCACTGTGGCCGTGTTCAACGTCATTGCCAAGTGGAACCAGTTCTTCTGGCCGTTCGTTTTTATCCAGACGCCCGATAAGTTGACGCTGGCCGTAGGCATTCGGTGGTTCCGGTCGCAATACAGCACCGATTTCCCGATGCTGATGACAGCGTCCCTGGTCATGGTGGCGCCAATCGTCATCGTGTTCTTCTTTGCGCAGAAGTATCTCGTACGCGGAGTTGCGGTGGCCGGCGTCAAGCCATAGCCCCGGCGGGACGTCGACGGACGCATCGTCACGGGGTAACCAACGGCGGGCGGCTTGCGGAGGAGTGCCGCCGACCGCCACACTAGCGACGCGAGCCCAGCCTAGTTGGACCCCTCATGCGCTTAATCTTGGCCGCTAGCGCTTCCGGTGACGCGGACCTGGAAGAGGCGCTGATTGATGCGACGTCGTTGGACATCGTCCGCAATGAGCGCTCCGATGCACAGGCGGTTGTGCTGGCTGCCGCCGATGCACGCGGCGCGGACGCCGGGATTCCTTGCGCGGTCTTCACGTCGGCCGTGGCGGGGACGGCTGGGCTGTCGACGCTGCAGGCGGAGCGAGGATCAGGGGTCAGCGTGTTAGCGCCCGCCCTCCATCGGGCACCGCATAGCCTGTTGCGGGCATCGCTGGACACCGGGCGAATCGGCTCGCCGCGGTTTCTACGCTGGACGCGCTGGGCGCCGGCTGGTCCTGAAGCACTAGCAGGCACGCTGATCGACGAGTTGGTTGCCGTGCTGGACTTGATGGGTCGACCAGCAGAGACTGCCTACGCGGCCGGGCAGGCCGTGGCTGGGGACGGACCCGACTACCTCACGGCCATCCTGACGTTCGAACGCGGCCTGACGGCCGTACTCGACGTGGGCGCCGCGTCCTCCGGGGGACGACCGTTCGACCGCGCCATGTTGATCGGCGCCAACGGCTCGATTCACGCCGACGGGCGAGCCTCGGCGGCTCAACGGCTCGACGATTCGGGGTCCACATCGATTGATCTGGATGGGCCATATGCCGGCCACGTTCGGGCCGTTGAGGCCTTCGCGCGCGGCGAGTCGCTCGATGCCGCGTTGGCCGCGCAGGCCGCCGCCGTGCAGGACGCCGTCTTGGCCTCCATGGCGTCTGGTAACGCTGAGGCCGTCGCGGCTTAGAGTCGCTGACCCGGAACTGCACACCTTCCCATCTGGGAGTCGGAAGACCCTGTCCGTTTGGAAAGCACGTCAGTCGCTAGTCGCTGCGTAGGGAATCGGCTGTCCCTCGGGAATCTCCGTCAATTCCACGATGTTGTCTTCGGGGTCGCGCGTGTAAAGCACCCGGGTCCAGGTATCGAACCAGGCGACAGGGCCTCCAATCGACTCGATACCCGCAGCCTCAAGGCGCTCCAGGATCGGGTCCAGCTCGTGCACGATGAAGTGCACGTGGTTTGGACCGTGCGTGTTGGGCTGCCGCTGGATGGGTGCGGATGGGTGCCGGACATATTGCAGCAGTTCAATGGCGGCCGGTCGGTCGGGCGTTCCAAGAAACATGACCTCTAAGCGCACATTGTTCAGGCCCAGCAGCGCATCCAGCGGCGCGCCCTCGCGGCTCATCCGGCGCGCCTCACGCAAGCCGATTACTTCCTTGTAGAACCGTCCGACCCGGTCCAAGTCCTGAACGACGATTCCGGTGTGTCCGGAGTGAATGGCCACGTGGCGCGCCTCCTACAATCGTCACGTCTGGCGGCATTGTGACAGCGAACCGGGGCGAGGGACGTCTCTGGCTACACAGCGAGCTCACATGCGGGTGGCTTTCGCGGCGTTGCCACAAGCGCCCGGCGCGCTCGGCGACATCCTGCGCGCCTCACTGCCGGCTTACTACGCCGGAGCCATCGCGCCCGACGCCCGCACTCGCAACGAAGCCGCCCGCGAGGCGACCCACTTCTACGGCTTTCGAGACCCGGATACTTGGGGAACGGCCACCCGTCGACTGTTTGATGCCTACCCGCATCTCAGCGACCCGGCGTCGCTGGCGGAACCCCAGGCCGCATTTGTGGCCGGCTATCTGACCCACCTGGCCGCCGATGAGGTGTTCGTGATCCGGCTCGGCGAGCATGCGGTCCAGGGCAATGGCGCGGCGATCGGCGGGTTGTCTTGGGCCATTGAGGCCGGCTCGCCCGAACCTCCACGCGGACTCGCGACGGCGTTTCGGTGCCTGGCCGACTTCCGGGCCGCCGGTCTTGACACCATTGCGGAGGCCAGCCTGCTCGAACGCAAGGCGGCCGGCGTGAGCACGATCGACCCTGGGCTGCCGCTCGGGGAACTACGCCGGGCCATTGTTGCGCTCAATGGGCTGATGGTGAGCCCCGCGGAGTCCGCGCGCGAAGTGGAAGCGCGAGCGGCGATTGGATGCGACATCTTTGGCCCCGACGTCGCCGTCGACTTCCTGGCGGAGGCGGAGGCCGAGGCGGTGCGCCGGCTGCGCGCGTTCGCCGCCGGAACCGCGGCCGACTACGATGCCGCGCACCTGCGCGACTCCGCCTGACAAGCTGATGCACGACCTCTGCATTCGCGACGCCCTGATTGTGGACGGGTCCGGCGCCCCCGGCGTACGCGGCGACGTAGCCGTGGATGGCTCGATGATTGTGGCCACGGGGAGAGTCGAAGACCGCGCCACGCGCGAGATCGACGCCGCTGGCAGGGTCATCTCGCCCGGTTTCATCGACGTCCACACCCACTCCGATCTGCTCTTGCTGGACCGTCCGGACCATCAGCCCAAGGTGCGGCAGGGCATCACCACGGAACTGACCGGCCTGGACGGCATCGGATACGCGCCGCTGGCGGCCGCGGATCGCCAGGCCTTCCTCGACTACTTCGACGCGCTCAACGGCCAGCCGGATGTGGACGGCGACTGGGAGACCGTTGACGGCTGGCTGGACAGCTTTGACCGAAAGGTGGCGGTCAACGTCGCCCATCACCTGCCCCATGGATGCGTGCGTGCGGCGGTCCTGGGCTGGGAAGACCGTCCGGCCACGCCCGAGGAACTGGTACAGATGCGCCAGATCACGGACGACGCCATGCGCGATGGCGCGGCGGCGCTCTCCACGGGTCTCGACTACGCCCCGTGTTCGTTCAGCAACACCGATGAGCTAGTCGCGATCAGCGAAGTGGCAGGGCGTTACAACGCTCCCTACGTCGCGCACATGCGCTCCGAACTTGGGAGACGCATGGCCATCCGCGAGACGCTGGAAATCGGCCAGCGCGCCAACTGCCCGATCCATATTTCGCACTTCAACAGCCTCGACAACAGCTGGTGGGTTAACCAGGCCGAAGCGGACCGGTCGATTGACCTCGGCGTCTCGCTGACGTTCGACACCTACGCCTGGCCGGCCGGCAGCACGTTGCTGCACTTCTCGTTCCCCGACTGGGCACTCGACGGCGGGGTACCGGCGATGCTGGCGCGACTTGAGAATCCTGACGCCCGGGCGCGCATCGAGGCCGAAATGATTAGCCCTGACAGTGCGCGGCACACGGAGTTTTCCAACCTGCGCCTGGCCAGTGTCTCATCGGCGGCAAACAGGCACATGGAAGGCCGCTTCATCACCGATGTTGCCGCGGAGCGAGGCATTGGGCCTGAATCCCTGCTGGTTGACCTGGTCATCGCCGAACGCGGCGTGGTGGCGGCGGTGATTCACAACTCGGCCACCGACGCCGACTTCGAGATGGCCATGCGGCATCCCGCGCACATGTGCTCCACCGACGCGCTGTTGACCGGCGGCGCGCCGCATCCGCGGACCTACGGCACCTACCCGCGTTTTCTGGGACGTTTCGTGCGCGAGCGAGGTGCGTTGTCCCTGGAAGAGATGATCCGCCACATGACCTCGGCACCCGCCCGACGCTTCGGCCTGATCGATCGCGGATTCATCCAGCCGGGCATGGCCGCCGACCTGGTGCTGATTGACATGCCGCGCGTGCGGTCAAACGCGACGTTTGACGATCCGACGAACTACCCCGACGGCATCGACATGGTGATCGTGAATGGTGAGGTCGTGGTTGACCACGGGCGTCACACGGGCGCCACGCCGGGCCGCGGGCTGCGACGGGGCGTTGCGGCGGCATGAGCGCCGTGGGACCCGGCCAACAAGCAAGGCCGCCGGGCTATACCGGCGGCGGTCGAATCTCCGGGCTGTTCTGGCGGCTGCTGAAGCGCCTCCTCTCACGGCGTTGCCCCGTGTGCGAGGGCTCGGGCATCGATCCCTACGGTCCGCCCGCCCGCCCCAGCGGCCGCCCGCCGCGCTGCCCGCGCTGCTACGGCTTCGGCCGCGTGGCCTTCCCCTAGCCAATGGCTGCGGAGTCTGTCGTGGAACTGGACCACCCCACAATTCGCGCCCTGTTCGAAGCGCCGACGGCCACCCGGCCTCTATGGGCGCCGCACGGTCGGCGCCTTGCCTATACCGTTACCGTTCCCGACGTCGAAGCGAATAGCACGTCGAGCGAAATCTGGATCCTCGATGCCGAGCGGCTGAGCGCCGAGAAGCTGGCCGGCGGGATTCCCGGCAGCGGACCTTCAATTGCCTGGTCGCCGGATGGCGCCCGCCTCGCCGTTGTGGAATCCGAGGACGAGACCGACCGCATTGTCCTGATCGGGCTTGACGGAACGCGGAGCGAGATCGATCTAGCGCTCGCCCCGCACGGCCGCCTGGCCACCCATGCGTTCTTCCGCACGTTCGCCTGGGCGCCCGGCGCTGAGCGGCTGCTGTATACCGCTTACGACCGCGCGCCTGACGAACCACCGGACCCGGCCGTGAATCCGCGCAACGATGGCGACGGGCTGGGCGAAGTCGAACGAATCCGCCTCTGGGTGCACGACCTGGGCGGAAGCGAGCCGCCGCGACCGATCACGTCTGACGAATTCCACAGCGGCGCCGGAGCTTGGCTGCGTGATGGCCAGACCGTGGTGTTCGTTTCCAACCGCAGCGGACGAGAAGAGGGCGCCGTCTCAAATCTGACGCAGCCGTTCGGGATCTGGACGACCGACGCGGGCGGATCGTCCGAGCGGCCGCTGGTCGTGGGTTCCAACGCCGTCATTGCGCCGGCGCCCTCGCGCGACGGGCGTCGCATCGCGTTTCTTGCCGCACCGATGACTGGCCCGCACTCCGTCAACATGGAACTGACCGCGGTCGACCTTGCTGGAGGCGGCCGGCAAGCTCTCACCTCCGGGCTGGACCGCGGCGTGGACACCGACGCACCGCCGGCGCCGGCGCCCGACGGAACCTGGATCGTTCCGGTGATGGACGGCCTGCGCAGTGTGCTCATGCGGGCAGGCGACGATCGGTCGCCGACGCCGCTGGCGCTCGAGCAGCCGCATGCCTCGCTGCCTGACGTTGACGGCCACAGTGGCGAAATCGCCTGCGTCACCCAGGCGGCCACCGTTCCGCCCGAGGTTGAACTGCTCTCGCCGGATGGACGTACGCGCTGGCGCTCGACGCACCAGGGCGTCGAGTGCGAATCGCGGTCCCGAATCTGGACAATCGAACGCGAGGCCGGCTTCTCGATCGAGAGTCTGGCCCTGGCGCCGGCCGACACCCCGCCACGGGGCGTAATCCTCTGGCCGCATGGTGGTCCGCACAGTCGAACCGCCCATGAGTACCGTCCGGAGAGTGAGGCGGCGGTCCGCCACGGATTCGCGGTGGTGCAACCCAACTTCCGCGGCAGCCACGGCTACGGCATCGACTTCGTTCTGGCCGACCGGATGGACCTGGGTGGCGGCGACTACGCGGACTGCCTGGCGGCGCTCGATTCGTGGCTGGCGATGTCCGGCTGCGATGACATTCCGGAGTTCGTCACCGGTACCAGCTACGGCGGCTATCTCACCGCATGGGCCGTCGGACATACGCGGCGCTTTGTCGCGGCGGTAGCCGTCAACGCGGTGACCAACGTCGAGAGCTTTTTCGGTCAGACCGACATCCCAAGCTGGGTCTACTGGGAATTCGGGGGCTCACCACTTCAGCAGCGTGAACTCATCCGCGACCGTTCGCCCGTCCAGCACCTGGCCGGCGCCACGACGCCCACGCTCGTGGTCCACAGCGAGGAAGACCGCCGCGTACCGATCGCCCAGGGGCTGGAGCTCCACGCGCTCCTGCGGGCCGCCGGCGTCGCCACCGACTTCGTGCGCTATCCGCGCGAATACCATCGAATCAGCGAGCCGGCACATCGCGTCGACCTGATCTCCCGAACACTTGACTGGTTCTTCAGGCACGTAGCGAACGGCGACGGCCGAAGCGACACCTGACGACAGCTCTCGTCGACTGCCGCGCTTGGCGTGCGCAAGCCTTCGCGTTGCCGCCGCGCGCTACGAACGGTATTGTCAGGGCAGGGGAGGCGCAGGTTCCGCGGGCCACACACGGCCCTCGTTGGCCTTGCTGGCCGGAGAACGGCGCCATGTGCGGCATCGTTGGGTATATCGGCGATGGGTCGGCCGCCCCAGCCATCCTGGACGGGCTGCGTGCCCTTGAATACCGGGGCTACGACTCCGCTGGACTCGCGGTCCTCACGCCCCAGGGACTCCGCGTCCGTCGCAGGGCCGGGCGAATCCGCGACCTGGCTCTGCTGATTGACGACGATCTGATGTCCGGCGACATCGGCATCGGGCACACCCGCTGGGCGACCCACGGGGCCGTGACCGACGCCAACGCTCACCCCCACTGCGACGCGTCAGGTCGTCTGGTCCTCGTCCATAACGGCATGACCGACAACGTGGCGGATATTCGCGACGAACTCCTCGCGGACGGACACGTCTTCACTTCCGAGACCGACACGGAAGTCATCGCGCATCTCATTGGCGCCCATCGCGACGCTGGGTCGTCGCTGACCGACGCCGTGGGTCGCACGCTGCGCCGCCTCGCCGGTGCGCACTCCGTGGTGGCCCTCGCGGCCGACGAGCCAGGCCTGCTGGTGGGCGGACGCGTAGGGTCGGCCGGCGGGCTGGTCGTGGGTCATGGCGCGTCCGAAGCGCTCTTGGCGTCCGACCTGCCGGCGGTTGTTCGTCATACTCGGCACGTGCAGGTTGTGGAGGCTGGTGAAGTCGTGGCGCTTCGAAGCGATGGCGCCGAGTTTCAAGACCTGCACAACCGCTCCCGCCAACGCCGCCTGTTCGCGGTGCCCTGGGGCCCGCTGGCGGCGGCCAAGGCGGGCCATCGGCACTTCATGCACAAGGAGATTCACGAGCAGCCCAAGACGCTGGCCGACACAATCCGCCCTCGGGTCACGTTGGAGCCGGCTGAGTTACGCCTTCATGACTTTCAATTGCCCGTTGCCGCGCGGGATATCGAGCGCGTGGTGATCGTGGCCAGCGGCAGCTCGCACTTTGCCGGCATGGTTGGCTCGCGCTATCTGCGCGAACTGGCGCAACTGCCGACCACTACCGAAGTGGCCTCGGAGTTCGCCTACGCCCCGGGACCGCTCTCTCGCGAAACGCTGGTGATTGCGATTTCACAGTCGGGCGCTACGGCCGACGTGCTGCTGGCCGTCGAGCGCGCACGAGCCGGCGGTGCGCCGGTGGTGGCGCTGGTCAACACCGTTGGCAGCGAACTCACGCGAACGGCCGACACCGCGTTTTACTTGCACGCGGGTCCCGAGATCAGCGTCGCCGCCACCAAGTCATTCGTATCTCAACTTGGAGCGCTCTACCTGCTGGCCTGTCACCTGGGCGTGCGAAGCGGCACGTTGCCGCCAGACCAGCTGGCCCGCCGACTGGCCGATATCGCGCACGCCCCAATTGCTATTGCCCGCGTGCTGCAACTTGAGAAGCAGGTCGAAGATCTGGCTCGCCGATATCACCATGCCCACAACTTTCTGTACATGGGCCGGGGCCTGGCTCATCCCATTGCCCTGGAAGGTGCGCTCAAACTCAAGGAGATTTCATACATCCACGCTGAAGGGTTTGCTGCTGGCGAACTCAAGCACGGCCCTATCGCGCTCGTGGATCCCGACATTCCGGTCGTCGTCCTGGCGCTCGACGACGAACTTCGCGCCAAGACGCTCAATGCCGTCGAGCAGATTCGCTCGCGCAATGGCCGGGTCATCTTGGTGGCCACGGAAGGAGCTGACCTGCACGAGGGTATTGCCGAGGAAATCATCACCATTCCCCCTGCTCCGCCATTGATCGCTCCTGTTGTTGGCGTCGTTCCCCTCCAACTCTTTGCCTATCACATCGCCGTGTGGCTCGGTCTGGACGTGGATCAACCGCGCAACCTCGCCAAATCGGTCACCGTCGAGTAATGCAGGCGCAGACCGCGTCACCCGGCAGCGACCGCGCGCGCCTGCTGGGCCAGATTTTGGCCCTGGTTGGCGTGCTGGCGCTTATCGCGGTGATCGTGCGCGAAACCACGAACTCGCCCGCCTACCTGGCGGCCAACGAGCGCATCGAGGAACTGAATGTGCAGATCGAACATGTCGAGCGCGCCAACGAGGAACTTCGCGAACGGCTGGACTACGCGCAGTCGCTGCCCGCCTTGCGCGAGATCGCCAAGCGTGATCTCGGCCTGATCGATCCTGGCGACCGCGCCATCGTCATCATGGACGACTTGAGCGGCGTACCGATTCCTACCCCGGCCCCGGCCGAGACACCGCTGCCGGACGCGCCGCCGCCCTTGCGATTCGGCCACCTACGTGCCTGGATCGAGGTCTTCGCCGGCGGCTGACGGTTCGGCCGGCAGCGTAGACTCGCCTCGCTATGCGCGTGCCCATTTCCCGCGTCGATCCCTCGCTCCCCTTACCTGCCTATGCCACCGACGGGTCCGTGGGGTTTGATTTCACAACGCGGACAACCACTGAGGTCGCCCCTGGCGGGACCGCCCGGATTCCATCCAACCTCATCGTGGCCACCCCGCCCGGTTACATGTTGCTCGTGGCGGTGCGCAGCAGCACGCCCCACCGCACGGGCCTGCGACTTTCCAACGCCATCGGCATTGTCGATCAAGACTTTGCCGGGCCGGACGATGAAATCCACATTGACGTCTGGAATCCGACGGACCGTACCGTCGTCGTGAATCGGGGCGACCGGATCGCGCAGGGAGTGTTCGTGTCCGTCGCGGTGGCTGCCTGGGACGAACGGGAGACGCCCGATGCCCCGTCACGCGGGGGATTCGGGAGCACCGGCTAGTCGCGACCATCCGCGACACGCGGTGCGTCTGGTTCGCGACGCCGTCTATCACGCCACCCTGCAAACGGCCGGGCTGACGGCTCGCGATCTGCTCGCGGTGGCCGTGTCGGGCGGGCCGGACTCCATGGTCCTGTTGGACGCGCTGCTGGCCGCCCGCGAGCGCGGGGGACCAGCACTCCACGTCCTGCACTTTGACCATGCTTGGCACGCCGACAGCGCAGCAGTTGCCCGAGGCGTACACCAGGCCTGCCATGCCATGGGGGTCGCATGCACGAGCGAGCGGTCCGCTCAGCCCGCCGCCACCCCCGGCGAGTCCCGCGAAATGGCTGCTCGCCGCCTTCGGCACGGCTTTCTGCGCCGCGTGCGTGCACAACTCGGCGTCGCCCGCGTGGCGACGGGTCACCAGGCAGACGACCAGGTGGAGACCATCCTGATGAACCTCGCACGCGGCGGCGGGCCCGACGCCCTTCAGGGCATGCGTCTGGATGACGGCGCAACGCTGCGCCCACTGTTGACCGTGTGGCGAAGCCAGGTGGAGGCCTACGCGGCGGCCCGCCGCCTGTCGATTCACCACGATCCCGCCAACCATTCACCCGAATTTCGCCGAAACCGGATCCGCCACGAGTTGATCCCGCTGTTTGACGAGATCTATCCGGGATTTCGCAGGGCGGTCCTACGCGCCGGCGCGCTGGCGGCGCCGGTAGCCGAGCCTTTGGTCAGCCCGGTTCGGGGCGTTCGGATGCCGCTGGCCCCGGATCGGTGCGCCGTGCCCGCCGGACGGCTGCGTCAGGCGTTGAATACCGTGTTGCGGTCAGACGGACGGCCGCGACGCCAGCTCGGCGAGTCGCATTGGCGAGCGCTCGAACGTGCGCTGGCCGACAACACGGCTGGACGATGGGTCCAGCTGCCGGGCGGACGCTGGGCCTATGTACGGGATCGCGCGATCGCGCTGTACGGCGGTCGGGTGGCTGATCCGTCATGGTCCGAGGCCATCGAGCTGTCCATTCCGTCGGTCGTAGAGCTGGCGGTTGGCCGGCTCACGCTTCGTCACCTGTCGCGGGCCGATGCCGCCGGCGATTTGTCGGCATTCCACGCGCTTGCGGTCCCCGCACCGGGCGCCCGGCTGGCCGTTCGTACGCCGCGCCCGGGCGATCAGCTCAAGTCGCCGATCGATGGGCGCCGCCACGACCTCGCACGCCTGTTGCGCCGCCGTCGCGTGCCCAAGGCTCTCCGCGGCGGCACGCCCGTGGTTACGGTGAACGACAAGCCCGCCTGCGTTCCTGGAGTCGTTGTTGATGCCGACCACCAGTTCCCGCCAGACGTCGACCGGATTCTTGCCATTTCAATCAGCTGGACGCCGTTGCCGCCGGCGAAACCGGCGGGTGGTTTCGCTACGGAATCATCGGCGGACATTCGTACACTCGATACGTAACAGACGTGCGGGTCAGGCGCGTAACGGCCGCTGATATAATCGCCGACATCCACGCGGCGCAGCGCCCGTCTCGTTCTGTCCGGGGACGAAAGGCTGCCCTTCCATGAACAACCGACTCGTCCGCAACGGCTTCATGTACATCGTGCTGGCCGTTGCGATTCTGGTTGTGTTGTTCGTGATGTTCAATCCAAGCCCGCGCCAGCAAAACGTGCCAATCTCCACGCTGCTTGCCGAAGTCCAGGCGGCCGCCGATCGCGGTAGCCGGCCGCAGATTCGCCTTGGCGGCACGCGCGTCTCGGCCAGCGTGGACGGACGCACGATCACCTCGGTGGTGGACGACAACTTCGACATCGGCCGCGAACTGGCCGGCCGTGGCATCAACACCGGCGGCGAGCAGGTCACGGTCGAATTCGACGAACCCAGCAACGCGCCCACCATCATCAGCATCCTGACCTCCGTGCTGCCGCTGCTGGTCTTCATTGGCCTGCTCATCTTCCTGATGCGGCAGGCGCAGGGCTCCAACTCCCAGGCGCTCAGCTTTGGCCGCAGCCGCGCCCGCATGGTCACCGCCAACCGCCCCAAGGTCACCTTCAAGCACGTCCAGGGCGTGGATGAAGCCAAGCAGGAACTGGCCGAAGTCGTCGAGTTCCTGAAATACCCCGAGAAGTTCACCAAGATCGGCGCCGAAATCCCTAAGGGCGTCCTGCTCGTTGGTCCGCCGGGTACCGGAAAGACCTACCTGTCCAAGGCCGTGGCCGGCGAAGCGGGCGTGCCCTTCTTCAGCATCAGCGGCTCGGAATTCGTCGAAATGTTCGTCGGCGTCGGTGCGTCGCGAGTTCGCGACCTCTTCGAGAAGGCCAAGCAGAGCGCACCCTCGCTGGTCTTCGTGGACGAGATCGATGCCGTCGGGCGCCAGCGTGGCGCGGGTCTGGGCGGCAGTCACGACGAGCGTGAGCAGACCCTCAACCAGATCCTGGTTGAAATGGACGGCTTCGAGACCGAGCAGACGGTGATCGTACTTGCGGCCACCAACCGGCCGGACGTTCTCGACCCCGCCCTGTTGCGGCCGGGCCGGTTTGACCGCCGGGTCACGTTGGACCTGCCGGATATCCGCGGCCGTGAAGCGATCCTCCGCGTTCACGCCCGCGAGAAACCGCTCGATCCCGACGTGGACCTGGAAACCGTAGGCAAGCAGACGCCAGGCTTCTCGGGCGCCGACCTGAAGAACTTGCTCAACGAGGCCGCCATCCTTGCCGCGCGGCGTAACCGGTCGGTATTGAGCATGTTCGAAATCGAGGAAGCCATCGACCGTCTGATCGCGGGGCCGCAGCGCAAGAGTCGCGTCATGAGCGCCCAGGAAAAGCGCGTGACCGCCTACCACGAGATCGGCCACGCCCTGGTCGCGCACATGCTCAAGCGGTCCGATCCGGTCTACAAGGTCACCATCCTGCCGCGCGGTCAGATGGGCGGCTACACGCGCCTGCAGCCGCCGGAAGACCGACACCTGTACACCAAGTCGTTCTTCGAGGACATGCTGGCCATGATCATGGGCGGCCACGCCGCCGAAGTGCTGGTCTTTGGCGAGATGTCAACGGGTCCCAGCAACGACATCCAGCAAGCCACCGAAACCGCCCGCCGCATGGTCACGCAGTACGGCATGTCGCCCAAGCTCGGCCCGCGGGCCTTTGGCCGCCGCGAGGAACTGGTCTTCCTCGGCCGGGATATCGCGGAGCAGCGCAACTACAGCGAGCGAGTGGCGGAGGATATCGACAAAGAGGTTTCCCACCTCATTGACGATGCCCACCGTCGCGCGATGGACATCCTCTCCCGCCATCACGATTTGCTGGACAAGCTGTCCGAGCGGCTGATCGAGGTGGAAACCCTGGACGCCGAAGAGTTCACGCTGCTCATTGACCAGCACGAGGGCCGGGCGCCGCTGACTCCACCCGACGTGCCCGAGCCGGCGCCCGAGTCCGACCCAATCGACGCGGAGGCCGCCGAAGCTCCGGACATCAAGCTCCCGCCCAGTCCCAAACCCCGCCCTGCCGAAGGCGCCGTCTAGCGCCCGTTTCGCCGCCCTGGACGTCGGGCGAGCTTCTCAGCCATATCGCCACTGTCGCCACAAGGTGCCGGCCCGAAGTACCGGGAGCCGCAGCAGGCTTCGATATTGATTGTGCAGGTGCGCGGTCAACCCCGGCCTGGGGTGTCTGACCCGGCCCACGGCAGGCACGGCTGACCTCGTCCCAATGGCCCGTCGCAGATCGGCGGCGCTCCGCCCTTCAAACAGAGTGACGGCCTTGGCCAGGTCGCCAAAGTGCGCATCGCTGGCGCCGATCCGCGCACCCACCTCGTCAGCATGGTCGCGGAGAAACGCCGACAACCGGTTGCGCGCACCCTGTCGCAGGTACGGATTCTCGGCCTCGATGCCATCGAAGCGACAGCGCCTGAGCGCCGTGCGCAATCGGTTGGCCGAAATGGATGACGGCAGACCGAGGAACGGATGCGCCACGATCGCCAGTCCGCCCTGGGCGTGAATCTCGTCCACCGTGTCTGGCACCGACCGGAAGATCCCTGGCGCGCGATCCAGGTACAGACCCACGATGTGGTCCTGCCGTCGGGTCGTAATCTCCATCCCAACGATCACGTCAACCCGCGCGTCAATAGCCCGTGCGTGATCCCGCGCACGCAGGGCCCCTTCGACCGTGTCGTGGTCGGTCACGGCCAATACATCAATACCCAGGCGCTCTGCGATCGCAACCACGTCCTCGGGAGAGACCACACCGTCGCTGGCCGTCGTATGACAGTGCAGTTCCGCCACGCCCCAGCCGCCCGCCGGCGCGGGCGGCGGATCAGCCGGAAGGCAGGGGCGTTCGATTCGCTTGTCTGAGTGTGTAATCGCGGTCACGTCGGCGACAGCCGCCACATTCTTGCCAATTCGATAGCCCCGACACTACCGATGCAAGCTTCGCGGTACGGGTGCGCGGAATCGGACAGACTGGAGTAGGCTTTGCCTTCAGTATGAGCGTCGTGGGGAGCAATGTGAGCGGCCCGGAATCTGGCCCGGTCTGGAACGTCGAAGAGTTCCCGTCCAGCTACAACGGCGTCCCGATCGAGTGGGACCCTGAACGCTATGACACGGCCGCCATGCCATTCATCGTGGCGATTCGGCAGCACTTCTGGTCGTGGCGGATTACCCGCTTTGCCGCCGCCACCGGGCTGATTGAAATCGACCTGGGCTTGCCCAGCGTGATGCCCGATGGCATGACCATGATCGGCTTCGATCCGGGCGACGAACCGCCGGCGGCACTGCTGGACGAGCTGGACGAACTCCTGCGCGGCATGGGCCGCGTGATGCTGGATGACGCCTGGACCTATCGTCTGCGCGCCTCTGATGGCGTGAACACCGATCAGCACGAGGGCGAGTTCGGCGGCCCGGCGGAGGCTGGCTGATGTGGCCCAGGTCACCTGAAGCATCGCTGATCGCCGACCGAGCCTATCTCCGGGACTACGCCGGCTGGGTGTCCTCCATCCATGGGGTGGAGGCGCGCGCGCTCGTGGCCGCCATTCGCCAGGCCGACGATCGCAACCTGAGAAAGGCCTTGAGCACGCGCCTCATGCAGTCGCGCGTGAGTGCGTTGCTTTCGATTGGATTTCTCTATGTGGCGGTCCGTGAGAGATTCGGATTATCGTTGCTCCAGGCGCGGCTTCAGGCCGACGCATCATCGGCTCGCATGGCTCTGCGCGAGGCGTCGCTGGCTTCCAATGCCGGCCTATGGCGTTTTCTGCGCCTGCCTGAGCCCGCTGAGCTTCGCAAAGCCGAAGTCGACCCGGCGGCCGTCAACGAATACGTGGACTCGGGTGAGCAGCGCCTGGCGAGCCTCGCGCGGATCGGCCAGCTCGCTCGCCAGGACATGCTGCTGAGCACCTTGGATGCTGGCCGTCACAACCGGATCATCGTGGCCTCGCCGCGCAGCGTGGGTCTGATTAAGACCGGGCAGGAATCCGAGTTGCACGGTCTGAGCAATACGGCCTTCTACCTGGTGGACTTGTCCGGCGGCGAGCTGCAGGACGAGGGCGACCTGGTGGCCGTGGCCAGCCCCACCACGCCGGCCGTGATCGAGGAGATTGCCGAGGAGATCGTGTTCATCGACGCGGAGGCCGCCGCGACGGCCGCGCTCGTCAGCCTGGTGGCCGAGGCCGGGCTGCTGGACGCCGGCGATCGAGGACCGGCCCTAGGCGATTTCCTCTAGGAATCGCGCATAAAGGCCGGCCACGTCCGCCTCCTCGCAGGATCCGTCATGCGCCGCGAATCGCGCACCCACCGTGCGTGACTGGCCGGCTGCCAGGGTGATTTCCTCGTGCCACCAGGGGCTGACGTACAGCGGACCGTAGTCGCGGGTGAACCATGGGATGCCATCGCTGCCGGCGTGCGGAAAGATCGCGATGCCCGCGGTCTGACTTCGGCTGACGGGGCCCGAGTAGTCCACCCAGTCGGAAACCTGGTCAAACGTCTCGGCCTCGTTCACCTGGCCGTTGGCGTTGGTGATACGCCCCCCGTCCAGCACGTCGATCTGGTCTGACACTCGCAGAGCCAGGCCGGCTTCCTTCGTCTGACCCATTCGGATTGGGCGCTCGTCCGCGCGCACGGTCACCGTGACGTCGATCATCGTGTGACCGGGACGCTCCCCAATGGCGATCACCCGGGAATCTCGCATGCAGCGACGCTCGTCGCCGTCCAGCCAATCGACCTCCTGCCGGAATGTCACCCCATCGTCCGCAATCTCAACGTCAGTCGCGGTCACCAGCATGCGCGGACAAGGGACGGTCCATCGGGACTCCGGCGCCCAGAAGTTGACGCCGTCGATGTCCTCGTGGGCAAACCAGATGCCGAGGTGATGCAGGTGATCGGCTGTCGCGATCTCGGTGACCACGTGGCCGCCTGGCGTCAACACCGGGTGAATGTAGGGGCGAAATTTCCCCTGCTGGACGGCGGCCAGGTAGTGACCGTCAACGTAGACCTTCTGCTGATGCTGGAGTTCGCGGACTTCGTAGGTTGGCAACGGGCTGGGTGATCTGGTGGACGACCGGTTCAGTCTACGGGAACGCCAATGTCTACTCAGGGATGCGCCGATTCAATGGCCGTGCGGCTCCAGTTGCCCGAGGTGTCCTAACCTGTGCTGAATGATTGACGACGCACGCTCGTTTGGCCGCTCGCTGGCTGCGCTGCCGCTATTTCTGATCGCGGCGGTTGGCGGCCTGATCGTCGTTGCCGTGGGCCTGGTATTCCTGGTCGCGGCGACGCTGGTGCTGGCCGTGGCCTCGTTGTTCCGCCCTGACCTGCGACGCGTAATCGTGGGCTTATGGCGCGCCGGCCGGGCCGCCCGCGCCTATCGCCGTTGGCAGCGAGGGCCGACCGTGGAAGTCGTTGATATCGACCCGGTGGACCGGCGATAGGGCGGTGCGCTAGCCCAGGTCCACGGCCTCCCCGGAAGCGGTTGAGCGGGCGATCGCGTCGATGACGCGAATCGTGGTGAGGTTGTTGCGGCCCGACAGTTGGGTGTCGACGCCCTCGTTGATCTGCCTGGCGAACATGTCGGATATCTGTTCCTCCGGGGACATGCCGCCGGGCGGGGGATCGGTCGTGATCGATTCGACCTCGGCGCCGCGCTTGAGCAGCAACGAGTCGTTGGTCCGTAGGCCGGAGGTGGCCAGCGCGGCCTCCTCGCATTCGACCGTGAACTGGAACTCGCTATGCCGGGCCTGCGAGGTGCCCACGTATGTGGCCGAGGTACCGTCGTCAAACTCGATGATGGAGTGCACCAGGGACGGCGTCGGCCAGGTTCCCCAGGCGGGTTCGACGCTGATGCCGCGGACGCGGACCGGAGTGCGCGGAATGGCGCTGAGCAGCGTGTCGATCTGGTGCACGCCCTGCTGCCAGAGGTGCATGTGCGGCGAGTCGTGATACGGACCGCCGCGCGCTTTGTGGTGGATCATCACGGCGTAGCCAGGCGGGCCGTAGGTCTCTTCGATCAGGTGGCGGCGAATGGTGGGGTACACCGGGTTGAGCCGGTCATTCTGGGTCACCAGCAGCTGCAACCCGGCGGCCTCGGCCGTGGCCACGGCGCGTTCGGCGTCCTCCAGGCTCACGGTAAACGGCTTTTCGACCATGACGTGCTTGCCCGCCGCCAGCGCCTCGTCGATGAACGGGGCGTGGATCACCACGGGCGTTACGACCACGACGGCGTCGCAGTCGTGCGTGTCCAGGGCCTCGGACAGGGACGTGTGGGCGGCATCGGAGCCCAGGTCGGCCAGGTCGAGGCCCTGGGCCATGAAATCGTCGTTGACGTCGACAAGGGCGACCGGTTCGAAGTCTTCCGACTGGGTCATGACGCCCAGGTGCGAGCGGGCGCGGTTCCAGGCGCCGACGTGGATGGTGCGGATGGCCATGGGTCTCGTCCCTGACGCGTGAGCGCCGCCATTATCGGCGCCGACGTGGCGTGCGACCAATGACAAGCAGGCCCCCGTCGCAAGCCGCACGGTTGAACGCCGCCGGGTTAGACCGCCGCAGTCGCGCGCGGAGCAGATCGAGTCATCAGGCTGCCACGCGCAAGCGTGTCGGGAGCGTTACGGCCGCTTCCGACGCACGTTAGTCCAGCGCGAAGAAGATGGCAGTCTTCGACTCCCCCAGGACAGAAGCCCCGTCCAGGCGCCGTAAAGGCGAACGTCGCGCGCTACAGCACCACGCGGCGACCCGACGCCGACGACTCGTACGCGGCATGCACGACCCGCAGCACCTTCAGGCCGTCCTCGGCGGTGATCGGCGGATCGATCTCGCCCAGGCAGGCGCGCACCGTGCATTCGACCCACGGGGTGTAGCCCCCGCCGCGGCCGTCGTACTCAAAGCGTCGGTCGTTGGAGCCCACCATGGCCGGCGAGATCGAACGCCACTCCAGCGCGTCCGCCTCGCCCTCATGCGCCCGCACCCAGCCCTCGGAGCCGTACACCGTAAAGCCGTTGTGTCCCTTCTGGTCCATCAGGTAGCCGCTGAACAGCACCCCCAGCGAACCACCGGCAAACTTGAACGTCACGATGCCAAAGTCCTCCACGTCAATCGGCGCGCCGCCCGCAACTGCCGTCATGGCCGTCACCTCGGCGATGTCCTCACCCACCAGGTAGCTCAACATGTCCAGGCGGTGGATGCCCAGCCAGCTCAGGTGCCCGCCGCCGGCCAGCTTCTTTTGAAACGTCCAGTCGGGATCGCCAAGCCGCCGCTGGATGCGCGTTTGGTCGTCCACCTGCACCGCGCGTACCGCGTACAGGTCGCCAATGCCGTCGCCCTGGATGATGCGGCGAGCGTCCGCGACGCTGGGGCTGATGCGGTTGGCCAACGCCAACATCAGGTGCGCGCCGTTCGCGTCGGCCAGCCCAGCCAGCTCTTCGAACTGCCCCACGTTCACGCAGGCCGGCTTCTCGGCCATCACGTGCACTCCTGCTTCCAGCAACGGCCGGATTACGTCCGGGGCATGTGCCGCGATCATGGTCACTATCGCCATGTCCGGCTTCCCGGCCGCCAGCAGCGAATCCATCGTCGTGTGCGTGCCGCCCGCCTTGTCCCCAACAGTCGCGACGGAGTCGCCAAACGTCATCCCGCCCGGATCCATCAACTCTGCCCGCTCGATCAGGTCGAGGTCGCGAATCGCGTCGCGGTACGGCTGCTGGTGGGCGGCGCCCTCCTCGGTAATCAATGCGACGGTGGCCATGTCAAAATCCCCCTCACACGCTGGCGTTCCGCGCATGGTAGTCGAGCCTGCGGTCGAAACGTCGGCCACGTGCCCCCAATCCCCTGGCGGATTGAGCCCTGCGAGCATTTTGTCCGGCGGACGGCCAAAGTCCCTTCGCGTTGCCGGAAACGGCGTGCGGCACCGGTAGATGAGTTGCACGTGCCCCGAGGGCAACGCCGCGAGCCTTGGGGGATGGATTCGGTTGGCGCGGTGCGGCAGGAACCTACGGCTCCAATCCTGAGGTTTCACCCTCAGGCGAAGTTCGGTGGAGTCGCCAGGAATAGCAAGCGTGACACATGCACTGCGCCGCACTCGCGCTGATGTGAGTTAGACCGTGAAGTCGATCATCCTCGCGATCGAACTTCCGCAGGATTGTGTTGAAGTCCCATGCCAGCCCTTTCTCATAGCTCCCCCACGTTGCGTCTGTTACCAAGTCGGCTGCCTGCAGCAACCGCGTTCGTGCAGCACGGGTGAAGAGCGGAACGTCGGCAAGGTTGCGGGTACGACTCCACTGCGTGCCGTCGCGTAGGATCCGGTCGCCCAGCGTTTCCAGGCGCTCACGATAGTTCGACTCCGCAACGATCACGAGGCCGCGCTGTGTGTCTCCTAGCTGGTGACGGCGACTCAGCATCAGATCAAAGCGGCTAATCACGTCTTCGAACGCGACCTCATAGGGGTCACGGGAAGAGACGTGCACCCGGTCCACCACCGTGGCGAAGAGAACGGGATGTGGCGAGTCGCGAAGTGCCGTATATGCGGCTGTCAGCAACTCACGGCGCTCTGACCCGGTGAGTTGGTCATACGGCGGCCGAGCGCGCTGACCGTTCCTGACGCGAAGCGGTGACGCGTGCAATTCGACAGAGGCATAGGTTTCCGGAAAGAAACGCTGTACCAGCGAATCGAGATCTTGCTTAAGCCAGTACGCGCTGCGCTCGAAAATCGCAAGACCGCCCACCACCACATGATTCGTGCCTGGATGCGTGCCGGCCTCGTCCAGATACAACAGGTGCATGAAAATGCCTTCTGCCAACAACAAAAAAAGGGCGACCCACCGGGCCGCCCATAGGCCGACAAAAGATCTCCAGAATGCAGCCGGCTGGGCGTAAGCCCTGCGGACCTTCGGTACCCGAGCAGTCCTGCCAGCCACCACAATCGTCCAGATCATGACCATGACTGTCAAGCAGTGGTCGGGGGAGGTGGCTAGTGGGTCATTTTGATGTCCCAGTAGGGCATGGAGACCTGCGATCCACCAGCGCCTGCGTGGGAGTGATTGGATCTAGGTGACCTACCACCCGGTCCGCCGGCCAAAGCCCCTCACTCCCGAGCGCGTTGCTCCTGATCGCTACGTGGGTGCTCCGCAGTCGGTTCGCAGCCTTGGCTTTAGCCGGCTGTCCCGTCCTAGCGGCTATGAAGCAGGAGCAGGTGGCCGTCGGAATCGGAAGTCCCGGCCGTGTAGCACGAAGCCTGTGCGCCGGGCCCAAAGAGGATGTCCACCTCGTGGTGGCGAAGTTTGTCAACGGCCTGCCCGACGTCGTCCACGGCAATGGCAATGGCGCCGCCCTGAACGGCCGCACCGGCGCCTTCCGGATCCGGCCGAAGCGCCGGCACCGTCGGCGTGTCGCCGACCGCGAACTCGACCCAGCCGGGACCTTCCCGGGACCTGAGTGTCAAACCCAACGTGTTCTCGTAGAAGTCCGCGCTCCTGGCGATATCGCTGACGTTGTAGACGAAGAAGTCGATCCCTCGTGGTCTCACCAGGTTCTCCGAAATGGGTGATGTTGGACTCGACACGGCCCACCCACGCTGGCGGCACACATGCGCCTACCTCGCGTCAGGTGACCTGACGTTAGCGAACGGCCGATTCCGGCCCTCCCGTGCCCGCCTGCGCGAGCGGACGTACACCGCGCACGCCGTAGCGAAGGAATACCTCGCCCCCGTGCGTGGCGGTGCTAACCAACTCCAACTGTTGCAGTTGATCGCTGGGCAGCGCCGCCGGACCCTCCACGGCCGTGCGCGGCCTCGGCTCACCAATGATCGAAGGCGTCACCGTGATGAAGAACTCGTCTACCAGCCCGGCCGTCAGCATGTGGTAATTCAGGATTGCTCCGCCTTCACAGACCAGCCGCCGAACACCCCGTTCGGCCGCCAGGTAGCGCACGAGGTCCTCAAGACAGACGCGCTCGTTGCCGATCCTGACGATCTCCGCCACCTCCGATAGACCTTTCGTGACTTCGGCAACCTCGGGCACCACCGCCAGCGGCGCCGTCGGATAGCTGCGGCGCTGAAATACTCGATCCTTCGGGTCGATCTGCCCGGAGTTCGACACCACAACGAAAAGTGGCGGCTCACGCAAACCTCGCCGCCGCCGTTCCCGCTGCAGCTCCTCGCTCCACATGTACCGGTCGATCCGCATCCCCAGCGTGCGCGCTCCATGCAGCACCGCGTCGAAATGGATGCGAAACCTGCGGAATGTGCGCTGGTCCGCGTCCAGGCTGATCGGCCAGTAGTCGTCGGTTGGCCCCGTGATCGCCCCGTCGACCGTCATCACCATCTGGATCGCGGTGTAGGGACGCCACGCGCCGCTGGGAAGCTCCAGATTGTCGTAGACGCCGCCCGCGTCGTCCGGTTCGGTTCCCCGCTGCCTCACCCTACTCGGGCGGCAGCTTCACGATGTTCAGCCAGAAGTCCTGAATCGACGACACCACGCGCATGAACTGTTCCAGGTCCACCGGCTTCGTCACGTAGGCGTTCGCGTACAGGTCATAGGTGCGCAGGATGTCCTGCTCGGCCGCTGAACTGGTCAGCACCACCACCGGGATCCGGTGCAGGTCCGGGTCCGACTTCAAATCCTGCAGGACTTCCCGTCCGTCCTTCCGGGGCAGGTTCAAATCCAGCAGGATCAGGTCGGGCCGCGGCCGGTCGGCGTACTCGCCCTGACGGCGCACGTAGGCGATGGCCTGTTCACCGTCGTTGACCACGTTCAGCGTGTTGCGAATCTTGGCCTCGCGCACCGCCTCCTGCGTCAGGCGCACGTCACCCGGGTTGTCCTCCACCAGCAGAATCTCTATCGGGGCGCCGCTCTCCTGGGCCACCTCAGGCCTCCTTTCGCGTCGAGTCTCCCAAAGCCTGCTGCCGCACTCCTTGGGGAGTGTCGCCGGTCCCGCCGCCGCGGCTCAACGAGCGGCGGGCGCCGCCTCAACGGCCTGTAGCGTAAACCGAAATGTCGTGCCCTGGCCCTTGGCCGACTCCGGCCGGATAGTCCCCCCGTGCCGTTCCACGATCTTCCGGCACACCGAGAGTCCGATCCCCGTACCCTCATAGGTCTCCCGCGTGTGCAGCCGCTGGAAGACTTGGAAGATCCGGTCGAAGTGCGCCGGATCGATGCCAATGCCGTTGTCGGCAACCGCGAACTCCCACATCGAACCCGCCCTGCTCACTGACACTGCCACCCGCGGCCGGTCACTGGTGTTGAACTTGACCGCGTTGCTGATGAGATTCTGAAACAACTGCGTGAGTTGCATCCGGTCGCCCAGCACCGTCGGCAGCGGTTCGTGCGACACCTCCGCGCCAGCCTCGCCGATGGCCTGTTCCAGGTTGATCAGGGCGTCCCCCAGCGCGGCTTCGCTCTCGGTCGGCTCAAGCTCGCGCCCACGTGTGCCCACGCGCGACAGGTCCAGCAGCCCATTCAGCAGCAGCTGCATTCGCCGTGCGCCGTCCACCGCAAACTCGATGAAATCGTCCGCGTCCGAGTCAAGTCGGCCCCGATAGCGCCGTTCCAGCAGTCCCACGTAGCTGGCCACCATCCGCAGCGGCTCCTGCAGGTCGTGCGAGGCCACGTAGGCAAACTGCTCCAGTTCCTCGTTGGACCGCGCCAGTTCGGCCTGCGTGGCCAGCAGCGACTCGATCGACTGCGCGTTGGCCACCGCCCCCGCAATCTGCCCGGCGATCAGCACCGCCACGGCCTGATCGCGCGCCTCGTAGGCGTTCGGCGTCCTGGACATGAACCGCATCACGGCGACCACCGTCTGCTCCAGGATGACCGGAACGTCCATCCAGGTCCGTAGGCCGGCCGCGATTCCGTCCTGCAGGCGCGGCGACTGCTCCAGGACCGCGGCGACATTGCTCTCGTCCACGATCTGCGGTCGCTTGCTCCGCACCACCGTCTCGACGACCTGGCCGTCCAACGGACGCCAGACGTCCAGCGTGGCCAGCGGCACGTCGATCCCGGCGTAGTAGCGCGCCTTGTGCTGCCAAGCCTCGCTGTCGACGACCACGATCGACAGCCGATCCGCCGGAATCACCGACGTCACCGCGTCGGTAAAGCGTTCGTAGACCTCGTCGATGTCCGACGCCGACGTCATGATTCGCCCAAGCTGGGCCAGCAACGGCGCGAATTCGACCTCGATCTGCGTCAGGTCAAGGTCGGCCCCTTTGCCTGGACTTCCAGGTTCCGTCACGTTCATCCGTACCGCTGGGCTTGGTTCGCCGCCCGCATCGCCAAAGCTCCACTCCTCCCAATGCGCGGAAGCACCGCGGCAATTGTTACAGTTTGGGCACACTTCGACGTTGAATGATCGACGCCGCGACGACACGGCGCCCGCGGGGAGGGGACTAATGGCCGCACAAACGCTCCGAATCCTGGTCATCGAAGACAACCCCGGCGACGTTCGCCTGCTCGAAGAGATGCTCGTCCCTACCGGCGATGTGCAGTACGAAGTCCAGAGCTACGCCAAGCTCGATAGCGGACTCGACGCCATCGCCGACTACTCGCCATCGGTGATCCTGCTGGATCTGGGCCTTGGCGAAACTCAGGGTCTCGACACGTTCACCGCGGCCCAGGAACGCGCCGGCGGCGTCCCGATCGTCATCCTCTCCGGTCTTGGCGACGAAGCCGTGGCAACCGCCGCGGTCGGCCAGGGCGCCCAGGACTACCTGGTCAAGGGCGAATTCGAGGAAGAACGGCTGCGCCGCACCATCCGCTACTCGATCGAGCGCCAGCGCCGCGCCGCCACCGCCGAGGAACGCATCCGCACCCTCGTCGCCGAAGAGCCCGGCTTCGCCGACATCGTCATGAACCAGCCCGACGGCGTCATCGTGGCCGACTCCACCCGCAAGGTGCTCTTCGCCAACCCGGCCGCCGCCGAACTCTTCACCGTCCCGGTCGACGACCTGGTGGGCAGCGAGCTCGAGTTCAACGTGCGTCCCGGCGCCTCGCAGATGGTCCAGATCCGCGAGGACCCCCGAAACCCGAAGTTCCTGGAAGCCCACAGCGCCCAAGCGGTCTGGTCTGGCAGCGACGTGCACGTCCTCACCTTCCGCGAAGGCGAACACGTCGGCTTCTTCCGCCGCATCCTCCGCAACATCGGCTTCTAAGCCCCGGGGATCTCGGCGTCGTCAGGTCAGTTCGCCGTACAGCCGGTCGATCAACCGGCAGGCCTCGCCGCGTTTGATCGTCGCTTCGGGCTGCTCCGGTCTCGGCCACTCCGGCAACCCTCCCATCGACGCTCGCAGCGGCGACGGCTCGACCATCCACTCGCGCACGATGTCCGTAAACGCCGACCGGCTACAGGGCGTTTGATCGTCAAACAGCCTCGCGTCCACCTCCACCGGCCGCCACGGGTCCACCGCTCGCCGCGCTAGCCAGGCCCACCGCTGCGCCTCGCCCAGCGTCAGAGGCTCGTCGGGCCGTACGGCGTAGTGCGGGAAGAACCCCCGGGCGCCCCAAAACTGCGCCGCCTCCGAGAGGCTCGCCGCCTGCTCCTCGAACCCTTCAAACCCCGCCGGCGCAACATCGCTGCAATACGTAACCACTTGCCCGTGATCCAGCAGAGCCCGCTGCAACCGCCCACGCGGCACGTCCCGCACCCGCACGCCCCGCGCCAGCGCCAACGCCGCTGCCTGACCCGCCGCTTTGCCCAGCGCCATCCACACCGGCTCCATCCGGATCGTCCCGTACCCCAGATGGCTCGCCGATACCGCCACCGGAACCAGCAGCCCGTCGATGCCCTCCGGCACCATCACCCGATAGGGAATCTGGTACGGCACCGTCTCCTCGTGCAGCCCGATGAAACCCTCCAGCGCCACCCGCCGCCCATCGGCAGCCACTGTGTCTTCAAGTCCGAGGTCCTCGCGCTGCCGCGTCGCGTGCGAGTCAATCTGGTAACCGCCCGACGCCACGCTGTCCCAGTGCACCGGCGAACGCCCGCCCGAACTGTCCAGCAGCGCGTCGCTGGCGCTGAACAGGTAGCCGCCCAGGATGCGGCAGCCCTCGCGCACATACATCTGCCGCGGAAACCCGCCGTTGTCCTGAAATTCGTCCGCCGCCAGTCCCCACGCCCGCGCCGCCTCCCGGAAGTCCGCCGGCAACTCCTCGTCGTTCTGACAGAACCACACCAGACCCTCGGTAAAGGCGCGGTGCGCCGCCGCGATCTCCAGGCGACGCTGAGGTCCCGCCTCCGGGTAGTCGAAGTTCGCCTCGGCCCAGTCGCTGGACGTCAAACAGTAGTGGTGGTTGTTCGCGTCCGATTTCCGGTTCGGCATCGGCACAAAGTTCAGCACCGCCGTCCCGCCACGCGGACCCCAGAACCCCGGCATCCGCCCGCTGCGCACGTCGTCCACCAGCGGGGCGTACGCACTGCGCTCGTAATCCGCCGGCCGCTCAACGTCACGTCGGTTCTCTGGATCGTCGGTCAGGCACAGCCGGTAGTTGTACGCCTGGATGCGCCGATCCGCTTTCCCAGTGGACCCCGGATACGTCATCCGGTCGTGAAAGTCCTGGTACACCACCCCGGCATGCGACTCGCCCAGTTCCTCCCGACCCTCGCGCCCGATCCGGTACGCCGCCCCCGCGCCCAGCGCCACGTCACCCTCGTACGTCGCGTCCACAAACACCCGCGCCTCGAGCCGCGCCTGCTCACCCGTGGCCCGCCCCTGCTCGTCTACCGCCGCCAGCGTCACCGCCGTGACCCGCCGCTCGGGCGTCTCGTCAATCCGCGACACGTCCGCGCCCGGCTCCGTATGCACCAGCCAGCGCCCGCCCTCCGGCATCGACGGCCCGCCGTCCCAGGCCAGCCGCCATCCCCGCCAGACCTCCAGCCGCTCCTGTTCCCCGACTAGCTCGACCACCAGACGCTCCGCCAGCGAAGGCTCAAACCGGTACCCGTCATTACAGACCCGAACCTGTTCGGAGTCCTCGCCGTACGTCGATGCGTAGTGCTCCCGCACCAACACCACGAACCGCCGGAAGATCCCGCCCACCGACTCATTCGGCCGAATATCAGTCGCCCCCAGCCCGCTCGTCATCAACCCACCCAGGTGCCGCGACGGCTCCACCAGCACCACCTTCAGCCCCTCCCGCGACGCCGCAATCGCCGCCGCCACCCCCGCCGGCGTTCCCCCAATCACCGCCACGTCGGTCTGCGTCGCTGTCACTGGTTCAGCGCCCATCGCCCGCATCCGTTCTGTCTAGCCGATCCCTGCGCATCGTTTCACACGCGCACTTCAGCTCATAGCCGGTGGAGACCTACCATGAACGCATGGACGGCGGCTTCAACGTAGGCGGCCTCGGCCGCCTGCTCATCATCCTTGGCGGCCTGCTTCTCGCGGCCGGCGTCCTACTGGTCCTCCTCGGTCAGATCCCCTTCTTCGGCCGTCTCCCCGGCGACATCGCCATCGAACGCGAACGCTTCTCCTTCTTCTTCCCCCTCGCCTCCATGCTCATCCTCAGCCTCATCCTCACCATCCTCATCAACATCATCCTCCGCTTCTTCCGCTAGCCAGAAATGGGATCAAGGCGCGACACTGAAGACATGCGGCAGATTGGCGTCATCGGGGGCCGGTTGACTTACGGCGCCCCCCGGGAGGGCTTGGCGTGCGCGACAAGGTCGTAGCCGCACCCGCCCACCAGAGCACACTGTTTCCGGCTGTCGCGCGCCCAGAGTCCGATGTTGGAGAGTGGCAGCCCTACCTTCGAGTCGATGACCTGGACCGAGAGCCCTTCAAGTCCATTAGCCGACCCCTTCTGCTCTGCGGCGACGCCCGCGCGGGGCTGTCGCTTCTACCCGACGAGTCCATGCAGACCGTAGTTACGTCGCCGCCCTATTGGTCACTGAGGGACTACGAAGTTGAGGACCAGATTGGCCGCGACGACAGCCTTGACGCATATCTAGATGCCATCGTGGCTGTCTTTGAGCAGATCCACCGGGTTCTGCGATCCGACGGGACGGTATGGCTGAATGTCGGCGATTTATACACGTCCGGCAATCGCAGATACCGCGCTCCCGATCGAAAGAACAGCGCCCGCGCCATGAGCGTCCGTCCGCCAACGCCAGAGGGTCTAAAGCCAAAAGATCTGATAGGCGTCCCCTGGCGCCTGGCCTTCGCGCTTCAGGAAGCCGGCTGGTGGCTACGCAGCGAAGTGATCTGGCACAAGCCGAACGCGCATCCTGAATCGGTGGGCGATCGCCCGACCAAGGCGCACGAAACGCTGTTCCTCCTGTCGAAGCAGCAGGACTACTACTACGACCAGGAAGCCGTCAAAGGCCCGCGTGGTCGCCGCCTGCGAACCGTCTGGAACATCCCAACGGAACCGCTCCGGCGCACGAACGGCAACGCCGATGACCACCCGGCCATGATGCCCCTGTCCCTGGCGCGTCGCTGCCTCTCGATCACCAGCAAGCGCAACAGCGTCGTGCTCGACCCCTATGCCGGTTCGGGCACCACGCTCTTGGCGGCCCGCGAATTGGAACGCGACTGGGTAGGCGTTGAGATCAAGCCGGCATTCGTGGATCTGATCGAACGCCGAATGGGCGGTCGGTGACGCTCGCAGAACTCAAGGCCAAACTCGACACGTTCTCACCAGCCAAGATTGAGTTCGTCATCGATAGGTCCGGCGCAAAGATCACGGTGAGGAGAGTTCAACTCTCCACCTGCACTGTTCACGCCGAGTGGAGTCGGACCTAGCCGGGAAACTCAGAGACCGCCGACGTCCAACGCGGAATCTCCGCTAGCCGGCTCTCACCCGTACACCCCCGCCGCATTCCCTTCCCTTGGCGTCCCCGGCACCATCGGCTCATGCGGCCGTCCCGCGATCAGCCGCGACCCGTCCGTAAACCCTTCCGGCCGGTCCCTCAGCCGATCCATCAACCGCTCACGCCACGGCCCCAGGTCCGCCGTCCCTGCCAGATCCCGCGTCTCGTCCGGATCGTTCGCAATGTCAAACAGCTGCTCCCGACCCGACTGGCTGTACCAGATGTACTTGGTCTGCCCGTCGGTAATGAAGTGCCAGGCCGTTTCCGGACGGTTCTTCCCGCCCGAATGCTCTCCGTGCAGCGTCTCCCGCCACGTCGGTGTGTCGCCACGCACGAACGGCATCAGGCTCCGCCCCGTCACCGAATCCGGAACCTCCAGCCCAACCCCGTCCAGGATCGTCGGCATCACATCCTGCAATCCCACCGGCTCGTCGCGGACCGCGTGCGTCGGATAGTCCCCTGAGGGCGGGCCCAACACCAGCAGCGGCACCCGCGCCGCCGCCTCATAGGGCCACGACTTATGGAACAGCCGGTGATCGCCCAGCATCTCGCCGTGGTCCGACACGAACACCACCAGCGTGTCGTCCAGCAGCTGCATGTCGTTCATGTACTGCAGCAGCCGGCTGATCTGCATGTCCACGTGGTTGATCAGCCCGTAGTACCCCGCCCGGCAGGCGTGCATCACCCGCGCGTCCAGTTCGAGCCCCTGCGAGCGCGCCTCCTGCATCTCGATGTCGATCCCCCGCGTCGGCGCATCCACCGGGTCCGCCCAATCCCCGATCACCGGATTCGGCAGGTCCTGCCAGTGGTAGCGGTCGTAGTAGAACTGCGGCGGCGTAAACGGCGGATGCGGATCGATGAACGACACCTTCAGAAAAAACGGCGCGCTCGGATCCCGCCGCTGCAGGAAGTTGATCGCCTCCGACACGCACCAGAACGCATGCGTCTGCTCCTCCGCCAGGTGGCTCGGCCGCCCGATCCACCCGTTCGGCGTCGCCCCGTGCGCCATGGCCCAGCGATTGAGCGGAATCTCCCCGTGCAGCCAGTCCAGGTAATCGTTCCCGCCGCCGCGCGTGCTGTCCGCCAGCGACATCCGGTCAAATCCATACCGCTTCCGCTTCGGCGCCAGGTGCAGCTTGCCGCTCAGCCAGGTCTCGTATCCGGCTGAACGCAACTCGCCGGCCAGCGTCGCCGGCGGATCCCACTCGGTGTCCGGGTGGTTTTGCAACATCCCGTGCGTGGCCGGGTCCTGGCCCGACATCAGCGTCCGCCGCGCCGGGATGCACTGCGGACACTCCGCGTAGGCGCGACGGAACCGCGTCCCCGTCGCTCCGATCTCGTCCATCGCCGGCGTCTGCAACACCGGGTGGTCCTCGATCCCCAGGCAGTCCCCGCGCTGCTGGTCCGTCACCAGCAGCAGCACGTGCGGTCGCGCGGCACTCATGCCGACCTCAGGTCCAATCGATCATGATCTTGCCGGTGGTCGCCGAGTCCGCCAGCTTGAACGCCTCCACCGCCTCGTTGATCCGGATGCGCTTCGCGATCACGTCCTTCACCGGCAGCTTGTGACGCCGCAGGAAATCCAGCAGGTCTTCCCACTCATACAGCTTGAAGATCCACGAGCCCGTTAGCGTGATCTCCCGCGCGTTCAGCGGAGCGCTCAGCTTGTACACCGTCTCCTCGCCGATCCCCACTTCCACGAAGATTCCGTGCGGCCGCAGCCCTTCCAGCGCCGCCGTCCGCGCCTGCGTGAAACCCGAGGTGTCGATGGCCGCATGCACGCCGTCGCCGCCCCCGAACTCGCGCATGGCCTCCACCGGATCCGTCTCCGCCGCGTTGCACGTCGCATCGATCCCCAGCGTCTCCGCCATCTCGATGCGGCTCGGCTGCACGTCGATCCCAATGACCGAGGCCCCCATCGCCCGCGCGAACATCACCGTGTACAGCCCCACCGGACCCAGCCCGCTCACCGCCAGCGTCATGTCGCCCGAGGCCTTCGCCTTGCGCACCGCGCCGAACGCCGTCCCCAGGTTGCACGCCAGCAGCGCGCCGTCCTCGAAATCGAAGTCGTCCGGCAGCGGCAGCGTGCTGCGCGCCGGCACCACCACGTAGTCGGCGTTCACCCCGTCGCGCACCCAGTTGAATCCCTCCATGTCGCGACAGAATCCCGGCTCGCCGCGCCGGCAGTGCTCGCAGTGCCCGCAGCCAATCAGGTGATAAATCACCACCCGGTCGCCCACGGCCGGATGGGTCACCCCCGGACCCACCGCGTCCACCACGCCGGCCCCTTCGTGTCCCAGCGTCAGCTTGCTGTATCCGTGCTCGTCCCGCTCGGCCCGTGGCTGGCGGTACTTATGCAGGTCGCTCCCGCAAATCGCCGATCCCCCGATCCGAATCCGCACGTCCTCCGGCCCCGGTTCGGGAATCGGCTTCGTCGTCACTTCCACGGTTCGATCGCCGGGACAGATAAGGCACTGCATCGTGTCTGAAGTCATCGGGGCGTCGTTCCTGCTCGCTCGCACCGCTGAACCTAACGCCCCCGCTCCCACTCGTAAACTATCCACCTACGCTGGTCGGGCCCCACCCCGTTCATGCTGAGCCGGCCTAGCGTCCTCGGCGGGCCGTGTGAAGCCACCCCCTCGCCAACCCACCCACCCGGCAGACCCCTTCGTTCCCCTCTTCTCTCACCTCTCACTCCTCTCCGCTCACTCCTTCTTCCAGGTGTATCTTTGGTGTATGTCACGCACCAATATCGACATCGACGATCAGGCCTGCGCCGAAGTCATGCGGCGTTATCGACTCCCCACCAAGCGCGCCGCCGTCAACTTCGCCCTGCGGACCCTCGCGGCCGAGCCCTTGTCGGTTGACGAGGCTCGCGCCCTTCGCGGCAGCGGCTGGGAAGGCGATCTTGAAACCATGCGTTCCCCCCGCCCGCCGTGGTCCTGATCGACACCTCCGCCTGGATCGAGTTCCTGCGCGACACCGGGTCTCCCGCCTGCTGGCACGTAGACGACCTGCTGGACCGCGACATCGCCATCTGCGATCCCATTAGCATGGAAGTGCTGGCCGGCGCGCGGGACGAGTCCCATTTGCTGAACCTCCGGCGCCTGCTCGCTCGCGCCGTGGTCATACCAATGCACCCCGCCGACTACGAGGACGCCGCTGCCCTCAATCGCCGCTGCCGCCGGCAGGGCGCCACCGTCCGCAAGCTGATCGACTGCCTCATCGCCGCCGTCGCCATCCGCGCCGGCACGCCCGTCCTTCATCACGACGCCGACTTCCACACCCTCGCCCGCCACACCAACCTCCAAACCCACCCACCCGACCCCACCTAACCAAAACCACGCCTGGCCTTTCCCCCAACCGAGGCCCACCTTCCTCAGGGGCGGCACGGTTCTTCACCCTCTCCAAGGGGAGAGGCAGATTCGGGCGTCTTCGCTCGAAATCGGTGAGGGGTCTTCCGGTCGAGATCGCACAAGCCAGCACGGCCTCGAGAGGAGCTATAGAGTGAGGGATTCCCGTGCTCTAACGTCACACTCACCTCCAAACACTCGAGTGCCCCATGCCCCCATTCACTGAACTCAACAACCGCGTCGCCATCGTCACCGGCGCCGCCCAGGGCATCGGCCGCAACACCGCCGTCACCCTGGCCCGCCACGGCATGCCCGTCGTCCTCGCCGACCTCAACGACGACCGCGGCAGTCGCGTCGAAGCCGAAATCCAAGAAGCCGGCGGACGGGCCGCCTACGTCCACGCCGACGTGGGAACGATGGCCGGCTGCGAACTGATGGTCCAAACAGCCCTCAATCGCTTCGGCGGAATCTACGCCCTCGTCAACAACGCCCGCTGGCACCCCCACGACAAGCTCGTGGACGTCACCGAGGCCGACTGGGACCGCAGCCAGGATGTACTGATCAAGTCCCACTTCATGGCCTGCAAGCTGGCCATTCCCCACATGATCGCTGGCGGCGGCGGATCCATCGTCGGCATTTCGTCAGCCCACGCCATCCAGGCCAACGCCATCGAGGGCCCCTACGAAGCCGCCAAGGCCGCCATCACCGCCCTCATGCGCAGCGTCGCCGTCGCCTACGGCGAGCACAACATCCGCGCCAACAGCATCCTGCCCGGCGGCATCATGACCGACGTCAAATACGAAGCCGCCGCCCTTGCGCCCACCCCCGAGCTTGATGCTCGCCAGGCCCTGCAGAACCCCATCTGTCGCCGCGGCGACGCTCAGGACATCGCCAACGCCGTGCTGTTTCTCGTATCCGACCTCGCCAGCTTCGTCACCGGCGAATCTCTCGTCGTCGACGGCGGCCTCTCCATCGAACTCCCCGGCTCCGCCACTTCCCGCATGACCGGCCTCGAGGTCTGACACCTGGCCTTCAAGGTCTGACTGCGAGACTCTCGGCCGAGGATTCTTGGCGATACGAACGCAGTCACTGCTATAACGACATGATCTGGGAGACAAAGGCGCCACCATCGCCAGCATCATCTTGCGCAACCTCGACGAAGGGCTGAAGCGCCGGCTGAGCATCCGGGCGGCTCAAAATGGTCGATCCGTGGAGGACGAAGTCCGCGACATCCTGCAAACGGCGCTCGGCCAGCAGCCCGCGGTGCCGGAGAACCTGGCAACCGCCATTCGCGCCCGCTTCGCGCCCCTGGGGGGCGTCGAGCTGGACCTGCCGCCACGTTCACCGATGCGAAAGCCGCCCCGATTCGACTGAAACGGCCGCAAGAGCTGGCTCCGTTACCAACGTCATTGTCGAACCGACCAGGCGCCTCACCGGCCTCCAGGTCCAACTGCCGACCCTATACACGTTGAGCCGAACGGCTCTGCGATCAGACCCTATGATCTGCAAGCGCAACGGCTGCGACGCTGAGGCGTAAGGGGCGGACATGGCCAGTGGCTGCGAGTGCGGGGATCCCTTGACGACGGCCGCAATCGCCGTAGAACCGCAGTTGCCGCTTGCGGCGACCTTAACTCGGCCGCCGCGGCTATACCCGTGGGATGCGCCATGCGGATGACCGAGAAGCAACTCGGCGGCTGGTCCTTGCTGCTTGGCACGGCGGCGGTGGGCGTGGGCTACCTCCTCTCGCCCGGCCGCGGCGCGGTGGACACGGTGCCCAGCACCAGCCTCAACGATCTCACGCTGGCCATGGCGCGCAACGCCACGCTGTCCTACACCGTGCCTCTCGTGATCATCTGCGGCGCCCTGCTCATGCTCAACGGACTCCTGACCCTGCGGCGGTATGCGGGCCCGCTGCCCCGGCTCGGCCTTCTGGCAATGGCTATCGCGCTGGTCATCCAGATGACCATGCGGGGACTCGACTACATGATCGTCGGCATGGGATTGGCGGCGCTGGAGAGCGACGCCGCGCGGTCGGACGAATGGCTGCAATCGGCGCTGGGGATGCAACGAATGGTGTGGGGGCTGCACTTCACGTCCAGCGTCGCTGGCTACGTCGGGATCGTGATCCTGGCCGTGGGCCTCGCATTCCGCCCCGAGCCCGTGCGCCTGCCCCGCACTCTGAACGTCATCGTCGCCGTGCTGGCCGTGGCCTCGCTGGTGGTCTTCATCGCCGCCTGGCATTCGGACGCACTGGAGCTGGCCTTCGCCCCCGTATTCGCCGCAATGTCCGTCGCCGGACTCGTCTACATGGGCCTGTTGGGCCGCGGATTGGCATCATCCAAAGAACACCCACCCACCAGACGAGAAGCCAAACCCAACTGATCGACACCGAGTCCCTCGCCCGCGAGTTCCGTTCCGGCGTCGACGCCCTGCCCTCCCCTAAAGTGCCCCGTGTCCGCCCCATCCGCCGCGAATTCTCCAGGAAAGTCGCATCCGCCCAGCCGGACCAGGTGCTCGAGTTCGCCGCGCACCTGGTAGACCTCGACCTGCGAATCTGGGCCTACGAGATCGTCCATTACCACCGCCCCACCCTCAGGGCGCTTGACGCCGCAACAATCGAGAACCTCGGTCATGGCCTCGCCGACTGGGCCTCGGTCGACGTCTTTGGTGGCTACGTGGCCGGCCCCGCCTGGGTGAATCGCCAGATCAGCGATGACGACGTCCACCGCTGGGCCAGGTCCCCCGACCGCTGGTGGCGGCGCACCGCCCTCGTCGCCACCGTCGGCCTCAATACCAAGACCCGCGGCGGCTACGGCGACGCGCCCCGCACCCTCGCCGTCTGCGACTTGCTCGCCGACGACCGCGACGACATGGTCGTCAAAGCCCTCTCCTGGTCCCTCCGAACCCTCGCCCCCCACGACCCACCAGCCGTCCAACACTTCCTCACCACCAACGAACCCCACCTCGCCGCCCGAATAAAACGCGAAACCCACAACAAACTAACCACCGGCACCAAAAACCCACGAAAGACACCCGACTGACGATCCCGGCGGTAGTCGTATCCAAAAGGTCAATGCAAGGCACCTGGGAAATCAGTCGATCGATCCCCAATGCTTGGAGAAATCAAGCTACTCCAGGGCAGATCTTGCGTCTTGCCAATCTTTGCCAATCCCGATATCGTTACATCATGAGCACGATGAATATCTCGCTTCCCGAGGCGCTTAAGTCTTTCGTTGACCAGCAGGTCACGTCTCGCGACTACAGCTCGTCAAGCGAATACGTCCGCGAACTCATCCGAAAGGATCAGGATCGTCAGCACCTCCGCGGCCTGCTCCTTGAAGGCGCGGCCTCGCCGCCAGCAGGTACCGCCGACACTGCCTTCTTCGACCAGCTTCGCGATCGCGTTCGCGAAGCCGACCGGCGGTGACCCCAAGACCAGTCGTTCTTCGCGGGCGGGCGCGGCACGATATCGACGAGGCCATCGATCACTATTCGACTGTGGCGACATCGGCTCAAGCGCTGGACTTCATCGACGCGCTGGAAGAGGTCTTCAGCCACGTGGCCGATCACCCCGCCAGTGGCTCACCCCGCTACGCGGACGAACTCTCCCTCCAAGGCCTTCGCTCGTGGGTCGTCAAGGACTTTCCTTACCTGGTTTTCTACGTCGAACGGGAAGCGGACATCGACGTCTGGAGGGTCCTGCACGCGTCGCGCGACATCCCGGCCTGGCTGCGAGAACCACCCGAAGACTGATCATCGCCACCCCGCATGGCACCATCCAACCCTATCCACCCCCTCAACCACCCAACCCATGACCCCCGACTACGACTGGCAATCCCTCCACCGCGACGCCCTCGTCATCGACTCCCACAACGACACCATCGTCGGCCTCATCCGTCGAGATGGGCAGAGCATGGCCGGGCCCGACGCCCCGTCCCGTGACACCCCCGAAAGCCTGATCGGCTACCTGCGCGGACCCGTCGACACCGCTGAAATCCCCATCCAGTCCGACCTCCCCGCCATGCGCGAAGGCGGCGTGGACTGCGGCTACTTCGCCGTCGACAACACCCGCGCCTGGGGCAACCACCTCGCCTACGTGTTGGATGGCTTCGGCTGGTTTCACGCCGAAATCCAGGCCCACTCGGACCAGATCGCCCTCGCCCTCACCGCCGACGACATCCTGGCCGCCAGGGCCGCCGGCAAAGTCGCCGTCGTCCTCGCCATTGAGAACTCCGAAGCCCTCGAACGCAGCCTCTACGTCCTGCCCATGCTCTACCAGGTCGGCGTCCGCACCATGACCATCACCCACTCCATCCGCACCTACGCGGGCGACGGCGAGCGCGCCCACCGTTCAGGCGGAGGCCTCACCGACTTCGGCCACGACCTCATCGCTGCCATGAACGACCTCGGCATGCTCGTCGACGTCTCCCACCTCAGCGTCCCCGCCTTCTGGCACGCCATGCAGGCCACCGGGGCCCCCGTTATCGCCAGCCACAGCTCCTGCCGCGCCCTCAACGAACACGGCCGCAACCTTCACGACGACCAGATGAAAGCCATCGCCGACGGCGGCGGCGTGGTGGCCGTCAGCTGCGTCCACCACTTCGTCCACTGGACCAACCCAACGCTTGAGCTCTACCTCGACCACATCGAACACGCCGTCAACGTCGCCGGCATCGACCACGTCGGCTTCGGCTCCGACTTCGACGGCGGCTCATACCTTCTCGACGACGCCCGCCAGGTCCCCCGGATCACCCAGGGCCTCGCCGCCCGCGGCTGGTCCGAACCCAACCTCCGCAAATTCCTCGGCCTAAACCACCTCCGCGCCTTCCGCGACGCCTGCGGCTAGCCGAGGAGGGCGCCGTCCGTTCGTGGTGAGCCGGCCCGGTGTCTTTCGGAGAGCCTGCCCTGAGCCTGTCGATGGGGCCGTGTCGAACCACACTGCCCTCAGCACCCAAGCCCTCCAAGCAGCCTCTCAGTTCACTCCGACGCAGGGATGCCCCGGGTGCCGTTCGATGCCAGCCGAGTTCTTAGCTATTGAAAGCCATTCCCTAACAACACCGAACTGCGGGCTTCCTCCCAAACTCAGTCACTCTGGACGCCTCGCGAAGCAGCAAACCTCTCATCCCTGGCGCTGCCAACTACCCTCCACTCGCCCCCTCAATCCCGAATCACCCGCACCTCAACCCCAACATCCAACCCCGCCCACGCCCGATCCGCCGTCACCGCCGGCAACCCCCGCACTGCCGCCAACTGCAAACACGCCCGATCACCCAGCGAAAGACCTCGGTGCCTGGTCGGATTCCGTAGCCGACCCGACGAAATTGCCTGGCTCTCGTCAAAGGCAACGACTTCGAGTTCAAGCATCGCCAGGGCGTAGTGCCACTCCGCCGCGTTCAAGCCCTCATCGGAAAGCCTGGAAACGACCTCGGCGACATTGACCGACGAAGCCACGGCGTCGCCTCGGTATCCCGCCACCACATCAGCCCCGCGTTCGCCACGGAAAAGAGCCAACATCGCCGAAGCGTCCAGGACGGCTCGGCTCACGTGGACTCCGTCGTCACAGCCTTGGCCCGCCTCGCCTCGATCTCGGCAATTTCGGCCTCCTCGGCCGCAGCTTCCCGACGTCGCTCGGCAATCAGTTCATCCACCAGGCTCACACCCTCCGGCACGTAGCTGGCAATCATCTGCTGAACGCGCTTGAACTCCTTCTCGTCATTCACCACCCGCAATTCATCGCCGTCCATCTGCATCACGACGTAATCGCCCTCGTCAACCTCCAGCGCCTTTCGATACGCCGCCGGAATTACCACCCGCCCCCCCGGCCCAATCGCCGTCCTTACCAGGACCGGCAGCGAATCCTCGGCCTCGCCGTCGGCAGCCGGCATCGGCCGGCTCAGTTGCGTTTCCATAAACCCGCTCTGCACCAGCACATTCCTCACGTGCTGGTAGCGAATGTCCAGGAACCCCGCAATCTCCGACCGGCTATATCCCGCCCGGAACAGCGCCCGGATCTTGTCCGCCTTCGTCGTCAGCCCGGCCACCACCTCATCCGCCGGCTCCCGACAGCACGAACAGACACAGCACCCGTCACCACAGTCGCAGTCACAACACGCCATAGCTAGACTCCCAGGACCAACCCGTCGATCAGACCTTGTATCTATATACTGGAATTCAACCCTTTAGATGGCAAATGATATGTTCTATAGATTCGGCGTCGCCGCTTCAATCCCGAATCAACCGCACCTCCACGCCAATCTCCAACTCCGCCCACGCCCGATCCGCCGTCACCACCGGCAACCCTCGTTGCGCCGCCAACTGCAAACACGCTCGGTCGCCCAGCGACAGCCCGCGATGTCGCGTGAGTTCCCGCAGCCCGGCCGTCGCCAGAGCCTGCGGTCCGTCGTACGGCACAACCTCGAGCGACAGGTGGCCAATGGACCGCCGCACCTCGGACCAGGTGGCCCCACGGTCAATCAGGCGCGTGCCAGCCTCGGCCACATTGACTGCCGAAGCCACCGCGTCGTCCAGGTAGCCATCCACGACATCGCGTCCGGGTTCCCCGAAAACAAACGCCAGCATCGCGGAAGCGTCCAACACGACCCGGCTCACTGCTAGTCCTTAGCTGCGGCTGTTTCAGTCTGGGCCTGCCGCGCCTTCAACTGCGCAACCTCAGCCTCCTCAGCCGCGACCTCGCGACGCCGCTCCTCGAGCAACTCATCAACCACGCTCACACCCTCCGGCACATAACGCGCGAGCATTTCGCGGATCCGAAGCGTCTCCGTATCGAAGTTGACCAGCCGCAGCTCTTCACCCTCGATTCGCATGCTCACGGCATCGCCCACCTTCAGGCCAAGCGCCTCACGAAACGATGACGGGATGACCACCCGTCCGCCGGGGCCTACGACGCCTCGGACCGGATCCATCAGCGGATCCGCGTCCGGAAAGATGCCGACCCCTCTGCGCTCTTCGCTGGCAGTGCCCTGCCGATCTTTGGGCTGGGCCCGAGCGATCTGACAGATCGTTTCGAGCTTCCGAAGATCCGGCTCACGATCAACTCGCCACTGATAGCGGGTGTATTGCTGTCGGTCGGATTCGACATAGGTTCGCAGGAGACGGCGCAAAGCGTTCGTTCGGCGCCTGTGGTTCTGGTCCGGCCAAAGCGCTGCGGCTAACTCTTTCGGCGTTATGACACCATCCGATCTGGCGATTGCGCTGAAGTCGACGCCAGTGTCAGCCGCTGTGGTCGGCGGCCGGCGGTAGGTGTATCCATGAGTCGCCACCATGTAGCTCCTTCCCCTGGCGACGTGCATCTTGAACCCTTCTGAATAATCTTAGAAAAGATTCCAGTCTTTGGCAAGATCATAACAATTCGTGAATCTTTCTGGCCGACGTTGAGTTCCAGCGGCCAATCCTCCCCTCATTTCCTCGGCGACTACACTGTCCTCCCTACCCCCACGCCGAGGCTCCACCCATGCAACGCCGCAAACTGGGCCGCATAGACCACCGCAGCTCCATCGTCACCCTTGGCGCCGCCGGCCTCGGCCGCCAGGACCTCCCCCAGGCCGTGGTCGACACAGCCGTCCAGCAAGCCCTCGCCGCCGGCGTCAACCACCTCGATATCGCCCCCACCTACGGCAACGCCATGGAGCACATGGCCCCCTGGATGCCCCGCCTGCTGGACGAAGGCTGGTTCATCGGCGCCAAGACCCGCGGCCGCACCCGTGAGGAAGCCTGGGACAACATCCGCTCCTGCCAGCAACGCCTCGGCGTCGAGACCTTCCACCTCTTCCAACTCCACTCCGTCGTTGACTTCGACGACCTCGACCAGGTCACCCAACCCGGCGGCGCCCTCGAAGCCCTCGTCGAAATGCGTGACCAGGGCCTCACCCGCTACATCGGCATCACCGGCCACGGCCCCCTCGCCCCCGCCGTCCAGCTCGAGGCCCTCAACCGCTTCGACTTCGACACCGTCATGTTCCCCCTCGCCGCCGCCATCTACCTCAACCCCGACTACCGCCGCGACGCCCAGGCCCTGCTCGCTGCCTGCCGGGAGCGCAACGTCGGCGTCCAGACCATCAAAATGCTCGCCCGCGGCGGCTGGGGCGATGGCCCCCAGGAACTCAGCTGCTGGTACGACCCCCATCGCGAGCAGCCCCAGATCGACCAGGCCCTCTGGTGGGTCCTTTCCCAGCCCGTCCACACCGCCCCGTCAACGGGCGAGACCACGCTGCTCCCCCGCATCTTCTCCGCCGCCAACCGCTTCCGTCCCCTCACCCCCGCCCAACAGTCCGCCGCCCTCGCCACCCAACACCCCCCACGCCCCGAACCCCGCCTCGCCATCCCGGCCGTCGCCTAGCTCGAGACGCGGCGAGCGGCGTTCAGCTACGCGTGTCGGTCTGGTGCCGGGTGACTACGGTCCGGCCGCTTGCCGTTCAGCTTGCTCCACGTGCGAACGCAGCGCCCGGTTGATGTCCGTCTGATACCCGCGGCCCCCCGGAGCCTGCTGCTTGAACCACGCCACCACGTCCGCGTCCAGTCGCAGCGTGATTTGCTGTTTCACCGGCCGGTAGAACAGCCCGCGCTTGGCGCCGGACCAGTCCAGCGACTCGGGGATGTCCGACGTGTCGATCTGGTCATCCGGCAACGCCTCAAGCGCGTCAAGCTCCGCTCGCTGGGCCGCTGTCAGATCAGAAGTGTCCTTCTGCATAAGCCATCCTTTCGTGAGACGTGGCCTTCCGTGCGCTGATGATCCGGCCCACATCATCACCGGTCGGCCAGTCGTCCTCGGGCCACGTATGAACGATCAGCACAATCGCAGTACCCACGGTCCCTATCGTTCGCAAGCGATGTTCACCTTCGTACGGGTCACTCCGCGTCATGGCCATGGGATCATCGAAGACACGCGCCGCAGTCTGGAAACTCAGCCCGTGCTTCAGTCGATTGGTTCGATCCTTCTCCCGGTCCCATGTCCACCGAAGTCGCCCGACCATGCGTAGCTACACTATTGTAGTTACAGCAGCCACGACATACAACCGCGCTAAACGACTCGGAATCAGTGGTTGCGCGCTCCCCTGGACCCGAACGGATCCA
This sequence comes from Chloroflexota bacterium, assembly GCA_022825895.1. Taxonomy (GTDB): domain Bacteria; phylum Chloroflexota; class UBA11872; order UBA11872; family UBA11872; genus UBA11872. Next base: position 36,052 of record JAJDVX010000003.1, on the reverse strand, counting down.
AGAGATCGCGGTGGCGTTCGAAAGCTCGGCATGCGGCACTCCAAGTGAGCGATTCCCCGTCGGCCGCTCGCCCGTGCCGCACATCAGTGCCTGCCAGCCTCCGCTCACATTATGAATGGCTCCTCACCCTCCCCACCCCACCACCCCAACGCCTCCTCGACGTCGGCACCGGCGACGGCCGCCTCCTGCAAGTCGCCGCCGACCTCGGCATCCCCCACCTCGCCGGCCTCGAACGCAAACGCCGCTGGAACCCCGCCAACCGCGATTTCGCCCCCACCATTGCCGATGCCCACCGCCTCCCCTTCCCAACCGACACCTTCGACTGCGTCGTCGAAAACGAATCCCTCGAATGGATCAAGAATCCCGTCCGCTACCTCCGCGAAGCCGCCCGCGTCTGTGTCCCAAACGGTGTCGTCATCACCGACGACTCCGACTGGGACACCCTCGTCTACGCGGTGTCCGACACCGCCCTCGCCCGCCGCGTCTTGCGAGCCTTCGGCGACACCGGCCCCAACGGCTGGATCGGACGTGCGGCGCCGTCATTCATGCGCCGGGCAGGCCTGCGCGACATCCGGGTCCACGTCCGCGTCATTACCGAACGCGAATTCGCCCCCCAAACCCTCGGCCACCACCAGGCCCAGGTCATCGACGACTGGCTGCGCCAAACCGGCAACATCACCCCCACCCAGCTCGACGACTTCCTCGCCGACCTCCACCACACCGCCGCCCGCGGCGACTACCTCTTCACCCTCAACCGCTACATCTGCCTCGCCCGCCCCACGCCGCACAAGTCCTGGTCCTGAGCCTCAGACCCGCCTACCGCCTCGTGCTGGCGCCCACGCGGCAAACGACCGCCCTCCGTTCGTGGTGAGCCGGGTCGCCGTCCTCGGCGTCCCGTGTCGAACCACCCGCCTCAATACGGCGGCCGTGGCGGCTTGTCCGCCAGCGACATCGCAATCAGCAGCCCAATCGGTCCCAGCAAAAACCCCACGAAAAACCACGCCGGCACCCAGAACTCACCCCAATGTTCCGGCTGATCCTTCCTTCCGGCCACACGCGCCGTCTGCCACCCAAACGCAATCGCCGCCAGCAGAAACACAAAAACCAAAGGTCCAGGAGTAGACACTCGTAAACCCCACACCCACAACCAGTGCTAAAGCCTACGCACCCACCAGTCCGACCCGCCGTGTTCCCCCTCCGCCATCCCGGCGTCTCCGCCCCCTCCTGCGTACTGGCCGGTTTCTAACCGGCCGCCTCCGGGCGCCCAACCACCACGCCCCGCCCGGCGTCCCTGGTCAGCCTGTCGAACCCCACCCCTGGCAACCCACCCCGACCAAACGCTCCCAACCTCCGCCTCCGCCTCTCACTCATCTAAGCTCACTCCTTCCTCGTCACCCCGTTCATGGTGAGCCGGACGGGTGTACCCACCGGGACGTGTCAAACCACAAACCCCAACAGCGCAAGCGCCCAGGCCCCCTCTCCTCTTCTCACCTCTTTTTCTTATCTCACTCCTTACGACTCTCCGGTCCAGCCCCGCTGCGGTCTGCGCTCCGCCGCCTCCTCTCGTCCCTCTCACGGCTCACTCCTCCGCCCTCGCTCCTCGCCATCCCCCTACACTGGCCGCGAGTCCGGGCGGTCTCAGGCATTGCCAACCCGCAATGCCTCGCTAGGCTGAACGCATGCCCCCCGACATCTCCGTCCGCCAACTCGTCAAGCACTATGTCGTCCCCGAACGCGCCGGCGGCCTCCGCGCCTCCTTTCGCAGCGTCCTCCGCCGCAAGCACCGCCTCGTCCGCGCCGTCGACGGCATCTCGTTCGAGGTCGAACGCGGCGAAGTCGTCGGCTTCCTCGGCCCCAACGGCGCCGGCAAAACCACCGCCCTCAAAGTCCTCAGCGGCCTGCTCCACCCCACCGACGGCCAGGTCGACGTCCTCGGCTACACCCCCTGGGACCGCCGCGCCGAGTACCTCTCCCGCATCACCCTCATCATGGGCCAGCGCCAGCAACTCTTCTGGGACCTCCCCGCCGCCGATTCCTTCCTCGTCAACAAGGCCGTCTTCGGCATCGACGACGCCGTCTACAAGCGCACCGTCGACCTGCTGACCGAGCTATTGGACCTCGGCGACCTCCTCACCAAGCCCGTCCGCCAGCTATCCCTCGGCGAACGCATGAAGGTCGAACTCGCCGCCGGCCTGCTGCACACCCCCCGCGTGCTCTTCTTGGACGAGCCCACCATCGGCCTCGACGTCACCATGCAGCAACGCATCCGTGAATTCGTCACCGCCTACAACGCCGAAACCGGCGCCACCGTCCTCCTCACCAGCCACTACATGGCCGACGTCAAGGCCCTGGCCCGCCGCGTCATCGTCATCGATCAAGGCAAGCTCCTCTATGACGGTGCCCTCGCGGGCCTCGTACAACGCTATGCCCCCCACAAGACCATCACCGTCCACCTCGAACGCTCCGTCGACCTACCCGACCTCAACGGCCAGGCCGAAGTCCTCAGCGTCGAGGGTTTGCAAGTCACCGTCCGCGCCGGCAAGGACGACGCCCCCGAAGTCACAGGCCGCCTGCTAACCCAACTCCCCATCGCCGACCTCAGCGTCGAAGACCCGCCCCTCGAAGAGGTGATCGACCAGGTCTTCCGCGGGGACGGCCCGTGATCCTCCGCCGCACCACCCTCGCCGGCGCCCTGGCCCTCACCCGCGCCGAAATCGCCGACATGTTCCAGTACCGGGTCGTGCTGTTCTTGTACTCCCTCTGGGAAGTCGTCCATCCCATCGTCTACCTGGCCGTCTGGGGCGCCATTGCCGGCGAGGGCGATGTCGGCGGCCTCCGCCTCAGCGACTTCGCCGCCTACTACCTCACCTTCATGCTCGTGTCCCACGTCACCGCGGCCATCGAGATCTACACCTTCGGCCCGATGATCCAGCAGGGCGAACTCTCGCCCCATCTCCTTCGCCCCATGAACCCCGTTTGGGTCGCCGCCGCCCGCAACATTTCCTACAAGAGCGTCAGCATGCTGCTGCTGATCCCCGTCTGGATCGGCCTCGTCATCATCCTGCGGCCAACCTTCTCGATCACGGCCGGCAGCGCGCTGCTGTTCGTGGTGGCGCTGGTTGTTGCCGCCCTTCTCTCCTTCCTCGTTGGTACCACCTTCGCCCTCCTCGCCTTCTGGACCACCCGCTCGTTTTCCTTCTGGGAAATCTGGATCGGTCTCACCTTCCTTCTCGGCGGCCAGATCGCGCCGGTCGAACTTCTCCCCGGCTTCGTCCAGAACCTCGCCACCGCCCTCCCCATGCGCTACACCCTCGGCTTTCCCATCGAGGTCCTGCTCAACCGACTCGATGCTGGCGAGCTGGCCCTCGGTTTCGTCCTCCAGTTCGCCTGGCTCATCGCCGCCGCCCTGATCGTTCGTACCGTCTGGCGCGCCGGCATCCGCCAGTACTCCGCCGTGGGCGCCTGACCGTGCGCATCCTGCGCATCGTTTCCGCCTTCCTGCGGGCCGCCATCCTCAAGGAAACCGCCTACCGCGCCGAGCTTGCGGGCAACCTCCTCCGCAGCGTCATCAACATCGGGGTGGCCGTCGGCGGCCTGGCCGTCGTCTTTTCCCACACCAGCGAGCTGAGCGGCTGGCGCCTCGAACAGGCCATGGTTCTCCTGGGCGTCTACTACCTGGTTCAGGGCATCGTCCAGACCGCCCTCAGCCCCAGCCTCAACGAAGTCGTCAGCGAAGTCCGCAAAGGCACCTTCGACTACGTCCTGCTCAAACCCGTCCCCTCGCTGCTCCTCTCCAGCACCCGCCGCTTCGTCGTCTGGCATGTCGCCGATGTGATGCTGGGTGGAGCGATCATCGCCATCGGACTTATCCGCCTGGAAGCCCAGATCACCGTCGGGATTGCCGCCGTCTTCGTCGGTGTCATGGTCGGCGGCGTGGCCATCGTGTTCTCCATCTGGCTGGCGCTCACCACCCTGGTGTTCTGGTTCGTCCGCGTTGAGAACATCACCATGATCTTTCAACTCTTCTTCGACACCGGCCGCTATCCCGTCGAAATCTACCCCTTCTGGCTGCGCCAGCTCTTGACCTTCGTCTTCCCCGTCGCCTTCATCACCACCGTCCCCGCCCAGACCATCACCGGCCGCGAACCCCTCGTCGCCATCTGGCTGGCGCCCCTCATTGGCATCCTCGCGCTACTCGCCGCCGCCCGCTTCTGGCGCATCGGCCTCAGCCGCTACACCAGCGCCTCAAGCTGAACTCGCGGCCAACTCCCGCGCTCGGCCAAGGACTGCATCCAACATCGCCGGCGTCAGCCGCCCCGTAAACGTGTTCTGCTGGCTCGGGTGATACGCCCCCAGCAGTGTCCACTCCCCAACTGCCGCTTCCACCCCGTGCCCAAACCTCGGCGCCGGCCGCGGCGCCGCCAGCCCCCGTTCCCTGAACACCCGCAACAACTGCCGCCACGCTTCTCCGCCCAGTGCCACCGCCACTCGAGCATTCGCCAGCAGATCCAACTCGGCCTCTAGCCACCCCTGGCATTCTGCGCGCTCGTCGGCCGACGGCCGGTTCGCCGGCGGTGCGCACCGCACGATCGCCGTCACATACGCATCGTGCAGCTCCAACCCGTCACCCCGGTTCCGACTCTCCGCCTGGTTCGCAAACCCGGCGCGATGCAGCGCCCCAAACAGGAAGTCGCCCGACCGATCCCCCGTAAACACCCGTCCGGTCCGGTTTCCCCCATGCGCCGCCGGCGCCAATCCAACCAGCAGCACCCGAGCCTTGGGGTCACCAAACCCCGCAACCGGCCGGCCCCAGTACGTCTCGTCGCGATACGCCGCCCGCTTCGTCCGCGCGGCCTCTTCCCGCCAGGCCACTAGCCGCGGACAGCGGCAACACGCATGAATCTCCCCGGCCAGCGCGGCCAATTCGCTCACGCGGCCTCGACCGAACGCGTCACCCGCTCCAGGAACGGCCGCGCCAGCGCCAGTAACTCCTCGGGCCTCTCCTCCTGCACCAGGTGTCCGGCCTTCTCGACGATGCGGATTTCCGCATCGCGAAACTGCTCCGCCAGCGCCTCAGCCTGCGACGAGGCCGCCGTTCGGTCCGCCTCCCCCCAAATCAGCAGCACCGGACACCGCGTCGCGGCAATGGCGCCCTCATAGTCCGATGGATCCACCCCCCGCAGCATCGCCGGCAGCGCCTCAAAAAACCCCGGGCTTCCGTACGGCAGGTACTGCCGATCCACGTCAGCCTCCGTTGTTGCCCAGGCGTCGTACCGTCCCAGCATCTGCCCCACGCGCACGTACCAGCGTTGCGCATACAGCCGCCGCGCCATCGCCGCCGACAGTGCCGGTGCTAACTTCCCCAGCTTGAGCGAATATCGAATGTACCGGCCGGCGACCAGGAACGGATCGACCAGCAACAAGCCAAGCACACGCTCCGGGTGCATAGCGGCCAGCGACACCGCCGCCTGCGCGCCGGCGGAGCTTGCCGCCACCACGACCCGCGACAGCTGATGTTCGTCCATCCACTCCCGCAGCCGGTCCGCCTGCGCCTCGCCGTCATACCGCGCGTCCGCCGGCTTGTCAGACAAGCCGTGCCCCAGCGGGTCGAGCCAGTGCACGCGGTACTCGCGCGCGAGCGCCGGCGTAACAAACTCCCAGGTCTGTGAATTGCCGGCGAACCCTGGCAGCAGCACCACGTCGGGTCCGGCGCCGAAACTACGGCTATACACGCGGCCCTCCCGCAGTGGCGTGCGGTGTCCGTCCTCCAAGTGGTCCGTGATGTCATACGGTTCCGGACGGTCGCGAAAGGCAAGCCACGCCGCCGTCACGGCCGCCGCGAGCGCCAGCTTTCTCACGCAGAGTCTCCCTTGGTCGCCACTTCGCTTCCCTATGCTAGGCTGCATCTTCGCAGCCCGTCGCGCCGGGCCTGCCGTTGCGCGACGCAAACCACCTATTGAGAACAGCCCGCCTGTGCGCACCTACGAGCTTGTGGTGATCTATGGGGTCGAACAAGTCCCCGAACTCACCGCCGCCCATATCGACGCGGTAACCGAACGAATCAGCGCGCACGGCGGCGAAGTCGATACCGCCAACACCTGGGGACGTCGCAAGTTTGCCTACCCCATCAAGAAACAGCGCGAAGGGCACTACGTCCTGCTCAAGTTCACCATCGACCCCGCCAACATCGGCGAACTCGAAAGCTCCTTACGCCTCGTCGAAGACGTCACCCGCTTCCTCATCGTCGCCGAAGACCCAGACGTGGCCGCGTACGAGGCCAAGCAGCTGGCCGAGCTTCATCGGTGACCGACCAAAGCGGCCAGCGCCGCGGTCGCTCGCGAGGACTCAATCGCGTGCAGATCATCGGCAACCTGGGGCGCGATCCCGAGATGCGCTTTACCCAGGGGGGCACGCCGGTCACCAACTTTTCCGTCGCCGTTAGCCGCAGCTGGCAGTCGCGTGACGGCGAGATGCGCGAGGAAACGGAATGGTTCCGTGTTGTCGCCTGGACTCGTCTGGCCGAGATTGCCAACGAATACCTGCGCCGCGGTTCCAAGGTCTATGTCGAAGGCCGCTTGGCCACCCGCACGTGGCAGGACCGGGAAGGGAACGAGCGCACGACAACCGAAGTCGTCGCCCAGGAGATGCTCATGCTGGGCGGGCGCGAAGAAGGACCACGGCGCGATGACTACGATGGCCAGCGTGGCGGCTATGCTGGTGGACAAGCCGCTGGACGCTCGGCGGCCCAGGACGACGAAATCAGCCCCGACGACCTGCCGTTCTAACCGCAGGTGACACAGGAACCACTTCGATGACCCAGGACGGCCAGCAGACCCAGGAAACGACGACCGAGGAACCGCGCGGCGGCGCGGCCAGTGACGGCCCGCGTAGCGGCGCCCCCCGTGGCGGAGGTCCGCGCGGCGGCGGGCCTCGCGGCGGCGGGCGTGGTCGAGGTCGCGGCCGCGGTCGCGGGTTCCGGCGTCGCGGCGACTACTTCAAGCAAACCGGCGAACCCATCGACTACAAGAACTCCCAACTCCTGCGGCGCTTCATTGCCGACAGCGGCCGGATCGAATCGCGCCGCAAGACCGGAATCACGGCCAAGAACCAGCGCAAGCTGGCCATCGCCATCAAGCGCGCCCGCTACCTGGGGCTGCTGCCCTACATCGTGCGGCGCCGCCTCCGCGGCTAGCCTCCGGAAACCGCGCGGATGCCCCCGCGCACCAAGGCCCAACGCCGCCGCGCCCAGCGCGACCGCCGTCGGGCGGCCCGAAGGCCCGTCGAGGCCCACGTCCGCTGGCGCGATGTCCCGAATTCGGTTCGCGACTGGAGCGAGCTAACTCGCGCCCAGCGCACGGCCGCGGCCGCCAAGGTCGTGGCCGTTGCCGCCTCCTTGATCCTCTCGGTCGTAAGTGCCCTCATCGGCGTAGCGCTCTATGGCGAACTCGTGGTTCGGCCCGCGGAACCGGTCAGCTCGGTCAACGGCGAGCCGATTCCATCTTCCCGCTATGCCGACTTCCTGGCCCTCCGCCGGTACGAGCTCAATCGCGAACTCACCGACGCACCAACGTCCGCCGATCCCCGCGACCCCAGTCACCCCCAGGCGCAACTCTCCGCACTCACCATCAGCGCCGTAACCGAACTCGCCAATACGATGCTCATGCGCTCCGAAGCCTCCGCCCTCGGCGTCCTCGTTGACGACGCCACAATCGACGCTGCGCTCAACGAGTTCGTGCGCGGCCCGGGCGAGGTGGACGACGAATTCAACTTCAACGACGCGTATGCGGAGATCCGCGACCAAACCCAGCTCGACGAAGACGTCATTCGAAGCTTCATCGCCGACCGGGCTCTGGCCCAGGCCGTAGGCGATTACTTGGCGCAAGGGCTTGATCCCGCGCCACCCCAGGTCAGGGCTTCCCAGGTTGTCGTCGCGACCGAGGAGGAGGCCGAAACCGTCATCGCCCAGCTCGATGCCCTCCAGCCCTTCGCCCTGATCGCCGAACAGCAATCGATCGACACGGCCAGCGCCGCGCAGGGAGGCGATCTCGGCTGGCTCCCCCGCGGCCTCATGGCCGACGCCTGGGACGAAGCCGCCTTCGCTCTCCGTGCTGGCGCCCGCAGCAAACCCGTATCCACCTCGCAGGGCTGGCACGTGATCCAGGTTCATGACATCTCGTCCTCGCGCGAACTCGACCCCGAGACGTCCGAACGCCGCCGCCAGGTCACCTACGACAACTGGCTCCAAACCTTGCGCGCTGCCGCCGACGTTGAGTTTTTGCTCACCCCTGAGATCATCGACTGGGCAACTCGGCGCTAGGCGTCCGGCTCAGTAGCTTCCTCGTCCTGCGCGCTCAGGAACCCGCCGCGGCGGCCACCGGCGATTCAACCGGCACGTCTCCCTTGCGGCGCACCAATGTGCTCAGAATCAGCGCCATCACGGCTAGCAGCGCGCCCCCGATAAACGGCACCTGGTGTCCAAAGGCTTCCCACAGGATTCCGCCGGTCACCGGCAGTGCCACCGCCGCCACGTGATTCATCGTCTGCCCCGCCACCAGGCTCGGGCGCAGATCGTCCGGCGTCACCAGGATTCTTCGCAGGTACGTCGTAATCCCCACCTCCGCGCTGAAAAACAGGTGGTCCAGGATGTACAGCACAAACAGCACGCCCAACCACGGCACCACGGCGTAACCCGCAAAAATCGCCGCCAAAGCGCCAAACGCAATCACCAGGATCGGCCGCTCGCCCACCCGGTCGATTAACCGGCCAAACACATAGGCGCCGCCGATCGACACCATGCTGTTGATCAGCGCCAGGATCGTGATCGTCCGCACCGACACGCCGTAATTGTCAACCAGCAGAAAGATCGCAAACGTCATGAAAATGTGCCGACGGCCGCCGTCCAGAAACGTCAACGCGTAGTACAGCCAGTAGCTCCGCCGCAAGACGATCCGGGGCGGCTGCCCGATCTTCCCGATCGAGCGCAACTGCCACACCGCCAGCGCCGCCAGCGCCGCCACGCCGCCCGACAGCAGAAACAGGGGACGGATGCCGGTCGCCAGCACCGTCACGGCCAGCAGAACCACCAGGATGCCGATGAGCTGAGCCCCCGCCATCAGCGACCGCAACTGTCCAAGCCGTCGCCCCTGCGTGTCGACAGTGCTCAGCCGCAGCGCAATCGTGTTGGCCACCGGCCACCACAGGTGAAAGCCGATGCTCTGGGTCAGCGAGAAAATGATCAGCACCTCCATCGACTCCACATGAAAATAGTTGACGTAGCCGATACACAGCAGCAACAGCGCAACAGCGCCCACCACCGGTTCGGCAATCGTCATCACCGCCGCGCCCATCACGATCGTCAGCAAACCCGGAACTTCGCGAATGGTTTCCAGCAGACCCAGTTCGCTGGGTCGAATCCCGATCTCCTCCACCAGGAAATTCGTGGACACCGTGATGAAGATCGAAAAGGCCAGGCCAAAGCCAAACGCGGCCGTGGCCAGCCAGACGAACGGCGGAAGCTCTCGGCCGTCGAGAACCTTCAGATGGCGCACGTCAGCGGTTGGGCGCTGCCAGCGGCATTCGTGCCGAAGCCCAACCGCGGCCCGGCGTCAGCGCCTCAGCGACGCAGCCGCCCCTTCCCATCGCACTTCGGGCACTTTCCGCTCAGCTCGTGCCAGCCGCCGGGTTTGGATGGATCCGGCCATCGCTCGTTGACCGCCCCGGTCCCCTCGCAGCGCGTGCACGTAGGTCCGGTCGGCGGCAGGATGCGCGGCAGCAGCAACACTGCGGCCACCACCAGCGCCGTGAAGATGATCCACACTTCAAGTGGCATTCCGACCTCTCCGCTTCGGCGCCCCTCGCTCGCCCCGCCAGTATAGGCAGCCGCTCCTCGCGGCCAGGGGTCGTTTGTCCCGATCTTCGGTCGAAACTTAGAATCAACCATCACCTGAGGAGCACACGTTTGGCCGAATTCGCCCACCTCCACGTCCACAGCGAATTCAGCCTGCTTGACGGCTTCTGCCGGATCCCCGACCTCATCGAGCGCACCGCCGCGCTCGGCATGGACTCGGTCGCGGTCACCGACCACGGCGCCATGTACGCCGCCGCCGACTTCTACCTGGCTGCCCGCGAAAAGGGCGTCCGCCCCATCATCGGCTGCGAGGTCTACGTCGCCCCCCGCTCCCACACCGACCGCGACCCCGCCCTCGACCGCCGCTCCTTCCACCTCACCCTGCTCGCCCGCAACCTCACCGGCTACCGCAACCTCGTGCGCCTGGTCTCGCGGGCCAGCCTCGATGGCTTCTACTACAAACCCCGCATAGACCGCGCGCTACTGGCCGCGCACTCGGAGGGCCTGATCTGCCTCTCGGGCTGTCCATCCAGCGAACTATCGCGCGCGGTCGCGTCCGGCAACCTGGCCCGCGCCGAAGAGGTGGCCCGCTGGCACGCCGATACCTTCGGCCCGGAGAACTACTACCTCGAGATCCAGCGCCCCGGCCTGCCCGAGCAGGAGGCGTTAACGGAGGGACTCATCGAGCTTGCCGGCGGTCTTGGCCTGCCGCTGGTGGCCTCCAACGATGTCCACTACCTCACGCCCGACGACAAAGACGCCCACGACATCCTGCTCTGCATCCAGACCGGCAGCCTCGTCGCCGACGCCGACCGCATGCGCATGGAAGGCGACTGGCACCTCAAGACCCCCGAGGAGATGGCGCGGGCCTTCGACGACCAACCGGACGCCCTGGCCAACACCGTCGCCATCGCCCAGCGCTGCGACCTCGACCTGCCCTTCGGCCGCATCGCCATGCCCTCCGTGGAGGTGCCAAATGGCCAGTCGGTCAAGTCCCACCTGGCCGAACTGGCCAACGAGGGCCTGGCCCGTCGCATCCCGAATGCCGACGCCGCCTACCACGAACGCCTCGCCTACGAACTCGACGTCATCGACCAGACCGACTTCGGCGAATACCTGCTGCTGGTCCGGGAGATCTTCGCCTTCGCACGAGACCAGGGCATGTTGACCGCACCCCGCGGCTCGGTGAACGGCAGCCTGGTCGCCTTCGCCACCGACATGTCCGACATCGACCCGGTCCAGCACGACATCATCTTCGAGCGCTTCCTCACCATCGGCCGCAAGGGCTCCATGCCCGACGTCGACATGGACTTCCCCAGCGACCGGCGGGACGAAGTCATCGAATACATGATCCGGCGCTTCGGCTCCGATCACGTGGCCCAGATCGTGACGTTCGGCACGCTGGCCGCCCGCGCCGCCGTACGCGACGTGGGACGAGTCCTCGGCATGGAATACGGCCTCACGGACCGCGTGGCCAAGCTCATTCCGGTCAATCCCGTCGACCCCTACACCATCGGCCGCTCGCTGGACGAAGTCGAAGAGCTCAAGAGCCTCTACCAGCAGGACGACGCTGTTCGCCGCCTGCTGGACTCGGCGCGCCGAATCGAGGGCGTGGCCCGTCACGCGTCCACTCACGCGGCCGGGCTTGTGGTGTCTCGGGATCCCCTGCAGGAACACGTGCCGCTCACGCGCTCCGCCGAAGGCCGGCCGGTCGCGCAGTTCACCTTCCAGACCATAGAGAAGATCGGCCTGCTGCAGCTGGACGTGCTGGGCCTCTCGAACTTTCGCACCATCCAGCACGCCCTGCGGCTCGTCGAGCAGGCCACCGGCCAGGCGCTGGCTCCCCAGGACATCCCGTTGGACGACGACAAGGCCTTCGCGCTGCTGCGGCGCGGCCGCACCGTCGGCGTCTTCCAGATGGAGGGCGCCGGCATGACGCGCACGCTGCGCGAACTTGCGCCCACCAGCATCGGCGAGGTGGCCGCCATCATCGCGCTCTACCGCCCCGGCCCCATGGCCAATATCCCCACGTACATTGACCGTAAGCACGGCCGTTCCGCCCCCGAATACCTCCACGAACGGCTCGAGCCGATCCTGCGCGAAACCTACGGCGTCCTGGTCTACGCCGACCAGGTGCTCATGATCGCCCGCCACCTCGCCGGCTACTCCTGGGACGAAGCCGACAACTTCCGCCGGGCCGTCGGCAAGAAGATTCGCGAAGCCCTGCAGAGCGAACACGAGAAGTTCGTGGCGCGCTGCGTTGAGGAAGGCATTCCGAATAACGTCGCCGAGGAGATCTTCGCGCTCATCGAGCCCTTCGCCGGCTACGGCTTCAACAAGGCCCACGCCGTCTCCTACGCCGTCATCGCCTATTGGACCGCCTGGCTCAAGGCCCACTACCCCGTGCAATTCCTCACCGCGCTGCTGGACACCGACGCCGGCGACGTCGGCAAGGTCGCCACCACCCGCCTGGAAGCCGAACTCCTGGGCGTCAACGTCCTGCCGCCCAACATCAATCAGAGCGGTGTCACCTTCGAGCCAAGCGGAGACTCCATTGTGTTCGGGCTGGCGGCCGTCAAGAACGTGGGGGAGGCCGCCGTCGAAGCCATCGCAGCGGCGCGGCAGGACAGCGGCCCATTCAGTTCGCTGGCCGACGCCTGCGAGCGCGTCGATCTGCGCCGAGCCCCCAAACGCGCCTGGGAATCGCTGATCAAGGTCGGCGCCCTGGACGAACTCGGCGAACGCCAGGCCATGCTGGAAGCGCTGGAACCCGCCATGAAACGAGGCCAGCAGACCCAGACGGACCGAGCCGCGGGCCAGACCACCATGTTTGGCATCGGGTTGCTGCCGGAAGCGACGGAACCGGCGCTTGAGCTTCCCGACGTGCCCGCGGCAGCCGAAGACGAGCGTCGCCGCTGGGAGAAAGAACTGCTTGGGCTCTACGTCACCCCCAGCCCGCTCTCCGACCCGGCCATCGGCGAACAACTCGCCGCCAACGTAGACGCCCGCATCTACGAACTCGAAGACACACACCACGGACAGTCGATGACGATCGGCGGAATCGTCTCCAATCTGCGCTCATTCATGACCCGCAAGGGTCAGATGATGGGCGCCGTGACCCTGGAGGATCCGCCCGGCGCGATCGAGGTGATCTGCTTCCCGCGCATCTGGCAGCAGATTTCGCCGGAACTCAGCAACGACCGCGTGTTCGTGGCTAGTGGACGCATTGAGGGCGACGACGCCTCACCCCGGATGCTGGCCGACAACTTGTACCCGTTGTCGGCCGCCTCATCGAACGGCGAGCCGGCGGCTTCGGCGAACGATGACTCCGAAGCCTTGACCAGCCAGCCCAATAACGAAGACGGCCCACCGATGCCCGGCGAAGACGAATCGTCAACCGACGTCTATATCCCGGAACCCGTACCTGAACCCGAGGACGTTCTCGCGGCCGACGATGAGACGCCGTCTCCTACCACCGGCGCATCTGAAGTTTCCGCCGAATACGAGCCGGCAGCACCGCCCGACCAGAACGGCGTCGAGCCCGCGACCGCAGCCGCGAACGGGTCCGGTTCGCCCGCCCCAGCCGACCCACCTGGACAGCCCACGTCCAGCGGCACGGCGAACGGTACGGATCGTGTCGTCGCGCCCGGCGCACCCGGCGCCGGTCCGCGCGGCGCTTCCAACGGAACAGCGAATGGCGCGCCACCGGAGCAAGAAGCTGATGAGCCTGTTCCCGCCGCGTCCGCCGCCCCGCCCCCCTCGCTCGTGATCGTCACGCTCCGCCGCAGCCCCGACCCCAGCTTCGATCTCGACCTGCTCAAGCGCCTGAACGCCGCGGTCACCTCCAACGAAGGCCCAACACCCCTGCATCTCCACGTGGTCAAGACCGACGGCTCCGTCGCCCGCCTGCGCTGGCCCAACACCGTCCAGCCCGACGAATCACTCCTCCGCGAGCTCAGCGCCCAATTCGGCAAGGACAGCGTCGCCATCGCTTAAGTCCGCGTGCCGGTTGCGGCCCCAGATTCGCAGCAGGTGCCGAAGTCGGTCGGTTAGCTAGACGTGGAAGGTCCTGGCCGTTCCGCCTGTCCCGCGAGAGAACGACAGCCATCAGCGAATCCATTCCTCGCCGCCGACACGGCAGCTTGGATTGGCAAAGCACGCACTGTCCCAATTGGCGAGACACGTCTCTTGAGCTCCGAATCAAGCACGCGCGGTGCCCACTTGAATCGCAGCACTGAACGGAGCACTACGGTCCGCTCGAATCCAGGGAGCTCACTTACATATGAGAACGCGAACTCCTTTCCAAGCTCGTAGGGATCGGTTGCATGCGTTTCGATAGCCTCGAAAGGCGGTCTTGAGAACGGAGCCCAGAAGTGAGGGCGCAGAACCTGCTCATTGATGAGGCGGAGTTCATCTGCCTCCATCACCAACGTGTCTGACAGGTTGGAGCCAGTCGGCGGCTCAATTCCAAGTAGCACAACTTCAACCCCAAAGTCCTGAGCCTCGCGAACGCCCTCTCTCAGGTCCTCGTCTCCTCCCAGCAAGAACGCCGTGGAGATCGCCCGGCGCTCGGCCAGCACCATGAGATCACGGAGGATCAGCGAATCGACGCCCTTCTGCTGTCCAGCAATCAGACGCCCGATCCGGAGTTTCACTCGAGGAAGCAGGCCGATTGCCTCGTGGTCTGCTGTGTCTCTCTCCGCACCGTCATACCAGTAGGTCCGCAACAACGAGCCTGACCCATCCAAGACCTGATCGTTGCAATACTTGGACAGCGCGGGGACGAAAGTACCTGCGTCAAGAAACTGCGAAGCGCGGTCACTGACGCCGAGGCACGCGAAGCCGCCAGCCTTATAGAGATAGCCTGCGTCGATAAACACGCAGTACCGGTCGGCCATGAGCACGAACTCCACAAAAAAGGAGGGCTCCCGTGGGAGCCCTCCGAGTTCCGCAAACAACCCCGCGATTGGGGTGAAACCAACTGCCCCTCAATTGGGGTGAGGGCATTGTCCGACACGAACCAGCTTGCGTCAAGACTTGCTACGACAGACCAGTCGACTGAGCCTTGAGCGTACTGCCGCTAGAACCAGTCGTTCGGAAACTCCACCGGCGACACGATGTCGTGAAAGCTCCCAAAGTCCTCGGCCACCCGCAATGCCGCGACGTCGGCGTGCAACTCCTCGATTGAGGTTGGACCAATCACGTTGACGTCAATGTCCGGGCAAGCCAGGGAGTAGGCCAAAGCCGCGGTCGGCAGGCTCATCCCGTGAGCCTGGGCGCGCTGCTCCATGTGGCGCACCTCGTTCAGCACCTCCGGCGCGGCCTCCCGGTAGCTGTACCGCGCCCCCTGCACCGCGCCCGTGCCCAGGATGTTCCCGCCGAACGGGCTGATGTTGATCACCCCAAGGTTGTGACGCCGCGCGTGCGGATGAATCCGGCGTGCCGCGTCCTGATTCAGCAAGGTGTAGTGATGGTAGGAGCCGATGATGTCGAACTCCCCGCTCTCCGCCGCCATCGCCGCGAAGTCCGCGTTCCCCACCGCCGTTCCAATTGCACCTACCAGGCCCTCGGACTGCAATCGCCGCAGCGCCGCCAGCATGCCGTTTGGGGCCATGATCTGGTCCCAGTGATCGGGCCGGGCGTCATGCACCTTGAGCACCGGCAGACACTCCAAGCCCAACTCCTCCAGGCTGTCGTGCACGCTCCGCACCGCCCGCTCAGGACCGAAGTCGTACTCAATCCCGTCGTCACCCATGTAGCGTCCGATCTTGGTGACGATCAGCAAGTCGTCCGGCGGATCGGACTCCTTGAGCCGTTCCACCAGCCATCCCTGCGCATACGAAGGTGCGGTATCCACGTGGCGGATGCCCAGTCGGAAGGCTTCGCGCAACAGCTCGACGTACGCGTCGTCGCCCACCCTGCCGATCCAGTTGGCCGAACCGAGCGCCAATTTCGTGGACCGCACGCCTGAGCGCCCCAGTGTCACGGGCGGAACCTGCGGAAGGTCGGATGCCATAGCAGTCATCCTCCAGCGCCAGCGCCGGTCTCATCGTGCGCCCGCGCCAGATTTGCCGCAACCCGCGACGCTCCCGAAGCGCCGGCAGCCGACCCATGAATCGGGCAATATCGGTGCCAATTGCTTCCTCGCCCCCGGGAGCCCGCGCAGTGGCCGAACCGATCCCGCACTTCGACGTCGAGCTAGAGGATGTATCCGGACGCCTCACTGAACTGGTCGAGCCCGGCGCCAACCTCGAACGCATCGCCGGCGGCCTCGGCTTCACCGAGGGCCCCGTCTGGCGCGGCGACCACCTCCTGTTCAGCGACATTCCCAACGACCGCATCTGCCGCTGGCGCCAGCTGCCCGAAGGCCCCGAACTCACGACTTTCCGCGCCTACAACGGTTCCACCAACGGTCTTACGCTTGACCGCGAGGGTCGTCTGCTCGGCTGCACCCACGGCGCGCGCGCGGTGCTGCGGTTCGACCAGAACAACCAGCCCACACCCATCGCCACCCACGTCAACGGCGGACGCCTCAACAGCCCCAACGACATCGTCGTGACGCGCAACGGCGACATCTACTTCACCGACCCGCCCTACGGAATCGTCGACCTGCCGCCGGAAGTCCAGGAACAGCCGATCTGCGGCGTCTACCGCCTGGACGCCGGCGGCCAACTCACGCTCGCCACCGACCGCTTCATCCGCCCGAACGGCCTCGCCTTCGCACCGCACGAGCAGACCCTCTACATCGGCGACTCCGGCGGACCGCGCGATATCTGGGCCTTTGACGTAACCGACGACGGCACGCTGGCCAACCCGCGCCAGTTCGTCGACATGGACCCCTATCCCGAACCCAACAACCCCGACGGCATGAAGTGCGACACGAACGGCCGCCTCTGGTCCACCGGACCCGGCAACGCCGTCTGGGTGATCGAGCCTGACGGCACCGTGGTCGGCCTCGTCAAGTTCCCCGAACAACCCGCCAACCTCGCCTGGGGCGGCCCCACCTGGTCCACCCTCTTCGTCACTGCCCGCAGCAGCGTCTATCGCCTGCAAACCAACGCCACCGGCGTCCGGGTCCCCTTGTAACCACTGACCGGTGATTAACGCCGGCCTTCGTCCCGCAATTCCCGAATGGTCTCGTCGCTCAGGTCGATCAGCCCAAGTGCCTCACGTCGTCGCCGGATCTCCTCGAGCAACGCTTGCGGGTCAACTGGTTCGGGACAGGACGGCTCCATAGATTTGGTCAGAGCCTCGTCATCCGTACTCTGATGACTTCCGCGATCGGCCGCTCCGAGGCGGCGGCGCGCTTTTCTGGGAAGTTCTTGCTGGCTCATCGTCGGCGAAATTGGAGTCCGGGTCCGATATCGTAACCACGAAACGCCGCACCAATCATTCGAAACGCATGCCACGGCCCGCGGAACGAGACGATCACATCCGCATCCGCGTCCGCCCCTACGCCGACCTTGCCCGCTTTTTCCCCGGCGAGGGCCGAATCCGTGTCATCAATGCCCCGGCCGGCTCAACCGTTGGCAATCTGCTTGACGCCCACGGCCTCGATGAATCGCGCCGCCTGACCCTCGGCGTCAACGACGTCCTGGCCTCGCGCGAGACGCAATTGCGCGATGGCGATACGCTGGAGGTCCTGGTCCCGATGTCCGGCGGAATGGGAGCGACCTGATGGCGCCAACCGCGATCCAGAACCGAATCCTGCGCGTGGACCTGACCGAGCGCCGCTGCTGGACCGAGCGCCCCGGCGACGCCTTCTTTCGCAAGCACCTCGGCGGCCGCAACTTCATCGCCCACTACCTGCTCACCGAGACGCCGCGCGGCGCCGACGCCTTCGATCCCGTCAACCGGCTGGTCTTCGCCATGGGACCCACCACCGGGGTGGCCCTGCCCGGCGCCGGCCGCCACAGCGTGGGCGCCAAGTCGCCGCTCACCGGTCTCTTCGGCGAGTCCGAAGCCGGCGGCTATTGGGGCTCAGAGCTCAAGCAAGCCGGCTGGGACGGCATCGTCATCCAGGGGCGAGCGTCGGAGCCCGTCTACCTCTGGATCAAGGACGACGAGGTCGAGTTCCGCGACGCCTCCCACCTCTGGGGCAAGATCACCGGTCCCGTCGAAACCGCAATCCGCGAGGAACTCGGCGACCAGCAGATCCGCGTCACCCAGATCGGACCCGCCGGCGAGAACCTCGTCCGCTACGCCTGCATCGTCAACGACCTCAACGAGGTCGCCGGCCGCACCGGTCTTGGCGCCGTCATGGGCTCCAAGAACCTCAAGGCCATCGCCGTCCGCGGCAGCGCCCGGGTGCAGGTGGCCGACCGCGAACCGGTCAAGGACACGGCCCGCTGGGTTGCGCGGGAGACCCTCGCCGAGGGTGGCTCGCACCACCGCCTGCACACCTGGGGTACCGGCGCAATGGTGCAGTCAAAGCAACTCGAAGGCCACCTCATCGTCCACAACTTTCGCGATGGGCAACTGGACGGCGCCACCAACATCGACGCCATCGCCATGCGCGACCAGGTCATCGACCACATGGACCGCTGCTTCGCCTGCTCCGTGCGCTGCAAGAAGCGCGTCAAGATCGAGACGCCCAAGGTCAAGGTTCGTCCAAAGTACGGTGGGCCCGAGTACGAAACCCTGGCCGCCATCGGAACCAACACCGGCGTCACCGACATCATGGCGGTCTGCAAGGGCAACGAGATGCTCAACTTCCTGGGCATGGACAGCATCTCCGCCGGCGCGACCATTGCCTGGGCGATGGAAATGGAGGAGATGGGCCGCCTGCGCGACCACAACGAGGACGGACAACCGCTCCGCTTCGGCTCAGCGCAGGACCTGCTGGACCTGATCCAGAAGATCGCCTACCGCGACGGCATCGGCGATCTCCTCGCCGAAGGCGCCCTGCGCGCCGCCCGTGCCATCGGCGGCGACGCCGAGGACTACGTCGTCCACGTCAAGGGGCTCGAAGTCGCCATGCACGACCCCCGGGCCATGAAGGACATGCGCGATAACTACCCCATCACTCCCACCGGCGGCGACCACACCGGCGCCGGTCTCAAGCGCACCTCCGTCCGCAACACCGTGGGCCTCTGCCAGTTCCTGGACTACGACGACACCAAGGCGCTGGAACTGCTCAACGCCGCCACCGGCTGGGACATGTCGCCCGAGGAACTGCACGAGACCTTCGAGCGCGGCCTCACGATGGCGCGCCTTTTCAACCTGCGTGAAGGCATGACCGCCGAGGACGACCGCCTGCCCGAGCGCCTGCACCAACCAATCCGCCAGGGACCGCTCAGCGACTACCGCCTGCCGCGCGACGAAGTCCGCACCTACGTCCAGGGCTACTACAGCGAACGCGGCTGGGACCCCGACCGAGGCCTGCCGTACGCCGACACGTTGGAATACCTCGGGGTCGATCCATCGGAGACCGATCTCGAAGACTTCGTCACCGAGCGCCCCGAACCCCTCCCCGTCGGCGCGTTGCCCTACACCCTCGAACTGGAATCAACCGCCGGCCACGAGGAGTAGCCACCGCGGCCGGCCAAGGCCCCGCTGGCCAGGCCTTCCTGTTAGCCACGAGCTGCGCATGCGGGCTAGATTCAGCGCCATGCATCACCATCACCGCCATCACGGGGACGACGAGAAGCACAGCCACACGCATGGCGCAGTCGACCCGTCCATTGCGACGACCAGTCGTGGCATCTGGGCCATCAAGTGGTCATTCGTGGGACTGGCGATTACCGCAGTGCTCCAGGCAGCCGTCTTCGTAGTGTCCGGAAGCGTGGCGTTGCTGGCCGACACCATTCACAACGTCGGCGATGCGCTGACGGCGGTCCCCTTGTGGATAGCCTTCCTGTTTGCTCGCCGCGTACCAACCAGGCGGTTCGGCTATGGCTTCGGCAGGGTCGAGGATCTGGCCGGAGCAGTCATCGTCCTCGTAATCTTGTCCAGCGCAATAGTGGCCGCCTACCAGTCCATCGACAGGCTGCTCAACCCGCGTGACATTGAACTGGTGTGGGCGGTCGCCGCGGCCGGGGCCATAGGCTTCATCGGTAACGAGGCTGTCGCGCTGTTCCGCATCCGCGTCGGGCGCGAAATTAACAGCGCCGCGCTGGTGGCCGACGGTTACCACGCCCGGACGGATGGGCTCGCGAGCCTCGCCGTCGTAGCCGGCGCAATCGCAATCTGGGCGGGCTTTCCGATTGCCGACCCCATTGCGGGGCTCGGCATCAGCGTACTCATCGCGAAGATTGTGTACGACTCCGCCAAGACGGTATTTGGGCGCATGCTCGACGGAGTCGACCCTGAAGTACTCGACAACTTGGAGCACGAGGCCCTGCACGTACAAGGCGTGCAAGCCATAACCCGGTCACGTGCGCGATGGATTGGCCATCGCCTGCACGCGGAGGTGCATCTCACGGCTAGCAAAGACCTCTCGCTGAAGCAGGCGCACGAACTCGAGAAGCGCGTCTCCCATGAGCTCGCCCACGCCATCCCGTACCTGGGAGAGGCAGTCATTCATGTCGACCCCGCCGATCAGGCAGGCGCCGCGAACGATCGAACATCCGCCCATGAACATGATGGGCTGCCGCTCCACAACCACTAACGCCCGCGCCGTAGGCCAACACTCGTTCCGACGGCGCGCATTCTTCCCAGGATCACTGGCTGCACCGGGGCAAGAGGTGAGGCGCATGGTTGCCGGCATGAGCATGATCAGGACGGCGGAGACTCTGACGCCGGCTGAGCCCGGCAAGCCGACAGTCTCGGCGCCTTCCGTTTAGGCCCGTCAGAAGGCCTCGAAGTAGATTCAGCCGGCTATGGGGCACACAACGAGAGTGCTCACGAGCGCGGCCGGTATCCACCCGCCGCGGTGGTCGACAGAACGTTCCCTTTGTAGTGACCTTCGCGGCCCATAGCGGCCCACCGCAGATTGGCCTGGCCGCTATTCCCCGCGTCCCTCGCCCTCGGCGAACGTCTTGAAGTCGCCCAGCGTCTTCTTGGTCTGCCCGGTGAACGCGAAGCGCATGACGATCGACATGAGCAGCATCTTCCAGTCGGAGAAGCGGAATTCCGTCTCCGCAATCCAGCGCGTGCGGTTCGGCCCCTCTTCCACGAATCGGTTGTTGATGTAGTTCCACACGCCTTCGGTCTCGTAGGTGCCCGCCAGCGCGTCAGGCAGGCTCTGCGACGTCACCGTTTCGATCATCTCGACGTCCTGGCCGCGGTGCTCGTACACCAGCCGGGAGGTCTCCCCCGCTTGCCCCGGCTCGCCGCTGACGTGTTCGAAGCTCTTCAGCCCCGTCTGCCACTTCGGCATGTTGTCTCGGTTCATGAAGAGCTCGATCACGCGATCGCGCGGCAGGTCGATCACAACGTCACGGGTGTACTTCATGGATAGCCTCCAATCCAACCAGGTGGCCGCCGACGGCCGCTAGTCCCCACGACCCTCGCCTTCGGCGAATGCCTTGAAGTCGCGCAGGGTCTTCAGCGTCCTCGAAGTGAACAGCGGTCGCAGAAGGATCGCCATCAGCTTCATCTTGATCCCCTGGGGGCGAAACTCCGACTCGGCGATCCAGCGCGTGCGGTCCGGTCCTTCTTCCTCAAACCGGTTCTTCATCAGATTCCAGACACCGTCGGTCTCGTAGATGCCGGAGAACTCGTCGGGCAGATTGCGCTCGGTGATCGTCTCGGTCATCTCGAAGCTGCGCCCCCGGTAGTCGTACACCAGGCGCGACTTGGCGCCGGGCTGTCCCGGCTCGCCGCTGACGTGCTCGAATCTCTGCAGGCCCTCCTGCCACTTCGTCAGGTTGTCGGCGTCGTCGAACAGCTCGATCACGCGATCGCGCGGCAGGTCGATCACGACCTCGCGGGTGTACTTCACAGGGAGTCTCCAATCCAACCTCGTGGGTCGTGCGGCGGCGCGACTCTCCGCCCTTGGGACGCGCTGCGAACTTCCTCGGGCCTGGCCGAAGAGTCTTCGGCAGCCTCCGACTTAAGGTACACGCCCGCCCTACTTCGGCGGCAGCGACCGCGCATAGTTGGCGCCTCGCCGAACCCACTCGCCCAGCGCCGCGTCGTCTGCGATGCCCTCGGCGGCCACCACCACCCAGCCCCGCATCACCCGGCCGGTCATGTCGAAGACCCGGGCGTGCGGCTCTGCCAGCGCATCCTCATAAGCCTCCGGCCCTACCCGCACCATCAGCTCATCGCCCGAAATGCCCACAGCCATGTTCCCGTGCAGCATGAAGGCAATCCCGCCAAACATCCGCCGCTCGCTCAGCCCGTCGGCGTCCGCCAGCGCCTCGCGAATCCGCTGCGCCAATCCCTCGTCGTAGGCCATGCGTTTCCCGGTAGCTCCGGATTCGATACTTGGCATTCTCGCGTATCGGGACCGTCGCCCGGGCACAGCGGCGTTGCTCTGGGTGCCTTGCGCAAGTGTCCGACGCACACTGGAATCCGGTACGCCCGGCACTCTGGAGGAAACGCAATGATCGATCGGATCGCAACCGTCGGAATCTACGTCGATGACCAGGAAGCGGCCCTGCGCTTCTGGGTGGACCGGGTGGGATTCGAGCTGCGGCGGCGCGAATCGATGGGCCGCATGGGCGATTGGCTGGAAGTCGCACCGCCCGGAGCCGGCTCACGCCTCGTGATTTACCCAAAGGCGATGATGCCGGACTGGGCCGAGCGCAAGCCCTCCATCGTCTTCGAATGCGCCGACTGCCGGGCCGCCCACGCGCGGCTGCGTGACGCAGAGGTGGAATTCTCCAGCGAGCCACAGTCCATGGCCTGGGGCACCTTCGCAATCTTCCGCGATCCCGATGGGAACGAGTTTGGGCTGAAAGGCCCTTGACCGGAACTCGCGGACCGCTGGCCCGACTGGCCTCTCGAACCTCACCTCGCTAGGCTTCGGGCGTGAGATTTCTCCGGCAGTTGTCACGCTTCACCCGCCCCGAGCGCAGCATGCTCATCGGCACGGTCGCGGCTGGCTTGCTCTTCACGGCCAGCGGGCTGGTGCCACCGTTGTTCGTCCGCCAGATCTTGATCTGGCACGCCGAAGGCGCCACCGCCGAGAACGCCATGCTGGTCGTGGTGGCGGCCCTGGTGGGCGCCTACCTGGTGCGCGCCGCAGCTCGGTACACCTACGGCCTGCTCTCCCATTGGGCGGCCTACAACGTGCAGCAGGCCATGATGGTCAACCTTTACCGCCACATCCAGACGCTGCCCCACCGCTTTTTCACCGACCGGCGCGTGGGCTCGTTGGTGTCGCGTTCCGTGGGCGACGTGGAAACGGTCGAGGACTTCGTCGCCCACGGCATCCCCGAAACCGTCATTGCCATTGCCTTGCCGGCCGCCATGCTGATTGCGCTGTTCATCATCAACTGGCAATTGGCCCTGCTGGCGCTCTTGCCGATTCCCATCATTCTGGTGGCCGGCCGGTTCCTGTTTCCGCACATCCGTAGCTCTTGGCGTGTAGTGCGCGAATCCGTGGCCAAGGTCACCGCCACGGTCACCGAGGGAATAGCCGGCTACGCCGTCATCAAGGCCTTCGGCCGCGAGCGGGAGCAGCTGCGAATCGTCCAGCGCGACTGGCAGCGCTACCGCGACGACATCCAGAAGGCGCAGTTCTTCTCCCTGGTTCCCGCCGGAATGATCGAACTCCTCGCCGGCCTCGGCCTCATCCTGGTCGTGGCCGTCGGCGGCGACCTCACCCTGCGCGGCATCGTGCCGGTGGCCGACCTGTTCGTCTTCGTCGTCTACCTCGGCCTGATCTACCAGCCCGTCATCCAGCTGGCCGCCATCAGCGAGAACATCCAGAAAGCCATGGCCAGCACCGAACGCGTCCTGGAACTGCTGGATATTCAGACCGATCTGACGGACAAGCCCGGGGCGGCGGCGCCGGAATCACCCGAGTGGTCGGTCGACTTCGACAATGTCGACTTCCGCTACGAGCCCGAGGAGACGGTCCTGCGAGACGTTTCCTTCCGCGCTGCCCCTGGCGAGCTGGTCGCCCTCGTCGGCCCCACCGGCGTCGGCAAAACCACCTGCGCCCACCTGGTTCCGCGCTTCTACGACGTGAACAACGGCGCCGTGCGTGTGGCCGGATCCGATGTCCGCGACTTGCCACTCGTCTGGCTGCGCTCCAACATCTCGCTGGTCCTGCAGGACGTCTTCCTCTTCGCCGGCACCATCCGCGACAACATCGCCTTCGGCCGTCCCGGCGCCACCGAGGAAGAAATCCTCGAGGCCGCCCGCGCCGCAAACGTGGACGAATTCGCCGAGCGCCTGCCCAACGGCTACGACTCCCGCATCGGCGAGCGCGGAGTCCGCCTCTCCGGCGGCCAGCAGCAGCGCATCTCCATCGCCCGCGCCGTCCTCAAAGACGCCCCAATCCTCATCCTCGACGAAGCCACCTCGTCGGTCGACGCCGAAACCGAAGCCCTCATCCAGGAAGCCCTCGACCGCCTGACTCTCCGCCGCACCACCCTCGTCATCGCCCACCGCCTCGCCACCGTCCGCCGCGCCGACCGCATCATCGTGTTGCGCGATGGCCGGGTCGCCGCCGCCGGCTCCCACGACGACCTCGTGGCCGCGGGCGGCTGGTACGCCGACATGGTCCGCCGCCAACAACTCAGCGCCCGCTGGCGCCTCGAAAGCGCCGAACCCGAGCGAGAAGCCGGTGTTCTCGCCTCCACGATGCCCAACGCCACCTGACCTTTCCGCAGGGCCGCACCTTGGCCCGTGCCGTCACGCAGCCGGTCGACCAGGGCCTAGATCCAGTTCGCGACCGGTGTCGCCAGGAACTGTTCGAGATCAATCCCCTCGCTGCCCACGATCAAGCTGCGGTCGGGCTGGAACGACGTCGCAAAAGCGTCCAGTCCGGAACGTGCATTTCGCGCACGCCCGCTTTTGACCTCAATCGCGGCCAATCGCCGTCCGGCGTGCACGACGAAATCCACCTCACGGTTCCGGTCCCGCCAGTAGAAAACGTCCACCTCGCCGCCCGCCGCGGCGTTCGCCAGGTGAGCGCCCACGGCCGACTCCACCAGCCGACCCCAAAACTCGCGGTCGGCCCGGGCCTCGACCAGCGACAGGCCGGAGAGTGCGGTCATAAGCGCCGTGTTGAGAACTTGCAGCTTCGGACTGGATCCGCGCCGTCGCACCACGCCCCCCGCGAATTTCTGCAGGCCAACCAGCATTCCAGCGCCCGCCAGCAGGTCCAGGTAGTGGGCCAGCGTCGTCGTGTTGCCAGCCTCCTGCAATTGGCCCGTCATCTTTGTGTACGAGAGGATTTGCCCCGAGTATGCGCAGCCCAACTCGAACAGCCGTCGCAGCAGCGCTGGTTTGTCCACCCGGGAGAGCAACAGCACGTCGCGAGAAATCGTCGTTTCAACCAACGCATCGCGGATGTAGCTTGACCAGCGATCATGCTGACCAATCAACGGCGCGGCCCCGGGGTAGGCGCCGTAAAAGAGGTACTGGTCAAGCGTCCATCCAAATGCGGCGTGCATTTCGGAATAGCTCCAGTGCGGGAGGCGCAGGACCTCGAATCGACCCGCCAGGCTCTCGGTCAATCCGCGCTGGACCAACAGTGGCGCGGAACCCAGCAGCACCACCCGCAACGGCCGCCCACGCCGGGTGTCTTCGTCCCACAGGCGCTTGACCGTTTCCGGCCAATCCGGAATTTTCTGAATCTCGTCCAGTACGAGGAGCGCATCCGAGGCGGCGTTTCCATCCGTCAGTAGCCGCGCGGTTTCCCACTGAGCGGCCAGCCACCCGCTGCCGCGCATGGCTGGCTCGTCGGCGCTGGCGGTGTGATGAGGCAGACCCGAACGCTCGGCCGCCTGCCCAACCAGCGTCGTCTTGCCGACCTGTCGGGCGCCGGCCACAAGCTGAATGAACCGTCGCGGCTCACACAGCCGAGCCAATAGGTCGTCGGCCTGCGGACGGACATATCGCATCGAACTATGACTGTTTACTCAGGGGGTTGAGTAATTTTACTCAATTGACTGAGTAAATCGACTATTTCACCTGGCGCGCAAACCCAAGTGCGCAACTTCAATCGGTGGCGGACACGAGGTGAGAATCTGGGTGAATCGAGCCCGGCCTCAGTTCGGCGAGATTGAGACTCGCTTCATCTTCAGCTACACCGCCACCCACGCCCGCTCCCGCTCCGACTCCCGCGCCGCGTCCACCGCCCGCGCCACCGCCAGCCCATCGTGAAAGCTGGCTAGCCGTGCAGCTTCGCCGGCGGCACGCGCCCGCAGACCCGGTATCACAATCTCCCGGAACATCGCCGTGTTCTGCGCCCGCGGCGACTCGTGGACCCGTACCGGTACGTCGATCACCTCGGTGTCGACCCCGCGCACCAGGCGCACCTGGCCGGCCCGCCGGTTGCCCCCTGAGTAGCTCACAAACGCCGACGCCTTCGACCCATGCACCTGCACGTCGGGTGTCGGCCCGGGTCGCGTAAACGTGGTTTGCCCTGCGGTGAATGTGAACAGCGCCCCCGAGGCCATCTCACCGTGAATCGTCCCAAAGTCGCTCGCCGTCACTTGCGCCATCGGCGTTCCCGGGGCCACGCCTTGCGGGTTCTCGGCCGACCAGCGGTTGGCGTCGACTCGCGAAATGTCACCCATATCCGGCCGCTCCGGCACCACGATGGGCAGGTGGCCCAACACCGCGGTGATCTCGCTGCCGGTCAGGTAGCGCGCCAGGTCCAGCAGGTGCACGCCCAGCAGGCCGATCGACCCGGCCGGGCACTCCTCCTCGGTCATCCACCATTGCACCGGTTCGTGCAGGGCGCGCGGCTGCCAGATGCGGCCGAACATCGCCTGCACCTCGCCGATCTCCTCGTCGTCGATCAGCCGCCGCACCGTCTGCATCGGTTCCGCGAACCGCATGTAGTGCCCCAGGCCATGGCCCAACCCGGTGCGTTCCGCTGTTGCGACCATCTCGGCGCACTGCGCGGCCGTGTTCGCCAGCGGCTTCTCGCACAGCACGTGCTTGCCTGACGCCAGCGCGGCAATAGCCACCGGGTGATGCATCGCGTTGCTGGTCACGATCGCCACCACGTCCAGATCGTCCCGTGCCACAAGCTCGCGCCAATCCGTATGGGTGTCGGGATTCCCGTAAGCCGCCGCGGTCTCCGCCAGCGGCCCCGCCCGTCGCGCGGCAATGGCACGCAATTCCAGCTCCGGCAGGTCGATGGCCGGATTCAGATAGGTCGGCGCAAAGAGCCCCGTCGCCCCCACCACGCCCATTCGCAACACGGTCCGTTCACTCATGTCGGTGTCACCTCAGACCGGGTCCGGAACATCCGGTGCTGGCCGTCCGCGCAACTCGCGCGACACGCTGAAAACATAATGCAGTCCGGAAGCCACCGTCATAACCAGCGCGAACATCACCAGCGCCCAGGTCAGCGGCACCCGGTCCCAGATCAGCGCGGCCAGCCCGATGTACTGCCACATCATCTTCATCTTGCCCAGTTGGCCCGCGCTCACCGTCACGCCCTGCGCCCCGGCGTAGGCCCGCATTCCCATCACGAAAATCTCGCGTCCAATGAAACCAACCGCGATCCATCCCGGAATCCAGCCCAGTTCCACCATCGTGATCACCAGCGCGGCCACAACCAGCTTGTCGCCCACCAGGTCGAAGAAAATCCCCAGTTGCGAGCCGGACCCGTACCGACGCGCGATCAGACCATCCAGCACGTCGGTGATGCCCGCCACGATGAACACGCACGCCGCCGCCTGGTTGGACGCCTGGCCGTCCCACAGCAGCAACCCAATCACCAGCGGAATCACCAGGACCCGGAATCCCGTCAGCAGGTTCGGCAGGCCGGCAATCCATTGGGGCGCGCCCCGGCCCGTCGGGAGTTGACCGGATTCATCCGCTTGCAGCGGCGTCATGCCGTCAGCCACCGACAACAACTCGCCAGGTCCGCTGATACGAACCGCCAGGTGGACCCAGGAATCCGATCGAAGCTCCATCAATCCGCACCTCGATCGCGTCGGGATCCTCGGCCCGCACCGCGATCTCCCGCTGTGGCGAGTACGTCTGGCTGGAACCGGTAGCGAGCTGGCCGTCGAATACCGACTGGCCGTCGACGATGACCTCGATGGCGGTTGGCCGCACGGCAACCAGGGCAAGCGTGCTCTCCGCGCGCAGCCCAATGCCCGTTGGTTCCGGGTCCGGGGTTCGAGATTCCGGGGCCATAAGGACGGGAAGTCCGCCGGACCGGACAATCAGCAGCACCAGGACGGCGATCACGGCCGCGGCGGCCGTTACCCCGGCCGCCAGGCGCCCTTGGCGACGCCGCAAGGCTCGGTCAGGCTCCGCGGCGGCAAGGCGCCGTGAGCTCAACGCCGCGGCGTAAGCATTCAGCACAGGCTCCTCGGGCACGGCCAGTGCCCGCGCGTAGACGCGGATCAGCCCCCGCGTAAACGGCTCCGCCGGCAGGACATCAATGTCGTCGGTCTCCAGCGCAATCAGGTTATGTCGAGGAATTCGAGTGGCGCTCGACACGGCTTCAAGACTCAACCCGGCCTGGCTCCGCGCCGCGCGCAACATTTCACCCATCGTCGCCATGCACGATTATCGCGCGGCTCAACGTCGAAGGGCCGCGAATCTCAGGTTCGCTGAATGTTGAAGTTCGGCTGAGGCTTCAGAATGATTCCCAGGCCCGTCAGACGCTCGTTCTGGTTGGCAATGTCAACGAAGTCGCCGAGGAATTCACCCATGCCTGACGCCATTTCCTGGTTCACCCGCGCGCTGTCGCCGTCGAATTCGGCGACCAGGGACTCCCGCCACGAGGCAAGCAGTTGCGTCAGTCCCTCGTGCAGGATGGCCGCTATGAACTGGTCGGCAAACTCCGGCACTCCAAGCCGGATGAATGCTGTCAGGTCGGTCACGTCGTACTGAAACTGCACGTCGAGATCCTCGGGCTCCGCCTCCGTCGGAAGGATCAGCGTCACCGGCGCCTCACGGTCGGTCAGGTTGATGAGACGTCGATCCGTCACGGGCTGCGGCCAGCTCCAGAAGAAGCCTGGCCCCTCCACAACGCTCAGCGTGCCGGCCCCGGATTCGCTCGGTTGGTCGAACCCCTGGCCCAGCGAAAACACGCCGGCGCTGCCCGGAAACACAACCGCCTCGTTTTGAAGCAGCACCAGCGCGTCGTCAGCGCTCAACCGAAAGACGCCGGCGGCAAAAAACGTCGTAATCGCGGCCAGCGCGCCCAGCAGGAGAATTGCCGGAACGGTGACAAACGTCGGGGCTCGTGACCTTGAAGAGGGGTCGTATGGCGACGTAATCGTTGCAACGTGCACCGAATTCCTCTTGGCGTACAGCCCGGGAATCAACCGGCGCGGTGGGCGGCCGGCGTGGCGAAACTGCGCAGCCATGTCGGCCCCAAACGCTTGCACCGCAGGCACGCGGTAGTGGGCCGCCAATCGCGTGAGGTGGTCGAATCTTGTCGCCAGACGCAGCGCGCGCTGGCCATCGATGCGTGGCCGCCCGCTCATCAGGCTTCCAATCTCCGCCAGCAGAGCATCGGCGGCCGTCAGAAACTGGCTGGCGTCGTCCCGGACCGCAAGCTCTGCCACCTGCAGGGTCTTTTCGGAACCTCGGGCCGCCGGACGCGCCGCCACCTGTCGGCGTGCCCGGCGGAACAGCCAGACCGACGGCAGCAGCGAGATCACCGCGGCCAGCGGAAGACCACCCAGCGACCCTCCGGAGCTTCCCATGAAATCCGCAACGGCCTCGCCCACGGCGGGAACATTGCGAATTGGCGCCGACACCAGCCCCAACAGCGACGCCACCAGGAACGGCAGTCCCAGCGAAGCGATCAGTTGCGCCCACTGCCGGGCACGCGCGTGGCGACGCAGGCGTCGTAGGTGTGTCACGGCCTTGGTTTCAATCCTCCGGACCATGTCGCCGTCAGGCGTGAGCGATTCCACTCGAAGCGTTCGCACGGGAACCAGCGCCCGCGCCACAACCTGCACGAGCCGCTGCCGGTCATGCGCCACCAGCGTCGAGCCGTTGGGGCCCGCCGGAAGCGGCACATACTCCAGCGGAATCGCCGCGGGATCCTCCCGCCGTTCGGGCACGTGGCCTGGGGACGAGTGGTTGGCGCGCATCTACATGCCTTCGGGCGCCACGGCGGCTGGCCCCGCAATAAACGCGGCGCCGGCGGCCGCTGCCAGGGCCGCCGCTCGCTGGCTTCCAACCCGACCCACCGCCAGGGCCGACGCGCCGATGGCCCCGGTGGTATGCGCCGACCAGGCGGCCAGCGTCCGATCGGGAGGTTGACCAGGGGCCGTGGCCAAAACCCCGGGAGCTATCGGAAGCACGCCGGCGACATGCAAGTCGTGGGCGTCCGGCTCCATCACGCTGATACCGCGCCGCCGGATTTCGTCCGAAACGCGCTGGCCCTCGTCGACGCCGATTCGTGCGCGCCGGTCGTCAAACCACGCCGGGTTCGTCTGCTGGCCTGCGGCGTGCACGATCAAGGCCAGTTCCGCAGTGCTGATGGACGTTCCGCCGTCGCGCAGGTCCAGCACAAGCGAGGGCTCGAAAACCTCCAGGGAGGCGCGCAGTGACGTCCAGATGTGCGGCCGGATCGGCGAGGCCATCAGCCGGAGCGCGGCGGCCAAACCAAACGCCGGGTGCTCTGGACGCGGAACCTGGATATTCGCGGCCGGCTCGACCAGGTACAGCAACAGCGCCACCCGCGAAAGGAGCGACTGACGGTCGCTCGCCGGCGTGCCAAGCGCGCGAGCCACGGCTCGGCCGGCGGCCAGCACCGGCATCGTGAGCGTGTTCGGCACGGCGTCGATCGCGATGCGCACATCGGCCGCCGAGTCGCCGGCCGTCAACTCCACCAGTCGGCCGTCACGCAAGCCGGCAATCGGGCCCTCGTAGATCACCCGCTCGGCATAGACGCCGGCCAGCGTTGCCGACTCGTCCCGCCACGCCGCCAAACGCAGCAACCGGCGGTAGCGCGACTCGTCGATAGGAATGTCAACGCGCACACTGCCGGCAATCATTTGGCGGTCACGTCGGCGCGGGCGGTCACGTCGCGTCGTTCCTGGCGGCGGCCGGCGCTGGCAACGCCAACCGCCATGGGTCGTGCATCGTCTCGTTCGCGACCCAGAATCCAATGTGGGGCGGCAGCATTGACGGATGCGTTCCGGTCGACAGCGCCTCGTAGATCTCCGCGGCTTCGTCCAACCCTTCACCCCGCGCCCGGATCGCTCCCAGGGCATATGCCGCCGCGTCATCCTTCACGTTACGCATCGCCCGCTCGATTCTGGCCAGCCCGGCATGCGCTTCGGAACTGACCAGGGGCGACTGGGCGGGCGCGGCCGGCGCGCTGGGCACGCGTGGGTCCACTCGCAGGAACGAACGCACCCAGCGGCGCCCCGCCACCAACCACGTCCCGGCCAGCGCCGGGACCCAGTGACCGCCGGACGCAACGATCAGGGCCAGCCCCAACGCGACGTCCATCCAGATCGCGGCTCGGCGGCGAGGCCATTCGCCCCTCGGCGCGGCGCCGCCCGTCAGGCGCGCATAGTCCACGGCCAACACGGCGGCGCGCGCCGCCAGCGGCGCTGAAAACTGCTGGCTCTGCGGCTGGATAAGAGCAATGCGCCAGCCCCAGAACTGCGGGCTGCGGGACGGAGCCGCTCGCAGGATCGTTGCCGTGGACCTGTCGGCGCGAAGTACGTATCCGTCGCGAATTGGCACGGCCCAGCAAGCCAGATTCATCATCGCGAGCGCGCCCTGAGGTGAGTGAGGGGCTGCCGCCGCTCGCGGCGGAACCGCGCCAGCGCCCGCAGCCAGGCCAGCCGGGCGGGCGGCGCCGACGCCTCCGGCGCCTTGGCCAGATCGCGATAAAACCGCGCGGCCGCCGGCCATCGCACCCGCTCTCGAGCCACGCCCTCCAGCCGCATCAGGTCGCGTGGCTCCTCGCGCTGTTCCGCAAGCCGCCAGAGATCGCGCAGCCGTGCCAGCGAGTCGCCGTCACGTCCAACGGCCGTGTTCGGCAGCAACTCTCCGAGTTCGAGCGTCGAACGGGCGCGAGCCCCGGCCTGTCGGCCCGTGACCGAGTGCCAGACATACGCCAGGCCCGGCAGGAAGCCCAGCGGCGCCGCCCAGACCACCACTGCGTGCACGGGCTCCCGGTTCAAGAACAGAAACGCCAGCAGCACCCCGAGCACAGACAGCTCAAGCAGCCCGGTCAGGAGGGCCAGCACCCAACGCTGCCCCCTCGCGGCACTCCGCACCGCCTGGGCAAAGAGATCGGCCTCCACGCGCGACCGAATGACGGCTAGCTCGCCCATCGAGAGCGGCAGCCGGCTATACAACGCGATCTGAAACGGCCCCGCGTCGGCATCGAGCCGCCTGAAGTCAGTGTCGATCAGCACCGCGCTGCCGGTGTCCGTGGGAACCACGAACGCATCGATGAACTGGGCGTTGGGATCTGTGTCCTGCACGACGATGAAAGGCTCCAGCGGCGCTTCTGAGGCGACACGACAGCCGCGGCGCGAGTATCCGAGTTTATATCGCCGCCGAATCTGAAACCGGATCGATCGTCACTGCTGCGTGGGAAGATGTACCCATGCGTCTCCGGCGAACTTCAACCGTGCCCGGTCTCTTCGACGTCGTCGTTGTCGGCGCCGGCCACGCGGGTTGCGAGGCGGCCCTGGCCGCCGCGCGCCTGGGCTGCCGCACCGCCCTGCTGAGCACCAGCCTCGGCACCGTCGCCCAGATGCCCTGCAATCCCTCCATCGGCGGCCCGGCCAAGGGCAACCTCGTCCGCGAAATCGACGCCCTCGGCGGCGAGATGGGCCGCAATACCGACCGCACCCAGATCCAGATTCGTGAATTGAACACCAGCAAGGGCCCGGCCGTCCGCGCCCTCCGCGCCCAGTGCGACAAGCACGCCTACGGCCGCCTCATGCGGCGCGTGTTGGAGACGCAGGCCAACCTGACGCTGCTCGAAGCCCACGTCGAGGGCCTCATCTGGGATGCCGAACCCTCGGAAGGAGCGCCCGCTTGGCGCGTACGTGGCGTCCGAACGAGTGAGGGCCAGGAAATCCGCGCCCGTGCCACCGTCGTCACCACCGGCACCTTCCTGCAGGGCCGCATCATCCTGGGCGACACCGAGTCCCCGGGCGGACGCCGCGGTGAACCGCCCGCGACTGCCCTGTCCCAAGACTTGCGCAAGGCCGGCCTTGAACTCGGCCGCCTCAAGACCGGCACCCCGCCCCGCCTGTCCGCCGCCAGCATCGACTACACCCGGACGCGCGTGCAGCACGGGAGTGAGCAACCCCTCTGGTTCAGCTTCGATCCGCCGCCCCGCGCCGAGTGGCACGAGGCCGCGCCGGACCCCGTCTACCCCCACGTCCCGCCTCCCGGCTGGCGCACCCAGATGGCCTGCTACCAGGTCCACACCACGCCGCAGACCCACGATCTCATCCGCGACAACCTGCACCGCGCGCCCATGTACAACGGGGCCATCAAGGCCTCCGGTCCGCGCTACTGCCCCTCCATCGAGGACAAGATCGTCCGCTTCGCGCACAAGGACTCGCACGCCCTCTTCCTCGAACCCGAGGGGTTCCAGACCCACGAGGTCTACGTCCAGGGCGCCAACACCAGCCTCCCGGCCGACGTGCAACTAGAAATGATTCGCACCGTCCCCGGTCTGGAATCTGCCGAAATGCTCCGTCCGGGTTACGCCGTGGAGTACGACTTCGTCCACCCCCGCCAGCTTCGTCGCTCCCTCGAAGTCCGCAACGCCCGTGGACTCTTTCTGGCCGGCCAGGTGAACGGCACCACCGGCTACGAAGAAGCCGCAGCCCAGGGCCTCATGGCCGGCATCAACGCCGCGCGCCGGTCGCTCGGTGGCGAACCCGTCGAACTCGGCCGCGCGCAGGCCTACATCGGCGTCATGATCGACGACCTCGTCACCAGCGACCTCACCGAGCCCTACCGCCTGCACACGTCGCGTGCCGAGTACCGCCTGCTCCTCCGCCACGACAGCGCCGACCGGCGCCTCACCGAACTCGGACACGAGATTGGCTTGGCGACCGACCGGCGTCTCGCCCGCCTCCGCCGCCAGCGCGACCGGTCCGACGCCACTCAGACTTGGCTGGAACGTCTCCGCGTGCCGGCCACGTCAGCGGTCAACCGTCGCCTTTGCGACCTCGAACTTGCCCCGCTCCGCCAGACCACCCGCGGCCTCGAACTCCTCGCCCGCACCGGCATGACCTGCGACCTCATCGCCGAACTCGCCGGCGATCCGCCGCCCCCGCCCGAGGCCGCCGCCCACGTCGAGTTCGAGATCAAGTACGCCGGCTACATCCGCCAGCAGGAAGCCCAGGTCCGCCGCGCCGCCGCCATGGAAGACCGCCAAATCCCACCCGACCTGGCCTACCTCGATCTCCGCGCACTCCGCACCGAAGCCCGCCACCGCCTCGAACGCTTCCGCCCCGCCACCGTCGGCCAGGCCGCCCGCCTCGAAGGCGTCACCCCCTCCGACATCGCCGGCCTCCTCGTCTACCTCAAGCGCCACACCGCAACGGCCGACGTCGAACAAACCTAGCCACCGGACATCCCCCGCCCCTCGCCCGTCCATCGCGGCGACAGACCCTTGCAAAACGCCCCGAGCCCCAAGAAGCGCGGCCCCTCTTCCTCCCTCTCCCCGTGGAGACCTTTGCGCAACCGCCCTCGTCCCGCGAGCCGCGCCCGTCTTCCTCCCTCTCCCCGTGGGAGAGGGCTGGGGTGAGGGTCTTCCGCGCACCCACCGAACCCACACCGAGCCGCCTCTTCCTCCCTCTCCCTTGAGGAGACCTTTGCGTAACGGTGGCATGCATCGCCTAGAGGGTGCGATGGGCACGAAAAAGCGGCCCGCGGTAGCGAGCGGGGCCACCGATCGGGGGATATCCAGGCCTGCCCAGAGGATTCCGTCGCTCCGGCGGCGCACGGACTCCACGTTAGACACCCGCCAGTTCCTGCAGCCGGGCCGCGCGCCGCAGGTTGTAGGCCAGGCATTTGAACCACAGCTCCACCGCATTCCGCGCCAGCCCCAGGTAGCGCACCGTCCGGTACCCGTAGCTCCGCTTCAGCGTCCCAAAGACGTGCTCCACCGGGGCGCGCACGGGCGCGATCAGCACATTGCGCCGCTGCTGCCAGTAGGGCAACCCGCGCTGGTGCTTGTGCGAGCGATGCATGATCCGGTCCTTGATCCCCCGCGCGTGCAGCCGGGCTCGCCGGGCCTTGGACTCGTAGGCCTTGTCCGCGTAGACCGCCCGCTCGTCGCCGCTGATCAGCGTGTCCGCCACCTCGCTTTCGTTCACGTGCGCCGGCGTCAGCACGGCCCGCCGGATCAGCCGCGACTGCGCATCCACACCCAGGTGCGCCTTGTAGCCAAAGTGTGCCGGCCCCCCTTGCCGGGTCCAGGTCGCGTCCGGGTCGGTGGGGCTGCCCGCGCCCGGCCCCGCCTGCGGCGGTGGCCGCCGCGCCTGGGCCGCCACCAGCGTTGCGTCCATGAGCGTGCCGGCCTTGACCAGCCAGCCGGCCGCGTCCAACTGCCGGGTCACTTCCGCGAACAAGCGCTCGCCCAAGCCCCGCGCCGCCAGCGCGCTCCGAAAGCGGCTGATCGTCGAGTGATCCGGGACCGGGTCCTGCAAGCCGAGCCCCACGAAGCGCCGAAACGACAGCGGATCCCACAGCGCCGCCTCGATCTCCGGGTCGGAAGCGGTGTACCACTGCTGCAACAGCAGCACCTTCACCATCAGCAGCGGGGGATAGCTGGGCCGTCCCTCCGGGGCGGCGTAGAGGTCGCCGACGACCTCCGCCAGCGGGTCCCAGTCCAGCACCGCGTCCACTTGCTCCAACCGCGCATTGCGGCCGACCTTCTCGGGCAACAGCGCGTCCGCGAACGAGGCGTCTCCCAACTGCCGATGCATGCCCCATCTCCACCCCAAAAACCCAGTGCCTCCATGGTCGCCGCACTGACCAGTTATGCAAAGGTCTCCTTGAGGGAGAGGGCTGGGGTGAGGGTGGCAGCCACCCCCACCACCCACGCGGGGGGCCGGCAACTCCACGGGGCAAGTTCACCTCTTGATCCCTCACGTGGGCGTGCGGGCGAGCGGTCTTCGCCCAAGTCTCAATGTGACCCACTACCTACTCCCTGGG
>JAJDVX010000033.1 GCA_022825895.1 Chloroflexota bacterium | reverse complement strand
CGCGGCGGGGGAGACGGCCTGGGTTCGCTGAGAGTTGTGCCTCGTGAGCGTCGCGGGGGACTGGGGGACGCGAGCGGAGCCGGCGTCGCCCGACTTGGGGTGGGGGCTTGGGGAAGGAGTGAGCTGAGAGAAGTGAGAATCGAGAGGCGGAGGGGGAGAAAGACTGCGTGAGCGGTGAGCGGGGGAGGCGGGGTTGGGGGTTTTGGGTCGGGGTCGGTTGGCAGGGGGGCTTGGGGAAGGAGTGAGCTGAGAGAAGTGAGAATCGAGAGGCGGAGGGGGAGAAGGACTGGGTGAGCTGAGAGTAGTGAGAATCGAGAGGCGGAGGGGGAGAAAGACTGCGTGAGCGGTGAGCGGGAGAGGCGGGGGTTGGGGGTTTTGGGGCGGGGTGGGTTGGCAGGGGTGGCTTGGGGAAGGAGTGAGCTGAGAGAAGTGAGCGGTGAGAGAAGACGGGGAAGGGACGAGGACGGATGGCGGGGGAGGGGTGGGTGAGGAAGGAGTGCGCTGAGAGAAGTGAGCGTTGAGCGAAGAGCGGGAAGAGATGGATGGCGCGGGAGGATTGGGCGGGTTCGGAACGGACGATGGACGCGGACGGTCAGGCGATCAAGGGGTTGTGGTGCTGGGTGTGTGACCGGTGTGGGGCGGTGAGGGCGAGGGGCCGCGGCGGTAGAGTCCGCTTCGGATCCTGATGGTCTACGGACGCGTTTGAAGCGGGAGTGCGAAGGAGGTGGGCGTTTAGGGGGGATTGCGGGGTTACTCGGCTTGCGTCCACTCTTTGCGGCACAGGGCAACTGGTCAGTGGCAGGTGTACGGCGCGCGGGCAGGCTGGTGGACGACGCCTCTGGTGTGCTACCGGTGATCGCAGGTCACTGGCAACGCCCAACTCGGGCAACAGACTCCGCCCGGTCGAAGCACCTTGATCACAGTCGCCGTAGACAGCACAATGCAGCATTCTGCTGCATAGGGCTGTGGGCCGGGACAGACTTGCAATCACATGGCGAAGAATCGTCGCATATCCGTGAGTGTCTCGGCCGCCGAGCACTCTGACCTTCGTGAGCTTTCTGAGAAGCATCGGGTTTCTATCGCGTGGCTCGGAAGGCAGGCAATCGTAGAGTTCATTGAGAGGCAGCGAAGCAGCGAGTATCAGATCCCTCTGCCCTTCGATAGCTCCTATGGACACACCATAAGCGACCAGGCGACTGACGGATCCTCACTCTCGTGACAGGACGGAGACTCGACGCGCGTGAGCTAAAGGCAATCCGGCCCTAATGGCCACTAGAGAACCTTCGGCTAGTGACGCTACGACGCACGAGGTGATTGGTACGGCTGCACGCGTTGATCCACGGAATGTTCTGAATGATCTGACGGCGAAGGAGTGGATTGCAGAGACCGTTTCAGTCTGGAATCAGCGGGGATTGGGCGCCAAGCATCCAGAGGCAAAAGTCGAGCGTCAACATCCGGCTCCCTTCTCGTTTACGGATGTCGGACGTCTCATCAGGTTCTTCACCAAGAGAAGAGAGGTAGTCCTCGATCCGTTCGTAGGCGTTGGCTCAACTCTGAAAGCATGCGCCCTAGAAGAGCGAGTAGGCATTGGTATTGAGCTGTACGAGCACTTTGTTGAACTCACCCATCAGCGACTACAGACCGAGGTTCCTAGTCTCTTTTCCACAGTTCAAGAGCAGCGGGTCTTACATGGTGACGCACGTGAAATCCTACCTAGTATCGCTGACGAGAGCGTTGACTTCGTGGTCACAAGTCCACCCTATTGGTCGATTCTCAAGAAAAAGGACCATAAGGCAGGACGTGAACGTATTGCGAATGGCCTTGCCACTGACTACGGAAACAACCCCTGTGACCTCGGGCTCATTTCAAGCTACGAGGATTTCCTAGACGAACTCGTAAGAATCTTCTCAGAGTGCACGAGAGTCCTCAAGCGAGGGAAGTTCGCCGCCATCATCGTAAGTGATTTTCGTCACAAGTCACGCTATGTCATGTTTCACTCCGACCTGGCACGCGAGCTAGAAGGAGTCGGATTGGAGATGCGTGGCATCAAGGTACTGTATCAACGACACAAGAGCGTCTACCCATACGGGTATCCGTACTCATATGTTCCGAATATTCATCACCAATACATCTTGATCCTTCAACGGTCGAAGGAAACTGCATGACGAGCCAAATCATTGTTGGCGATTGCATTGAAGGTATGAGAAAGCTAGACGACGAATCATTTAATCTGATAATCGCCGATCCGCCATATAATCTCAATAAGGATTTCGGTGTTTGGAAAGAGTCTGAGAAGCGGGAAATATGGGCGGATTGGACTAAAGACTGGTTGACGGAGGCTCGGCGATTGTTATCAACCCGAGGGAACATTTTTGTTTACGGTATTCACCATCATCAGTGCTGGGTTCAGTGTATAATGTATGAGCTAGGATTGGTCTATCGTCGGCAAATCATCTGGTACTACGAAAACGGATTCGCGGGCTACGGCAAGCGTTCACTCAGTGCATTCTACGAGCCAATTCTGTGGTTCTCAAAGACAAGTGACTATGTCTACCATCCTATTCGCGAGCCGTACAAGAGTCAGGAGCGCTTGCGATACAAGATCAGGAAGAATGGCAAGACTTGGCAGCCGCATCCAGATGGTCGCATAGCTGGCGACGTGTGGTCATTTCCTACTCTGGCAGGTCGTAGATTCAAGGACGAAAAGGTCAATCACCCGACTCAGAAGCCGCTGAGTATTTCTACTCGGCTAGTGCGGCACTTTTCAGATCCTAATGATACGGTTTTGGTACCGTTTGCTGGGAGTGGCACAGAGTGTGTGGCGGCGGTTTCCGAAGGGCGGAGATTTTTGGGGTTCGAGTTAAACCCCGCATACGTGCAAATTGCTTTGGCCCGGCTTAAAGCGCTTGGCGAAGTGCAGCGGAGCATGGTTATTTGAGCGGGCGATAGGCACCGGGGTATGGTTCTTGGTATTGAAGGGATTGACCTAAGTAGTGATGCATATCGTTGAATAGAGTCTTGTTTGACGAAGAGACCACGAATGAGTTGACGGGCAAGGCTTGGATTCGACTAAATGTCCATAGGAGCACTAGGAGAGCACCAACGGTGATTGTTCTGCACTGGAGACTTAGGACTTTCCTGATGTCTGATATGACCTGATAATACTCAGATCTCGCATTCGGAAGAGCGGAGAGTACACTCAGCAGTTCTAGCTGGTGGATATCAATCTTGTGACGGCCGTGAATTACCGCGACGTCTTCCAATAGGGACCTAGGAGACTCTAGGGCGGCGTTTCCCAATTCAATTTCCAATACGCCAATCTGATCAGCACTGGTGGCAATGAGTCCGTCCATACGGAGATTCGTGTCGCCTCGTCGACGAATCCGGCACTTGATGCCGCACTCAATAAGGAGATTCCTCACAAGCAGTGAACTCTCCTGGCTATCAAGTTCTTCTAGGGTTTGGCGAGTTCTCCGCATTGTATAGAAGGCGATAGGTGCGATCTGTCCATCACGTGATGCTTGGGCGTGCGGTCTCGCAGACTCGGCAGCGGCCGTCGGCCGCGTGAGGTTGTCAGGATCCGTGGCTTCGACACGAGCCACGCCGTCATCGCCTAGGGAGATTGCTCCGTAAGGACAGCGGGATATGCAGATTCCGCAACCGATGCAGGCTTCACTAGAGACTTGCGGGTGGTCAAGTAATTCACTCCATCTGATGGCTTGAGTGGGACAGGTTGAATTGGAAGGATCACCCGGGAATGACTGGAAGACTGTCGGCATGGCAAGCTCATCGGCAGCGTATTCCATGCATGGTGCGTCGTGGCATCCCAAGCAAGTACCACGACCCTGCAGACCGTTTCGAAGGTCGACAGCTACTGGTCGCACACCGCTGCCGAATTGAGTTCGGATTAGACGTGCCCGATAGTCAAGAAGCTTCCGGCCTCGTTGCATTGTCAGTCTGTGTGGAATGACCTCAGCCACGTAGGAAACCTCTTAGGCTACCGAGCTGCTGAGGATCAATTGTGAGTCCCTGAGTCGCACATCGAATTGCCAGTAGCCCAAGCGTGCGAAAATCTATGACGCCAATGCTAACGGAATAGGCGCTATATATATCGTCAATCAACAACGACATATCGCCACGCTCATTTGGAACTCTAAATCCTACAATTACTGTGGAGACCTCTCTTGTTGTATTGAGTGATCCCCGTGCCAGTAGTACGATCTTGTTCTCGAGAGCTTGTCTAACCGCTTTGGTGGACAAGTATTCTTCTTCAGCTGGAGACTTGATTTCTATTGGTATAGCCGAAGTCTCGTCTAGATAGGCGCACGCATCCCAGCGCTCATAGTTCACACCTCCCCGCGAAACTTCTGCCTCAATACCTAGGACTCCAATAAGATCTACAACAAGCGGATAGAACTCGCGCTGGGTGTCAGAGTTATGCTGTTCTACAAATGCGTCAGTAGCACTTTCTAATGAGCGATGCTTGCTTCGTAAGTCAGAGAGCTGGGTCCGAAGTTCATCGGTGCTAACATAGTCACGCTCGGGTAGCATTTCCACGAGTTTCGGTTTGACAAATAGATGGTCCCGTGATCCCCTGCCAGTGCCAGACGACTCCCCGGTAGACGCTAGTGTGAGTTCGGAAGCTACTGATTCCGAAGAAGGAAATATCCTCTTGATATCGCTGATTGAGAGTGACTGAAAAGGAGAAAACACAATGTCTTTCTCTCGCAAAATCTGAAGGCGATCTAGGGTGCGCCTAATAGATGGTTCGAGCGCTTCGAGCGTGAAGCGGACTTGGTCAATGTCAAACCCTGCACGATCCAGCATTGAGTAGTGGGCGTGAAGGGATATCGCCTTTTTCTCGTCGAAAGGAAGCACGGCGACGTCGTTGAGACGGAGATCGGCGGAGCGTGCTACTCGTTCCGCAACTCTCCTTCCGTCGGCAGTAAGATAATGGACTTCAAATGATCGTCGACTATTGGCGTATCTTCGGCGTGTTTTTGTTGTCCAGCCGAGGTCTCGCATTACAGCGATCGGCCAGCGTGTGTAGTTCTGGAGAGTGTTGATCTGGACGCCTTGTGCGTTAGCAGTTTGTGCCAGGGCGTGGGAGATTGCAGTTTGGTCGGCTCGCACCGAGATGACCAGATCGGCTGTACGGGAGACTGCATTGGGCTCTCTGTCACTTGATGCACTCAACGGGCCAACAATCATCTCGTCTCTTGATATGCATCCGTCGGACTCCAACATTGTTTGCAACAATAAGCCGAAGGGTCTGATATTGTGGTTGCCCTTAGATGTCAGCACATGGCTGGGATGTGATATCCCGACTACGGTTTCACCGAGTATGGGTAGATAGTTCTTCCCGGCAGCGACTACCTGACTTCCAAGGAGAGTAAATGTAAAGTGGAGGGCACCTAGCTCCGTTGGGTGTAGCCAGCCGAGGGCGCGAAACAGCTCCGCATACATTTTGATCTGGTTGTATAGTGGATCGCGACTTCGATCTGGGCGAGTCGAGCGACGAATAGCTTCTGATCCAACATGCCCAGACGATGTGGCGAGTTTTGCTGCAACTGTGGCTCGAACAATGTCGTCAAGGCTTATGACTTGCCCGAACAGCTGACCGTAAGCGGATCGATATACAGAAACAAAGTTGTCAATTGTCGAACCGGGGTTCGGGAATCGCAGCACGTTGAACTAGCTGCCGATCCCAAAGAATACACAAAGGCAGACCCCGCCCGTGATTGATTAGTCTCCACCGCCCTTGGAGAGCTAATTATACATGCGAGAAGCAACCGACTGAACGCGACCGATCCTCAGTGACAACGGAGCGATAGACCGGCGACTCGGAAGGTCGCACTTAGTAGTACGCGATGCATGCACAGATCAACTGACTAGGAGCCGGCCTCCTTACTCTTGGCGTCGCATGCGCTCCCACGGGCTGGCGGTGATGCCGATTTACAAGGTGCCGTTGCGTTGGCTGGCGAGGATGTAGACGGAGGGGGATCGGGGCATGGGCATTGGGGGATTCTAGGCCCGGGTAAGGCTGGTTGACGGGGACGCGGGGATTCGGAGGGTTTGAGTGCCTGTGGGGTTTGGAGCCAGGGATAGCTAGGAGGCGCTGGGCTCGGTGGTTGCTGCTGGGTCCCGGCCGAAGACGCCGGGATGACGGGTGCTGTTGGTTTGCGCGGGGGTGAGGTTGGGGGGATTCGGAGGGACCGTGCGCCTGGGGGGCAGGGAGGTCGGGGTGGCTGGGGTGCGCTGGGATTGATCATGGTGCTGGGTCCCCGCCCTTCGGCAGGCTCAGGGCAGGCTCTGCGCGGGGATGACGTTGTGGTGGGGTTAGCATGGCGAAGTCTCGTCTTCCGAGAGGTCGCCGTATGTCGGTGCGTCGTGTTCTGGTGTTGGTAGGAGCCGTGACGTTGGCGGCGGTGGGTGGGGCGGCGGTGGCTCGAAGACGGGTTCCGGAGGGGTTGGTGGATTGGGGATTGGCGGGGCGGACGGCGCGTCGGCTGGCGGGGGAGCCGGTGGGGTGGCGGGCGGATGAGGAGCTGAGGGGGCATTACGACTCGATTGTCAGAAAGAGTTTTGCGGCGGTCTCCGAGTACACGGGTGTGCCGATGGAGGTGGGGTCGGACGAGGTGCGGGTGCTGGGT
Source organism: Chloroflexota bacterium (assembly GCA_022825895.1). Classification (GTDB taxonomy): domain Bacteria; phylum Chloroflexota; class UBA11872; order UBA11872; family UBA11872; genus UBA11872. Next base: position 299,539 of record JAJDVX010000033.1, on the reverse strand, counting down.
CGGGCGGATTGGATTGAGGCGAATCTCGTCAATTTTGAGCGGTTGCTGGCGCCGCTGGCGGTGGCGTATCAACACACGCGCACGGGTTCGGGGGCGCTGGGTCGGGTGGCGGCGCACGGGACGCGGTTTACGGTGACTGGGCAGATTGCGCTGCTGCTGGGGTACCTGGGGCGGCGGGTGCTGGGGCAGTACGACATCCCGATTTTGGACGCTGAGGCGGAGTCGGCGGGGATATATTTCGTTGAGCCGAATCTCGAGCGGGTGGCGGCGACGGCGGGGGTGGACCTGGAGGCGCTGCGGTTGTGGGTGGCGTTGCATGAGTCGACGCATGCGTACCAGTTCCGCGTAGGCGATCCGCCGTGGTTGCGGGGGTATACGGCGGGGCTGATTCAGGATTACCTGGCGGAGGCGATCCGGGCGCTGGAGTCGGGGGAACGGCTGGGGCAGCGGCTGCGGGATATGTGGCGGCGGTTCGACCGGGACGATCCGGCGGGCACGGGCCTGATGCGGCTGGCGCTGACGGATGGGCAAGCCGAATCGCTGGGACGGATCCAGGCGCTGATGACGGTGATGGAGGGGTATAGCAATCACGTGATGCGGGCGACGGGGCGTGAGGTGATTCCGGGGTATGAGGTGCTGGAAGCGCGGATGAAGGCGCGGGAACGGGCGCAGGGGGCGTCGTCGCGGGTGCTGAACCGGTTGCTGGGGCTGGATTTGAAGCTGGAGCAGTACAAGGTTGGGGAGGCGTTTGTTGAGGAAGTTGTTGGGTTGCGGGGGTTGGAGTTTATGAATGAGGTGTGGCGGGGGGCGGTGATGTTGCCTTCGCTGGAAGAGACGAGGGATGCAAAGGCGTGGATAGCTCGGGTGGAGGGGGAGGTTGGTTAGGGGTTGGTTGCTTTGGGTGACGCGTAGCGCGGAAGACCCCTCACCGATTTCCGGCGGAGACGCCGGAATCTGCCTCTCCCCTTGGAGAGGGTGAAGAGGGAGACCCGGGACGGTGGGTAGGGCTATCGCCCGGGGCTTGGGTGGTAGGGCTGGCAGCCACCCTCACCCCAGCCCTCTCCCTCAAGGGCGAGGGAGGAAGAGGGAGATGCGGGGCGGTGGGTCGGGCTGTCGCCCAGGGCTTGGGTGGTAGGGGTGGCAGCCACCCTCACCCCAGCCCTCTCCCTCAAGGGAGAGGGAGGAAGAGGGAGACGCGGGGCGGTGGGTGCGGTTTTTTGGTCGGAGTCAGGGGGGTAAGTTGGGAATTGGTGAACTGTAGACGGAGGCGCGGTGCGAGCGCCTGAACAGCGGCTCCGCAGGATCCCGCCGCGGCTGAGAGCGCTGGCGCGGGCGATGCGGGGGCGGCAGTCGGACGCGGAGACGGCCGTGTGGCGGCTTGTGCGGCGTCGAAACCTGGGCTTCAAGTTCCGCCGACAGCACCCGCTGGGGCGGTTCGTACTCGATTTCTACTGTCCGGAGTTGCGGCTGGCAATTGAAGTGGACGGACGTCAGCACTTTGAAGAGGACGGACAGGCCCAGGATGCCGCCCGAACCGCAGTCTTGCGTGAGCAAGGGATTCGGGTCGTTCGCTTCACGAACCACGAGGTGTTGCAGGAGTTTGAAGCCGTAGCTGAAGCGATCTGGCTGGCCTGTAATCGGAAGCCAGCCCAGGTGTGCACGGTGTCTCCGAACACCTGTCCGCCAGGTGTCCGGTCTGGACAGAGGAGCAGGAACGTGGAGAGGGCTGAGGTGTGAGAAGGGGAGGTGGGGTGACGCGGCGGGGGGTGCTTGGGGCGGTGCTGGCGGCTGGGGCGGGGGTGGTGTTGGGGGCTTGTGGGGAGGCGGAGGTGGTGAAGGTGGAGCGGCCGGTGTTGCCGGGTGGGGGGCGGTCGGTGACGGCGGCTGTGATGGAGGTGTCGGAGCGGGCGCCGAGTGGGGATGGGGGGTTGCCGGCGGCGGGGGCGGAGTTTCCGATTTCGGTGGCGTTGCCGACGTTTGCGCGGTTGAACGCGCGGGTGGAGCAGATTCTGATTGCGGCTCGATCGGGGGTGCGAGCGGAGACGCGGAGTCGATACCGGTATTCGGAGAAGTCGATGGCGTCGATCCTGGGGTATGGCTTTGCGTACCGGGAGTTGCTGGATGACGGCTCGGGGGCGTCGCGGACGGACCTGGTGGCGCTGGAAGGGTGGGACCTGGAGCACCTGGTGTCCAACGCGCTGCTGGAACCGCTGGACGATCACCTGACGAGCGACGCGCGGTTCGATCCGAACGATTACTGGCCGGGGATCCTGGCGGCGGGCCAGATCGACGGGGTTCAGTACGCGCTGCCGGTGGCGGCGGCGCCGTGGGTGACGGTGGTGAACCTGGACCTGGCGAAGGCAGCGGGATTTGCCGTACCGCCGCGCGAGGCCTGGGATGCGGACGCGTTTGTGCGGGGGGCGGCGGCGATGCACCAAACGCCGAGCGTGACGGGGGCGCGAAGGACGGTGGGGGTTGGGATTGACCTGGATCCGCTGTGGATGGCGCCGGATCAGCTGTGGAGTGACGCGCCGAGTTTTGTGTTTTTGCAGTCGCGGCTGGGGGCGTTGCCGGATGGGGAAGGGTTGTTTGAGGGGCTGCGGTCGAACGAGGCGAGGTCGGTTCTTGCGACGTTTCATGAGCTGGCGACGGGGTATGGGATTTCGGCGGATCAGCGGCGGCGGCGGGTGGATGTGTTTGACCTGCTGAATGACGGGTTGCTCGGGCTGTGGCCGTTTGCGCTGTCGGGACGGGGCTTCGGGAATCTGATTGGCGACGCCATGCCGGGGGAGAACGTGCTGTATCCGTTCCCGGATTTCGGGAGCGGGCGGGCGCCGGCGATGGTGTGGCTGATGCTGGGGATGGGGTCGGGCCGGAATGATGAACGGGTGGTGTACGACGCGCTGCGAGCGCTGGAACGGCATGCGCAGGGGCCGACGAATGTGCCGGCGCGGCGGGTGTCGGCGGAGGACTTGCAGCAAGGGTTTCCCTGGTATCGGGAAGACGAGGCGCGGATGGTGGTGGAGCTAATGGAGCGGGCGGAGTTCGTGCGGCTGAGCCGGGCGGCGTGGGGGGCGTTTATCAAGGAGGTGGACGCGGCGATCATGCTGGACGAGGTGAGTGCGGAGGAGGCGCTGGACGGGGTGGCGCGGCGGCTAGAGGAGCTGGGCGCGCGGGGCGGCACAGCCGCTCTTGCTGGCTAGTCGACCAGGTCGGTTCGTTCGTGGAGGGTGGCGATGGTGGTGTCGGGGTGGATGCTGCCGATGGGCGGGGCGGCAGAGCCGCTCTTGCTGGCTATTCGAGCAGGTCAGTTAGTTCGTGGAGGGTGGTGATCGTCAGGTCGGGATGAGGCGTTGGGGGCTGAAGGGGTGGATGGGGTTGGCGGGGTCTTGATCCGTGAGGAGGCGGGCGATGATTTGGCCGGTGTGCCAGCTCATGGTGATGCCGTGGGTGTGGTGGCCGGTGGCGAGGTAGAGGCCGCTGCGGGGGTCGCGGCCGATGAGGGGGAGGCCGTCGGTGGGTTCGGGGCGGAAGCCGGTCCAGACGGAGGCCAGGGGACAAGCGGCCAGGGCGGGAAGGGTGGCGAGGGCGCGGTTGAGCATTTGCTGGACGGCGCCGGCGCGGAGGCGTCGATCGAAGCCGACGCGTTCCTTGGTTGCGCCGAAGACGACGCGGCCGTCGGACCGCTGGGCGAGGCTGCCACCAGGGACGTGGAGGACGTGGCGGAGGCGGAGGTGGGGCGCGTCAAAGGCGAGCATGTGGCCCTTGGAGGGCACGACGGGGACGCTTGGCAGAAGGTCGGGCAGCCAGGCACCGGTGGCGAGGACGATCTGGTCGGCGTGGAGGTCGCCGTGGACGGTCTGGACGGTGGGATTGGGGCCCGTGCGGACGGCGGTGACGTCGGTTCCCTGGTGGACGTGGATGCCGGCGGCGAGCACGGCGCGGTGGACGATGGGGGGCCAGCGCTGGGTATCGACCTGGCCGTCGGGGTAGACGGCGGCGCCGGTGATGTCGGGCGGCAGCAGGGGTTCGCGGCGGCGGGCTTCGTCGGGTTCGAGGAATTCGACGTCGAGGGCGGCTTCCCGTTGCCAAGCGACCTGGTTGCGCAGCTGTTGGCGTTGTTCGCCTGTGCGGGCGAAGCCCATGGTGGGGCCCCTGGAAAAACCGACGTTGAGGCCGGTGAGTTCTTCGAGGAGTTGGGCGAATTCGGGGAAGGCGTCGCGACCGTCAAGCCGGAGGCGGAACAAGGGGGTGTCGTGGTCGGCGTCGTACTGGGCGCAGATGAGGCCGCCGGCGGCCGACGAGGCTTCGCCGCAGATGCGTCCGCGCTCGAGGATGGCCACGCCGAGGCCACACCGCCGCGCGGCCAGCGCCACGGCGCAGCCGACGATGCCACCGCCGACGACCACGACATCGACGTTCTTCAGATCATCGTTCATGCGGGACATCCGGCAACGATCAGCAAGCCATCCAGCATTTTCGCCCAAGTCATTGTGGCGAACCGTACGGCTTCAGCGTCGTGCGGGCCAGGTGTCACGAACGAGCGGGGCCGCGGCGGCCGGCTAGCGCCTGGATGGCGGCAGCTTCCGGGGGAATTAATGATGGCGGCGAGGTTGGTTTGGTGCATAATGGCCGCATACCGGACAGCGGCGTTGGGCCGTGTATTCCGAAACGCTGAGGGGGTGATACATATGGGTGATGCTAGTCGTGGCTTTTCGAGCGCTGCCGTATGTGAGGTGAGCGCCGGGTAACGTCGCGTGACACCCGGGTACGGATTTAGCCGCGCCCGAAAACGCTACGAAAAACGAGCGGTCCATTTGGTGGGCCGCTCGTTGAACTTAAGGGGCCGGGTCGTCTTTCCCGGTTGTATGCCCGGCCGGCAGCGGGCGGTGAAATGAGATTCGCGTGATGCGTCACAATGCGGGCAATGTTGCTGACCTGAGCGAACCCGACGATGACCACCGCCGCACGTCCGATTGGGATTAACTTCGACCGCCTCCTCGACACCTTCGTCGCCCTCCTATCCGTGGACAGCTACTACGGCGACGAGGAGCGGGTGGTGGCGGTGATCAAGCCGCGGATGGACGGGTTGGGGATTACGTGGCGGTCGGACCCGCACGGGAACCTGATTGGGGAGTGGCCGGCGCGGGGGAGGGACGGCGAGCCGATCATCCTGAACGCGCACATGGACACGGTGCGGCCGACGCCGGAGATGACGCCGGTGGTGAAGGACGACGGGGTGTATTCGGACGGCTCGTCGGTGTTGGGGGCGGACGACAAGGCGGGGGTGGCCGCCATCATGGAAGCGGTGCGGGCGTACCACGAGTCAGGGGTGCCGCACGGGCCGGTGGAACTGCTGTTTACCACCGGGGAGGACGTGGGGCACATCGGCTCGAAGGCGTTTGACGCGAACGACGTAGTTGGACGCCGCTGCTACGTGCTGGACGCGGGCGGGCCGGTTGGCAACGTGGTGATGCGGGCGCCGGGGCAGCGGCGCTTCAACTTCACCTTTCGGGGCAAGGCGGCGCACGCGGGGGTGGAGCCAGAGCTTGGGGTCAGCGCGATCGGCATGGCGGCGCGGGCGATCGACCGGATGCCGCTGGGGCGGGTGGACGAGATTACGACGGCGAACGTGGGGATCATCTCCGGCGGCGAGGCGTACAACATCGTCGCGCCGGAGGCCGAGGTGACGGTGGAAACCCGCAGCCTTTCCGAGGAGCGGCTGGAGTCGCAGGTGGCGGACATCGTGGGCGCGGCGGAGCAGGCGGCGGACGACTTTGGCGGCGACGTGGATATCGAGACGCACACGTTCTATACGGCCTACGAACTGGACGAAGGGGATCCCGCGGTGGCACTGGCCGATGCCGCGATTGCGGCCGCCGGGATTGAGCCGCAACACGTGAGCACGGGCGGTGGCAGTGACGCCCATGAGTTCAATGAGAAGGGCATCAGGTCCGTGTGCCTGGGCATGGGGTATATCGACGTGCACTCGGTGCGCGAGTACATGCCGCACGACCAGTTGCGGGCGATTACGCAGGTCACGACGGAGTTGATTCGGCTGGCCTGAGCCGCCGACCGTTCGTCCGGCTAGCGGCCGTCCATCGCCAGGCTCGCTGCTCTAGGCCGCCGCCTCGGTTGGAGACGGGCCGTTGCGCATGCCGACGATCAGGCCTTCGAGCACGCCCTCGAGATGCGCCTGCCCGCGCTCGACGGATGCCAGGCGGTGTTCGACCGCAGCGCTCTGGGCCTGCAACTCTCCGACTTGGGATTGCAGCGCGACGATCTGGGATTCAACGACTGAGAGGCGCGAGTCCAACCTCGCGAATTGCACCTTCATCTCCGCAAACTGTGTCTCCAGCGCTGCGAATTTTGCTTCCAATGCGGCGAACCGTTGTTCGAGCCCGGCGAAGCGCTTTTCAAACCCGGCGAACTGGGCTGTCAATCCGGCGAGTTGCGCTGTCAATGCAGCGAGTTGAGCTTCAAGGGCACCCTGACGGTCGTCGAATCGATCCATGCGGCGGCTGAGTTGAATCCACATGCCGACGATCAGCGCTGCCAGCGCCACGCCCACGCTAATAATCCCGATCAAATCCGGCGTCACGCGAACGACTCCCGTTCCCGCCCGACTATGAACGATGGACCACCAGGGCAATTCTAGCCGGATGGCCCGCGGGTATCAGCTTGCGCTGCTCGTCCCGTTCTCTAGGAGCGCGTATTCGTAGCTGTCCTTCAGGGCCAGCCAGGAGGCTTCGATGATGTTGGTGGAACTGCCCACCGTGCCCCACTCCCGTGAGCCGTCGGTGGACTGGATGAGCACGCGCACGCTGGCATCGGTGGCCGAGGCGGAGTCGAGGATGCGGACCTTGTAGTCGACCAGGTGAACCTCCTGCAACGCGGGAAAAAAGCGTTCCAGCGCCTTGCGGGCGGCGTGGTCCAGCGCGCTGACCGGGCCGTTGCCTTCGGCGGCGGTGTGAAACATCTCTTCGCCGACGCGGATCTTGACCATGGCTTCGGACAGCATCTCGCGGCCGCCGCGGGTCTCGGCCAGCACCAGGAAGTCGACGAATACGAACGGCGAGTGGTAATCGGCGCGCAGGCGGCGCAGCAGCAGCTCGAACGAGGCCTCGGCGCCCTCAAACTGGTAGCCGCGCTCTTCGAGGTCCTTGACCTTGGCCAGCGCCTCGCTGACGCCGGCGTCGTCGGTGCTGAGGCCCAGGCCGCGCGCGCGTTCGGCGATGTTGCTGCGGCCGGCCAGTTCGGAGATGAGGATGCGGCGCTCGTTGCCAACAGTTGCCGGGTCAATGTGCTGATAGGCCTGGGCATGCTTGCGCATGCCGCTGCCGTGATAGCCGGCCTTGTGCGCGAAGGCGCTGTGGCCGACGTAGGGCATAAAGGCGCTGGGCGGGGTGTTGGCCAGCTCGCCGACGTAGCGTGAGAGCTCGGTGGTCTGGCGCAACTGCTCGCCCGTGACGCACTGGTGGCCGAGCTTGAGTTGCAGGGTGGGGATCAGGGTCGTGAGATTTGCGTTGCCGCAGCGCTCGCCGAAGCCGTTGACGGTGCCCTGAATCTGCAGGGCGCCCGCCGCCACGCCGGCGAGCGTATTGGCGGCGGCCAGGTCGGCGTCGTTGTGCATGTGGACGCCGATGGGGACGGTCGTCCACGCGCGGGCCGCTCGCGTCGCTTCACTGACCTCGGCCGGCAGGGCGCCGCCGTTGGTGTCGCAGCAGATGATCCAGTCGGCACCCGCCCCGGCAGCGGCCTCCACGCAGGCGTGCGAGTAGACCGGATCCTGTTTGAAACCGTCGTAGAAGTGCTCGGCGTCGACGATCACCTCGCGGCCGGCGGCCTTCAGGTGCGCGATCGTGTCGCGGATCATCGCCAGGTTCTCGTCGGTGCTGGTTTCCAACACCGTCTCGACCTGGAATCGGGAGAACTTGGCCACGATCGTGACGGCGGGGGTGTCGCAGGCCAGCAGCGCGGCGACGGTGGGATCGTCGGCCACGTCGCGGTCCTTATAGCGCGTGGCGCCGAAGGCGCAGATGCGGGTCTGCTTCCAGGAGATTTCGGCGGCGCGACGGAAGAAGTCGCGGTCCTTGGGATTCGAGCCGGGGAATCCGCCCTCGATGTAGTGGACGCCGTAGGCGTCCAGGCGTTGGGCGATGCGCAGCTTGTCCTCGGTGGAGAAGGAGATGCCTTCCGTCTGCGCGCCGTCGCGCAGGGTCGTGTCGTAGAGCGAGAGTTGCATGGGAATCGGTCAAGCCTCGGCGGGAAAGAGATCGGTCACGCGCGAGTCGACTCGCCGGCTTCCCGCGAGACGTTGAAACGCCTGTCAGCCGGCGGCGGGCCCCTCGATCCGGGCAATGACCGCCGCGGTCATGGACTGTGTGTCCACGAGGCGCGCACCCTCCTCGCCGATATCGGGCGTTCGGAACCCGTCGTTGAGTGTGTGTTCGACGGCCGTCTCGATTGCCGAGGCCGCCTGCGGCTGTTCGAACGTGTGGCGAAACAGCATCGCCACGCTGAGGATTGTACCCAACGGGTTGGCAATCCCCCGCCCGGCGATGTCGGGCGCGCTGCCGTGAACCGGTTCGTAGAGCGCGCGTCCCTCGTCCCCCAGGCTGGCCGAGGGCAGCATGCCCAGCGAGCCGGTGAAGACGCCGGCCTCGTCGCTGAGCAGGTCGCCGAAGGTGTTTTCGGTCACAATGACGTCGTATTCGGTCGGCTGGCGCACCAGGGCCGCGGCGCACGCGTCCGCCAGCATCGTGTCGTACTCGATGTCGGGGTGTTGCGCCGCAATGTCGTTCGCGATGTGGCGCCAGAAGCGACCGGTGACCAGCACGTTGAACTTGTCCACGGACAAGACCTTGCGCCGGCGACCGGCGGCCCACTCGAAGGCGCGCTCGACGATCCGGCGGATCTCGCTCTCTCGATAGGCCAGCGTGTCCACGGCGCCGCGCTCGCCGCCAATGAAGCGCATTTCCTTCGGCTGGCCGAAGTACAAGCCGCCCGTCAGCTCGCGCAGGATCACCATGTCCGTCCCGCGCACGACCTCCGGGCGCAACGGCGACTGGTCGACCAGGGCGTCGTACACGCGCACCGGTCGCACGTTGGCGTAGAGCTCCAGGCCCTTGCGCAGGCGCAGCACCCCTTCCTCCGGAGTGAACTCGGCGTGCGGGTCGTCCCACTTGGGACCGCCGACGGCCGCAAGAAACACGGCGTCGGCGTCCAGCGCGTCCTGCAGGACCTCGTCCGTACAGGGATCGCCGAAGCGGTCGATGCTGTTGCCGCCGAGCGGTCGCTCCAACTGCGTGACGCCCACGCCGAAGCGCGAGGCCGTGTGGTCCAGCACCTCCGCGCCGGCCGCCATCACCTCCGGACCGATGCCGTCGCCCGGGGTGACGACGATGCGCCAGTTCTTCACCGAGCGGGCCAGCCGGTGATGTAGGGCAACCGGTCGTGGACGGCGCCGATGGCGTCGTCGGATTCGAGCAGTGAAGACAATGCGTCCCACTCCCCGCTGACAAAGGCCTCCCGGACCGATGCCGGCAACTCGGCCTGGTAGGCGGCCTGCCCGGCGGTGATCGTTCCGCTACGGACTTCAATCTCCAGCGCCGTCTCGGGCGCCTCCTCGATCAGGCTCTGCAGCGACTCGATCTGGGTGGCGGGAAGGGTCAGGCAGGGAATGCCGATGGTGGTGCAGTTGCCGAAGAAGATCTCCGCAAAGCTCTCGCCGACGATGGCCTTGATGCCCCCCCGCATCAGGGCCTGCGGGGCGTGCTCCCGGCTGGAGCCCGAGCCGAAATTGCGGTTGACCACGAGAACGCTCGCGCCCGTAAACCGTGCGTCGTCGAACGGGTGCTTGCCGTTGAGTTGCTTGCGGTCGTCCTCGAACGCGTGCGGACCCAGCGTTTCGAACGTGATCTCGCGCAGGTAGCGGGCCGGGATGATGCGGTCGGTGTCGATATCGTTGCCGCGTACCGGAACGCCGGTACCGGCGACGTGGGTGATGCGTCCGTGGTCACTCATCTGTCGCCCCCTCAGCCCGCGGCCATTGCGCGCACGTCGGTCACCTCACCGGCGACCGCGGCGGCGGCCACCATGGCCGGGCTCATCAGCAGGGTCCGGCCCAGCGGGCTGCCCTGGCGGCCCTTGAAGTTGCGGTTGCTGGACGAGGCGCAGACCTGGTCGTTGACCAGCTTGTCGGGGTTCATGGCCAGGCACATGGAGCATCCCGCGTCGCGCCACTCGAAGCCGGCGGCGCGGAAGATGTCGTCCAGACCCTCGGCCTCGGCCTCGGTCTTCACCTGCTGCGACCCCGGCACGACCAGCGCCTTCACGTGCGCCGGAACTCGCCCGCCCTCGGCAACCCGCGCGGCTTCGCGGAGATCGGAGATGCGGCTGTTGGTACAGGAGCCGACGAAGGCCACGTCGATCGGCGTGCCGGCAATCGGCGCGCCCGGTGCGAGCTTCATGTGGTCCAGGGCGTCCTGGATCGAGCGGCGGTCCAGCCCTTCCACGTCGTCGGGCGACGGGATGAGGTCATCCACGCCCACGACTTGCCCGGGGTTGACCCCCCAGGTCACCATCGGCGCGATCGACTCGCCTTCGATGTGGACCTCGTCGTCGAAGGCGGCATCCGCGTCCGAGGCCACGTCGCTCCACCACTGGCGGGCGCTGTCGAACTCGTCGCCTCTCGGGGCGTATTCGCGGCCTTCCAGGTAGGCGTAGGCGGTTTCGTCGGGGTTGACGTAGCCCACGCGCGCGCCGCCTTCGATGGACATGTTGCAGACGGTCATGCGCTCGTCCATGGACATTGCGTCAAACACGTCGCCGGCGTACTCGTAGGCATAGCCGACCCCGCCCTGTACGCCCAGCCGCCCGATGATGGCCAGGATGACGTCCTTGGCGAACACCCCGTCAGCGAGCTTGCCGTTGACGGTTATACGCCGGCACTGCGGCTTGGCCACCGAGATGGTCTGCGTAGCCAGCACGTCGCGAACCTGCGAGGTGCCGATGCCGAAGGCAATGGCCCCAAACGCGCCGTGCGTGCTGGTGTGACTGTCGCCGCAGGCGATCGTCATGCCGGGCTGAGTGAGACCCAGTTCCGGCCCGATTACGTGCACGATGCCCTGGCGGCCGGTCGAGCGGTCGAAGAACGGGATTCCGGTCTGCTCGACGTTCTGCTCGATCGCCACGAACATCTGCTCGGCCATCCCATCCACGTAGGGCCGCGTGGATCCGTCCGTGGGGATGATGTGGTCCACGGTGGCGAACGTGCGGTCGGGGTAGCGAACCGCAAGCCCCCGCTCGGCCAGCATCTGAAAGGCCTGGGGGCTCGTAACTTCATGCACGAGATGCAGACCAATGAACAACTGGGTCTGCCCATTCGGCAGCTCACGCACGGAGTGCGCGTCCCAGACCTTGTCGAGCAGCGTTTGGCCCATGTCGTCTCCTAGATTCCGGGAACGCCCGAAGCGTCGGCCAGCAAGGTGGCCTCGGGGGTTGTCGACCAGCCCTTGCCGAGGCCGGCCATCAGGCGGTTCAGCGCGTTGACGTAGGCCTGGGCGCTGGCGACCAGGATGTCGGTGTCGGCGCCGTGCCCGCTGAAGGTCTTGCCGTTGCTCTCGATACGGATGGTTACCTCGCCGATGGCGTCGATGCCTTCGGTGACGGAGTTGATCGAGAACTCGGTGAGCTGGTTCGGCACTTTCACCAGGCGATTGATCGCCTGATAGATCGCATCCACGGGACCAGTGCCGATGCCCGCGTCGACGTGCTCCTCGCCGTCGTCCGAGCGCAGCCGCACGGTGGCGGTCGGCATGGCGCCGGTGCCGGTGCTGACCTGCACGTGCAGCAACTCGAACGTCTGGTGGAACGCACGGCGCTGCTCGTTCTGCACGATGGCCTCGAGGTCCCGATCCGTGATCGTCTTCTTGCGGTCGGCGATCTCCTTGAAGGCCTGGAAGGCGGCCTGGAACTCGTCGTCGGCCAGCCGGTATCCCATCCGCTTCAGGCGGTCGCGGAACGCGTGGCGGCCCGAGGTCTTGCCCAGGACGATGCTGCTCTCGTCCAGCCCGACATCCGACGGGTCCATGATTTCGTAGGTCGTGCGCTCCTTCAGCATCCCGTCCTGGTGCAGGCCGGACGCGTGGGCGAAGGCGTTGGCGCCGATAACGGCCTTGTTGGGCGGTACGACCATGCCCATGTAGTTGGACACCAGCCGGCTGCTGCGCGCCAGTTCGGTGCTGACCAGCCGCGTGTCGGCCTCGAAGTAGTCGCCGCGCGTACGCAGCGCCATCACAATTTCTTCCAGCGAGGCATTGCCGGCGCGCTCGCCCACACCGTTGATCGTGCACTCAACCTGTGCCGCGCCTTCCTTGACGGCCGCCAGCGAGTTGGCCACCGCCTGGCCCAGGTCGTCGTGGCAATGGACGGACAGCACGACGTCCTCGATGCCGCGCGTCTGGTCCATCACGTACCTGACCATTTCCGCAAACTCGGCCGGCTGGGCGTAGCCGACCGTGTCGGGGAAATTCACAACGGTCGCGCCGGATTCGATGGCGGCGCTGAAGACTTCGCTGACGAAGTCGAGGTCGGACCGCGTGGCGTCCATGGCCGAGAACTCGATGTGATCGGTCAGGGTGCGCGCGTGGCCCACGCTTTCGCGCGTCAGGTCCAGCACGACCTCGCGACGCTCATGCAGCTGATGTTGCAGGTGGATGTCGCTGGTCGAAATGACGATGTGCAGCAGGGGCCGCGCGGCAGACTTCAGCGCGTCCCAGGTGGTATCGATCTGCTCGCGCTTGAAGCCGCTCAGCCCGGCGATTTCGACGTTGCGAAGTTCGCGGGCCAGCAGGTCGACGGCCCTGAAGTCGCCGGGCGAGGTGAACGGAAACCCGGCCTCGATGACGTCAACGTTCAAGCGGGCCAGTTGACGCCCGATTTCCAGCTTTTCGTCGATGGTCAGCGCGCCGCCGGCTGCTTGCTCGCCGTCGCGCAGAGTGGTGTCGAAGATGCGGACGTTCCGCATGGTGACAGCTTCCTCAGCTAGGTCATGAGCGGCCGCGGATGCGGCCGCGGGATATCCCGGGATTCCCCTCCGCTAGTGGGAGGGGCCGGGAAGCGCGAGCCGAGAGGTCACCAGGAACATTCGCATCGGTCGTGCGTCACCTGCGGTTCATTCGCGCGTCTTGGGGAGCCAGTCCATCATGCTGCGGAGCTCGCGACCCACCACCTCAACCGGGTGCTCAAGGTCGCGATTCCGAAGTGCATTATACGCCGGACGTCCCGCCTGGTTCTCGAGAATCCAGCGGCGCGCGAACTCGCCGTTCTGCACGTCCTCGAGGATGCCTTGCATGGCCTTCCGCGAGTTCTCGTCGACAACACGCGGCCCGGAAACCAGATCGCCGAACTCGGCGGTGTCGCTGATGGAGTAGCGCATGTAGCTGATGCCGCCCTGGTAGATCAGGTCCACGATCAGCTTGAGCTCGTGCAGGCACTCGAAATAGGCCAGGCGCGGGTCGTAGCCGGCGTCCACCAGGGTCTCGAAGGCCGTCTTGATCAGCGCAGTGGTGCCGCCGCACAGCACGGCCTGTTCGCCAAACAGGTCGGTTTCGGTCTCGTCCTTGAAGGTGGTCTCGATCAGGCCGGCCTTGGCGCAGCCGATGCTCTTGGCGTAGGAAAGCGCCACGTCACGTGCGCGGCCGGTGGCGTCCTGGTGGATCGCCACCAGGCCCGGAACCCCTACGCCCTCGACGAAGAGGTCGCGCAGGACGTGACCCGGCCCCTTGGGCGCCACCATGGCCACGTCCACCTCGGCGGGCGGATTGATCTGGCCGTAGTGAATGTTGAAGCCGTGCGCGAAGAGAATCATGTGGCCGGGCCGCAGGACCGGCGCGATCTGCTCCTCGTAGACGTGGGGCTGATCCTGGTCCGGCAGGGCCAGCATCACGGCTTCGGACGCGTCCACGGCTTCGGATACGTCCAGGACCAGCAGGTCCTCCGACTCAGCTCGAGCGCGTGAGGGGCTGCCCGGGCGCAGGCCGACGACCACGTCGGCGTCGGAGTCGCGCAGGTTCAGCGCGTGCGCATGCCCCTGGCTGCCGTAACCCAGAACCGCGACCCGCTTGCCCTGCAACTCGTCGGCCGTGATGTCGGCCTCGTAAAGAACCTTGCTATCCACGCGCACGTCCATTCCGGGGGCCGACGTCATCGCGCGCGATGGCGATCACGCCGGTTCGGGAGATTTCCTCGATCGGGTATTCGGTAATCACGTCCAGGAAGCGGTCGATCTTGGACTGCGCGCCGGTCATCTGCACGATCATCGACGTCTTGCTCACGTCCACGATCTCGCCGCGGAAGATGTCGGTGATCTCGGCCAGGCCCGGGCGCTCGTTGGACGTGACGCGCACCTTGATCATCGCGAGTTCGCGGGTGACCGCCGGCGCGCCGGTCAGATTGCGGACCGAGACGACCTCAACCAGCTTATAGAGTTGCTTCTCGCACTGCTTGACTTCCTCCGCCGAGCCCTCGACGGCGATCGTCATGCGCGAGTAGCCGGGCTCCTCGGAATGCCCTACGGCCAGGCTGGCGATGTTGAAGCCGCGGCGGCGAAACAGGCTGGCCACCCGGGTCAGGACACCCGGATGGTCGGCCACGGTGGCGACCAGCGTGTGGGTTTCGGTCCCGTTCATCGCGGGTCCTCGATCACGCTATTCACGCCGGTGCCCGGAACGATCATCGGGTAAACGTTCTCCACCCGGTCCACGTGCAGGTCCAGCACCACCGGGCCGTCGTATTCATGGGCCATGGCGATGGCTTCGTGCATCTCATCGCGCGAGCTGGTGCCCACGCCGTGCAGCCCGAAGGCCTGGGCGACCTTGGCGAAGTCGGGATTGTCCAGGAAGGCGCCCATGTAGCGGCCTTCGTAGAAGAACTCCTGCCACTGGCGGATCATGCCCAGGTGCGCGTTGTTGAGCACGGCGACCTTTACGTTGATGCCCTCGGCGGCCAGCGTGTTGAACTCCTGGATGTTGATCAGCAGGCCGCCGTCGCCGGTGACGCACCAGACGTCCTGCTTCTCGTCCGCCAGCTTCACGCCCATGGCCGCGGGCAGCGCGTAGCCCATCGGCCCCAGGCCGCCGGCGCTGAAGAACATGCGCGGGCGCTCGTACCAGAAGTGCTGCGATGCCCACATCTGGTTCTGACCCACGTCGGCGATGACGCGCGCCTCGCCGCCGGAAATGTCGTAGATCGCTCGCACGACTTCCTGCGGCAGCACGGAGTCGGGGCTGTCGGGAATCTTCAGCGACGGGTGGTCGCGCCGCCAGCCATTCATCTGGTCCAGCCAGGGCGTGCGATCGCGCGATTCGATCAGCGGCAACAGCTTCTGCAGGGTGAGTTTCAGGTCGCCGACGATCGGCACGTCGGTCTCGAGGACCTTGCCAATCTCGGCGGGGTCGATGTCGATGTGCACGACCTTGGCGCCCGGCCCGAACTCGTCCTCCTTGCCCACGGCCCGGTCGTCGAAGCGGGTGCCGAGGCCGATGATGCAATCGGTCTGCCGCATCGAGAAGTTCGCGTAGGCCAGGCCGTGCATGCCAAGCATTCCGAATGAGAGCGGATGGGTCTCGGGGAACGTGCCCACGCCGTGCAGCGTGCTGACGACGGGGATGCTGCCGCGCGTGGCGAGCTGCATTAGCTCGTCGGCGGCTCCGGAAATGTCGATTCCGTGTCCAGCCATGATGATCGGGCGCTCGGCCGCGTTGATGACCTCGGCGGCCTTGCGGACCATCCGGGCGTTGCCGACCTTGGACGGCCGGTAGCCGCGCAGGTTCACCTGGTCGGGCGCGGTCTCGGTGGTGGTTTCCAGGAAGACGTCCTTGGGAATGTCGACGTGGACCGGGCCCGGGCGGCCGGTGGAGGCCAGGTGGAAGGCTTCCGACATCACGCGCGGCAGGTCGTCCACGTCCATCACCAGGTAGCTGTGCTTGGTGATCGGAATGGAGATTCCGGTGACGTCGGCTTCCTGGAAGGCGTCGGAGCCGATGGCCGGACGGGCCACCTGGCCGGTGATGTAGACAACGCCCACCGAGTCCATGATGTCGTTGGCCATGCACGTGACCATGTTGGTGGCGCCGGGCCCGGAGGTGCTGGTGGCCACGCCGACCTTGCCGGTGGCCCGCGCGTAGCCGTTGGCGGCGAAGCCGGCGGCCTGCTCGTGGCGGATCAGCACGTGCCGGATGCGGTCCTGGTAGTGGTAGAGGGAGTCGTAGAAGGGCAGCGAGGCGCCGCCCGGCATCCCGAAGATGACGTCGACGCCGGCGGCGAGCATGGCATCGCACACCACTTCGCCGCCGGTACGCGGCGTGCCTGGCGCGGCGGTGGAACCGTTGGTGGATTGGCCGTTGATCGCGGACATGTCGTGGGTCTCCTGGAGAGTCGTGGTAAGCGGTGTCGTGGAGTCTTGCGGGGGAATCGCGGAGACGGCGGCTAGGCGGCGTCTCCGTCGGGTACCGCGACCGCGTAGATCCGAGCGCGCGCAACGTCACGCCTGTGCGTGTTGCGTCTCATCGCTCCGTGTCCTTCGCGTCGGCCGACTGTCCGGCAACAAAAAACCCGTCCCTCACAGGGACGGGCTGTAACCCGCGGTACCACCCCGCTTGCCCGGTCGGACGACCGAACCGCTTCGTTTCCCGATTACGGCGGGCACCGGACCGGCCTACCAGAGGGATCCTTCAACCGGTCGGCTCGGGGGCGACCTTCGGCCCGGAGAACCCGCCGGCTCACACCATTTCCGGCTCGCTCGGGGTTCTCGGGAGGCCTACTCCTCCCCGTCAACGCCTTTGCGTTGTGTGCACTGCGACTCGGAGCCGCGACAGGCGCGACCAACCAAGCGCGCAATGCGCACAGCGCAACCGTAACAACGGCTTGGTGTCCGCGGCAAGAGAATTTCAGGTTCAGATCTTCCTGAATGCCCACTGGCGATTGGTGCGTAGCCGCAGGCGCCTGCGCATAATGCGCGATGCCCAGCCGCCCCGATCAGTATTCGCCCGACGGACGCTATGTGGTCTTCGACCTGGAGACGCTGCACCTGAGCCATGAGGTGCGCGGGGGCTGGCGCAACATCCGGGACTTCGGGTTGGCCGTGGGGGTCACGATCGACGAACACGGCCGGCAGCACGTCTGGCAGGAGCCGGACGCGCAGGATCTGATTGACTACCTGGCGGAGCATCCGCGCGTGGTCGGGTTCAACTCGCGGCGATTCGACCTGACGGTGCTGTCGGCGTATGGCGACGTATCGGCTTTACGTGAGCGGTCATTTGACGTTCTGTTGGAACTGCAGTCGGTGACGGGCCGTCGCAAGGGCATGCGACTGCAGGACATTGCCCGGGCCATGTTCGGGGAAGCCAAGTCGCTCAGCGACGGCACGGAGGCCGTCCACCTGTGGCGCACCGGTCGACCGGAAGACCGCCGGCGCGTGATCGACTACTGCGCCCAGGACGTGCACCTGACCAAGCGCATCCTGGAGTTTGGCGTCGACAACGGGTACGTGCTGGTGCCGGTGCCGAATCTGCGCCGGGGGCGTACGCCCGTCCCGGCGGAGGTGGCCGTGGACTGGGCTCAGGACGACGCGTTCACGCGCGGACCTCGTTAGCCTCCCAACCAGCCTCAAACCTGTAGCTGCGGGCGGCTGCCCCCTACATGAACTCGAGGATTGCCTCGATTTCCACCGGCATGCCACCCGGTAGCTGCGCCATACCCACCGCCGAACGCGCGTGGCGCCCATTCTCCCCCCAGAGCTCCACGAACAGTTCCGAGTAGCCGTTAATCACGGCCGGCTGGTCGGTGTAGTCCTCGGTGCAATTCACCATGCCCAGCACCTTGACCACCTGGAGGATTCGGTCCAGGTCGCCAAGCGCCTCCTTGAGCGCGCCGAGATGGGCCACGGCGATCGAGCGGGCGAACTCGGCCGCCTCGGCCGTGTCGAAATCGCGCCCGACCTTGCCCACCGGCGTGGCGCCCGAGGCATCCACCGGCCCGGCGCCCGACAGGTACACCAGGTTGCCGCTGATGTTCCACGGCTTCAGCGGGGCCGTGGGTGGAATGCTCGGCGCCGGAAGCTCGATACCCAGATCCGCCAGCTTGCCTTCGATTTTCATGCGTCCGGAATCCCTTTCACGTTCAGCTGTCGAAGAGACCTTCGGCGGCCACGGCCCCAATCGCCGCATCGAAGGCCGCCACGGTCTGCTCGATGTCCGCCTCCGTGTGCGCCGCGCTCGTGAAGCCACCGCCGGAAATGAGATGCACGCCCTCGTTCAGGAGAGCCTGGCCCAACGCGTCGCCGGCAGCCCCGCCAAGGCCGCTCTTGGCCGGCTGGCCGCTGAGGCTGATGTGGAAGTACGACGTTTCGCCGTAGACCAGGGCGCCCACGTCGTGGCGGTCGAACGCCTCCTGCAAGCCCTGCCGCAACGTTTCGCAAAGCGCGTCGATGTGCGCGTGCACCGCGTCGCCGGCCAGGAAGTCCAGCACCGCCGTCCCGGCGGCCGCCGAGACTGGATTGGCGTTATAGGTTCCGGGATGAGCGATGCGCTGACCGCGGTCCCAGGCGGGGTCGCCGCGCTTCTCGAGACGGTCCATGATGTCGGCTCGACCGCCCACGGCCGCGCCCGGCAGGCCACCGGCCACGATCTTGGCCATGGTGGTCAGGTCCGGTGTGACGCCGGCCATCACCTGGAACCCGCCAGACGACATGCGGAATCCGGTCACGACCTCGTCCAGGATCAGGACGGCGTCGTGCTCGGTCGTCAGGTCTCGCAGGCCCTCGATAAAGGTCGGCGCGATGGGGAGCGCGCCCCAGCCGGCGCCGCTGGGTTCCACGATCACGGCGGCGACGTCACCCCTGGACAGTGCCTCGCGAACGAGGTCCAGGTCCGTCGGCAGCGCGGTGATGGTCCCCTGGGTGGCCGCCGGAACGCCGGCGGACGTCGGAATGTCGTACGGCTCTTCGACTGCCACGGTTGCGTAGTCGTGCCAGCCGTGGAAGTGCCCCTTGAACTTGATGATGCGGTCGCGTCCCGTGTGCGCCCGCGCCAGCCGCATGGCCATGTGCGTGGCTTCGGTTCCGGAGGAGTGAAAGCGCACGCGCTCGATGCTGGGCTTCAGTCGCTTGATCTGCTCCGCCCAGGCAATCTCGAGTTCGTGGCCGGCCCCGTAATGGGTGCCAATCGCCAGTTGCTCTCGCGCGGCGTCCACGGCCACCGGGTGCCCGTGGCCCAGGATCAACGCGCCGTGGCCCATCGTGTAGTCCACGATCTCGTTGCCGTCCACGTCCCACTTGCGAGATCCCTTGGCGCGGGCGGTCATGACCGGGAAGGGCGCCTGGATGCGGGTGTCGTGCGCCACGCCGCCGGCCAGCGCCTCGCACGCCCGCTCCCGCAGCGCCGCCGAGCCGGCGTGCCGGGTTGCGAACGACTGCTCGATCGCGCCGTTGTCGGAGTCGGCGCCCATATCGAACCTCCAGTACGAAAAGACGGAGCCCGCGGTGGCGCGGGCGTTCAGGCTGGCTAACAGGATTGAGTGTGCCAGTCCTGCATGTCAACGCGCTGGGGCTTGCTCTGCTTGGCCGCAAGGCGGATCCGTCCGTAGGCTGGCCGCATGCTCTTCATCTTCCTGGGCGGCCGCGACCCGCGGCTGCGAAACGCGGTTGACGCGGTGCTGGGTCATCCGGCGCCGGATGACCTGGCGTACACGCACCTGGACGGCGGGCGGGCGGGGCCTGACGAGCTCAGCGCCGCCTGCGGCGCGGTGTCGATGTTCGGCGAGCGGCGCAGGATTTTCCTGGACGGCGCTCCGCCCAGCGGGCCGCAGGCCCGAAAGCTCATCCAATGGCTTACGGCGTTTGGCGATGCCCGAAAGAATGACCCGGCCGCCGACACCTGCGACCTGGCGGTATCGGTGTATTTGGACCTGGGCGACCGGCGCACTGCATCACGAGTCAAGGCCTTCAACGCCCTCACACAGCACGGGGCGCGCGTTCAGCAGTTCGGGCCGTTGCGGGACGCCGAAGCCGTGCGTTTCGTGCGCGCCGAGGCGCGGCGCATGGGCGTGAGCATCTCCGAGGAAGCCGCCGCCCGCCTGGTTGAGCTCATGACGGCTGACGCTGGATTGTTGACCAGCGAGATCGAGAAGCTGGCGGCCTACGTGGGCTTCAACGGCCAAATCAGCGCGCGTGACGTCAACAACGCCTGCGCCACCATCGGCGAGCACGCGCGCTGGGACTACGTAAATGCGCTGGCCGACCGGCGCGGCGCCGAGGCTCTGGGCGTGCTGCACGACATGCTGGCGTTGCGTACGCCGCACGAGATGATCCTGGCCGACGTGACCCGCTCGCTTCGCCAACTGGCGGCGGCGCGCCAGGTCGTGGTGGAAGGCGGCAGCTACCAGCAGGTGGCGCGCGCTGCCGGCGCGCCGCCCGGTCGCGGACGCTACCTGGCCCAGCAGGCCCGGCGCATGCCCGACCGGCTGATCGCGCGTATGTATGCCGAAGTCGTGCGCACGGACGCGGCGCTCAAATCAACCGGCGGCGACAAAGACGCGCTGCTGGAGATCCTGACCGCGCGGCTGGCCACGCGGCCGGCCGAGGCTCGCGCCTAGGCGGCTTGCGCCGCCCGGAGTTGGCGCACCAGGCGCGACATGCTGCGCGCCGCCTTGCGGCGGTGGATGACGCCCTTGCGCGCGGCGCTGTCCAGACGGCTCTGCGCTTCGCGAATGGCGGCCTCCGCTGCATCGGAGTCGCCGGACTCGATCGCCGCGCGGGCATGCCTTACGAACGTTCGTACCGCGGAGCGCGTGCTCACGTTACGGGCGCGCAGGAATCGCTGCCGGCGCACTTGCTTGACGCGACGTTGGTGACGGACGAGTTCTTTAGGTGATGGCACGAGACAAGCGTACCTGGGGACGCAAACGCTCAGTGGTAGGCCACTACTATACCAACCGATGGAGCAATGCCGGTCAGCCGGCAGACGGGGGATCCCGTGTCGGAGATCGCGCTCGTGGGCGACTTCGAGTCTGGCGTAGAGACTGTCTTCGCCGCCGCCGTCGGCCGTCACGTGGTCGACGCGCCGCAGGGCCGCCTGGGTCTCCGGACGGGCGCCATGCCTCTACCCGATCCGCGTCTTCAGAATCTTCGGGCGGTCTTCCGCGCGGCGCAGACGGTTCCCGTGGGGTTCACCCTCTGGCACGCGCCGGGCCACGCGCTGGCGGCGGACGAAGCGCCCAACGCCGAGTGGATTGGGCGCCTGCGCACGGCGGAGGCGCTGCTCCTGGTGGTGTCGGGCGAGGGCGGCCTTGACGCCGCGAGCGAACGTGTCGCGGCGCTTCGCACCGAACTGGCGGTGCTTGACCTGGCGATTCTCGAACCCGCGCAGCAGCGACTCGAAGAGCGGGTGACCAGCGGTCCGCGCGTCGAACGCCGCGAGGCCGGCGAGCACCTGGCCATCGTCACCCGGGCTCGCGAGGCGCTCGAAGCCGACCGCCCAATGCTGGAGGGGCTCGCTGCACAGGCAGTGGTCAGCCTTCGTGGCTTCGGCCTGCTCAGCGCCAAGCCCTGCGCCGTCGCCTGCAACGCGCCGGACGATGATGCCGCGGACATAAATGCTCGATGCGTCGCGGCCGGCCTCGACGACTGGTGCGTGGTCGCCGCCGCCACCGAAGCCGAACTGGATGACCTCCCGGACGAAGACGCCGCCGCCTTCCGCGAAGACCTTGGCCTCCCCGGCCTGGCCGCCCACCGCGTGGGCCAGGCGCTGCGCACGGCGCTCGACCAGATCACCTTCTACACCGGCAACACCCGGTCGGTTAACGCGTGGCTGTTGCCGCGCGGCGCTACCGCCCTGGATGCCGCCGGCGCCATCCATACGGACCTAGCCGCCGGCTTCATTCGAGCCGACGCCGTGGCGGCCGACGAACTCATCGCCGCCGGCTCGATGGCCGCCCTGCGCGAACGCGGGCAGTTGCGCCGCGTCGGGCGCGACTACGAGGTCTCAGACGGCGAGGTGATCCTGGTCCACTTCAGCCGCTAGCGGGCTCCGGCCGCGCGAGCCCGACCACGTCACCGATGGATTCGAGACCCCGGCCTTCCAGGTATTCCCGTAGCCCGTCGACAATGCGCTCGGCGGTGCGCGGCTCGCGGAATGTCGCCGTCCCCACCTGCACCGCTGAAGCCCCGGCCATCAGAAACTGCAGCGCGTCGTCCGTGGACACGACGCCGCCCATGCCAATGACGGGGATCGAGACCGCTGCCGCCACGTCGTAGACGCAGCGAACGGCCAGCGGACGGATGGCCGGGCCTGACAACCCGCCGGCGCCGGCGCCCAGAAAAGGCAGCGCCGCGTCGGTATCGATCACCATTCCGAGCAGGGTGTTGATTAACGAGAGCGCGTCGGCCCCGGCGTCTTCAGCGGCGCGCGCGATGGGCCGAAGGTCGGTCACGTTGGGCGAGAGCTTGGCGATCACGGGCAGCGACACGCCCCGCCGCACGGCCTTCAGGGTGGCCGCGGCCGTCATGGGATCGGTCGAGTAGTCCAGCCCGCCGGCCACGTTCGGACAGGACAGATTGGCCTCGATGGCCACCACGTTGTCCAGACCATCGAATCTGGCGGCTAACGTCGTCCAACTCTCCGGATCGTGCGCCGCGATGCTCACGACGACGGGACACGGCAAGTCCGCCCAGATCGGCGCCTTTTCCCGGACGGCGCCTTCGCCGCCCGGATTTGGCAAGCCGATTGAATTCAGCATCCCGGACGGCGTCTCAACCGTGCGGGGCGTCCGGTTGCCCTCGCGCGGCTCCGGGGTGACTGTCTTTGTCACGATGGCGCCAAGCGCGGCCAGGTTCACGATGTCCCGGTACTCGTCGCCGAAGCCAAAGGTGCCCGAGGCTGTGAGTACCGGCGCACGGAGTCGCAGGCCATGCGGATGGCCGGGCGCGAGGTTTACAGCCAGCGACGAGGTCAGGGCAACGGGAGTCGTCGTGGTTATCGCTCGCATGCGTCCGGCCGCACGCGCCGAGGCTAGCATGGGGTAACGGTGCGTCCCCGCCTAAACTTATGTTGACTGCCAGAAAGCGTCTGGCATAGCATCCGGTCAGATCGTCGCCGTGGGGGCCGGTGGGCGACGCTTCCGTGGAGGCTCCCCATGGCCGTGACGATCGCCATCGCCAACCAGAAGGGCGGCGTTGGCAAGACGACCACCACATCGAACCTGGCGTCGACCCTGGCGCGCGCCGGATCCCGGCTGCTCGTCATCGACTGCGACCCGCAGTCCAACCTCACTTCCTCGTTTGGCGTCGAACGCGTGATGGACGCCAGCCTGGCCGACGCCCTGCTGAACCGCGACATTGAGCTCCCCCGCTACCGGGTCAGCGATCCCGCCGGCGGCATTGTGGACGTGGTACCGGCCTCGCCGGATCTTGCCCGCGTGGAGTCAGCTCTCCAGACCAAGCTGGGACGGGAACTGCGCCTGCGCGAGCACGTGCTGCGCGTGGACAAGGATTACGACTACATCCTTTTCGACACCCCGCCGTCCCTGGGCGTGCTCACCATCAACGCCCTGGTCGCGGCCGAGTGGGTCATCATTCCCACCGAAGCCCGCTTTTTCTCGCTGCAAGGCTTGCAGATGCTGAATGAGAGCATCGAGGAAGTGACCTTCCTCAACCCGCGCCTGAAGGTCCTGGGCATCGTCCTCAGCAAGTTTGACCGCCGGTTGCGCGAAGAGAAGACTGTGGCCGATTACCTGCGCGAACGGTGGGGCGCCAGCGTCTTCGAGTCCGACATTCCCACCAACAGCAAGATCCTGGAAGCCGCCAGTACCGGCCTCTCCATCTTTGCGGCCGGCAGTGCCAATCGCGGCGCGCGGCGTGCCGTCAAGGCCTACGAGACATTGGCCGCGGAGGTGCGATCCCGTGCCGCCTAGAGACCGCGGCGGGTTTGATCCCGACCGCCTGGACGACTTGCGACGGCCGGACAACCTGGTGCCGCGCATTCTGCGGCAGGATCCAGACCCGGGGTCCAGGCATGCCGTGCCGGGTCTGACGGACATCCGAGTCATTGGTGTCGGCGGCGCCGGCAACAACGCCGTCAACCGAATGGTGGCCGCTGAACTCGACGGCGTGGAGTTCATTGCCGTCAACACCGATGCCCAGGACCTGTCGGCGTCCAACGCCCACCGCCGCCTCCTGATCGGGAGCCGAGCCACCGACCACCTCGGGTCGGGCGGCGATCCGCGCCTCGGCGAGCGCGCGGCCACCGAGAGCAGCGACGAACTGGCCGACCTGGTTGATGGCGCCGACATGGTGTTCATCACCGCCGGCATGGGCGGCGGGACGGGTACCGGCGCGACGCCGGTCCTGGCTGACCGTGCGATGGAGGCCGGCGCGCTCACCGTAGCGGTCGTCACCGTGCCCTTCACCTTCGAAGGCTCGCGGCGCATTCAGGTCGCCAGTCACGGTCTCGCCGAACTGGAAAGCCGCGTGGACGCCCTGATCACGCTGCACAACAACAAGCTGCTGGAATACGCCAGCGCCGGCACGGCGTTCTCCGACGCCTTTCTGATGGCGGACGAAATGTTGCATCGCGGGGTGCAGGGCGTCACCGACCTGATTACCGCGACCGGTCTGGTCAACGTGGACTTTGCCGACGTCCGCTCGGTCATGCGCGACTCCGGCACGGCCATGATGGGCGTCGGCGAAGCCGCCGGCGAAGAGCGGGCGCTGCGGGCGGTGCGCGAGGCGATGGAAAGCCCGCTGCTCGAGACCTCGATTGACGACGCACGCGGCGTACTCATCAACATCACCGCCTCGGATGACGTGGCCATTGCGGAAATCAACGCCGCCGCGGAGCACGTCACCGCCGTCGCCGCGCCCGATGCCAACATCATCTTCGGCACGGTGGTCGATCCGCGCATGGGCCAGACAATCCGGGTCACGCTGATTGCCACCGGGTTCGAGGCCTCGCGTTCAGCGGATGTTTCGCGGTCCGGGGGTGGCCGACGCCAGGGCGCCAGGGCCACGCGGAGCGGGCGAGGTGCTGGCCTGGCGGACGACGAGGTTGACGTGCCAGCCTTTTTGCGTCGGCGTTCGCCGTCCTAAGCTCTTCGCGCAGGGACGCCGCGACCTGACCGTGGCGGACGGAAGGGCCGACGCGTGACCCAGATTCGAGACGGGACTGAACAGGGCCGGCAATTCGCCCGCTGGCTGGCGGATCAGGCCGACGCCGGGCTGGACGTCTCCATGCTGGACGCCGGCCGGCTCCTCCTGCAGTTGCGCGCCAACCGCGCCTTCCTCCGGCACATCGAGAGCGTCGGCACCACGGTGGCCGAGCGCGGCGGCTCCCTTTCGGGCCTGCTGGCCACCGCTCTCGAACGCATGGGCGCGCTGGGCGCCGCGGTGTTGCGCGATGCGCCGCCATCGCAGCACGAGGCAGTCGTCGACCAGCTTGTCCAGCTTCAGACGGCCGCCGTCCAAGCTCTCGTCCGCGGGTACGACGCCATCGTTCCCATCAACGCCACACCCACCGAGCGCGAACGTCTGCTCGACAACACCGTCCGCGCCCTGGACCGGATCAACAGCGTCATCAACTCGTCGTTGGAACTGAACGAGGTCCTGCTGGCCACCGTCGAGTCCGTCTCGGATCACCTGGGCGTCTCCGAGGTCACCATTTACCTGTACGACGAGGCCATCGACCGCCTGATTCTCAGCGCCACCCGCGCCTTCAATCCGGAGGCCGTCGGCCAGACGACGCTCGCCCTGGGCGAGGGCATCATCGGCTGGGCGGCCCAGGTGGGTCAGCCGGTCGCGGTGCGCGACGCCTGGAGCGATCCGCGGTTCAAGTACGTCCCGGGCCTCGGCGAGGAAGACCTGCGCAGCTTCCTCGTCGTTCCCATCGTGCTTTTCACGGTCGAACGCCTCATTGGTGTCCTCAGCATGGCCAGCCCCGAATTCCGTGACTTCACCGATGAGGAAGCCCGCTTCGCCGAGATCACCGCCGGGCAGCTCGCCATCGCCGTTGAAAACGCCCGCCTCCACGGCCAGACCGACGACGCCCTGCACGGCAAGATCGAACAGCTCACCACCGTCCAGAACCTGGCGCGCACGCTCACCTCGGACCTCGAACCCTCATCGGTTCTGGCCCAGATCGCGCAAACCGCCGCTCACCTCATCGGCGTTGACAAGGCCGCCATCTGGCAGCTGGACGAGGACGGCAGGCGCATGCGAATCGTCGCGTCCCACAACCTGGGCGACGCCTACCGCCGGCACACCCTGGGCATCGGCGACGGCGTGGTCGGCCGGGCCGTCTCCACCCGTGCGCCGGTGGTCGTCAATGACGCACTGAACGACGCCCGCCTGGTCGCCACCCGCGAGCTGATCGCGACCGAGGGCTACGGCGCCCTCTTCAGCGTGCCGCTGATCCTGCGCGACCGGGCGGTCGGCGCCATCAGCCTCTACAGTCCCGGCCCGAACGAATACACCCAGGAACAAGTGGACCTGGCCTTCACATTCGCCAACCACGCGGCGATCGCCATCGAGAACTCGAGGCTGTTCGAAGAGGTGCGCCAGGGCCTGGAAACCAAGTCGATCCTGCTGCAGGAAATGCACCACCGCGTCAAGAACAACATGCAAACCATCGCCTCGCTGCTCGAAATGCAGGCGCGGCGCACCGAGACCCAGGAAGCATCAACCCTGCTCAAGCTCAGTGCCGGCCGCATTGGCGGCATGGCCCGCGTTCACGACCTGCTCTCCCAGGACGCCATCGGCCAGACCACCGTGCACCAGATCATCGATTCGATGGCCGACATGCTGCGCGGCGACCTGAATGCCAGCGGCCGCCGCATCGACATCACCGTTGAAGCGCGACCCGGCCGCATCCAATCCGAAAAGGCCACCGTATTCGCGCTGGTGATCAACGAACTGCTGTGGAATGCCGTGGAGCATGGCATGGCGGGGCGCACGACCGGCCACATCCACGTTGATGCGTCAGCGCACAACGGCCGCCTGGCCATTTCCATTGAGGACGACGGCATCGGGCTGCCGGACGGCTTCAGCCTCATGCGTGACCAGGGGTTGGGGCTCACGATCGTTCGCAACCTGGTGGAACGTAATCTTGACGGCGCCTTCGACATCGCCCCGCGGCGTGATGCGCAGGGCGCCGTGGCAACCCTGCGCTTTCGGCCTTAGGTCCCCGCTGCCGGATTGCGCTCGGCGCGCCCGAATACGACCACGGCGACCACCCCGGCCAGCGCCAGCAGCGCGCCCAGCACGGCGCTTGGGCCCGGAATCTCGCCGTAAAGTAGCGCCCCCAAGATCACGCCGCCGGTCACCTCCTGGGTTGTGATCACGTTGGGAATCGTTGCGGTTGCTCGCCGCAGCGCCGCATTGAGCAGCGTGTGACCCAACCCCAGCGGCACCAGGCCCAGGATGGCAATCGCCCCGATGCGCCCGCCGTCGTAGGCCCCCGCGTCAAACGAGACGACCGCATACGGAAGCGCCAGCAGCGCCGCCCAGCCGTACACCGCGAACACGTAGGCCGGCAGCGGCATCGCGCCGCGGTAGTAGCGCCCCGCCAGCACGTACGCCGCCAACGCCGCGCCCGATCCGGCCGCCGCCAGGTCGCCTGCAAGCGTGGCCCCGCTCTCGGCCGGCTCGAACCCGACCAGGATCGCAATCCCGGCCACCGCCGCCACCACGCCAACAACCTGCTTGGCCCGCGGCGGCTCCCGCAGGATTAGCGCCGACCCCAGCGCCACCAGCGCCGGTGACCCGTATACCAGCGCCAACGTGTGCGCCGTCGTCGTCGTCTGCGCCGCCAGCGTGAACAGCAGGAAATGCGCGTAGAGCGTCGCCCCGAGGATGGCTGTGCGCCGCTCGCGAATGTGCGCCAGCGAGACGCCGGACACCCGGGCCAGCCCGAACGCTACGAGCGTCGCCAGTCCCAGCCGCCACAACGTCACTTCCGCGGCGCTCACCGGCGCCGCCAAGCGCGATAGCGGCGCGCCCAACGAAAAAGCCGCCGCCGCCGCCGCGCTCAACACAACGGCGCGGCGCGTGCTCGACGTCAGTGCGTCGGCCCCTCGCCCAGCCACCGCGCCGCCTTGGGCGCCCAGTACGTGATGATGATGTCCGCCCCCGCCCGTGCCAGCGCCGTCAGCGCCTCCAGCGCCGCCGCGCGTTCGTCCAGCCAGCCCCGCTCGGCCGCCGCCTTGATCGCCGCGAACTCTCCGCTCACCAGGTAGGCCGCCAACGGCGCGTCAAACTCGGCGCGAACCCGGGCGATGACGTCCAAGTAGGTCAACGCGGGTTTCACCATTACGATGTCCGCGCCCTCCTCCAGGTCGAGCCCGACCTCGCGCAGCGCCTCGCGCGCGTTGCCGGGATCCATCTGGTAGCCGCGCCGGTCCCCGAATGCCGGGGCCGATCCCGACGCTTCCCTGAACGGCCCGTAAAACGCGCTGGCGTACTTTGCCGCGTAGGCCATGATCGCCGTCTCGGTGAAACCCTCCGAGTCCAGCACCGACCGGATCGCGCCCACGCGCCCATCCATCATGTCCGAGGGCGCCACCACGTCCGCCCCGGCCTGGGCATGCGAGAGCGCCACTTCCGCGATTCGCTCCACCGAGGCGTCGTTGTCGATGGTCTGGCCGTTCAGCACGCCGCAATGCCCGTGATCGGTGTATGCGCACAGGCACACGTCCGTAAACACCACCAATTCCGGCACAGCCGCTTTAATTTCCCCAATCGCCCGCTGCACCGCCCCGTCAGACGCAGATGCCTCATCGCCCGCCGGCGACTTCACCGCCGCCTGACCGAAAAGCAGCACGCCTTGAATCCCGGCATCCGCCACCTCGCGGGCTGCCGCGCCCATCCGGTCCGCCGACCGCTGCATCTGTCCCGGCAGCGAGCCGATTTCGGTCTCCACGCCCGCGCCCGGCACTACAAACATCGGATACAGCAACTGGTCCACCGAAAGCCGCGTCTCCCGCGTCAGCCGCCGCAACCCGGTTGACCGTCGCAGCCGCCGCGGCCGCTGCGCACCTGCCGCGTCAGCGGCCGCCACCGGTTCACTCAGCCGTTCGCGCAACACCTCACGTCCTCCAGACTCGGGACATGATTCTAAGGTGGGCGACCCCGGCGACCATTATCTCGCCCCTCCCCTGCTCGGATAGCGATCGGCCGGGTCCCGATTCATGGACAGGTGAAGGTCCGTGGCAACCAGTCGGCCGCTGCGAGCGCCTATATTTCACGTGCCGAGATCCTTGCGGGAATGTTCGTGTCCGTCCGCCCAGACCAAAAGCTCGCCGTGGCGCTGCTCACCAGCGGTCGGACGTGGCTTGTCGCCACGTACGGGCTGCTGGCCGCCGTTGGTCTGGCCGTACTGCTGTCAGCGTGCGGCCCGGAACCATCGGCGACCACGGCGACCCCGGACTCCGGCATGTCACCGTCGGCCGCGCCCGCCGATGCGTCCACACCCGCCCCGCCACTTGCCGTTGCTCCGGCAACCACGCCGCGCGCGATGTCAACGCCAGGCCGGATGGCGCACGTCGGGAAGGCGGACGGCGGTGCCGCGGCCGACGATCGCGCGGCCCTGATCGCGCTCTATCGCGCCACGGTCGGCCGCGGTTGGACAAACACGGAGCATTGGCTGAGCGATCGGCCTCTCGGCGAATGGTTCGGCGTGACCACCGACGGCAGCGGCCGCGTCACCGAACTGAATCTCTGGGACAACCAGCTGCGGGGCGCGATTCCACCCGAATTGGGATCTCTGACCGGCCTGCGCGCGCTCTACCTCGACCGGAATGAACTGGTCGGCGCGATTCCCAGCCAGTTGGGCAATCTCACCGGTCTCGTCGCGCTTGGCCTGGCCGGAAACAATCTGCGGGGCGAGATCCCCGCGTCGCTGGCCAACCTCGGCAACCTGACAACGCTGCGGCTGGCGGGAAACGATCTGACCGGATGCATCCCGGGGGAAATCAGGTACGTCCTCACGAATGATCTGTTTGACCTTGGCCTGCCAGTTTGCGAATTCGGCGGGACCGTACGCTCCGACCGAGACGCGCTGATGAAGTTCTTCCACGCAGCCGGCGGCAACGAGTGGAAGGACCGCACGAACTGGGGGAGTGAGGCGCCCCTTGGCGAATGGCACGGCGTCTTTACCGACGTTACTGGCCGCGTCGTCGTCCTCAATCTGATTGACAACGGGCTGCGCGGAATAATCTCGCCGGAACTTGGCGGCTTGACCGCCCTGATCGCGCTCTACCTGGGCGATAACCAACTGCGAGGCGAGATTCCGCCCGAGATCGGCCGGCTCGTCAACCTGCAGCAACTGGTACTTCGACAGAACCGCCTTGAGGGTGAGATTCCACCCGAGGTGCGCCAGCTAACGCAGCTGGAAACGCTGTACCTCTGGGACAACCAGCTGACCGGAGATATTCCGGCGTGGCTGGGCGACCTCACCGGCCTCAAGAAGCTGTCGCTGTCGGAGAATCACCTGCAGGGCGAGATCCCTCCCGAACTCGCCGGGCTCACCGACCTGGAGTGGTTGTGGCTCGGCGACAATCAACTTGCCGGCCAAATCCCTGCGTTCCTTGGCCAGCTGAAAAATCTCACGGTGCTGGCGCTCGGCGGCAATCAGTTCACCGGCGAGGTTCCGTTGGCACTTGCCAGCCTCACGCAGCTTGAGTGGCTCTACCTGCAGCACAACCGGCTGGAAGGCCCCTTGCCGGCCTGGCTGGGAGACCTGCCGAAGCTTGAACGGATCCGGCTTGACGGCAACCAGCTACGAGGAACCATACCGTCCGGGTGGGGTGAACTGAGCACCCTGGTCTGGCTTCGCCTGCGCGGAAACGCCTTGACCGGCTGCATACCCGAGGGGCTCCGCGGCGTTCCGGACAACGACGTCCCGGAACTTGGACTTGCCTTCTGCGAGGGCGATTCGTCTGCGGCCAGGCAGACGTCCGGGGCCACGGACAGGGAAGCGCTCGTCGCCTTCTACCATGCCGCCGGCGGGCCCGACTGGAAGAACAACGACAAGTGGCTGACTGACGCGCCCACCGGCGAGTGGTACGGCGTGACGACCGACGACAACGGCCGGGTCGTGTGGTTGGAACTGATTGACAATGGCTTGCAGGGGACGGTATCCGCCGCCATTGGCGACCTCACGTACCTGGAGTCCCTGAACGTCCACCACAACCTGCTGGGCGGTCAGCTCCCGCCGGAGCTGGGGAATCTCGCCAGGCTTCAGTGGCTGGCCCTCAGCGAAAACCGGTTCGAAGGGCCGCTTCCGGCCACGCTCGCCCGCCTGGAGTCTCTGCAGGCGCTCACGCTGCACAACAATCTCATCAGCGGCGAGATTCCCGCGTGGCTTGGCTACCTCGCCTATCTGAAGTGGCTGTTCCTCAGCGAAAACGACCTCGAAGGCCGGATTCCGGCAGCCCTTGGCAGCGCCGCGAACCTTGAGGCGCTGGTCCTGCGCGACAATCGATTGAGCGGACCTATCCCTGCCGAGTTGGGCGACCTGGCGAAGCTGGAATCGCTCAACCTGCAGGGCAATGAGCTCACCGGCGCTATACCGGGTGCGTTGGCCGACCTGGCAAGCCTTGAGGTGTTGGGCCTGACGGGCAATCAACTCATCGGCTGCATTCCGTCGGACCTGCGCCGGATCCCGGAGAGTGACCTGAGCGACCTGGACCTTCCGTACTGCGCGTCCCAGGCCGCCTGACCAGGCAACGCGACGTTCGGAAGTTCCACGGTGGCGTGGCGAGGAACGCAGGGACTCAACGTATGCTGACCGCCGTCGGGCAGACTCCACCAGATTGAGTTTCCGACCGAGGTGAATCGTTCAATCCTGGTCGGTCTTCGGCTGTCCCTGCTTGGTGTGGTGGCGGCGCTCATTGCCGTGCCCGCGGCCGTCGTCGCCGACGACCCGCCGCCCACCTCCCAGTTGGTCGCCACCGTCCTGCGCACCACCTTCTCCCAGCCCGATCCCCACCTCGCCCACAACGTCCCGGACCTCCGCCTCACCGTCGGCGATCAGGTCGTTACCTGCGGCTTCCTCACCCACTACCAGGCCACCGGCGATCTGATCCGCTGGGGCTACCCGACCTCCGAGGTGCTTGAAGAGCGGCAGGGTGTCCTTACCCAGTATTACCAGCGCGGGGTCGTGGACTGTCACCAGCGCGCCGGCGCCTGGCGGATGGAACGGCGCCTGGCCTGGGACTACCTGGGCGGCGGGGTCGGCGGCTCACGCGATCTGGGTGTCGAACCCGAGCTGCTCAGTGACCAGGCGGGTCTGGCTTCCGGCCCCTGGGGGCACCGCGTCTCCAATTTCGCCATTGACGGTACGCCCATCGGTTTTCTGGACTTCTTCGACGCCCTCGGCGGCGTCCAGGCCTTCGGCTTTCCCAAGTCCGACGCCCGCTCCGATCTCGATCCCCGCGCCAGCCTTCAGATTCCCGGCGCCAACCCCAACTTCATCCGCCAGTATTTCCAGGCCGCCGTCCTCGAATTCCATCCCGGCACCCCCCAGCCCGTAAAACTCCGCCTCCTCGGCGACGACGTCCGCAACCTGATCTACCCCGACCAGAGCTTCCAGGCCTTCCCCAGCTTCAACCCCGCCGAACCGCTGACCGCCGGGCAGACCTTCCGCCCCCACGGCCTCACGGAGCGCGCCATCCTGGCCGCCCTCTACCAGGCTACCGACGGGCCCACCTGGGCGAATAGCGAGAACTGGCTCAGCGATGCCCCGCTCAACGACTGGCATGGCGTCACCACCGCCCCCGACGGCCGTGTCATCCAACTCGCGCTGCCCGGGAACCAGCTGCGCGGCGAACTTGCGGTGCCACTGGAACGCCTGCCCCACCTGGAGCACCTCAACCTGTCGGGCAACGAGCTGCAGGGCCCTATCCCCGCCGCGCTCGGGAAACTCGCCAACCTGCGGTCCCTCCAGCTCAGCACCAACCAACTCAGCGGCGAGCTGCCGACCACCCTCAGCAACCTACACGCCCTCACCTGGCTCGACCTCAGCGCGAACCAGTTCGGCGGTCGAATCCCCGGCAACCTGGGCGGCCTCCACGCGCTTGCCGTCGTTGATGTCAGTGCCAACCAGCTGGTCGGCAACGTCCCGGCCTCGCTGGGCACCCTGCCCAACCTGCGCGAACTCCGCGTCAGCCGGAACTTCCTTAACGGCTGCCTCGCCCCCGAACTCCGCCGCATCCCCGCTCACGACCTGGGCGAGCTCATCGAGCGTTTCTGCGACCAGGTGCCCGACATTGCCCACACCACGGCCGCCACCGACCGCGCCGCGCTTGAGGCCTTCTACTACGCCACCGGCGGCCCCGCCTGGAACAACAGCGGCTACTGGCTCAGCAGCGCCCCCCTGCAGGCCTGGCACGGCGTCTGGACAAATAGCGACGGCCGCGTAACTGACATCGAGCTGAAGAACAACAACCTAAGCGGCGTGCTTCCATCCATGCTCGGAGATCTCAGGTACCTCGATGGAATCGAGATCCGGGAGAACAAGCTGCGGGGCGTGATTCCGCCGGGACTCGGACGGGCCAAGGAGTTGGACTGGCTGAATCTCTCCGACAACCAGATGGAGGGCACTATTCCCGACAGCCTCCAGGATCTGACCAAGTTCCGAAGGCTGAGCCTGTCGAACAACCAGTTCGAGGGCGAGATTCCCGCCTGGCTCGGCAGCTTTCCTCGCCTGCGGGACCTCCATCTCGACCGGAATCAGTTTCGGGGCACCATTCCCGCCACGCTCGGCAACATCCCCGCCCTGGATCACCTTCACCTGCGTGACAATCAGCTCGAAGGCCAGATCCCGGCTTCGTTGGGCAAACCGCAAGGTATGTCCGTTCTGGCGCTTTCAAACAACAGGCTGACCGGCCCGATTCCGCCGGAACTCGGTCGCGCCATCGATCTCTCCGGGCTCGGGCTCGCCAACAACCAGCTCAGCGGCGAGATTCCTGCCTCGCTGGGGGATCTCCCCCGGTTAACTGGTTTGAGCCTCTCGGGAAACCAGCTGCACGGTGAAATCCCAGCCTCCTTGAGCAGACTTACGCGACTTTGGCGGCTCGATCTCGCCGACAATCGCCTGGAGGGCGAGATCCCCGCCTGGCTGGGCAACCCGGTAGAACTCCGATCCCTGGACCTATCAAACAATCAGTTCAGCGGGACCATCCCCGCCAACCTCGGCGCCGCGTCAAAGCTGAGGGAACTGCGTCTCGCCGGGAACCGGCTTTCCGGCGCGATCCCCCCGGAACTCGGCCGGCTGTTCCACCTGACGGACTTGACCCTCGCCGCCAACCAGTTGCAGGGCTCCATCCCGCCCGAGTTGGGCAACCTCACGCAACTCACGCACCTGGCCCTTGCCGACAACCAGCTGACAGGCGACATCCCGCCGGCCCTCATCCGCCTCCTCAACCTGGAAACGCTGAACCTGTCGGGCAACGCCCTGACCGGCTGCCTCCCCATCACCTGGCGCGACATTCGCCAACACGACCTGGGCGTGCTCGGGCTGCCGTTCTGTGACCAATAGCGCCGGATACTGACGGTCGGCCGAGCCGGCGGCAGTCCCCGAGCCCACAGAATCAGCCCGAGGCGCTGATGGGCGACGTGCTGCCGAGGAAAGCCGCCACGGCCTCCGCCAATGCCTCCGCGCTTGACCTGGCCGCCACGACGTCCGGCTTGCGCCCGGCGCGCTCGCAGGCCGCAGCCGTCGTTGGACCCAACACAGCGACCGCGACTTCCGCTGGAACCCGTGCCAACCCGCCCAGCGCAACCGCAAAGCTGACGGCGCTGGACGGACTGGCAAACGCCAGCGCGTCGACCTCGCCGTTCCAAACGGCGGCCACGATCTCCCGCGGCACGGCTGCCGGTCGGGTCCGGTAGGCCGGTATGCGTGTGACCGTCAACCCGGCAGCGCGCAATTGATCGGCGGGCTCGGCGCGACCGTCTTCCGCCTGAACGAGTGCCACTGGGGCCCCAGGCGACGCCAGGGCAGATACCGCCGCCGCGAGGTCAACCCCAGTGCGCCCTTCCGAGCGCACGGCAACAGCCATCCCCGCCCGTTCAGCCACGGCGGCAGTTGCCGACCCGACCACGCCCACCCGCACGCTTGCGGGCACCAGCAAACCGCCGCGCCGCAGCCGCCGCGCGCGCTGCACGTAGTAGCGGACCGCGTTGCGGCTCATGAACAGCAGGTAGTCGTACCGATCGGCCGCTCGGACCAGCGTGTCCAGCGCCTCGTAGCTGCGCGGCGGGCCAATCCTGATCGCGGGCGCCGCCACCACCTCGCAGCCCAGCTCCTGCAGCCGTTCCGTCAGCCGATCGGGCCCATTTGACGGCCGCGTGACCACGACTCGCGGCCGCTTCACGTGGTCTCGCTGTCGTTTAGCACCGCCGCAACAGGTCCCACGACGATCACCGCCGGGGCCTGCAGTTCCGCCTCCTGCGCCAGCGCTTCGATGGTCGCCAGCGTTCCTGAGAGCACACGCCGCCCCGGCAGCGTGGCGCGCTCCACCGCGCGCACCGGCTCGTCGGGCGACCGTCCGCCCTCGATCAGCTTTCCGGCAATCGCGCCCAGGTTCCCAACGCCCATCAACACCACGATGGACCCCGGTGTGCCCGCAATGCGTCCCCAATCCACCCCGGCATCACCCGCCGACCGCGCGTCGTGCCCGGTAACCACCGTGAAGCTCGACTCGACTCCCCGATGCGTCACGGGCACGTCCGCCGCGGCCGGTCCGGCCAGCGCCGAGGAGATTCCGGGCACCACCACGACCGGGATCCCGGCCGCCCGCGCCGCCAGCACTTCCTCCCCGCCGCGGCCGAACACGAACGGGTCGCCGCCCTTCAGCCGGCACACCGAGAGTCCCTTGCGGGCCAATGCGACAAGCAAGTCGTTGATTTCTTCCTGGCTTCGCGAAGCCCGGCCTGGCGTCTTGCCGGCGTCCTCAATCCGTGCGTCGGTGCGCGCCAGAGTCAACAGGTCCGGCGAAATAAGCCGGTCGTGCACCACCGCGTCCGCCGACTCCAGCACCTCGCGGCCACGCACGGTGATCAACTTCGGATCGCCCGGACCCGCGCCAACCAGGTAGATCGTCCCGGCCTGTGCCTTCACTGCGCCGCCTGTTCCCGAGCCGCCAGCACACCGGCGGCGGCTTGCCGGCCCAGCGCGTCGGCGTCGGTTTCACGCCCCCGCAGCGTCAGCGGCGGGTCTTCACCGTCGCCAAACAGCCCCGCCGTCAGTCTGAGCTCGTCGCCGTTCACGGTCGCCAGCGCCCCCGCGGGCACCGTGCACCCGCCTCGCAGGTCACGCAGAAAAGCCCGCTCCGCGGTCACTACAGCTCGCGACTCTGCGTCATCGATTCGCTTCACCAGCCCCTCGACGTCCGGCCTATCGGTTCGAACCTCCACCGCCAGCGCGCCCTGCGCCGGCGCCGGCAGGAACGACGGCGGCGCCAACACCTCGGCTATGGAGTCATCCAACCCAGCGCGCTCCAAACCCGCCACCGCCAGTACCGCCGCATCCAGTTCCCCGTCCTGCACCTTGGCCACCCGCGTTCCCACATTCCCACGCAGCGGCCTGACGTCCAGGTCTGGTCGGAAAGCGCGAACCTGCGCGGATCGGCGCGCGCTGCCCGTCCCCACCGTGGCGCCACCGGCTAGCTCGGCCAGTCCTTCGCCGCTTTGACTCACCAGTGCATCCCGCGGATCGGCCCTAACAGGCACAGCGGCAATTCGCAGTCCCGCCAGCGGCGCCGTCGGCAGGTCCTTATAGCTGTGCACCGCAATGTCGGCCCGGCCGTCCAGCAGCGCCGCCTGCACGCCGCGCGCAAATGCGCCCCGCTCCCCCGATTCCTCGATCGGCTTCGATCGATCCCGGTCGCCGGCCGTGACTACAGGCACCAATTCAACCCGCAGGCCCGGATTGGCGGCCACCAGCAAATCGGCCACGAGCGCCGCCTGCGCGCGGGCCAGCGGTGAACGGCGTGTCGCGATGCGAGCCTTCACCGCCGCACCTCGATTACGCCGCCTGCGTCAGTCGCTAAAGCCTACGCCCCTTCGCTCAGCCCTGGGCGTAGGCCGCCGCCAGCACCTCCGCCACCTCCGGCCGCGTGAATTCGGCCGGCGGTCGCTGGCCTTCGCTCAGCAGGCCGCGCAGCCGCGTGCCGCTCAGGAACACGTGGTTGGCCCCGTCGTGGGGGCAGGTCTTGGCCGAGCCCATTGCGGCGCAGGCCGAACACCAGAAGGCGTGCTCGAAGAACAGCGGCGTGATGCCCAGTTCACCGGCATCGAACTCGTGGAAGATGTGCTGCGCATCGTGCGGGCCGTAGAAATCGCCCACGCCCGCGTGGTCGCGTCCCACGATGAAGTGCGTGCAGCCGTAGTTGCGCCGCACCAGCGCGTGAAACACCGCCTCGCGCGGTCCCGCGTAGCGCATCGCCGCCGGCAGCGCCGCCAGCACCACCCGGTCGCGCGGGAAGTAGCCGTCCAGCAGCACTTCGTAGCAGCGCCAGCGAACCTCCGCGGGCACATCGTCTTCCTTCGTGACGCCCACCAGCGGATGCACCAGCAGCCCATCCACCATTTCCAGCGCGGCCTTCTGGATGTACTCGTGCGCCCGATGGATCGGATTGCGGGTCTGGAACCCGACGACCGTCCGCCACCCCAGCGCGTCGAACCGCTCGCGCAATTGCGACGGCGTCAGGTGCCGCGGATCCTCGGCCCGGTCTGGCGACGCGCCGAAGCACCGCACCGGCCCGCCCAGCAGGACTTCGCCCTGGGCGTACAGCGCCGCCACGCCCGGATGCTTCGCGTCGGTCGTGCGATACACAGCTTGCGCCTCGGCCTCCTTGTCGTAGTGATATCGCTGCCGAACCTCCAGCTCGCCGCGCGGCCGGCCCGCGCCGTCCAGCAGGTCCAGCCTGTCCCCCTCGCGCACCAGCGCGGCCGTCTCGGCGTCCACGGCGAGCGTGATCGGCAACGGCCAGGGCTGGCCGTCCGGCAGGTGCATGTCCTTCAGCACCGCCGTGTATTCCGCCTCGGTCATGAAGCCCGTCAGCGGGCGATAGCCCCCGACTCGGAACAGCTCAAGATCCGCCAGTTGCCGCGGCGAGAGTTCGATCGCCGCGGGCGCTGCCACGGCGCCCATCAGGCCGCCGCCACGCAGTCGGATACCGGCGCCAGGTAGCCCAGGCACTCCAGCCTGGAGATGATCTTGGACGCGCTCTCGTCAACCGACTCCATGTCCGTCTCCACCACGATCTCCGGGCTCACCGGTTCCTCGTATGGATCGTTGACCCCGGTGAAGTTCTCGAGCTCACCGGCCAGCGCCCGCGCGTACAACCCCTTGGTGTCGCGTTCGATCAGCTGATCGAGCGAACACTTCACGTAGACCTCCACGAACTCGCCGATCTGCTCGCGCGCTTCGCGGCGTCCTTCGTTGTACGGGGAAATCGCCGACACCAGCATCGTCGCGCCGTGCCGCGTCCCCAGCGCCGCCACCCAGGCAATCCGCCGGATGTTCTCGTCGCGGTCCTCGCGCGTGAACCCCAGGCCCTTGCTCAGGTGCGTGCGCACCACGTCGCCGTCCAGCGACTCCACGCGGTGGCCGCGACGTTGCAGTTCCGGCGTCAGCCGCTCCGCCAGCGTGGTCTTGCCCGCCCCCGAAAGCCCCGTCAGCCAGATCGTGACCCCGGCCGGTTCCTGCCGCCCGTAGGCGGCCAACCCATGGCAGTCCATTGACTTGACCATCCCTAGATGCTTCCGTGCAGACCGCACTCGGTCTTTGACAGTCCGCGCCAGCGGCCGCTGCGCAGGGACTCTCCGGGCAGCGGACGCGACGTGCAGCGCGTGTCACAGCCCAGGCTTGGGTAGCCCTCGTCGTGCAGACGGTTGTAGGGCACGTCGTGATGGCGGATGTAGTCCCAGATCTCGGCTTCGGTCCAGCCGCTCAGCGGCGCGACCTTCACCAGCCCGAACTTCGCGTTCCACTCGATCACCGGCGTCGCCGCCCGCTGCGCCGACTGGTCGCGCCGCACACCCGTGATCCAGGCCCGCTTGTGCGCCAGCGCTCGTGCGTTGGGCCCGACCTTGCGGATCCCGCAGCAGGTGTCCGGGTCGCGGTTCCATAGCGAGGGGCCGTGCAGGGCGGCCTGCTCGGTTAGCGACTGCTCAGGGTGATAGGCCGTGGCTTCGAAGCCGTACTGCTCTTCGATGCGCTCGCGGACCTCGTGCGTGGCCTGAAAGAGCAGGCCGGTGTCCAGGTAGTAGACCTCGACGTCGTCCAGCAGGTCCAGCCGCGCCAGCATGTCCACCAGCACCATTCCGCTGGGGCCGCCGAAGGAGCACGAGAGCGCCACGTCCGGGGCATAGGCGCGCACGACTTCGCGCAGCACCTCCTCGGCGGGCAAACCCTGCAGCCGCGGGCCTTGGCGCCGCAGGTCGATTCCGGCAAGTTGCACGTTCACGATTGAGAGAAAACCTCCGATGGCATGGGGCAAACAGCGCCCCTCGCTTGAATTCAGGTGCTCGACGCCGTTCCAGGGCGTAGTCAGTGGAGACTGATCACGCGGCCGAGGCGCGAACGCCCGGCCGACGTCGAGAGGTGCCTGGCATGACCAGGACTTTGCGGGCGTGAGAGGCCTAGACCACCACGCCCCGTATACAGGCGCAGGTGCAGTCGCAACAACAGCACGTGCAGCCGCTGGGGTGCTCGCGTGAAGCGGTAGCCGCCGACGCGAGCAGCCGCCGGCCGCTCGGCGTCGGCGATGGATCGGACAGTTTGTCTGGGGTCAGACCGCGCATTCGCCCTCGCCGCGTTCCAGCACGTACAGCCGGTCGCGGTCCCAGTCCACGAAGTGGTCCGGTTCGTCGTCGTATTCGGGGGGCAGCGCCAGGTCCTTCAGCAATCCGTCGAAGTACAGCCGGTCGTGCCGGTCCACGTACTCGTTAAAGGACTCGTCGTCGGTCAGGCGACTCTCCTCGTAGTCCAGGATCAGCCGCTCCACCACCGTCGGCGCGCGCTTGGCCGGCACCCGCGTCCGCAGCAGCAGGCCCAGCCGCATCGGCGAACCGTAGCGGCGGTTGCCGCCGATGAAGGTGTGGTAGGCCGGCACCTGCCGGCCGCCGGTCTTGATGGCCGCGCCGTGGAACCCGATGTTCCCCACGTGGTGCATGCCGCACGAGTTCGGGCAACCGCTCATGTTGATCAGGATCTGCCGCGTCAGCGGATCCTGGATGTGCATTTCCTCGACCTTGGCCTGGATGGCTTTGTTCAGGCCCATCGACGACGTGATTCCCAGTTTGCAGCTGTCCGTGCCGGGGCAGGACACCACGTCGTTGATCTCGTAGGCGCCCGGATTGCCAAGACCCAGCGCCCGCAATTCCTTCCACACCGGGTAGACGCTGTTGTCCGGAATCCAGCGCAGCACGATGTTCTGCCAGTGCGTGGTTCGCGCCCGGCTGGCGCCGTAGTCACGCAGGATCTGCGCCAGGCCGCGGAACTGTTCGGGACTCAGGTCGCCCTGGTTCACCTTGACTTCCATCGTCGAGTACCCGGCCTGCACCTGCGGCGCCACATTCGTGGAGCAGAAGCGCTCGAACAGGTCGGCGTCCTCTTCCGCGATCACCGGCGCCTCGGCCGGCATATCCGGCGCGTCGGCTTCCTCGTTGTCGACGAAGACCAGGTCGTCCAGGTCGTAGTCACGCTCGGCCCAGGCCCCCGTCAGTTCGGCCTCCACCATCTCGCGGAACTTCTCGATTCCGACCCGGTGGACGAGGAACTTGATGCGAGCCTTAGCGCGGTTGCGGCGCAGTTCGTCGGACCGGTTGAAGATCCGCAGCACGGCCTCGGACACCCGCAGGTAGTCGCTCAGCGGCACGAAGTCGTACAACTCGAACGCGTGCTTGGGCATGATCGACAGCCCGCCGCCGGTCAGGATCCGGAACCCGCGCTCTTCCTTGCCGTCCACTTCGCGGATGGTCGAGAAGAACGCCAGATCGTGAATCTCGCCGATCGTGCGGTCGGTGTCGGATCCACTGAACGAAACCTTGAACTTCCGGGGCAGCAACTGCGTCAGCGGGTTACGCACGAAGTAGCGCACGAAGGCCCCGGCATAGGGCGTCGCGTCGAACGTCTCATCGTCCGCCACGCCCGCCCAGGGATCCCCGGTCACGTTGCGCACCGTGTTCCCGCAGGCTTCTCGCGTCGAGAGTCCCGCGCGACCCAGCACCCGCAACGCATCCCAGGCCAGCGGCAGCGGGATGTGGTGGATCTGGATGTTCTCGCGGGTGGTGATGTGGCCCTTTTTCAGCGGGGCAAACCGCTCGGCCACCTCGGCAAAGGCGTCCAGCTGGTCCGCCGTGACGCCGCCCATGGGCAGCTTCACCCGCAGCATCTGCACGTTGGGCTGGCGCTGGCCGTAGACGCCCTGCTTCAGCCGGTAGCCGATGAACTTCTCTTCGACGCGCTGACCGGCCAGGTAGGCCCGGGCCTCCGTCGTGAAGTCCTCGAATTCCTCATCGAGGATTTCGATCACGTGCCCAGCCGTGTCTCTGCGTTCAGTTACTGCCATGCCTGGCCTCCACGAGCCGCCCGTCGCGGCCGGGTGATGAGCCTACCTGTTATTCCCCGCGCAGGCAGGCGGGCCGATTCTATGAAGAAACACCGGCAGGGCGCCACCCGACTTAGACCCGATCGGCCGACCATTCGTGAAACGCCAGCGGCAGCCCCGCATCCTTCACCCCCGGCGGACGCTCCGGCCCGAACAGCAGCTTCACCGCGTCGTTGCGGCTCAACCGCACGCGCTGGCCGCCCACGGTCATCGCGATCGTGTGGCCCTCGTCCACCGGGTCCAGGTCCTCGCGCCCATACGCCCGCACCAGCCCCACCGGATCCTCGATGCGGATCATGCCGATGTAGTCGGTCGATTGCATGATTCCAACGGAATCCAGGACGTCCGTCACGTCGTCCGCCCGCGCCGGCGCCATGAGGGTGGCGTGCACCGTTGGGCTCTGGCTGGCCTGGCGCTCGGCCACCGACTGCGTTGACGTCTTGACCGTCGGGTCGTCCCACTGCTCCAAGAGCCGCGCGATCATCGGCACCACCAGGTCGGCCGGTCCGCCGTACTCGGCCATCGCCGTGCCGCGCGCGAATATGTAGGCGCCGGCTCGGCCGTGCCGCTCGGCCACCCACACCGTCGAGTTGCGACGCTGCAACATCGCCCGCATGTGGTCGGGCGGACGCACCGCGCCCCAGGCCCGCGCCTCGCTGATCTCGGATAGCGCCTCAAAGTCCCCATCCGTCGCCGGCCGGACTTCAGGCACCGGCTCGCTCGGCAAGAACCCCCGGTTCCCCCGGTCGAACCGGTAAATCCGGACGGTTCCTCCGTACTCCCAGCCCTGCTTGCGATACCAACTGGGCACGCCCGTCGAGAGCAGGCTGACGTGGGAGCCCAGTTCGGTCATGCGCTCGATGCAGGCGTCCAGCACCCGCGTGGCGTAGCCGCGCCGGCGGTAGGGCACGTCGGTCGAGACGCCGTTGATGCCGCCGATCCGCAACTCCACGTCGCCCAGCCGCGTGTCGTGCGGATAGATCGCCGTCGAGGCCACGATCCGGTCGTCCTCGCGGACCACGAAGATGTTTGGCACGTTCTCCGGCTGATGTACGTGCGGCCAGTCCTCGCCGTAGGTGGGCGCGCTGCCCACCTCCTCGCGCATGACCCGATTGACGTGGTCGATCAGGTCCTGCCGCTCATCCAGCCGCATCACCCGCGGCCCGTCCGCGCTCATGTCAGCCCTTCGTCTCTCATCGTGGATTCCCCGCGCGGCGTCTCACCCTAGCCTGAATCCCCGGCGTCGACCCGTCCAGCCACGCCGCACGAACGGTCACAATGGACCGTGCCCCCATTCACCGCAACCCGAACCCTCCTGTGAACGAATACACCTCCGCCAACCGCGATGCCTGGGACGCCATTGCCGACCTGCGGCAGGACATCTGGCCCTCCGCCGAGTTCTTCGCGAAGGGTGGAACGCTGCTGCGCGAGCACGAAGTCGAAGCCGCCGGTGACGTCCGCGGCCTGCGCCTCTGTCACCTCCAGTGCGGCAGCGGTGAAGAAACCCTCTCCTGGGCCAACGCCGGCGCCCAGGTCACCGGCGTCGATATCAGCCCAAAGCAGATCGACCTCGCTATCCGCAAAGCGGAAGACGCCGGCATCTCCGGCGAGTTCCTGGCCGCCGACGTCAGCGCCCGACCTGTGGAACTGGTTCCTGAGTTCTTTGACATCGTCTACACCGGCGGCGGCGCCCTCGGGTGGCTCCCGGACCTCGATAGCTGGGCTGCCGCGATCGTCCAACTGCTTAAACCCTCAGGCCGCCTGATCCTCAACGAAGAACACCCGCAACTGGGGAATCTTGAGGTCCGCGACGGCTCAATCGCGATTGTCGGCGACTACTTCGACCGCCAACCCCAACGCACCACCGGCTGGCGCCACTTCGCCGGCGCCGAAGACGCACCCGAACCCAGGTGGGAGTTCCACCGGACCCTCGGCGACATCGTCACCAGCGTCGCCCGCGCCGGCCTCCGCATCGAAAGCCTCCAGGAGTTCCCCAGCACCGCAACCTGGCGCTTCGGCGACGACCTCCCCACCATCCGCCGCCTCCTCGGATCCATTCTGCTCACCGCTCGCAAGTCGCTCTCGTAGGACCGCCGCCAATCACGAGTGG
Organism: Chloroflexota bacterium; assembly: GCA_022825895.1. Taxonomy (GTDB): domain Bacteria; phylum Chloroflexota; class UBA11872; order UBA11872; family UBA11872; genus UBA11872. The sequence continues at coordinate 255,762 of JAJDVX010000033.1, read as the reverse complement.
GATCACCCAGTCGCCCAGTCTGGCAATCAAACATCGTCCAACCAGCGAGGTCAATTTGCGCGCCGGGATGGTGATGGGGCGCGGCCACCTGCGGAACGCACTGCGCGCCCAAAGGTCCGTGCATGGGCAAGCCCTGAGGGCGCCGCTTCTCGATACAGACCGAGAGGGCCCGTCACCTGGAATCCAGGTGCGGGCCCTCTTGGACCGTCAGTTTTGGCGGGAGCGCCGCCTTGGCGGCTAGACCTCGGCCGGCGCTTCCTCCTCGTCAGCGGAAGGCTCGCAGAGCGGCAGTCCCAGTTCGTCTACGTCGTTACGCGTGCCCTGCGCCAACGCCGCTGGCACGCATCCGGTGAAGTCGTTCCCCGCGAGGAACAGTCTCTGTAGATTGACGAGACCTTCGAGCGCGGCCGGAATCTCACCAGTTAGCCGGTTCTGCTCCAGGCCCAACACCGTCAGGCTGCTGAGGTTGCCCAGCTCGGCGGGGATCGGGCCACTGAGCTGGTTGTGCCTGAGCCAGAGTTCATCCAGATTGACGAGGTTGCCCAGCTCGGCCGGAATCGCGCCGCTCAAGCGGTTGTGATCCAGGTCCAGTTGGGTGAGGCCGGTGAGATTGCCCAATTCCGCGGGAATCGGGCCGCTCAACTGGTTGGACCAGAGCCCGATCCAGACGACATCGGGGAGATTGCCCAACTCGGCCGGGATCGGGCCGCTGAGCTGGTTCAAGGTGAAGTCCATGTGGGTGAGGGTGGTGAGGTTGCCCAGTTCGGGCGGAATCGCACCGGTGAGCTGGTTAATCCCGAGCGCCACCCACTCCAGGCTCTCCATGTCGCCCAGCTCCGCGGGAATGGACCCGCTCAGCTGATTGGCCCAGAGGGAAAGACGGGTCACCTTGTCCAGGTCGCCGATCGTGGCCGGGATCTCGCCCGTGAGCTGGTTCCCAAAAAGGTCCAGGTTCGTCAGGCCGGTGAGTTGGCCGATTGCCGCCGGGATCCGGCCGCTCAACTGGTTCTGCGAGAGGTCCAGCTCGCTCACGCGGCCAGCGCCGACGGTGACGCCGTACCACTGGCGCAGCGGGGCGTTGCTGAGCCAGTTGGTGTTGAGGTTCCAGTTTGGGCCGTCCAACGCGTCGTAGAGCGCAACGAGCGCGTCGCGGTCGGCGTGGTACTGCGCAATCCGCGCGCCAACGCCCGAGACTTCCTCGACGACAAGCTCCTGGCCATCCTCCAGCGGCTCCGCGGCACGGAAGCTCTCAAACGCCTGATGGATATCAAACGGGTACATCGCGTCGCGGGCCGCATCGCCCAGGAAGCGCAGATGTACCAGCTCGGGGCTGTCCGGCCGGTGTTCGAAGACCGCGGCCTGGAAGTACTGGCGGATCACGCCTGGAGCGGCGCTCCCGAGATTGAAGACGGCGCCGAGCGCATCGTCCGGGCGAGCCTCGGACTTGGGGTGGCCGAAGGCCTGCAGACCGCCCAGGGCATTGAAGAAGTCCAGGAAGCCGGTCGGCGTGCCGTCGACGGCGAGGTTGGACACGCGGTGGCCCCACGGCCCCAGCGGCAGGCCAGGCTGCTCGCTGAGCAGGTCCGGCTCGGCACCCAGACCGCCGAGGTCGTCCCAGACCAGCCGGCGCTCCATGTGCCAGCCACCGTCGCGCTCCTGGCAGTCCACGATGCCGCGTTGGTAGTACTGGGTGAGGCTGCCCGCGCGCTCGGCGATGACCTCGGAGGTGGCGTAGCCCCAGCGATCAACATCGCCAGTCGCCCGGTAAAACGTCAGGAAGTCGCAGGCTATCTCGACGTCGCCGACCGACAACATCAGGTCGGGAATGTTGTGGCCCAGGGTTTCGTCGGGCTGTGTGAAGGCGGAACGCTCGACCACGGCGGAGGGCCCACTGGTCGCCATTTCGTCCGCGTCGTGCTGATCCGCCACGACGGGTGCCGCAAGCGCCACAAAGGCCAGCAGCGACAGGACGGCAATCGCCGCGATTCGGCGTGAATGTCCACTCAGCCTTCCAGCCCGGGTACGCCGGGCAACCAGACTCTTCATAGCTCTTGCGAAACCTCCCGTGATTGCACAGCCGCCCGAAATCATCCCGGCAAGCTTAGGACTCGCGTTGGACCGGCGCGAGACGATAGCGCCGGAGGCCGAGCCCTCCGGGACCGGCGGCGCCGAACGCCGCGATGGTTCTCGTGCGGCGGCGATTCAGTCAGCGCGCGCCGGGCCGTAGGCCTCCATGGTCTGGAGGGCGATGCGGTCCCAGCCCAGTTCGTCGGCAACGAGGTGGGCCGCCCGGGTTCGCTCGGCGAGATTCCAGTCCTGGGCGTCCCGCATGGCGGCACGCAGGGCCGGGATATTGGCCGGTGGCACCAGGACGCCGGCGCCGGTGTCGTCGAGAAGCTCGGGGATGCAGCCGACACGGGTGGCGATGATGGGGCAGCCGAAGCCGAGGGCGGTGATGATGGCGCCGCTGGTGAGGGCGTCGCGGTAGGGAAACACGGCCACATCGCAGGCGTGGAAGTAGACCTGCAACTTGTCGATGGGGACTTTGCCCTCGTGCATCAGAATGCGTGGATCGCCCAGGGGCTCGTTGCCCACGGCGCCGTCGTAGAACCGATGGCGCTGCCCGGCCACGACGAGGCGCAGGTGATCGCCGTCCAGCCTCTTGAAGGCTTCCAGCATGTCGTCGTGGCCCTTGTAGCCGCGGATATTGCCGAAGGACGTGTAGACGAAGGCGTCCTCGGGGATTCCGAGTTCGCGGCGGGCCTCCTGGCGGGTGACGTCGGCGGGATAGGCGTTGCGAAAGTCGCCGTGGGGGATGACGAAGAGGTTGCGGCGGCGGATGAAACGGCGGGTGTAGGCGCGTGCCGCGTACTCGCAGTGGCAGATGATGGAGTTGGCCAGCAGGGCCATGACGTAGCGGCCGACGACATCGACGCCCCAATGCGGGCGTTCGTGGGGCAGCATGTTGTGGAGCGTCCAGACGACGCGATAGCCAAGGATGCGGGCCAGCAGGAGCGACAGGGCGAAGAAGCCCATCCGTACCCAGGCCTGGGTCGCGGCTTCCGTATTTGTGACGCCCAGGAGCCAGTGCAGGTGGATGCCGTGGACGCGGCCGCGGTTTTGCCATACCCAGCGCAGGTTGACGCTGGGCGTGTCGGCGGTGGGGTAGAGGCTGATGAGTTCGAACGAGTAGCCGTGGCGCTGGAGAGCCTCGACGAGCAGCCCGCCGTACGGGTTGCCAAGCATGTTGCGGTAGTTGAAGAGGCTCGGATCCCAGCTGAATGCGACGCGCATGGTCAGTTGCTCTCCTGAAGTGGACGCGGCGTGTACCTAGGCATGCGCGGACTGGATGAGACGGTCTAGCTCGGCGTATTCGTGCCTGGCGGCGGCCACGGACGTTTCCCAGTCGGGCCAGGCGCATTCGGATTCGTTGGCGATCCAGCCCGTGTAGCCGCCGGCGGCAAGCCGGCGGAGGGTGTCGCGGTTGCCCACGTCGCCCTCGCCCAGCGGTACGTGGACGTAGTAGCGGCCGTCAACTTCCAGGGTGTGTCCGTCGGCGTTTGGCAGGGCGCGCATGTCCTTGACGTGGACATCGAAGATTCGCGTACCGAGTTGGGCGACATCGTCCGCGCCGACGGACGTGGCGGCGGCGTGCAGGTTGCCGGTGTCCAGGGCGGCGCCGAGGTTTGGGTGGTCGATGGCGTCGACCAGGCGGCAGGTGGCGGCGGTGCTGGAGGCAAGCCCCTGGGCGTGGACCTCGATGGTGACGCGGACGCCGGCTTCCGCGGCAATAGACGCAGCCTGGGCGTACCAGGCCGCGGCGGCGGCGAGTTCAGCGGGGTTGTCGACCGACAGGCCGTCGGCTCCGCCCCAGAGGCGGAGCAAGCCAGCGCCAAGGATGTTGGCGGCCTCGAGGGCGCGGCGGACGCCGTCCAATTCGGCCGAAGCGGGTGCGCCGGTGAAGGAGGCGGGACGGCCGAGGCCGGAGGCGAGTCCTACGACCTGGAGGCCGGCGTCGGTGAGGACCCGGGAGCCCGCGCGGGCGGAGGGACCTGGGGTGTCGAGGTCGAGGTGCGGCGGGCGGCACATGAGGGCGACGCCGGCATAGCCGATGTCGCTGGCCGCCGGCGCCACGCGGTCAAGGGGGTATCCGCCGAACATGAGCGTATGAAGCGCCGCTCGCATGGCCGGGTCTCCAGACCGTACGCGGCGCAAGCGTAACGCTTTGGGCAGAGGCCGTTCAGCGACGGCGGGCGGCGGGCGCGGCGGCATGAGATTGCGGCCACTGTCGAACGCGGCGGCAGGTCTTTCGCCAGCCGAAGCGTCGGGAGGGACGCTTGGTGGCGCGTGGGGAAGGGAGCGCGTTACATTGACTGCTCGAAGCCAACAACCGACGGCCTACCCTGGGGGACGGAGTATGAAGATTTCGCTGCGCCGAGGATTGATCGGCGCTGTGGCGGTCGCGCTGGTCGCGCTCGCCGTGCTTGCGGCGTGTGAACCTCCGGGGATCACCGAGTTTCCCGAACCCGCCTGCGTTGCCACAGGCGACTGCCCGCCGAACCCCTGTCCCGACAACGAGGCCGTGTTGGCCGAGGGTGAGCAGATTTACCTGACGACCTGCGCCACCTGCCACGGCTATGCGGCGGATGGCTTTGGCCCGCAGTACCAGCTGTATTCGCCGCGGCCGGCGAGCTTCAAGACCGAGGAATTCCAAGCCGAGCTCAGCGGCAACCCGGGCGCGGTCTTCCTGAAGGCCTGGCACGGCAACACCGAGATCGGCGAGGACGATGTTGGCGACGTGCCGCACAGCCTGCCGCAACAGCTGGGCACGCAGCACACCGAGTTCAAGGTCGCGACGCAGACTCGCGAGAACCTTCGGGAGCAGTGCATGGCCGATGCGCCGCGACCGACGGATACCAGCGGCATGACCGAAGAAGAACTCTGGAAGGTCGTGCGCTTCCTGCGGACCGCGCCGACACGCTAGCTCGCTCAGGGTCCGCCCGCGTCGAGGGGCGCCGGGGTACACCCGGCGCCCCTCGGGCGTTAACCGAGGCCCTCAACGCATGCCTTCGATTCTGGAAGGCGCTGTAGCTTGACGGAGCACGTCTTTTGTGTAAAGTGGAAGTGCTGACAACGGCGTCAGCCCGAAGACCGGATCGTGGAGATCTGGCGGAAGTTCCCGCAATGAGGAGGGAACCATGACTCACTACGTCGGCCCACGGGCCACCTACACCGCGACCAGCGGCCACGAAGCTTGCGCCCGCTGCGGTGGGCGCGGATCGCTTCGGTACGCCCCCACCGGTCGCCACGTCAGCCGCGCCCACTACGGTGAGACGGCTTTCTGGCGCACGTGCTCCCGCTGCCAAGGCACGGGGCACACCCAGGAGTAGGACGCCGCTCCAGCAGTAGTCCCGTGGACGCACGGTGATGAACGGAACCCCCGCCGCGGCGGGGGTTCCAGTCTTTAGGCGGGGATCCGGAAGTGACCGGAACCCGGCATTAGAGCCCGCAGCCGCTGTCCATCACCAGGACTTCGCCGGTGACGATGGGGTTCTCTACCAGCATGAGCACGCCGGCGGCAATGTCCTCCGGCGTGGCCGCGCGATTGACGGGACTGCGGTCGACGGCCCGTTGCAGAAAATCTTCGTGCCCGATCATCCAACGCGTGTCGATGGGGCCGGGAGCCACGCTGTTGACGCGAATCTCGGGCGCCAGTGTGCGGGCCAGCGACTTGGTGATGGTGTTCAACGCGCCCTTGGAAGCCGCGTAGGCGATGGAGGAGCCGGTGCCGGTGATGCCGGCCAGGGATGAGATGCTGACGATGACGCCGTCGCCGCCGGCTTTCAGGTGGGGCGCCGCGGCGCGGCTGACGAAGAAGGGGCCCTTGAGGTTGACCGCCAGGATGCGGTCCCAGTACTCGTCCTTCATGCCGTCCAGGTCGTCGTAATCGACGAAGAACGTGGTGCCGGCGCTGTTGACCACGATGTCCAGGCGGCCGAAGGCAGCGACGGTCTGTTCGACCATGGCCACGACCGCGGCATCCGACGCAACGTCGGCCTGGATGGCCAAGCCCTCCACGCCGTGCGCCTGGATGTCGGCGGCGGTTTGGGCGGCTTCGTCGGCCGAGCGCGAGTAGTTGACGGCCACGTTGGCGCCCCGTTCGGCGAGCATGAGCGCCGTGGCGCGCCCCACGCCGGTTCCGCCGCCGGTGACCAGTGCGGCCTTGCCCTGTAACGACATGCGTCCTGCTCCTTCATTCACGTGTCAGAGCGGCTATTGTGGCACCCAGGAAGGCCCACCCGGAGATCAGACGGCATGGAGAAGGTATTCGCGCTGCCGAACGGCGAGGAACTGGTGGCGAGCGTCCTGGGGCCGGGTGAAGGACGCGGCACGACCGCCGTTCAACACGAGGTGTACAGCTTTCTGACCCGCCCGTTCGATCCCTGGATGGTCCCGACCGAGGGCGGGTTCCTGGCGGAATTCCTGGCCGGAACGCACGACCCGTCCCTGGCCGACACGATGCTGGTCGGGCGAATCGACGGGACGGTCGTGGGGACGGCCTGGCACGGGACCGACCGCGACCTGCCGGAAATGGGCGGCTACGGCTTCGTGTTCACGGAACCGGAGCAGCGCGGCAAGGGCATCGCACAGCGGCTGACCGAGCTATCGATCAACGGCTTCTGGGCGGTTGGCGGCCAGGTGAGCTACCTGGGCACCGTGAACCCGGTGGCGCAGCACATCTACGAAAAGCACGGTTACCGGCACTACAACGGGCTGACCTATCGCGCGCTGCGGCCGGGGACGGACGCGGACACGTTTGACGAGACCTTCTTTGGCCGCGCGGGCGACGGCGTGATCCGCGACATCCGGTTGGGGGACATCGGGGCCTACACGGGCCTGGTGATGCTGCTGGAGCCCGCCGAGTGGATCGTGCGCGACTACACCGAGGCGATGTTCTACGCGCCGCCGGTGCAGGCCAGCGGCTGCCTGCGACCGTTCTTCAACTCGATGACACGGCATGCCGCCAGTCCCGCCAACGCCTGGAAAGTGCTGGTTAACGACCGCGGGCGGCTGGTGGCCTCGGCCAACCTGTGGGCGCCCACCCACGCGCCGGTAGCCGCCAACGCGACGATGGAGTTCCAGGCCGCGCCAGCCTATGTGGACCGCGCGAGCGCGGTGATCGAGGCCGCGCTGGAGGACGCCGCGGCGAACGACGTGCGAGCTGTCCGGGCCTGCGGGGTCGGGGAAGCGCGGCTGGCGGTGCTGCGCGAGGCGGGCTTTGTGGAGGAAGTCGTGCAACCGGGCGCCCTGGATCTGGGCGACCAACGCGTGGACGTGACGGTGATGCGGCGTGACCTCGGCTGACGAACCGGAATTCAGACCCGTAGGTCCGGAGTCGCTGCTGCCGCCGCCGGGGCGGCTTTCGTCGGTGTTCCTGGACAAGGCCGAAATCGTGATCGCCAACGTGGACGGGCGCTACCACGCCCTGGACGGCCTCTGCGAGCACGCCGGCTACCCGCTGGCATCGGGGCAACTGGTCGGCTGTGAGCTCACCTGCCCGCTGCACGGCTGGATTTACGACGTCACGGATGGCTGGGTGATCAACCCACCCTTCGGCTACCGCACCCGTAGCTACAAGGTGCGGGTGACAGACGGGATGGTGGAGGTGGCATTCGCGGAGTAGGCGCGAGTTGGCGTACAGCTTCCTCTTGGGTGGGCGGCCGGAACGACCCGCCGGAGAGACCTGCGGTCGACTGTTAGAATTGCCTTACGGGCGGCCTAACAACACTTCAACCTTCACTTGGAGACACGTCCGAATGGCCGACCCCAATGTTGGCGCCGCTGCGCTGACCCGTAGTGAACTGCGCGAGGAACTGGACCGCAGCCTCGCGCACTACGCGACCAAGGAAGACCTCGCCGATCAGCGCGCTGAGGTCATGACGGAAATTGCCAATCTGCGCGCCGATGTGATGTCTGAGATTGCCAATCTGCGGGCCGATCTGATCAAGTGGATGATCGGCTTGATGCTTGGTTCGGTGACTGCCGCAGTCGCCATCGCGGTCGCGGTTGACCGCTTCTTCGGCTAGGGCCTAAGAGCCTCAGCTACTCGGCGTCGGTCAGTCCGAGCTCAGGTTCGAGCCAGGCGCACCGTTACGGGAACACCGTTGAGGGTCGGGGCGGCCTGGGCGGCATGCTCCGGCGGCTCGCCTTCGTTGACCGCCACGGCGAGGACCTCGGCGGCGATTTCGGACTCGTGTGCGGCCAGGGTTTCGTGGAGCGCCGTTGGGCCGTCGAGCCAGAGCCGTATCCGGTCTGAGACTTCGAGGCCGGCGTCGCGGCGGAGGCCCTGGGTGGCGTGGACGAGTTCGCGGGCGAGGCCTTCGCGGGCCAGTTCGTCGTCGATGTCGGTGGCGATGGCGACGATGACGCCGTCCTGCTCGGCCACGCCGAAGCCTTCGCGGGGCGTGCGGCGAACGTCCAGATCGCCCGGCTCCAGCGTCTCGGTAGCTCCGTCAACCTCGATGTGGAGTGAACCGAGCTCGTCCAGCTCGCGCACGGCCGCCGGTGCGTCCAGCGCGGCCAGCGCGGCGGCGACCTGGCGGACCTGGCGGCCGAAGCGCGGGCCGAGTGCGCGGTAGTTGGGGCGCACCTGGTAGTCCACCAGTTCGTGCTCGGAGGTCATACGCCGCAGTTCCTTGACGTTGAGTTCGTCGAGGACGTGCGGTTGCAGCGCCGTCACGGCGTCCCAGTCGGCGTCGTCGGCGACCCGCACCAGGGCCGAGCGCAGCGGCTGCCGGAGCTTGACGTTGGCGCTGTTGCGGGCGGCGCGGCCGGCGCGGACGACCTGCTGGGCCAGGGCCATGGCAGCGTCCAGATCCGGGTCGCGCAGCGCGTCGTCGGCCTTGGGCCAGTCGGTGAGATGGACGCTGCCCGGCGCCTCGGGGTCGGCGCGGCGGACCAGGTTCTGGTAGATGTCGTCGGTCCAGAACGGCATGACCGGGGCCAGCAGCCGCACCATGCTGGTCAGCAGTTCGTAGAGCGTCTGGTAGGCGGCCTGCTTGTCGTCGTCGGAGTCCGACTTCCAGTACCGGCGGCGTCCGCGGCGCACGTACCAGTTGGACAGCTCCTCGATGAATTCCTGGGCGGCCTGCACGCCGCGGTGGACGAGGTAGTCGTCCAGGGAGGCGGTCATGGTGTCGATGAGGCCTTGCAGGCGGGAGAGCGCCCAGCGGTCCAAGTCGGGTCGTTCGGCCACGGGGATGCGCGGCGCGGTGGGGTCGAAGCCGTCCAGGCGGGCGTAGGTCACGAAGAACGAGTAGACGTTCCAGAGGGTGAGCATGCGGCGCTTGACTTCGGTGGCCGGGCCGTAGCCGAAGTTGATGTTGTAGAGCGGGTTGTGCCCGGCGTACAGCCAGCGCATCACGTCCGCGCCCATGCGCTCGGCGGCCTCGCCAAAGTCAATGGCGTTGCCCCAGCTCTTGTGCATCGCGCGGCCGGTTTCGTCGTTGAGCTTTTCGTAGACGAAGACGGACTGGTACGGCGACTGGTTCCGGATGGTGACGCTCATGAAGAGCATGGAGTAGAACCAGAGCCGGATCTGCTCGCGCATCTCGGTGATGAAGTCCGCCGGGTACCAGTGCTCGAACTCCGCGCTGTTTTGCAGGTAGCCAAGGGTTGAGAAGGGCACGATGCCGGCGTCCAGCCAGGCATCGCCGACCGCATCGATGCGGCTGGTTGGCGCCTCGCAGGACTCGCAGCGGATCGTCACGCGGTCGATCCAGGGCCGGTGCAACTCGCGCAGTTGGTCCATGCCCTCGATGGCGCGCTCTTCGAGGTGGGCCTTGGACCCGATCACGGTCAGGTGCCCGCAGGACTGGCAGGGGTAGAAGGGCAGGGGCAGGCCCCAGTAGCGGCGGCGGGAGATGTTCCAGTCGCCCATGTTGCGCAGCCAGTCGGCCATGCGCGCGCCGGCATATTCGGGCGTCCAATTGACGGTGGCCGCAGCGTCCAGCATGGGCTGGCGAACTTCGTCGGCGCGGATGAACCACTCGTCGTCCACCCGGAACACCAGTTCCTCCTGGCAGCGCCAGCAGTGCGGGTAGCGGTGGGTGTAGGTGTGGTGGCGATAGAGCAGGCCGCGCTTGCGCAGGTCGGCGACCACGTCGTCGGCGACCTCGCGGGCGTCGCGGCCGGTCAGCCAGTCGTAGCCGGCGGTGTAGGCGCCGTTCTCGTCGATGGGCACCAGGACTTCGAGGCCGAGGTCCTGGCCGAGGTGGAAGTCCTCCTCACCGGCGCCCGGCGCGATATGCACAACCCCGGTGCCCTCGTCGGCGCCGACGTCCGTCCAGGGGATGACCCGGTGTGTCACGCCGTGCACGGCCGGCAGGTCATCGAAGGGTCCGTCGTAGGTCAGGTCGAGGAGGTCGGCGCCCTGGCGCCTGGCCACGACGTCGGCGTCGACTCCAAAGACCTCAGGCATCGCGGCTTCGGCCAGGAGGTAACGGCCGTCGTCCGCCGCCACCTCGACGTAGGTCAGGTCGGGATGGACGGCCGCCGCCACGTTGGCCGCCAGGGTCCAGGGCGTGGTGGTCCAGATCAGCAGCCAGGTGCCGGGGCGTCCGTGGATGGGCAGGCGCACGTAGACGGCGTCGTGCTCGACTTCTTCGTACGTGTCGATCAGTTCGTGCTGCGAGAGGGCGGTGCCACAGCGGGCGCACCAGGGCATTGCGCGCTGCGCCGCCGCGATCCAGCCGCGCTCATTGCAGCGCCGCAGGAAGTGCCAGATGTGCTCGATGTTGGTGTCGGAGTGCGTGAAGTAGGAGTCGTCCCAGTCCATCCACTGCCCCAGGCGAACGGACTGTTGCGTCTGCACGCCGGAGAACTTCTCCACGCGCTCGCGGCAGGCGTCGGCGAAGGCTTCGAGGCCGAATTCCTCGATGTCGCGCTTGGAGTTGAAGCCCAGGTCCTTCTCGACTTCCACTTCCAGCCACAACCCCTGGCAGTCGAAGCCGTTCTGGTAGCGCTGGTGGTAGCCGCGCATGGCGCGGTACCGCTGGTAGACGTCCTTGTAGGTGCGGCCCCAGGCGTGGTGCACGCCCATCGGGTTGTTGGCGGTGATGGGTCCGTCGAAGAACGACCAGCGGGGGCCGTCGGCGTTCTTGTCGCGCAGCCGGTTGAACGTGTCCTCCGCGGCCCAGCGGTCCAGCATCCGCCGTTCCATGGACGGGAAGTCCAGTTCGTCCGGCAATGGCTCGAAAGCGGACGTCGGCTTCGCTGAGTTCGCGGTGTCGTCACTCATGGGATCAGTCCGTAAGGGCGATTTCGAGGCGGCGGTTGATGCGCCCCTTGTTGGCGGCGTTGATGATGGCGACACGGCCGACTTCGCTGGTGTTGGCGACATGCGTGCCGCCGTCGGCCTGGCGGTCCAGGCCCTCGATTTCGACGATGCGGATGTTGGCGATGTGGGCGGGGACCAGGTTGACGTGGGTGCGAATGAGGTCGGGCAGTTCCAGGGCTTCGGCGCGGGGCAGTTCGTAGGCGCGCACCGGGCGGGCGGCGGCCAGTTCGGCGTTGAGACGCTCCTCGATCTCGTCGCGCACGTCGTTAATCCGGATGCCTTCCAGCGAGAAGTCCATGCGGGCCTTGCCGCCGTCCTCGTAGATGTGGCTGCCGGTCACGTCGGCCTGCCAGCCGGTCCAGACCACGCCGGAAAGGGCGTGCAGCGCGGTGTGCAGGCGCATGAAGGCGTAGCGCAGGTCCCAATCCAGGTGACCGATGACGGCGGTTCCGGCCGGCGGCGATTCGCCATCCAGCCGGTGCACGATGTCCCCGCCCTGGCGGCGCACGGCGGTCACCGGCCAGACCTGGCCGTGGGCGCGCAGTTCGCCGACGTCGGTGGGCTGCCCGCCGCCGTGCGGATAGAAGGCCGTACGGTCCAGCGCCACCCCGTCCGGCCGCACGGCCGTGACCGTGGCCTCGAAATCGCGCAGGTAGCTATCGGCGTAGAACAGTGCCTCGGTTGCCATCTCGCTCCCACAAAGAAAAACCCGTCCCCAACGGGACGGGTCGAAGAACCCGCGGTACCACCCGCGTTGCGCGGCCAGACGGCCGCACCGCTCGCCCGGCACGCGCCGCGAGGCGGATGCCGTTGCGCCGATCACGGAGCGCAACTCCGTCCGGTTCTACCAGCCTTCAAGGGCCTTCGACCGGCGGCTCGGGAAGGATGTTCCAGCGGGACCCTGACCGCCCGGCTCTCACCGTCCCGGGCTCGCTGCGGCGGGCCGCCCGCCAAACGCGTTTCCGTCTACGCCTTTACTACAGGGTTGGAGTGTCGCCGCCGACCCAGCGACGGTCAAGACTTTGAGCAGCGGCTGGCGGTCAGGGGCTAGTGACGAGGCCCGGCCACCGGACACCAGCCCCTGACCACCCGTTCGCCGGCTACTCGCCCTTTGCGCCGGCGATGTCGCGGCGTTGGAAGATCCAGAAGGACAGGCCGCTGAGGATCACGATATAGGCCAGCGAGACCAGGAAGCCGTGCAGGGCTTCGGGTTGCATGGCGAGAACGGCGGCTTCGCCAAACGAATCGTCGCCGCCTCCCGAGAAGAGCGCGCCGCCGGTCGTGCCCAGCCAACCCCCGACCGCCTGACCGAGGATGTAGCCGGAGAAACGCTCGAACCAGTCGAAGTTGACCAGGATGCTGATCACGATGCCCTCCGCCACGGCGTAGCCGAGGGCCAGCCCGATGGCCGTGCCGGAGGACGTGGTCAGGACGGCGAAGAACACGCCCAGCGCGACGTAGGGCAGCAACCCAAAGATGGCCTTACCGAACGTGCGCGCCACCTCGACCCATTCCGCCGACTCGGCAAGCCAGGCGCCGCCTTCCAACGTCAGCGAGGCGATGAAGCTGCTCAACGCCATGCTGAGCGCCCCGACGACCAGCGCGCCAACGCCCAGGAGCGCGACGAGCAGCAGCTTGGAGGCCAGCAATTGCCAGCGTCCGGCGCCGCGCGTCAGGACCGTGCGCACCGTGCCCCAGCCGTATTCGGTGCCGGTCAGCGAGGCGGCCAGGATCATGATGAGGATGATGCTGAACCCGTGCGAGATTGCGAGCCCGATTACCGCGTTGTTTGGAAAGGCCAGGAGTCCCAGGAAGTCTCCGCTGACGCTGGCGGCGCCGCCGTCGCCCAGCGTCACCTCGTCGCCGACGCGGAACAAGGCATAGGCGCTCCAGAACGTGATCTGCAACAGCAGCACGCTCACGAACAGCAGGATCCAGGGCATCCGGCGGCGGCGCAGCTTGAACCACTCCCAGCGGGTGAGGGACAGGGTTTCAGCAATCATTTGGGCCGTTCCCTCTTTTGATAAGGAGAGTTCAGGAGGTCGAGCGCAGCGGATGTGCGGGGCGCATTGTCCTGCATGGGCCGCTACTCGCCCCTGGCGCCGGCGACTTCGCGGCGCTGGAATACCCAGAAGGCCGCGCCGCTCAGCACGACGACATAGGCCAGGAGGACAAGAAATGACTGCGAAGCGTCCGGGAGTCCGGCGGTCGTCCCTGACGACTGGAACGACACGCCGGTTTCGGTCTGCACCCATCCGCTGACGGCTCGCCCCAGGATGAAACCGGCGACGCGCTGAAACCAGTCGAAACCGGCCAGCACGTTCACCAGGATCGACTCCACGAAGTAGTAGCCCAGCGATATGCCGATAGCGGCGCCCGAGGATGACGTCAGGACCGCCGCGAATACCGCCAGCGCAATGTAGGGCAGCATGCCGAAGACGGCTTTGCCGAACCCGATGCCAAGATCGGACCAGTCGGCGGAGGACGAGATCCAGACTGCGTCCAGGGTTGCCAGGGCTATCGCGCTACTCACGGCTACCGACGCGGTGGCAACGATAAGGACGGCGACGCTGAGCCCGGCCAGCATCAGTAGCTTGGCGGCCAGCAGCGGCCAGCGACCCGTGCCCTTGGTCAGCGCGGTGCGCAGCGTGCCCCAGCCGTATTCCGTTCCGATCAGCGACGCGGCCAGGATCATGAGCAGGATGCCGCCGAACCCGTGCGCGACGATGAGCCCGTTGGTGAGGCTGGTCGGAAAGGCAAACATCTCGAGAAACTGGTCGGTGGTCGAGATCGTGGTCGTGCTTGACGCTCCACCTTCACCGACCGCCACCTCGCCGCTACGGAACAGCGCATAGCTAGCCCAGAAGGCGATCTGCACCAGCAGCACGGCGAAACCCAACAGGATCCAGGGCATGCGGCGGTGGCGGAGCTTGTACCACTCCAGGCGGGTCAGGGGCAGAACCTGGGCAATCATTCGGATCGTTCTCCGTTCTCGCCGGTGATGTCCAGGAAGTACTGCTCCAGCGAGACCTGGAGCGGGGCGATTTCGGTGACGTAGACCTCTTGCTTACTTAGCAGGGCGGTCAGTTCGGACGAGCGCTCGTGCGCGATCGTTACGACCAGCGCGTCATCCGCGGCGCTGGCGGCCTCTACCTCAGCCGATGCCGTCAGGATCTCCAGGGCCCTGGCGTCGTCGGTAGTCCGCACACGCACCTGTTCCTGCGGACGCAGCAGGTCGGCCACGTCGCCCTGCACCACCAGGCGCCCCCTGGCAATGATGGCCACGCTGTCGCACACCTGCTCGACCTCGTTGAGCAGGTGGCTGGAGAGCAGGATCGTGCGGCCTTCGCGCCCGAGATCGCGAATCAGGTCGCGAACTTCGGCCATGCCGGCGGGATCCATGCCGTTGGTGGGCTCGTCCAGCAGCAGCAATTCGGGATCTCCCAGCAGGGCGTAGGCCAGGCCCAGGCGTTGCTTCATGCCCAGCGAGTAGGTCTTGAAGGCGTCGTTCGCGCGCCCGGCCAGCCCGACGAGATCCAGCAACCGGTCCAGTTCGCGTGCGTCGTTTCGACCCATCACACCCTGGAAGTAGGCCAGATTGCGGCGGCCCGAGAGGTAGGGGTAAAACGCCGGCGTTTCCACGATCGCACCGATGCGGCGCAGGGCGTCCCGGCCGCCGCCGTTAGTTCCCAGCAGACTGAAGCTCCCGGACGTGGGCCGGACCAGCCCCAGCAACATGCCCATCACGGTGGTCTTGCCCGCGCCGTTGGGGCCGAGCAGGCCGAACACGTGGCCGCGCGGCACCTGCAGCGAGAGCCGGTCCACGGCCAGCACGCGGCCGTAGCGCTTGGTTAGCTCGGTGGTCTGGATCACGACGTCGTTCATCGCGGCTCTCGCGAACCCGACCGCGCGAAGGGCCGGGAGTGATGGGACGTGAGTGTCATTCTGCGCTCCTCAATGGCTGTGGACAGGCCTCAATGTAAGCGTCGCCAGTCGCCCCGCCATCGCCCGAACGGCGTAATTCTCACCCGTCGAATCGGCCTTAAGGACTACGGACTGTTGGTCGGCGGCGGCTGAATCTAGGTGTAGGCGGCGCTGTCGATGATTGCGAGCAGGTTGCCGGAATCCGGCCAGTCGCGTTGGTGGGCACCTACGCTGATGAAGCGGATACGGCCCCCGGGGTCGACCAGGAACACGCTGGGACGGGCGATGTTCCAGGACTCGAAGTTGGCGCGGACGTAGACGCCGTAGCGGCGGATTGCGGCGCGGTCGGGATCAGCCAGGAGGGGGAAGGGCAGCGTCAGACCCCTGGCGAAGCGCCGCACGCCCTCAGGCCCCTGCCCGTACACCCCCGCAATACTCACCTTGCGTCGCTCCCATTCCTCCAGCTCGCCCGCGAGCTGCGCCAGATATCTCCGGCAGTTCGGTCACCAGGTATGGCGGAGGAAGATCAGGAGTTGCCACTGGCTCCTGGCGGGAATCTCGCAGAGCTGATCGGGATCCGAAGCGAGCGGCAGGGTGAAGCGGGGCGCGGGGTCCCCGAGCCCGAGCGTTTCCGAGCCCTCGGCACGCGGCACGGCGGGACTTTCATGGGATTTCGGACGGGTGGCGCAACTCCGAGTATCGCAATGCCGCGCGGCGGCGGCAGACGGAATTCAGGCGACGATGTCGCGACGCCGGAAGATGGCGAGCGCGAGGGCTGCCGTAACCACGGCGGTAACGCCCAGCACGAGAGTGTCTCGCCAGATGAAGTCGCCGGGCCCGAGCTGGTCCACCGGGTTCCAGTAGCCGAAGATGCTGATCTTCTCCAGCCACTCCAGGTTGGACGCGATATCCGCCACGAGCAGCAACACGAACATGATTACGATGATGCCGGCGGCCAGACCGTAGGTACGTCCCGGCTGCAGGATCAGCGTGGCCAGCAGGAGCCCGCCGCCGGCGATGGCCAGCGTGAAGACGAGCATTTGCAGGTGGACCAGCAGCAACTCGAGCGCGCCCAACTCGACCTCGCCGGCCCAGATGGCCGCGCCAATCAGGATGGAAACGTAGGAAGCGGCAATGACCACGGTGGTGAGGACCAGCAAGGCCGCGATGCGCGATAGCAGGAAGCGCGTGCGGCTGATCGGCGCGGACAGCAGCACATCCAGCGTGCCGGACCCGAAGTCGCGCGTGATCAGCCCGGCGCCGAACCAGACGCCGAAATAGGCGAGCACCAGCATCAGGGTGCTGGTGTACTGCGAGCTGAAGTAGCTGTAGAAGGTGTTCTGCTGCGCCGTCGCTCCGGCGACCTGGGTGCCGCCAAAGACTTCGCTGCCGCCCATGGCCTGGGTGAGGTCGTCCCAGTTTTCGGCGAACAGCGGCCACAGGCCCATGATCAGCAGGCCCAGCGCGAAGATCCCGATGTCAAACCAGAAGGTCGCCAAACGGCGGGTGCGCAGGGTCACGCGGATGATGCTGAGGTTCATGCGCCACCCTCGCTCTCGTAGTGCTGGAGGAACGACTCCTCGAAGCTGGGTTCGTCGGTCTCCAGGTCGACGACCGTGTAGCGGGCCAGCGCCTTGATGACCGGGTCGATCGATCCGCTGACTTCGAAGCGCGCCGTGCCGTCTTCGACGCTGATGTCGCTGACGCCCGGGATTGTCAGGTCGGCGGGCGCCTCGCCGTCGAAGGTGACCGTGACACGCCGCACGCGGGCGATACTGAGATCGGCGACGGTGTCAACCTGGACCAGCCGCCCCAGGCGCAGGATGCCGACGCGGTCGCAGAGAGCCTCGGCCTCGGAGAGTACGTGGGTGGAGAGCAGCACGGTGCGGCCCGCGTCGCGCAGCTCGCTGATGATCTTGCCGAACTCCTGCTGGACCAGCGGATCGAGACCGCGCGTGGGTTCGTCGACCACGTACACGGGCACGTCCTCTTGCAGCGCCCGCACCACGACGACCTTCTGGCGGTTGCCCATCGAGAGGTCGCCGATCTTGCGGGAGGTGTCCAGTTCCAGCCGCTCGGTCAGCTCGTCGCGCCGCTTCCGCGGCGCATTGGTCAAGCGGCCAAAAGCGTCCAGGTACTGGCCGACCTTCATGAACTCGTAGAGGCTGCTGTCGCTGGGCAGGAAGCTCATGGCGTCGCGGGCGGCGGGACCGTCGCGGTGGACGTCGAGGCCCAGCACTTCGGCGCGTCCGCGCGTGGGACGCATGAGGCCCATGAGCAGGCGGATGGTGGTGGTCTTGCCGGCGCCGTTAGGCCCCAGGTAGCCAAAGATCTCACCGGTACGGACTTCCAGATTCAGGTCGGTGAGGGCCTCAACGTCGCCGTAGTGCTTGGTCAAGCCCCACGTCTGGATGGCGATGTCGCTCATGTCGGCCCGGACGCCTCCGCGCCCGCCCGCGGGGGACAGTCCGGTGGGTTCTCGTGGTCAGGGCGCCTCAATGTATCAGTCAAGACGACAGCGGCTATGTGGCAAACGTTACGGCCGCCGCCTACCGCCTAGACTGCCGCATGCGGCTTGACCTTTTCCCGCTCAACACGGTGCTGTTTCCCGGCATGCGCCTGCCACTGCACATTTTCGAGCCGCGCTACCGGTCCATGCTGGGCCGCTGCATCGAGACCAAAGGCGAGTTTGGGGTGGTCCTGATCGCCGAGGGCGAGGAAGTGGGCCCGACGGCCATTCCCTACCAGATCGGCACCACGGCACGGGTGGAGAAGGTTGAGTACCTGCCCGACGGCCGCTTCAACCTGCTGGCCCTGGGCGAGACGCGCTTCCGGATCGAGCGCATCGTGGCCGAAGAACCGCACGTCGTCGGCGAGGTGGAACTGGCGCCCATGCCGGCCGACTCCGACGACGCCACGTTGCAGGCCGTGGAGGACGTGCGGGAGCGCTTCGAGCGGCTGGTGACCCTGATGATCGAGATCCAGGCCGGCTACATGCCGGAGTTCGAACTACCGGACGATCCCATGCAGCTGGCCTATCTGATCGCGGCCGGAATACCCACCGGCCCGGGGAGCGCCCAACGCCTGTTGGAAGCCGACTCGCTGGCGGACCTGCTGGCCTTGGAGCTCGAGTTGCTGGACTTGCGGATGGAACAGGCGCTGCGCCGCCTCCGGGAAAAGCTGGACGCTCGGCGGAACTGAGGTCCAGACCCCTTGTACGCCGCGCCTGGCGCCGCGGGCACGTAAGACCGGTGGTACCTCCCAGCGCTCGGGTAGGTGCGCGGCGCTCGAAGGACGGCCTGGTTGATGTGTTCGCGGCGTCAGCTAGAGTCCAGTACACGCGAGACAGGAAATGAGGCGGATCAATGGACGACTATCCGGTTGATGTTGTTGCCGAGTATCCGGAGCGAAGCTCCCGCCTGCTGGCGCTGGCGGCGCTGCTGTTCGGCGTGATCAAGCTGCTGCTTCTGCTTCCGCACCTGATCATCCTTTCGATCCTGGGGTTCGTGGCCGGCATTGCGGCCGTGATTGGCTGGATTGCCGTGCTGTTCATGGGCAGCTACCCACGCGCGCTCTTTGACTTCCAGGTGGGACTGCTTCGCTGGAACCTGCGAGTGAACGCCTACTTCCTGAGCGTGACCGACCGCTATCCGCCGTTCCGTTTGGATTCGTAGACCGCAGACCAGCGTCTCGGGATCCCGAGCCGCCGGCGCCTGCCGGTGGGATTTGGCGGGGTCCGCCGACTTGACCGCGTGACCCGCGCCGTCGGCGACCGTGGACAATGAAGGCCGGAGCATGAACGTCGCCGACTCCCAGACCCGGGACCTGCTGGAGTTGCCAGCGGTTCTTGAACGTATCGCCCACTTCGCCTCGTTCTCGGCCGCGCGGGCCGGGGTGCTGGCGCTGCGGCCGGACGCCGATCGTGCCGAGGTTGGCGACCGCCTGGAACTTACCTCGCAGGGTCGTCAATTCCTTGCGGTAAGCCCGTCGTTCACCGTGGGCGCCGCGCGGGACGTGCGCGACCGGGCGGAGCGGGCGGCCCGCGGCTCGCGCCTGGATCCCGCCGACCTGCTGGACATCCACGACCACCTGCGCGCCACGCGCCTGGCCGTGGCGGCGGTGGGCCGGCAGGCGGCCGAGCTTCCCGCCCTGTGGTCGCTGGTGCAGGTCGCCAGCGATCCGCCGGATCTGGAAGGTCGCATCTCAGCCGCCATTGATGAAGAAGCCAATGTTCGTGACGAGGCCTCGCCGGAGCTCGCGCGCCTGCGACGCATGCTGGCGCAGGCGCGCGGACGTCTGACGCGCCTGCTGGAGCGCATGATTCAGCAGGTCTCGTCGGACGTACTACGCGAACGCCTGGTCACGGAGCGCCGCGGGCGGCTGACCGTGCCGGTACGGCGCGAACGTCAGCGCGACTTCCCAGGCGTCGTCCACGACGTTTCGGCCAGCGGCGCCACCGTCTTCATGGAACCGCTGTCGGCGATTGAGGCAGGCAACGAGATTCGCTCGCTGGAAGTGGCCGAGCGACGCGAGGTCGAGCGCATCCTGCTCGAACTATCGGCGGCGGTTGGCGCGGAGCGTCAGGCCCTCAACGCCGCCGTACAGGCCCTGGCCGACCTTGACCGGACGCTGGCCGTGGCGCGTTATGCAGACGCTATGCACGCCGTTCTACCCGCGGTGAGCGACGACACATCATTCGATCTGAAAGCCGCGCGCCACCCGCTGCTTGATCAGCCGGTTCCGATTGACGTCCATCTCGATGGCGTCGAGGCGCGGGCCCTGGTGATCACCGGCGCGAACACCGGCGGTAAGACCGTGGCGCTGAAGACGGTCGGCCTGTTGCACCTGATGGCCGCCTGCGGATTGCACGTGCCTGCGAAACCAGGGTCGCGGGTGGCCTTGTTCGAGCGGGTCGTGGCTGACATCGGCGACGCGCAGAGCATTGAGCACAGCCTCAGCACGTTTGCCTCGCACGTGCGCAACTTGCGGGCCATGGTCGAGGCCGCCGGCCCAGGCGCCCTGGCGCTGGCCGACGAAATCGGCGCCGGCACCGACCCGGACGAAGGCGCGGCGCTGGGCCAGGCCGTCATTCACGCCCTGCTCGATCGCGGCGCGACCGTGGTGGCCACCACACATCACCCGGCCCTCAAGGCCTTCGCCGCGGCGCACCCGGCGGCGCGCAACGCCAGCGTGGAATTCGACCACGCCACCCTGCGGCCGACCTACCGCCTGCGACTGGGCATTCCGGGGTCCAGCAATGCCCTGGAAATCGCGGATCGGCTGGGCATTGACGCCGCGATCGTCGACGACGCCCGCGCCCGCATGTCGAAAGGGGCGCTGGACCTGGAACGCGCCATTGTCGATGCAGAAAACGAGCGAGCGACCGCCGAACGCGAACGCACGGCCAGCGCGCAGGCCCGCAGCGCCGCCGAACGCTCGCGTCGGGAGTTCGACAAGCAGATGGATGAACTGGACAGCGAGCGCGAGACACTCCTCAGGGAGGCGCGGCGAGAGGCGCGCGGACTGCTGCGCGACGCACGCCAGGCGCTCCAGGACGCGAGGCGCGCGGCCCGAACCGGGCAGGCTGCCGCCCGGCGTGCGGCTCGCACCAGCCTGGCGGCCACGGAGAATCGACTGGCCCCGGCGTGGTCTCCGCCAGAGCAACCCGCCCAGCGCGACCCGCTTGAGGTGCGCGTCGGCGACGAGGTGGAGGCGGACGGGTTCTCCGGCCGCGCCCTGGTGTTGAGCAGCACGGATCGGTCCGTGGAGGTCGCAATCGGTAGTGCTCGCGCCACCTTCGACCGCGCCCGCCTTCAGCGCGTGTTCCCGGCGTCACCCCGTCCAACACGCCGTCGCCGCCGCCCGTCGAGCGGCGGCGGGACGCAGGAAATCGACATTCGCGGCATGCGGGCGGACGAGGCGGCCGAAATGGCGGAACGCAGCCTCGATGAGGCACTGCGCCAGGGCGCCGCCGCGCTGCGCATCATCCACGGCAAGGGCACGGGCGCCCTCCGCGCGGTCGTGGCCGAGGTTATGTCCGGACACCCCTCGGTTCGGAGTCACGCGCCCGCGCCGCTGAACGAAGGTGGCGATGGCGTCACGGTAGCGGCGCTACGCAACTGAACGGCTTCGACCGTGCGTTCGGGACCTGGGCTAAATCGCGCTTACTGGTGAAGCGACTCGAAGTCGACGCCGGGCTCGACGCCGAAGACCTTGCGCGCGACTTCACGCCGAAAGTTGGCGGTGTGCTCAGACGTCAGGACGTACGCGGTCGCGACTCCGGCCGCAAAGCCGGCGGGGAACGCCAGCGCCAATCCCAGCAGCAGCATCTTGAATCCACGCATCATCGGCCCTACTGAACCCGCAGCACGACGGGCGCTTCTGTCCAGAACTCTTCCAATTGATAGTACGCCCGGCCGTCCTCGGAAAATACATGAACGACGACATCCCCAAAGTCGGCAAGCACCCAGGCGTCCGCCGCCTCGCCTTCGATCATGGGACGTCGTCCGACCACGCCCTTCAACTCGCGATCCAGCAGGTCGCGGACGGCGCGCATCTGGGGGGTGCTGGAGGTCGTGGTAATCACGAAGTAATCCGCCAGCACGCTCAGTCCGCGGATGTCCAGCAGCAGCGTATCCGCGGCGCCGCGCGCGGCCACCGCATCCACGATGTGGCGCGCGAGTTCGATCGGGCTCAGAGGCAAACCGGGATAAGGGCAGGCGGCTGAATCATATCGCCCCCGGCCGCTCGGTTCCGCTGGCGGCGTATAGCTGGTGAGCGGCAATGTATTCGGCCACGGCTCGCGGCACCCAGGCATCAATTGGTCGACCCCGCGCACATGCTGCCCGGATCCGGGAGGCGGCGATGTCCACCGCCGCCATCTCGTGTACGAGGATTCGCTGCTCGGCATCCGGGTGCAGGTCCAGCACCTCCCGAGGTGTCTCCGTGGAATGCCCGGGCCGCGGCACGGCGATGATCTGCGCCGCCGCCAGAATCCGTCCGGCCTGGCGCCAGGCTGGAAGTTCATCCAGGGCATCGGCGCCGAGAATCAGAAAAAGCTCGGCCGCTGGCCGCTGGGCAGCCAGACCTTGCAGCGTGTCGACCATGTACGAGGGGCCGGGCCGCTCGATGTCGATGGCCGAGACCTCCAAGCCCAGTGCGCCGTCGATGGCGCGGCCGAGCATCGCCAGCCGGTCGTTCGCCGAGGCCAGCGGCGGAGCGCGCAGCGGCGACTGGCGCGCCGGGATGAAGAGGATGCGGTTCAGGGCAAACGCCTCGCGCACGCTCCGCGCCACGGTCAGGTGCCCGCAGTGCACGGGATCGAACGTCCCCCCGTAGATTCCAAGGCGTGGCATGTCAGGCGCCGTGTAGCGTCTGCGTGCGGCCCGACGCGGCGCCGGCCAACACCGCGCGGGTCAGCGCCACCGCCCGAACGCCGTCAGACAGGTCCGGAACCCGCGGATCGCTCCCGCCGGGGCAAATGAAGGCCCGCACAAGAGCGCGAAGCGATTGCCGTTCGGCCTTCACTCGCGCCAGCCAGCTGCGACCGTCACGCTCCAACGTGACGCCCGGCAGCCGTGGCGGGTCCACGGATCGATCGCCGACAGGCTCGATCTCCGCGACCGTCCAGTTGGACCGGATCCGCACTCGCGTTGCGCCGTCGGTTAGATCCACGACCACGGGTCCATGCTCGGGATCGGCGTCGCCGCCGGCGACCGTGAGCGACGCATGGCGCTCGCGGTCGAAGTAGAAGTCGGCCACCAGGGCATCGGCGCGTGGCGGCACGGTAACGGTCGCGCCTGCGTTCTGCCCGGTCGACAGCGGGCCGCCGTCGGCCACGATTTCCGCCGGTGCCGCGCCAAACAGGTGCATCAGCAAATCCAGCGCGTGGTGGGGTGCGGCCCAAACGGCTTCAAGAACGGACGCTGGGGCCCGCGGCGGACCAGGGTCGACCATCGCATTCACGTGTGCGAACCGCGGCTCCGGCACGATCTCGCGTAGCAATTGCACCAGCGGCTCAAATCGCCACGCAAAGGCCAGGCCGATTCGACCCGGCCCGCCGGCGACCTCGCGAGCCGTGCGCCGAGCACTGACAACACCCCGGGCCAGCGGCGGATCCGCCAGCACGTGGATACCCGCCCGCGCGGCGGCCGTAAGACGATCGGAATCGAACGGCGCCCGCGTCACAAAAAGCGCGTCAAGCGTCTGGCCGGTCCAGCCCGCGGCCGCCTTGCCGCCGTGGATGCCCGCGCACGCTTCCGCCGCCTGCGGGTCTTCGTCCATGCAGAGCACCGGGTCGGCGTCGTCCAGGGACGCGATCGCGGCGGCAAAGGCCTGGCCACGAGAGCCGCAGCCCATGATCCCGATGCGGTGTGGGGACATGTGTCGAATCTGCGCAGGCGCGGGCGGCGCGTCAACCCATCGCGCGGGTTAGGATGCCGAATGTCCGACGCGCGGAGAGACCCGATGGCAGAACCGAACCCTCAGCTGAGCGGCTGGGCGCTGGTGCTGGGCGCATCCAGCGGATTCGGGGCCGCAACGGCCCGCTATCTGGCGACGTGCGGCATGGACATCGTGGGCGTGCACTTCGACCGGCGCAACACGCAACACCTGGCGGACGAGGTCAAGCAGGACATCGAGGCGCAGGGCCGCCAGGCGCGATTCTTCAATACCAACGCCGGCAGCCCGGCCGCCCGAGCCAAGGTGCTGGACGCGATTACTGACGACGTGCAAGGCAACGAGCCGCAAGTCCGCGTGCTGCTGCACTCCATTGCGTTCGGAACCACCGTGCCCTACGTGGGAAGTGACGACACGCCCGGTGTCACCCCCAAGCAGATGGACATGACGCTGGACCTGATGGCCCACACGCTCGTCTACTGGTCGCAGGACCTGGTTGCGCGCGGCCTGATGAGCCGGGGCTCGCGCATCTACGCCATGACCAGCGCCGGGACTTCGACGATCTGGCCCAGCTACGGCCCCGTCGGCGCGGCCAAAGCCGGCCTGGAACAGCACATCCGGCAACTGGCGGTTGAGTTGGCCCCCCAGGGCATCTCGGCAAATGCGATCAGGGCCGGCGTCACCGACACGCCGGCCCTGCGCAAGATTCCCGGCAACGACGCCATGATCGACCAGGCCCGGCGCTTGAATCCGGCCGGACGAGTAACCACAACCGACGACGTGGCCCGCGCCATCGCTGCCCTGACCGTGGCCGACGCCGCCTGGATCACCGGCAACGTCATCGGCGTGGACGGCGGCGAAAACCTGGTGATGTAGCCCCCACGAGTGGGGAGCGCCAAGACCTCAGAGGCAGCCGAGGTGCCAACGGCGCACGCTCAATGGCCGATGAGAGTTCCGAGATCCTTCATGGCGTGTGGTGCGGTGTAACCACCTCGCACCGAAATCCGGCGGCGCGACTAAGCCTGCGGTCAAGTGTCGCCAGCGGACATTCCAGCGCCTCCGCTAGCGCGACATACCAGGCGTCGTAGCTCGTTAAGTTCTCGCGCAGCACCCAGATCCGATCGGCGAACGGGGCAAACGGAAACAGCTCCATATCAAGGTCCAGCAAGTCGACGTATGCAAAGGCAGCCTCAAAGCGCGAAAGCTGCCCCGACTGCTCATGGCGTCGTAGAACATTGGAGGCCTCAGCCAACGCCAGTTCCGGTCCAGCCAAGGCGCCTTCGGCCAGCGTCGCTTCCGCCCACTGACCGTCGCGGCCCGAGCTAACCAGGGCCGCGACAAGCACAGAGGCGTCGACGACTAGCGTCAAGTGCGGTCGGCGTCACGCGCACGCAAGATTTCCGAAGAACTGATATGCGTTTGCGTGAGGGACTTTCGACGTCGGACTTTCGCTAGCCATGCATCAACGGTGGGGCGCGATGCAATTCGCTCAAGTTCGCCACGCAGAAACTCCTGCATGGACTGGCGTTTCAGCGCGGCGCGTGCGGCCAGTTCGTCACGCACAGCCTCGGGGACTCCGCGGATGGTGATTTGTACGGGCATGCCTTCATAGTGCCAGCAATGCCATCGTTTTACAATACGTCCGAGCCTCAGGCGAACGTACCTGCCGCTACCCTCATCGTCACCAAGGCTCGCTCTCGCCAGTGTGCCTTTCGACTTGCCTTGGAGTGGGCGGGTTCGGAGACCCCGGATTGAGGTGCCATTGGGCGGTCGTTGGGCTAACGCACTTCGCCGTCCCCGCACCAACGCGCTACGCTTACGCAGCTTTGGTCCAGAGCGAATCAAACGAGCCAGCCTATGTAACGTCCTGAGCGCGGGGATCGAGGATGAATCCCCGCGGGGCGCGCGCCCTCAACGTGCCGCCACGGCAGGTGCGGCGCAGGCGCCCGACAACGACTCGTGGCGATGGGTGATGCCCGGCGACGGCGCGCGGGCGCGGAATCTCAACCCTTTTCTCTTTGACAGGAGACACGCAACGATGTCGCTTCTCTGGACGCGCGACGCGCCCCGCTGGGCATTAACGATTCGCGCGGCGACGGCCGTGATGCTGGCGCTCACGGCCTTCATGCTGATTCGCAGCCTGGTCTTCGCCCAGGCCGATCCGTCGGGTGAGGCCACGCTCGAGGCCGACCCGACCGTCGGCCTCACCTTCGTCTGGACGCTGCTCTCGGGCGCCCTGGTGTTCTTCATGCAGGCCGGCTTTGCCTTCCTGGGCGCCGGGCTTATTCGCGCGAAGAACACGGTCAACTACCTGACGAAGAACATGCTGGACTTCGCGGCCGGAGGCCTCTCGTTCTGGGCCTTCGGCTATGCCTTCATGTTCGGCGGGTCAGGCGCATTTCCGGGGCTTGACCAGGGCAATGCCTTTATCGGCTACTCGGGGTTCTTCCTGGTCAACCAGGCCTACGACGTCTCCACGGCGATGTTCTGGTTCTTCCAGATGGTGTTCGCCGCCACCACTGCCACCATCGTGGCCGGCGCCGTGGCCGAGCGCACCAAGGTCACCGCCTACCTGGCCTACAGCTTCCTGGTTACCGCGCTGGTGTACCCGATCTACGGGCACTGGATGTGGGGCGGCGGCTGGCTCGGCGGCGAGCAGCTGGAAAGCTGGATCGGCGCCGCGGCGGTGGACTTCGCCGGTTCCGGCGTGGTCCACACCATCGGCGGCATGCTGGCCCTGGCCGGCGCCTACACCGTGGGCGCCCGCATGGGCAAGTACGGACCGAACGGCGAGGTACGGGTGCTCAAGGGCCACAACATGGTTTACGTGGTCATTGGGACGTTCATCCTGTTCTTCGGCTGGTTCGGCTTTAACGCCGGCAGCACCGTCAACGGCAACGACCCGCGCATCGCGGTCATCATTGCCAACACCTTCCTGGCCGGCGCTACCGGCGCCGTCACGGCCGCTTACATCCGGCTGGTGCAGCGCGGCAAGATCAGCGCGGCCGACACGGCCAACGGCTCGCTGGCTGGGCTCGTCGCCGTCACCGCCCCCTGCGCCTTCATCGCGCCCTGGGCCGCGGTGGTGGTTGGCGCGGTCGGCGCGATCGTCATGCTGGCCGGTGTGTGGTTCATCGACACCAAGCTGAAGATCGACGACCCGATTGGAGCCTCGTCGGTTCACGGCGTAGCCGGGGTCTGGGGCCTGCTGGCAGTCGGAATCTTCGCCGACGGCACCTATGGCGTCAGCGGCTTCGTCGCCGGCAACGGGATCCAGTTCGTCGCACAGTTGATCGCCGCGGTGGTGGCGGTCCTCTGGGCGCTGGGCACCGGCCTCCTGCTCTTCAACGCGCTGAAGCTCACCATGGGCCTGCGCGCCTCGCCCGAGGAGGAGATGAGCGGTCTCGACATGCCGGAACACGGCGAAGAGACCTACCCGGTCGAGGCTTCATAAAGCTCGGCCCCCGCTCGTAACGGGAAAACCGAGGGGCCGCGGCGACCGCCGCGGCCCCTCGGCTGTTCTTGGAAAAAACCTACGGTTAATCCGTCGGCCACATCGCGCCCGGGTTCATGATGTTGTCGGGATCGAAGGCGCGCTTGATTCGTCGCATGGCGGCAAGCGTGGGTGCGTCGTAGGCGCGGTCGACGAAGGGTTGTTTCACTCGCCCCAGGCCGTGCTCGCCGGACAGGATGCCGCCGGCCGCGAGACCGGTGTCAGCCACGATCGGCAGCAGGCTGAAGGCCCTGTCGCGCTCCTCCGGATCCGACGGGTCGTAGAGCAGGTTGGGGTGTAGCGTGCCGTCCGCCGCGTGGCCGAAGATGGCCACCACGACGTCGGCGTCGTCTGCGGCTTGCTTGATCGCGGAAAAGGTAGGCGCGAGCTGCGAGTACGGCACGCAGATGTCCTCGCCGATCTTGGCCGGACGGATCTTCGCCAGCGAGGCCGTAATTCCGCGCCGCGCCTCCCACCAGCGCTCGGCGCGCGCGGGGTCCACGCTGTCTGTCCCGCCGCCCGCGGACCTCAGCAGATCGTCCAGCCTGGCGGCGTCGGTGCGCACCTCCGCTTCGTCGCCGTCCAGTTCGATCAGCAGCAAACCGCCGGCATCGCGCGGGAATCCCCACGGACGGGATCGCTCAAGCGATTCGACGGTGATGTCGTCCAGGAACTCGAGCTTGGCCGGGGTAATCCCGCTCTCCATGATCTCGGCCACCGCCCGGAGTGCGGCTTCGCCGTCGGGAAAGCTGGCCGCTCGCACGGTGCGGTGCGCGGGCATCGGACGCAGCTGGAGCGTGATCTCCGTCACGATGCCCAGCGTGCCCTCGGATCCAATGATCAGGTCGATCACGGAATCGTCCGCGCCGCGTCTCAGGCAGAGCAGGCCGTGGCGGGGCGTGACCACGCGCAAGCCGACGACGGCGTCGCGGGTGACTCCATACTTAAAGGCATAGGGACCGCCGGCGTTCGTGGCCACGTTGCCGCCGATGGTGGCGGCCGCTTCGGACGACGGGTCGGGCGCATAGAACAGGCCGCGCTCGGCCGCATAGTCACGGAAGTCACGCGTGACGACGCCGGGCTCGACCGTGGCGCGCCGCCGTTCGGCGTCAAAGTCCGTGATGCGGCGCATTCGATTGGTGTCGATTACCAGGGCGCCATCAGGGGGAACGGCCGACGCCGACAAGCTGGTGGCTCCGCCGCGTGCCAGGCACGGAACGCTGTGTTCGCTGGCTGCGGCCAGCGCGTCGACGATCTGGGCTTCCGTCTCCGCCATCACCACCGCGGCCGGCGCCCCCCGGTACCCCATGGTCGCGTCGTAGCCATAGGCCACCAGTTCGTCGGGATCCAGCAGCACGTGCGGCGCGCCGGCAATACGACCGAGTTGGGCCAGCAGGGCCGGATTCATGGTCGGGGCTGTTCGCCTGGGGTCTGGATTGGTTCGTGACATAGCGGGCATGGTAGGCGGATGATCGGCGAGGGGGGCGCTGGCGAGGAATCAGACCGCGCCGGTCCCGGGTGGACAAATGTGTTCGTTTTTTGTACGGTATACGTATGATGCGCCGTCGGACGCCGCGAGAGATCCAGGTGGCTGCCGCGCTGCTACGGCAACGGGGCGGGCTGCCGGCCTCCGCGCCGATCCTGGACGCGGCCGACCTGGCGCGAACCGCAACGATGTTGCGTGTTTACCGGCGTCCGCTTCCCCTTGGAATCCGCGGCCTGCTGGCCAGCGTGGGCGGCAGACGTGCGGCGCTCGTCGTAAACGCGCGGCTGACCGTCGTGGATCGCAATGTCAGCGCGGCCCACGAACTTGGGCATTGGGTGCTGCATGCGGGCGCGATGCCTGACGCCATTGGGCGCGGCGAGCGCCGACGTCGGGAATGGGAAGCGGATCGCTTTGCGCTGGAACTGCTGTTGCCGGAGGCTCTGGTCCGGCGGGTGCTTGTCGAGCGACGTTGCTCAATGGGAGCCGCGGCGGTGCGGCTGGGAGTGCGTGGAACCTACCTGTCCCGTCGGATTCGCGAACTGAGACGAACCGATCAGCCCTTCTTCAGAAGAGGAAGCCCGGTGCGCGGGTTCTCCGACACCACGTAGCCCTCAGGCATTTCGTCTACCGCCCCTTCGCCCACGGTCTTGGCGAAGTAGTAGATGCGCTGCTGACGACCACCACGCAGCGTCACGACCCGCGAGTGTAGGTGATACGTGTGTCCGGACTTCTTGCTGATCACACTGTACGCCACAGTCTGTCCTCCCAAATGCACCCCGAATGGCGCAATAGCTGAGCGCGAAGCATACCGTCGTACCGACGGAGCGCAAAGCAGATTCGCCAGGCACGGGCGGGCGGTGCCGAGTCACTGCGATTTGTTGCCTGCGACAAACACCTGTGCTAATAGCCGGCGTTTGAGTGAAGCCGACGGGCGGCCCGGCCTTTCGCCGCAACGAGGGGTCGGTAAGACTGAATACGGCGCCGCGCAGCACGGAGGCCCATTGACACAAGTACCAAATCCCCGGACGCCGCTGTGGGCGTCGGTGGTCCAGGCCCGGCTGCGGGCGGAAGGCGTTGACGCTCCGGTGACGGTGGCGGACCAAACCGGCTCGACGCAGGACGACGCGCTGGAGGGACTGCGGATGGGGGCTCCGCACGGCGCGGTCTATGCGGCCGAGCGTCAGACTCAGGGGCGCGGGCGGCGTGGGCGACGCTGGCTCACCACACCCGGCGGGCTGCTGTTCTCGATAGTCGCGCGCGGGGCCGCAACACATTCCGGCTCAACCGGACGTCTGACCGTTGCGGCCGCCGT
Source organism: Chloroflexota bacterium (assembly GCA_022825895.1). Lineage (GTDB taxonomy): Bacteria > Chloroflexota > UBA11872 > UBA11872 > UBA11872 > UBA11872. The sequence goes on along the minus strand of JAJDVX010000033.1, from coordinate 225,812 downwards.
GGGCGTGGTGCGGGCCATTCAGGCTTGTACGGGCGCCTCGGCTTCCATCAAGTGGCCGAACGACGTGGTGTTCGGTCAGGCCAAGGCCGGCGGCGTGCTCGTGGAAACGCATGGAACCGCCGCCGTGGTGGGCGTGGGGCTGAACGCCTGCAGCGGCGCGGGGATGGCCGAAGGACAGGCCACGACAGCCGTGGCCGCCTTTGCGACCCGTCCCTTCGACCGCAGCGAACTGCTGGCGGCCTGCGTGACCGAGATGCTGGATTGCCTGGCGGCGGAGGGCCCGGCGTGGGACGACGTCTACGCGGAGTGGGTTCGCCGGTCGACGCTGCTGGGACTCCAGGTTGAGGTGAGCGGCGCTCGGCGTGCCCGCGGCCTGGTTGAAGGCTTCGAGCCAAACGGCGCGCTGTGCCTGCGGGATGTGACCGGCGTCCTGCGGCGCATCAGCAGCGGAGACGTCTCGCTGCGCCTCATAGCGGACGACAAGTCCTGACCCGCATAGGCAGCCGCATGACCGACAGGCTGTCGCCGGTGGGGCCAGCGCTGCGCCGAGCCGTTCGGCTGGCCGCACTCCTGCTCACGCTGGAGACGGCGGCGATTGCCGCCGTCTTCGTCGTCGGCGCGGCCCTTCGGTTTCTTGGCCTGGACTGGGATCAGGGCCAGCACCAGCACCCCGACGAGCGTTTCCTCAGCAGCGTGCTGCTGCAGATCCAGCCGGCGCCCGACCTGTGGACCTACTTCGATCCCAACCGCTCGCCGCTGAACCCGTTCAACCACGACATTTCGTTCTTCGTCTACGGGACCTTCCCGCTATTCCTCGTCGAGTCGCTGGCGCGCGCGCTGGGCCGCACCGGGTACGACGAGGCCTACCTGGTCGGCCGATGGCTCTCGGCCCTGTTCGACCTCGGGACCGTGGTGCTGGTCTACCTGCTGGGTCAGCGGCTCCTTGGGCCGTGGCCGGGCGTGCTGGCGGCAGCCCTGACGGCCCTGGCCGTGCACTCCATCCAGATCGCGCACTTCTTCGCGGTCGACACGTTTGCGACGTTTTTCGCCACGCTCGCGCTCTGGCTGCTGGTCCGTTACGCGGCGTCGCACGACGCCCGCAGCCTCGGACTCGCCGGCATTGCCGCTGGACTGGCGATGGCCAGCAAGCTGAGCACCGGGCTGCTGCTGGCGCTGTTTGCGGGCTGGTGGGCGATTCAGGCAGTCCGCGAAGGAGTGCTCGGCAACACGTGGGCGCGCCGCGGGGCGTGGCTGGCCCACCTGGGCGCGTTCGGGGCGTTCGCGGCGTTGGCCTTCCGGCTGTTCCAACCCTACGCATTTGCCGAGGCGTCGCCCTGGGATTGGCGCCTTGCGCCCGCGTTCACCAGCGCGCTGGCCCAACAGCAGGCCATCCAGTCGGGAATGCTCGACTGGCCGCCCGGCATCCAGTGGGCAGGGACCGCCGCCTGGCTCTATCCGCTGGAGCAGATCGTGCGCTGGGGTACCGGTCCAGCGTTTGGCCTGGCGGCCCTTGCGGCCCTCGGCCTGGCGGCTGCGGTGTGGTGGCGCCGGCCGGCGCACGCGTTGGCGCTGCCGCTGGCCTGGGGCGGACTGAACGTCCTTGTCTTTGGCGCATTCGTGCTCAAGACCATGCGCTACTTCCATCCGGTGTACCCGGTGCTGGCTTTGCTAACCGCCTGGATGCTTGCCTGGGGCTGGCAGCGGCGTGCCCGGCTGCGCGGTCTTGCCGGTTGGGGCGTCGGCGCGGCGCTGGCGGCGGTGCTGGGCGCGACGCTGCTGTGGGCGCTGGCCTTTACCCAGATCTACGGCCGCGACCACACGCGTGTCGCGGCGTCCGCCTTCGTTTACGCCAACGTGCCGTCGGGATCCGCGATTGCCGTGGAGCACTGGGACGATGCCCTGCCCCTGCCGTTGGGCGGGCGCAGCCCGGACCGGTTCACGCACCTGTCACTACGGGTCTACGACCCGGACGACGAGGCAAAGCGCACCCATCTGATTCAATCCCTCAGCCAGGCCGACCTGGCGATTCTGGCCAGCGACCGCGGCGTCGCCACCATCCCGCGCATGCCCCAGCGTTATCCGCTCACGGGTCGCTATTACGAAGCCCTGGATGACGGTTCGCTGGGCTTCGACCTGCTGGCGCGGTTCGAATCCCGACCCACACTCGGTCCCTGGACCATCGACGACCGGGCGGCCGAAGAGGCGTTCAGCGTCTACGACCACCCAACGGTCTCGATCTACGCAAGGCGAGGCCCAGAAACATCGGCCGCCATCCAGCGCGAGCTTGGCGCCGTTGACCTGCGCGGCGTAATGCAAGTGCTGCCCAAGGATGCTGCTACCCGCCGCACGAATCTCACGGCGGCCGAGGCGGCCCGCATTGAAGCGGAAGCCGGCTGGCCTGCCCAGTTCCAGGAGCGGCCGCTGCGAGGCGCTGGCGCAGTTGTGGCCTGGTATGCGGCGGTCTGGCTGGCCGGCCTCCTGGCCTGGCCGCTGATCTGGCTGGCGCTGCGGCGGCTGCCCGACCGTGGATATGCGGCGGCCCGGGTGCTGGGACCGTCGGTGCTGATTTTTCCAGCCTGGTGGCTGGCCAGCACGGGTGCGATGCGCTTCGACATGCCGGCGATTCTGGCCGGCGTGAGTCTCGTGGCCGTGGCTTCAGGCGCCGTGACCTGGAGCCATCGGGCCGAAGTGCGTCGCTCGTTGGCGGGGGCTGTGGCGCCGATCCTGGTAACCGAGGCCCTGCTCCTCCTGGCTTTCGGCGCGATGCTGATCCTGCGGATGCGAAACCCGGACCTCTGGCATCCGGTGTTCGGCGGCGAGAAGCCCATGGATTTCGCGCATCTCAACGCGGTCATCCGCAGCCCGGAGTTTCCACCCCACGATCCCTGGCACGCGGGCAGCCGGCTGAACTACTACTACCTGGGCCACGTGCCCACGGCCGCGCTGGCCAAGACGCTGGGCGTGGTGCCGTCTACGGCCTACAACCTGGCGGTGACCGGCGCGTTCGCGGCCGCCGTTGCCGCGATCTTTGGCGCGGCCTCGGGTTTCTGGTCCTCGCTGGGGCGGCGCTGGCGCGAGGCGGTGGCCGTCGGCCTCGCGGCCGTCGCTCTGGTATTGCTGGCCGGCAACCTGCACGTGGCCCTGCAACTCGTGGTGTTCGCGCAGCAGAAGGCCGGTGCTTCCGGGATGGCTGTGCTGGAGATTCCCGGGCTTCTCTTCAACGGAGGACTGGCCGAATCCTTCGACTTCTGGGCCGCCACACGCGTCATCCCCAGGACGGTGAACGAGTTCCCCTGGTTCACCTTCATGTACGGCGATCTGCACCCGCACCTGATGAACTTTGCCAACACGGGCGCGGCGCTGATCGGCGCCGCGGCGATCGTGGGCCTGGGCGAGGCCGCACGGCGCCAGCGTGCGAGCACCTGGCCTCCGTGGGTCGCAGCGCTGGCGTTCCAGGCGTTCGTATTGGCGTTCCACCGGGTCGTCAACCCGTGGGACTACCCGACCTACGCCGTCGTCACGCTCGCCGGGCTCGCTTACGCGCTCTGGCGCAGCCGGCGACTCAGACCGCGCGACCTCGCCGCAACGGTCCTTGGCGTCGGCGCCGGCCTGACGGTGGCGTCTCAGCTGCTCTTCCAACCGTTTCACGCCGCGTACGTGGACTTCTACGGCGGGCTGAATCCCACGCCGGGCACCACGCCGGCGGCGCAATGGCTGCTCATCTTCGGGCTGCCGATCGCCGTGCTCGCTTCCTACGCGGCGCTACGTCTGATGGAAAGCCTGAGGGAACGGCCGCGGCAGATCGCTCTGCAAGCCGCCGGCCTGGCGGCCGGGACGCTGCTGCTGGCGGGCCTTCTCGGGGCCGGGGCGGACTGGTCGACTCGCGCGCTCATCGTCGGTCTGCTCATCCTCGGCGCTAGCGCGGCATGGCCGTTGCGTGGCAAACCGAAGGCGCTGGCGCCCCTCGCCCTGCTGCTGGCGGGTGTCGGGCTGACCGCGGCGCCAGAGTTCATCGTCGTTCGCGACGACATCGGCCGGCTCAACACCATCTTCAAGTCCTACCTGCAGGCCTGGACCCTGTTGGGTCTCGGCGCGGCCCTGGCCCTCCCATTCCTGGTCCGCGCGCTACGTCCCCGGCGCGGACGGCGATTCACGGGGGCGCGCCTGGCCTGGCTCGCCGGACTCGCGCTGCTGGCGATCACCGCGCTGTCGTACCCGCTCCTGGCCACGCCGCACAAACTCAACCTCCGCATCCAGCCGCTGCCCGCAACGCTGGATGGTGAGGCCTTCATGGACGGCGGCGTCATCTACGACCAGGGGGTGCCAATTGACCTGAGCGCCGACCAACGGGCCATCGAATGGCTGCGGGCAAACGTGCCCGGGGCCCCCGTGGTGGCGGAAACGCCAACCACCATTTATCGCTGGGGTGGACGAGTCTCGGTCTACACCGGCCTGCCCACCGTTCTGGCCTGGGACTGGCATGCCAAGCAACAGCACTGGGGCTACGTGCATGAAGTCGAGGCCCGCTTCGACGATGCTCGCGAGCTATTCGCTACCAGGGACGTCCGTCGCGCCCGCGCGCTGCTCTCAAGCTATGGCGTTGGCTTGGTCTACGTTGGCGAACTCGAACGGAGCATCTACCCGGCGGAAGCGCTGGCAAAGTTCGACCGCATGGCGGCGTTCGGCGTCCGCGAGATCTACCGCGACGGTGCTACGGTGATCTATCGCGTAGATCCCAGCAGCCAGCCGGCGCCGGCGGGATGACGCACGCGTTGGCGACACCGAGGGAAGGCGTGAGATGGCGACCCAACTCCTGAGCCGCGTGGTCCTACAGCAGGTAACGCAGCAGGTGCTGCCGCGGGTGCTCCAGCAGCTGCCGGAACTCATGGCGCGGACCCAGCCCGGCTCTCCCCAGCAGGCCCCAATGGGGGACCTCCCGCGGATGAACGCGCTGGCGATCGGCGAGCTGCGCGCGGAAGCTGGCCAGGCCCAGGCTCGAGCCGAGCGCGACGCCGCTCGTCTGGATCGCATGGGACGCCGCATGGAGCGCCTTGAGCAGCAAATCAGGTGGCGGCGCACAGTGCTGACGTTTGCGACGGCCGTCGTCGCCTATGGCATTGGCCTTGGCACGGCCGTCCTCCTCGTGTTGCTCGGCGCATTTGGCTAGGCCGGGAGTTGTCATGCGTTGCGCGGTCCACGGAATCCGCCAGGGGCGAGCGGCCTCGCTGACGGAATCAGGTCATGCCCGCTGACCTGTCCACCGCGTTTACGCGTGTTACCGACACGCTGGGCGACGACCCGAACCTGATCACCACGCTTGAGGTGGTCGACACGCTGAACGTCATGGTTGAAGGCGCGCATCCAATCCTTCGATGTCCCAGCGGCTGCGCCCGCTGCTGCCATCAGCAGGTCTATATCAGTGAGGATGAATGGGCCATCCTGCTGCCGGCGCTGCATCGGGACTCCACGGCCGACGAACGGCGCCGAATCGTCCGACGCGCCCGCCGGCTGCTGGACCGCAAGCGCGGTCCGTTCCGACGGGCCTTGCGCGCGCGCAGCATGGAGGACCTGAGCCGGCTGATGCAGAGCGTCGACCGGCGGCGGGTCCAGCGCTGCGTGCTGCTCACCAACGACAACCTCTGCGCCGGCTACCACGAGCGACCCATGATCTGCCGGGCATTCGGGCGCGTCGCGCACACCGTCAATCTCCCGATGCTGTGCAAGATCTTTTTTGACCGGCTAAGCGAGACGGGGGCATCGCACGAGTCCCTGCAGCTGGCGGACTTTGCTCCGGTACGCAGGGCATACCTGCAGGGTGGTGCGGACGATCTGCGCTGGAGTCTGCTGCCGGTCTTCGTGCTCCTTCATGCGGATACGGACGGCGATCTCGTGCGCGAGCCGCGGCCGTTGCCCCGCGACGGCTCCTGGCCAACGATGACCCGCGAAGACATGGAACACTTCTGACCACGCCTGACGACGCGCTGGCCCCGATGACGGTGGGCACGGCCGGGCACGTGGATCACGGCAAGTCCACGCTCGTCGAGGCGCTGACCTCGATCTTTCCGGACCGGCTGGCGGAAGAACGCGAACGCGGCCTGACCATCGATCTGGGCTTCGCCTGGTTCACGCTGCCCGGCGGGCGCGAGGTCTCGGTGATCGATGTACCGGGGCACGAGCGCTTCGTCTCGAACATGCTGGCCGGCGTGGGTGGGATCGACGCGGTCCTGCTGGTCATTGCGGCTGACGAGGGTGTCATGCCGCAGACGCGCGAGCACCTGGACATCATCGATCTGCTGGAAATCGACTCCGGCGTCGTCGCCCTGACCAAGGCCGATCTCGTCGACGATGAGTGGGCGGAACTGGTCGAGGAAGACGTGCGCGATGCTCTGCAGGGTAGTGCGCTGTCCGCCGCACCAATGGTTCACGTATCGGCGGCGGCTCGGACCGGGCTCGACGAGTTGGTTGAGACCCTCGACCGGGTGCTGGCCCGCCGCCCCGTGCGCCCCGACAGCGGCGGCGCCCGCATCCCGATCGACCGTGTATTCGCCATGCCGGGCTTCGGCACCGTCATAACCGGGACACTGTCCGGTGGGCCGCTGCGCGTGGGCGACCAGCCTGGCCTGTATCCCGGCGGACGCAGCGTACGAGTCAGGGGCTTGCAGTCCCATCAGACGACCATTGACACCGCGCGACCTGGTCGCCGGGTGGCGGTAAACTTGAGTGGCACAAGTCCGTCGCAGACGCGCCGCGGCGACGTGCTGGCCATGGAGGACGCGGTATTCGAGACCCGCCGCATCGATGCCCGGCTGCGGATGCTGCCCTCGGCGCCGCGGGCGCTGAAGCCTGGCGAGGACGTGTCGCTGCACATCGGAGCGGCGTCGCGCGTCGCGCGGCTCCGGCTGCTGGAGAGCGACCCGATTCCACCCGGCGGCTCGGGCTGGGTTCAATGGCGTCTGGATGCCCCAATCGCGGCCCGTCGTGGCGACCGCTACGTGACTCGGCGGCTCTCACCGGCGACCACGATTGGCGGCGGCAGCGTGGCCCGCGCCCTGGCGTGGCACGCGCCGCGCGGCGATGCGGCGGTGCTGGATGCCCTGGCGCGAGCCGCGGTCGGCGACCCTGCCACGCTGGTCCGCGACGCCCTGGCCGACGGACTGGTGACGTTGGCTGACCTGGCGCGGCGAACTGAACTGGACAGCGCAACGACGAAACAGACCGTCGCCGACCTCACCGCTGCCGGGGAGGTGCGGATGCTCCGCAACTATGTGGGCAGCGTGCAGGTGATCGAACGCCTGACCTCGGAGCTTCTAAGCGCGCTAGGCTCGCACCACGAGTCCGACCCGGGGGCGGCCGGTCTCAGGACGTCCGACCTTGTCCGGACGATGGACGCGCCTGCCGACGCCATTGGTGAGCTCGCGGCCGTGGCGGCGGCCGAAGGGTCCGTGCGCCTGGAAGGACCCCGCGTGTCCCTGGCCGGTCACACGGTCGAACTGAACGCCGCTGAAGAACGCGCGGCTCTTCGGGTTCTTACGTACCTCGACGAAGGCGGCTCAATGCCGCAACCGCTCACCGAAGCATTGGCGGCTGGCGGCGGGACCCGGCGGCTGGCAACGGCGCTGGCGCAGGACGGGCGGCTGGTGCTGCTGGCGCCCGACATCGCGCTTTCGCGCCGGACCTATAACGCCTGGCTACGCGCTGTGCGCAGCCTATTTGAGTCCTCGCCCTCGGTGACCGTGCGCGAAGTGCGGGACGCCCTGGGGACCAGCCGCAAATACGCGCTGGCGCTGCTGGAGTACCTGGACAGTCGCGCAATCACCCGCCGCGTCGGCGACGCCCGCCTGTGGCTGGGCGAGGACTCCGAGCAAGCGTAGATTCAAGCGTCGGGCAAGGCGGCAAGACCCGGCAGTTCGCGGCCCTCCAGGAACTCCAGCGTGGCGCCGCCGCCCGTGCTCAGGTGGCCCATGCGATCCGCCACGCCGGCGTCCTGCACCGCCGCCAGCGCGTCGCCGCCCGCGATTACCACGAATGCGGAGGACTCGGCCAGCCCGCGCGCAACGGCCAGCGTGCCCCGGGCAAACGGCGCATGCTCATAGACGCCCAACGGCCCATTCCAGACCACGGTGCGGGCCTCGGCCAGCACCTCCAGGTACGCGGCGGTCGTCGCCGGACCGATGTCGAGCGCCATCTGGTCGTCGGGAACCTGATCGGCGGGAACGATAGAGGTGGCGGCGTCGGGATCGATCTCAGTTGCCGCCACGGCGTCGACGGGCAGCAAGATTCGGCAGCCGGAAGCCGCCGCGGCCGCGCGCACCTCGGCCACGACATCGGCCTGGCCCGGCTCGACCAGCGAGCGCCCGAGCGAACCGCTCGAGTTGGCCAGGAACGTATTGGCAATGCCGCCGCCCAGCAGCAGCGCGTCAACCTGCGAGGCCAGCCGCCGCAGCACGCCGATCTTGTCCGAGACCTTGGCCCCGCCCAGGACAGCCACATAAGGAGATGCCGGATCGCGAGTCAAGCGGTCCAATGCCTGGATCTCGGCGTGCATCAGGGGCCCGGCGGCCGCGGGCAACAGTTGCGCGACGCCCACCGTGCTGGCATGCGCCCGGTGAGCCGTGCCGAAAGCGTCGTTGATGTAGACGTCGGCCAGCCTCGCCAGTGCAGCGGCATGCGAGGGATCATTCTGTTCCTCGCCGGGATGGAAGCGCAGGTTCTCCAGGAGCAGCATCTCGCCGTCACCCAGGCTCCGAGTGCGGGCTTCCACGGCCGGGCCAACGCTGTTCGGGGCGAGCTCCGCGGCGCAGCCCAGCAACTCGCCCAGGCGCTTGGCTACCGGGGCCAGGGAGAGCGCTGAATCGGCCTGTCCCTTCGGTCGTCCCAGGTGCGATGCCACGACCAGTCGCGCGCCCCGCGCTCGAAGATCGGCCAGCGTGGGCACGATGGCGCGCAGGCGCGTGTCGTCGCGGATCGCGACGCCGTCCAACGGCACATTGGCGTCCACGCGCAGGAATACCCGCCGGCCCCGGACTTCAAGCGACTGGCTGCCGCGTTTCACGGCGCGCGCCCTGTCGAGACTCCGCTGCAAGTCGGACTTGCACGTCGGCCGGGCGGCAGGAAAGTCGTGGACTGCCACCGATGTTTCACGTGAAACATTGGCTGCCGCCGATCCGCTCAGACCTGGGCGGGCGCTCCGACACGCTCGCCGATGGCCATGGCCACATCGCCGATCCGGCAGGCGTAGCCCCACTCGTTGTCGTACCAGGCCGCAACCTTCACCAGGTCGCCGCCGATGACCATGGTCGAGTCGGCGTCCACGATGGATGAGCGGGTATCGCCCTTCAGGTCAATCGAGACCAGCGGCTCGTCCGACACGCCCAGGATGCCGTCCAACCGGCCGGCCGCCGCGGCGCGCAGTGCGTCGGTGACCTCACCTTCGTCGACCGGGCGCTCCAGGTGGGCGACGAACTCGACGATGGAGACGGTTGATACCGGCACCCGGTAGGCCGCGCCGTGCATACGGCCGTCCAATTCGGGAATGGCCAGTCCAATAGCCCGGGCCGCGCCGGTGCTGGCCGGCACGATGCTCATTGCGCTGGCCCTCGCTTCGCGCAGATCGCCGATGGCGGTGTCCACCAGGCTCTGCGAGGACGTATAGGCGTGAATGGTAGACATCAGTCCCTTGCGGACCCCGAACTCGCGGTGCACCACGTCCAGCGGCGGCGCCAGGCCGTTGGTGGTGCACGAGGCGTTGCTGACGACGTAGTGCGAGGCGGGATCGAACTGATTGTCGTTGACGCCCAGGACCACCGTGAGATCGGCGTCGCCCGACGGCGCCGAAATCAGCACGCGACCGCCCCCGGCCTCCAGGTGCGCCGCGGCTCTTGCGCGTTCCGTTCCCACACCGGTGGATTCGATCACCAGGTCGGCGCCCAGGTCGCCCCAGGGCAACTCGGTCCAGTCGCGGACGGAGTAATACGGGATCGAGGTCCCACCCACCACCAGCCCGCCGGCCGTGGCTTCCACGCCTTGACCGAAGCGGCCGTAGTTGCTGTCGTACTGCAACAAGTGCGCGGAGGCGCGCAACTCGGCCAGGTCGTTGATGCCCACGACTTCAGCTTGAGGATGGCGCTCCAACAAGGCACGTAAGGCCAGGCGCCCGATCCGTCCAAATCCGTTGATTCCAATTCGCACGATGGCTCTCCTCGGTGTCAAAGCGCAGGGACTGACTGGCCGTCATGGCCGGCGCGGCCGCATCCGGTCACCGTCCGATTCGGGGCGCTGGCGGTGGCCGCAACTGGCCACCGACGCTCGCGGGCGGCGTATCGGGACGACGCAGCCGGGCGCTGATATTACGCGACGGGCAATTGGAACGGGCGATCGTTCCTTCCTCCGAATCAGATGATGGGCGCTGGCCGGACTCGTGGCATGGATGCGTGGCCTAAACTTCCACGGGACCGGTCTGCGGTGGGCGGCCGCTGGAACCATGGACTGGAGCGCGGGCTTGATGAACGCTCCGACGCCCGCGCCCGTCCCGACCTGACCCGATGACTACGACATCCCCTCCCACATCCGTTCCATCGCTGGCCGCCGTCATGAAGCGCGCGGGCGGCGAGAATTTCCCCGTGGCTTCGCGGCTGCTGCCGGGTGAGTTGCGGCGGCACCTGCACAACATCTACGGCTTTGCCCGACTGACCGATCAGCTGGGCGACTACGCCGAAGGCGACCGGCTGGCCCTGCTGGACTGGCTGGATGGCGAGGTCGATGCCGTCTACAACGGCGGTCTGCCCAGCCACGACGTGATGCGGCGCCTCGTTCCAACCGTGCTGCGGTATTCGATCCCGGAGGCGCCGTTCCGGGCGCTCATCAACGCCAACCGACAGGATCAGACGGTCAAGCGCTATGCGACGTACGAGGACCTGGCGGCCTACTGCGAGCTGTCCGCCAACCCCGTCGGCCACCTGGTGCTGTACGTCTTCGAGGCCGCCACGCCGGAGCGCTTCTGGCTTTCGGATCTGATCTGCACGGCCTTGCAACTGACCGAGCACTGGCAGGACGTGGCCGAGGACTACCAGATGGACCGGGTGTATGTGCCGCAGGAGGACCTGGACCGCTTCGACTGCTCGGTCGACACGATCGCCCAACGCCAACCGACCAGTGAGTTTCGGGCGTTGATGCAATTCGAGGTGGACCGCGCCTGGGACCTGTTCGATGAGGGCGCAACGCTGGTGCGGACGCTGCCCGGTGTACGCGGCATGGCGATCGCGGCCTTCATCGAGGGCGGGCGGGCGGCCTTGCACGCGATCCGCCTCGCGGACTACAACGTGCTGACCGACAGTCCTCGGCCAAACGCTCGCGCGAAGACTCGCGCGGCGCTGCGGGTGTTGCGACTGGCGCTGGACTGGTAACCGATGGATGCGGCCGCGGCCTACGCCCACTGCGAGCACATCACCCGCACGCAGGCCGGCAACTTCTATTGGGGCATCCGCCTGCTGCCGGGACCGAAGCGACGAGCGCTGTGCGCGGTCTACGCGCTGGCACGCGAGATCGACGACATTGGGGACGGCGATCTGCCCACCGAGACCAAGGCGAAGGCGCTGGGCGAGGCGCGTGAACGACTGGCCGACATCGGCCCGGATGCGGACCAACCGGTGCTGGCCGCCCTGGGACACGCGTCGCGCCAATTGCCGATTCCGCTGAGAGCCTTCAGCGAACTGATCGACGGCGTGGAGATGGACGTACGCGGCACGGAATACGAGACCTTCGACGACCTGGTGGTGTACTGCCGACGGGTGGCGGGCACCATCGGCCGATTGTCGCTGGGGGTGTTCGGCGCCAACAACATGGAGCGCGCGACCCCGCTGGCCGACGCCCTGGGCGTAGCGCTGCAGCTGACCAATATCCTGCGCGACGTGCGGGAGGACTTTCACAACGGCCGGACTTACCTGCCTCAGGAAGACTTGCGCCGCTTCGACTGCACCCTGGATCCAGACGCTCCTCGAAGTCCGAACTTCGGCGAGATGATCCGCTTCCAGACCACCCGCGCGACGCAGTGGTTTGACGAAGGTCTGCGTCTGCGTCCGATGCTGGACCCGCGCAGCTCCGCCTGCGCGGGGGCCATGGCGGGCATTTATCGACGCCTGCTACGGCGCATTGACCGCGATCCGGCCGCCGTGTTGCAGCGTCGAGTGTCGCTGCCGGCCTGGGAGAAGGCGCTGGTCGCGGCGCAAAGCCTGGCGGGCGGGTGAGCGACGCAGCGGTTGTGGTGGCCGGCGGCGGGCTGGCCGGCATTAGCGCGGCCCTGGCGCTGGCCGACGCGGGCCTGCGTGTCACGCTGCTGGAAGCGCGCGGACGCCTGGGCGGGGCTACCTACTCGTTTCAGCGCGACGGGCTATGGCTCGATAACGGCCAGCACGTCTTCCTGCGCTGCTGCACCGCCTACCGGGCATTCATTGAGCGCATCGGCTCCGGCGACCTGGTGACGATGCAGCGGCGGCTTGACATACCCGTCATCCATCCCGAACGCGGTGTCAGCCGCCTGGCCCGTTCCGACTTACCCGCGCCACTGCATCTGACCCGCAGCCTGGCGGCCTACCGGCATCTTGGCCGACTGGACAAGCTGCGGGTGGTGCGCTCGGCGGCGGCGTTGGCGAGGTTGGACCTGGGAGACCGCAGCTTGGACGAACAGACGTTTGGCCGATGGCTGCGCGACCAGGGCGTTTCAGCGCGGGCGCTCGAATCGTTCTGGGACCTGATTGTTCTGCCCACGCTGAACGTGCCGTGCGACGAGGCCTCGCTGTGGCAGAGCGCGATGGTGTTTCAAGTCGGACTGCTGACCGACGGGCCCGCCGCCGATCTCGGATACGCAACCGTGCCGCTCGGCGAAGCGCATGGTGCGCGTGCAGTGACGGCCCTTGAAGCCTCAGGAGTCGACGTTCGACTGCATAGCGCGATCTCGGGCATTGAGCGGGCCGAGGCCGACGGCGTTCAGGTGCGCGTCGGCGCGGAGAGCATTCCGACGGCGGCCGTGGTTCTGGCCGTACCGCACGAGCAGGCGGCCAGATTGGTCCCGGCGGGGGTCCATGCCAACGCCGAGAGCTTTGCCGACCTGGAGCACAGCCCGATCGTCAATCTGCACGTGATCTACGACCGGCGCGTCATGGACCACGCGTTTGCCGCCGCCGTGGGATCGCCGGTGCAGTGGGTGTTTGACCGGAGCGCCGCGACGGGCTTGACTATGGGCCAGTGTCTGGCCGTTTCGCTTTCGGGCGCCACGGCTTACGCCGAGCGCCCGACCGAGGAGTTGCGCGCGATGTTCATCCCCGAACTCGCCCGCGTGTTCCCCAAGGCCGCCGACGCGCACGTCACGGCGTTCTACGTCACTCGAGAGCACCGCGCCACGTTTCGCCCCGTCCCCGGCACGCTGCGGCTGCGGCCGCGCGCGACTACCGCCGATCCGCGCGTCGCGTTGGCCGGGGCGTGGACCGATACCGGCTGGCCGGCCACGATGGAAGGCGCGGTGCGCAGCGGCCGCCAGGCGGCTCGTAGCGTGCTGTTGGCCCTGGGCCGCGAACGGAATCTGCCTACCGCCGCATGAGTGTCGAAGTTTCCGCGCGGCCCAACGCGCTTTCCAACGCCATCGAACGGGCACGCCGGTATGTGTTGGGCTTGCAGGATCCCGAGGGCTGGTGGAAAGGCGAGTTGGAAAGCAACGTCACCATCGAGGCCGAGGACCTGTTCCTGCGGCGTTACCTGGGCATCCTGGATAGCGGTACGACCGAGCGGACCGCGCGCTGGATTCGCTCGCGCAGGCTGCCGGACGGCACCTGGAACAACTTCCACGGCGGCCCGTCCGACCTCCACACCACCACCGAAGCGTACGTGGCGCTGCGGCTGGCCGGCGACCAACCGGACGACGCCCCTATGCAGCAGACGGCGGCCTGGATCCGCGAACACGGCGGCGTGGAGGCGACCCGCACGTTCACACGCTTCTGGCTGGCGCTCAACGGCTGGTGGTCGTGGGACGACGTGCCGGCCATGCCGCCGGAAGTCATGCTGCTGCCGCCCTGGTGGCCGCTGAACATCTACGACTTTGCCTGCTGGGCGCGCCAGACGTACGTGGCGCTGACGATCATTCGCTCCCGCGCGCCGGTTCGTCCCGCGACCTTTTCAATCGACGAACTGCGCACGTTTGACTCGCCGCCCATGGACTATTCGTTCCACACCTGGACCGGGCTCTTCAACCATGTCGATCGCCTGCTGCGCTGGTACGAGAAGCGCCCGGTGCGCTGGCTGCGCGAGGCCGCATTGAGCCGCGCCGAGGCTTGGATCGTGCGCCGGCAGGAACGCGATGGCTCGTGGGGCGGCATCCAGCCGGCGTGGGTCAACTCAATCATTGCGCTCACGCTGCGCGGCTATTCGCTGGACCACCCGATGATCGCCCAGGCCCTGGACGGACTTGACACCTTCACCATTGACGATGGGCACACGCGTCGCCTGGAAGCGTGCCAATCGCCCGTGTGGGACACCGCGATGGCCATCGAGGCGCTTACCGACGCCGGCACACCCTGCGACGATCCGCGACTCATTCAAGCGGCGGACTGGCTGCTGGACCAGGAAGTCCGCGTGAAGGGCGACTGGAGCGTCCGGCGGCCTCAGCTCGCGCCCGGAGGCTGGGCCTTCGAGTTCGCCAACGACAACTATCCCGACATCGACGATACCGCCGAAGTCGGGCTGGCGCTGCGGCGGGTCGACCATCCCGATCCCGACCGGGTCGACGCCGCGCTGGTCCGCGCACGCCGCTGGATTGAAGGCATGCAGTCGCGCAATGGCGGCTGGGGCGCGTTCGACGCCGATAACACCAACACGCTTTGCCGTCGGCCGTCATTCCGCGACTTCGGCGAGGTCATCGACCCGCCGGCGGCGGATGTGTCCGCCCGCGCCCTGCACTTCCTGGCGCAGGAGGACGCCCTGGACACCGAAACGGCGCGGCGAGGACTGGCCTGGCTGCGCGCCGAGCAGGAAACGGACGGCTCCTGGTTCGGCCGCTGGGGCGCCAATCACGTCTACGGGCTGAGCGTGGTGGTGCCAGCGCTGGTCGCCGCGGGGACGCCGACGAGCAATCCCGCGCTGCGTCGCGCGGTGGCCTGGCTGGAGGCTCACCAAAACGCCGACGGCGGCTGGGGCGAGGATCTGCGCTCCTATAGCGACCCCGCCTGGATCGGTCGCGGCGCCAGCACCGCTTCGCAGACGGCCTGGGCTCTGATAGCCCTCTTGGAGGCAAACGCGGATTCGCCAGCCGTCCAACGCGGCGTGGACTTCCTCATTCGCACCCAGCGGGACGACGGCAACTGGGACGAAGACCACTACACCGGCACCGGCTTCCCCGGCGCCTTCTACATCAACTATCACTTCTATCGACTGCTGTTTCCGTTGATGGCACTCGGGCGGTACGCCAGGAACGTGGGGCGGGACGAGGACGGCATGTGACGGCGTCAGGGCGCAGCAAACCAGACCGCGATATCTAGTTGGAGTTGCGAAGCGTTTGTAAGCTCGCGGCATGAGCAACGTTCAGTCCCTGCACACCAGGTGGCTCCGCGATCCGGCCTTTCGAGAGGCTTATAACGAACTCGCGCCAGGATTCCGGCTGGCCCGGGTCCTGATCGAGGCGCGCACGAACGCCGGACTCACGCAGGCACAACTGGCCGAACGCATGCAGACCACCCAGTCGGTCGTGGCCCGCCTCGAAAGCGGACGCGCCCACCCCTCCACCCGCACGCTCGAAAAGTTCGCCCAGGCCGCCGGGATGCGGCTCAAGATCAGCTTCGAGCCTGGCGAGGACACGCCCTGCGGCGGCAGCAGTTGCTTTCGGCGGCTTGCCAAGCCTCCAGCACATTAGCTTGCGTCAATAGCGCTTGGCCGGCAGGTGGTGGGCCATGCGTGCTACGGTTTTTTCATCAGCCGTGAAGGGTGTCTGAACGTCGCTGTTTCGCCGTTGAAGGCTCGCGGGGCCTTCTACACGCCTCCGCAGATCGCGGACTTTCTAGCGGCATGGGCCATCCGCAGGTCACGTGACGCGGTCGTCGAACCCTCTTGCGGAGAAGGAGCTTTTCTAGCGGCGGCCTGGCAGCGGCTAAAGGACCTTAGCGATCCCGGAGAGCGACCTGCTGCCTCAATCTTGGGCTTCGAGCTTGACGCGGTCGCCAGCGAGATCGGGCGCTCAACCATTGCGTCGCTACATGCCAGTGCGCGAATTGAGACCGCCGATTTCTTTGACATAAGGCCGACCCCGACGGCCGACGCCGTGATCGGAAACCCACCGTTCGTGCGCTACCAGTCCTTCGCCGGCAGCGCCAGGGCGAAGGCGCAACGCGCAGCGGCTGCGGCCGGTGTTCAGCTTGATGGTCTTGCAAGTTCCTGGGCGGCGTTTGTCGTACATGCCTCTCGCTTCCTCAAGCCGGATGGGCGCTTGGCACTTGTCCTTCCTGCCGAGCTTCTGCACGTCAGGTATGCAGCGCCCGTCCGCCAATACCTGATGCGCAGGTTTGCTCAGCTCACCCTGGTCACATTTGAAAGGCGCGTCTTTCCCGGCGTGACTAGCGAGATTGTTCTGTTGCTCGCCGAGGGAAGCGGCTCCACCGATTCCATCGAACTCATGCAGGTAGAGGACTTGGAGGGCTTGCAACGTCAGCAACTTACGCGCAGGAGCTGGACCCCCGCCCCGGAAGAGACGAAGTGGACTTCGGCGCTGGTCGCCGGCCAATCTCTCAACTTCTACAGGGAACTACTGGATTCACGGGACTTCGTGCCGCTATCTCGATGGGGGACGGTTCACCTAGGCGCTGTAACCGGGAACAACACTTACTTTCGAATGTCCAAAGACCAAGCGGATCAGTTTAATCTTGGCCCGAGCGATCTCATTGATGTGCTCCCGCCGGAATCACGCGCTCTTAAGAATTTTGCGTACTCGCCCGACGTTCATCGTGAACTCACGGATCGGAACTCAAAGACACTTCTCTTCTATCCAGATGACGATCTGCGATCCCCAGCTGCCCGCACATACGTCGAAATCGGTGAGCAGCAGAGAGTCCATCAGGCCTACAAATGCCGGGTTCGTCGTCCCTGGTGGAGGGTCCCACTGCCGAAACTCCCTGACCTGTTCGTCACCTATATGAGCCACGACTCTCCGCGCCTGATAGCAAACACGGCCAGAGTTCATGCCCTCAATTCAGTCCATGGCCTACGCCTACACGCGCCGTTTCAACGCGAGTGGGAACTGCTGCCACTGGCGGCGCTCAATTCAGTTACGGCTCTGGGCGCCGAAATCGTCGGCCGCTCCTATGGCGGCGGGGTTTTGAAAGTGGAGCCTCGTGAAGCAGCACAGCTGCCTGTCCCGTCACCCCAGACCATTGAGCGTTACGCGCGTGAGTTGCGGTCCATGGAAGCATCCACGGGACGGATGCTTCGGTCTGCGGCGCATGATGACATCCGGGCCAGGATTGATGAACTGCTGCTCAGTCAGCGAAATGCAAAGCCCGCCACCCTCGCCCCGCGGGTAAGAAAAACGCGGAACATACTCCGCTCGCGCAGGTTCGCACGCACTCGCTCGCAATGAGCACCGATCATCAGCGTCTGCTCAATGCGCTGTGCGGCCTCAACCCGAAGCCGACCCTTAAGGCACGCGCCAGCGACAAGAAGCGCTATTCGGAGTTGATGTCGGCGGCCATTGCCCAGGTCGTTGCCGAGTGTCTCCGAAAGCGCGGACTGTCCGGTGCGCGCCCTGTTGCGAGCGGCAACCGCGTTTCTGGAGCGGAACGACGAATGGCTGGAGGAATTGGAGATAAGCGAGTCGACGTGACCTGGGCGACCGAAGAGGCCGGCTTACTTCTTGCGTTCTCGGTCAAGTGCATCAGCTTTCCAGACCTACGAACGAAGAACTATCAGAAGAACTTCACAAACCGGCGAGGTGACATGCTGTTCGAGGCCGTCACGCTGCACCGTCGATTCCCATACGCCACGCTGGTTGGACTCTTCGTATTTGACGAAGGTGCCCGCCACGACGGAACGATGCGCCGCTCTCCGACAATTGAGAATGCTCACCGCGGCCTCAGGCTATTTACGGGCCGACAAGACCCAGCAGGCCGCGACGAGCAATTTGAGAGCTTCTACCTCGGGCTTGTATCAGCCAGCCCGGAACGGTCAACGATTCCGTTCGCCAGAGTGGGCCAGCCGGACTCGGAGCTCGAGCTGGACCATGTCATCACGGATGCGCTACGGGTCGTGGCCGAGCGCAACAGCGACGCATATGACTTCGATGGGCACAGCTTGAAGCCCCGCTGATCCCGCTGAATCTATGCATCGTGCCGAAGCTAGCGCAGGGACAGCATGGGGTGAACAGAGGGTAATCCTCATCCTGGGTCCATCACGGTGCCAAAGTACGTTCGCATGGCCCCACCGGCACCTACAGCTTTCTGATGAGCCCAAAGCTGGTGACAGCCTTGCCTCGCACGCGACATCAGGGGTCAGACTTAGGTATGATTCGGGTATGAAGACTGCCATTTCGCTTCCCGATGATCTATTTCAGGCAGCCGACGAGCTGGCCAGGGAGTTGGGCGTAACTCGCAGCAGGCTATACGCCACCGCCGTTTCCGAATACCTCGCGAGGCGCCGCGACGAGCACATCACGGCGCTGCTGGACGAGGTCTATCGCGAGCAGCCGAGTCAGCTGGCGCCCGAACTGCGCCGCATGCAAGGGCGGAGTCTCGCGGCTGACGAGTGGTAGTCGAGCGGGGCGACATCTGGTGGGCCGATCTGGACGAGCCGCGAGGATCCGAGCCTGGGTTTCGACGGCCCGTGCTCATCGTGCAGGCGGACGCATTCAACCGGAGCCGGCTTCAGACGGTTCTAGGGCTGGCGCTGACAACAGACCTGCGGCTAGCCGCCGCTCCCGGCAATGTCGTTATGTCGGCGTCGGAAACCGGGCTCCCTCGGCCATCGGTGGTCAACGTGGCGCAACTTGTGACCGTTGACGGCGCCGATCTCTTGGAACCGGTTGGCCGGGCGCCGCGCCAGGTGATGGCCCGCATTGACGATAGCCTTCGTCTGGTCCTCGACCTGTAGGACTCTGGACGCTCGCGCGCTCCCGTCGTAGGTTTGGCGGCCGCCTCTGGAAGGTGAATGGTTTTTCATGGGCGTACCGCTGCGTCAGAGCCTGGCGGTGGGGTGGTATCTCGTTCGCCAGCGGCTGCAGGGGCGCGAGAAGTTCCCGCTCATCGTGGAACTCGAGCCGCTCTACGCCTGCAACCTGGCCTGCGAGGGCTGCGGCAAGATCCAGCATCCCACCGAGACGCTGCGGCGGCGTATGCCGGTGGAGCAGGCGCTCGCGGCGATCGAGGAGAGCGGCGCACCCATGGTCTCCATCGCCGGCGGCGAGCCGCTGATCCATCCAGAGATCGACCGCATCGCCACCGAACTCGTGCGACGGCGCAAGTTCGTCTACCTGTGCACCAACGCCATCATGCTGGAGCAGAAACTCCACCTGTTCACACCCTCGCCCTACTTCGCGTTCGCCATTCACCTGGACGGCTTGAAGGAGCGGCACGACCAGTCCGTGGCGCGTGACGGCGTGTTTGAGGTGGCCGTGGCCGCCATCAAGGCGGCGCAGAAGGCCGGCTTCCGCGTCACCACCAACACCACCTTCTTCACCCAGGATTCCGCGCAGGACGTTCGGGCGGTACTGGACTTCTTAAACGACGAGCTGAAAGTGGACAGCATGATGATCTCGCCGGGCTACGCCTACGAGAAGGCGCCCGACCAGGAACACTTCCTGCCCGTTGACCATGCCCGAGCAGTCTTCAGCGAGGCTTTTGCCGAGGGTCGGCGCGACCGCTGGCGACTCAATCACAGCCCCCGCTTTCTCGATTTCCTCGAAGGCAAGATCGACTACCAATGCACCGCGTGGGGAATCCCCAGCTACTCAATCTTCGGCTGGCAGCGGCCCTGCTACCTGATGGCCGACGGCTACGCGGAGTCATACAAGGAGCTGCTGGAAACTACCGATTGGGACGCCTACGGCCGCGGGAAGGATCCGCGCTGCGCCAACTGCATGGCGCATTGCGGGTACGAGCCGACGGCGGTGCTGGATACCGCCTCCTCGGCCAAGGAGTCGGTTCGCGCCCTGGCCGGAGCGCTGCGCTAGGGCGCCCGCCTAGCCAAACCAACGCTCCAATCGTCCGTAGAGACCTGGCAACGTGGCCTGCAGCCAGATTGGAATCCGCAGCCAGCCCGGAATGACGACTTCGGATTGATCGCGGGCAATGGCGCGCACGATCGCCCGCGCCACGCGTTCGGGCGGTAGCGGTCGCGGCCAGCTACGGTCATAGGGCGCGCCGCGCCGTTCGAAGAAGGCCGTCCGCACCACACCCGGAATAACGAGTGTTACCCCCACGCCGGTTCCCGCCAGTTCCGCATCCAGGGCCCGGCTGAACACGGCCAACGCGCCCTTGGACGCGCTATAGACCGTCTCGTTCGGCACGCCCAGGCGGCCCGCAATCGAGGCGACATTGACCACGCGAGCACGACCACGCCGCCGCATGCCCGGCAGTACCGCCTGGGTTAGCGCTATTGGAGCGCGCACGTTTACCGCAAGCAGCCGGTCAACGTCCGCCGCGCTGTGCTCGGCCAGCGGAGCGAAGCGTCCGGATCCGGCGCAGTTGACCAGGATGTCGATCGGCGGAAAGTCGGGCAGCGACCGTTCCACGAATCGCTGGAGTTCGCCGGCAGAATCGAAGTCCACGTGCCGCACGGTCACGCCGCTGGCTTCCGCGAGCGAATGGAGGGCTCGCTGGTCGCGCCCAAGTCCGACCACTTGGGCGCCGGCCTCGGCCAGGGCGATCGCGACGGCGCGTCCGATTCCGCTGCTGGCGCCCGTCACAAGGGCGGTGGAGCCGGCGATATCCATACCAGATAGACGTCGGGCGCCTCGTGGGACGGGGCGTAAGTATTGCGCGAATCCCGGTTCAGCGGGCAGTATCGAACGGCGCCCGCGGCTCGGGTGCTTGTAGAAGGGGGAGCGTGATGGACCGCATACTCGACCGGATTGCGGATCCATCGGATCTGCGTGCAATGACGGACGCGGAGCTCGACCGCCTGGCCGGCGAGATTCGCCAACTCATCGTAGATACCGTCGATGCCAACGGCGGGCACCTGGCCAGCAATCTGGGTGTCGTTGAGATCACCTTGGCGCTGCACCGCGTGCTCGAGAGTCCCAACGACAAGATTGTCTGGGACACCAGCAATCAGACATATCCGCACAAATTGGTGACTGGCCGCGCCGCGGAATTCCCAACGCTGCGACAGCCCGACGGCTTGTCCGGCTTCGCCGCGCGCGAAGAAAGCCCGCACGACGTGATGGGGGCGGGGCATGCCGGCACTGGTGTGTCGGCTGGCGTGGGGATTGCCGTCGCTGCCCAATTGCGAGACGAGTCATCGGCCACCGTCGCCGTCATCGGCGACGGATCGTTTACGTCAGGCGTGGTCTTCGAAGCTCTCAACCAGGCCGGCGATCTGGGTCTGCCCTTCGTGGTGCTGTTGAACGACAACGGCATGTCAATTTCGCCGAACGTGGGGGCGTTGAGCCGCAACATGGGGCGCGGACGCGAGACCTGGCAGCCGGACGACCCCGAGGCCCAGGCGCGCTTTACCGCGACCCAGATGGCCACGCAGCCGACCGAACCCTACGCCGACGCGGCCGATTTCTGCGCGGCGTTCGGATTCGAGTACGTCGGGCCGGTGGACGGCCATGACCGACCGGAACTCGAGAACGTCATTCGCGACGCCGTTGAACGCCGCCGCCCGGTGCTGATTCACGCCTTTACGCGCAAGGGCAAGGGACTGCCGGCAGCCGAGGCCGACCCGGTGACGCTGCACCAACCCGGCACCGCGCAGGCGGTTGGGGCCGCCAACGCCACCAGCTACAGCAAGGTGTTGGCCCGTACGCTGACCGATCTGGCCCGCGAGGATGAGCGCATCGTGACCATCAGCGCGGCGATGTGTGAGGGCACCGCGCTGGCCGACATGCAGCGCGAGTTGCCCGAGCGGGTCTTTGATGTCGGCATCGCCGAGAGCCATGCCGTGGCCATGGCCGCCGGCCTGGCCACGCAGGGGCTGCGACCCGTGGTCTGCATCTACAGCACCTTCCTGCAGCGCGCCTTCGACCAGATCGTGCATGACGTAGCCATCCAGAACCTACCGGTGATCCTGGGCGTGGACCGCGCGGGAATCGTTGGCGATGACGGACGCACGCACCATGGGGTGCTGGACTTGGCCTATCTGCGGGCGATCCCCAACTTCGTTGTGGCGGCGCCCAAGGACGAAGACGAGCTGCGCCACCTGTTCCGCACGGCATTGGCCAGCAATCGGCCGTTCGCGGTCCGCTATTCGCGAGGCTCGGGCGTCGGCGTCCCGCTGTCGGGGCCCCCACGCGTATTGCCCATCGGCCGATCCGAGATGCTGCGCGACGGGTCGGACCTGGCGATCATTGCCCTGGGGTGGGGCGTTGCCCCTGCTCTGGAAGCCGCCGAGCGGCTCGAGCGGCTGGGCGTCCAGGCCGCGGTGGTCAACGCACGCTTCGTCAAGCCGCTGGACCGCGAGTTGATCTGCGAGCTTGCCGCGCGCACCCGTTGCGTCGTTACGGTCGAAGATCACAACCTGATGGGCGGCTTTGGAAGCGCCGTGGTGGAGTTGCTGGCCGACAACGACCTGGGCGACGTCCAGGTCCGTCGAGTCGCCATGCCGGACATGTTCCACGAGCACGGCCCGGCCGACAGCATTCGAGCCGCGCACGGCCTCAGCGCGTCCGGCATCGTGGACGCCGCCTGCGCCCTCACCGACCACGCGGTCGCGGTTCGCATCGACGCGGGACGACTGATCGTCGGATCCTGAGGCGAGACCGCTGAGCACCCGGCCGCCGGCGACGAACCCGGCACCAGAGGTTCTCAACCGCTATCGCGAGCGTATCGACGCGGAGCTCCACCGTGCCGTCGAAGGGGCTGATCTGCCCCTGTACACCATGGCCCGCTACCAGCTCGGACAGGTCAACGCCGACGGGTCGCCCGCAACCGCGGACCGCGGCAAGGCGGTTCGGCCCACGCTGTGCCTGTTGATGTGCGAGGCGCTCGGCGGTGACCTGCAGGCGGCGCTCCCGGCGGCGGCCGGCCTGGAACTCCTGCACAACTTCACGCTGGTTCATGACGACGTGATGGATGACGACGAGACGCGCCGTCACCGCCCGACGGTCTGGGTGGTTTGGGGACGCTCGCAGGCCATTGACGCCGGCGACCTGCTGCACGTGCTGGCGACGCTCAGCGTGCTGCGCAGCGGCGGCAACGGCGCCGCGGCAACGCTGGTCAGGGACGCCGTGGAAGTGCTGACGGAAGGCTGCCGGCTGGTCACCGAAGGTCAGCACCTGGACATCGCGTTTGAGACCGCCGCGAACATCGGCGTGGCTGACTACCTGGACATGATTGCCCGCAAATCGGCGGCCTTGCTGGCGGTGGCCTTTGAACTCGGCGCCATATTTGCCGGGAATGACCCGGCCACGCGCGCCGCCTGCCGCGCCTACGGCCGGGAACTGGGCATCGTCTTCCAAATCCGCGACGACGTGCTGGGCATCTGGGGTGATCCGGCGGTGACGGGGAAGCCAGTCGGCGCGGATATCCACAAGCGCAAGAAAACACTCCCCGTAATCCACGCCCTGGCGACGGCTACCGAGCCTGACCGACATCGCCTGCGCGTCATGTACGGCAGCGACGGAACGGCGCCCGACGTCGAGACAACCATGGCGATCCTGAAGCGGGCCGGATCTCGAAACTTCACGGAAGACCGGATTCGGAAGCACGCGCAGCGGGCCGGGCAGGCCCTGTGCCACCTGCCGGCAAGTGCTTGGGGTCGCCGCCACCTGGAGGCCGTGGCGACCTACATCGCGACTCGCGACCGTTAGGTCGAATACCCGCCAGGGGCGTCGCGCGGGCGGCTTAGCGCGCCGACCCGACAGCCAGAGGCGTCGGCGCCTCGTGCGAGGCTTCCTCGTACAGTTGCATCAAGGCTGCGGCGAGCGTGGTTGAGTCGTGGTGGCGGGGGTCGTTGTGGTCGACCACGTCAGCCATCACCGTCCGAACGCCCGTCTCCAGCAACTCGACCTGGACCGCTGGATCGCTTTCCACAATTCGGGACCCGCTGCCTGGCTGTATCCCCAGGTTGGTGAAGCTGTTGACCAGTGAGTATTGGAACAGGCCGGGACCGACGTTTGAGGTGAGCGACGTCACGTGGTCGGCCAGGCTGTAGCCGTCAGTCTCCCCGGGTTCGGTCGCCACGTTGCAGACGTAGACCTTCACCGCGTTGGACGCGCGCACGGCCGTTGCAATGTCACCGACCAGCAAATTGGGCAGCACGCTTGTATGCACGCTGCCCGGCCCCAGCACGATCATGTCGGCAGCCAGTAATTCCTTCACCGCCTCGTCGTTGGCGGCGACGTAGCGTGGCTCGATCAGCACGCGGCGGATCGGCTTGCCAGCGGAACGGATGCGCGACTCGCCGCGTACGATCGACCCGTCGTCCATCTGGGCCGCCAACCGCACGTCGGTCAGGGTGGAGGGCAGAATCCGGCCCCGCACTCGCAGGACT
The DNA here is from genome assembly GCA_022825895.1 of Chloroflexota bacterium. Lineage (GTDB taxonomy): Bacteria > Chloroflexota > UBA11872 > UBA11872 > UBA11872 > UBA11872. Next base: position 201,137 of record JAJDVX010000033.1, on the reverse strand, counting down.
TCGCTGAGGTCATTGACCCCGCGCTCGAAATTGCCTTGGTTCAGGTCGGCCATGGCCGCGATGAGCAGATTGCCCAGGCTATGGCCCTGCAACCCCTGACCGCGGCTGAAACGATATTCCATCACGTCCTGCATCAACGACTCGGAATCGGCCAGCGCGGCCAAACACTGGCGGATGTCGCCGGGGGGCATCAGGCCCAGTTCTTCGCGCAGGCGCCCGGAACTGCCACCGTCGTCGGCCACCGTCACCACGGCCGTGATGTTGTTGGTGTGTTCCTTCAGGCCGCGCAACAAGACACCCAGACCGGTGCCACCGCCGATGGCCACGATGCGCGGCCCGCGTTGCAGGCGCCTGTTCTGATAGAGAATCTCGGCCAGATCGTCTTTGGGATCCACCACGACCGAGAGCACGCTGCGACCCAGCAGGAAGGCGCCAACGGCCGCGATGATCAGGCCCAGCGCACCCACGGTAAGTTCGCGGACGGGGTGGGCCAGAAACTGAAGGGTGAGGTAGAAGACTACCGTCCCCGCCGGCCCGGGAATGTCAATGGTGCGATAGACAAAGGCCAGGAACATGGCCATGGCCAGAGCCAGCACAACCGTGCCCAGGAAAATGAGTAACAGGTAGCGCTTGACGCCGATTCCAAGCGTCAGCCAGCGGCGGGAACGCATCTAATGGCCTCTTACGACAGTATCCGTGCCAATATTGGCCCGCGGTGCACCGGGGACAGAGGACAAGCCAGACGCGTGAGCGACGCTACACGGCATTGGCTCGAAGTATATCGCCATGGTGCTCGACGGGCACAGTTCGTGCGCCATGACTGAGCCCGCCCGGATTCGCATCATCGCCATGGATCTGGATGGAACCCTGGTGAAGGGCGAGCGCGGCATCACGTCGCGCGTTCGCCGGGCGATCGCCGACGCGCGGGCCGCGGGCCTTGGGATCACGATCGCTACGGGTCGAATGTTCCGGTCGGCCCGCCGTTTTGCCGAGGACTTGCAGGTCACGCTGCCGATCATTTGCTACCAGGGCTCGCTGGTTCGCGATCCGGTGACCGGCGTGACCTACCAGCACGAGGTGCTGCCCTCGGAGCCGGCGCAGGCGGCCGTTGCATTCGCCCGCGAGCGCGGGCTGCACGTCAACGCCTACATCGACGACGAGCTCTACATGGAAGCCGACACGCCCGAGGGCCGGTTCTACGCCGCCAGTTCCAACGTTCCCATCACCTTTGTCGACGACCTGGCCGCGGCGGTAGCCGCCGGCAGCACCAAGCTGGTTTTCGTCATGGACGAACTCCGGGTGCTAGACGCAATTGCCGAGATGGACGGCCGGTTTGGCCCGACCGTGCAGGCCACGCGCTCGCATCCGCGCTTCGCCGAAATCGTCCGGCGCGACGTCAACAAGGGGCGTGCGCTGGCGCGCGTGGCCGCCGTGGCGAACGTATCGCCGGATCGGACCATGGGGATCGGCGACAACCTGAACGACCTGGACCTGGTACGCGCCGCGGGCATTGGCGTGGCCATGGGCGACGGCGATCCCCGCGTGGTGGCGGCCGCCGACTGGATTACCGGCAGCTACGAGGACGACGGCGTGGCGCAGGCGATCGAGCGGCTGCTCAACGGCAGAACCCGCCGCCCGGGCTAGACGCCGGGGCCAGGCCCGCTCAGGCCGATGGCGTCAGCAGGGAGTCGGCTTCCTGTTCGGCGGTGTCCGACGGCGGCACCAGCGGCAGGTCAATGATCATCTCCGTGCCCTCACCGTCCTCCACGTCAACCCGGATATTGCCGCCATGCTGGCGCACGATGTCGCTGCACATGGCCAGCCCCAGCCCCGTGCCCTGGCCGGTGGGCTTGGTCGTGAAGAAGGGATTGAAGATCTTCTCCACAACGTCCGGCGGCATACCGCCGCCGTTGTCCCGAATACGCACCTCAATGTGATCCTCATGCCGGCGCGTGCCCAACCAGACCACAGGCATGAATGGCCCCTTGCCATCGTCCGCCCGTGACTCCTGCCGTCGTTCGTCGGTCGCGTAGCAGGAGTTGGCCACCATGTTCAGGAACACACGGCCCAGATCCTGCGACACCACGTTGAGCTCGCCAACGGTGTCGTCAAAGTCCCGCTCGATACTGAGTTGAAAGTTCTGGTCCATGCCCCGCGCACTGTGGTACGCCAGTCGCGCGTATTCGTCCACCAACTGGTTGATGTCGGTCGGCGACCGGTCTCCGGAACCGCGACCCATCGAGAGCATGTCCTGCACGATCCGGTTGGCGCGGTCGCCGTGCGACCGAATGCGGGCGAGGTTGTCGGTCAGGTCTTGTGACACCTCTTCGATGATCTCGCGATCAGCCTCCGGGAGACTGTCGCCGCTTTCCTCCAGGACCTCCTGGAACTCCTCCAGGAGCTCTTCCGAAGCCTCGGCAAAGTTCTTCACGAAGTTGAGCGGGTTTCGAATCTCGTGGGCCACGCCGGCGGTCAGTTCGCCCAGCGCCGCCAGCTTCTCGCGCATCACGATCTGGTCCTGCGCCTTCTGCAGGTCACCCAGCACGCTCTCCAATTGCTCGTTCTTGTCCTGCAGTTCATCCGCCAGTTTTTCCACCAGGTTCAACCGCTGCACCTCGAGCGCGTGACGACGAAAGACCTCCAGGGCCGCGGCCATATCCGCCACTTCGTCGCGTCCGCTCATCGCCACGCGCGTCTCCAGATCGCCACCGGCCATGCGGAGCATCCAGTCGGACAGCATTTGCAGCCGTCGCAACAGGAAGCGGCCGACAAAGAGCCAGGCAATCAGCAGAGCGCCGCCGATACTGACCGCTCCGATGACCAGCAGCAGAAAGCGGCCCGTGGCGATGGTGTCGGCCGAACTCTGGGTCGCCTCGTCCGCGCTTGCGCGCGCCGCGTTCACCAGCCCGTCCACCTCGTCCAGCAACTCAATGGCCTGGGCGCGGTTGCTCGCCAGCAGATCCTGTTGACGTTCCAGCAGCGTGAGCTCCTGTTCCAACACGTCAAAGCCGCTCGGCTCACCCGTGCCAACCTCGAAGAGCCGATCGAACAGCGGGACCAGATCGGCATGGAACGGCGACCCGGCCAGTGCATTGAGATTCCGCTCGATTCGGCGCGCGGAGGCCTCGAACCGCTCGCGCAATGGCTCGATCAGCGCCGGGCTGGACAGGGTGAACGCGCTGGCCAGCAACTGGGTTGCGATATTGACGTCCGACTGCAGCTCAGCCAGCCGCCGGTAGCGGTTGAGTTCGGGCTCGGAGAAGTACACCTGGCGAATCGGCGGCATCTCCTCGAGCGTTCGATATCCGGTCATCGTGTAGAACAGTTGGTCGTCCAGGGCGGGAACAATCACGCCCTCCAGGCTGGAGCGCAGGTCGGCAAGTTCCGTGCGCAGCGCCTGCCGCTGATCGTTGAACTCGAAGAGGTCGAAGCGCTCGCGTCGGATCGTGTCAATGTTGGAGAGCAGCGTGTCGGCGTGCCGTCGCAGGCGCAGCGTCCGTTCCGCGTCGCCGCCGCGATTCAGCACGGCAAAAAGCACTTCAAGCTCCTGGCGCGAACTCTCAATGCTCTGCGCAATGTCATTCACTTCTTCAACACTGGCCGCCGCCGCCAGACGCGGCGCGGCCGCCACCAGCGTGCTGCTGTAGTCGGCCACCCCGAAAGCGGCCGCCAATTCAGGCACGCTGCCCTCGTTGACCCGGCGTTGCGCCTCGCCGACCTGCGTAAACGATGCCAGGCCAACGACACTGGCGGCTATGGTCAGCGCCACGGCGCCGCCAATGCCGAGATACAACTGCGTGGACAGGCGATACCGGGCTTCCAGCAGCCGATGCAATCGGTCCAACACGCTCACGTACCCGCCAGGCTGCTGACGGCGCGGTAGCGGCCGTCCGGACCAATCACCGTCAGGAACACCGAGTCGGAACCCTGGTTGTCGGCGTCGCCGTAGCGAAGGCTGAAGCCATCGATCTCCTCGGCGCTGCGCAGGCTGTTCAAGAAGCAGGCACGGCTCAGTTCGGGTCCGCACCGCTCCAGCCCCAGGACCGTCAGGCGGCCGGCCAGGTAGCCCTCGAAGGAGACGAACCCCGGAACCGCCGTGGGATCGTGGGCAGCCAGCGCGCGATGGTAGGCCTGAACCACCGGCAGCGAGGTGTCCGTGGGAAAGGGCACCACCTGGGTGACGAACACGCCGGCGCCCTCCGGCCCGAGCTCCTGAGCCAGGGCATTGCTGCCGACAAAGGAAATGGTCATGAACACCGGGATGAAGCCCAGGTGCCGCGACCACGCAACCAGGGCGGCCACCGGTTCATAGGCGCCGACCATAATCACGGCTTCGGGCTGTCCCTCGCGCAGATCCAGCATCGCCGTCTTCACAGCCGTGGTGTTCCGCGGATACACGCCAACGGCCGCCAGGCTCATGCCCCGCCGCTCCAGGGCGGCCTGCACGCCGTTGTACCCGGCTCGCCCGTAGGAGTCATCCTGGTACAGCAAGGCAATCCGGGTGACGCCCAGATCGTTCGTCAGGCGCGCCACCATCTCCTCGGTCTCCTGGTTGTACGAAGCCCGCAGATTGATGACGACGTCGTGGAGATCCTCGCCGCGCAGGAAGGCCGCGCCGGTGAAGGGCGCCAGGTACGGCGTATTGGCCTCCACGGCAACCGGCACCGCCGAACGCGATGTCGGCGTGCCCACCGCGCCAATCAGCGCAAATACGTTCTCCTGGTCGATCAGCTGCTTGGTGTTGGTAATGGCGGCCTCGGGTTCGTAGGCGTCGTCAAGCGTGGTCAGTTCCAGGCGCCGGCCATGCACGCCGCCCTTCGCGTTCGCCTCTTCGAACGCCGCCTGGATGCCAAGCCGCATGTTCAGGCCCAACTCGCTGGCGGGACCGCTGAACGCGGCCGACTGGCCAAACAGCACCCGCTCATCGGACACGCCGGGCGCGCGTGCGGAATCACCGTCGCGCGGGGAGGGCGTTGCGTCCACGGCGACCGTTGGGGTTGCCTGCCCCGGCTCAGTCGCTCCCGTCGCTCCGCCCACCGCCAGCACTGCCCACACGGCGATGGCGATGGCGGCAAGGCCCCCGATCCCAAGCGCTACGAGCAGCCAGGCCCTGGGCATCTGGGCAAACCGTCTCATTCAGCTCGATAGGCGACGAGCGTCAGGTGGTTGCGGCCTTCTTCCCGCCGGTAGGACAATTCGTCCATCAGCTTGCGTACCAGGAAGACGCCCAGCCCGCCGATCGGACGCTCGTGCATCGGCGCATTGACGTCCGGGATCGGCGCGTCGGTCAGGGGATCAAACGGTTTGCCGTCGTCCACCATTTCGATGGTCAACGCATCCTCGGTGGAACTGAAGGTAAACGCAATCTCGTGCAGCCCGCCGTCGTGGCCGTGATTGATGGTGTTGATCGCCAACTCTTCCAGCACCAGGTTGACTTTACCCACCAGCCCCGGCGACCAGTTGTCCTCCTCGCCAAGGTTTTCCACGGCCTCCGCGAGCCGGTTCAACTCGTCCAGCCGAGTCTCAATGGTCAGGGTGCGGGTGAGAGCCATCAGCCGCTCACCGTGCGGCGAAACGTCAGGCACGTAATGTCATCCGAGGGCGGGTTGTCGCCCACGAAATCGCTCACCGCTTCAAAGACCGCTTCGTTGGCCGCTGCGGCATCTTCGCCGGGGTCCGCGGCCACCGCGTCGCGCAAGCGTTCCAGGCCAAACTGCTCTTCGTCACTGGTCATGGCTTCGCTAACGCCGTCGGTATACAGCACGATGGTCTCGCCCGGCTCCAGGATGACGCTGTTCTGCCGGTAGTTCAGGTCCGGCAACAGCCCCAGCGCAATGCCGCCGGTCAGCGGGAGCGACGTTGAACTTCCATCGGGTCGCACCAGCAACGGTGGATCGTGCCCGCCGCTGGCGTAGACAAACTCGCCGTTCGCCGGGTTGTACTCCGCGTAGAGCACCGTCACGAACATCTCGGTCTCGTTGTCTTCGAACAGCAGGTTGTTGACCTCGCGCAGCACATCACCGGGCCCGGCCGATCCAATGGCCGCCCCCTTGATCAGGGTGCGCGTGGACATCATGAACAGGGCGGCCGGCACGCCCTTGTCCGAAACATCCGCGACCGTCATGCCAATGCGCTCGTTCTCCAGCGTCACGACGTCGAAGAAGTCGCCACCTACGCTGCGCGCCGGCTCCATGTTGGCAAAAAGCTGGTAGCCGGGGTGATCCGGGAAGTGCGTCGGGAGAATCGATTGCTGCATCTTGCTCGCAACGGTCAGCTCGTTCTGCAGAGCCACCAACTGATCGCGCGAGGCCAGCGCTTCCCGCCACTCCATCAGGTGTTGCAGCGTCCGATCGATCGTCACCCGAAGGTCTCGAAAGTCAATCGGCTTGGTCACGAAGTCAAAGGCCCCGCGATTCATGGCCGTCCGGATGTTCTCCATGTCGCCGTAGGCGGAGACAATGATGGACCGGATGTTCGGGTCGACCTTGGGAATTTGCTGAAGCAGCGTCAGCCCATCCATCTCCGGCATATTGATGTCCGACACCACCATGTCGATGTCGTCTTCTTGATGTAGCCGATCCAGGGCCTGGACCCCATTGCGGGCAAAGACGAAGTTGTACTGGCCACGTCGGATATTTCGCCGCATGCGCTGCAGCATCAGCGGCTCAAGGTCCGGCTCGTCGTCAACAACCAGGATCTTGTACGGGGGTTTGACTACCACGATGTCAACCTCAGGATCCCCGTGCCGTGGCCCGGGCGGATAGGCCCCCAGCGGGGCGCGCGAAGTTCAGCTTGCGCATGCGGCCAGTGCCTCGGCCTGGGTGTCGCACACGGGAATGATCTGATCGAAGCCGCTCACATTGAAGACGCGACGAACCGGGTCCGTGACCGAGCAAAGCGCCAACTCGGCGCCTTTCTGCCGCAGCGACTTGGCCAGCCCCAGCACCACGCGCAGCCCCGCGCTGCTCACGTAGTCAAGGTTGCGGCAGTCCAGAATCATCGCCGATTCGCAGGCCTTGCTTACCACCTCCAGCGCGCGGTCAAAGCGGTGGATGGTGTTGGCGTCCACGCGCCCTTCGAGGGCAACCACCATGAGGCCGTCGGGCGTCGCGTTGATCACGGCAAGCTTCACCTGACTCTGCGCCGGCGGTCTGACGCCCTCAGCGTCATCGGCATACATGCCATCGGGCTCCATGTGGATCAACACCGGCCCTTCCACGGCCGAGTCGTCGCGTTCCCCGCGGTTGGGCCCGGATTCCGTCCCGGCATCTCCATCGGACGGTGCCGGTCGGCGGAAGATCTCGCGGTGTTCGAGCGCGCGTTCAATGGTGGCCCGCAAGTCCCGAAAATCGATCGGCTTGGTGATGAAGTCAAATGCCCCGCGGTTCATGGCCGACCTGATGTTGTCGATGTCCCCGTAGGCCGTCACGATCACCGATCGCACGTCCGGGTCCACATCCGGGATCTGCTGGAGCAACGTCAGCCCATCCATCTCCGGCATGTTGATGTCCGAAATGACGATGTCGATCTCGTTCTCGCGCAGCACGTCCAGCGCCTCCACGCCGTTGCGGGCGAAGACAAACTCAAAGCGGCCGCTTCGGATGCTGCGACGCATCCGCTGCCGCAGCAGGACCTCAAGGTCGGCCTCGTCATCCACGACCAGGATCTTGGAGGGGGAATCCACGGCGACCGTCATGCCCACGGGCTCGGAGGGCTCTCACTCGGAACGTGCGACGCCGTGCGTTCAACGATGCCGGCTAGCGTGAACATGCAGCCAGGGCCTCCGCCTGGGAGTCGTGCACGGGAATGATCTGATCGAAGCCGCTGATTTCCAGGATCTTGCGGAGGGCGTCCGGCACGGAGCAGACCGCGAGCATCCCGCCACGCCGTGCCTGGGCCTTGGTAACTTCCAGCAGGACGCCAAGCGACGCGCTGCTGATAAACCTGAGGTTTTCCAGGTCCAGCACGAGGCCTCGCGTGCCGGCATCCGCCACCCCGCCGAGCACACGCCGGAACTTCGGAGCGGTTGAGCTATCGACCCGGCCCTCAATCGCGACAACCATCACACCGTTCTCGGTGACGTTCACCACGGTGAGCTTCACTTGGTGTCCGACTTCCTTGTGGCACTAGCCGAGAACTTCCGCGCAGCGTTCCCCTGGCTCCTCACCCGGCCGCTCGCGGATCGGCCACGTCGCCGACCGCCCCGCACGCCGGGGCTCAGCTCTTGCGGGCGGCGAGCGCTTCGGCCTGGGTGGCGTGAATCGGAATGATCTGGTCGAAGCCGCTGACGCTAAAGATCTCGCGGATCGGATCCGACAGCGAGCAGATGGAGAGCGTGGCGTCCTTGCGCTGAAGGGACTTGGCCGCCAGCAGGATGACGCGCAGTCCGGCACTGCTGATGTACGTAAGGCGCTCCATGTCCAGGATCACCGCCTGGTCGCTGGCCTCGATCACGGCCTCCAGGGCGCTCTGGAAGTCGCGGGCGTTGGTCCCGTCCACGCGGCCATCTGCCGTGACCACGATGGCGTTGTCGTTCCACGCCCACTCGGTGCTAACGCTCATGGGGTTCGTCTCCTTGCCGGTCCTTGCAATCTCCCATGCTCGGAGGCCGGATTCACAGTCTCACTGGTCAGCGCGTTGCCGGCCCAAGTCGTCCAGAACTCCAGGTCACCACAGTCCACTGGCCCCCTGACTACCTCAACGCCCAACATGTCATCGCCGGAGAACAGTATCTCAGCTTTCGACATGAACGTAGTCGGCAGACTGGCTTGGCCTCGTGCGGACGGCAGCGCCGCCAACGTGCAGCTAGGCCCGCGTAGCCTAGCAGAAACCAGTAGGTATGGTTCGAAGCAACCACGACGGCCCGGAAGTCCGAAATCGTGTTCCGGATAGCACGGATGCGCATGTCCTCCGCTCACTCGAACACTCACGCCACCCGGCGTCCAAACGAATTGGATGCCGGGCGCCGGGCAACGGCGGCTTCGCTGTCCCGCTGCGTTCACCGAGGCTCGGCAGCGCCCGCAGGGCTCAACGTCTAATGCCTCCGGCAGGCTGGCTGAACGGATGAGGCGCAAGCCGGACGTCGCCCAATGCGCCCGTCTCCTGGCGGAGGGTGGCATTGCCGCGATCCCTACCGACACGCTCTACGGACTTGCGGCGAGTATTCGCAGGCCCGACGCCGTGGCTCGAGTGCTGCGGATCAAGGGCCGCGACCCGGGCAGCGGCGTACCCATCCTGGTCGCCGATATGACGCAGGCCCGCGAGATCGCCGGCATCTCGCCTGACGCTGAACGCCTGGCGGAGGCGTTCTGGCCTGGGGCGGTTACGCTGGTCCTGCCTGCCCGGCTCGGCGTCGACGAACGGTTGCTCGGCCCACACCGGACCGTGGGCGTGCGGATTCCGGCTGCCGGCATCGTGCGGGACCTGATACGTCGCGTGGGCGCCCCGCTTACCGGAACCAGCGCGAACCTGCACAACGAGCCGCCGCCCACAACCGCTCACGCCGCCGCCGACGCGGTCGGACGCCTGGTGGACCTGGTCCTGGACGGCGGATCCGGCGCCGGCGCTCCCTCCACGGTGATCAACCTGGCGCAAGATCCCCCGCTGATTCTGCGAGCAGGCGCGGTGGACGCGCCGGCTATTCAGGCCGTCGTGCCCGCCGTCCGCCCGTCCACGCCTCCCGGCTGATGCGCGACCGGTCGGTCGAACTGGTCGGCAACTTCGACAGTGCCGAGGCCCGCTTCCTGCGCAGGCAGTTCGATGACTGCCGGATCGAACTGGTCGCCCGCTCGTTGCTCGGCGGGCGCACCGCCCTGCTGCGCTGGCAGCCCGCCGCGGATGTGCATCCACGGGCCATCGAAACCACATCGCCACGCGTGACCGATCGTCGCCGCCGCCCGCTCGTCGCCTGGTACGTCCTTGAACACGAACCGGATCTTCGCCTCACGCCCATCGCCATCAGCGCCGACCTGGAAGAGCGTTTCCCCGGCCACTTCCCGTCGGACATCGTCCCGGACCAGCCGGCCCGAAAAGGCTGCCTGCCCCAAGGCGGCTGGTTGTGGCCGTGGTAGCAGCAGTCGCCCTGGCTTCGGCCTGAAGCCAGGGCGACTGCTCGAGACTCGGACGTGCGACGTGGCTGCGCCGTCCGCCGGGTTGGCCTACGCCGCCAGCCGGCCCTTAATCTGGCCCAGCGAGTCGGCGATCGACGCCTGGTAACGCGTCATTTCAGTGTGGTGCGTTGTCAGGCCGCGGTCGATGTTCTCCAGCAGCTGCAACGCTCGGGTTTCGGTATCGGTGCCGCGGGCGCGACTGCGCCAGCGCACCATCTCGCTGCGCACGACGCGCGCGACATACACGGTCACGGCCGTGATGATGCCAATGGTCTCGGGTTCCAAGACGTTTTCCTCCTTGGGGTGATCGACGGCAACGCCGGCATGTGCGTCAGCCGGCGCGTTGAACGGATTCGGCTCCGGTGAGCCGGGCTGGTCGGGGACGGCCATCACACCGATCCAATCGCCAGCCAATAGACCAGGCCCGGCGTGGTGTCGCTGAAACTGCGCGCGTCCGCGGTGGCGGCCTGCAGAGTGAAGCCATTGACGCGCAGGTTGGTGCAGCGCGCAATCACGCGGCGGCCGCCAATATCCTCGCGTGGCGTGGCCAGGGCCGCGTAAACCGTGCGGAAGGCCGTCTCGAACGTCACGTCAAGGTCCGACCAGTTCTGCGAGGTCACGCCCGCCAGCGAGGCCACCCCAACCTCAGCCCGCCACTGGCCCCGGTCCACGTGGTTGACGGGCGTGCTGTCCTGGAAATTGGTGAGGCGCAGCGCCTCGTCCATCGGGTTTGGAGCGAACGCGGGCGTAAGCGCGCCCTCGGCGACCTGCAGCCCGTCGAACCAGGCCGTCGTGTCGCCCTGCTTGAGCTTGCAGAGCGCCAGCAGCGCCGGCGCCGCGGTATCCGCGACGATCGTCGCGGTCAGCCATTCCCAGGCCGAACTGCCCGAGTGGTAGGCCGAGATGGACGTGGTCACGCCGTCGCCCAACTCCAGTCGCGCTCGATTGGGAACCGTCGCGTAGACCCAACCGCCCAGGGTGAACGTCCGCCCCCGCAGGTACGGCAGCCCGCCCAGATCGTCGGCCAGGCCGCGGCGCAGATCGCAGTCGGCGCCCCGCCGCGCCAGCGAGGCCGCATAGCGTCCGTGCTTCACGACCGACGTGGAACGCGCAACCTGGGCATTAGCACCCGACAGCGTCCAGCCGTCCGGCGCACCCGTCCCGCCGCCGGACCACGACTCGAAACCACCATTGGGCAGGACGTTGTGAAACTGCTCGGCGTGAAAGCTGTCCGGCGCCAGCTTGTCGGTCGTCACCGCGCCCGCCGCCAGGGCCGCCGCCGTCAGTTGCGGGCCTTCGCCCGCCCTGCCGGAGTGACCGTGCCCGGTCAGGGCGTGGAAGACGGCGTCGACCAGATCGGCGTTGTTGTTGAACACGTTGATGTCGTATCGCTCGGCGCCCAGCGGCTTGGTCAGCCGCAGGTTTGCCGTGGTTGTTGCCATGTCGCGCCCTCCTAGAGCCTGGCGAGCTGGCTATGCAGATAGGCGGCCTGGGCCTGGTGGGCATAGGCGGCCAGTCGGTTGTGCGTGCCCGTGCCGGCGGTTGGCCGGTATTCGGTGGCTGTCACGGGCATCAGCCATTCCAGGTCGCGACCGGCCTCGCTGCGCCGGGCCTGGGCCTCGGCGCCGCGCACCAACGCTTCCACGTGCTCGCCGTCCGGGCTGACCAGCACCACGGGCTCGCGCGTGGCCGCCGCGGCGGCGATCGCGAGCTTGACGTCGCGACCCGACCGCCGGTCGCGTCGCCCGTCCCGCAGCGGTGTCTGGTCCGCGATCCGAACCACGAATTCAAACACCCGTTTGAAGTCCGCGCGCACCGCGTAGGCCAGGGACGTGGCGTGAAGCACCGGCGACGTTGTGGGGTCGTCCGTGTGCAGTGTCAGGCGCAGGTCAATGGCCGTCGCCGCGGCTTCCGGTCCAAACTCAATGCGCTGGCCATCGGCGGCGAAGCGTCCGAGTTGCCGGAATGATGCGCCGTCGCCGTGTCGGTAGAACGCATCCACCCACGTCGACGACGTCAGCCGCTCGCCGCTCAGGGCCAGCGCCAGGAACGCCTTGGGCTGGGCTGCGAAGCCCGCGTCGAACCGCGAGAGCGTCAGCTCCGCGGTGCTGGCATACCGGCAATTGGGATCGTGCAGCGGATTAGCCGAACCGCGCGGCAGCACCATCGCCGCCAGCGATCCGTCCATCGCGACATAGAGCCGTGGATTGGGGCCCGGACGGTCCGATACCCACATGTGGCGACAATCCACGTGTCCCAGGCGCGCCAGCGGGTGCCAGGTATCCGTGTCCGGGTTGAGCGCCAGCAGGGTGACGTGGCCGGTCTCATCCCGCAGCGCCGTGTAGAGGAAGTTGGCGTCGCCCGCGCAAGCCGTCACGCGTCCGCGGATCGGCGAATTGCTTGCGCGCAGGCGCTCCGGACCCATCGGCGTCAACTCCCCGGGCCGGAACCGGAAGAGCCCGTGCGGCAGCGGCAACCACAGGTAGCCGCGCCAAAGCGAGGCCCCGCGCCCGTTGTAGGGGCCGTGCGCTCGCACCGGCAGCGACCACGCGTGATCCACGACGGCGCCGGTGTCGGCGCCCGGGCGCAGCGCGTAGAGGCCATCCCCTTTCACGAGAAAGGCCGTATGGCCCAGGCTCTGTAGCGCGGTGACGCCGGACGCCCCATCACCTACGGGGATGCCATCCGTCCAGGTGGCGTCCGCGCCGCCGTCCACCGAGATCGACAGCACGGGCGCGCCGGTTTCGCTGCTCACTCGCGCCAATTCCGAACCCACCACCCGAAAGGCCTCGGCCTTGCGGACCTCGCGAACGGCGAGTTCGTTGATGCGAGTCGACGAGTCCAGCGCCGAAGCCACGGTTAACCGCAACCAGAACGCCTCGATGTCGTTGATGGCCGTGAGCTGCCAGTCGGTCGGCTCGCGAAAGCTCACGTCACCGTCGCGGGCCAGCGTCTGGCCATCCCGTGCCGTGCCGTCACGCAGGCCGCGGACGGTCGTCCACGCCGAACCGTTCCAGTACTCAGCCGTAACGTCGGCGGCGTTGCTGTTTGCGGCGACGTTCATCTCGACGGCCAGGGCCGCGAACGGCGCCTTTCCGCCAACCAATAGCCACGCCCCGTCGGACACCGCACCGAGCGAGTCCAGGTGCGCGTAGGTGCCTGAGTCGCCGTCGCTCACGGCGGCGGTCAGATCCGCGTACGTCTGGCCGCCGTCGCCGGTCCGCAAGACCGCCGCGGGCGTGGCGCGCTGGCCCGTGTGCTGTGTCCAGGTTGAGCCGTCAAACGTCCAGAACGGCTCGTCGGCCACGGTGCCGCCAACGGCCACGAAGGCCATCGGCCGGTCCGCGCGCCCTCTGAATACCGCCGCCGAACGAGCCGTGACACCGGGCTCGAACGCCTTGGCCAGCGACCAGGTCCGGCCGTCCCGCGATCGGTACACGGCCGACCCGGCCAGCACGTAGGTGGAGTCGCCAAGTTCAAAGTGGTCGGTAATGGTCCCCGACGCGGTGATTGGCGTGGTCAGGATTTCGGGCGGCAGCGTGACCTGATGCGGGATGCGCGTATCAGCCACGCCGTGGGCATACGCGTTTGATCCGCCGCGCGGCACTACGCGCTGGCCGTAGCCGCCCGACAGGTCGTCCACGGCCCAGGTCGTTTCGTCTTCCGGCGGAAACTGCGCATAGGACTGGTCCGTCTGACTGACGCGCGGCGCGAAGAAGTCCAGCTTGCGTTCGCGCCAGGCGATCTCCGCGCCCGACCGCTGGCTCAGCATCAGGCCCACGCCGTCCACGATGCAGTCGTAGGGATAGGGCGGGCGGTTTCCACGCGGCATCTACCAGCCTCCGTTCAACATCACCCGCCGGGTGGATCGTGGGCGATACAGACGGGACAGGTGCTGAAACTCCAGCGCCGCGTCACGCTGCAGCGCGGCGTAGCGCGCCACGTCCCCCGCCGGCGCATCCCGATTCAGGTGGCGGTACACCTCAACCAACGCCCCCTGGGCTACCCAGTCCACGGGCGCATCGGTGGCGGCGATGTCGCTGGCCAGCGGCTGGTAGGCCCGCAGGCCTTCGATCAGCAGCGTCTCGCCCAGGCTGGGCGGTGGCTCCATCTCCAGCCAGAATTCGGACCCTGCCGGGCCGGGGTTGAGCGTGGTTCGCCACCAATGCACCGCGGTCATCACGCGCTGCGGGTGGTCCGCCGTCCGGCGCCAGACCTCGACGACCTGCTGCCGCTGCGTGACCCAGGCCGGCAGGGGAAACCGCCGGCGATTCGCCGCCAGCACCACCACCTGGGACCACCGCGTAATTGCGTCGGCCTCGGCGGCGCCCAGCCGAATCTCAATGGCCTTGCAGCCGTCCGGCACCACAAATGTCAGGCGCACACGTTGCCGGGCAAGGCCCACGGCCGCCGCCCCGTCCAACTCGATGTCGGACGACACGTTGCGCACCGAGAGTCGCGCCGAGAATCCGGCAGGCGCCACGATCGCCTCAAGCGTGAATGGCTGCCCCGGCAGCACAGCCAGGCTGGTCGACGCCGCATAACCGTCCGCCGCGCTGTTGCGGACTTCCAGGCTGGCGGCGCCGCCGGCTGCGTCCGCGGAGGCCGCGATCCGGGCCACGGTGGCGTTCCAGGGATGCCAGGCGCGAGTGTCCGGGTTCTCCATGTCGCCGTCGGGCAGCGCTGTCAGCGGCGCCAGGGTCTGAAACCAGCAGCGGGACAGCGTGGTATCGATGGCTGCGTTGATGACCTCGGGCGGAACCAAACGCAGAAGCTCATAGGACGCGCCCGCCGTCTCGTTTGGGAAAGCCCGGCTGACGGTGATTGACCCCGCCGCCGCGTCGTACGCCGCCACCCGCCGCGTTTCGCCGGTATCCGGACCGCTGAGCAGGTGAACCCAGCTATCGGCCCACACGTCGGCGGATGCGGTCGAGTCCTGGAGCCGCGCGGGATCGACCAGCGTCACCGTCGACCCGCTCGCCACGGTTCCCGACAGAAACGGCGCCAGCCGTCGGGCGATTCGTTGGCGCAAGGCGCGCCTCGTCACGCTCATCGGCTGTCCGCCGAGGGCTCGGCACCGCGTCGGCCCCACGCCGATCGCTGCGAGTCCAGGGCGTCCAGATCGGCCGTGCCGTGGTCGTGCAGCCGCGCTGCCTGGCGCTCGCGCATGGCCAGGGCGGTGTCCTGCGCTTCCTGGCGATCGGGGGTAATCACCATGATCTGGCGTCCGCCCGCGACGCCGGGAAAGCGGTGGATCAGGCGCCGCCGGGGGCGGCGCCTGATCCAGATGATGGGAGCGTGCATGTGCCGCTACCTCCTCCTGGAATCGGCCAGCCTTAGCTGGACGGGGTGGACGCGTCGAAATACATCTCCACGCCCCAGGCGTCCGCGTATTCGCCCAGGCCGTAGTCCGCCACCACGTTCAGCTCCCAGGCCCGCAGCGAGGCGTCGCGCTCGCGCTCCACCGCCCAGTCCTTGAACATCACCAGCACCAGCGCCTCCTTGGAGAACACGGCGCCCTTGGCGTCGTCGCTGCTGTCCACCGCCAGGTTTCCGGCCTGGAAGACATCCACGCCGAACGCGCGTGCTACCCAGTGGTTTTCCAGCACCGTCTGTGAGATGCCGGCCGGCACCGGGTAGGTGCCCGTGGGCGAAATGTCCGCCGCCAGATCGTGCGCCTGGTACGGGTGCAGCACCGCGTGGAACGGCTGCGGCGCCGGTTCGGTCGCCCCATGCAGGCGCGACACCGCGGCGCGCAGGTGCCCCATCGAAATGCTCTGGCCGGCTCCGCCCAGCGACGAGCTGAAACTGTCCAGCAGCCCCAGCAGGTCCGTGTCCAGCTTGCGGGCGATCGCGTCGCCCAGCACCCGCCCGGCCGCCCGGGCCATGTCTTCCTTGGCCGTGCGCAACGCGCGGTCGGTCAGCACGATCTGCGCGCCCACCTCGGCCGGCGTGATCGTGACCTTGCTGGTGGTCAGCGTTTGCGGGTTCGTCATGTCCACGCCCTCGGTCAGGGCGGCAGCCGCCACCGTGCCGAACTTGGGAATCTCCAGGCGGTCGCCGACTCCGCGCGGAACCCGGTAGGTCCGCACCAGCGGTTCCATCACCGTCCGGTGCATCTGCGTGCGTCGGGCTTCCGCAATCACGGTGTCCACGACGTCGCCAATTGAATCGCTCTTCGTAATCGCCACTGCGTGTCCTCCGGAGCGCCTGCCAATGCGCGGCGCTCGTGACGTCTCGTCATCTGTAGGACGCCCCAGGTGGGCGCTCACTCGGCGAAACCTCGCTTCGCCGGCGCTTGGCCTCGTGCAGCACCGGGATCGAACTCCCGGCTCCAGGGGGCGGCGGCTACGCACCAAACCCGATGTCCTATCGGGCGATGCGCGAACCCCGCCGCCCCCTACTCCACGCAAGCGCGCTGGGCTGCGATGACGCTGGACCGGGATTGCCGATGCCCCGCCGGCGGGTGGGCAATGCAACGTTGCCGCACGCCGCGCGCCGGAATCGGATGACCCAGCCTGCGCCGCCGTAGCCCCGCTTCGGCTGACCGCCGCTCGTCCGGCTGAATCGATCAGGCCCGAAGCGCTACAGCCTTATTGTACACAATGCGCACACATCACGCAACCTCTATCGCCGGGCGGTCCCAGGATTCGTTCCCACCCTTACTGCTTCCCATGCCGCCGGTCTGCGGCTACGATGCCTGTGACTTCCGGGCAGTCCACGGAGGTGGCGGATGCCGGCGATGCATGCATTCCTCAGCCACATCACGTTCCGCGCAGTTCTTGCCGTCGCGGCCCTGGCCGCGGCTTTGGCGCTCGTATTCACGGCCACGCCGGGCCTGGCTCAATGGCCCACAAGCTGTGTCGAACTCAACGACATTGTGGAGGCCCATCTGGGCAACAGTCACAACGTCGGCATCTACCAGCGCGTCTTCGGTGACCAGGCCGAGCAGGCCTGCCAGCGCGACCACCGCTCCGATGTCCGGGGCACCTTCGCCTGGGCCATCCCGACGCCAGCCCCCGGCCCGGCGCCAGCTCCTGCCCCGGCGCCGGGACCGTCTCCAATGCCCGCGCCGGCACCGATGCCCGCGTCGCCGCCCATCGGCGAGATTTCGGTAGTGGCGGCCTCGCCCCTCGTCTTCCAGGACAGCACCATTTGGCTGGGGACCACCACCGGCGGCGTTCTCCGCTCGGGAGACGCCGGGCAGAGCTTTACCCAGTCGACGAGCGGACTTCCGAATCTGACCATCAACGCCATCGCACCGTCGCCGACCGTGTCGGAGGACGGCGTTGTGCTGGCTGCCACAAACAACGGGATTGGACGTTCAGGCGACCGCGGCGCGACCTGGTCAATCCCTGCCGGCCTGCCGGGCGGTCGCTTCGGTGCTATCGCGGCGTCGCCTCGATTTAATTCCGACCGCACGTTCTACGCCGCCGCTGATGTCGGAACGCTTTTCCAGTCAACTAACGGCGGCGCGAATTGGTCGGTGGTATCCAATACCCCGGCAAATGGTCTGCCTCCCGCGACCTACCTGGGCATGCTCACGGTTCGGGGACGCGGCGACAGAATCCACATCTTTACGTGGACCGAGGCCAACATATTCTTGAGTGACAATCGTGGACAAAACTTCCGGTCAGTGCTAGACGATAAGTCCCTGCCGAGGGGCCTCAAGATTACGGCCGTCGCTGTCCATCCTGAATGGAACTACGACAATGTCATCTGGGTAGGTTCCCTGGAGCGAGGCATTTACCGTTCAGAAAACGGCGGCGAGGACTTCGTAAGTGTGCTCCACAATCCGCGGGGCAGGGACCATGAGCTTGGCCGCGTCAACGCGATCGCCCTATCGCCCAATGTCACGCGCGACGGAACAATTGCGGCGGGTACCGAGCGTCGTGGGTTCTTCCTGAGCAAGCGCGGTCAGCGCGTGGGAACGGTCGACGACATCGGAGGACCGGGAAGTTGGGACCACCTCAGCGCCAGCCTGACGATCCGCAATGTCCGCGGGATCGGCTTCAGTAATGGCTTTTCCGGCGACAATACGATCTACGTTGGCGGTGAGACTAAGTTCGCGTATTCCGGAAACGGTGCGAGGAACTGGCAGACCTACCCCCATCCGGTTGGGCCCACGAGCTAGCGCTTCGTAGCCTGTAGGCGGATTCCCGGGGGCGACGGCAAACCGTCGCCCCCCGGGTTACATGTACGCCGCCAGCCGCTGTACTCGTGGCCGGCGCGTGCTGTCGGATAGGCTCAATGCCTCAAACGGCCGAGGTGGCACGCTGCGCCCCACGCGAATCCGGAGCCAACGTGAATCCCAAGAATCTCCTGGTTCTCATGTCGGACGAACACAACCCGCGCATGCTGGGAGCGTCTGGCCATCCCCTGGTGCATACCCCCAACCTGGACGCGCTGGCCGACAGCGGTACCACATTCGCCGCCGCCTACTGCAACTCCCCCATCTGCGTTCCCTCGCGCGCCAGTTTCGCCACCGGCCGTTACGTCCACCAGATTCGCGCCTGGGATAACGCCGCGCCCTACACCGGCAGCGCCGCCTCCGGCTGGGGTCACCGGCTCACGGAGAATGGCCACACCGTCACCACCATCGGCAAGCTCCACCACCGCAACACCACGGACGACATTGGCTTTCCCGACCAGCGCATCCCGATGCACGTCATGCACGGGATCGGGGACGTCTATGGCTGCATTCGCTCCAACATACCCATGACGCGCTACCAGCTAAGCCATGTAGACGAAGCCGGCGCCACGGACTCCGAGTACATCCGCTACGACACCGCCATCGCCGCCGAAGCCGTCCGGTGGCTCCAGGCCGAGGCACCAACGCACGACAAACCCTGGTGCCTGTTCGTCTCTTTTACCCTGCCCCACTTCCCATTCGCCGCCCCGGAACACCACCAGCGCCACTATCGGATTGACGACATCGACATGCCCATTGCCTGGTCGCCCGACCAGTGGCCCATGCACCCGCCCCTGGCCGCCTTTCGCGACACGCGTGTGCAAACCGCTGAGGACGTTCGCTCGGAAGGGGCCATCCGGCGGGCTCGTCTCGTCTACTACGCCATGTGCTCGTTCGTCGATGAGTTGATCGGGGACGTGCTTGGCGCGCTGGACAACGCTGGCCTTGCCGACGACACCCGCATCGTCTACACCAGCGACCACGGCGAAACCCTCGGCGACTACGGCCTCTGGGGCAAGAGCGTCATGTACGACAGCGCCGCCGCCGTCCCCCTCATCCTCGCCGGGCCCGACGTGCCCGCCGGCCGATCAGTCGACTGCCCCGTATCGCTGGTTGACCTCGCGCCCACCATCATGGCCGGCACCGGCGTCCAACACGCCGCTGCGGACGCCGACCTGCCAGGCACTGACCTCTGGTCCATGGCCGCAGGCGACGAACCGGCCGACCGCACAGTCTTCGGCGAATACCACGCCACTGGTTCCGCCTCCGCCACCTACCTGCTGCGCGACCGCCGTTGGAAGTACGTCCACTTCGTCGGCCACGACCCGCAACTCTTTGACATGCAAACGGATCCCCACGAGCTCACCAACCTGGCGGCCCTGCCGGCCCACCGGCCGCGCGTCGCCGACTTCCAGCGCCGCCTGGCCGCCATCTGCGACCCCGACGCCACCGACGCCGCCGCCAAAGCCGACCAGGCGCGCTGCATCCAGGCCAACGGCGGCGAAGCCGCCGTCCTTGCCGCCGGCCAGCAAATCAACTTCACCCGCGCCCCCGAACAGTTCCGCCTCGCCTGAGCCCCAAAAAAGGACGCGGTGCTACGCTTCCGACTAAGAGGAGAGCGGAACGATCGTCATCGTCACTTGATTCGGAGCGGCCAGATGGATCAATTGCGTCGCGTCGTCGCCGTTGCCCTCATCGTTCTAGCCGTAGCCGTCGGACTGAACCTCATGCTCACCCCCGTCTACCACGATGGCGGCGAAACCTATCCCGTCTGGCAGGTGATGAACTGGTTCATGGCCGTGGCCGTGGTCATTGCGCTCCTCATCAGCTTCCACCGCGTCCGCAGCCTCAACGGCGGCCCCAACGACCCGATTACCCGCGAATACCTGGGCGCCACCGCCCTCTTCCTCGGAGCCACGGGACTGATCGTCATCTTCTACTGGAACTGGCTCTGGACGCTGCTCCCCGAGAGTGAGACCGGCATGGCCGCCCAGTCGCACCTCAATCACTTTCCCTGGATGGACGTTCTCTTCTCCTGGGTCGCCGGCAGCGCGGGCCTGTACCTCTGGCGCGCCGTCGGCGAAAAGATGAGCCGCGACTAGCGGCCGGCACCACGCAACTCCTCACCGAAATCCGCGACATCCTCGCTCGCATCGAAGCCAAGGACTGATTCCACGCGACCACCCCGTTAGACGTCAGACAGTTCGTGTAGGACAATCTGTAATACAGAAGGATGTGGCGGAGTTGGGATGGGCGTCAGAACCGTGCGGCTGGACGACGAGGCCGAGCGAACCCTCGCTGCCGTCCGTAAGCGAACCGGCCTCACCATCTCGGAAGTGCTCAAGCGCGGTCTCCGCGCCTACGACATCGCGTCCCGCGAGGAATCGGCTACCCGACCCTACGATGTGTATCGCCGACTCGATTTAGGATCCGGCGGCTATGCCGTGGCCCCGGCCAGGGACGCGAAGGCCGCGATAGCCGAGGTAATCACCGCGAAGCACCGACGGTGATTCTGGTCGATACCGGCCCGGTAGTCGCGCTGTTCGATCCTGCCGACGCCGACCATCAGCGCTGCGTCGATGTCCTGCGGACGGTCGAGCAGCCAATGGCAACAACGGTGCCCGTCCTCACCGAGGCATTTCACCTCTTGCAGCCGGCCAGCGTGGGCGCGCAACGCCTCATGGATTTTCTGGCCGATGATGGCCTGCGAGTTCTCTTCCTGGATGACGAGGGTTTGGCGCGCGCACTCCAGCTCATGGCGCGGTACGCGGATGCGCCGATGGACTTGGCTGACGCCTCGCTGGTTGTACTGGCGGAACGGCTGGAATTGCAGGAGATCTTTACTCTCGACCGCAGTCACTTCTACGCCTATCACATTCAACGCGGCCACCGGCATCTGGCGTTTGAGCTGGTCGGCTAAGCGCGACAGCCCGCGCAGGACCAAATGCTGCGGTTCAGGGCCACCGATGTTCCCGCGGCCCGGCGCCGACCTCCGCCGGCTCGCTCTAGCTTCTCGCCGCCCGCCGCAATCCCTCAATGTCAATCTTCGACATCTCCAGCAGCGCCTCCATCACCGCCTGGGGCGCCGGCGCCATGATCTCCGAAAGTCCGGCGGGAATGATCTGCCACGACAGGCCGAATTTGTCGGCCAGCCAGCCGCAGGGCTGCGTCTGTCCGCCCTCGGATAACCGCTCCCAGTAGTAGTCGATCTCGTCCTGTGCCTCGCAATCCACCACAAACGAGACCGCCGGCGTAAAGCTGTACATCGGCCCGCCGTCCACCGCGCCGAATCGCTGACCGTCAAGCTCGAACTCCACGATCGCATCGTCTTCGGCTGGGCCCGCCGCGATCTTCTGCACGTGTACGACCCTCGAGTTCGGAAAGATCGACACGTAAAACCTCGCGGCTTCCTCGGCCCGGCCGTCGAACCACAGAAACGGATGAATTCGGGAAATCGATGACATGGACGTTCATCCTTCTCCTTATGAGGTCAGGCCGCCGTCAGGTAGCGGACACGGACTTTACGCGGCGGCCAACGCCCGGCTGCCGGCTGGCCAACCTGGAGTCGCCTCACGATAGTCGCTCGGCTACGGGCAACGCCTCCAACTGTGGCCGCAGCCAAGTGCCGACACCGGCCCGGCGCCGAAGCGCCGGGCCGGTGTCCGTGGCCAACGCGGGTAGCCAGGAGCCCCTACGTCAATCCCCGTCGTCGCCTGGCAGCTTCGTAGGTCTCCAGGTCCACCTCGCCGCGAGCGAACCCGGCCTCGATCTGCTGAAACGCGTCCGCTGGCGCGCCCCGGCTCGGAAACAGGTCGGGCGAGGGGTCCAGGCTGCGCCGGTCAGCCAGACGTTCCCGCGCCTCGGCCTCGCGCTCCAGGTCCGGCGCCGGCAACGCCGGCTCCGTCTCCCCGGCGTCGTCTGGCTCGTCCGCTTGGTCCCCAACCTCCTCGGCAACCGCGTCGGATCCGGCATTCTCGGATCTTGGCTGCGAGTCCTCGGCCTCTTCGCCTGATCCCGCGGTCGAGTCGGACGTTTCCTTCGTCGCGGCGGGGACTGCCTGCTTTTCCTGCGCGGCGGTCGATACCGGCGCGTCTGATGCTTGGCCCGCCGTCAGCCCCGCCTTCAGCCAGTCGCCCACCTCGCGCGGATCTGCCTGCGCGATCCAGGCCAGCAGTTCCGGGTCGATAGCCTGTCCGGCCTCGGATTCCCAGCGCCGCCTGGCGCGGTTCAGTTCGCGGTCCTTGCGCGACTGCCAGCGGCGTTCCACCGCCTCGATCCGCCGCGCCACTTCCGCGTCCAGCGCCGCCTGAAACGCCTCCGTCGAATCCGTGCCGTCCATCCGTTCGCCGGCGCTCATGGCTTCCGGTCCTTCCGTCGCGATCAGCGTTGCCGCCTCGGGGGAATCGCTGCTCATATCTACTCCTTCGTGGGTGCGCCCATTGACTGCACCTGGGCGCTGGTTAGGGCCGATGTCAGATCGGCCTCCGGTGTCGAATCGGGTCCTGCGTGAATCCGGGTTCCCAGCCTGGCCGCCAGGTCCAGCATTTCAGCTGCGCGCACGGCGTGGATCTCGTCCGCCTCTTCCGCCCAGCGGGTTAGTCGCCGCGCCAGGCTCGGTCGGCACGTCCGCAGCAAGGCGGTCAGGTCAAACCGCAGCCGGCGCAGCCGAGCCGCGTGGGTTGAGGCGCCAATCCGTTCGTAGCCCTCGCTCACCATCAACGTCAGCAACTCGTCAGCCGATGCCACACGGCACAGATCCCAATGCGCCAGCCGTTCCGGCGCCGGCTCGGGACAAACGATCCGCAGGCAGCCCGGCGTCCATTGACTTCCCGGGCCACCGCACTGCGGGCAATGCCAATGCGCCCGCAGCAGCAGCCCGCGCCGCACGGCTTCCTCGTCGAGACGCTGGCTCACGTAGCGTCGGAGAGCCGGCGAGACCTCCGTCCCACGGGACAGATCGGCCACGGCCTTGGTCCAGGCGCGTTCAAATCGGTCGACATCGGGCTCGCGCAGAGCCTGGGCCACCGCGTCTCGCGCCGCCGCGAGATCGGCGCTCGCGAATCCGTGCGTTGCCGCGTCGTGATGGCCCGGCGTGCGGGCCTGAAGTACGAAGCGCCCGTCGTGGCGCTGAATTGTCAGCACGTCAACCTTTCGTTGCGACGGGGCGTCAACGCCGGGGATTCCGCCCAGGCCAGCGATGTCTGATTCATCATTCCCCGGCGTCAACGCCCCTCTGTACTCAGACAGAGTATCGCGTCACTGGCGGGCTGTCAACCCCATGGGTACAATGAAGCCGACATGAGCGAACCGCGGCAGGGGATACGCTTCGCGGCCGTGCTGAACAGCACCCGCCGCGCGGCTGGCTTGTCGTACCGGCAGCTGGCCCAGGCCAGCGGCATCTCGCACTCGTTCCTCAGCCATGTGGAAAAGGGCGAGCGCCGCGCCCCGCCCGCCAAGGCCATCCTCGATCTGGCCGACGCGCTTGACGCCGACCGCCTGACCTTTGCGCTGGCCGCCATCGCCGATCGCGCCGGCAGCGATATCGCCACCACCATGGTCGCGGCCCTGCGGCGCGGCCCCGTTGGCCGCGACGTCGACCCCACCGCCGGCGGCGTCCTGATCGAGTCCGGCCCCGCCGGCGCCGAAACCGAGCTTGCCGACCTCGCAGACCACGACGACGCGGTCGACAAACTCGCCAGCCGTCTGGCCTTTGTGGACCTGCAATTGGGCGACGACGGCTCCATGCGCCTGGGTATCAGCGTCGCAGGCGGCGGCGAGCCCATCGTCCTGCTGGTCAGCGCCCGCGCCGACGCGGACTCGCCAGGCGACTAGCTCACGCTTCGGCCTGATCTCCGCTACCACGTAATCCGAAACGGAATACTCTGGCGCGGCGGCCGCTCGATGGCTCCGAAGCGGTCGAACAGCCAGTACGTAAGTGCCTTGATGGCGTGATTGTCGCGATCGATCGGAATCTCGGAGATCGGTTCGAGGTCCGACGCCTCGTGGTAGCGGTAAAGCCCAAACTCCTCGATCAGATTCGTGCACTCGGGCGCCACAATCAGGCGCGTGTCGCCACTGGCCGGGTCGCGCAGGAACGTCCGCAGACGGTCAATTCCCGAACGCAGCGGTACCGAGTGCGAGCGCAGCCGCACGCCCGCCAGCGAGGCCCAAACCTCTATCTGGCTAGGTGCGGCATGGTGTTGTCGGCCCGCCACGTCAATCACTCCACCACGCACTCGAGGCCACCAGGGTCGCTGGCGGCAGGCCGCAATCACGTCTCCCGCCACCTTCCGCCGCAGATACACCTCGTCGATGACCGCTACCTCGGACCCACGTTGCTCAATAGCCAGCACCGCATATGCGCCCGCGTATCCCGGGTCGACCGCCAGTTCCACCGGTGCGTCGCTGCCCCGCGCGTTGACGTGCACGTGTTTGCGCGGATCGAACTCCCGGAAGACCAGCGTCGCCGGCGGACACGGCACGCCGCCAAAGCGCTCCATGAAGAGATCGGGAGGGAACAGTGCCTCCAATTCCGCGATCTCGGGATCGTGGCGCCCACCCGGATAGAGCGCCCGGTTCTCCCACGAGGGGATCGAGAAGGACCGCGCATCCTCGCGCGCGGCCGGCCGCCAGGCGCGAAACCTGTCCGCGTACCAGCCGCGCGACCCTTCGAAAGTTCCGCTCAGCCACAACCAGCCGCGCCGCTCCGCGATTCGTCCCCGCAGGCGCAGAAACACGGACGGCGGAAGCTGAGCGGCCTCACATGCCAGGATCCCGTCCGGTGCCTCGCCTGCCAACCGTTCTGGCTCACGCGCGCTTCGCGTAACAATACGCGCCCCGGTGCGCGTGATCAGTTCACACCGGCTGCTGCCCGGCAACCGCACCGAGGCCACGGCGTCAATCCGCCGATATGCGTCCAGGAGGTATTCGAACTCCGGGCGGCAGAGGTCGTACTCGGGACCCACCAGCCAATAAAGCCGCCCCTCCACCAGCCGGCCGAAGAGTTCCATGGCGGCGCTTAGACTCTTGCCGGCCCGCTCGCCCCCGGCAATCAGGCGAATCCGTGCCGGACAGTCGTGCGCCGCGAGTTGGGCCGCCGACGGGTGGTAGCCCACCCGCGCCCACAGCAGATCACGCGCCGTGCGCCGTGCGCTCACGTAACTCTTCCAGTAGCGTCTGAAACGTGTCCTCGCCCTCGACAGGGCGCGCGAACACGTTCCGCACAACCAACTCCACCGCCCAGCGCTCGCCGGCCCGTGCCTTGGTCATGATCGTCTCGCACAGCGACTCGCACTCCGCGTTCGCGGCGGCAGTCAGACGCTCGGCCAACCCGCTGCCCGCGTCCCCGCTAGCGTCCGGCATGGGTCCGCCTCCCTCGACGCGTGTTTCGATCTCGCGCCCTTTCACCGACGATTCCCTCGCTGCCGCTCGCCGACATTCGTCGCAACAGCGCGTGCTGCCCGGGCCGCCGGAACAGACCGACAGGCTGAACCTCTGCTCGACGGAGCATTCCAAGTGCGTGCCCGCCGGCTCGTGCCGCGGCGGTCCCGGTGGCGCCGCCATGTTCCAGGCGACGCGCCCGGATTCGAAGGACCAGCTCCTGGACGAGTCGCTGAACTCGCAGTTGAATCGCCTCAGGTCGATCCAATGACTCAGGCTTGGACATCTGTCGTCTCCTTTGCGGGAGACGGCTGTAATCCGGCCTGGCCGAGGGCTTCGCGGGCGATGGCGGAGCGGATTTCGGGGGCGTCGATGAGTTCGTCGAGGAGGATTTCGTCTTCGACGGCTTCGGCGTCTTCGATGCCCAGCTTTTCGCGCATGGCCCAGCGGCGGGAGGCGAGGCGGGCGCCGACGAGGCTGGCGGCGAGGGTGCCCTGGGCGACGTCGTCAGCTGGGCCGAGCGGGTCGAGACGCACGCGGACGGCGTGGTAGCCGTCGATGTCCTGCGGGCTCAGGCCAATCCAGCCGTGGTCGTCCTCGGCCTCAAACACGAAGACGGTTTCGCCGATGCGGGTTTCGACCAGCCGCCACATCAGGCGCACGATGCGTTCCAGCGCCTGCTCGGCGTGCCGGGCAACCTGCTGGAACGAGACCCTGGCGGTGTTGATGAGCTGGTTGAGCAGGTAGCCGCTGGTGTTGCCGTCGGGCGGGACGCCGAACAGCACGCTGGGGGCGCCGGCCTGGTCGATCATGGCGCGGGTTTGGGCGATGAGTTCGTCCAGGTCGGGCGGGGTGCCCTGCCATTGCAGAAAGGTGAGGTCCTCGCCCTGGTATAGCGGCAGGATTTCGCCGGGCCGAAAGTCGAGCGCGCGCGGGCGGCCGTCGTTGCTGAGGCTGGGATCGATGGGCGAGAAGTTGGTGATCTTGGGGGTGGGGTAGGCGTAGAGGAACAGGGCGTTCTGCTTCATGGTCAGCAGCTGATCCAGCAGCGGGACCAGGTATTCCATGGAGGCCAGCATGGAGACGCCGGCCTTGGCGGGATCGCGGCTGGGGGTCTGGTCGCCGTAGGCGTGGACGTAGGGGATGGCCCCGTAGCCGTGCCGCCCGCGGCGGACCAGGTGGCCGTCCACCAGGTAGGCGAAGTATTCGTCGTCCCAGTATTCGACGACGCGGGCGGTGGCGCGCGGGGTGGTGTTGGGCGCATCCGACTGCGAGCCGGGTGTGTCCAGGGCCCGGGTGTCGCCGCCGGGCGGTACCAGGCGTCCGCTGCGCTTGTCGGTGATCAGGCCGTAGCGCCGCTGCACCAGGTGGCGCGGGCGCTCGGCGATCTCAAGGCAGGCTTCCAGGCCGTCCTCGCCTTCCAGCGGATAGAAGGTGGTCACGTCTACGTCCCGCCAGGCCAGCGGAAAACGGGCGGACTTCTTGAAGTGCTCCGCGCGGCGCAAAAAGCTCTCCGCCGATTCGTCGGGTTGGGCGGAGCGCCGTGGATAGCGCGCCCAGCGGTCCGGCGCGTAGAGCAGCTTCAGCACCCCGGCGCCGTCCGCCACCATGGCGTCGATCAACATGCCAAACACGTCGCGCGCGGCTTCGCTGTCCATGCGGCGCAGGGCGGCGTTGGTCCAGCGGGCGCGCAGGTCGGCGCCGGCGCGGGCGGCCTCGGTGGGTTCGGCCGGCGGCACGTGCACCAGCGGGCGGTTGGCGGTGAGGCTGCCGATGACCCGCTTGAGCTGCTCGCGGGCGAGCGGCGTGCGCACCTCGCGGGCGCTGGTTCGGTAGGCCGGCGGGATGTCCACGGGCAGTTCCATGTGCCGCAGGCGGCGCAGGCGTTCGATACGGGCGTTGCGCTCGCCAAACTCGGCGAGCAGTTGTTCCTCAAGCTCGCGCAGGTACGCCTCGCTCGGCGGCGGGCGTTGCGCGTCTGACTCTGGCATAGGTCCCATTCCAGGTCCGACTACGCGGACCAACGGGACATCGCTGGCAAGCTGAGGCGATTATACTCTATGCGAGTACGGCTCGCAACTCAGGTGATGTTGGTCCGCATTACCTCTTGGGAGCGGAGCTGGCGAGTACCTATGACCGCGAGCTCACGTCGACTGACCCCGGGGCATTCCCGCCCGCTCCCGGAATCTCGAATCGGTGATCTCGGCAGATTCCGTCGTTGTCCTGAACATGGCAGAGACCGCCCGCAGGCGGTCTCTATCCCAGCCAACGAAGTGACTTGGGGGGGTCACGGAGCACGTGCCAAGTGCTCTCCGCAACTCCACTTTCTCACCGGCTCGGGATGTCGTCAATGCTCGAGTCGGGCCCGCCTGCTCGTTGCTAGGCTTGCGCCCACTGGTCCAGTGTCGGGCTTCCTGAAAGAAGATGCGGAGCATGACGCAGGTGACCGAACGCTGGACGTTCCCCGGCCCGCAGCCCAACGGCCTGGAGGCGGCTGAAGACGGCCTCTGGGTCATCGACCAGGACGACTGTCACCTCTACAAGGTGGACTACGCGGACGGTTCGGTGTTGGCGCGGCATCCCACCGAGACCAACCACGCCAGCGGCGTCACCATTGGCGGCGGGCACCACTGGGTCTCGTCAACCTTCGGATCCCGCATCTTCAAGCTGAACGGCGACGGGACGACGGTTGCCCACTACGACACCCCCGGCAAGGGCGTCGTGGCTTTCGTCGATCCGTCCAACGCCCAGGTCACCGGCGCGCACGGCCTGCAGTGGGTGGACGATCGCCACATGTGGATGGCCGTGCCGCCGGCCCAGCAACTGTTCCTGGTTGACCCGCGCGACATGTCGGTACATCGCTCGATCCCCACGCCCAGCCACCGCCCTCACGGCGTCTTCGTCGACGACGGCCACGTCTGGTGCTCCGACGTGGGACTGCGCCAGATCCATAAGCTCGACCCGGCCACCGGCGAAATCCGGGCCGCGATCGACGTGCCCGACCCCGAAGTCCACGGCATGACCCTGCACAGCGACCAGATTTGGTTCTGCTGCGCCGTCACCCGCCGCGTCTGCACGGTCCCGCTGACCGACGGGAGCTAGCCCCGCTCAGCCCGTGAAGTGCACCTGTACCGAGGTGCTGCCGATCAGGGCGCCGTCGACGACGCTCTCGTCTCGGACTTCAATGCGGAGGGGGCCGGGCGCGGTTGTGGCTGGAATGTCGATCGACTTAGTGAACGTGCCCGGGCCGCCGTAGTCGCCTTCCACCGATATCCAACTCTGGTCGATGACGCTGCCGGCCTGGGTGTAGATGCGGTAGGTGAGGTTTTTTTCGAAGGGCAAGGCGCTGATGCGGCCGCGGAGCTCCACCGTGCGGCCGACGGTCGCGCCGCTGAGGGGCGCTTCCAGGATGAGTTCGGGGGTGGGTTCGCGGCTGGTTCGGCCGTCGGTTATGGGAGCGGCCTGCAGGACCACGGTCACGGTGGTTCGGGCCAGCGCTGAGCCGTCATCAGGGTCGACGTCGACGATTTCGATGTGGCCCGGTCCATCCGCGCCCGCGATGAACTCGACCGGGGCGGCGAAGGTTCCCGGTTGATCGGCATATCCGTCGACTGGAAGGCTGCCCATGCCGATCACGCCGCCGCGGGCGTCGTAGACGAGGTAGACGAGGCTCTCGGCGGACGGGAAGGTGCTGGCTGTGCCCCGAACCTCGACGCCGTTCGCAACCGTCTCGCCAGGTAGCGGAGACTCGATGACCAGCGCCTGGCGGGGGACCAGTTGGTCGCCCTGGAGCCCGAATGTGCGGGTGATTTCCAGGGTCGGGCAGCAGAGGCCGTCGCTGGGGCGGTGGACAACCGTCTCGGCCACGACATTGCCGCCGGCGATGGCCAGGCTGCGTACCGGCACGCGGTCGCCCAGGAATGCGAGGTCGGCCTGCGCCGGCTGGCCGTCTCGATCGAGGACGGCGACCAGGTGGATGAAGGTGCCGCTGCCGCCGCCGGAGATGAAGACGACGACGGCGGCATCGGCGAAGCCGTCGCCGTTGAGGTCTCCGAAGGCGACGGTGTCGTTGACGATGCCCGCGGAGACGCGCTCCGTCGCCCCTTCGCCGAAGGCGATCTGGCCCGCGCCGTCGGTGAATTGGATGGGGGTGTTTTCGTCGCCGAGAAGCGGCAGGTGGTATTGGGCGTTGCGCAGCTGGTCCAGCGTCAGGCGCTGCGTAACCGCCGCTTCCCAGGGAAATTGCTCGCTATTCAGGCGCTGCTGTAACCCCTCCGGACCGTTGATCCAGGTGCGCTGGCCGTCGGTAAACGCGGTCCAGTTGTCGGCTTTGCGCCAGGTGAGTTGGCCGTTGGTGGTGGTTTGCCGGGTGATTCCAGTTGCCGGGTTGTGCTGCTCGTTGTCCAGGCAGTCGCCGACGACGTCAGGGATCAGGTCGTGGAGGGTGCTAAAGCCCAGTTGGAAGGTGCAGTCCTGGGCGAGGGCGGGCAAGGAAGAGAAGGCGAGGCTGACCATGGCGATCAGCAGCACGAGCCTGTACTTCATTGGGCAGATCCTTGCGTTCGCGCGCGCGCCGATTCTAGAGGCGTCCTGGTGCCCGAGAGTCATCGGGCGCCGCCAGTCAACTCCATGGCGGTGTACGGCCCGGAGCCAATCGTCACTAGCAGGCGCCCGTCGCGAACTCGGAGGCGGTTGGCCGGGCTCAAGAAGTTGTCTGGCGCGCCTCGGCGTGTGTTCTGGCTTCCAGGTGGTCGACGTGGTGGTTTTCGGTGCAGTCGGCTGCTGACGCCTCGAGCTGCAGCGTGATGTGGTGAATGCCGAATTCCTCATAAGCGATTTGCCGCAGGCGGCGCAGCAGCGGCTCGTATTCACCCTGATAGTCGGCGTCGATGAGCACGTGCGCCGTGAGGGCGTCGTAGCCGGAGGTGATCGTCCAGGCGTGGACGTCGTGTATCAATGTTACGCCGTCAACATCTTCCAGTGCGCTGCAAAGCTGGTACATATCCAGACGTTTTGGCACGCCTTCCAGCAGCACGCGAAACACCATGACGGCCAGACGGCCGGAACTGACCAGGATGAATACGGCGATGATTATCCCGGCAATAGGATCGGCTATATCCCAGTCAAACAGCAATGTAAGGACGCCAGCCACAATCACACCAATAGATCCCAGGAGGTCGACCACGATGTGCCAAAAGACGCCTTCAATGCTGATGTTATCCTGCACCGATCGGTAGAGTGCCCATACGGCCACTAGGTTCATGAGAAGCCCCGCAGTGGCAACGACTAGCATTATCGTGGCCTCCAACTCGTGCTCGTGCTCCAGGCTGATAAGCCGCTGGTACGCCCCGTAGATAATCCAGTTGGCAAGTACCCACAGAGCAAGCGCATTGAACATCACCACGAGCACTTCGATACGCTTGTAGCCAAAGGTGCGGGTGATGGTGGCTGGACGTTCGGCCATCCACATGGCGAAGAGCGCCAGGCCGATGGCAACAACGTCGATGACGACGTGACCAGCGTGAGCCAAGAGACCCAAACTACCTGAAACGATACCGCCAACAATTTCGAGCGCCATATGGATGATCGTCATAATCAAGACAAGTATCAGAACACGACGGCCGGCGGCTCGATAGTCGTGATCGTGAACGTCGTCGTGAATGCGGCTGGCATTGCCAGCGTGTCCGGGCGTCACTCTAGGCTGATTCCGAGCCAATAGTTTCGGTCAATTGCGATTTCAATTTGTTCGGGGTCGCGGTGACACGACGAATATGACAGCAGCGTAACAAGCGGGGCTATGTTACCACTTAGTCTAAAGGTGTACGCGGGTGGGGCGTTCACTTGAACGACGAGGATCGCGGATGCAAGGAATGAACTCGCGGGTCGCCGCTATGTTCGTTGCGGGAGGTCTTCGGCCGGGTTAATTGGTGAATCATCAGATTGGTTCCAGGCTGACTCACGACTTGGGAGCCGGTACCTGCGCACTGGGTCAATATAGCGGGCAGGCAGATTGCCGTAGGCACCCGTTCGGTCTGGCCCTCATAGTGCGCCAGCGCGGTGTTACGTTGTGTGACAACGGCATACGGGCAAGGCGACTAAAGCGATGAGCCGGCATCTTTCGGTGCGCGTGGGGGAGGATTTGTTCGAGCAGCTGGAGGCGCAGAGCCGGAGGAGCGGGCAGTCGCGATCGGCGGTCGCGAAGCAATTGCTGGAAGAAGGGCTGCGGATGGAGCAGCATCCCGGGATCGTGTTTCGATCGGGTCCCGGCGGGCGGCGGGCAGGGTTGATTGGCGGTCCGGACGTTTGGGAAGTGGTGGGAGCTATCCGCGGAGGGGATGGCGGCGATGCCGACAGTCTTGACCGCATTGGCGAGCGGACGGGACTGACGGCCGATCAGGTAAGCGCCGCGCTGCGCTACTACGCCGACTACACGGACGAGGTCGCCGACTGGATACATCGAGTCGAGGAAGAAGCTGAACGAGCGGAGGTCCGCTGGCGACGGGAGCAGGCGCTGCTGGGCCGGTGAAGCTGCTGCTGGACGAGATGTGGGCGCCGGCAATTGCGGAGGCGCTGCGGGACCGCGGCCATGCGGTGGTGGCGGTGGCCGAACGGCCCGACCTGCGAGGATTGCCTGACGAGGCGATCTTCGCTGCGGCGCAGGCGGAAGGTCGGGTGATCGTGACCGAGAACGTGGTCGACTATCTCCCCCTCGCGGCCGACGCCATGCGGGCCGGCCGCGCCTACCCGCCGATCATCTACACGACCAACCGGGCCTATCCACGAGCCAGCCGCCGGACGGCCGGAAGGCTGGTGGCGGCGCTGGACGCCTTGCTCATTTCAGGCATCGCGATCCAGCACGAACATTGGCTCGGGTAGCCAAGGACCGAGCCGCCCCTAGCCGGACTTCCGACTAAGAGCGGCTAGCCGACGACGAGGTTGATGAGGCGGCCTTGGCGGTAGATGACTTTGCGGAGCTGTTTGCCGTTGGTGTGGGTCTGGACGCGGGGGCTGGCCAGGGCGAGGGATTGGGCGGAGGCTTCGTCGGTGGCGACGGGGGCCTCGATGCGGTCGCGGACGCGGCCGTTGACCTGGACGACCAGGGTGAAGGTCTCGTCGGCGGCCAGGGCTTCGTCCCACTCCGGCCAGGGCTGGAGGTGGATGCTCTGCGAGTGGCCGGTGCGCTCCCACAGTTCCTCGGCCATGAAGACGGCGCTGGGGGCCAGCAGGATCAGGAAAGTGTCGATGGTCCGCTTCCAGGCCGGGGTGGCGCGCAGGTCGTCGTCGCCGACCTCGATCAGGAAGTTGGTGAACTCCATCAGGGCGGCGACCATGGTGTTGAATTTCAGCGCGTCGATGTCGTTGCTGACGCGGCGGATGGTCTGGTGCAGGCGGCGTTGCAGTTCGACCTGCACGTCGGCGTAGGCGGCGCGGCGGCGGCGGGTGCCGCCCATTTCCTGGCCCAGCACAATGTTCCAGACGCGGCTCAGCCAGCGCGAGACGCCGGCCAGGCCCAGGTCGCTCCAGGGCAGGGTGCGGTCGAACGGGCCCATGAACAAGATGAAGCACCGCAGCGCGTCGCCGCCGGCGGTGGCGGCGACCTCGTCGGGAATCACGACGTTGCGCCAGGACTTGGACATCTTCGTGATGCGGAATTCGACCAGCGCCTGCCCGTTGCGCTGGGCGCGCTTGCCGGTGAGCTCAAAGCGAGCCTCCAGCGGGTAGCGGCGGAAGGGCTGGGCGGCCTCCGGATTGTCGAAGGCATCGGCGCCGTCGGGATCGGCCACGCGGGCGCCGCCCTGGCTGTCGATGCGCAGGGCGGACTCCTCCACCCAGCCGGGCTGCGCCAGCATCAGGCCCTGGTGGCGCAGGGCCTGGAAGGGCTCGGTCAAGTCCAGCACGCCGGCGTCGCGCAGGGCCTTGGTCCAAAAGCGCGCGTAGAGCAGGTGCATGACGCTGTGCTCGGCACCGCCGACGTAAAGGTCCACCGGCATCCAGCGGCGGACGGCGTTGGAATCGAACGCGTTTTCGTGCTCGTCCGGGCTGCAGAAGCGCAGGAAGTACCAGCTGGAGCAGGCGAAGCCGCCCAGGGTGTCGGTTTCCCGCCGCCCGGGCATGCCGCAGTCGGGACAGGGGGCGTTGACCCAGTCGTCGGCGGCTTCCAGGGGCGAACGACCGCCCAGCTTCTGCGGGTCGATCTGCTCGACGTAAGGCAGCAGGACGGGTAGCTGGTCCTCCGGGACCGGGACTTCGCCGCAGTCGTCGCAGTGGACGATGGGGATGGGGGTGCCCCAGTAGCGCTGGCGGGAGATCAGCCAGTCGCGCAGCTTGTAGTTGACGGCAAAGTCGCCCTTGCCCCGGTCGCGCAGCCACTCGGTGACGGCGCGCACGCCGTCCTTGACCGACAGGCCATCGAATTGGCCGGAGTTGACCATGGGGCCGTCGCCGACGAAGGCCTCGGACAGCGCTTCGCCGTCCCAGTCGGGCGGGGCGATGACGGTGCGGATTTCGATGCCGTAGCGGGTGGCGAAGTCGAAGTCGCGCTCGTCGTGGGCCGGCACGGCCATGATGGCGCCGGAGCCGTAGGACATGAGCACGTAGTCGGCGATCCAGATGGGCAGACGCTCGCCGTTGACGGGGTTGATGGCGTAGCCGCCGGTGAAGACGCCGGTCTTGTCGTCATCCAGCGCCACGCGCTCCAGTTCGGCCTTACGCGCGGCGGCGGCCACGTAGGCCTGGACCTCGTCGGCCCGATCGGGCGTGGTGACACGGCCGACCAGCGGGTGCTCGGGCGCCAGGACCATGAAGGTGGCGCCGAAGAGGGTGTCGGGGCGCGTGGTGAAGACGGGGATTTCGTCGCCGGTCTCGGCCGTGAACGTGACGTCGGCGCCATCGCTGCGGCCGATCCAGTTGACCTGCGCGGCGTGCGTCTCGTCCGGCCAGTCCAGGCCTTCCAGGTCCTCGATCAACTGGTCGGCGTAGTCGGTGATCTTGAAGAACCACTGGGTCAGCTCGCGCTGAGTGATGTCGGTGTGGTCGCGCCAGTCGGTGCCGTCGGCGTTGACCTCTTCGTTGGCAAGCGCGCCGCAGATGGGGCACCACCACTGCAGGCCGGTGGCGCGATAGGCCAGCCCCTGCTCGTACAGCTTCAGGAACATCCACTGGGTCCAGCGGTAGTACTCGGGGTGGGTGGAGTTGATCTCGCGCGCCCAGTCGTAGGAACCGCCGGCCAGGTCCAGTTGCCGCTTGTAGTTGGCGCTCCACTCGCGGGTCAGGTCCGACGGGTGGCGGCCGGTCTCGATGGCGGCGTTCTCGGTGGGCAGACCGAAGGCGTCCCAGCCCATGGGATGCAGCACGTCGTACCCGCGCATCCGCATGACGCGTGAGAGCACGTCGGTCGGCACGTAGTTGCGCAGGTGGCCGACGCTGATGCCGTCGCCGGAGGGGTAGGGGAAGAAGTCCAGGCAGTAAAAGGTCGGGCGGTCCGACGGCTCGGGCGTGCGGTACAGATCCTGCTCAGCCCAGCGGGCGCGCCACTTGGGATCGATTTCGGTGGGGCGGAATTCGGTGGTCATGGCGGTACGAGGAAGAAGTCCGGGAGCGGGGAGGTGGCGCAATTCTAGGGCAGAAACGTGGGCTTTCCGGCTCGGCCGCCGGTGAACGGGTCGATTACCCGATCGAAGGGTTGTCGTTCAGCCATTGCTGGCCGAGGTCAGCGCCTTCGGTGAGCACCTGGGTCCCTGCGAGGATGGCGGTGCGGCAGGCGGTAGTGTCGGTGAAGCCGGAGAGGACGTAGTCCCAGGCGGAGAGGTAAAAGGAGCGGTAGGGGTTGGCCAGGCTGGCAAGCCCGACGTCGTGCAGCGCGGCTGTCGCCTGAGTTCGGTTCAAGGTCCAGACGTGCTTGGTGTCGAGCCCGGAGAGGTGGAGCGCGAGTGGGCCGACGGGTGGAATCCGCCAGGTCAGCTGACTCAGCAGATCGCGCGAATAGGTCCAGGGTCGATCGACGGCCAGCAGCGGCACCTGCTGCACGAACTCAGCGCGTTCGACGAGATCGGCCGCGTTGTGGCGCCGGATGGTATCGGGATCGCCGTAGTCGTCCTTCGGATAGTCCTCGCCGTGGAGCACGACGACGGTGGACTGCGGGGAGTAGACGAAGCCTTTGCGCTCGGCCATGAGCTTGTTCAGGACGAGGAGTTGCGGCCGGGGACGGTGAAGGGCCCGCGGGCGACGACTCTCGAAGCACGCCTCAATTGCCGCTTGTACCTCCAGTGCCCCCGGCACAGTGTCCAGGTGCTTGCGCCACGAGCTTTCATCGCGGAAGGACACGTGGATATCGCCGTCGCTGACTTCGGGCACGTAGTCCAGCGGGGAGTCCCAGGCCTTGACCGCTGAGCCGGTGAGATAGATGCCGCGAATCTGGTCCCCGGGAATCAGCGCCAGCAACTGGTCCCGAACGCATTCGGCCAGGCACCGAGTCTCCGCCCGCAGTTGATCGCGGTCTGGGAAGCGGGCTCCCCACTGCGGAGGCTCGTGGCTCACGGCGATTCGTGTCCCGGTGTCGACAGCAACCGACGAGGCTAGCTTCCCGGTTACACGGTCGGAGCCAGGATGGCCGACGTTGGTGCGACGCGCGCACTATGGCGAGAGAGAAGGCGTGAAAGCACGAGGAGTCGAGAGTTATGGCGCGTGAGGAGATGGCCGACGGGCTGACGCGGGAGAACCTGCACGGGATCTGGATTGCGCTGACGACGCCGTTTACGGCGGACAACAGGATCGACACGGGGATCGTGCGCGAGAACGTCCGGCGCTGCCACGCCGCCGGGCTGCACGGGGCGTATACGACGGACAGCGACGGGGAGTTTTACGCCGTAGAGCTTGATGAATTCCGAACGCTGGTGGAGGTGTTTGGCGACGAGTGCCGGAAGGTGGGCATGCCCTCGCAGGCGGGGGTGACCTGGCTGAACACGCAGGGCACGGTGGACCGGCTGCGAATCGCCGCCGACAGCGGCGTGATGGGCGCGCACGTGGGGCATCCGGTGTTCATGCCGATGACGCCGGCGTCGTTCGACCGGTTCTGGGAGGACGTGTCGGACGCGGTGCCCGACGACTTCGGCTTAATCCAATACAACACGCCGCGGCAGCCGCACGTGCTGGGCGGCGCGGAATACCGCGCGCTGGCCGAACGCTTTCCCAAGTTGATCGGGGCCAAGTACGTGCAGGCCGGGGTGGACGGTTTCATGGACGTGCGACGGCAGGCGCCCGAGTTGAGTTGCTTCGCCGGCGAGCACGTGCTGACGGCATTCGCCATGCATGGGGCGCGCGGCAACTACTCGTGGATGGCGGGCTATAACCCGACCTTCATGCTGGACTGGTGGGACGAGATCGAGCGCGGCGAGTGGGGTGCGGCGGCGCGCCGCAACGAGCGGCTGCAGGCGTTCGGCGCCGTGGTGAAACGCCACCTGGTGGAGGACGGCAACCTGCACGGGATCATCGGCAAGGCCATGTCGGCGGCCTCGCCGTTCCTGGTGGAAACCACCTGGGAGACGCGCCGGCCGTACTTGCCGGTGTCACAGAAGGGCTGGGAGGGGTTCGTGCGCGCGGCGGCGGAGGAGTTTCCGGACCTGGCGTACCAGCCCTGACCGGCCGGCTCGTGTCCGTGGCTCGCTGCCGCTAACTTCCCCGCTCGGAGGTTTGGGACTCCGAGGGCGCCCCGGTGTTCGCCAGGGCTTCCGCCGGGCTTTGCCGGAGCAGCTCGTCGATGGCCTGCTGCGCGCCGGCGATCGCGGTGGAGGGGTCCGCTTGGCCCGTGGCGATGGGTAGATCGACGCGGTGGAGCATTGCTGCCCGAATGCCCGGGGCATAGGGTCCGTGGAGCGCCTGGGCCGAGTCGACGGCCTGCATGATGGCGTCGGCATCCGCGTCGCTGTAGCCGCCCTGGAGTTGCAGCTGCGCCGCGGACGCTCCGCGCACGGGGACGGTGGCAACAGGCGCGATCCGGGTGGCGATCCAGTCAATCGTTCGGAAGGTGGCGTCGGGGTTGTCGCTGGCACTGAGCAGGGTCAGCACGCCGAATACCATCGCATCGGACGCCGCCTGGCGCTGGCGCGGCGGCGCCAACAAGCCGCCGGCGCTGAGTTCGTTGCCAAACAGCCCGCCGAACAGCCCGCCAACCGGCGCGCCCAACATGGCCACCGGGGCGCCGCCGATCAGCATTTCACCGCTGTCGTTTGAAATCGTGATCGAAACAGCCCCGGAATCGGGCTCGGGCCGGGGGCCGATGCCGTCATTGACGAGATCGTGCAGGAACTCGACCGCTTCCAGGGCGACGGTGGTGTCCAGGGTGGCCCGGCGAGCGGTCAGGTTCGCAACCGAGCCGCCGTTCTGCCAGATCCACTGGTGGCCGGGCATCAATCCCGGCGGCGCGAACGCTCCCCAGCGCTCCGGCTGGCCAGCGTCCATCTGGGTGAGACGGAGGGCGGTTTCCCGGAACTGCTCCCAGTCCCAATCGCGCAAGGCTTCGGGATCGACGCCCGCATCGGCGAAGTGGCCGGGGGTATAGCGCAGCATGTTGACGCTGATCCAGAGCGGCAGCCCGAACAGATTGCCGTCAGCAGTCAACGGGCCGATGGCGGAGGGAAGAAAGTCGTCCGCGCTGAAATCGGCGGCGGACGCCGCGGGACCGTTGACGGGCGCCACGTGGCCGAGCTCGGCAAGCGTCAGGGCGATGCCAGGGTCCAGCACCAGCAGCGCGTCGAGCTGGGGATGGTTCGGCAGCGTGGCCTCGACTGCAGCCGCGACCTCTTGCGGGTGATACGGGTCAAAGTCGCGGGCTTGTTCCAACTGCACGATGCGCAACTCGGCGGGCGCGTCGGCGACTTCTGTGGAGTCGGCGGCAAGCCCGGCGATCCTCAGCGCCACCGGGTCGAAGAGCGGATTTCCGATGGGTATGCCGATAGTGACCGGGGCGGCAGCCCGCGGCTGCGCGGTACGTTCCTGGACGGCAATCACGGGGGTAACGGGCCGGGAGGCCGGCGATGCCGCGCTTCCCCCGACCGCCGGTGGCACGGGTAGATCGGGATCGCCGCAGGCAGCAAGCAGAGCGGCGGCGGAAGCGCCCAGCGCGCCCCAGCCGGCGCCACGCAAAAGCGTACGGCGGGCCATAGGGCGCGAACGACGGTTCAAGCGGGATGGAGTGAGGTGGCCGGACACGATGCTGCCTCCACAGATTGGAACTCCCGATTCGAATGTTGGAAGACGGCGCGAGCCTGGTCATCGCCCCATCTCCATAACTTTCCGAACTGCCACTACGTCGAACGGGCTAGACCTATTGGCCTACAGACGGCGCGATTCGGCACCGTGCCGGCGATGGCTTAGCGGGTGAAGACGGTGCCGCGGACGTAGTCGGCTTCGTCGGAAGCGAGGAAGGCGAGGACGCGGGCGACGCCGGCCGGGTCGCCGAGATCGGCCTGGCGGCGGCGGATTTCTTCATCGGAGACGCCGGCGGCCTGGCCGACATCCACCACGTTTTGCAGCTTGAGGGCAGTGGCGATGCTGCCGGGGGCCACGGTGTTGACGCGGATGGGGTCATAGCCCATTCGTCCCTGCATGACCAGGCCCAGGCCGTGCACCGCGCCCTTGCTGGTTCCATACGCGAACGACGAACTACCGCTGGTGACGCCGGCGCCTGAGGCCAGCAGCAGGATCACGCCGCCGGCTTCGCCCATGGCGCGCACGGCGTGCTTGGCGCAAAGGAACATGCCGCGGGCGTTGACGCCGAGGACGCGGTCGAAGGTCTCGGTCTCGAAGTCCTGGATCGGCACCGTGGCGCCGTGGAGGATGCCGGCGCAGGCGATCAGGACGTTGAGGCGGCCAAGCTCGGACGTGGCGGCGAGCAGGTTTTCAACGTCGGACTCGTCGGAAACATCGCAGGCGATGAAGCGGACGGTGTGCCCTTCGGCGGCCAGGTTGTCGGCAATGGCGGCGCCGTGGCTCTGCGGCAGGTCCGCCAGCACCACGCGGGCGCCGCGCTGGGCGCAGAGTTCTACCGTGGCGCGGCCGATGCCGGAGGCGCCGCCGGTGACGATGATGACGCGGTCCTGTAGCGAGTCGGTGGTCATGGGACAGCGTGCTCGTAAGGGCTGCGATGTTTCACGTGAAACATTGGTGCCATAGATCGCGATTAGATCCCGCCGCAGGCGTCTGCTGAATCATGCGGGATCCCAGGTGAGGCCCGCCTGGGCCATGGCGGCGTCGAGGACGCGTTTGGCTTCGGGGATGAGTTCGGGCGGCAGGTGTTCGATGAGGACCCAGGCGCGGGGGGCGGTTTCGTTGAGCGCCGTGAGCCAGGCGGCGTGGTTGATGACGCCCTGGCCGAGGGGGACTTCCTCGATGTGCAGGACCAGGCGGTCCTCGAGGGTGTAGTCCTTCCAGTGGGCGGCCGGGATACGCCCGCGGGCCGCCTCCAGCAGGCGCTCGTACACGGGAGTCGGGTTCCAGGCGTCCCAGATGCTGCCGATGAAGTTCACGGGGTCCAGGTTGAAGCCGAGGGCGTGGGTTGGAATCCGGCGGAAGAGCTCGGCGATGCGCTCGGGGCGGTCCAGCACCGAAAGCACGTGGCCCTCGACGGTCAGCGTTATGCCTTCGGCCTCCGCAGCCTCGGCTATGGCGGCGATGCTCTCGACGGCGCGCTCGAAGGCGGCGTCCTGGTGATGGTCGGGATGGGGATACCAGGGACCGACGGGGTTGAGGCCGCCCGGCCGGATGTAGAGCGTCTCGGCGCGCAGCGCGTGCGCGGCCTGCATGTGCCGCTGCATGCCGTCGATCCCAGCCTGTCGAACGGCCGGATCGAGCGAGATGAGCGAGGGGTACTGGCCGTTGGCCTGGGCGACGGTCAGGCCTTCCGCGGCCAGCAGGTCGCCAACGCGGCGAAACTCGTCCAGCGAGTAGGTGTCCGGCTGGCCGAGCTGGACGCTGCTGCCGGTGAAGCCGAGCTCAAGGGCGCGTTGGGCATCGGCCGCCGTGATCGAAGGGGGATCGGACGGCAGTAGTCCCACCACACCGCTACGCATTTGCCGTCTCCGTTCGCGAAGGGCTGGGCGATGGTAGTACGGCCATGCGGCGTCAGTGCTCGGAGGGGTCGACCGCGGCCTCGGCGTCGAGCGTCCAGAGCTCGCGGCCCCAGACCATGATGAAAAGCACGACGGCGACGCTGAGGCTGCCGCCGAGGACCATGGCGGTCGGCATGCCGCGGGTTTCAGCGACGATCGAGATGGGCATCAGGCCCAGTGGGGTGAGACCCCAGCCGAGCATCCAGATGGACATGACGCGACCGCGCAGGCGGTTGGGCGCGAGCAGTTGAATCATGGTCTGGTTGTTGGCCATGTAGACGGCGGAGAAGAACCCGGCGAAGGCCATGACGATGCCGGCCGCCAGGGGCGAACGAGTCAGGCCAAGCACCACAATCGCCAGGCCAAAGGCGGCCGCGCTGAGCATGACGACCGGTCCCTTGCGACGGTTCGCGGAGTAGGCGACCACGCCAACCGACCCGATGACCGCTCCGATGCCCTGGGCCGCGAGCACCAAGCCCAACTCCTCCGAGCCGGCCTTCAGGTCCTGTTTCACGAAGATCGGCAGGATCATGACCATGGGCATGCTGAAGAGGGAGGGCGAGAGGCCCAGCAGCAGCAGCGCGGCGAGCGGGCGGGTGCTGAAGGCGAACTTGAATCCGTCGCGCAGCGCGGCGAAGGGCGATCCGCGAGTCCTGGGGTGCTGATCGCCGCCGCGGACGGACAGGACGTTGACCATGCCCCACAGGTACCCGCCGGTCTGCACGAAGTAGGTGCCGGCGATGCCGATGACGCCGATCAGCCAACCGGCCAGCGCCGGACCGACGATGCGGGAGGCGTTCATGGTGGTGCTGGTGAGCGCGATGGCGTTGCTGACGTGGCGGCGCGGCACCAGGTCGGACACCAGGGCGTTGCGTGACGGCACGCTGATGGCGAACGACGTGCCCGCCATGACGCTGGAGATCGCCAGGTGCCAGACCTCGATGCGGCCGGTGGCGACCAGCACGCCAATGGAAAGGCCGGCCACGGTAAAGATCATCTGAGAGGCGATCAGCAGCCTGGTGCGGCTGACCCGGTCGGCCAGCAAGCCGCCGAAGGGCGACAGCACCAGCATGGGGATGGCGCGGACCATGGCCAGGGTTCCCAGGATGAGCGGGGACTCGGTGATGACCGCCACCAGCCAGCCCTGGGCGACGTTCTGCATCCAGAACGCCATCATGGTTCCCAGGTTGGCGCGCCAGAGCCGGACAAAGTCGGTGTGGGCGAAGGCGGGCGCCAGGCGATCGCGGTGGCGGGCCAGGCGCGAGCGCCGGCCAGCGGGCGCTTCAAGCGGCGAGGGCGGGGCTGCCGGACTATCGCTGGTCATGGGTCGAGCCTGCGCGGGTCCTCCCGGCGAAAACCCGAGATCAGGCCCCGCCTTTGCGCATGATTGACGATTGGCGCGCGCTCCAACTGGCGGATCAGATTTCGGCGAAGGCTGAACCGGCGTCGGCCGACCGGCGGGCGGCGTCGATGATGTCGACGACCCTTGCGGCTTCCCGCGCGGAGACGGACATGTGGCGGCCCTGGCGAATGGCGGCGACGAACTCTCTCAACTCGTCGTCCCAGGGGTCTCCGTCGGGAATCAGCAGCATCCGTGGCCCGTCGGCGTCAGTCACGCCGATGTGATCGGCGGCATCGCTGAAGTCGACCACTCCGTGCCGGCAGACGACCTTGCGGCCCGACTCGGCATCACCGTCGAAGCCGCGACGGTAGGTGATGGTTGCCAGACCGCCGTCCTGGAAGCGCAGGTTGACGACCGCCACGGCCCGGTCGAAGACATGGCCCGCAGGTTCCTGGGTCACAGCGGCGGCGATGTGGGTGATCGGCCCGCGGCCGTAGATGGCGGGGTATCCCAGGAGGATGGCGTAGACGAGCGGGTGCCCGCTGATGCGCTGGTCGAACCCGGCGTCGCGGCCGGCACGGAGGTCATGCGGAAAGTGGACGACCAGGTCGTCGTGTAGCGCGCCGCCGAGCGCGGCGACCTGTTCGCGGACCAGGCGCGGACCCGGACGGAGCGGGCTGGTGTGGCCGACGCGAATGACCAGGTCGCTTTGATCGGCCAGGCGGAGTAGCCGGGACGCGTCGAGGGGCGATAGCGCTAATGGGGACTCGCTGAAGAGGTGTTTGCCGGCCGCCAGGGCCGCCGCGCCCATCGGGGCGTGCGTGTCGGGGTGGGTGGTGACGATGACCGCGTCCACGTCCGCACGCGCAACGGTGGATTCCCAGTCCTGCGTGTGCTCGACGCCGAATCGCTCCGCCAGCGCGGCGCGAGTCTCGGGATTTCGACCAGCGATGACCGCGAGGTCCATGTCGGAGCGCGCCGCAATGCGCTCGGCACGAGCCACGGCCATACCGCCGCTGCCAACGATGGCGACGCGCAGTGGGGCGGACGTGGGATCGGTCATACGGCTCTCTCAGGCGCTTCTGGACGGATCGGCGGGTCCGAATGCCGGTCGTCGATTGGAACGTGCCAATGCACACATTCTGGACGGCGGACGCGCGGTACGCGAACCGGTGCGGGGCGTGCCATGATGCCGCGGCAGGGATTCCCCGATTCAGGAACTCACATGTCGAATGGCAGCCTCGGCATCGGCATCGTCGGCGCGGGCGACATCGTGCGCACGCGGCACATGCCAAACCTGGCGGATGTAGACGACATCGCCTTCGTGGCCGTGACGAACCGGCGCCGCGAAACGGCCGAGGCGTTCGCCGCCGAATACAACGTGCCGAACGTGCTGGGGAACTGGCGCGAGGTGGTGGAGCACCCCGAGGTGGACGTCGTTTGGATCGGGGCCACGCCTTACTTGCACGCCCTGGTGTCGGTGGCTGCGCTTGATGCCGGCAAGCACGTGTTCTGCCAGGCGCGGATGGCGCGCAACCTGGCCGAGGCGCGCGAGATGCTGGAGGCGGCCGAGCGGAATCCATCACTGGTGGCGGCCGTGTGTCCGCCGGGGATTGGTGTAGCCGGCGACCGCACGATGCTGCGCCTGCTGAAGGTGGACCGCTTCCCCGGCGCACTGCGCCAGGTGCGAATGTCGTCGTTCGGCGACACGGCCGTGACCAACGACATCCTGCACTGGCGGCACGACTTCGACATCAGCGGTTACAACGTGATGAACGTGGGGATCATGGTGGAAGCCCTGCAGCGCTGGGTGGGTCCGGAGCGCGACGTGCAGGCGATGACCAAGGTCCACATCAAGGAACGCCGCAACGCGGAGACCGACGCATTCGAGGCCGTTCGGGTGCCGGACTCGTTCACCGCCATGGGCGAGCTGGTGTCGGGCGCCGACTACGTCTACCAGTGGTCGGGCCTGGCGCATCACGAGCCGGCCACCGAGGTCTGGCTCTACGGCGACGAGGGGACCCTGGTCTACGACTTCGACCACGACACCATCGCCGGCGCGAAGGCGGGCGAAGACGAGCTGTCGCCCATCGACATCCCGGCCGACGAGCATTACGACCCGAACGTGGAAACGGATTTCATCGACGCCATCCGCAGCGGCAGCCACGACACCGGGCTGGCGCCCAGCTTCGCGCGCGCGTTCAAGTACATGGAGTTCATGGAGGCGGCCACGCGGTCCGCTCGGGAGGGGCGGCGGGTCAGCATTCCGCTTGAGTAAGCCGCCAAGGGCCACAGGGGCCCAACGGGTCGTGCCGTTGCCCCGGTTATGACGGCCCTCGTCGGCTGGCCGCAAATGGCTGGGACTCTGCGCCTGGCCCTGCTCGGGATCTTCCTTGCGCTGGCGGCAACCACGTCGTCCGGCGTTCAGTCGTCTGAGCAAGCCGTCCCGAGCACGGACGCCGCCTTCTTTGCGACCGAAGCGCCGGTCCGGGGGTTCGCGGTGACCGACTTCGAAGACGTCCGCCTCTGGTCGTCGTGGCGGGACCTTGGGGGCGAACTAACGTTTGGCGCCCCGGTGTCGCGACGTTTTCCGTACCAGGGCCAGGTTGCCCAACTCTTTGAGCGCGGCATGCTGCGCTGGGATCCCGACCGCGGCATCTCCGTGGCTAACGTCATGGACCTGCTGGCTTCGAACGGCTATGACGG
Source organism: Chloroflexota bacterium (assembly GCA_022825895.1). Classification (GTDB taxonomy): domain Bacteria; phylum Chloroflexota; class UBA11872; order UBA11872; family UBA11872; genus UBA11872. The sequence continues at coordinate 156,305 of JAJDVX010000033.1, read as the reverse complement.
CCAACTGCTCAGCGATTTCGGAATCCCGGCGTCCGCCGACTGGTCGGGCAACTCCGGTTTGGCCTGGCCGGAGGTCCAGCAGCGGCACCTGGCACTGCTGGAGGGGGCCGAGCCCTGGCGCAACGCGCTGCGCCAGGCGTTCTATACGGCGGGCGCGGTCCTGGGCAACGACGCCGCGGCCATCCTGGTCCACGGGCTTCCGCTGGCCCTGGCCGAGGCTGATGGCGTCTACGCGTTACGGGCCCAGCGAGCGGCCTGGACCTACGCGCCCGACGTGGACGCCGCCCCGCGTCGCGTGGACATTTTCGAATTCCTGAAAGGCACGTCGCTCATCCCGCGGCGCGCGACTGTCCCGCACGGCCCGGACTACCGGCTGCCGCCACGCCCGGTCAGCGTGGTGCAGTTCTTTGACTGGTGGGACCACGACTATCTGCCAACCGAGTATTTCACTCACCAGTTGTCCTGGGACCGGATTGGGATCACGCGGGAGCAGGTCGGATCGCCCACCTACTACGACGCCAACTTCCGGCTGATCCGCGACCTGGGCGTCGACGGCGTGATGTGGGAGTGGTATCTCACCGGCGACAGCCTGACCCCCACCGACGTGGTGTTGGACTCGCTGCGCCGCCACGACCTGCGGATCGGGTTGTTCTACGACTGGGAGCTGCTGCACGCGGGCGGCCAGGCCGTATTGAGCGACCGCGCCTATATCGCCGCCGACGCCGAAAGCCTCAGCAAGATCGCGGACGAAGTCATCGCCTTCTACCAGGGAATTCCGCGAGACCTCTGGCTCTACGACGCCGACGGCCAGCTGCCCGTGATCGTCTACGCCTACGGCTTTCCCGACGTTTTGGAAGACACCGAGGCCTGGACCTGGTTCTTTACCGAGCTGGTACGGCGCGTCGAGGCCGCCCTGGACGTGGACGTGATCTTCGACTGGTCGGCCTCATCACGCGTCCAGGAGTTGGCGTTCGAGCGCTGGCCGGACGACTACGCGCCGTTCAACTTCGTGGTGGACACGCCGCAGTGGCAGTTCGGGCATCACGTGGTGACCTGGAACTATATCTTCGATAACCGCGGCGTCGCCGCGCGCGACGGGCTGCAACGCGTGGTCCGGGACGACAACCGGTACCTGCAGGAAACCGCCTGGCTGGCCGCGAACACCAGGCCAAGCCTTGTGTTCATCTATAGCTGGAACGAATTCTGGGAAGGTTCGCACCTCTTTCCCGACGACACCTACCAATGGCGCCGCTACGAACTGGCGCAGGCGCAACTGGCGGAACTGGCTGAGAAGCGGGCCGACGACCTGCCGCGGGCCGTCATTATTGGAGACCCGGCTGACGCCTTTGCGACGCACACCGATGGGCTATTCGAAAGCCAGCGACTGCACATTCGCCACACGTTGCGGCGTTACGTGCCGCAGGCCGATTTCATGACCGCTGACCAGGCCACGGCGGACGCATTGGCCGGCTATGACCTGGTGGTCAGCATGGCTACCGACCGCACCGTTGACCCGGTGTTGGCCGCGCTGCCCGACGAGGTGCAGATCGTGTACTGGAACGCCACGGATCGGGACAGCGAAATGTTGCAACGCTTTGCCCAGGTTGCGGTGGAATGGATGCGGCCCGAGGGCGATCTGGGTCTTCTCGACAGTGCGGGGCAGCCGACGGCTGACACGGTCAACCTCGGCGGCGACGCGTGGTTGGCAACGGCCGCGGAGGGCACGACGACCACGTTGGCGTTCATGTACAACGACCAGCCCCACCCGCTGGTGGTGCAAGCCGGCAACGACTTCTGGATCAACGTCTACGGCCCCAACGAGGCGGTCCTGGCCGCGGCGTTCGAGTCCGTGTACGGCCGCGAACTCGAACAGGCGATTACCTTCGCGCTGGGTGACCGCAGTCAGCGGCTGGAGATCTACCCGGACGGGCGGGTGGTGCAGAACACATTCAGCGCGCCCGCAGTGTTCGTTCACGAACCGCTGCCGATACCGGACTTTGAGCCGGTACCTCCGAGCGGTGTCTAAGTCAGGCTGTCCGCGAGGCCGATGCGTGGCGTGCGCCAGGTCGCCAATGGTTCGCCCAGCGATTCCGACCGATATGGTTCCCTGACTCGACACGAGCGCGGCGTACCAACATGAGCCCACGGCGGACTTCACGGGCCGCGCGACCGACGCCTGCGTGGCTCCAATGGCCGCGGCTAGGCGTGCTTGGACACCGCAACTTTGCGCTGTTCTGGTTCAGCCTGGTGATTTCGCACTCGGGAACCTGGATGCAGATCATGGTGGTCGGGTGGCTGACCGACGAGATGACGCGCTCGGCCTTCTGGGTAGGGATGGTGGCCGCGGCGCGCGGCGTGCCGATGGTGGTGCTGCCCTTCTTTGGCGGCGTCGTAGCCGACCGGATGGACCGCCGCGCGCTGTTGTGGATCACCCAGGTCAGCCAGGCGCTCCTGGGCCTGATCCTGGCGATCGTGGTGGCCGCCGACGTGGCGCAGGTGTGGCACTTCGCCGTCATCGCCATGCTGGCCTCGGTCGCCGGGGCGTTCGACCAACCGACCCGCCAGGCCATCGTGCCCGCGCTGGTTCCGCGTGAGGACCTGCGCAAGGCCATTGCGCTCAACGCCGTGGTGTTCACCGGCGGCGCGCTCATCGGACCGTCGATCGCCGGCTTGCTGGTGCCGGTGATCGGCGCCGCCGGCGTTCTCTTCATCAACGCCGCCACGACCCTGCCGGTCTTCGCGGCCCTGGCGCTGATGCGGCTGCCACGATTCAGGCCGCGCCCGCCCGAGGCCGTCCTCAATACGGTCCGCGACGGCCTGCGGTTCGCGTTCAGCCGCGAGTTGATCGTGCTGGTGCTGCTGGTGTCGGCCGTCGCCAGCCTGTTCGGCCGCTCGTTCCAGCAGCTGGCGCCGGTCTTCGCCAGGGAGGTGCTGTTCGCGGACGTTACCGGCCTGGGTTGGCTGGTTGCCGCGCCGGGCTTAGGCGCGGTGATGGGCGCCTTCCTGGTGGCCAGCGGCAACTGGCTGCCGGCGAACGGACGGCTGGCCGGAATATCCGTGGCGGGTTACCTGGCGGCGCTGGCGGGCTTCGCGGCCTCGACGTCCTTCGGCCTGTCACTCGTGTTGCTGGTGCTCGTGGGGATGCTGAATACCTTCTTCTCCGCCAGCGTGCGCACGATGCTGCAACTGGAAGCCACCGAGGCCTACTACGGCCGCGTGATGAGCCTGAACACCATCACCTTCATCGGCCTGTCGCCAATCGGCGCACTGATCATCGGCGCCATCGCCGAGTCGGCCGGCATCCAGGCCGCCACCCTCCTCGGCGTGGTGGTGGTGACCACGGTGTTCGGGGCCGTGTGGCTCATGCGCCCCACCCTGCGACGAGCCGCGTAGACTGCGGCGGATCGGGTTCGACGGGGTACCGACGGATGGCGCATATCGGAGTGTTCTACAGCGAAGGCTTTGATCCCGGCGCCTACAGCGTGGCGCTGTATCACGCCCAGCTTGAGGCCGCGCGCGGCGGACATGGGCTGAGCATCCACCAGTTCCCCGAAGGCTCGCTGGCGGATGCGGCCGAGCGCGCGCCGGAGGTCAATGGCTTGCTGGCCTTCGCCACGGGTCAGGCGGACCTCGAGTTCCTGCGCGGGCACTCCCGGCCATCGGTCGTATGCGAGCGCGTCGCGCCCGGCTGTGCGTGGGTGGCTCCGGACAATCACGACATCGGGGGCACGGCGGCCCGGCATCTGCTGGACCTGGGACACGAGCGGCTGGCGGTGGTGCTGCCTGGCGACCCTGCAAACCTGGACAGCTATCACGGCTCCCGCTTCGCCGGGGTTCGGGACGCGGCGGCGGCCGCCGGGCATCCGCTGGACGACACTGACATCTATTTCGGAGCAAAGGTCGCGACGACCGGCCAGGACGCGGCGGAAGCCATCCTGGCGCGTGGCGACCTGCCGGACGCCATCTACGTGCAGAACCTGCCCATGGCGCTGGCGGCGCTGCGGACGCTGACCGAGGCGGGCGTGGCTGTTCCGGACGACGTTTCCGTCCTTGGGACCACGTTCGTGCAGCTCAACGCCCCCGCGGCCACCGAGCACACCACGCCGCCACTGACGGCGGTGACCTTCGAGAAAGAGGAGATGGGCCGGCAGGGCGTGGCCTACCTGGCAGCCGCCGCCGAAGGCCGGGCGAGAAAGCGCCTGGAAGTGCTGTTGCCGGGGGTGATGGTTCCGGGCAAGTCAACGAGCAGGGCGCGCGCCAGAGTGCCCGTGGGCTAAGCGGCGCGGCTCGGCCCCAAAGAGCCCAGGCCGGGCGCAGCCTCGGCCACGGTTGGGATCCGCGGCTTAGTCGGCGGGTTGGCGCTGAAGAACGGGCCGTCGCAGCGACTGCGGAAGCGGCGGGCCGACGAAGCCTTCTTCTTCCAGCCGGTGCCCCAGCTTGAGGGCCAGCGAGCGGCCGATGCCGAGTTCACGCGCCAACTGGTCGGGCGTGACGCTGTCGTGGCGCATCACCAGTTCGGTGGCTTCCACGAAGATCTCGTCCTCCTCGTCTTCCTCCGACTGCTGGAGTTCCTGCCTGGACACCTGGTTGGGCTCGCCCTGGTCGCGCCAGTGCTGGACGACCGCGCGAACTTCCTCGTCGGTGACGCGCGCGCCCTGGATGCGCTGCGCCTTGCCGCCCTCCGGCGGTGCGTAGAGCATGTCGCCTCGCCCAATCAGCCGCTCGGCGCCGGCGCTATCCAGCACGGTGCGCGAGTCGGCCTGGCTGCTGACCATGAACGAGATGCGGGTGGGGAAGTTGGCCTTGATCAGGCCGGTAATCACGTCGACCGAGGGACGCTGGGTCGCGATGACCAGGTGGATACCGGTGGCGCGCGCCATCTGCGCCAAGCGCGCCAGCAGCCGCTCCACGTCGCCGGGGGCCGTCATCATCAGGTCAGCCAGCTCGTCGATCACGACGACGATGTTGGGCAGCGGGCCGTCCGAATCCTCCGGCGGGGCCGCGTTGTAGGACGCCAGGTTGCGCACGCCAGCCTTGCTGAACGTGCGGTAGCGGCGGGCCATCTCGTTGCTGACCCAGGTCAGCACGTCCACGACCTCGTTGACATCGGTGACGACCGGCATGCGCAGGTGTGGGATGCCCTCGAACGCCACCAGTTCGACCATCTTGGGGTCGATCAGAACGAACTGCATTTCCTCGGGCGTCTTGTTGAACATGATGCCGGTGATGAACGAGGTCAGGCAGACCGACTTGCCGGACCCGGTGGCGCCGGCGATCAGGACGTGCGGCATCCTGGCCAGGTCGGCGACGCGCACGTTGCCGGCGACGTCCTGACCAAGCGCGACTTTGATGTCCGAGTCAGACGCGGCCCAGGTCTGGCTCTCCATGACCTCGCGCAGCGTGACGACCGCCGGGTTGTCGTTGGGCGTCTCCAGCCCCACGAACGGCTGCCCGGGCACCGGGGCTTCGATGCGTACGCTGCGGGCGGCCAGCTTTAGAGCCAGGTCGTTGGCCAGCGCGGTGATGCGCGCGACCTTGACGCCCGGGCCCGGCTCCAGGAGGTATTGGGTCACGACCGGTCCCGGCACGGCTTCGGCAACCCTGACCTGCACCTTGAAGGACTCCAGGGTCTCCTCGATCGAGGCGGCCTTGCTGACGATCTCGTCTTCCGGAACCTCACCGGAGTCCTCGGCGGGGAGCAATAGCTCCATGCCGGGAAGCTGCCAGCGGCCTTCCTGCTGCGGGGGCGCGGCGGCGGCCGGCATGCGGTCGGCCACGCGAATGAGCGGCTGCTGGCCCCAGGCGGGCCCTTCGTCGGAGTCTTCTTCCGCCGGAGCATCCTCAGCCTCCGACCGCGCCTGATCAGCCTTCTCGTGGGCATCCGCTGGCTGTGGTGCCGGCGAAAACCATGGCCGCGCCCGGGCATTGGCGGCGGCAATCACCGACATCAAACCGACGCCCAGGTAGCGCGTGGCCCGGATGACGACGCGTCCTGGTCGCATCACGGTTTCGGTGCCCCACGGAGACGCGGCCATGCCGTAGGCAAGAGCCAGTACAGCGGCCGCGGCCAGCACCAGGAACGCGGGAACGGCGCCAATCGCTGTCCGAATGGCCGACCCGATGAGCCCGCCGATCACGCCGCCGCCGCCAGGCTGTCCCTGGTTGGCGACGGCGGCGGCCAGATCGGTCATTGCCGCCAGCGCCGCCACGAACACGGCCGCCGCCACGAAGTGGGTGACGTCGATGATGGCCCGCCGACGTGCGCCGGCGACCAGCACGGCCACACCGATCAGCGCGCCCGCCAATGCGCCCAACGGCGCGGCACGGCCCACACCGGCGGCCACGGTTGCGGCGGCGCCCGTCACGACCAATGCGTCGTCGACGACCAGGCCAACGAACGAAAGCAGGCCGAAGGCGGCCACGATGAAGCCGCCAAAACCCGCAATGTCCCAATGTTCGGGCCGCGTCGCGCGCGCAGGCAGCGCGGCGGCCTTTCGGCTCGTGGCCACGGGAGGCCCTCCTCAGGTGCGAACTGTCGCCCGCCCCTTAGCTAGACCTCAGTGACGATCGGCAAAATCACCGGTCGCCGCCGGGTCTCCCGGAACAAACGCCTCCCGAGTGCGTTCCGGATCTTCCTCTGTAGATGTTCGGGGGATACGTCCGCATGGTCGCCGGTGTCCACCACCGACCGCACGGTGTCGCGCGCACGCGTCAGCAGCTCATCCTGAGCGTCCGAGGCGTACACAAATCCCCTTGTGATGATATCCGGGTCTGTCAAGCATTGACCAGTGTGACGGTCGACGTTGACAACGGTAATCACCAGGCCGCCTTCCGCCAGGTGCTGACGGTCACGAATGGTGGCGTCGCTCTCCTCGCCGACGGTGAGTCCGTCAACGTAGACGTTGCTCACGTCGGTCTGGCCGACCACGCCGATGTCGTCCGCGGATAGCTCCACGATGTTCCCGGACTCGGCCACCAGCACGTGCTCGGCGTCTATACCGACACGCTCCGCCAGGCGCCGGTGCTCCTCCAGGTGCCGGAACTCGCCGTGGACCGGCATGAAGAACTTGGGCTGAAGGGCGCTGAGCATGTACTTGAGGTCTTCCTGCCCGGCGTGGCCGGAAACGTGGACAGGGAGCAGACGCTCGTAGAGCACGCGGGCGCCCTGCCGCGCCAGCCGGTCGATCGTCTGGTTGACGGCCTCTTCGTTGCCGGGAATGGCCGAGGCCGAGACCACCACCGTGTCGTCGGGCAGCAGGTCAATGAACCGATGGTCGCGGTTGGCCATCCGCACCAGCGCGGAGCGCGGCTCGCCCTGCGAGCCGGTGCAGATGACAGCCAGTTCATCCGCCGGGTAATCCCGCAGGTCGCGCGGGTCAACCTCCATGGCGTCGTCGGGCACGTGCAGATAGCCGAGGTCGCGCGCCACCCGCACGTTGCGCTCCATGCTGCGCCCCACGAAGGCCACACGGCGCCCGTAGGCATAGGCAGCGTCGATGACCTGCTGCACGCGGGAGATCAACGACGAGAACGTGGCGACGATGATGCGGCCGGGCGCGTCGTTGAAGACCCGGTCGAAGGACTCGGCAATCACCGCCTCGGACGGCGTATGGCCGGGCTGGTCGGCGTAGGTGCTGTCGGACATCAGCAGCAGCACGCCGTCGTCCCCCAGGCGGCCCAGGGTCTGGAAGTCCGGGGGGATTCCATCCACCGGCGTGTGGTCGATCTTGAAGTCGCCGGTATGCACGATGGTTCCGATGGGCGTCTGGATAGCGATGCCCATGGCGTCGGGGATGCTGTGGCAGACGTGAAAGAACTGGCAGCGAAAAGGGCCCACGGTGATGGTCTCGCGCGCTTTGACCACGCGCAGGTCCGCCTGATCGCGCAGGCCCGGCTCTTCCAGCTTCACGCCGACCAATCCGAGCGTGAGCTTGGAACCGTAGATCGGCAGATTGAACTCGCGCAGGGCGTAAGGCAGCGCCCCGATGTGATCTTCATGGCCGTGGGTGATGACAAAGGCGCGCAGCTTGTGCCGGATTTCGCGCAGGTAGTTGAAGTTCGGCAGTACGAGATCGACGCCCAACATGCCGGCGTCGGGGAAGGTGATGCCGCAGTCGAGCACGATGGCGTCGTCGCCGTACTCGATCACGGTGCAGTTCTTGCCGATTTCGCCAATGCCGCCAAGAGAGACGACGCGCACGACCTCGGCTGGAGATTCGCGTGTCATAGGTGAAGTTCCGGGTTCTGTTGCGTCAGGCAAAAAGTGAGAGTTGCTGCGTATCGGGCGGTGGCGGTGGGTCGGGTTCGACCTCGGTCGCGTCGGCCAGCAGCTTGGGGATCATCTGAAAGTCTTGCGACAGGATGTCGCGCAGCCGTAGTTGGCGCAGCGCCGCCGCCGGATGGTAGACGGGCAGGTACACCCGCCCGTTCAGCCGCCGCGCCACGCCGCGAGCCCGCGAGATGCGCGCCTCGGGAAAGAACGCGTTCAAGGCGTGACGACCCAGGAGTACGATCAGGTCGGGATTGATCAACGCCAACTGCTGCTCCAGATAGGGACGGCAGGCTTCCGCCTCGTCCGGCAGCGGGTCGCGGTTGTTGGGCGGGCGGCATTTCAAGACGTTGGCGATGAACACGTCCGCCCGGCGCATGCCGATGCCCTGGATCAGCTCGTCCAGCATCTGCCCGGCCTGGCCCACGAACGGCCGGCCCAGCCGGTCCTCGTGAAAGCCCGGACCCTCGCCGATGAAGACGACGCGGGCCGTCGGTGAGCCTTCGCCGGGGACCGCGTTGTTTCGGCCGCGGTGCAAGCCGCACCGCTCACAGGTCCGAACGACAGACGCGAGGCTGGCGAGGTCAGGAAAAGTCGGAAGGCCGATCACGCGCTACGCATGCACCGCGGCGGGATGGAGGAAGGCGTCGAGTTCGTAGAGGTCGAGCACCGACTTCAGGTCGTCCTGCATGTCGGCGGGAAACTCGATCAACGGGGAGCGTGGGACGCCCACCGAAAAACCGCTGAGGTTCACGGCGGCCTTGACGGCGATCGGGTTGGGCCAACCGGCCGGGAACAGCGCGCGGGCGATCGGCAGCAGGTGCAGGTGCTTGCGGCGCGCCGTTTCCATGTCGCCTTCGACAAACGCGTCGATCATGTCGCGGGTCTCGCCGCTGACGACGTGCGACTGGACACTGACGACGCCAACGCCGCCCAACGCCATGAGCAGGTAGGTGTCGCTGTCGTTGCCGCTGTAGATGTCGAATCCGTCCTCGGCCGTGCGGGCGATCTCCGCGATCTGGTCGAAGTCGCCGCTGGCCTCCTTGACGGCCACGATGTTGTCCACGGCGCTCAGGCGCGCCACCGTGTCGGCGGTCATGTTCAGGCTGGTGCGGGCCGGCACGTTATAGAGCATGTTGGGCAGCGGGGTGGCTTCCGCGATGGTCTCGAAATGGAGGACCAGCCCGTCCTGGGGCGGCTTGTTGTAGTAGGGCGTGACTTGCAGGAGGCCGTGCACGCCGATCTCGGCGGCCTCGCGCGACAGGTGCACGCTCTCGGTGGTGTTGTAGCCGCCGGTTCCGGCGATCACCAGGGCGCGGTCGCCGACGGCCGACAGCGCTTCGCGGTAAAGACCGAAGCGTTCGTCGTCGCTGAGCACCGGGGATTCGCCGGTGGTGCCGGTGACGACGACCGCGTCGTTGCCGGCATCGACGAGTCCGGAGACGAGGCGTCCGAACGTGTCGTAGTCCACCGAGCCGTCATCGGCGAATGGGGTGATCACCGCGGTAATGAGCCGGCCAAAGGTCAACATGGGACAGCCTCCGCCCGCGACCGTACGAATGGCCGCGATACGCCGTGCTGTATGGGCTGATTGTACCTAGCGAGTGCGAATGGGTTGCCGGGGGAAGTCGGCCGCATTCCGAGGGCGGTGGCCTGTACCGTCAGACAGGAGTCGTCGTGCTTGCTTGCGCAGACGGCCTTGGATCGTCGGCCGGTGTGGAAGCCGTCTGATATGGGACAGGTTTGGTTGGCGGGTCACCGGCCGGCCGTGTGTGCTCCTCAATTCGCGCGAGCGTCGCGAGCATGGCCTGCTGAGTGGCATCCAGGCGCGCGACGGTTTGGACAATCTCGTACTGACGCGCCTCAAGCGTGTCCATGCGGGCGTTCTGACGCCCATCAAGTCTCAGTATCAGGCCGACAAGGGCGCCGGCGGTGGCCAGGCCGCCCACCAGTAGCGTCGCGCCAACGCTCAGGATGCCGACCAACTCGGCGCTCATGGCGAGAGGTCGTTCGTTCCCGTGCGCGATTCAACGGGGCGACTGTAGCACTACGCCGTACGCCACCCATTTGACGGTGTGAGAGCCAGCGCGGCCAGCGAAGCGCTGAAGCGCGCTACCAGTTAACGCGGCGGCTGAAGTAGCGGTGCCAGCGGCGCCAGACACCCTTGCCGTAGAAGGCCTCTTCCTGGCGCTCGATGATGACGGCTTCGGTCGTGAGAATCTGCGAGGCCAAACCAGCGGCGTTGTAAGGACTGAGCGCCTTGAGGATGTCGGGGAAGGCGGAGCGCCACAGCGAGCGAAACAGCAATAGCCCCAGGGCCAACAGGAACAGCACCGGCACCGCGCTGGACTCGCGCAGATACGGGGTCAGCGCCAGCAGCAGCGGAGCCAGCATGGCGATCCATAGGAGAATTTCGACCTGCGCGTTGATTCGCCGCGTACGGCGACGGTGGGCAAAGGAATAGGGCGCGCGCTGCCGCTCGAACCGCGCCCGCTCCAGCAAGGCCAGGCCGGCGCCCATGACGCCGAAGACGGCCGATATGGCCAGGCCGGCGGCAATGAGAACGCCGCCCGGCGTTCCGACCGGCGGGCCCTCGCGCTCTCGCGGAATCTGCTCTTCGGCCACGGCCCGGCTGCCTTTGCCTTCCGGGTCGATCAGTAACTCGACCACGCCCGTCGCGACAATCATGACGATGAAGAGTGCCAAGGCCGCCAGGACAACCCCCATGCCGGCCAGAAAACCAGACTTCAGGAGATCGAGCGTAGGAGTTCGAGCCGCGCGAATCTCCTCCAGGTAGATATCCAACTCTTCCTGGGATGCCTCCGGCGACATGCCGGCCCGCACCAGCGCCTGCTGGGCCTGGCGGTAATCGTCACGCCGGTCCGCCGAACGCCGAACCTCGCGCCACCATGTCTGAATCGAGTACACCAGCGCCATGGCCCCATCCTAGCCGGGGCGGCGCCAACGCTTGGCCAGCGACTGGCCTCCGGGGACGCGTCCGCGCTTAGACGAGCCCCTGTTCGATCATCGACTCGGCGATCTGGAGCGAGTTGGTGGCCGCGCCCTTGCGCAGGTTGTCGGAGACGACCCAGAAGACCAGGCCGTTGGGATGCGACATGTCCTGCCGCAGGCGGCCGACCCAGGTGGTGTCGTTGCCTTCGGCGGTCATGGGCATGGGGTAGACCTCGGCGGCCAGATCGTCCACGATCTCGACGCCCGGGACGTCTTCCAGCAGCGAGCGGGCGAGATCGGCGTCGATCGGATCGCTGAACTCGGCGTGAACGGCAGCCGAATGCGCCCGGAATACCGGCACGCGCACGCAGGTGGCGGACACGGCCAAGTCTGGGATGTGCATGATCTTGCGCGTCTCCGCCGAGACCTTCCACTCCTCCTTCGAGTAGCCGTCGTCGCGCGGATCGTCGATGGACGGGATCAGGTTGGAGGCGATCTGGTGCGGAAACACGTCCGGCGTCGACTCGGCGCCGTTGGACATGGCGGCGCTCTGCTCGGCCAGTTCCTCCATCGCCATGCCGCCGGCGCCGGATACCGACTGGTAGGTGTCGGCAATGACACGCCGCACCGGGCTGTGCTCGTGCAGCGGCGCCAGCACCTGGACGATCGGCGTTGTCGAGCAGTTGGGAATCGCCACGATGCCCTTGTGCTCCTGGAGATCCTCGGCGTTCACCTCGGGAACTACCAGCGGCACGTCGTCGTCGTAGCGGAAGGCGGAACTGTCGTCGATGGCGATGACCCCGGCGGCGGCGACCCGCGGCGCCACGGCTCGGCTGATGGAGCCCGACGCCGAGATCAGCACGAAGTCCAGGCCCGAGAAATCGCTGTCGTCGTCCAGCACCATTACGGTGTGGGACTCACCGTTGAATTCAATCTGCTTGCCGCGACTGCGCTCCGAGGCCCACAGGCGCAACTCACCAACCGGGAAGTTGCGCTCCTCCATCACGCTCAGGAACTCGCGGCCCACGGCGCCGGTGGCGCCAACAACCCCGATGCCAAAACTGCGGCTCATGCGTCGTCTCTTTCCTCAAAGAGCAGGTGCTCAAGGCCTATGACCAAGCCGGGCAAGTCTCGCACCCGGCGGGCTGCCATCAACACGCCGGGCATAAACGAATCACGGCTCGTGGAGTCGTGCCGAATGGTGAGCGTCTGGCCGAGCGCGCCGAAGATGACCTCCTGGTGGGCCACGAATCCCGGCAGCCGCACGCTGTGCACGCGCACGCCGTGATTCACGCCACCGCGAACTCCCGGCAGCGTAAAGCGTTCGGTGGGCGCGTCGATGGCCGGCCGGCCGTCGCGCGCCTGGGCGATCAGCTCAGCCGTGTGGGCGGCCGTGCCCGAGGGCGCGTCGATCTTCTGATCGTGGTGAAGCTCAATCACCTCAACGTGGTCCAGGTGCGGCGCGGCCAGTTGCGCCATCGCCATCATTAGCACCGCGCCAATGGCGAAGTTGGGGGCGACAAAAGCGCCCACGCCCGCGCGCTCGGCGGCTGAACGAATCGCCTCGATCTGGTCGGGGGTCATCCCCGTGGTTCCGATAACGGGTGAAACGCCGGCCGTGATGGCCATCAGTGCGTTCTCCGCCGCCGCGTCGGCCACGGTGAAGTCAATGGCGACATCAGGGCTTGTCTCGCGAATGGCCGTTTCCACGTCGGTAAACCAGGGGAAATCCGTGTCCCGATGCATCCGGTCGACGCCCGCCGCGAGTTCCATGTCGGGAGCGCCCTTCACGGCATCCACCACGGTCAGCCCCACGCGGCCCGAGGCCCCGAAAACGGCGACCCGCAACGGCGATCCCATCACAGCGCTCCTTTAGTCCCGGTAGCGGCCTCGTCGTGGTCCCCGACCGCCGCCGCCGCGTCCGCCCCGATCGTTCCGATCAAAGCGACCGCGCCCACCGCGGCCACCGCGGCCATCTCGACCGCCGCCGTCACGGCGTGGGCCGCCGCGTCCGCCGCCGCGCGGGGCGGGGGCGGCGGTCGCCAGCGTTTCTTCGGGCGAAAGACCCATCAGCACGGCCCGCCGCGACAGGTTGACGCGGCCCTGGTCGTCGGTCTCGATGACCATCACCATGATGTCGTCGCCGACGTTGACCACGTCTTCGATCATGCCGGGCGGCTCCTCGGCCAGCTCGTGGCGCGGGACCAGGCCCTCGCGACCAGGCATGAACTCGACCATGGCGCCAAACCCGAAGATGCGGGTCACCTTGCCAAGCATGGTGCGTCCGGCGTCGATTTCACCGGTCATGTCCCGGATCATCTGGACGGCCTGCTCGGCGCCTTCGCGCGACGGCGAGCCGACCATGATGGTGCCGTCTTCCTGGATGTCGATCGACGCGCCGGTGTCGGCTTCGAGCTGGCGAATCATGCGCCCACCGGGGCCGATAACCGTGCCGATGTTCTCGGGGTTGATCTGGGTTCGCATGATCTTGGGCGCGAACTCGCCCACCTCGGAGCGCGGAGCAGCCAGGGCGCCGTTCATGACTTCCAGGATCTTCATCCGCGCGTCGCGTCCGCGCCGGACGGCCAGTTCCACGATCTCCGGCGTCAGGTACTTGACCTTGATGTCGAGCTGGATGGCGGTAATGCCCTTCTCCGTGCCGGCCACCTTGAAGTCCATGTCGCCAAAGTGGTCTTCGGCGCCCTGGATGTCGGTCAGCACCTTGAACGCGCCGTTGTCGGACGTAACGAGGCCCATGGAGATCCCCGCCACCGACGCGCTGATCGGCACGCCGGCGTCCAGCAGCGCCAGGGTGCTGCCGCAGGTGGAGGCCATGGACGTGGAGCCATTGGAGGAGAGGACCTCGGACACCACGCGCACGGAATAGGGGAAGTCCTCGTAGCTGGGAACCACCGGCAGCAGCGCGCGCTCGGCCAGGGCTCCGTGCCCGATCTCGCGACGGCGCGGCGAGCCGAGCCGGCCCGCCTCGCCGGAGGCGAAGGGCGGCATGTTGTAGTGGTGCATGTAGCGCTTGGGCTGGGCCAGTTCCTCAAGGTCGCGGAGACCGATCTTCTGCTCGTCGCGCTGGGTACCCAGCGTCACGATCGAGAGCACCTGGGTCTCACCGCGCTCGAACAGGCCCGTGCCATGCGTGCGCGGGAGGATTCCCACGTCGGCGGATAGGTTCCGCAGCGCGTCGTCCGAGCGTCCATCCGGCCGGATGCCCTCGTCCACGATGGCTCGGCGCGTGTAGGCGCTCTCCAGGTCGTGGAAGGCCTCGCCGATGTCGCCCCCGTCGTGCTCGCCGTCGAAGGCTTCCTTGGCCTCGCCCTCGATCGCGGACAGCTTCTCGACACGGGCTGAGCGTTCGGTGATGCGCGCGGCCTCGGCGATAGCGTCGCCGAAGCGGGCGTCCACCGCCTCCAGCACGCCGTCGTCCAGTTTCTCGATCTTCACTTCGCGCGGCGAGGGATTGACCAGGTCGCGGAGCTCGAGCTGCAAATCGATGGCGGCCTGCAACTGCTCCTGGCCCCAGGCGATGGCCCGGATCATCGTGTCGTCGTCGACCTCGCGGGCGCCGGCTTCCAGCATGACCACGCCGTCGCGGGTCCCGGACACGACCAGGTCCAGGTCGCCGCTGGCGTTTTCCTCAATGGTCGGGTTGAGCGTGAACTCACCGTCGCGCAGACCCACGCGTACCGCGCCCACCGGACCCTCGAACGGAATACCGGAAATCATCAGCGCGGCCGACGCGGCTATGGTGCCGATCACGTCGGTCTCGGCCGTGCCGTCGTGCGAGAGCACGGTCAGGATGATCTGCACCTCGTTGCGCATGCCCTTCGGGAAGAGCGGGCGCAGCGGGCGGTCGGTGAGCCGGGACGCCAGGATGCCGGTCAGCGGCGGCCGGCCCTCACGCCGGAACACGCTGCCCGGGATCTTGCCGATGGAATAGCTGCGCTCTTCGTAGTCCACGGAGAGCGGGAAATAGTCAATTCCCTCGCGCAGGCGGTCGGACATCACCACGGTGCCGAGAATCACGGCGTCGCCGTAGGTCACCACGACGGCGCCATCCGCCTGCTGGGCCAGGCGGCCGGTCTCGAACGCGAGCCGGCGCCCCCCGAACTGGGTCTCAACGGTATGCATACAGGTCACTCCTCGCCGGCGGTCTGGACGAAGAGCGAAGAAGCGAGCCCGCAACCGGCGTTGCGCCCTCGGTTCTTGGCTCTTCCGTCAGGTCCCCCCGGCGTTCTGATCCGAAGCCGTCTACAACAACGAAAAGCGGTCCGGCTTCGGAGTGGACCGCTGATCAATCCGTGCGTACTCGCCGCGCCTTGGGCGGCGGGCCGCATATCGCCTGGAATTCACGCGCCGTTAGCGCCGCGCTCGAATCTGGAGCTTGTCGATCACCTGCCGGTACCTTTCCGGGTCGCGATCCTGCAGGTACTTCAGGAGCCGCCGGCGACGGCCGACCATCTTGAGCAGTCCGTAACGGGAGTGTTTGTCCTTCTTGTGCTGCTTGAGATGTTCGGTGAGCTCTTCGATTCGGGCGCTGAGCAGCGCAATCTGCACCGGCGCCGAGCCGGTGTCGTCCGGGTTCAAGCGAAGCTCGCCTAGGAGTTCGCGCTTGGGTGAGGTTACGGCCATAAGGTAAGTGTCTGATCTCGCCGACCCTGCACGGGCCTTGGCGTAGCGGAAGGAAGGCGTTCAACGCGCCTCCCGGATGTCGCAAGTGTAGCGCACGGCACCTGGTTGTGGACCGCATTCTCGCGGTGCGATGTACGACAGAGTTGCCCTGCAAGTCTTAGTCGCATAAACTAGTTTGTATCACAAACCTAGCAGTGACCGACGACCGCCGCACGACCTGGAGACACCCAATGCCGAACGCAGAACAGAAGGTCTCGGCGCTTCAGCCCGAGGAAAGCTGGAACGCCATCCACGACACCATGGACCGGGCGCGAAGTTCCATGTATGTCGCCGGCATGGAGACGATCTTGCTCCTGTGGGGCGCCATCGTGGCCATGGGCCTGCTCGGGCAATACGCCATCGCGACGCTTACCCCCGAGTTTGCTTCGGGAAGTCCATGGTTTCCTGCGCTGCTGTGGGGCGTGTTGACCGCAGTGGGGTTTGCCGCCAGCGCCATCCTGGGGCACCGCGCGAGCGTCACGAACGCGACGGGCTCTGCATCGCAGCGCGCGGGACTCCGCGTGTTTTGCTTCTGGCTGACAGTGGCCGGCGCTTCGTTTGCCATTCCCGCGGCGGCCGGCCTGTGGACTGCCGAGGTCGAGGGAATCACGATCGCGCGCGTCTCCATTGGCATCGTGGCCCTGGGCTACATTCTGTTCGGCATCATGCACCGCCCGGTGCTCGTGGCCGTGGGCCTGGGCTTTGCCACGCCCTTCTACCTGGCCAGCCACTTCGCCGGCGACGCCGCCTTGGTGATCTCGGCAGCCGCAACGCTGCTCGTGGTCGCATTGAGCGCGGCCTGGATCCGCTGGAGCGCCAACGTTTGACCGACGAGGCGATCGTCCTCAACGAGACCATCCACCAGTCCACCCGACTGCGGATCATGACGATGCTGGTGAGTCAGGCCGCGACGGACCGCGTGGCCTACGGCTTTATCCAGGAGACCCTCCAGCTCACCGGCGGCAACCTCACGACGCATCTTCGAAGGCTGGAGGACGCGGGCTACCTGCGCATCGTCAAGGAGTTCCAGGGCGTCAAGCCGCGCACCTGGCTGCAGGCCACGCCCGCCGGCCGCCGCGCTTTTGCCGAGTACCTGGACAACCTGGAGCGGGCATTGAACTGGCGGCCAGGCGCTTGGGCCCACCGAGACCGAACCGGACCGGTGCGCTCGTCTCACGAGCCTAGCGGCGCGTAACCCGGTAGATGTGTTTCCCGACGTGGTCACTGATGACCACCGCGCCATCCGGGGCGATGACCACGTCCGTCGGCCGGTCGAGGCCGGTAACAAACGGGTAGACCTCGCCGCTAAACGTCTCGCCCTGCGGCTCCAGGCGTACGCGCAGCACGTTGTGGGTGTAGGAACTGCGGCCCAGCCCCGGGCCCCAGGTCGCAATCAGGGCGTCACCCTCGAACTCACGCGCCTGCGGGCCGGTGAAGAACGTGATTCCGGTGGCCGCCGCATGCGCCGGCAGCGCGGCGACGGGACCCTGCACGGATGGATCCTCGGGCGGATAGTCCCAGGCATGCGGATGCCCGTAGTCACGGCCTTCGATCACGTGGTTGAGCTCGTCCGGCGCGTCGTCAGCCGCGCGCACCGGCACATCCGGGGCGTTGTCGGTGCAGAAAAGCTCGCCGTCCGGGGCAAAGGCGAGGTCGAACGGATTCCTGAGTCCGCGCGCCACCACCTCCACGCGCGACCCGTCCGGCGCGATGCGCAAGATCGTGCCCGAATGCTCGGTCTCCGGCAGTTCCCCGGCATTGCTGGTGCTGCCGACGGCCACGTAGAGCATGCCGTCGGGACCAGCCACGATTCCGTTGTTGCGGTGGAGCAAATGGGCCTGTTCCGGCAGGCCCGCCACGATCTCCACCGACTCGTCAGCCGCGCCCGTGCCGGTGGTATCGCGCAGGCGGATGATCTTCTGCCGCACGGAGGCATACACCGCGTCGCCGATGAAGGCGACCCCGCGCGGTTCGTCCACGCCCAACGGGTCCAATCCCTGGGCAAAAACAACCGGAGCATCGGCGCCGGGCATGCCGGCATGCGTGAGGATGGCGTTGCTGGACATTGCCATGTACAGACGGTCGTCAGGCCCAAAGGCCAGAGCGACAGGCAGGCCCAGATCCGCCGTGTCAAGCAGACGCGCGATGGCAAAGCCCGCCGCGGCCCGCGGTGCGCCCGTGGCGGTTACGCCCAGGCCGCGCTGAAGCGGTTCCAGTTCGATCCCGTCCCCGGCCCGCCACCGACTGGCTGAACGAAAGCTGCGAATCAGCGTCCAGAGACCCGCCGGGTAAACACGATTGCGCACCGCATCGCCGCTGAGACGCAGGCGAACCGGTTCGGCTCGCCCGGGCGCGAACTCCAGCACGCCCGCTTGAAAGTACTGCCGGATGACGCCCGCTTCGGCCGTTGGGTCAATCACGGTGCCCGGATCGCCCGTGTCCAGTCGCGCTTCGGTCTTGGGGAATCCAAGGCCAGCGGCGCCGCCGAACGCCTGGAACGCGTCCAGGAATCCGATGGCCTCTCCCTCGACGGAGGTGTTGGACACCACGTGACCGAACGGCCCAACAGCCGTACCGCCGTGAGGATTTGCCGTGCCGGCTTCCGTGCCGAGATCGGGGCTCCCTTCCAGCCCGCCGCCGATGAAGTCCCAGACCGGGCGCGGCGTCGGTGCGGCATCGGTCGCTTCGCCGGACCACTCCATAACGCCGCGTTGAAAGTACTGAACCAGCACGCCGTTTTCGATCACCGGCTCGGAGACCGCGTGACCCCAGCGCCGCAGCCCGCCGGAGGCGACGTAGTGGCTCAGCAGCGAAGCGGCGTGCGCGACACCGTTGAGACGCACGGTCAGATCGGCAATGTTGTGCCCCAGGGCCGAATCAAAGGTCACGCGGCGCACCGTGACGGCGCCAAGTCCGGGCAGCGCGCCGGCCCTGGGCGTCAGCAACGCCGGCAGGCTAAATGCGGCGGCGGCCAGGACTGCCCGGCGGCCGATCCGATGTCCTGCCGAGGTGAGACGCAGGCTTTGAGGATTCACGCGGCGAGAACCGTGGGCGCGCGAACGCGCAATAGTAACCAGACCGACGGCCGATTTCCCTATACTCGCGGCACCCCATTTTCAGGTGAAGCCCCATGGCATCGCGCCGCCGACGTCGCACCCGCCGCCAATCCGGCGGAGGCCAGAGCAGCCCCGCACGCGACGCCAGCCGCGCATCCGGGACCAAACAGGCCGAAAAACGCGAGCAACGCAAGGGCGGGCGGGGCGGCCAGCAGAAAGGCGGTCTGGGACGCGGGTTCTGGCTCTACATGATCGCGGTCATGGCCCTGTTCATCCCGCTCAACCTGTACTGCTTGAACCAGGCCAGTCCGCCCGGTCCCGGCGAGGAGACGGACCAGCAGGCGCCCACGATTCTCAATGCCGTCACCGACCCGCACGAGCCGTATGCCACCGATCCGCCCACCTCGGGACCGCATGTGACCCAGTTGGCCCCGCACGGCTTCCGGACCGACACCCTGCCCGACGAGATTCAGGTCGCCAACTTGTCGCGCGGATTCGTAATCGTCCACTTCAGCGACGCGGGCCTGAGCAACGAAATGCGGCAACTGGCCGCGGAGTTCGAAGGGCACGATGTCATCGTGCAGCCCGACGTCAACTTGCCGGCCGAGACGCCCGTGGCGCTGACGGCCTGGGGCCGCATCGAGCGCCTGGACTCCTTCGACAAGGGCCGCGTGTACAACTTCGTCCGCAACTACGCGGGCCTTGCACAGCCCGTGGCGCCGCCCGCCGCCGGGGGCGGCGGTTAGCTCACACGCAACTGCACCGGGCCGAGCATTCCGGAAACCAGCGACTCGGCCTCAATGTTGTCCTCGTGCCAGTAGCGGTGCCAGGCATTCCCCATCTTCGTGTCGTCCCGCTTCCAGCGCATTTCGTTGGCATAGAGATTGCTCACCCGAACCCGCAGGCTGTTGGATCCGGACTGCACGAAGCCGCTGAGATCGAACTGGTACGGCGGCCAGAGCCGCTTGCTCACGAGCCGGTTGTTCACAAGGACTTCGGCGTGATAGCGCACCTCGCCCAGATCCAGCGACACCGCCGAATTCGCCTGCTCCGCCGTAAGCTCGAAGCTGCGCTCATAGATGGCCGTGCCGGAAAACCAGCCGTAGCCAAAGTTCGCCCACGGCTGGAGGGCAATGGTTGTCGGCCGCGTGAAGAGCTCCAGCGGCGCCAGGATGCCGTTGGAAAAGTCGGCCGCCTCGATCTCGACCGTAAGCGTTCGACCGGTGGTGATGTTGTAAATCCCCTGAATGTCGGGCGTACGTTCGCGTACGTCCACGTACACCTTGTGCGTACCCTTGATGTTGGGGATGCCAATGCCAACGCAGCCGACCGGCAGGCGCTGGCGGTACACCACCGTGCGGGGAAAGGCCACCGGCTCGCCCAGCAGCGGAATGTGGCGCCACGGCTCAACCGGCGGACGGCCGCGCTCCCATGTCACCAGCGGCGTGTCGCGCTCGTACG
This sequence comes from Chloroflexota bacterium, assembly GCA_022825895.1. Taxonomy (GTDB): domain Bacteria; phylum Chloroflexota; class UBA11872; order UBA11872; family UBA11872; genus UBA11872. The sequence goes on along the minus strand of JAJDVX010000033.1, from coordinate 135,884 downwards.
ACAGACCGGACCACACCTCGGTCGGCGGCGCCTGCACGTCCCATGACTCGTCGGACACGATGACGATGGAACCGCCCGAGCGCAGGTCAATTTGGCCTTCGAACAGGAACGAAATCGGCGCGTCCGACACACACTCCACGTCGGCGACGATGGTGTTCTGGCCCGGCCGCAGGTAGGGCATGATGTTGTAGGTCACGGGGCTGGACCAGTCCTCGGACTCGCCCAATTGCGTGCCGTTCATGTACACGGCGACGCGGTCCACCCCCACAAAGGTGGCCCAAGCCTTGATCGGCGGCTCGGTCAGGTCGATCGTACGGCGAAATCGCAGGCGCCGGTGCTGATCGCTTGTGCGCGTGACCGCCCATCCGCCGTACTTGCGGACACCCGTGATCCAGCTGGCTCGCCAGTTGCCCACGGTGTCGGCCCCGGCCCGGGCCAGCCAGGTCTCCGGCCATTCCGAGTCGTCAAACGCCGGGTCGCGCAATTGCTCCAGGCGGCCGGCGCCGAGCGAGAAGCTGGCGACGCGCATCACCGGAAGTTCGAATCGGCGAATCGATCCCTGGCCGGTCGGAATCCCGCCGTCCATCGCAAAGGTCCAGTCCGTCTTGAATTCCAGGTCCTTCTGCGGTGGCGGCTGGCCCACGGGAACCCGATGGCGGGCGGCCCGAACCGACGTATCGAAGACCACCACGCGGGCCGCGTGCGGCGGCAGGTCAAGCCTGAACCGCCGTTGCCCATGCCGGCCGCTGATCGACAGGGCTTCGGCCGTCCCCGACTCGGGACTCCACACCTCGGGCCGGCCGGGCACGTCGGTGGTCACCGTCGCTGTCGTGCTTTCGGCCGAGCGGTTGACAACCATCAACACCTCGGCGCCGTCCAGTCGCCGGGGAACGACGATCACGTCGGTCGCACTGTCCACGGTGGTTCCCGGCGACAGGATCGCCGCGATGCGCTCGAGGGCCTCCGGCAGCACGTCGGACGTCTGAAACGTGCGGCCCTTTCCGACCAGGGCGCCCGTCGGCGTGGATGAGTCGTCGCCGAACAGCGTGCCCGCGGCGCGTGTAATCGGGCGGTGCCGCCAGCCGCCCTCGTTGCTGCCCGAGGGGCGTTCGCCCATCACGATCAAGGTGCCGCCCGAGCGCACAAAGGCGCCCAGGCGCCGCATGGCCTGGGGGCTGATCACCGGCGTTGGCGGAAGTATCAGGGTCGTAATCGTCAGCGCGCCTTGCCGCAGCCGTCCGTTCTCCAGCCGCGCCTGGCCGTGGCTGATGAATCGCTCGTCCACGATATGGACATCGATGCTGGCATCCGTCAAACCGTCAATCAGGCCTTCGTAGGCGTCGGCAATGGCGCGCGCCCGGGCATTGGGTCGCCCGTCCGCGGTATTGGCGGCCACGCTGGTCCAGGGATACAGCACACCCACCGCGGTTGCGGCCCTGGAGTGCCCCACCACCGCTGACAAGCGGGCCACGTATTCCGACAGATCCTTGAAATGCGTCCAATAGGGGTTGTGGTGGCCAAAACTCGGCGGCCAATCGTCGGCGGCCTCGGCGGTGGCCATGGAATAGAACAGCCCATGGAGCACCTGCATGTTGATGCCGTAGGCGGCCAGCAGGTTGGCGCCGTGCCGAATCTCGTCCAGCGTCACGCCCCACCCGGCGCCGCCGAAGGCCTCCGCCATCACGCGCGGGCGACCCGTCATGGCCGCGACCGACACCGCCGGCTTGACCTCCGCGGCCTGCACCGTTCGAGGTCGGGCGTAGCGGAACCCGTGATGATCGGTGCCCGGAATCGTGAGGTGGCGCAGACCTCGGAAATAATCGCCCTGCCGGGCGGGATGGGTGGCCACATGCTCTTCCGTGTGACCTGTCCATTCCAGGCCATGACGCTGGCACCACGCACTGATCTGGGCGAACCAGGCTTCCTCGTAGAGCGTGGCCACCGTGTCGTAGAAGTCGCAGCGAACCTTCACGGTGTCGTTCCCGCCCCGCAGCACCAGCAGCGGCAGTGACGTCAGCAGGTCGTACCCCTTGTCCTTCTCGAACCGCGCCGGCAGATCGTCGGTCCACGGCAGCGGTTCCGCCGTGATGTACGGCTCGTCGAAAAAGACGCCGGGAATCCCATCGCCAAACGCGGCCGCGTGACGCTCCGCGTAGTTTTCGTAGGCCGAATCAAGAAAGGCCTTGACCGTGGCTGCGCGCAGGTAATCGATCCGGTCCTCAAAGCTGCGGACCGAGAAACTCAGAACACGCCAAACGCCTTCCGGGCACTCCCAGGTGTTCAGCTTGGTCACGTCCGTGAGCGTCTCGGGATCCAGATCCCCATTGGCGTCCAGCCGAGCGGCAACCTGGCCAAGCGGCGTCCCGGTCGGATAGCGGCCTTCCAGCCCGACCTCGGCCGGACCTTCGACCTCGTGAATCATCCGCGTCAGGGTCTTGGCGTAGTGTTCGCTGCCCTGGGTCAGGACCGCGGACTCGGTCTGCCCGTTGCGGCCGCCGGGCGAACCCGCGGGTCCGCTGGGCCAGGCGTATTCGTCGTAGATCCAGGTCTTCAGCCCGGCCTCGCGACCCTTCCGGACCGCAAAGTCCACGGCGTCCCACCACCGCTCGCCGCCGTAGGGCGTTTGCAGACTTTCGCGCGCGTGCATGAACACGCCGCTGATGCCCTTGTCGGCAAACTCCTTGATCTGTCGACCAAGCTCGGCTTCGTGCAGCCGGCCGTTCCAAAACCAGAGCGCCAGCGGCGCAAAATCGCCGTCCGGCTGGCCAAAGGCCGTTCGCAAACGATCAAGTGCTCGGCTCACAGTGGGTTAGTCCTGACAGGAGTGCGCGGACGGTGCGCAGCAGCGGGTCATCGTCAGCGCAGGTGCGTGTTGGGAGGCGCGACGAGTGGGTTGAAAAATGCGAAAAAAGATCGCGCCGGAGCGGCACGCAAGGCCCATTATAAGAGCCAGCCCAAAATTACACCAAATTGCTTGACATAACCTCAATTTTGACGCTCGCCAGGCCGATCCCTATCGCCCGCGCCGCTGGCCCCGGGCGCACGTACCCGGGACCAGCGGCGGCGGAGAGCTGGTCTATTCCACCGGCCAGCCGTCAGGCGTTTCGTTGGCGTCCAGGGCCGACTGAATGGCGGTGGCCGCGTCAGCCGTAACCCAGCCGGTCCAGATCCCGGGGTTGCTCTTCAGCCACCAGAGGGCGGCGTCGTTCGTGCTGGCGTCTTCGTTCTCACGCTGCCACTGCGCAATGGCGCTATAGACCTGGATGTTGAGGCCCCAGGCCCTGAGCATGTCCACCACGTCAGGCGCGCCCGTCAGCACATCGGGATGCACCGCGATAAGGATTGTCGCGTCCTCGTACGCGCAGGCCTTGGTGGTGAACCAGCATTCGTCGCTGTAGTCCGGCTCCTTCAGCCGCACCAGGTCCAGCACCAGCGATGGATCGTTCGTTCCCCACTGGTACCCCAGCCACGGTTCGCGCCGCTCATAGGCGCCGTAGAGGTCGGCGTTCGCGGCTGCGCCATCCCCCGGGTTGACGATGTGTACGTGATCGGTGAGACCGTAGGCCTCGATCTGGGCGGCGTTCACCTCTTCACAGGCCCACCCGATCACGCACGAGACAAGGCGCGCCTTGTCTCCGGATTCTGTGGTTTGGAACAACGCCTTGAACTGCTCGTCCTTGAGATCCTCAACGCTGTCCAACTCCGGATACTCTTCCTGCAGGTAGGCCGGAATTACAAACGCCGACTGCCAGTCCTTGCCCAGGCTCTCGCCAATCGAAACCACCTCGCCCGCCGTCTGCGCCTCTGCCCAGGCTTCATCCTGGTTTGGCAGCCAGATTTCCATGGTGATATGGCTGTCGCCGCGGCGCAGGCCCTGAAACAATGGCAGCGTAGCGCCGAACACGACGTCGGTGGGATATCCGTAGCCCTTTTCGACGATGTACTGGGCAATCCGGTTCTGTATCTGGGCGCTGGTCCAGTTCAGGTCGCTAAAGACGAGGGTCTGTTTCTCTCCGGGCGGCGCCTCGACCATCTTTTCGACGACCTTTTCGACAACCACTTCCCGCGTGACGATCTTCTCGACTGGCACTTCCTTTTCAACGATCTTCTCGACCTCGACCTGCTGCGTCACAATTTTCTCGACAACCTGCGTCTCACCGCACGCGGCTGCGACAACGGCGCCGGCAAAGCCTAATATCCCCAGTCGCATCATCCGTCGTCGGCTGATGTGTTTCATAGAAAAACCTCCACTTCTGGCGGGTCGACCTGGGCGGTCACCATCGCACTGACGCTGCCGCAAACATGCCGTAGTGAATCAAGACTACTGCTATGCACAACACTGCTTTGTGCAACTTGCTAACAGCGACCTGTCTACCCACTTTACCTTACGAAATCATGCCTGTCAATGCAACGCTCGATGTGTCTGTCAAATTGCCGACACAAGTCATATTATCTGTGTAATTACGTCAGCTATCCGGCGTCAATTAACCTACGGACCTCAGCATTTCCTGCCGGCTGCGCGACACGGCTTGTGTAAGGCGATCGATGATGATGGCCAGGAACACGATGGCCAGCCCGGCAATGGCCCCGTTGCCCGGCTGGTTCTTCTGCAGCGCCCGCAGCACGTTGTCGCCCAGGCCGCCGGCGGCCACCATACTGGCAATGGTCACCATGGACAGGGCCATGAGGGTGGTCTGATTGATCCCCGCCATGATCGTCGGTAGCGCCATCGGGATCTGAACTTTCGCCAGGATTTGCAGCGGCGACGCGCCGAACGATCGAACAGCCTCGATCGTTTCGCTCGGGACCTGGCGGATTCCCAGGTTCGTCAACCGGATGACGGGCGGAATCGCGTAGATGATCGTGGCGAAAATCCCGGCTGGCTTCCCCAGGCCAAAGGCCAGAATGCCCGGCAGGAGATAGACAAAGCTCGGCATGGTTTGCATCGCATCCAGAATGGGGCGCAACAGGTTGTCGGCCAGCCGGCTCCGCGAACTCAGGATTCCCAGGGGCAGGCCGCCCAACACGGCAATGACCACCGCCACCACCATCAGCGCAATGGTGTCGATCATGTTTTCCCACAGGTCCATGAAGCCCACGAAGAGCAGCGCGGCTGCCGTGAACCCCACGAGCCGCCATCCACCCGCCGCAAAGGACAGGAAAGCCAGGCCGGTCACAATCGCCGGCCACGGAACCCACGTCAGTCCGTTCTCAATCAGGACCAATACAACGTCCACGGCCGCGCTGAGTCCGTCGAACAGCCAGCTGCCGTCCTTCGTTATCCGATTAACCGCATCGTCAATAGCTCCGCTTGTGACTTCGCGCACGGTGCGGTCCAGCGTGATGGAACCACCGCCCGAAGTCGGGATTTCCGTACTGGACACCGTGGTCGGAAAACCCATATCCACGCCCCATAGCAGCAGGCTGACCAGCAGCACGGCGCCAATCGTCGCCAGCCCCGCCAGCCAGGGGTAGTGGCGCCGGATCAGGTGGAGCGATTTGTGCGGCTCCGAAGTACTTTGGTCGGGCGCACGGTCGACTTGCGCCATGTTTAAGTCTCCTGCTCGCCTTCAGACATCCCGGCGAGCAATGCCCCGGACCGAATCTCGCCCAACAACGCGTGCGTGTCGCCAACCACGGCGATGGGATGCCGGGTGCGCGCCGCAATCGGGATGATGTCTTCGATCAACGCGTCGGGAGTCGTCGTCGTTGCTGGATTGACGTCCGCGCCTTCCAGGGTACGCCGTCCCTCCTCGATAAGTTCCATAACCCGGTCCTTCGTCAGCACACCCCGCAGCGTGAAGTCGCGCGCGATCAGGAACACCGCCTCCAGGCTGTGGCTATCCATAATGTGCAACGCCGCGCGCGGTCCCTGCCGTTCGTAAACGACGACTTCGGACTCCTGCATCACGGCCTTGGCCTGTATGACCTTGGCTCGAGAAACGTCCTGCACGAATTCGGTCACGTATTCGTCCGACGGCAGCGTCACGATCTCCTCCGGCGAGCCCTCCTGGATGATCTCCCCATCCCGCATCACGGCAATCCGGTCGCCGATCTTCAGGGCTTCGTTCAGATCGTGCGTAATAAACACGATGGTCTTTTGCAGCTTGGTTTGCAGCGAGATAAGTTCGTCTTGCAGCTCCCGGCGAATCAGCGGGTCCAGCCCGCTGAACGGCTCATCCATCAGCAGCATGTCGGGATTCACGGCCAGTGCCCGGGCAAGCCCGACGCGCTGCTGCATACCGCCGCTCATCTCGCGCGGGCGATAGTCTTCCCAGCCGCTGAGGCCCACGGTTTCAATGCTGTCCGACGCCATTCGATAGCGCGTTTCCTTGTCGAGCCCGCGTATCTCAAGCCCAAGGGCAACGTTGTCGAGCACCGAACGATGGGGGAGCAGCCCATAGTTCTGAAACACCATCGCGATCTTCTGCCGGCGAAACTGCATCAACTGCTTCGGCGAGAACGACAGCACGTCGTCGCCGTCGATTTGCACGCTGCCGCGCGTGGGTTCGACCAGCCTGATCAGCGTGCGCACCAGGGTTGACTTACCGCTGCCCGAGAGTCCCATGACGACGAAGATCTGCCCCCGGTCCACGCGAAACGTCACGTCGCGGAGGGCGACGACGAGCCCAAGCTCATCTTGGATTTCGGTTCGAGACTTGGAGTTGAATCCCGGGTCGAGGGCGCGGTCCGGGCGGTCGCCAAAGACCTTCCAGAGTCCCTGCACGTCAATGTGAGGTGCCGGCTCGTGCATCGTGGCGAGTTCCCTTGGTTTCCCTTCCGGCTACCTATCCCGGAAGGCCGTCATCGTCTGGTCGACCTCGCGTGCTGGAATCGCCGGACCTCTCGAAGCCGTGAGGGGTCGCCAGGCTGCGGACTGGATTCGGCGTGCCGTCGAATCGTTCGGTCACCGCTCCTGCCCATCAGACAGCCAGACGCCACCAATACTGCCCGAATCGCCCGCGCTTTTCATGGTTTGGCGGCCGGCGCCGTTGGCAATCGGGCCGCGTGACAGAATCCGGTCCCGCGCTCAAGCACCAGACGCAATCGAAATGACGACACCTCGACGCCACGCACGATGACGACCGGGCGGGAACTTCGGCCCGACGACCGGGCCGTGCGGGCCATGGTGGAGATGCTCGCCGACGATGATCCGGCCATCCGCACACGAGTCGTCGCCCACCTGGTGCAAGCCGGCGACCGTGCCGTGACCGCGCTGAAGGCGGTCCGCCGCGAGTCCTGGCATCCGGATCGCATTGACGAGGCCCTGGCGGCCATCGAGCGCGAAGGCGTGCTGAGGGAACTCGAGAGCTTTCGTTCGATCGAGCCGGCCGGCGCGCCCGAAACCGGCGCACTGCTGGTCGCGCGCGTGTTGGATCCGCACATCGACGCCCACGAGGTGCGTCGCGTTCTCGATGAGCTCGCTGAAGACGCCCCAGTTCCAGTGCGAGATGCCGACCCCGATCGGGCGCTGCGGTCGCTTGCCGTCTTTATGCACGCAACGCGCGGGTTTGACGGCGCGCGCACCGACTACCCGAACCCGGCCAACAGCCTGCTGGACCAGGTGCTGCGGCGCCGCATCGGGCTGCCAATCACCCTGTCCGTCGTCTACCTGGCGGTGGCCCGGCGCGTCGGCCTGCCCTTGGAAGGCGTGGGCCTGCCCGCACACTTTGTCGTGCGCCATCCCGCCGCCCTGGCCCGACCGTACCTGGACCCATTCAATCGAGGCCGACTGCTCGACGAGGCCGCCTGCAAGGAGATTGTCCGGGACCACGGGTTCACGCTGCAGCGCGATCACCTGGCCACGGTCAGCCCGCAGGAGATCGCCGCCCGCATCTGTCGAAACCTCATCCTCGCCTATCGGCGGCAGCACGACGAAACGCGTGAGAAACTCGCCCTTGAGGCGCATCGTCGGCTTCGTCCCGGCCAGGACTTGCTGACGCCGTGAGGCCAAAACCCGCTCGCGTCGCCACGCCGGTCGCGCCGCTCCGTTAGTCGGCCGATCGCCCGCCCACCCATGCCCACCGTCAGCGCCTTCCATGACTGGCAACTCGGCCTGCTCGATGTTCGCCGCGTGTACAGCGCCCTCGATGCCGGATGTGGTGAAGGACGCATGACCCGGGCCCTGCGCCGGCGGGCCGCCCCTGGCGCCTGGATTGTGGTCATGGACCACCAACCGCGGGCCGTAGCCCTCGCCCGGACCCCGAACGCGGCCGATGGAGTCGCCGCCCGCGTCGAATCCTTGCCGCTGGCTTCCGGTCAGTTCGACCTCGTGACCGCCGGACATGTACTGCCGTCGGTAGCGAACATCGCGCACGCGGTACGCGAGTTGCGACGCGTTCTGGCGCCCGGCGGCACGTTGCTGGCAAGTGCCGACAGCGAATCCTCCGGCCGGCGACTGCTGGACTGGCACGTGGAGGCGTGCCGGCGGGCCGGCCTGGCCGATCAGGCCAGGCGAGCCGCCGCACCGTCGGCCCGCGGCCGATTCACATTGGAAAACGGTGCGCAGACGCTGGCGCGCGCCTTCAATGCCGTGGACGTCCATGCCCGCGACGAAGCGCTGGCCTTCCCTTCGGTGGACGCGCTGCTGCGGCTCTATGTCGGCGGGCTGCACCTGCGCGGCGCGCCGGCCATGAACGATCCCAACAACGCCCACGCGCTGGCGCACAGACTGCGACCGCACCTGCGCGACATCGCGTCCGCCGCCGCCGAACCGGACGGCCGCGTGATCGTGCCGCGCCGTTCGGGGTGTTTCGTCGCTCAAGCCGGCTAGATTGAAGAGCGAAGCACCGCCCGAGTAGATTCACCCAATTGGGTCTTTGAATAATGTCAACCGCAGCAACGACTGGCACAGGCAACGCGTTCCGAGGGCTGGCCGGACTTGCCACCCTGGCAACCCTGCTCGCCACCCTCACTGTCACGATCCTGGGAATCGTTGACGTCGTCGACGTGGACTGGGTCGTGGCGGATCAGACGATTTCACTCGCCTACGTGGTTGGGCTTGGCGCCATCGCGCTCAGCCCGCTCATCGCGGTCGGAATCGTCGCCATCGGCCTGGGCAATGCCATCGGAATCGTTGCCGTCAGCGCCGGCTATGCCGGCGGCGTCATCGCCATCTCGGGAGATCACGCCAGCGGCATCATTGCCATCAGCGCCGGGGGCCGGGCCAACGGCATGCTGGTCGGCATTGGTGACGAAGCGCGCGGCCTCATCGCCATTGCCTACTCGGGGCGTACCGCCGGGGCCTTCGGTAGCTGGCCGCCATGGCCGGGCGGCGAGTCGTCATCCGCCTGACTCGAGAGAGTTCCAGGGCGGCTCGTATCCAGCCGCGCGCCCCCTACGGCATTCGTCGCAACCTGAGTTGAGGCGCGGCCGCCCGGCGGCGAATCGCGAAGCGACTACAATCCAGCGGACGCCGGGGCGTCGAACGCACGCCTTCCGGAACGCGTGCGACGCCGGGCACTGGTTCCGGTATGCCCTGGGATCCTGGGGGGCCCGCAGAAAGCACTCATGTCCACCAGTCGCGCGCTGACAATCGCCGCTATCGCCGGGACCATTCTGCTGATCCCGGTGCTCATCATCCTGGCGCTCGGCCTCTACGGATCGTCCATCACCGGCGACTTTCCGCTGGCCGAGGATCACGGGCCGGAGCTTCAAATCGATCCCCCCAGCGGCGTGGCCGGCTCCGACATCACCATCCGCGGTGTCGACTGGATCCCGCGCACGCTGATTCGCTTGGAAATGGTCGTGGCGTCGGGCCGACCGTCCCTCACCGCCGACGGCCGGATTGACACCCAGCACGCCGCGTCGCCGGCCGTCTATGTGGGCGAGGTCATTGCCTCGCGCGCCGGCACCTTCACCGTCGAAACCCAGTTGCCCACCACGTTGCCCCTCACGGCCCAGTCCACCATCAGCTTCCGCGCGGAAGCCAGCTATCGCGGCGGCGAGTTTGCCGGCCTGTCCGAGACGGACTTCGATGTCGTCGCCGGGCCGGGCGTGATCGAGGTAACGATCGCCGACGAAGCCAGCGGCGCGCCGCTGTCCGAAGGATTCGTGGATCTGCTTGGCCTGCGTGGCGACCCACTCGCCATCCTGCCGATCGCGGCTGACGGCACCGCGGCCTTTACCGGCCTGGCCCCGGGTCAGGGATACGACGTCCAGGCCCGCGTGCCGGGGTATCGCGTGTTGCGGTCACGTGGGGTCACGGTCGTGGAGTCCGAGCCCTCGACCGTTCGGTTCGAAATGCCGGCCGGTCCGCCGGGCCGCATCGTGGCTGGCGGCGTCCCCATGGTTGGCGCGACGGTTGAGTCCACCATGGCCGTCATTGACCTCCCCTCGCTCACGCCGCTGCCGCCGTCCGCCGCCGGCATCCTCCCGCCGGCCTGGGCCATCGCCTCGGATCCCGAGCGCGGAAGGGCCTTTGCTGTCGATGAGGTCGCCAAACACGTTGAGGTCATTGACGCGGACTCAGGCGTCCTGGGGCTGCCGATCCCCCTGACCTTCACGCTTGAGGTACGCGTCGTCGATCCCGACGAAGAACCGATCGCCGACGCCTACGTCCGCCTCTTCTGGAACGTCCGTGGAACCCGGATCTTCGTCAAATCCGCGCGAACCAATGCTGAAGGCCGTGTCCAGGTTCCCGACCTCATCAGCGGCAGCCAATACCAGATTCTGGTGACCGCCAGCGGCCACTTTCAGCCAATCGGCGAGCGAACCATGGCCGCAATCAAGCCAAATGTCATTTCCACCGCGACGGTAGTGCTGCGACGCGAGCCGGAAGCCGAGCAAAGTCTCTGGTCCGGCGAGCCCCGCGACGCCAGCGCCTTCGGCCAATTGCGGTTAGCGGCGCTGCCCGGCGCCGACCGCGCGCCCGCCACAGCCCTCGTAGCCGCCGACGTCGCCATCGAACCCGCCAATGGCCGCGTCTATGTCTCCGGGTCGGACATCGATCGAGGGCACCTGTTCGTCCTGGACCCGGACTCCCGCCAGGTCATCCACGACTGGGAAGTGCCTGCCGGCGTCGGCGACATCGTGCCGGCCGGCGACGGGACGACGGTCTTCCTGGCCAACCGGCCGTTCTCGACGGTTTCCCGTTTCAACGTGGAAACCGGCGAAGTGGAGGCGAAGGCATTCGTTCCGTCCTGGCCGGAAGCCCTCATCGGCGACGCGGCCGGCCGGCTGTTCGTGGGTAGCCTGCGCGACGGCAGCGTCAGCCGCCTCGACCCCGCCACGCTCGAGGTGCGGCAAACTCGCCGCCTGGAGGAAGGCATTAATCGGCTGGCGTTGGATGAACGCACATCAACGCTCTTTGCCACCAACCTCTGGACCGACACGGTCACCGGTCTCGATGCCGAGTCCCTCACCACTCGCTTTCTGCTGCCGGTCGCCAAGTCGCCGCGCGCCATTGCGCTGGACGCCGCCAGCGGCTTCCTGATCGTTGGCAGCGCTGATCAGGGCACGGTCGCCATCTACAGCCCTGAGACCTTTGAACTGGAGCAAACCCTGCACCTGCGGATTCCGATTAACGACATCGTGTCCGTCGCAACCATCGAGGCCTGATGGATTGGGGCTTCGTTGGCAATGCCCACGCGGTGCGCGCAATCCGAGGCTCGCTGCGCGCGGGTCGGGCCGCCCAGACGTACCTCATCACCGGTCCGCCCGGTGTTGGCCGTCGCACGTTCGCCATCCGGCTGGCGCAGGAAATCTGGTGCGCTGGGTTACCCCAGCCGGTTGAGTCCTCCCAACCCTTCAGGTTTCTGGACGACGCCAACGCCATGTGGCGCACCGCCGTGCGGCGCGGCCACCCCGACGAAGAGCCGGACCCTGACAAGCTGATCACCGCCGATGGACGCCGCCAGGACTTGCGCTTTGTCCTCACGGCCTACAACGATCTGCACGTGTTGCGTCGCGCGGACGGCGCCCGCGACATTGTGATCGACGGCGTACGCGAGTGGGGCGCCGGCCTCTACCGCACACCCGCAACCCAGCCCATGCGCATCGGCCTCATTGATGCGGCGCACGAGATCAACACCCTGGCCGCCAACGCGCTGTTGAAAACCCTGGAAGAGCCGGGCAAGCACGCCATCCTGATCCTCATGGCACCCCGAGCTGCCGACGTGTTGCCAACCATCGTGTCCCGCTGTCGCGTTATCGAACTCGGACCTGTCCCGGTGGCCGCGATCCTGGCGCATCTGTCGGCCGGCTTCTCGCTACCGGCCGACACGGTGGGCCAGATCGCGCACGCGGCCCGTGGGCGACCCGGCTGGGCAATTCGCATGGCACGCGACCCCGAGGCCTGGAGTGCCTATCGGGAATCCCGCGAAGCGGCCAGCGAGTTTGAGAAGGCGCCAACGCCCGTTCGCTTCCGCGCCGTGGACGGCCTGCTGCCGCGTGGCCGCATGGTGGCGCAGACCAATGCGGCGCTCGCCTGGTTGGGCAGGGTCGAGGAGGAACAGTCGCATACACTGCGCTCGGCAATGCGGAGCAACTCGCTTGACGCGCCTCCGGAACGCCGGGCGGCCCTCGCCAGCGCCGTGGGCCGGCTGGCCCGGCTGCGCGAGACGCAACGCGCGCTGATCGCCAATGTCTCGCCGCGGCTTGCGCTTGAAGACTTCGCCCTGCGACCGGAGCCCGACCCGGGCGACGCACAAGGAGGTGGTCGTGGTCACCGCTGACGCGCCCACCACCATGGCCCGTGCCATTGGCGTTCGCTTTCGTCGCGCCGGCCGGCTCTACTACTACGACCCGCGCGACGACGATCTTGCCGTGGGCGACTACGCGATCGTCGAGACGCCACGCGGCCTCACCGCCGCCCGCGTGGTCATGCCGGCGACCGAACTGGACCTGGACGACCTGCGCGGCGAACTGAAGCCGATCGTCCGGCGCGCCACCAACGACGACCTGTCAAGCATGACGAACTACCGGGAGCAGGAAATCGAAGCGGAGCGCGCCTTTGCCCAGGCCATCATGTCCAAGCGCCTGCCCATGCAAGCCGTCAAGGCCGAATACACGTTCGACGGCGCAACGCTGACCCTGCACTTCTCGTCCCGCGAGGCCAGGCTCGAACTGGGTGATCTGGTGGCTGAGATGGCGTCGCGGTTCCGCACGCGTGTCGAATTGCGGCAGGTCGGCCCCCGCGAGCGGGCCGCCATGCGCACCGGCATGGGACGCTGCGGGCGCGAACTGTGCTGCGCCACCTTCCTGTCGGAACTTGACACCGTGTCGCTGCGCATGGCCAAGGACCAGAACCTCCCGCTAAATCCCGACAAGATCTCCGGCGCCTGCGGTCGGCTGCTTTGCTGCCTGCAGTACGAGCACGACGGCTACGTGCAGGACAAGCTGGAGGCCGAGCAGGCGCAGGGCGGAGGCGGCTGCGCCACCAGCGGCGCCTGCGATAGCTGCGGCGTGCACGACCTGAAAGATGTGCTGGGGCAGGCGGTCGCCCCCGGCTACGAACCCGAGCCGCCGGCCGAGCAACCACAAGCGCAAGCGCCCGAAGGCGCCGAAACCGAGCCGCGGCGTCCTCGACGCAGCCGCGGAACCGGGTCCGCTTCGCCCGCGAAGGCCGACGCCGCCCCCGGCCAGGAGGCCAAGGCCTCAGGCCCGCAGCCGCGGCGCCGCCGTCGTCGTCGGAGACGCGGACGGACCCGGCAGCGGCCACAGGCCGGTTAAGCCCCGCGGCCCCCGTTGCCGGGGGCCGCAGGCGTTGAAGCTGAGGCTCGACGCTACGCGTCGTAGTAGAGCATGAACTCGTACGGGTGCGGCCGCAGGTTGACCTCGTCGGCCTCGCGCGTGCGCTTGTATTCCAGCCAGGTGTCGATGACGTCCTGGGTGAACACGTCGCCGACCAGCAGGAACTCGTGGTCGGCTTCCAGCGCGTCCAGCACCTCGTAGAGGGAGCCCGGCACCGACTGGATCTTGGCCGCTTCCTCGGGTTCCAGCTCGTACAGGTCCATGTCGGCCGGCGGGGGCGGCTCGATCTTGTTGCGAATCCCGTCCAGCCCGGCCATCAGCAAGGCCGAGAACGCCAGGTACGGGTTCGCCGTCGGGTCGGGCGGGCGGAACTCCACGCGCCGTGCCGCCGGGCTGCTGGAGTACGTCGGAATGCGAATGCAGGCGCTCCGGTTTCGCATCGAGTAGACCAGGTTCACCGGGGCCTCGAACCCGGGCACCAGCCGCCGGTACGAGTTCGTGGTCGGCGCCGCGAACGCCAGCAGGGCCGGCGCGTGCCGCAGCAGGCCGCCGATGTAGTGACGGGCCGTCTCGCTCAACATGGCGTAGCCGCTCTCGTCGTAGAACAGCGGCGTGCCGTCCTTCCAGAGACTCTGGTGGACGTGCATGCCCGACCCGTTGTCGCCGAAGATCGGCTTGGGCATGAAGGTCACGGTGTACCCGGCCTTCTGCGCCACGTTCTTGACGATGTACTTGTACAACATGATCCCGTCGGCCGACTTGACCAGCGGCGCGTACACCAGGTCGATTTCGGCCTGCCCGGCGGTGGCCACCTCGTGATGGTGAACCTCCACGTCAAGGCCCACCTCGCCCAGCGCCAGCACCATCTGCGTGCGCAGGTCCTGCAGCTTGTCGTTCGGCGGGACCGGGAAGTACCCCATCTTGTGCCGCGGACGGTGGCCCAGGTTGGCCACGTGCATGTCGTCGGCGCCGGTGTTCCAGACGCCTTCCTCGCTGTCGATGAAGAAGTAGCCCGTGTTGGCCGTCTGGTCGTAGCGGATGCTGTTGAAGATGAAGAACTCGGCCTCGGGACCCCAGTAACTGGTGTCGGCGATGCCGCTGTCGATCAGGTGCTGCTCCGCCTTCTTGGCGATGTTGCGCGGGTCGCGCGTATACGACTCACCGGTGATCGGGTCGCGGATGTCACAGGACATCACCAGGGTCGGCACTTCCGGAATCGGGTCCACGAACGCGGTGGCCGGGTCCGGCACCACCAGCATGTCGCTTTCCTGGATCTGCTGGAAGCCGCGGACGCTCGAACCGTCGAAGCCGAGGCCATCGTCGAAGAGGTCTTCTTCGAGCTTGTCGATCGGCAGCGAGAAATGCTGCCAGGTGCCCGGCAGGTCCGTGAACCGGAGGTCGAAAATCCGGCAGTCGGCGTCGCGCGCCTTGCGCATGACGCTCTGGATGAGATCGTCTCGAGAGGGCTCAGACATTGCGATGCCGCTCCTCGCGTTGGCAGCCCGCCCGTCTCCTGCGGCCTGGCCTGCCGGCTATATAGTAAAAACGCCCCGCGGCATCGCTGCCGGACGGGGCGGGAGGTTCAACGTCCCAACGCTCCCACGCTGGAGCGCTGACTGCCGACATGCATCGCCGGCGTGGAGCGATTGTAGGCGGCGGCCCGTTGGACTGTCTACGGAAACCGGCTGACGCGCCCGCCGTGCGATACCGTGAGCCGGTGACGCTGCACCCGCGGAACGAGCCGTGAGTTTCTGGGACCGCTGGGCTCGCGAAAGCCGCCTGGCCCTGGCCATTGGCCTGCTGGGGACGCTGGCGGTACCGGTGGTGGGCATCGTGATCCTGCGCTTCCTGCTGTCGGGCCCCGAGGTAGCGGCGGTGGCGCTCCCGCAGCCGGCGCCGCCGCGGCCGGCCGCCGACGTTGGCGTCGCCAGTCCCGGCGCCGTGCCCACGGTGCTGGCGCCCGCGCCGCCAACCACGCCCACGCCCGCCACCCCGGTGGCCACGTCCACCCCGGCGCCCACCCCAACCCCCACCCCGTCCCGCACCGGCGAGGTGAATGCCACCGATGGCCTCAACGTGCGCACCGAACCCACCACCCAGGGGCGCGTGCTGCGCATCCTGCCGTTCGAGGCCCAGGTGGACCTCACCGGCCGCACCCGCCAGTCCGAAGGCCTCACCTGGGTGGAACTCGAAGCCGGCGGCTGGGTCCAGGAACGCTACCTCGACCGCCGCTAGATCGAGGCGCCAGCCACCCCCGGGGCTAGTCGGGAACCACAACGACGCGGTCGTGTCCGTGTCGGGCTCCTGACGTCCCCGGTGGGCCCGGAAGCAGGGGACTGGGCGTTGAGCGGCAATAGCTGGCTCGAAAGCCACGCGTGCCGGAGAGGCGCCCGCGGCCTGGCGGCTAGCAGCCGAAGCCGAGGGTGAAGATGCAGATCATGCCCTCGATGAACTTGTCGATGTTGGCCAGGGCGTTCAAGCCGAGTTCGGCCAGGGTCAACAGGGCTTCCGCGGTGAGCGGCCCGGCCTCGAGCAGCGCCAGCAGGTCGGCGTTGCCGGATTGCTGGACGAGCTCCGCAATCCCGGGGCCGTTGGGGTCGGCCCCGGCGTCCAGCAGCATCCGCGCGACCTCGGTATGGCCGCGATCGACGGCAATGGCCAGGACCGACAGGTTTTCCTCCGCCAGCGTGTTGGGATCGGCCCCCGCGTCCAGCAGCATCCGCACAATCCCGGCATCGCCGCCTGCCACGGCCCGGACCACGACGGCGATGCCGTCGTCGTCCCGGGCATTGGGATCCGCCCCGGCGTCCAGCAGCATGGCCAGGATCTCGGGTTCGCCTTCAAGGACAGCCACGGAGACCACCGGCTCGCCCGCGCCGTTGCGGGCGTTGACGTCGGCGCCGGCATCCAGGAGGAGCGGCACGACTTCCAAATCGCCATAGGCCACGGCGACCGTGAGAGCGGAGCGGCCGTCGTCGTCGCGGTAGTTGGGATCGGCGCCGGCCCAGAGCGAAATCCCAATGAGCGGCGCCCGACGCTCGGCCACGTGGTCCAGCAGCAGCGCATCGTGGCTGAGGACCAGCCGCGCCAGGAAAAATGCCAGCACAGGCCCGACAAGCACCAGGGCCACACCGGCGATCAGAACGAACCGAACGCGGGCTGTCACGGCGCCCCTCTCACCAATGCCTGTTGGGCGAGGCTAGCAGTACTTCGAATCCGAACCGGACCCCGGGGATGTGTAGAGCGCGGGGAAGCTCGGGGACTCCGCACGCTTCCGTGAAACGCGGGTAGGAGTCAGTCAGATTCCGGAAAGGTGGATTGCGACTCGAGCTTGCGGGAGAGGCGGTGGCTGTCGGGGGCGTAGCCGAGCTTGGTGTAGAGCCGAAGCGCGGGCTGGTTGAAGTCGTAGACGGTGAGCTGGATCTCGGTGAGGCCGCGGTCGCGGGCCCAGCGGTGGGCTTCGGTCATCAGGCGCGGCGTCAGCGCCGGGAGGTCGGCAATCTCAGGCCGCTCAAAGGCCTGCACCCGCACCAGCCCTGCAACGGCGCCATCGGTTTCAGCGACAAACAGTGCCTGCTCGGTGTCGGCAAGGTGCGCGTCAAACAAGCTCTGCGAGCGGGCCGGTCGGTGGGCCGGAAACGATCAGGCCGCTCCCGGGCATGGAGGGCATCGGCCTCGGCGAAGAGCCGGCAGGCGGCGTTGTAGTCGGCGGATTCGGCGCGGCGTATCTGGATGCACATCGGGCGCTCAGGATACGCAGGGTCGAAGGTGGCGGGGAGGTAGGGGACCTGGGCTACAAAGCAATTGAAGGATGCGGTTCGACTCGACCCCTCCGACTGGCTCAGGCACGCTCTCCGAATGACTAGGTGCCGGCTCAACACGAACGGGGCTAAGCGTTGGGCAAGAGACTGCGGCCCTAAGGCTCGCCGCTATGAGGAGTTTGAGCCCGGCTGCGGATGAAATGGGGTCGGCGTTGGTGGTTGGAGCAGATACAGTCGTCGGAGTGGATAGCGGAGAGCGCTATCGGCGCCCTCGCTCTGCGAGGGCGCTTTCAGTGTCTAATGGGCCCGAAGCGCTCGCGGTGGGTCGCCGTCAGGTTCCTCCGTTGCCGGTTCAGCCGCAGGTTGGTCGGGCGCATGATCACGTTAGACTTGACTAGATTGGCGCGAAGGGGCCGACGAGCGTGGAGACTTCGTTGAACGAGATTGTCGGGCTCACGCTCATGGTGCTCGGCATAGTCCTCTTCGGCGTATCTCTGGCCGGCATGCTGGGATTCGTGCCGCCGCCACCCTGGGGGCGGGACGCTGGCCCTACCCACGGCGATCACTCCTAGCGCCACGACGTTTGCATGAACCGTCGGGAAGTGCCGGCGAGTTGGGTGTTCATTGGCCTGTTCGCCCTTGTGGTCATCGGCATCGGCATCATGGCCTGGCTGGCCGACGTACCTGCCGACAACTTCAACCCAGCGCAACGCAGCCTGCTGACCGTTGCCGACTGGATGGTCAAGGCATCGATCGGCGCGATCCTGGGCTTTGCCGGCGCTCGAGCGGGATCCAGCCCTTCCGTCCCCGAATCCCGCTAGCCAGCGGCTTCACACACCGCGAGGCCTTGACGATCAACAAGAAGGCTGACGACGCGAGTTGAAGCGGGCCTTAGTGGGCGGCAGCCGGCGCCTGCGCCAGTTCCGAGTCCAACCGGTCGGTGACGAACATGTGGCCGGGGGCGTGGGTGATCATGACGGTGGGGCGGCTGGATTGGGCGACGGCCTGGGGGGTGACGCCGCAGCCCCAGAAGACGGGGACTTCGCCGGGGCGGATGTCCACGGGTTCGCCCCAGTCGGGTTGGTTGATGTCCCGGATGCCGATGGTCAGGGGATCGCCGGCGTGGACGGGAGCGCCGTGGACGCTCGGGTAGCGGGCGGTGATCTCGCAGACCTCGGGCACGCGGTCGGCCTGCACGGGGCGCATGCTGACGACCATGGGGCCGGCGAACGCGCCGGCGGGACGGCAGGCCATGGTGGTCCGGTACATCGGGACGTTGACGTCCTGCGTCTGGTGGCGCAGCTCAAAGCCGGCGCGGGCCATGGCGCCCTCGAAGGTGAAGCTGCAGCCGAGCAGGAAGCCGACCATGTCGTCCCGGACCTGCTGCAGCACGTCAGTGGGTTCGCCGGGGTCCTGAACGCCCTCGCGGTAGATGCGGTACCGGGGGGCGTCGGTGCGCAGGTCGGCGCCGGGAGCGAATTGGGTGGGTTCGAAGTCGCCGGGTTCCGTCCGTTCGAGCAGCGGACAGGGGATTGGGTTGGCTTCGCAGAAGGCCTGGAAGTCATCGGCGGCGGCGGCCGGCAGCATGACCAGGTTGGCCTGCACGTAGCCGTCGGCCATCCCGTGCGTGGGTCGGTCCCACTCGCCTGAGCGGCAGGCGGCGCGGACCTGGGCGCCGGTGGCCTGGTTCCAGGGTTGGCTCATGCGGGCACCCGTCCGTTGGTTTGGGCGTAGGCCTCGCAAACATCGGCCAGGCGATGCAGAACGCTTGCGGTGCGGTCGTAGTGAAAGGTATCCACGGTGGGCTCGCAGCGGGCGGTGACGCCGTCCACGGCGCCGGCTCGCACGATAGTGCGCATCCAGCGCCGATCGTCGCTCTCGGTGGGCATCAGCGGGCGGCCGGCCAGCATTTCGAGCATGGCCGTGAAGCCATAAGCGCCCCAGTTGCTCACGGAGGCCAGCAGCACGTGCCGGGCGCGGGTGACGCAGGGGGCCGGCGAGATGCGGCGCCGGCGCATAAAGCTGGCAAGCGACCCGAGGCCCAGCTCATTGCCGCCATCGCCCACGCCAATGCTGATGGGCACGCGCAGCAGGCCGTCCATGGGAACGGGCGAGGGGTCCAGGGTCTCGCCGCGCATATTGGCCAGGCGGCCATCCGCGGTCAGTCCCGGTCGCTCGATGGCGATCGCGGCGTGCGGGCGAATCCGGTCCAGCAGACGCCCGGTGGCCGCTTCGGCCTGCGGGACACCATCGGCGTCGATTTCCTCGATTTCACCAAGGTCGCGGCCGAGGGCTTCGATGACGGGCCGGGTCATGGGATCGACCACCGTTACCACGTGCCAGCTCAGCGCCCGCAGAGCGCGGCCCACGGCGGCGGCGCCGGGGGGGCCATCCGTCTCGGCGATGCCCTTGATAGGGAAGCCGGTAATCAGCAGAACGACGCCTGGACGGCGATCCAGCAAATCCTGGGCGGCGCGGGCGTACGAATCGGCGGGCACACGGGCCAGCGCGGGGCGGACGCCGCGGTAGTCGTACGGAAACACGGCGTCGGCCACGTCAACCGCGGCGGTTTGCGCAGGGTCCGGCGAAGGCCACATGGGCGGCCCGATGCAACTTGGCGTTCAGGGACGGCCATGATACGAGTGAGAGGCGGTGGCCGCTCCCGCCCGCGGCCGTGATTGCCCGTGCTGACGGAGGGAGGCTGAGGACGAGGTTGCCGAGCTGCCGGGCGCCTGGCGCAGCCTGGACCCGCGGTATTGGGCCCGGACGTGTACACCATGGCTCCGAACGCGCGTCCGGCATGTATCCCGATTGGACGAGCGCGGCGGCATTGGCGGGCCGGCGCCGTGGGTGATGGGATGATGGCGAAGCGCTGCCCACTGGGGGAACTGTGATGTTCTATGAGCCGTATCCACCGTCAGAGGTGGCGGACGGGGTTTGGGTTGGGGGCAGGCCCAGCCCGGCGTCGCTGGGCGCGCTACAGGCCGCCGGGGTGACGCACGTGCTGAACGTGAGCACGGACCCGCATGGCGCCCAGGTGCGGCGGGACTTCAGGGCGACCTGGGTTCCGGTGGTGGACGACCTGGAGCCGAAACCGGCCTCGTGGTTCCGCCGGGGGCTGTCGTTCGCGCGTCGGGCGCTGTCGGACCCGTCGTGCCAGCTCTACGTGCACTGCCGCGAAGGGGTGCACCGCGGGCCGTTGATGACCTACGTGATCCTGCGGGCGCTGCGGGGGCTTTCACCAACCGAGGCGAAGCGCGCGATCACGGGCAAGCGGCCGGTGGCCGGGTTCCCGCAGGTGTACCTGGAGTCGGCCGAAGCGTTCCTCCAGGAGGAGTCCGCGCAGAACCAGTCGGCAACCTAGCGCCCGCGACGCGCGGCTAGTGGCCGCCCTGCGTCAGGACGACGGCGTGGGGGTGGCCTCATACAACGAACCGGGGGCCTGTTGGTAGTTGACGCCCTGGCCGCGGCCGCTGCCGCTGGGCTTGAACTCGAACTCGCCGCCGCAGCCGGCAAACAGCGTGGCCGCGACGGCACTGGCGACCAGCAGGGTGGCGACAGTGCGCCATCGACGGATCGGCACTGGAATGTCCTCTCTCTCCAAGCCCCGGGGCGAGGACCGGACCGTTAGCTTTCGCGACGTATTGTAGAGGGAAGTCAAGGCACCGGCGTCCAGCCGAGCGGCGCACATTCGGCACACGCCCTAGACTCGGCGCATCCGCGGGACAGAGAAGCCAGCCATGTACGACCCGCACCTGCATCTGTTTGTGGACGACCTCGAGGTGGATGCCTCGCGGAACGTGACGCCGACGATCGGGCGCCCGGAACGGCGCTCGCACGATCCGATCATGACGGCCGACCGGCCCTGGGAAGGCCGCGGCGTGGGGATGGATCTGTCCATCCTGAAGGATGAGACCACGGGCGGCTTTCGCATGTGGTACCGGAGCTTCGATTACGACAGCCCGACGGGCGACCAGGTGCTCCTGAACTATGCCGAGTCGGACGACGGCATCAACTGGAACAAGCCCGATCTGGGTCAAATCGAATTTGGCGGCAACACCAACAACAATATCTTCCACCGGCCCTCGCTGATCCCGGGCTGCCGGGCCATGGAGTCGCACGGGCTGATCGTGGACGACGTGGGCGGACCGGAACGGCGCTACAAGATTCCGGTGCATCATGTGTTTCGCGACCGGGTGGGCGATGGGCTGTACGCCATGTTCAGCCCGGACGGGATTGCCTGGACGCTGCATCCGGACCCGATTTACGCCCAGGCGGGGGACCGGCATTCGGCGATCAAGGATCCAGTAAGCGGGGACTACTGGCTATTCCTGCGGCCGCCGCGCTATATCCCCAGCCGCGACCCCGGAGCTACGGCCGACGCGCTGCCGTACAAGCGGGTTGTGGCGCGAGCCAGCAGCCAGGACTTTCTCAACTGGTCGGACTACACGATGGCGCTGAGCAACGACGTGTTCGATACGCGCGGGACGGAGTTCTACAACATCGCGCCGATCGCCTACGGCAACCGCTACCTGGCCTTCGTGAACCTGTACGACACGGAGGTGGAGCGCATGTGGGTGACGCTGGCCAGCAGCCTGGACGGGCTGCACTGGCAGCGGCCGTTCCGGCGGGAGCGGCTGGTGGACCTGGGCGCGGAGGGCGGCTGGGACGACTCGTGGGTCAACATGTCCGACAGCCCGCCGGTGCGCGAAGGCGACCGCATGCGGTTCTGGTTTCACGGCCGCGAAGAGGCGCACGGGGTGAACTACCGCACCGGCGGTATCGGCACGTTTGTGCTGGGGCTGGACCGCTTTGCGGGACTGTCGGCCGGACGGCGCTCGGGCTGGATCGTCACGGACCGCGTGGAGGCGGGCGGCAGCCGCCTGTTCCTCAACGCCAATGTGCGCAACGGCTGGGCCAGAGTCGAGGTCCGCACCAGCAACGGCACTCCCATTCCCGGCCTGACGCTGGACGAGTGCGATGAGATCCGCGGCGACTCGGTGGAACATCCGGTGACCTGGAACGACTCACCGGACCTGGGCGCGGCCGCCGGCGAACGGGTGCGGGTGCACATCGAGTTCAGCTACGGGCAGGTGTTTGCGTACCGGTTTGGGAACGAGGCGCGGGATCTGAGCTAGCGGGGCGCCTCAAGCCAGACGCCGCTGCGTCACGTCGGCTTGGTCGGGCAACCCGTCAAGTTGCACAAATTGAAAGTAGTACTTGCAATTTGTGCAGTTCACCCGTAGCTTGGCGGTATGATCGAGCGCGAAATCGCCCCGCACCTGACGAGGCTGTTCCAGCAATATCCCTTCGTCACCGTCACCGGGCCGCGGCAATCCGGCAAGACCACCCTCTGCCGGGCGGCGTTTCCCGATCTGGCCTACGCCAACCTGGAGGCGCCAGATCAGCGGCAGTTCGCGGAGTCCGATCCCCGGGGATTCCTCGCGCAACTCGGCGAGGGCGCCATCATCGACGAAATCCAGCACGTCCCCGATCTCCTGTCGTATCTGCAGGTGCTGGCGGATGAGCGGCGGCGCAACAGCCTCTTCGTGCTGACCGGCAGCGAGCAATTCCAACTCTCCAGCGCCATCAGCCAGTCGCTGGCCGGACGCACGGCGCTCCTTCGTCTGCTGCCCTTCTCGCTGGCGGAGCGGGAGCGCATTGGCGCCAGCCTCGCAATCGACGAGATGCTGTTCTCAGGCTTTTACCCGCGGATCCTGGATCAAGGACTTGAGCCGCGGCAGGCCCTGGGCGACTACTTCGAGACCTATGTCGAACGTGACGTTCGCCGGATGGGCGAGATTCGCAACCTCTCCAGCTTCAGGCGCTTCGTGCGCCTCTGCGCGGGACGCGTGGGCCAGCTGCTCAATCTCAGCGCTTTGGGTTCGGACTCCGGCGTCTCGCACACCACCGCGCGCGAGTGGCTGACGGTGTTGGAAGCCAGCTACATCGTCTTTCAGCTGCCGCCCTATCACGCCAACATCCGCAAGCGTCTGGTCAAGTCGCCCAAGCTCTACTTCTATGACGTGGGCCTGGCCAGCTTCCTCATCGGCATCGAGCACGCGGACCAGGTCGTCACCCATCCGCTGCGCGGCCCCCTGTTCGAGAACCTGGTCGTGGCCGAGGCGCTCAAGTTCCGGTTCAACCGTGGCCGTCGCGCCAACCTGTCCTTCTTCCGCGACTCCCGCGGCCTGGAATGCGACCTCTTCTACGAAACCGCCCACGGCATCGGCGCCATCGAGATTAAGTCCGGCGCCACCATCGCCAGCGACTACTTCACCGCCCTGCACCGCGTCGCCGCGCTGATCCCCGACGTCACCACCAAAGCCGTCGTCTACGGCGGCGCCACCGCGCAATCCCGCACCGACGCCAAGGCCGTGCCGCTGCAAGGCCTGCGCGAGGTGCTGGACCGGTTTGAATCAGCCAAAGTTCGGCTAAAGGCACCGTAGCGCTGCCAGACCAGCGATCGCCGGGGTCCCTCGCACATCGCCCCCCTTTGGGATCTGAGCAAGTGCCTGATGCTCGGCAGTTCAGAGCGAGGCGATATGCTGACCGTCCAGGCGCTCGAAATGCCGCCTGTTGTTGGTGAGCAGAGTCAGATCGTGATGCAGGGCTGTAGACCCGATCAGTGGGTCAAAGTCGTCGATGAGTGCGCCGGAAGAGCGCAGCCGGCCCTGCTGGCTCGACCCCGTGGAAGTAGTCGATGACCCAGTCGGTATCAACCAGATAGCGCACGGACTTACAGGTCGGGTCGCGGGCGAGAGGTCATGCGGCGGGCGGCGTAGATCTCGCGCTTCAGCCGCTCCGGATCGTGAGTGCCTTTCCACGCGCCGGCTGCGGCTCGCATGCCTCGTCCAAGGCGGCTTGGCGTCCGCTCGTCGATCGACACCGTGACTTCCCGACCTTCGTCGAGGTCGAGCGTTTCCAATAGTTCGAGCACGCCGTTGGCGAATCTCGCTCTGACGGTGTGCATGGACTCCCTTCCCTTGAACGGCCCAGGCGCCGCACCGATCAGCCGGGCTGCTGCGGACCGCTGAATCCGACAGGCGCCCGGCCGTCACTCTCGCGGAAGCCGAGGCTCGGAGGGTTGGTCTCTCGGCGGCTCGTCGGCATCCACGGCGGGGTTGAGCGTCTCCTCAAGGCGCGACGTGCGCTCTTTGCGCCGCGAGTTGTTCCCATGGACGAACACTCCGGCGAGCGTGGTAATGGGCGCCAGCAAAGCGACGATTCCAAACCATGGCTGCCCCTGGAGCACGAAAACCGCGGCCACCGCCAGCGCAGCCAACACGGTGACGACTCCGGCTGCCATGCCAACCATGCTTTGCCGTGCATCGTTCCTGATGACAGTCATCTCGGCTGCCTGCCGGTGCGCCGTCTGGCGCTCGGCCTCTGCCATGATTCGGTCCGCCAGTCCGGGGAGAATCTTCTCGTATTGGGCCAGCATTTCGGGCGGGGGGAGCGGTCCCGAATGCAGAACCGATGACTGAATTGCGGCTTATATGACTCGCGGGACTCCGGAACTGGGGTGGGAAGGCTCAATCACTTCCTCCGACTCATTGCCGGCTGTTCGCGGCGCGAAGGCGCCTCGTCCTTAGTCACGCTGGCACTGTTGCGGGCCGGGCGGATCAGCGCGTGGGGCGGCGGTGCTTGGGTAGGGCGTTTTCGTAGGTTCTGATCGCCGACCACATGTCATCGCCGACCGCCAGCCAGTCACTCCAGAGGGCCAGCGTGTCGGCCTGCCGCGGCGAGTTCGCGGTGTTGTATTCATTCAGCGTGCCCCCGAAGTCCAGAATCCTGGCCATGCCCTCGAGCGCCGACGGACGTGCAAACAGGTGGAAGGCTCGCAGCTTCATTTTTTTGGGATCGGTCATCGGGGGATCCCTCCTCAGCGACCGGTCATCAGCCAGCCGCATCTCATCTATCCCCGAGTCGGTTATCGGGGTGAGGCCCCTGCGACTCAGATCAGATTATAGCCCTCAGGTCCCGAACGCAGGCTCAGCCTCGACTCCGGCGTCGAGGTCGCACCGAGGGTGAGAACTGTCCCTCGCAACTTGGCGAGCGAGCAGCGTCAGTGCTCTGGCTCACTTTCAACCGGCAACCAGCCACTAACCGCTCGCCGATAGCCCCGAAAGATCCACCGCCTCCCACTGCCGTGATTCGGCGCTGCGGTACGCGGCGTCGATGACGGCGTTGGAGATGTAGCCGTCTTCGAAGTCTTCGGCGGCCGGGGTGCCGTCTTCCAGGCAGCGGACGAAGTGGTACATCTGGCCGTGATAGCCGTATTGCCAGGCTTCGTCGGACTGGGGAAAGGTCCAGCCGGTGTCGGAGTCGGCCTTTTCCTGTACGTAGCCCATGGAGTGCAGGCTGAAGGCCTTGATCGGCACGCCGTGGGTGGCGTCGATGTGGATCAGGCCGTCCTCGCCGTAAATCTCGGTGCGCACGTCCATGCCGCCGTGATTGCTCCAGCCGGCTTCGATTTGCCCGAGGGAGCGGTTTTCGAAGCGGACCAGCGCCACCGCGTTGTCCTCGAAGGGGACGTCGTGCTCAAGGGTGTCCGCCCAGCACATGACCTCCTGCGGCATCACATCCTTGCCGATGAACAGGCGGCAGGCAGCCACCGCGTGCACGCCCATGCCCAGCAGGGGTCCGCCGCCGCTGGTGGAGGCGTCCCAGGCGTAGCTGGCGTGGGAGCCGGTGTGGGCCTCGCGCGCGCGCACGATGAGGACTTTGCCGATGGCGCCGTCGTCAACGGCCTGCTTGGCGCGCAGCACGTCGGGCATGAAGGCTTCGGTTTCCAGGTAGCCGTTGAAGACGCCGTGCTGGCGGACGGCCTGCAGGATCTCGGCCGCCTCCGGCGCATTGCGGCCGAGGGGCTTGGTGCAGACCACCGCCTTGCCGGCCTCGGCGGCGGCGATGCAGGCGTCGCGGTGGACGAAATTGGGCAACCCCACCACCACCAGGTCCACGTCGTCGCGCTCAATGGCGGCCTGCATGTCGGTGGTCGACTCGGGCACCCGCCAGCGCTGCGCAAAGTCCTGGGCCTTGGCCTCCGTCTTCGAGAAATTCACCACCACGCGCTGATCGGGCACGTAGCGCAGGGCATTCATGTAGAAGTCGCAGACGAATCCGCTGCCAAGCATCGCTATTCGAACCACCGGAACCGGCCTTTCCTGGATCGGTTGGTCGCGGGTGTTTGGGGAAGGCTACCGAACGGGCACCTGCTCAGACGCCGAAGATCAGCGACAGGAGGATGAAGCTGCCGGCGAGGGTGAGGAGGCCGAGGGGGAGGCCCATGCGGACGAAGTCGGAAAAGCGGTAATTGGCCGGGCCCATGATGAGCAGGTTGCCGGGGTGGGCGTAGGGGGTGGCGAAGCCGGAAGTGGCGGCCAGGGCGACGCCCAGCGCGAACATGCGCGGATCGGCGCCCATGCGCACGGCGGCATCAATGGCCAGCGGCGCCATCAGCACCGCCGTGACGTGGTTGCCCATGATGTGGGTGAAGAAGAAGGTCAGCAACAGCACGCCGGCCAGCACCGGCAGGGCGCCGAACGCGCCCAGGCTTTCTGTGGAACGCTCGGCCAGAAAAGCGGCGGCGCCGCTGGTTCGCATGGCCTCGGCCAGCGGCAGCATGGCCGCGATCAGGAGAATGGCGCGCCACTCCACGGCTCGCCGGGCTTCCTCCATCGTGATGCAGCCGGTCAGCGCCATGGCGGCGGCGGCGGCCACGCCCACGATCGCCACCGGGGCCAGCTGCAGCATGAGCGCCAGGACAAAGAGGACCAGGATGCCCACGGCCACGGGCGCCCGGCGACCACGCGGCGCCGTTTCCGCGTCCTCCGTCAGCACCACGAAGTCCTGCGAGTCCCGGAGCTGGCGCAGGGCCATGGGCGGGCCCTGAACCAGCAGCGCATCCCCGCCTTCCAGCGGCATGGTGGCCAGTCGCGTTCGCCTGGGCCGGCCATCGCGCCAGATACCGAGCACGTTCGCTCCGTGACGGTCGCGAAAGTCAATCTCCGCCAGGCTCTGGCCGACCATGTCCGACCGCGGCCGCAGCACGATCTCGGCCATGGTGAGCGTGGCGCTGCGCAGCGCGTCGGCGCCCAGCCGCTTGCTGTCCTGGACTTGCAGCGCATGCACCTCGCGCACGCGGGCGACATCGTCTTCCTGCGCCGCGAGCAGCAGATAGTCCCCAGCCTGAAGTATCTCGGACGGCCGTGGTGCGGCCGCGACGACGCCCTTGCGTTCAATCGCGAGCACCGCGATGCCGAAGGCTTCGCCGATGCCGGCAGCCAGCAGGCTCTGGCCAACCAACTGACTGTCCTCCGGAACCACCGCTTCGAACAGACGCTCCTCCAGCCGGTAGGCTTGGTGCTCCACGCCCGCCCCGGCCGCCTGCGTCCCGCTGCTCCGCTGCGGCAGCAGTCGGCGGCGCGTGAGCACCACCAGCCCGATGCCGAGCGCCATCGCCAGGCCACCGAACGGGGCAAACTCGAAAAGCCCCAAGGGCTCGTAGCCGGCCTGCTCCAGGACGCTGCTGGTGAGGATGTTGGATGGCGTGCCAACCAGCGTGAGCATGGCGCCCAGCAACGACCCGAAGGCCAGCGGCATCAGCACACGCGAGACTGGCGTGTCCATCTCGCGCGCGGCGGCAACGACGGCCGGCAGCAACACGGCGCATGCGCCCACGGAGTTCATGAAGGCCGAGAGCACCGCCACGCTGGCCATGGTGAGCGCGATAAGCCGGACCTCACTCTGCCCGGCCACGCGCCGTATCCAGACGCCAATATGGGCGGCCACGCCTGTGGCCGTGAGGGCCGTGCTGATGACCAGGATCGCCCCGACGGCGATGACCGCCTGGTTGGAGAAGCCGCTCAGCGCCTGTTCCACCGTGATGACCCGCCCAAAGAACAGGGTCAGCAGGACGCCGAAGGCAATCAGGTCCGGCGGAATGCGCCCCAACGCCAGCAGCACCAGGGCAACCAGCGTGACCACGAGGACGAAGGCGATTTCGACCGTCACGGGCGGCTCCGGCGGCGGCAGCTACGCATCCTCGTCCTCGTCGGCGAGCAGGCTTTCCACGCCTTCCACATAGGTCGGGTAGGTCAACTCGACCTCAAGCTCGCTGCGAATCTTCCGGCTGGAGCAGGCGTAATTGCCGGTGACGAGCATATACAAGTTGTGTCCCAAGGGGGCATGGCCCTTGGTTAGCTTCGACGTGAGTCCGAATCCCGCAATCATCGCCCGCGCCAGCCACTTCGGCGTCGATCCCGGCGCCGGCACGTGGGCTAGGTCGGCCAGGTAGTCGAAGTACGCCGCCATGCTGATCGGTTGGTCGTCCACCGCCAGGTAGACCTCACCCGAGCGGCCGCGCTCGGCGACCGCCGCCAGGACCGTCGCCAGGTCGTCCACGTGGATGCGGCTGGACAGGTTCTCCCCGCCACCCAGCATGCGCAGGCGCTTGTTGCGCAGCGCGTCGACCGTGCGACGGCCCGGTCCGTAGATCGTTCCGGCACGCACAAAGCGGGCCGGAAACTCTCGCTTGCGCAGGGCGTCGCGCAGATGTTGCTCGGCCCTCAGGCTGATCCGCCCAAGCTGGGAGTTCGGCTGCGTGGGCGTGTCTTCCGTGATGGTTTCGTCCGAGCCCCGGCCATAGACGGCCAGCGTCTGCACCAGCACGAACGAGGCGATGCCGGTGTCGGCCAGCGCGGCCTCTGCGTTAACCACGCCGTCCAGCCCCACCCGTTCCGTCCAGTCCGGGTGGCCGCTGATACTGCCCACCAGGTAGAAGACGTGGTCGTCCGGCCGTCCCAGGCTCTCGAGCTCCTCGGGCTCGCCGACGTCGGCGATTTCGACCTCGACGCCAAGGGATTCCAGGTCGCTTGCGGCCGATTCGCTGCGGCCGATCCCGCGCACCCCCCAGCCCTGTTGCACGAGATGCCGGGCCAGCGCGCTGCCGGCGTAACCCGTGATTCCAAAAATCAGCGCCTGTCGCATTCGCCGCCTGCCGGCCCGCCGTTGCCGCCTCATGGTGAACGGCTTCGGGCAGCCGCCGCAAGCCCTGACCTCCCGGACTGCTACGCTGAGACCGTGGGCGCCGAAACTCTAGCCAGCATTGACACGGCCTCGCTGGCTGCACGCATCGTTGACGCGGCGTACCTGGAAGGCGATTTCGTCCTTCGTTCCGGCCGGCGCAGCCGCTACTATCTGGACAAGTACCGCTTCACGACCGAGCCCTCCCTGTTGCGCGACATCGGTCAGGCGCTGGCCGCGCGGTTGCCGGCCGACACCCAGCGCGTGGCCGGACCTGAACTCGGCGCGGTGCCGCTCGCCACGGCGGTCTCGCTTGAGACAGGGCTACCCAGCGTGCTGGTCCGGGGCGAATCCAAGTCCTACGGCACCGAGCGACGGTTCGAGGGCATCCTGCACCAGGACGAGAACATCGTCCTG
This sequence comes from Chloroflexota bacterium, assembly GCA_022825895.1. GTDB lineage: Bacteria > Chloroflexota > UBA11872 > UBA11872 > UBA11872 > UBA11872. The sequence continues at coordinate 105,984 of JAJDVX010000033.1, read as the reverse complement.
ATCGAGGACGTCGTCACCACCGGCGGCCAGGCCATCGAATCGGCGATTGCCCTGCGTGAGAGCGGCGCCAACGTGTCGCTAGTCCTGGTGGTGGTCGATCGCGAGGAAGGCGCCGCAGAAGCCATGGCCGACGCGGGCTTCCAGTTCGAGGCCCTGTTCACCAGCACCACCCTGGGCCTGAAGACCTGATGGCTAAACGAAAGCTCCGGGTGGGCGTGCTCTTCGGCGGCCGCTCCGGCGAACACGAGGTATCCCTCCGTTCGGCGCGGTTCGTGCTGGAGTCGCTGGACCCTGAGAAGTACGAGGTCCGGCCGATCGGCATCACCAAGACCGGCGAGTGGCTGCTGGACGACGATCCAATGCCGCTCCTGGAAGGCGCCGTGGAGCCCGAGACCCAACCCGCCCAGGCGCCGGTCAGCCTGCCCACGCGCATGCCCGAACCTCCCGCCGGCGCGCTCGATACGCCGTTGGACGTCGTATTCCCGGTGCTGCACGGCACCTATGGCGAGGACGGGACGATTCAGGGACTGCTGGACCTGGCCGACGTGGCCTACGTAGGCGCCGGCGTCACCGGCTCCGCGGTCGGCATGGACAAGGACATCCAGAAGCGCGTGCTGCACGCCCACGGCATCCCGGTGTCGCCGTCCCGCGTCTTTACGCGCCGTGCCTGGCGGGCCGATCCGGACTCGATCCGGGCCCGGATCGAGTCGGACCTGGGGTACCCGGTCTTCACCAAGCCCTGCAACCTGGGCAGCAGCGTCGGCGTCAGCAAGGCCCACAACGCGGACGAACTGGGCCCGGCCATGGACCTGGCGGCCAGGTACGACCGCCGGCTGATCGTGGAGGCCGGCATTCCAAACGCCCGCGAGATCGAGGTCAGCGTGCTGGGCAACGACGAGCCCGAAGCCTCCGTCTGCGGCGAGATTATCCCCGGCAACGAGTTCTACGACTACAACGCCAAGTACCTGGACGACACGTCACAGGAGTGCATTCCGGCAGACATTCCGGACGATTTGGCCGCGCGCATCCGGCGGATGGCGGTTGAGGCCTTCCGCGCCATCGACTGCGCCGGCTTCGCCCGCGTGGACTTCCTGGTCGACGGCGAGACCTATGACGTAGTGCTGAACGAGATCAACACCATCCCCGGGTTTACCGAGATCAGCCAGTTCCCCAAGCTGTGGCGGGCCAGCGGCCTCGGTTCCCGCGAGCTTCTGGACCGCCTGATTGCCCTGGCCCTGGAGCGGCACGCAGACCGGCGCGAGACCATCACCAGCTACGACTGACGGCGCCGGCCCGGCGGGCGCCCCTGCGAGCTTCACTCCTGGTCGGGCGGTTCGCTGGCATTACAAAAGTTTCGTAAAATGTGTCTTCTGTAAATTAGTCGTGCTATGATCGAGTCAAGCCATGCGTGGGCGTCGTAGTTTTCTCAGGCAAAGCCTGAGGCTGCTGGCGGGAGGCACGGCAGGCACAACACTAGGGGGGCTGGCCACCGCTGTGCATGCCGCCGGGTCGGATTCGCCACCCGTTGCGCCGCCGCCCGGTCAACCCGATATCGCCGACGCGCAACCGCCGTTTCAGGTCCCTCGGGCCCCGACCCTGGACGAGTTGGACCTTCCGGTCACGCCATTCACGGACGCACCGCGCTCGATCGTCAAGTCGTCGCCCGTCATTACGGTCTACGGTCGCAGCTTCGGCGTGGCCCCGATCCTGGGGCTGCTGGGTGACCTGAATTCGTTCGACGAACTCGAACGCAACATCGCGCCCTGGGTCCAGGCCACCGAGGAGTTGGCCCAGGCCCCGGTAACCGTGGCGCCCCACCTGATCTACGCCCTGGCGCGTCCCTGCCAGGGCGCGGACGACTCATGCCTGATCTTCCTGGACGGCTCCGGCGTTGACCTGGTCAACGACTACATCCTGCCGGCCCAGGAGCGCGGCATGGGGGTCGTGCTGGACGCGCAGATGGGCCGGCTGTCGCCGTCATTCTTCGTGCGCCGCATGATCGACAAGGGCTACATGGCCTACCCCAACGTGCACATCGCGCTCGATCCCGAATTCGCCACCCGGCCGGACCAGGACATGCCGGGCCATCCGATCGGCTGGCTCTCGGCCCAGGCCATCAACGACGCCCAGCGCATCCTGGCCGACTACGTGCGCAGCGAGCAGCTGTCGCACAAGAAGATCATGATCATCCACCAGTTCGTCGACGAACTGTCGGACTCGTGGTCAATGGTCTATGGCAAGCGGAACCTGGAAGTCTTCCCCGAAGTCGACCTGGTGCTGGATGCCGACGGCTTTGGCAGTCCCGACGCCAAGATTCTCAAGTACAACGCCATCACCAATCCCGAGGCCTATCCGCACCTGCAGTGGCGCGGCATCAAGATCTTCCAGCACAACAAGTACGCGCCGCGCTTCTCGGATTCGCCGGTACTGACCCCGCGCCAGCTGTTTGGGCTTGACGCCACGCGGGCCGGCTGGCGCATGTGGGCGCCGCCGCACCTGATTGTGCTGGCCTGAGCGACGGCGTCGCCCTTAGCCGAACGGCGCCAGCGCCAGGTTGCTGAACGACTGGGCGGCTGACCCCACGCGTCGGATCGCGGCCGCCGACGGCTCGACCGCGTCGCTGAGTTCAATCTCGACCAGGGCGCCGTCCTCCAGCCCTGCCCACACGTCTTCCTCGCGGGCCTCCGGCGGAACCTGAACGCGGACGCCGTTGAGCGTGAGCGCGTCCTCGCCGAGTTCCCGCACAAAGCCCTGCCAGCGCGTGGCCACCGGGCCGTCCGGCGGTGGTGCCGTCGCGACCTCCTTGGCCACCAGGACATAGGACGAGGCCGCGCGTAGCGATTCAAACGTCACCAGCACCATGTCGCCTGGCGCCATCTGGCCGCGCAGCACCAGGGGCGTATCCAGCGGCCGGCTGAAAACGATGCCCCCGGCGCGAACGCTGAAGGAATCGATCGCTACCAAGACGCCCTGTAGCGTCGGGGGCGCCGGCTCGATCGGCGCGGGCGTCGGAGTGCTCGGCGGCGCCGCCGTTGGCTGGCTTTCCGCGGGCGTCGGCTCCGGCGCTGGCGTCTCCGACGCCGTGGTCGGTTCGCCTTCAGTTGGGGTCGGCGACGCCGGGATTTCCGTGGGCGTCTGATCCGCGGTCGGCGGCGGCGGCGCACCGTCCGCCGGCGTCGCTGTGGCGTCCGGCTCCGGCGTTGGCTGTGATTCGCCCGACGGTGTCGGGGTGCCATCCGCGGCGGTCGCTTCGGGGCTGGGCGTCGCCTCGGGCGTTGGACTCGGCGTCCCTTCCACAACGGGTGCCGTCGGTGAGACGTCGGGCGGAGGCTGCGTTGGCGTAGGCTCCGTGGAAGGCATGGTCGCCGGAGTCGCGGTCGGCTCGCCTTCGGTCGCCGTTGGCGTGGGCGAGGCGTCCGGCGTCGGCGACTCGGTGACCGTCGCTTCCGTCGTCGTCGTGGTCTCGCCCTCGGCCGCGGTGGGCGTGGGCGAGGCGTCCGAGGCCGGTGGGCTCTCGCTCGCCGTCGGCTCCGCGGTGGGCGAGGCGTCCGGCGTCGTGGTCGACTCGACGTCGGCCGGAGTTGCGGTCGCCGTGGCCTCCGGCGTTGCCGTTCCCTCCGTCGCGGTGGGGCCCGGGCTCGGCGTGGGGTCGGGCGTCGCGGTGGGCTGGCTGTCCGCCTCGGCCTCGGCGTGCGCGATGGCCAGGCCAACCAGCTTCAGGCTGCCGTCGCCTTCAACCTGCGCTTCGGCCCGAACGCGTGACGCCAGGGGCACGGCCTCCACCGCCGCCGCGTCGCCCCGCGTGATCGTTATCCCCGCGACGACCACCGTGCCATCGGTCACGGAAAACAGGTCGCCCGTCACCACCACGGCGCTGCCCGTCACATCGATGGCCGGGACGGGTGTGGCCGTGGGCGTGGGCGCGGGCGTGACCTCCGGCGTTGGAGTCGGAGTCGGAGTCGCGGGTGCCGGCGTCGGCGCTGGTGTCACCGGCGCCGTGGGAACCGCGGTAGGCGCGGGACTCGAGATGGCAAGCGTCGCCGGTATGGTCACCGTGGGCGTCAGCCCCGGATCGGGCGCCGCGGTAGGCGCGGCGGCGAGGATCGGCCCGCTATGCACGTCCTGCAAGCCGGCCTGCGCCAGCGATTGCGCCCGCGTAATTGGAGCGCGTTGCGCCTCCGCGGCCGAGTGCGTGAGCGAGTTGAACCTCGTGTCGTGCTCGGCCAGGCGCCGGCGGTAGTCCTCGGCTACGTCCCCCGTGCGCTCCGCGCCCGGCTCGGTGTCGCGGGCCACGGTGCCCAGCACGTCCACGCCCTTGCGCACAACCTCCTCGTACGCGGTGCTGGCGCGGGTCACCGCCACGGTGTCGCCGGCGCCGGCCGCCGATTCGATTTCGCGCAACCGCTGTTCGGCCGTGTCCAGGTACAAATACGCCTTCTCCTCATTCGAGGCGAAGCCGATCCGCAGCTCCTCCAGGGTGAGTCGGTACCCGTACAGGGCGCTATCCGGCCCGCTGTTCACGGCGGCCAGGGTCACGCCGCCGTAGGCGACCAGTGCGATGGCGAAGGCCGCCGCCAGACCGGCCATGCGGACCGGCATGAAGCGCGGGAACCACCAGGTGAGACGCTCCCAGGCGCTGGCGGGCTCAGGCTGCCGGTCCAGCCGGGCGCGCAGATGCTGAAGCTCCTCGTCGATCAGGCGCGCGCCGCGCTCCACCGCCGGCCGGTCGAGCGGCAGCGGCGTCAGCGCCTGCAGATCAAGCGCCACAACCAGCAGGTCGCGAAGCCGCTCCTGGTGCTCCGGGTAGTCCGCCACGCACGCGTCCAGCGTCGCTTCGCCGCGCAGCAGGCGGTCGAGCGACGAATGGAATGCCGTCTCGATATCCGTGCTCACCGGGCGTCCTCGGCCATAACCTTGCGAAGGGCGGCAACCGCCCTGAATTGCAACGCGCGGATCGCTGGTTCGTTACGGTCCATGATCTGGGCAATCTCGCGGTGGCTCATATCCAGGGCGAACCGGTAGCTCAGAACCTGGCGCTGGTCTTCCGTCAACGACTGCATCGCCTCCCGTAGCTCCTCGCGCCGGGCCAACGACTCGAAGTGCGCGTCCAGCGTCTCGCCGCGCTCGGCCACCAGCGCCTCGTCCAGCGGCACCGTGCTGCGCGTGGCTCGCCAGTTGTCCACCACCACGTTCTTCGCAATGCGGTAAATCCAGCCGTTGAACTCGGGAATCGAGCGGTGTTGATAGCGCCCGATCGCCTGCATGGCGCGCAGGAAGACCTGGTTCGCCAGATCTTCGGCTAATACCCGGTCGCTCACCTGGTACGCGATGTAGCGGTGAATCCGGTCGACATACAGTCGATAGAGTTCCCCGAAGGCCTCGCGGTCCAGCGTGGCGGCGCGGCGGATGACCTCATTGAGTTGCTCTTCGCTTGGCTCAGCGTCCAATAGCACGGCAACGGTGGTCCTGGCGCTCTCTGAACGCCGGTGGGTGGGTGTCTGTTACGCGGCGACGCGGCGGCGGGCCGCTCCTAATCAGCGATCGGCCAGTTCAGCAAACCAGGCGCGCGTGCGCGCCAGGCCTTCGGGCAGCGGCACCCGTGGGCGCCAGTCCAGCAACTCCCGGGCGCGCGCCGCATGGCCAACGTAGCGCTCCACTTCCGCCTGCGGGTGCGGATGCGGCACGCGGCGAACGCGTCCGGCGCCGTCGTCGATCAGCGTCGCCAGTTCACGAATGCTGGTTTCGCGCCCCGTCGCCAGGTTCAGCGTGCGCCCAACGGCGGACTCGGCGGCCGCGTCCACGATGCCGCGGGCCGCGTCTTCAACAAAGAGGAAGTCGCGTGTCTGCCCCCCGTCGCCGTGCACCTCCAGGGGCCGCTCCGCCAGCGCCGACTGTAGAAAGCGCGCCACCACGCCGCCTTCCAGGTCGCCGCGCTGCCAGGGGCCATAGACGTTAAACGGCCGGACGGTGGTGTGGCGCAGGCCGAAGGCCCGCCGATAACCCGCCGTGAGATCGTCGGCGGCCAGCTTGGACGCGGCGTAGGGCGATGCCGGGGCGGTGGCGGCGTGTTCGTCCAGCGGGCCGTCGGCCGAGGCGTAGACATGGCAGGTGCTGACCAGGACCAGGCGCAGGTTGGCCGCCCGCGCCGCGTCCAGCACGTTGAGCGTGCCCAGCACGTTGGCGCGGATCACCTGGGCGGGACCGTGCACGCTGGCGCCCACATCCACCGCGGCCGCCAGGTGAAACACGGTATCCACGCCCAGGAGCCCCTCCCGCAGCGCTGCCGGTTCGGCCACGTCCCCCTGCGTGAGCCCCAGGTAGCCGGGCCGCCCGCTGAACGCGTCCAGCGATCCCGGCCGTGCGCGCGAGAGGTCGTCCAGCACGCGCACTGCCACGCCGCGGTCCAGCAGTTCGCCCACCACGTGCCGGCCGATGAACCCCGCGCCGCCCGTAACCAGTGCGCTCATGCGTCTACGGCGCGCAGCCAGTCCACCGTGCGCCGCATGCCCTCCTCGAACGGCGTCACCGGGTTCCAGCCGGTCGCCTGCCGAATGCGCGAGGCGTCGGCGCGCAAGGCCGGCAGATCGGTGCGCCGGCCCGGCGTTTCCACGATCTCGCTGTCGGATCCGGTGACCGCCAGCACTGTCCGGGCCACGTCGCGGATGGCCGTTTCGCGCCCCGTGCCGATGTTGAACACGGAGCCGGCCAGCGCCGTGCCCCGGTCGATGATCCGCGCGTAAGCATCCACCGCGTCGTCGATGAACATAAAGTCCCGCGTCTGCCGGCCGCCGTTCTCCAGCGGCAGCGGCTCGCCCCGCAGCGCGCGGCGCGCAAAGGCCACGGTCACCGCCGGATACCCCACGATGTTCTGATGCGGGCCAAACGTGTTGAAGTTCCGAATCACCACCACCGGGTGGCCCCACCAGCGGTTCAGGGCCAGGCAATGCAGCTCGCACGCGGCCTTGCTGACCGCATATACGGTGACCGGGCGCAGCGGATGGTCCTCGTCCATGGGCACGCGGATCGGCGCACCGTACACCTCCGGCGAGGAGGCGTAGATCAGCAACGGCGGCCGCCTCATATCGGCGATGGCGTGCGCGAACCGGAACGTCCCCGCCTCGTTGTTGGCGAAATAGGCGTGCGGCCGCTCCATCGACTCCGGCACGGAAATCCGGGCGGCGAAATGCACGATCACGTCCGGCGCCCAGTGATTCAATTCATCCGTCGTCAGGTCGGCGTAGTCGCGGCGCACGATCTCGATTGCTTGGCCCGATTCGGCCTCTGGCGTCAACGGTTCGCCGCCCGGGAAGTGGCGCGAGAAGTCGTCCACGGCCACCACCGAGGCCCCCGGATCGTCACCCAGCAGCCGCCGGGTCAGGTTGAATCCGTACATGCCCGCGGCGCCCGTGATCAGTGCACGCATGAAGGTCCGTCTCGACTGTGGGTGGCTCGCGGGGCCGGGGAGTGGAACATTGGGCCTACGAGGCGCAGATTATAGGGGCGCTCGATAGGGAGATTCTCATGGCACTACTGGCGGACGGGGACATTCAAGCGCAGCTGGCCGAGCGACCCGGCTGGACCTGCGAGGGCGGCGCCCTGGTCAAAAAGTTCGAGCTGGAAGATTTCATGGCCGTGGTGAACCTGGTCAACGCCGTGGCGCCCGAGGCCGAGGCCGCCGACCACCACCCCGACATGTTCATCAACTACCGGCGCATCACCTTCACCCTGTCCACCCACAGCGAAGGCGGCGTCACCGAAAAGGACTTTGCCCTGCTGGACGAAATCGAACGGCTGGCGGGGTAGTAAGCTGGAGCCAGATACAGGTGCCTCTGCGGGCGGTCAGAGCCCAACGTTTCACGTGAAACATTTGCCTGTCTCCTGACTGGGGGCAGGCGCCCACGGAAGCGACCCGTGGGAAGGAGGGACCATGGCCACGACGGAAGAGCGTGTGAGCCGGCTCGAGGGCGGATTCGAGCATCTGGCAACCAAGGCCGATGTCGCAAACCTCAAAGTCTGGATCATGGGGCTGCTCCTGACCGTCGTGGTCTCAGTGTTCCTTTCCGCCGCGACTCTGGTTATTCAGCTGCTTTCCTAGCCGGGGAATCCGGAATCACCGTGCGCCCAGGGACTAGGCCAGCGCCGCCGTGAGCGGGGATGCGGTCCTGGTTCTGGCCGCCGTCATCGGGGCGGCGCTTGTCGTGTTGCTGGGGCTCGGGGGATTGAACGTGGTGCTGTGGCGCGATGTGCGAGCAGAGATCCGCTCGCTTTCGAGCCGAATGGATGCCCTCTGCGAGCGCCTGGCTCGCCTCGAGAGGCGGCTCGGCGGGCCAGACGCGAGCTCTCACTAGGAACCTTCGCCGTCCGGATTCGCCTGGAAGGCTCAGTCCTGTGAGGCCGGAGCCTTGATCCGGCCGCGGGCGCCGATGAAGAAGTGGTCCGTCTGGATGACTTCAACCTCGGTGCAGACGAGGCCCAGCAGGGAGCGCAATTCCTCGGGCGACCAGTAGATCTTCCAGATCGTGAATTCGCGGCCGTCGTTCAGGCGCCGGTGCTGCCGTTGTACGCGGTCGCCCTTCACAAACTGGTCGGACGCGCCCGAGTGCTCCGCCTGTTTCGAGTCCACCAGGACGATCCAACCGTCGGGCCGCACGATGCGCGCCGCCTCCCGGATGAACTCCTCGGATCGCGCGATGGGCACGTGGCTTAGCCAGAACCCGAACATGCAGGCATCCACCGAGCCGTCGCCGGCCGGCAGCCGGTAGGCGTCGGCCCGGCAGCGGCCGAGCGGCAGGTGATCTTCGTCCCGCCGCCGTGCCTCGTCGAGCATCTCAGGTGCGTAGTCGGAGGCGATCACGCGATTGCGCGCGGCCAGGAGGCGCGTCCACCAGCCGGTGCCTGACGCCACTTCGAAGACGCTGGCGTCGGTCAGCGACCCGACGAACTGTTGCAACTTGGCCATTTCCCGATGCCACGAAGCGTCGGCCTCGGGACCGTGCGCGTAGCGGCCCTCGCGCAGAATCCACTGCTCGAACTCCGGGGCGCGCGCCCGGTAGTAGTCCCTGGTGTCGGCTTCGACCTCAGCCTCGCTGGGTATCGCCATCGGACGGCTCCTTTTGAGTCGGTTCGTCGTCGTCTTCTTCGGGGAGATCGACCAGTTCAGCCTCATGCAGCCAATCGAGCGTCGCATTGAGGCCATCGTCCAGCGCGGTGTACGTGAGGCCGAGTTCGCGCTCGGCTTTCGACCCATCGAGCTGGCTGCCGTGCAGCGCAATCTGCACCGCCGCCCGCGAGATCACCGGGCGCTGGCGCTTGATCCAGGCCGGCAGGCTGTAAATCAGGCCGAAGGCCTGCCAGGCCAGGGGCGAGGCCGGTTTGATCTGGTAGTCGAGATCGGCCAGTTCCACCGCCCGCTGCAGAAAGGCGAGCCGCGAGAGGTTGTGGCTGGCCAGGATGTAGCGCTCCCCGGGCCGCCCGCGAACCAGGGCCAGCGCGATCCCGCGCGCGACGTCCTTCACGTAGACCCAACCCACGGGCTCGTCAACTGAAACGCCCAGGCGGCCACTCAACGCGCCAATCAGAGCCTGGCCCGTGCCCGAGGCGTCGCCGGGTCCATAGACGGTCCCCGGGTTGACGACCACGACATCGAGCGCCGACCCGTCCTCCAGCAGCGCGGCTTCCGCCTCGACCTTGGAGCGCTCGTAGTCGCTGAGGGCGTAATCCCGCCGCGCGGTGTTCTCGTTGCCTACCTCGCCTTCCTCCTCGCCGATGGTGGATCCGCTGCTGACGAATACCAGGCGATGGGTTCCGGCCGCTCGGGCGGCGTCCCGCACGTTGCAGGCGCCGTCCACGTTGGCCTCGAAGAAGTCCTGTGCGCGCGGGGCCCAGGAGTCATGCAGGCCGGCCAGGTGGATCACGGCGGCCATGCCATCCACCGCCGCGCCCAATGTTTCCGGCTTCATGATGTCGCCTTCCACGGTCTCCACCCGGTTGGCGTTGAGCCAGGATCGGTCGCTGGATTCGCGAACGAGGGCGCGAACCTCATGGCCATCGTGGCGCAGCGCCTGGATCACAAAGGGACCGAGGTTCCCGGTCGCGCCGGTGACCAGGACGCGCACGTCAGCCGCCGGCGGCCGCGGCGCAGTCGTGGATGATCTCGGCCGCCCGCTGGATGTCGTCCGTGGAAACCTGGTGATACGTCACTGCGCGGCAGCGGCCGGTCTCGTTGAACCCGACGACTCGCACGCCCGCCGCGTCCAGCCGGGCCTCGAACTCTGTCGGAAGACCTAGCCCGGGCGCGATGTCGAAGAAAACCAGGTTGGTCGCCACGGCGTCCGGGTCCACCGTCAGGCCGGGCGTGTCGCTCAGCAGTTCGGCCAGCAGGCGCGCGTTGGCGTGATCCTGCGGCAGGCGCTGGGGAATCTCGTCCAGCGCCACGTGCCCGGCCGCCGCCAAGACGCCAGCCTGCCGCATCCCGCCGCCAACCATCTTGCGTACGCGCCGCGCTTCGTGAATGTAGTCGTGCGATCCCAATAGCAAGGATCCAACCGGCGCGCCGAGGCCCTTGGACAGGCAGAACTGCACGCTGTCGGCGCCTTGCATCAGGTCGGCAACCGGGCACTCCAGCGCGGCCGCCGCGTTGAAGATGCGGGCCCCGTCCACGTGCACCCGAAGGCCCAGTCCGTGGGCGGTCTGAACCAGTTCGGCCATGCGCTCCGGCGGCGTGCAGGTGCCGCCCGCCGTGTTGTGGGTGTTCTCAATCCAGACCAGGCGCGTGTCCACCAGGTGGACGTTCGGCGCCTTGACCGCGCCGCGAACCAGATCCGACGTCAGGATGCCGTTGGGCGCATCGACCGCGGCCATGGTGACCCCGACCAACGAGGCCCAACCGCCAACTTCCCAGGTCACCACGTGGCAGCCGCGTTCGGCGATGACTTCCTGCCGCGGCCGGCAGTGCGTGAGCAGCGAGCAGAGATTGCCCTGCGTGCCGCTGGCCACGAGCAGTCCGGCGTCCATGCCGAACATCTCCGCGCAGCGCTCCTCCAGCGACTGCACGGTGGGATCCTCGCCAAAGACATCGTCGCCGACCTCCGCCTCCGCCATGGCCCGGCGCATCGCGGGCGTGGGGGTAGTAAGCGTGTCGCTGCGGAGATCGATAACCGAGTTAGACAAGGTGGTGCCAGCGCGGTGTCGGACTGGTGAATGGTACCGGCGCGTCAGACCGATTCCAGGAAACGCGCCAGTTCGTCGCGCTCGACCGCGGGGACGGGGACTTCGCGGCCGCCGACCGTCCAACGCTTGCCTTCAGCTGCCACGGTGACTTCGCCGATGAGGGCGGCCGTCGAGCCGGCTGTTCGAAGGGCCGTCAGCGCCGCGGACACCTGACCGGCCGGCAGGCTGGCCAGCAGGGCGCCGGAGGCCAGCAGCGCATAGGGGTCGAGCCCCAGCGCGCGACAGATACGCCGGCACTCCGGCAGCACGGGCACCGCGTCCCGATCGACCACGAGACCCACCTCGGCCGCCTCGGCCATTTCGTGCAGCGCGCTGGTCAGCCCGCCCTCCGTGGGGTCGTGCATGGAATGGACGTCAACTACGCCCCGCAGAGCGCCGGCTGCCGGACGTACGGAGATGCCCGGCGCTTCGAGCCGTGCGGAGCCCATCTGGATGTCGGCCTCGCTGACCCCGGCACGCCGCAGCGCTTCCGCGTGGTCGCCTGCCAGGATGGCCGTGCCCTCGATTGCGATGTCGCCAACCAGCAACAGCGCATCACCTGGGCGCGCGCCGGAAGTGCGGACCAGTGCTGCGCGAGCCACCGTGCCCAGCAGGGTGCCGGCGACGACCGGCGAGGTCACGCTGTCGGTAATCTCGGTGTGCCCGCCCACCAGGGCCACGCCGGCCGCGGAACAGGCCGCGGCCACATCAGCCAGCAAGGCCTCGATTTGATCGGCCGTGGTACCCGCCGGGACCAGCACCGTGGCCAGGAGCCATCGTGGTTCGGCGCCCATTACGGCCAGGTCGTTGCCGTTGACCGCCAGCAGATAGGTCCCGATGTCAGCGGCGGCGAAGGTGATCGGGTCGGCGGCGGCGACCAGGAGTTCCGGACCGCCGACATCAATCACGGCGGCGTCCTCGCCCGGTTCTGCTCCCACAAGCACCGCCGGGTCCCGGCGTGTGACTCGTCCCAGCGCCCGGCGCAACAGCGGCAGCGGCAGCTTGCCGGTCGGGAGGCTCATCGAGGCGCCAGCAAGGAGAGATTTACGTGGAGCATTCCGCCGCCCGCCGGCGGCGGGTGCGGCGCTAGGATGGGCGGCCCCACTTCGCGCCGGGTTTCGCGGCGTTCGGTCATGTCACAAGTTTCTTTGCCCGCTGCACGCGCCAGCGACATCGTGCCCCGAATGCACGCGAACGGACAGGGCAGCAGTGTGCTGCGGATTGACCGGTTGCCTCCGCCGCGCCTGCTGGCCGAAGGGTTTCGCGACCTGCCGGGGATGGCGGTGTTGGAGGGCGGATCGGACACGTCGGGCGAAGGCCGTTGGTCCTACTTGGCGGCCGACCCGGTCGACACCGTGCGGTGGACAGCCGGTGGCGTGGTTTCCGAAGTTCGCGGCCGGCTGCCGGGCAATGGTTTCTCGGCACTCGAGGAGATCGTCGCTCGTGGCACTCCAGTCTCCGACGGCTCGCTGCCGCCATTTGCCGGCGGCGCGATCGGCTACATCGCCTACGACGCCGCCTACGAGCTCGAGGTCCTCCCCGGCCACTGTCCGGGACCGCCGCCCACCGACCTGATGCGGTTTGGCGTGTACGACTGGGTGCTGGCGCGCGACGCCCATACCGGGGCCGGCTGGATTGTCGCGACATCGCACGGCGGGCGCGACCCCAACGACCTCTGCGCCCTGGTGCAGTCACGCCTGTGCGTTCGCGAAACGCCGGCCTCACCAACCGCGCCGCGAACCGCCCGCACGAACGCGGACCGCCGCCAGTTCGGGCGCTGGGTGACGGCGGTGAAGGACTACATCGCCGCCGGCGATTGCTACCAGGTGAACCTGGCGCGGCGGATCGAGTTTGACGCGCCGGAGCCGGGGCTGGAGCTATTTCAGCACCTGGCGGCGGCGCATCCCGCGCCCTTCGGCGCATATCTGGAAGCCGATGGCGTCGAACTGGCCAGCTCGTCGCCCGAACTGTTCTTGCGCGTCTATCCAACCGGCCAGGCGCGAACGCGACCCATCAAGGGCACGACGCCGCGCGGGGCCACGCCGTCAGAGGACGCCGCTGCCGAGGCCCGACTGCGGGCCAGTCCCAAGGACCGGGCGGAAAACGTGATGATCGTGGACGTGCTGCGCAACGACTTCGGAAGGGTGTGCCGCCCGGGCTCGATCAGCGTGCCCGCGCTTTGGCAGACCGAGGCGCTGCCCACGGTGTGGCAACTGGTCTCGGAAGTGCGCGGTGAACTCGGATCCGGGGTCTCGGCGGCCGACTTGCTGGAAGCCTGTTGGCCCGGGGGCTCCATTACGGGCGCGCCGAAGATTCGGGCCTCCCAGATCATCGACGAACTCGAGCCGGTGCGGCGCGGCGCCTACTGCGGCAGCGTCTTTGCGCTGGGCTTCGACGGCGGCCTGACTGCCAGCCTGGCCATCCGCACCGTGCAACTCCGCGACGGCGTGGGCCACTTGCACGTAGGCGCCGGGGTCGTCGCCGAGTCGGACGCCGACCTGGAATACACCGAAACCCAACACAAGGGGCGCGGCGTGCTGCAGGCGCTGGGTGTCTCGGAGGGCTCGACCGCTTAGGTCGGTTCGTCGCCGCCCCAGCGGCGGTCCACGAGCAGCGCGGCGATCAGCGCGCTGGCGGCGATGGCGAGGCCAAGCGGAGGTACGAGCAACGCGATCATGGCGACGATGCCGCTGCCGAAGTCGCCGTAGGCGCCGAAGACGATCCGGCCGAAGCCGAGCATGCGCCATTGCACGCGTCGCCGAGTGCGGAGTCGGAGAGCGTGGGTGGCCAGCGCCGCCAGGGCGCCCAGCGCAATCCCCAGGACCATGCCAGGTCCGCCAGTGGCCATGGCCGCGCCGCCGACGATGCCGCCGGCGACCGGCCGCAGCACCCAGCCCACGCGGTCCATGAGGCCGCCGCTGCCCGGGAACTTGTCCGCGAAGATGTCGATGGGCAGCAGGAGCAGGGCGCCCACGAACATCCCGGTCGAAGCCACGAAAGCGAACGCCGGCGCCGGCGTCAGCAGGTCGGAACGCGCCGCGACAACCGAGGTAATCGCAACCGTGACGTAGGGGTTCAGCCCGCTGGAGATGCCGAGCGCCAGCGCCAGGACGACGCTCATGACTCCGAGGATCCTCTAATCGCGGGCAGGGCTGCTGTCACCCGCCGAATTCAGCCTGGGCGCGCGCGTACTCGTCGGGGCTGCCAATGTCGATCCAGCGACCCGAGAACACCTGCCCCAGTACGCGCTCGTGGGTATGCAGCCAGGCGATCAGCTCGCCGGACTTGTCCGGGTCGCCGCCCGCGTCCATGAAGGCCTGCACGACGCCGAGATGCGCGCGGGGTATGCCGTAGATGGCGGCCGAGGCCAGCGTGCTGCGCGGGCGCTCCGGCTTTTCGACGAAGCTCGTCACCACGTCCGCATCGTCGATTTCGACCACGCCATAGCGGGTGGCGAGTTCGAGCGACCCGACGTCGTAGAGCCCCACGACCAGGTCGCGGCGGGCCGTCAGCGCCAGCGGCGCGAGGTCGAAGTCGAACAGGTTGTCGCCGGCGATAGCCAGCAGGTCGTCGTCGATGCCCGACTCCCGGATGAAGTGGGCCATGTCCCCAACGGCCCCGAGCCGCGTGTCCAGCGAGTTGGTGCCGTCGCTCATCACGGTCACCGGCGGTCGGCCCTGCCGAGCGGCCGCCCACTCCACGAACAGAGGGAAGAACACGTCGTGGGTAATGACCGTGACGTGCTCGACCTCGGGGACCGCGCCGAGGCGGTCCACCACGAAGTCAATGACCGTGCGTGAGCCAATGGGCAGCAAGTGCTTCGGCCCGCCGCCGGTGATGGATCCCAGCCGGGTGGCCCAGCCCGCCGCCAGTACAAGCGCGTGCATCCACGCATGGTACGTCCGAGTCCGCCGTCGCGTGCCTATACTCGCGCTGTGTCGGCCAGCCGCATGAAGGGTTTTACACCCGGAAGCGCCGGAGGTGAGTGGGGCTGGACAGTTCGCGCCGCGAGTTGGTTTTGGGAGTGCTCGGGCTGCTGATCCTGGGCGTTGTGGCGTATGTCTTGTATACGCAGGCGACGGAGGGAGGCGCGGTAGGTCTCCAAACCGAGACGGCTACGGCCACGCCCGAGACGGCGGAGACTCCGACGCCCAACCCGACACCCACACCTGAGGCGACCCCCACACCCACGCCAGCCCCGCAGACGTACACCGTGCAGCCGGGCGACACGCTGCTCGCCATTGCCGAGCGATTCGGGATCACGGTCGAAGACCTGCAAGCCAAGAATCAACTGGCCGATCCCAATAGCATTTTCGCGGGGCAGAAGCTCGAGTTGCCGCAACCCGGCGAGCGCGTCCAGCCGGAGACGCCGGCTGCCGGCGGGGGAGACGCCTCGGACGTGTACACCGTGAAGGCGGGCGACACGCTGTACGCAATCTCGCAGGAACTGGAAGTCACGGTCGAGGACCTGGCCGAGATCAACGAGATCACCGATCCGTCGCAGCTGTTTGTCGGGCGTCGCCTGCTGATTCCGGAACGCCGGATCACGCCGCCGACGGTGAGGCCCACGCCGGCTGCCGGGCAGAGCGGCGCGTCGACCTGAGCGCGGGTGGCCGGCGCGCCCCCGGCCATATACTTGATGACCTGAACTGCCAGACGGGTCCCGGTACGCCGTGAACATTACCCAGGTGACCGCAAAGCGGGCCTTGCGCGACGCCCCGGTTCAGGCCTTCACGTTGGTGGAGCGCCTGGTGAAGCGCCCGCTGTTCGGCTGCCAGATGTGCGGGCACTGCATCCTGCAGGACACGGCCTTCATCTGCCCGATGGCCTGCCCCAAGGGGCTGCGGGACGGGCCGTGCGGGGGGACCGACGTCTACGGCATGTGCGAGACCGACCCGACCTTGCCCTGCGTCTGGCTACGCATCTACGAGCGGGCCGAGCGGCTGGGCCGCATGGACCGGCTGATGAAACTGCAGGACGACCTGGACTGGCGCGGCCACGGGTCGTCGAGCTGGCTGACCCTGATCAAGCGGGTCGTCGGCCGCAACGGACGCCTGACGGAGGCTGAGCGAACGACGACCTAGAGTTGGGGCGGCGAGGAATCGTCGTCCCGGCGGGGTTTGCGTATCCGGACCTGTTTGAACAGGTGCCGGCGAAACCGGAACGCCACCAGGCCGCCGACAACGACGACGGCGGCCAGAACGATGCCGAACCCAACGCGGGGATCGGCTTCAACCGCTGACGCCACCCGTTCGTACTGATCGCCCAGCCCCCAGCCGATGCCCATGTAAATCACCGCCCAGATCAGCGCGGACAGCGCGGCCGACGGCAGGAATTTCCAGAAGCTGGCACGGGCCGCGCCGGCCACGACGGTGATGACGATGCGAAAGCCGGGTATCAGCCGTCCGATGACAACCGCCGGTACTTCATAGCGGTGAATCCAACGCTCGGCGCGCTCACGCCGCTCGGGCGTGATGTGAAGCGCCCGTCCGAAGCGGTTGATGAGGCGCGGTCCGATCAGCCGCGCCAGCCAATAGAGCACTGACGCGCCGGCTGTGGCCGAGACCACGACCGTGGCCACCACCGCGACTGGATTGGCCACGCCGCGGTAGACCTGATACCCCATGAGAACAATCGCGGTATCGGCCGGCACGGGGAACGGAACGCCGGCCTCTTCCACGCCGACGTAGATGGCCAGCGCCAGGTACTGGTTGGCTTCCAGGAACTCCAGCAGAAACTCGCGCGTGGCGGTGATCAGGTCGCCCATGGCCGTCAGGCCGTGCCGCCGGTCGCGGCGGCGAGGGCTGGGTGGCGGGCGGGACGCACGGGCTGGCCCTAGTCGGGTCGTCCGGGCGGACCGTAGCGCCCGTTGAGAAAGCGCCAGCGGATTCGCGCCAGGTCACGCAGCATGCGCAGCGTGTCCACCGTCACACGCAGACGTGAATCGGGATCATTCGTCCACTCAACGGGGAGTTGGTGGACGCTGTACGTCCTGTGCCTGGCGAGCCGGAGGACTTCCAGGTCAAACATCCAACGTTCGACCACGGTTGCGCCAAAGAGATCATGCGCCACGGAGCCGCGAAAGAACTTGAACCCGCATTGCGAGTCGGGCGTACCGGGCAGCCCACCGACCTGACGAGCCAGCTCGCGGAATACCCGTGCGCCGGCCCGTCGATAGGCGGGCTGCCGCATGACGGTCTGGCTACGGCGTAGCGCTCGTGAACCAATGACGACATCGGCGCCGTCCTGGAGGGCGGCCACCGCCTCAGGCACATGCTGGAGGTCGGTTGAAAGGTCGGCGTCCATAAACCCGACCAGTTCTGTCGAGGCGGCCAGCATGCCCGCCCGCACCGCGGCGCCTTTGCCGCTCTGTCGCGACAGCGTGATGAGATCCAGGTTCGGGTGGGCCGGCATCTGCGCGCGCACCGCGTCACCCGTGGCGTCGGTGCTGCCGTCGTCAACGACCAGGATTCGCCCGCCGCCGGGAAGCGTCGACAACCACGCGAGGATTCGCGGCAGCGAGCGTGCCAGGCGCTCGGCCTCGTTGTAGGCCGGCACCACAATGGTTAGAAGCATGGAGGCCATTTCGATTGCGTGACGGCGCCCTTCAACCGTTATGGGTCTACGACCGCGAGGCCGTACCACGCTCCGGCCACGTCACGCCGTCAGCGCCACGAACCTGCGCAGTTTAGGCGAGCCTTTGCCGCCCATTGCGGACCGCGGGCGCCCTCGTCACACTCGCGGGTCATGATGTGGCTCAGTCTGACCGCGCTGATCTTGTGCCTCGCCGCCGCCGGCGCGCTGGGATACCGCGTGGCCGCCTGCGTGTTGGCGGCGCCCACGCGGCTGAGTCGCGCCGCCCTGGGCAGCGGGGTCGGACTCGTGGCGCTGGGGCTGCCGCTGCTCTGGTTGCCGCGAGTCATGCCCGTGGGCAGCGCGCTCCTGGTGGCGGGTGTCTTGTGCGCGCTTGGCGCGCTGGCCCTGCGGCGGTTGCCGGCGCCCGAACCGCGTCGGGACAGCCGCCTCACGATCGCCGGCGTGACAGTCGCCGGCCTGCTGGCCTATCTCTCCGCTCTCGCCTTCTGGGCCGAGGGAACCGTGGGACGCGCGGATGCGGGCACGCTGTACATGCACAGCGGGCTGGTGGCCGGGATCGCCCGCGGCAATTTCCCGGTGGTCAACCCGTTCGAGCCGGACTTCGACCTCCAGTACCGCGTTGCGCTGCACACGCTGGGCGCGGGCGCGGTGGACCTGCTGGACGTGCTGACGCCGGCACTGATGCCGCACCTGGTGGCATCGACGGCCGTCGTCCTGGTACTGACGCTGTACGGGGCGCTGGCCGGTCGGATTGGTCCGGGATGGGCGCTGGGCGGCGCGGCTGTGGCCTATGCCTGGGGGCCGCTGTACTGGCTGCTGACGCCGGCAGCGATTCGGGAGCGGGGGCTGGGCGACGTGCTGGGCGTGATCGTGGAGGCGCCCGAGACGATCGCCTGGAGCGGACTGTTCCTGGGCGGTCCCTTTGCCATGGCCACGCACAACATCACCGCCCTGCATGGCTTGATTCCGGCGGTTGTCGCCATCGCGGCCGTCACACGGACCCGGCGACGGTCTTCACGCGCGGCGTGGGTGATCGCGGCGGCGGCTTTCGTCTACCTGGCGCCCAGCAATGAATTCCTGATGCTGACCGTGCCGGCCGGGCTGGGCCTGTGGTTCTGGGTGCGGCGTCCCTTGCGGCCTCGACAGGCGTTGGCCGCCTCGGCCGTGCTGGCGGCCGTCACCGTTCTGGCCCTGCTGCTGGCCCAGACCACCAGCGGCGTCCTGGCCGGGACGTTCGGCGACGACCCCGACCTGGGACGTCTTGAACTGGCGCCAAACAGCGCGCACTTCGGCAGCCTGCCCAGTTGGGGGTTCAATAGCTCGGGCCCCTGGGTGACGTGGCCCCAGCAGGGACGGCACGACACCCCCATCCTGAGCGCCGAGTTCCTGGTCGACGGCGGGCTGCTGTTCTGGCTGCTGGCCCTGGCGCT
This sequence comes from Chloroflexota bacterium, assembly GCA_022825895.1. Classification (GTDB taxonomy): domain Bacteria; phylum Chloroflexota; class UBA11872; order UBA11872; family UBA11872; genus UBA11872. Next base: position 86,749 of record JAJDVX010000033.1, on the reverse strand, counting down.
GGGGTGGATCGCCTATCGGCGCGGGGCGGGCGACGCCACGCCCTGGCTGCTGATCGCGGCGATGAACGTGGCCGTGGCGGTAGCCTTCCGGGCGGAAGAGTCCGCGCCGAATCTGAATCGGCTGGCACAAACCGGGTTCACCCTGGCCGTCCCCGCGCTGGCCATCCTGGGCGCCGAAGCCTTCCCGACAACCGGCCTGCGCCGGAGGTTGGCCGGCGGCGCCGCGCTCTTGGCGGTGGGCGTTCTGTGCGGGGCGTTCCTGCTTTCGGCCATGGCCTGGCCGCGCATGGTGGGGCGGCCGCCCGTGACGGTGGACCGGCTACCGCCCGGCGCACGTGATTTCCTTCTGCGGGAAACCGAGGTGCACGAGCGACTGCTGGCCGTGCACGGCGCGCAGACCACCGTGGACCTGTTTAACCGCGGCGCGCCCGGGATCACGCTGGACATCGCAGCTCAAACCGGCCAGTTCGTCCCGTATGGCTATCACTCGCTCTCGCAGGTGGACCGGTACCGGCACGCCTACGGACGCGCACAGCAACTCCTGGCCGACAAGGAACTCCGGGTGCTCGACATTCGCTATGTGCTGGTCGATCCGGCCAGGCTCACGGAGGCCCAGGCAGCCGCGATTGACGAGAAGCTGGCGGACGGGCGCTTCGAGGAAGCCCATCGGGATGCGTCCGGCGCGGCCGTGATCTACCGGGTTCGCACCCCGACGTAGCCGAGCCTGCTCAGGCCGGTACGACGTCCCAGGCGTGGACGCGGGCGACGGGTCCGAGGACCGGGCCCACCGGTTGTAACAGCTGGCTGATGCGGGTGAGGGCCTGGCCGGCGAGTTTGACCTTGCGGCCCTTGCGGCCGGCGCGGAACTCGATTTCGTCGCCCGGGGGAATGGCGAAGAAGTGACGGCGGTCGCGCACGCGCCAGCCGGTGGCGTGGAGATCGGCGCGGATTTCGCCGGGCGTGGCGGCCTTGAACGGGCCGAGGCTGGGGTCCGGCGCCAGGGCGTATTCGACGCCGGAGTGGCCGATGCGGCCGCGCATCCAGCGCAGCGGGCGGTGATACGACCGCCGGTTGATGAAGGCCAGGAAAAGCTGGCCGTCGTCCTTGATGCGCCGGCGCATGGTGGTGAGGAACTGGCGCCGCTCGTCGCGCGGGTAGCCCTCGAGGCGGAAGATCAGGGACATGACGTCGTAGCCCTCGGGGCCCTCGTGGAAGGCGTCGGGGTAGAGCTCGTGGCGGAGGGTGCGCGGGGCGCGGTCCTGGACGAATTCGAAGACCTGGTCGGTCATCTCGGCGAAGGTGAGATCCACCTTGGGGTAGCGGGAGGCGATCTCTTCGGTGTAGAGGCCGGTGAGCGGTAGGACGTCCAGCCAGCGGCCCTCTTGCACGTCCACGAAGTCTTCGAGCGCTTCCAGGACGGCGTCGCGTTCGGAGGGCACGGGTTTGTTGTAGCGGGCGCCGTTGCGGATCTTGGCCATCTGGAAGTCGCGGATTTGTTCGAGGGTCCATTCCTCGGGGTCGTCGCTGCTGGGCCAGTTGAGGCGGCCCTTGTACTTGTCGTAGTGCAGCAGGATGTCGATGGCGCGGCGGCGGGGGGCCTTGGGAATCAGTTCGGGGTAGCCGAAGAGCACGAGAGCCAGGATTTCGCGTTCGGCAGGCAGCCCGAGAATGCGGCGAATGCGGTCGACGTCGCCCAGGGTGTCCACCCAGCAACTGGCCACGCCCAGGCTGTGGGCCATGAGCATCATGTTCTGGATGGCCGCGGCGGCGCTCTGGACCCAGGCGTAGTTCTCGCGGGTGTAGTTGTTGCCGTAGGAGACGAAGAGCGAAACCGGGGCCAGGTGGACGTAGCGGGTTTCTTCGGCGACTTCGGCCTTGGTCTCGGGGTCGTTGACGAGCACGAAGTCCCAGAGCTGCAGGTTGCAGGAACTGGGCGCGTAGCGCGCGGCGTCGATGATCTTGGTGAGGGTCTCCGGCGACACCGGATCCTTCCGAAACTTGCGGCAGGTCCGGCGCGTGAAGATCGCCTCGTCGACGGACATGAGGGTATCGAGCATGGCGGAGGGGGTTCGGTGAATCTCGTCGGGGGTCATGGTAACGGCGCAGGGGTGGGTGTGGCCGCGCCTGCGCTCTCCGCGGCCAATTGACCCGGTGCGCGAACCGTGGCGGGTTTCCGGGGCGCCGGAACGGACGACGGGCAGCGGGACGTGAGTGGGGGATGAAATGGAGACCACTCCTTCGCCAGCGCGACCCCCACTTGCGCTTTATTCCTTTTGTGGAATATCATTCGCCCATGCCTTGGGAGGTCGAGTACACGGACGAGTTTGGGGAATGGTGGTTGGAACTCTCGGAGGGTCAGCAAGAGGCGGTGGCCGCCCGAGTCGAACTGCTCATGGAGCACGGCCCGAACCTGCCGTATCCCTACTCCGCAAGCATCAGAGGCTCGAGACACGGCGTGATGCGCGAGCTCCGAGTTCAGAGCCGAGGCAGGCCCGTCCGGGTCTTCTATGCCTTCGACCCCAGGCGCACGTCCATTTTGCTCATTGGCGGAGACAAGACGGGCAACGACAGGTTTTATGAGGTGTTCGTGCCGCTGGCCGATGGCCTCTACGACGAGCATTTGGCGGAACTGCGAAAGGAAGGGTTGATCGAATGAGTGGACGCCATCCGTTTAGCGAACTGACCAAGGACTTCACGCCGGAGCGACGTCGGCGCGTGGACGACGTGAAGCAGGAGTTGTTGGCCGAAATGCCGCTGCATGAGCTTCGCCGGGCGCGGGCGCTGACCCAGCGGGACATGGCGAAGATGCTGAAGGTGAACCAGCCGGCGGTGTCCAAGTTGGAGCAGCGGGCGGACGTGTATGTATCCAGCCTGCGGTCGTATATCGAGGCGGTGGGGGGCAAACTCAAGATCGTGGCGGAGTTTCCGGAAGGCGAGGTCGCTATCACTAATTTCTCCGACGTGGGAGAGTAATCGCAGTGACGTTTGGTCCAACAAGACTGTTTCGTAACCCGAGGGTGGTTGCCCGAAAGACCGCTCACTCCAACCCTCTCCCCCAGGCGAGGGATTAACGGGACGCCGGACAGTTTGAGGATCAGGGGCGTTGGGCAATGGTCTCCGGCGGTGCTGTTCGTCTTGGTCATCGCCGCTCCGATGCGCGGAACACGACCTGACGGCAAGCGTCACCCGCAGAACGCGGAGTCAACAGTCCATGCACGGGCGCCAGGAACTGTCTCCTGCTAATTGACGAGAGGCGAGGTGCAATGAGAATCACCAGGGCGACCTGCGCAGCGGTGGTCGTGGCAGCCGTGACCATTGCGACGCTCGCGACGCCAGTATTTGCCCAGTGGCCAACGACTTGTGTTGATCTGAACGACATTGTCGAGGCGCACCTGGGGAACGACAGCAACGTTGGGACCTATCAACGAGTGTTTGGCGACCAAGCCGAACAGGCCTGTCAGAACGACCACCGGGACGACGTGCGCGGCGTGTTTGCCTGGGCGTTCGATGAGGCTGGCTCGGAATCGCAGTCGGACGTTCCCGACCTCGCGTGGCCGGCGGACTGCGTGGAACTCAACGACATCGTCGAGAACCACCTCGGCAACCACAACAACGTGGAGATCTACCAGCGAGTGTTTGGCGACCAGGCCGAACCGGCCTGCCGAAACGATCACCGGGAGGACGTACGCGGCGTGTTTGGTTGGGCGTTCGGCCTCGCAGCCCCTCAGCCGGAGCGCCCCGCCGTCCAATCGAGTGGCCCTGACCGATTCACTGCTATCACCAGCGGGCACTTACATACCTGCGCGCTTCGAGCCGACGGTACGGTCGTGTGCTGGGGAAGCGGCGAGTATGGTCAGCCGACGCCTCCGCACGACGAGAAATTCATCGCGGTCAGTAGCGGCGCCGCTCATGTATGCGCACTCCGCGTGGATGGCTCCGCAGCATGCTGGGGAGGACGTCCTGCAACGAACGGCCCGATCCTCGGCCACCCACAACCTCTGGGCCCTCCTCCGCAAGACGAGCAGTTCACCGCCATTAGCAGCGGCGACAGCCACGCGTGCGCTCTCCGAACGGATGGTTCAGCGGTTTGCTGGGGCGCCAACTGGGCGGGCCAGTCAGCGGTTCCACCTGGCGAGAAGTTCGCGGCAATTACTGCGAGCTTCGACTATACGTGCGGTGTTCGACAGGACAACCCCGCTTTATGCTGGGGGAATGTCAAAGATCAGACTGTCATGTATCTACAAGAACAGTTTATATCCATAAGTGGAGGTTTCGATAGTACGTGCGGCTTGACAGTTGACGGGACTGTGGCTTGCTGGAGCAAATTTTCGACAGACATCCACCACCCATTTCCTAATCTCAGGCTTTCTCACCTTGGCAGCCATGTCAGTCATGGTTCGGAAGCATATCGATGCGGGCTTGATTTGGAAGGCTCGGCGACATGTTGGACTACCCTACTGGGTGGTAGCATCGAACTCGACCGGATTCCCGCGAGCCATGCGTTCATCGATGTCTCCACGGGTCTTTCACACGGCTGCGGAATTCTCCAAGGTGGATCAATCGCCTGTTGGGGGGACAACCGACAGAATCAGTCAGCACCGCCAACGTCTACTGCCCCATCGCCGCTCCCAGAAATTACTGAGAGCTGTGAGCCTGGCCTTCGAGTGAACGTAGGGTCGGGCTGTCTGGTTGAACAACAGTATCGAACGACCTATCGGTTTATTGTCCACGACTCGGGTCGCGCCGAGTTATACAGCAGAGATGGCCAGTTGATAGAGTCTCAATACAAGCGTATGGATATCTCTTATCAAGTGTCCACTAGTTCGCAGGACTATGTGACTATCAGAGCCTCTGCCCATGCAAACGGTGAGTGGATTGTCGAGACGGTTGCGAGCTGGGTGTGAGGCTGCAAAAGGACAAATCGTTTACAGCTTATACACGGGCCAGTTCCATTATGGGATTCGGCAATGTACGCTGCGGCGGGCCAAGGGTGATGTGCCGAGCCTGTGGTCTAATTTTGACGCTGTGGGCGGCAAGCTCGCGATCGTGGCGGACATTCCGGAAGGCGGAGTCGCGATCACTAGTTTCTCCGACGTGAGACCTTTGCGTAACCTGGAGGTGGTTGCTCGGAAGACCCTCACCCCAACCCTCTCCCACGGGGAGAGGGAGCAAGAGCCGTCCCTCTCTCGATGGCGAGGGGCGTTTTGCAAAGGTCTCGAGGTGGGAGAGCAGGTGTCGTGACGCCCCATCCATTGGGGGCTATTATCAACCCGGCGACAACGGAGTCCGCAGCGTAGGCGACTTAAGACAGCGTGGGTTGAGGGATGTGCTATTCGCTCGCGTTGAGGATGTTGGTGGCAAGTCAACGGAGGTAGCAAACGATGGCCGAGGCTCAATCTCTGCTCAGTCTCATTGCGCGAGGGTATGCCGCGGGACGTGAGGACGCGGCTACGGAGGCGCTGTGTTACATCGTGTCCCGATCGGATTCGGCCAGAGCCGCGCTTGCCGAGTTTCTTGGTGTGGATGGAGGTCCGCTGCCTATCGCCAGCTTTAGAACACAGTTTCTCACGGACGGCGCGTATCCAGACATGGTCTGCCTCGACAAATGTGACAAGCGCGTGGCGTTTATCGAGTCCAAATTCTGGGCGTCTCTGACGCGTAACCAGCCAGTTAAGTATTGGGAAGAGCTTGCAGACGACCGACCAGGCGTGCTGCTGTTCCTGGCACCGGCCTCTCGCGTCGCTGATATTGACGAAGGATCGTTGTGGAGCGAATTGGTGGAACGATTGCGCCGCAAACGCCATGAGCTGGGCTCTGTTTGTGAAAGAGAGAGTCTGGTAACCGCCTCATCCAAAGACGGCCAACGCCGCCTGATTCTCACCAGTTGGGACGTGCTGCTTAACAAACTGACGCAACGAGCCGACAAGGATGGAGATACTCAGGCAAGCTTTGAAGTCGCCGAACTGCGGGGGCTTGCCCACGACGCCATAAAGAATGACGATCCCGTACGAGACGAGAATCTGAAACGATTGATTACCGACGCGGTTGAGCACTTAAAGGATTTGGATTTGGCCGATGATGAAGGGTGCAATTCGGCAGAAGTGAACGGTGTTTACTACGTAAAGTACTTCCATTTGGGTGACACCAACGCTGGCCTTCGCATTGACTACAAGGCCGTGAAGCAAACGGGCAAACCGCTATGGCTGCGGTTAAGGCATAGCAGCAATTCCCGCAAATCAGTGGATAAGGAGGATGTACGCGCCAGGTGGGGCGCCTTGGCCAAACCGGGATCGGAATGGCTTCGTTGGCATGTCCATATACCCATTGACTTGCCAGCGGCCGCCGACTGCGAGGCAACCCTTCACGCCGTAGTTGCCGAGGTGGAACGAATCGCCAAGGTCATCCCTTCTGATGGTCCGCAGGATCGCTGTAACTCGACCACGGGCTAATTGTGTCTCTACACATAGTCGACTGGAATGTCGAGTTCGCTACGCATAAGTCATGGCGAGCACGCCATTCCTGCGCTGCAGGCTGCAAGATCTCGGTGCGTAAAGCGTCGCGTCAATGACATTGGTGACATTCTCTGGCGACATCGGATCTTAGTAACAGCACAGGACCGATCGTTCGTTGCAACGCCGGCTCGCGTTGTCACATTCGTAAGCCCCGGAACGTATCGGCTTGACCGCCCAATGGTTACTTGGCAGCCAAAATCTCTCTGAGGCGCGGGTCAAAGGAGTCCTTAAGCTTGGGCAGGAGATCAAGCATCCAGGCTCTGGTCTTCTCCAGCTTGGCCGGAGGATCGTCGATTGACCCGTCGTTTACCATGTTTATGGTAGAGAACAAGAACGAGTCATGCCTGTTCCACCGCCAATCCGTGCTGGAACCGGCGACGACACCCTCCTGCACCTGCTCTTGGTAGGCCTTCAACTCATCGAACACCTTCTTAGTCCGCTGGGTATCGTCCAATTCGATATGGAGTGATACCCAAGCCTTGTCTTTGTAAAAGGACACTGCGTAGGCAATGCCCTTGTGGAGGCGGGAAGGGAAGGTGCGATCCGCGTGATTAAATCTCTGGTAGGCACTATCGGCAAAGCCGTCTGCCAGCAGCTTACTAACGATGGGTTGAAAGAACTCGTGATGCCGCCGTTTGGATAGCGGCATCTCTCCGGACGGAAGAGTGGCCGACTTGTTCCAGCCGCCGGGGTAGACGACCTCGCGGAACCTCGACTCTGGACACGGAGCACCAGCCTTCTTGATGACCTCGACTTTCACGCCGTAGAAGCGAATCCGCTCATTCGTCCATTCGTTGAGCAGATGCAGAGCCTGGGCGTGCTCGTAGCCAAATTCCGGCGCCACCCATATAGCAATGTGCGCTCCGCATCCGGTCGCATAAGTGAGCAACTGGCCGAGATGGTGGAGATCGGTCTCTTCCAGCTGGTTCTCAATGGCTACCTTCACATCCTCGCGAGTCTCTCTCGCCAGAATGTCGAGAAAAAACGGACCTATCGGCACTTCCGACTGGATCCATTCCAGCTTTAGCCCCAGCGAATCGCCCAGCACCTGAAGATTCTTGGCCAGCCAAGGAGTGAAGTTGAGCGCCTCATGCTCCCATCTGTCGCGAACGGCCAACTGCTCGCTCTCGTCTTCACGCTCAGGCATGGCAGTCTCCCTAGCATCTCAGCATCTATGACTGAATAGCGTTGATGTTCAGCGTGGCACATTGTTCGACTCAGACGCAAGTATGTTAACCTATGCAAGTCTCTTACGCTATTGAGCGCAAAAGAGCACGACTAGTCGATTTGGCACATACGCGAAGAACCTAGGTTTATGTCTCTGAGTATTGTCAACTGGAATGTTCAGTTTGCGACGCCCAATTCGCGGCGAACGCCTGAAATCCTGGGTCGTATTGATCGACATGACCCGGAGATTGTCTGTCTGACCGAGACGCATGACGAGCTGCTTGGCCAGGGTGGACACGCGATTTGCTCGCAGGCGGACTATGGATACGGGCTACAGAAGAACCGGCGTAAGGTTTTGCTCTGGTCGAGGGAACCGTGGCGCCAGGTTGATGACCTGGGGAAGGACTCGATGCCGACGGGACGGTTTGTTTCGGGTGTTACGCAGACGTCGGTGGGCGAGGTTGCGGTGGTTGGGATCTGCATTCCGTGGTTTGGATCGCGGACGGAGGCTCGGCGCGGGGCGGAGCGCAGGTTGCGGTGGCAGGACCATGAGGAGTACCTGGTGGGCCTTACGAAGATTCTCGAGCGGGTCGATGCGAAGCGTCTGATCGTGATGGGGGATTTCAATCAAAGAATCGGCCAGGGAAGCCGGGCACCTCGGGCGCTTCGACTGGCGCTCCAAGAGGCCTTTGAGCCGAACCTGCGGATCGTGACGGCGGATCTTGCCTTCCAGGGACGGAAGAGCATTGATCACACTGCGCTGAGTGCGGACTGGGCGGTCGACTCCGTGGATGCGATCAGCAACATTCACGATGGGAGGAAACTCTCAGACCATTTCGGCGTGGCTGCCGACGTGTCGGTCGGGCCCGAGAGCGATCAAAAGGAGATTGCTGATGAGTGACAGGGAGAGTCTGCTCGGTGCAGTCACCAAACGTCATGCCTACAGCCTTGAGGACGCCGCCACGGACGCGCTGACGTTCATCCTCTCCCGCCGGGCGTGTGCGAGAAAGGCGTTGTCGGGATTTCTGAGGGACGACGCCGGACAACACTTCCCTGTCGCGAAGGTCGACTCCTGGACGGCAACTGAGCATGGCGCAATCCCCGACCTGGCCTGCTTCGACGAGAACGACGACGTGGTTGCATTCATTGAGTCCAAATTCTGGGCGACGCTGACCGATCACCAGCCAGTGACCTATTGGGGCGCCCTTCCAACTGACAGGCCGGCCGTGCTGCAGTTTTTGGCACCGCACGCCCGTGTCGAGTCAGGCTCGTTGTGGGACGAGCTAGTTGATCGATTGCGCCAAGCGGATGTCGAACTGGACGATGCGGACAGGACAGATGGACTGGTAAGCGCAGCCGCCAAGGACGGCCGCCGCCTGATGCTCACCAGCTGGGAGACGCTGCTTGTCCACCTCGCTGAGACTGCTCGGGAAAACGACGATGCCCAGGCTTGTTTCGAAATCTCCAAGCTGCAGGGGCTCGCTGCCGCCGGCGTAGAGCAGGAGAGGACGATACCCGACGAACACCTTCGACAGTCGTTCGCGGATGCGGTCGAGCGTCTCAGGCGATCGGGTTGGGTCAACACCGATGGACTGACCGTGGGAACCGGAACCAACTACTTCGCGAGATACTTTCGCCTCGCCGGCGCGCCTGCTGGGCTGCGTATCGATTACGAGGACCAAAAGCAGCGGCCCGAGAGATTTCTCTGGCTCTGGTTCTGGCACGAAGAGAACGCCAAGCTGTCCGTGGACAACGTGGCGCGTCTCCTTGGCCAAGCGGGCGAGTCGGAATTGGAATGGCGAGGCTCGGAAGTACTTCTGCCCATCGTCTTGCCAGAGGACGCTGATGATCAGACGACCGTCAACTCCATCGTCGCCGAGCTCGAACGTATCGCCCGGTTATTTGACCCTGAGGGTCCGACCTATCCAAATGCACATGCCTCCAGGGCGACTAAAGACCGACAACCTGCCGAGCGTCTGCATCCACCCGGGGGGCAGACTGAAAGAGGCTCCGCGATCAAGGTCGTCAGTTGGAACATCGCCACGAGGACTAAGCCGTGGCGGGAACTGGTTGAGATGGGCGCCGATGTGGCGCTCTTGCAGGAGGCCAGGCGGCCGCCGGCGGATATCGCCGACCGTCTTGAGATTGGGCCAGAGGAGTCGTGGGACTCGCACTCGTGGAATTCCGAATGGTGGCGTGAGCGAGGCTGGCCGGCACTCTATGACCGCTGGCCGATGGTGGTGCGGCTCTCGGACCGAGTCGATGTCGAATGGTTCAGGCAGGTCAGCCCCGACGGGTGGCCAGAGCGGGACGAGATTTCTGTCAGCGGCATTGGAACGATTACGGCGGCGCGGGTGACACCAAAGGACGGCTCGATTGAGCCTTTCATCGTCGCCTCCATGTACGGCCGCTGGGCAGGGCCGCACCCGAGCATTGAGGCGTCCTGGGAGATTTATGCCGACGCTTCGGTCCATCGCATCATCTCGGACCTCTCGGTCTTCACCGGGCACGCGGACTCGCGAACACATCGGATCCTCGCCGCCGGGGACCTCAACATCACCTACGGCTATGGTCATGGCAGCGGGCCGTACTGGGATCGGCGCTACGAGACCGTGTTTGAGCGGATGGAATCCATCGGCCTTGAGTTCATGGGGCCGCAGCTGCCGAATGGCCGACAAGCGGAGACGCTGGCGACGGGCGAACCCAAGGACTCCGAGAACGTCGTCACCTATCACCTCCCCAATAGGACCCCGGCGACGGCGAGCAACAACCAGTTCGACTATGCCTTCGCTTCGCGTGGCTTCCACCAGAGCCTGACGGTCCGAGCCTTGAATGAGGTGGACGAGTGGGGGTCAAGCGATCATTGCCGGCTGCTGATTGAGATCGCGGAGTAGGTCCCGCGCCTGTTTCCTGCCGTGCCGAGGTTCCACCGCATGGGATTGCGACCCGCTGAGATCGGCGGCCGGCGACTACCCATGGGGGCTGGTGAGTCCGCTCAGGATCGTTAGGGTTGGGGTTTCTCCTCCTGGATCTGGATCAAGTTGCCGCAGGTGTCGTCGAGGATCGCGGTGATGACGGGGCCGAGGTCGGTTGGGGGCTGGACGAATTGCACGCCTTTTGCCTGGAGACGTTCGTATTCGGCTTGCACGTCGTCGACCGCGAAGGAGGTGCTGGGGATCCCGTCCTCGACAAGCGCCTGCACGAACGGACGGACGGCGGGATGGGCGTCAGGCTCAAGCAGGAACTCCGTCCCCTCAGGGTCTTCCGGGGATACCACGGTGATCCAGGCGTACTCGCCCAAGGGAATGTTGTGCTTGAGCTGGAAGCCAAGCGTTTCGGTGTAAAAGCGAAGCGCCTTTTGTTGGTCGTCTACGAAGACGCCGGCGAGGTGGATTCTCATTGTTCACATGTCCCTTTCATCTGTTGCGATCGGCCAACGCTCGGCGATGGCCTTCAGCGGGTCGCCCTGGAACCAATGGAGCTTGGACCTGCCCTCGCGCCTGGTGCGAATCAGCCCGGCGGCCTCCAAGACGCCCAGGTGTTGGGTGATCGCCTGCCGCGAGGAGTTGATGCCGTGCTTCATGGTCAGGCGTGCGCAGATTTCGAAGAGCGATTGACCTGACCGATCGACGAGTTCATCCAGGATGGCCCGTCGGGTTGGGTCGGCGATCGCGCGATACACGTCCACAAGACGCAAGTGTCCGCTTGCATGTCAGGGCTCACGATAGGCAAGCGCGTGCTTGCGTGTCAACTGTTCAATTTCGCTCTACCGGTCTTCGGACTCAGGATCACGCCCGCATGTTGCTCACCCGTCGATGGCACATCCCGGTGCTCCGCCTCAGCACTGGATGTGTTCACCATGTCTCCGAACACCTGTTCACCATGTGTCCGGTCTGGACACCCTGCCAGGGAGAGGGAATACGACGGCGTCTCCTCTGAGGGGGAGGGGCGTTGTGCAAGGGTCTCTCAGTGGAGAGGGTAAGAGCAGGCGCCCCAGGGATGGGGGGCGCGAGGGGATGGGATGATCGGTGGGCATCGGGGGGACGGTGCGGGAGGCGGGGCGGTGCGGGAGCGGTTGGCGATTGAGGGTGGGGCGCCGGTTCGGGCGGAGCCGTTTGGGCCGGGGCATGCGTTTGGGGATGACGATATTGCGGCGCTGACCGAGGTGGTGCGGTCGGGGCACCTGGGCAAGGGGCCGAAGGTCGATGCGTTCGAGCGGGCGTTTGCGGCCCGCCACGGGGTGAAGCACGCGATTGCGGTGTCGTCGGGGACCGCGGCGATGCACGTGTGCATTGGCGCCCTCAATCCGGAGCCGGGCGACGAAGTCATCGTGACGCCGTGGACGGCGGGCGGGACGATCATGGGCGCGCTGCTGCAGAACTGCGTGCCGGTCTTTGCCGACATCGACGAGACGTACACGCTGGATCCGGCCGACGTTGAGGCCAAGATCACGCCGCGCACGCGGGCGATCATCGCGGTGCACTACCTGGGCAATCCGTGCGACATGCGGGCGCTGCAAGCCATCGCGCGGCGGCACGGGCTGGCGCTGATCGAGGACTGCGCGCAGGCGCATTTCGCGGAATACCAGGGCCAAGTCGTCGGGAGTATTGGCGACCTGGCGGGGTTCAGTTTCGGGGGCAAGCACCTGTCGGCGGGTACCGGCGGGGCGGTCCTAACGAACGACACGGAGCTATGGGAGCGCGCCGTCCTCTTCCACGACGTGGCGCTGCCGCGCGCGGGCGGTCCGTATGCCGACAGGCCGTACGGTCACTACTTCATGGCGCCGCACTACATCATCAACGACCTGACGGCGGCGGTGCTGCTGGTGCAGCTAGAGAAAGTCGACGGGTACATCGCCAGCAAGATCCGGGCCGCGGAGCGAATCATCGACGGCCTGGCGGACATCGACGAGTTAACCCCGCAGGCGGTGCGGCCGGGCGACCGGCATACCTACTGGATCCTGGGGTTCAGCCTGGACACGGAACGGCTGGGCTGCTCGGCCGACGTGTTTGCGGACGCGGTGCGGCATGAGGGCGTCCTGCTGATCAAGGCCGAGAACAGCGTGGATGCGCGGCATCCGACGACCGGACTGCCGCGCATGGGCGGGGGCGGGCCGCTGTACAACGATCCGTTCCTGGCCGGACCCGACTGCTACGGCCGCGGCCGCTTCCCGTTCGACCATGCGCGGGAGCGGGCGGTCGAGTACGGGCCGGGCGCGTGTCCGAACGGGGAGGCGCTGATGGGTCGCACGGTTGGGTTCAACATGTGGCCGCATCTGAGCGATGGGGATATTGAGGACATCGTGCGGGCGTTGCGGAAGGTGGCGTTGCATTACCGAGGGCGCAGCCGCGCTCGAGCCTGAGGAGGCCTTTGCGTAACCCGGGGTTGGTTGCCCGGAAGACCCCTTGTCGATTCCGCAGGAGAGGGGAAGAACGGCGGCGGCGAGGGGGCGGTGTGGCTGGCTCGGGGCTTGGGTGGGATTCCGGGCTTTCGACCCTCACCCTAGCCCTCTCCCTGCCAGGGAGAGGGAATAAGACGGCGTCTCCTTTGAGGCCGTGGGGCGTTTGCAAGGGTCTGCGGGGGAGAGGAGAGAGAGGTGCGAAAGAGGGGAGCGGCCGGGGGTGATGGGTGTGGCGAGCGGGGGTGGTGGTTCTGGGGTTGGGTGCCCGGAAGACACTTAATTCCGGGCTAGGAGTGCGGGGACGGGCGGTCCAGGGTGGGTGTGTGCGCGGAAGCGGGGGGCTTCGCGCAGTGCCCCTAGGTGGGATGGGGCGGTGGGAAGGGTGGGTCGTAGGGCCAGGGTTTGGTGCGGTGGGTGTCGCGGAAGCGGGTTTCGTGGCGCCAGAGCACCTGATGCCAGTCGGGGCGGCGGGGTTGCACGCCGTGTTCCTGGATGAGGTGCCAGACGACTTGTTCGAGGGTGATGCGGCGGGTGGGGAGGTGCAGACGGGGGAACGGCTTTTGGCCGGGGTAGTGGCGCGGAGCGGCGTGCACATGCAGGTGGCAGCGGGGATAGCCAGATGGCGCCTCGCGCTGGTAGTGGTACTCGAACACCGGACGCGGATCGTCTAGGTCCGCGCCAGCCTGGTAGGTGAACGTCGCATCCGTTGATTCAAGGCGTAACGGGTTGTGGATCACTCGCAGGGCAAACTGGACATTCAAGTACATCCCATTGCTGAGTGGGGCCGGCTGCCCGCGGCGCGACGACCGAGTTGCCCTGTGGCCGATGATCAGGACATCCGTGTCCCCGCCAAGCCAGACATCGCCGAGCTCGGTAGCCGCGACGAGCTTGTAGACCTCGCGGATACGGCGCAGGAAGTCTCTGGCGGCTCGGTGGCTGCTAGGTCTGGCTGGGTTGATCAAGGAGCCGGGCGAGATAGGTCAGTGATCGAAAGATCACGTCGCCGTGGTACCGCCCGGGTGGATCTCGGTAGATGCGCAGGAATTCGTCAGCCGTCAGACCAAAGTGGCGCCGTGCGTCGCGGTCCAGTTCGTCCCAGACCTCCTGACGCGTGACTTGTTCGTGTTCGAATTCGTCGGGCAGCCACTCGGGCCGGGCCTCGACGGTTGTTGCCATGGACTGTGCCTCGCTGCGCGTAAGAACAGGATAGCGCGGGCGCGCTCGGGCTTGAGGTTGGGTCGCTACGACGCGTTGGGCTCGAGCCTCACGCCGCGCCGTAGATGCGGGTTGGGTCGAGGACGCAGTGTTCGCCTTTGGGTGATTGGATGGTGTGGCCGTGGGTGAGTTGGGTGACGGCGGGGCCTTGTTGGAGGAAGCCGTTGGGGTCGTGACGGGTGAGGTCGCGGGATGCGGCGCGGAGGTCGTGGGCGTTGAGCAGGCGGGCGATGGCGTTGCCTACGGGGCCGCGCCTGACGAGGCCGGCGTCTTCCATGCGCTGGCCGAGGCGGTTGTAGTCGCTGCCGGCGTGGCCGGGCAGCGGCGGGGTGCCGATGCTGATCAGGGGCGTGGTGGAGCCGTTGGGCTGGCGCATGCGGCCTTCCGACGTACGAGGCTGCCGGTACGGCAGTCCAAGCCAAACCTCGCACAGGTGCATGGCGGTGAGGTTCTGGTAGGGGACGCCGAGCAGCAGGTAGCGGCCGTTGCGATCGAATACCTGGCGCATGGGGCTCTCGGCGTCCCAGCCCGAGGCGCCGCCGGAGGTCGCGATGGTCTCCGCCAGCGGCCCGATGGCGGCGATGCTGTGGGCAAGGTGGATGCTGCGGCGGGCCTGGGGTCGGCAGCGGACCGCCTCGGAGATTGCGCCCATTTGCGAGGGGGTGTGAATCGGATCGAAAACGAATTCGGGGTTCCCGGCGGTTGGGTAGGTGAAGGTGGGGACGACCAGGGTGCCCTGGGGCCCGAGGGCCTGGAGCAGGGCATCGACTACGGTTTCCGGGCCACCATCCACGAAGCCGAGGCTGCGCAGGGAGCTGTGGACCATGAGGAGGTCGCCGGGGCGGACGCCGAGGCTGATCAGATCGCGCACAAGGTAGGAAAGGCGCAGCGGTTCGCCGCAGGCTCCGCCTGTTTTGCTGTCCGCGTTCCGTTGCACTGGTCGCTCCTGCTGCATGTGAACCGACCCGGCTGGCACGCTGACTCGTGAGACCGGTCGCGCGTGGGCCATGGTCGCCTTCACGCGCGGATCCATCAACGATGTCTGCGGGAACTAGGCCTGGTCGCGGATCTCCGACGTGCTCGCCGACAGCCCCTGGCCTCGTACCTGGAAGAACTGCCTGGGCTAGACTCAGGCGCCTGGGGCGGCGATGGTCCGTAGGAGCAATCGTGGGGGCCACCCGCCGCTCGCCATGCGCAGGGGACGCATCGATGCGGGGAAGACGTGATCCGAAACTCGGCCGTCGCCGTCTGCTCGCGGTTTCTGTTCTGATCCTCGGAGTCGCGGTGGCGTCCACCGTTGGGGCCTGCGCCGATAGCGACGAGTTCGATTTCAAGCCGCGTGGGACGAGGACGCCAGTCAGGGACGGCGGCTAGGGCCCGATACCCAGCCACGTGCGTGACGTGGCCGGCGCATCCCCGTCAACAGCGCCAAATGCACGAGCGGCCCATACCGCGCGAGGTGGCATAAGGCGCAGCGTCGTCTGATCTGGCCGGTGGGCATGACCCGAGAGGATGCCCTTGAAGACGTGAGCAGGCTGCTTCGCAGCTTCGAGATTCTTGAGGATGGGCCGCGGGTTACCGAGTCGCTGGTGGGCCCGTGCCGGGAATACCCCGTTGGCGGGCGGCAGATTCACGACGCCAACATTGTGGCGACGATGCTCGCGCACGGCGAACGCCGGCTGCCTTCGTTCAAGGGAGCGGGCTGCCGCCGGTACGGTGACCGCATCGAGTTGGTGGACGCTTAGGCGCGCGCGAGGGGCCGTAAGCTCGAACTCTGTCGGGGTCGCCTAGCGGCAGGAGCGATGGCGATTCAGAAGCTGCTGTTTTTGACTATCGCGAGTTGGAGTACGTGGAGGGGTTTGCGCGGGGGGTGGAGTCGGCGGTGAAGGATGCGGGGGCGCCGTTGCTGCGGACGGAGTTGCCATGGGAGCAGGGCAACAACCGGCTGCTGGGCAGCGTGGTGCTGGCGGCGAAGTGGAGTCACTAACTCACTACCATATACTTGGCCGCGCGGATTCCCCCCGGGCAGGCCAACCGAGAGCAGGATTCACATGGTCGTGGACCGAAGCGACAAGTACCGCAAGATGGTGGAACGAGGCAAGTACCAGCGGCTGTACAGCTACCTGCGAAGTCTTCATGCCAACGAGTGGAGGACCTCTTTTGTCGAGATCGAGGCAGTCGTTGGATTCCAACTGCCGCCGTCCGCGCGACTCCACCGCCCCTGGTGGGGAAACCAGAAGCGCAGCAACGGACACAGCCACGCGCTGGCGTGGAGCGTCGCGGGATGGGAGACGGCGGAGGTCGATATGGATGCGGAGACGCTGCTGTTCAGGCGAAGGTATCCCAAGCCCGAAGCCAGGCCTTCGCTCGACGAGGTATGGCCGGTCCACCCCACGGCGGTGTGGCCCAAAGGCCTGAGCCTCAGGCGTGAGGACCTCTACGAGGAGCGGGCCTAGCCGCCGCCATGTTTATCGACACGAACGTGTTGGTGAACTCCCGTATTCCCGGCGCGCCAGACCACGACGCGGCTCGGGCTAGCCTGGAGCGTGCGTTTCGAGACCCTGAGCCGCTGAGAATCAGCCGGCAGGTCATACGCGAGTACCTGTCCGTCGTCACACGTCCGCAGACCCGGCCGGTGGGCATCACCCGAGAAGACTCCCTTGCTGACGTCAGCCGACTGCTTCGCAATTTCGAGATTCTCGAGGACGGCTCCCTTGTTACCGAGTGGCTGGTGGGCCTGTGCCGGGAATTTCCGGTTGGTGGACGGCAGATTCACGACGCCAATATCGTGGCGACGATGCTCGCCCGTGGCGAACGCCGGTTGCTGACGTTCAATGGAGCGGACTTTCGCCGATATGGTGACCTCATCGAGTTGGTAGACGCTTAGGCGAGCGCGAGGAGCCGTAAGCTCGAAGTCTGTCGGTGTCGCCAGGCGGCAGGAGTGGTGCCGATGAAGAAGCTGCTTTTCCTGGACTATCGCGAGTTGGAGTACGTCGAGGGGTTTGCGCGGGCGGTGGAGTCGCCGGTGAAGGAGGCGGGGGCGCCGTTGCTGCGGCCGGAGTTGTCGTGGGAGCACGGGAACATGCAGATGTTCGGGAGCGTGCTGCGGGGGGCGGATGGGCGGTTTCGGGCGTGGTACGAGGTGGTGGACGCGCCCTGGCGGGTGCGGCTGGCTTACGCGGAGAGCGACGACGGGTTGGACTGGCGGAAGCCGGAACTGGACGTGTTCCGGGTCGACGGGCGACCGACGAATATCGTGTTCGAGCGGCAGCCGCTGGGGTCCGCCGTGATCGAGGACCGGCAGGATCCCCGGCCGGCCTATCGGTTCAAGCTGCTGACGGGCGCGGAGCCGTCGGGGTGCATGGCCGCGTTCCATAGCGCGGACGGCGTTCACTGGGAGTCGGCGCGGATGTTTGGCGGGCAGATTCAGCCGGTCATTGCGACGGCGCCGGATTGTCCGATCGGGTTCCTGCGAGCGCCGGACGGGCGGTTTGCGGCGTATCACCGGATGTCCGGGTACGGGCGGCGGGTGTTTCGGAGTGAGTCGTGGGATTTCGCGCACTGGTCGGGCGAGCCGCGGATGGTGCTGGAGCCGGATGCCGTCGACCCGCCGCAGACGCAGTTCTACGGGTTGGGCGCTTGTGCCTACGGGCCGTACGAGCTGGGGACGCTGTGGATCTATGCGACCGATCCGGACGACCATGGACCGGGCAAGGCGCACGGATTGCAGACGCCGGAGCTGGCCTATGCGCGGGCGGGGACGGCCTGGCACCGAGCGGAGGCGGGCACGGCGTTCATTCCCAACGGGGCCGCCGGCGAGTGGGACTGCGGGAATCTGCAGGCGGCGTCGCAGCCGGTGTTTCTGGATGATGAGATTCGCTACTACTACGCCGGGACGAACGTGCGGCACTCGCGGCACTGGGAACTGGAACCGCAGGAGGCCGGGCTGGGCCTGGCGCGGTTGAAGCCGGACCGGTTCGTGGAGCTGCGGGCGGGCGAGGCGCCGGCGGAGCTGGGAACGATTGCGTTCAAGCCGCCGTCGGTGGACGTGTTCGTCAACGCGCGGACGGAGGCCGATGGCGAGGTGCGGGTGGAGTTACAGGACGGGGAGGCGCGGCCGCTGCCGGGGTTCACGGCGGCGGACTGCCGGCCGATCAGGGGGGACGCAACGGCGCACCGAGTGGAGTGGCGGGGCGTGGGGCAGGACGAAGCGCCGGTGGGCCGGCCAACGCGCATGCGGCTGACGGCGCGGCGGGCGTCGGTGTATTCGGTGTTCCTGGCCGAGCCGGGCGAGTCGCCGGCCTATCACCAGTTCGAGGCGCTGGCGTAACCCGGCGTTGGTTGCCCGGAAGACTCTCTCCCCAACCCTCTCCCGCGGGGAGAGGGAGCTCGAGCGGACGCGGCTTGCGGGGCGAGGGGCGTTTTGCAGGTGTCTTAAGTTCGAGGCGCTACGGCCGGAGAACGAGGCCTGGTGGGGAGTTCCTGCACCGGGCCAAGCCAGCGACTGGGCGGCGACAATTGATCATGGATCCGGGCACCGCCCTGCGGGATAGCAACTGCCGGACGGACTGAGGCGTCCGGACGGCGCAGGAGTGGCGTGGATGAAGAAGCTGCTGTTTTTTGACTATTGGGACTTGGAGTACGTGGAGGGATTCGCGCGGGCGGTTGAGCAGCCGGTGAAGCATCCGGATGCGCCGCTGATGAGGCCGGACCTGCCGTGGGAGCACGGGAATATGCAGCTGTTCGGGAGCGTGATCCGGGCGGCGGACGGGCGGTTTCGGGCCTGGTACGAGGTCATCGAAGCGCCCTGGACCGAACAGCTGGCCTATGCGGAGAGCGACGACGGGCTGCACTGGCGCAAGCCGGACCTGGATGTGTTCAGGGACGGCGGTCAGCCGACCAATATCTTGTTCGCCGCCGGGCAAACCGGCCCCGCGATACTCGAGGACCTTCAGGACCCTCGGCCGGCCTGGCGGTACAAGCTGCTGACGGGCGCCGAGCCGTCGGGATGCGTGTCGGCGTTTCATAGCGCGGACGGGATTCACTGGGAACCCGCGCGGACGTTTGCCGGTCGGATACAGCCGGCCGTTGCCACGATGCCCGACTGCCCCATGGGTTTTCTGCGAGCGCCGGATGGGCGTTTCGCGGCGTACCACCGCATGGCCGGGTACGGGCGGCGGGTGTTCCGGAGCGAGTCGTGGGACTTTTTGCACTGGTCCGGCGAGCCGCAGATGGTGCTGGAACCGGACCCGGGAGACCCACCGCAAACGCAGTTCTACGGGTTGGGCGCCTGCGCCTACGGGCCGTATGAAGTGGGCACGCTCTGGATCTACGCCACCGACCGCGACGACCTTGGGCCGAACAAGATGGACGGTCTGCAGACGCCGGAGTTGGCCTACGCGCGGACCGGTACGGCCTGGCACCGAGCCGAGCAGGGCACGGCGTTCATTCCGAACGGGGCCGCCGACGAGTGGGACTCGGGCAATTTGCAGCCGGCCTCGCAGCCGATCTTCCTGGACGACGAGATTCGCTACTACTACGCCGGCACGAACGAACGGCACTCCAGCCGCTGGGAAGTGAATCCGCAGGAGGCCGGCCTGGGCCTGGCGCGGCTGAAGCCGGACCGGTTCGTGGCGCTGCGGGCGGGCGACACAGCGGCCGAACTGGGGACGGTCATTTTCGTTCCGCCATCGGTTGAGGTCTTCGTCAACGCGCGCACGGCGGACGATGGCGAGGTCCGGGTTGAACTGCAGGACGCGGAGGCGCGGCCGCTGGCGGGGTTTACGGCGGGGGATTGCCGGCCAATCAATGGGGACTCGACGGCGCACCGGGTGGAGTGGCGGGGCGTGGGGCAGGTCGAAGCGCCGGTGGGTCAGCCGACGCGGATCCGGGTGACGGCGCGGAAGGCCAGCGTGTATTCGGTATTTGTGACGGAGGCGGGCGAGACGCCCATTTACCACCAGTTCGAGGGGCTGCGGCCGGAAAACGAGGCCTGGTAGAGGGCGGCGCCAGGTGGGGGCGTCTATCGTTGCGGCCGAGGCAATGACGGGTGTGAGCGTTCCGCCCGCCAAAAGCACGTTGGAGAAGCCCCAATGGCCTTGAAAATGATCCAGGTTGGGACCGGCGGGATGGGGGCGACGTGGTGTCGGGACTTCCTGCCGCCGCACGTTGCGGCGGGGCTGATTGAGGTCGTGGCCGCGGTTGATACGAATCTGGAGGTGCTGGCGAACGCCCGGGAGCACCTTGGACTAGGTGAGGCGCAGTGCTACACGGACATCCAGCGCGCGTTCGACGAGAACCCGGCCGATTTCTGCACCGTGGTCGTGCCGCCGTACTCGCACGAGGAGGTCGTTGACCAGGCGGTGGCCCACGACCTGCACGTCCTTTCGGAGAAGCCGATTGCGGACACGCTGGTGGGGTCGGTTCGGATTGCCGACAAGGTGACAAAGGCCGGCAAGAAGATGGCGGTGACGATGAGCCATCGCTTCAACCAGTACAAGACGACGATGCGCGAGAGCCTGCGATCGGGCCGCTACGGAGACTTGAACTACCTGGTGTTCCGGTTCACACAGGAGGCGCGACAGCTGGGGGCGTGGGGGCTCGGCTTCCGGTACCAAATGGACGATCCGCTGCTGGTGGAGGGGTCGGTGCACCACCTGGACATCCTGGCCGACCTGGCCGGCGCGAAGTGCGACACCATTTACGCGCGGACCTGGAATCCCACCTGGAGCGCATTTGCCGGCGACGCCCAGGCGCTGGTGACGATGGAGTTCGAGAACGGCGTGCGGGCCACCTACGAGGGCTCCAAGGTGAACGCCGTGGGGCTGGACGGCTGGGGCCGCGAGAACACCCGCGCGGAGTGCGAAGGGGCGACGCTGGTCCTCGGATCGGACCGCCTGGAGTGCTTCCCGTTCGACCCGGCGCGCAATGCCCGAATCAAGGCCGAAGGCGACGGCGACACCGTCCCTTGGCTGGAGCAGCCGTTCTGGGGCCACGTGTGGTTGATCGAGAAGTTCGTGCGCTGGCTGCAAGGCGGCGAGCCGATGGAGACGAACGTGATCGACAACCTGCAGTCGGTGGCGCTGGTGACGGCCGCGATCGAAAGCAGCCGGACGGGGCTGCCGGTGAAGGTGCAGGAGCATTTGGCGGAGGCGTGGCGGGAGGTGGGGGCGGACTAAAGCAAAGACCCCCTCGATCTAATGAACGCGATTGCTTTTGCGAAGATTGCAGTAAGCGTGTGTGGCTTGGAGATTCTGGAGGTCGTCTGACCCGCCTCGCGACACTGGGAGGATATGATCAACATGAATGCTTCGGTCGTACGGTGGATCTAGGTATGGCAAAGGTCTACCACAGATGCCGCAAAGGCCACGTTGATAACGAATCAGATCTGGAAGGTTTCGACGCAGCCCCGATGCCGTTCGCCGCTGTGTTCTTGGCCCATTCGAGTAGCCACGATACCGCCTTCTCCCACGTATGGTTGTAGACCCCGGCTCTTGAATCTCTGCATATACCCATACAACGAAACATACTGCTAGGATTATTATCATGACGACAGCTAATGCGTCCAAGAAATCTTCCTAGCAGTGCCTGGCTATTGACAGCCGAAACACATTGACGACTGTTAACTTGGTGACGCGCGAGCACCGGCCGTTCCGTAATACCAGACAACCCACCACGGGCGTCTCCTGCTGCACTTGCTCCTGATGGGTCATGCAAACAACCAGTCAGTCGATTCTTCACTAAAACCCTTTAGGCTCAATTCCGTATTTTGCCAATCAGCAAAACGATATCGACTTCGAATGTCTGCCCCTGAATCACTCGCAGGCGCATAGTCTATGATCCGAATCGGAGCCTTTCTTCGCCCCCGGACCTCCAAGTCTGGAGCGGCCTCTGTATAGTTGGAAAACATGTAAAAGAGTGTTTGCCGAACATACTCATCGTAGGTCGGGAGTGAGTAACCGATCACTCCGATTGACAAATTCAGACCGCCACGTTTCTGAATGCCCCACCAAAAGTCACGCAAAGTTCTCGCATGGAACAATTTAGCCTGAGAGGGATGGAGTATCAGAGGACACCATTGCCAATACTTGAGAGCTGTCAGTGGTGCAAGATCATGGACCCGATAGATGTTGGATAGCAGATCGTCTTTACTCCGAGGACCGTCGGTCAGCCGCTGCGATTTTACAATTGGATTGTCGCCAAAGACAGGGTGCTGTTTCAGAATTGACGACGAGGAACCACGCAGAGCAGAAACTTGCCTCCCATAGTTTGTTCTATCGCACCAGTCAATCGAACCATGCAACTTAAGGAAAACCAGTTCTTCTTTCGAACTGTCAATGATACCGCTCGCCCTTGTTGTACGGGAGTAACGATTAGGGAAGAGCCGATAGGGTATACCTTCAGCTTCAAGAGCGCACTCCAGCAAGGTATCGTAATTGAATGAGATCACGAAATCAAGGGTGTCGAGTTTACTTGCAAATTTGCGGTACAGTTGTGGTGGGCTAGACGGTGTTCTCTGATGTAGGACATCAACAATAGCATGTTTAACAATGAGCTGAGTCTCATTTCCGTCTTCGCTCCAAGTGTCAGCCCCCTTTAGGCCGAGGAAGTGCTCGACATCCAAGAATGCGAGAAACTCCTCGTAGTCTACTGCGTCTGCGCTGAGCGACTTACCCTCACAGGCGGACATGTATTCGAGGTATCGACCAAGGTCTGACTCCAGATGGTTTCCTGCACCATACTTGAGGTGTGCTGTCCGGCGTATCTCCCGGAACAGTTCTGCTCCCAGCGGGAGGCCCGCTGGTCGTGAGAATCCAGCACCAAGGATCAGAATCCTGAGGGCCATAGGCGTTCTCCTAGATTAGCTCCAAGGCCACAGAGGTCGCGAGTACCTTAGGTTAGTCCCCTCCGAGCTTCCTTCGAGAGAGCTCCGCCAGCGCATAAACGAGGCGGACGCCGAAGCCTCGCCGTACCGACATACGGCCGGCTGTTTTGGCAACCCCTACCCGTTGTAGAGCAACTAGCCCTGATCGACTGGCCACATTGCCTCGCTTAGCAGCTTGACGCAACTCCTGGAAATGGTGCGCATGACCTGCTGTAGTGGTCGCCCCGACGGCTCGCGACCCATGTCAAGGTGTACCAATTTTGATATACTGATGGGTATTCGTGGACCTGAAGCGCCTCCCAGCGGTCTATTACCATTCCGAGACCGGCGCAGAGCCGGTTCGAGATTGGCTGAAGTCCCTGGAGAAGCAGAACCGGTTCAGGACTGGGACGGACATCAAGACGGTGGAGTTCGGGTGGCCCGTCGGGATGCCTACGTGCCGACCGCTCGGACACGGCCTGTACGAAGTTCGGACCAGCCTGGACAACCGGATTGCCCGGGTTCTGTTCTGCATTGGGGACGGACGCATGATTCTGTTGCACGGTTCCATCAAGAAGACCCCGAGAGTCGACTTGGAAGTCGCGCGAATGCGCAAGCGCGCTTGGGAGGCCGCAGCATGACGACCACATTGAATCCTCGTTCGGGCTCGACGCTCGACGGCCTGCTGGAAGCGGACGGCACTCTAGCCGAGGCCGAGGCGGCGGCGGTGAAGCGCGTCCTGGCCTGGCAGATCAGCCAGACGATGGCCGACGCGGAGCTGAGCAAGGCCGAGATGGCGCGGCGCATGCACACCAGCCGGGCCGCGCTGGATCGTCTGCTCGATCCCGACAACCCGTCGGTCACCCTGCTCACGCTGCAGAAGGCGGCCACCGCGCTGGGTAAGCGGGTCAAGGTTGAACTGGTTGGAGCCGCCTAGTCACCGAGACTGTGGGCACTGCGTTCGCGAGAGACTGCCAGGGGCGAGGGCTGAATCGCTCCTACCGACCGGGCCGTTTAGCTGGGGCGAGCACCTCCCGCCTGAACCTCAATGAGTTCTCTGCACGCGACCAGCCAAGATGCCTGAGCCCGTATCCCGTGGGATACAATACGGGTGCGTAGGTCGAGGTACGGCAGACTGATGTGCATGCGCGCTAATTTGAATGGCTTTGGGACCGGCAGGCGCGGGACTTCGCCAGCGCTCGGGACCCGGCGCAAGGGCTTCACGAGGTCTTAGGCATGGCCACGACGCGAACTCGTCGATGGGATGCGGCGGATCACCTGGAAAGCAACGAGGACATCGTTGCCTACCTTGAGGCGGCCTTTGAGGACGGCGATCCGGCGGTGATCGCAGCGGCCCTGGGCGACATTGCCCGGGCCCGAGGCATGACGAAGGTCGCCACGGACGCCGGCCTGGGGCGGGAGAGCCTCTACAAGGCCCTTTCACCCAACGGCAACCCGGAATTCGCCACTGTGCTCAAGGTTATACAGGCGTTGGGATTGGGGCTACGAGTGTCGGCCGAGAAGGCACTCTAGTGAGGCTGGCAGAGTGAGCCGACTCCTATGGCTGCTTCATCCCCGCGACACCATCGGCGGAGCTTGGAAGCACTTGCGCGCCTGGGGCCGCGATGCGCCCAGATTTATCGGTGCAAATCGAGTTCCGCTTACCGTGCTCGTCATTCTCGTTGCCGCAGTCGGGGCCGGTGTCTGGAGCCTGACCCACTTCTGGGACTGGTTACAGGCCGATCAGGTCAACGGAGTCGTCGGCAAAGAGTCCGGCTCAACAACAGTTCGCAACATTGGATTCGTCGTCGCTGGCTTGATCGCCCTTCCATTCGCCTTCTGGCGTAGTTGGGTGGCGCAGCGGCAAGCCGACACGGCGCAGCAGAGTCTGCTAAACGAGCGCTACCAACAAGGCGCCGAGATGCTGGGTAGCGACGCGCTCGCGGTTCGCTTAGGTGGCATCTACGCACTAGAACGTCTGGCAGAAGAACATGCCGAGCAGTATCACGCTCAGATTATGCAAGTCTTCTGTGCATTTGCTCGCCACGTCACTGCGGCCAGATCAAGTAATGCTGAAGCGGTTCCGTCCGACGACAAGCCTGGAGGAAGAGTTCTAGACCCGACAACGCTGGTTTCCGAAGATGTAAAGGCAGTGATCACGGCTATTGGCAACCGTAACGAGGCTCGAATCCTTCTCGAACAAAGAAAGCTGAATCTGCGCTACGTTAGATTACCTGGAATAACACTTCACATGTCGAACCTGTCAAATCTAGATTTTCATGATGCGGATCTATCAGGAGCCAACCTTGCACAATCAAGTCTCGAAGGCGCGACGCTGGTTAACGTGAACATGTCACATGCCAATCTCTTAGAGACAAACCTCTCTAGAACTATGCCATGGGAGGCTGACTTCTCACAAGCCTTCCTCCAAAAAGCAGATTTGACACGCGCGTTTCTGCAGGGCGCGAATCTCTCAGGCGCGAATCTCGCGCTGGCCAACCTGTCCAATGCGATGATCAAGAGTGCAAATCTGTCCGGTGCTGACTTCGGTGGGAAAGGAGACGGAGCAGCGGTCGGCTTGACCCAGTCTCAGTTGGATGAGGCTCTAGCTGAGCCTAGCGACCCACCTCAGTTAGAAGGTATTGTTGACTCCGAGACTGGTCGAGCACTAGTCTGGCGTGGCGGGTCACTCAACGAAAAGCCGCAAGTCGGTATAGTTTATATGCCCTAGCTACCGCAGCTATATACTGCAATCTGAACGCAGCCTATAGACCGTTACAAAGGGGTGGCTAAACGCTAGCAAGCATAACGTGTCTCATAGGTCTCTGTATGCCATCTATCCCTACGCCTCGGCAGACTCAGGACGAACGCAAGAGGTATTTGCGGGCAAGCGCCTCATAGCGTGGGTCGTCGCGGTTGGCGGGGCGGAAACGGCCGCGCCAGCGGTCAGCGAAGGAAGGGACGTCCGCAGCAAGGGATTCGCGAAGGACAGATTCGATCAGTGTTGAGAGCGACAGCCCGCGTGAGCGCGCATGGCGTTCGGCCCTGGCAACCAAGGCATCGTCCAGGCAAATCGTGATCTTGCGCTTCATGGCGGATGGCAGTTTCGTCGTGAGCAGGCGTGGCGGTGAATCTCAGTCTAGGTACATCTCGGCACCTGTCCCAGACCGTGCGCTTTGGGCGTCCAAAAGAGACGCCCCTACACGAACCTTCTCGCGCAGCGACTGACCGCTAAGCCACTTCGACTGTGCTGGCCTGGGTGGTGTGGGTGACTCGGATGATGTTGTCGATGTGGCGTTCGAAGGTGTCGTCGTGGGAGATGACGACGAGCTGGCTGAAGCCGCGGACGGCGAGGATTTGCTGGGCCAGGTTTTCGCGGCGTTCGGCGTCCAGGTGCTGGGTGGGTTCGTCGAAGAAGGCGATATCCAGGTTCAGCAGGTCGCGGAGCAGGGCCAGGCGAACGGCCAGGGCGGCGGCCATCTGCTCGCCGCCGGAGAGCTGGCCGAAGCGGCGTTCCAGGCCGCCGCGGCCGAGCACGATGTCGTAGTCGGCCGCCCAGCGCAGCCGCCCGCCGGGCGCGCCCATGATGTCGCTGTAGATCTCGTCGGCGCTGTCGGAGACGCTGGCCAGCAGGACTTCGGTGACCTGGGGCCCGGCGTCGCGCAGCAGGCGACGGATGAATTCGGTGCGGTCTTCAAGGAAAGTAACGCGGGCGACGCCGGCCCGCGTGGATTCCAGGTCCGCGCGCACCTGGCGCAGGGCCTCCACGTCGGAGGTCAGGCGCTGCTCGTCGGCCTGCATGCGCTCGACTCGCTCGGCCAGCTGGCGGGCCGTGCCCAGGGCGGCGTCGCGGGCCTGGCGGGCTTTCCGCAGCGCCTTCGGATTGAACTCGGCTTGCGCTGACGCCGCGTCCGCTTGCGCGGTCGTCAGGGCGGTTTCAGCCTGCGCGGCAGCCTCCCCGGCCGATTCAAGCTCGGCCGCTCGGGCCTGAAGCTGTCCGGCCACGACTTCGTGCTGAAGGAAGCGGGTATGCCCCTCGGCGTTGTCGTCCAGGGCCGATCGCGCGTCAGCCAGGGCTTTCAGGTCGTCGCGGAGGGCCTCTCGTTCGGCCTCGGTCTCTTGTAGCGCATTCGCGGCCGCGGCCGCGCGGTGGTGGGCGACGGCCAAGAGCCCGGCGCCGGCGGCGCTTGAGGCCGGCTCCCTGGTGGACGCCAGTTCAGCCAGCGCAGTCGCGGCGCGCCGAGCGGACTGCGCCAGCACCTCGCGCGCACTCGATGCGGGCAGTTGACCGTCCGCCAACGCCGCGAGTTCGCTGGCATTCCGAGTGTCCAGCGCGTCCAGCAGCGCGATCGCGGCGGCGATGTCGACGTCGGCCGAATCCAGGTTGCGGTGCAGCACGGCCTGGCGTTCGCGGGCGACGGCGGCCTGGCGGGCCTCGGTTTCGGCCTGCTCCGCCGCGGCGACCGCACGCTCCGCATCCGCGATGGCTGTCTGAAGATCCGCAAGCGTGCGTTCGCGCTCGGTCGCCTGCCGGCGGAAGACGCCGGCCACGTCGGGGATGGTTTCCAGGTTGCGGCAGACGTCCGTGAAGAAGGGACAGATCCGTGTGTCCGTGAGCAGTCGCTGGGCGTGGCGGTCGGCTTCCAAAAGGGCTTCGATGGTGGCGCGCTCCTGGCGCCGCTGATCCAGCAGCGTTCGGCGGTTGGGCAGTTCGGCGGCGACCTCGGCGCGAGCCTCCAATTGCTTGAGTCTCCGGCGTCCCTGATCGTAGGCCTGAACGACGGTTTCGCGTTCGCGCATCCAGCGGGTGTGCAGCGTGCGCGTGTCTTCCCGGGCCTGGCGGATGGAGGTTTCGGCGCCGGCTTTTAGCTCGCGTGCCTTCTCGACCGCTTGCCGAAAGGCGATCCGCACCTGGCGAAATCGCGTTTCCGGATCGCCGTCAGGCTCGACCTCGATCACGGCCACATGCGTTCCGACCTCCCGGCGGGTTTCGGCCAGGTCGTCCCGGGCCCGGTCCAGGCGGGCGGCCCGACGAGCGCGTGCCAGGTCCAGGTCGCGCGCCCGGGACTCGATGGGCTGGAGTTCCGCGGCCCGCGCGTGCGCCGCCCGGTAGGCCGTGTGCGCCGCGCGAGTCTCGTCCAGTACATCCGCCGCGCGTCGCGCCTCGTGCACCGCGGCCTTGGCGCGTCCGACCTGCGCGGCCGCCTGCCGGCGCCGCTCGATGGTGGCCGCCAGGGTACGTTCAGCCGCTTCAAAGGCCTCGCGACCGGCGTCTTGCGACGACAGGTGAGCGCTCGCCGCTTCCAGGTCGGCGGCCGCTTGCCGCGCCGCGGCGCGCGTCTGCTCAAGCGCATGCCGCGCCGCGGAACGGCGGGCCAGCAACTCCGGTTCGGCGGCGAGCCGGCCTTCCAGGTTGGATGCCGTGACCTGTAGTTCGTGCCGCGCCTCCGAATAGTGCTGGGTGAGTCGGCGCAGCAGATCAGCGGCCTGTTGGTACTCGGCGGTGCGCAGGATGGGGTCGAAGCGGGCCTTGCGCAGGCGGGGCGAGTCCAGGAAGTCGGCGGTGAGGCGCCCCTGGGGCACGCCGACGACGTGCTCGAAAACGTCGGCCGGACTGCTGAGGCCCTCAACGCCGAGTTGGCCGGCCAGCCAGGCCTCGAGTTCGGCGGCCGGCTGGTCGATGGCGCGGTTCAGTTCGACGTCAAAGAGCGAGACGGTGGTGGCGGCGTTGTCGGCCAGCTTGCCGGTGGCGCGCGAGCGGGGGCGCCGCATGGTGCGTTCCACGCGGTAGGTGCGGCCGTCGCGCGGCGACGTGAACTCCACCCGGACCGCGGCCTCCGTGGTGCCGTGGCGCATGAAGCGCACCTGCGGCCGGTGCGGCATGAAGCCGAAGAGGCCGTAGCCGATGGCCTCCAGCAGGGTGGTCTTGCCGGCGCCGTTGGGGCCGACGACGGCGGTGAGGCCGGGCTGAAAGCGCACCGTGGCCTCGACGAAGCTCTTGACGTTGCGCAGCGAGACCTCGTGGACAAACACGTCAGCCCAGCCGCCGTTCCAGGTGTTGGGCCAGCGCCTCGGGCGATTGGCCTTCCAGGGCGGCGGCCTTCAGGTCCAGGGCGGCGGCGGTGAGCGCCTCGGCCTCGTCGGCGTGGGGCGACTCCCTGATCAGTTGCGCGAGTACGTCGCGCTCGATGGCGCGCACGTTGGTTCCGTAGCGGGCGGCGGCGCTTCGGCGCCGGTCGCCGGCCAGTTGGAGAGTTACGCGCACGTGCAAGGGCTGGAAGGCCTCGTGCACGATCTCGGCCAGGCGCTCCGAGTCCAGGTGGATGCGCTCGAAGCGCAGGCGGCCGGTGAGCCGGAGTTCGGCCACCGGCGGTTCGGTGAACAGTTCGAGGCTGCCCGACACGTCTTGTTGGACCTGCGAGCAGAGCTGTTCGAAGTCGGCGGCCTCGCTGGCGTCGACGCTCCAGCGCCGGAAGGGGCGACGGGAGATGACGTCATCCCTGAACCGAGAGTCAATTTCGGCCGGCCGGCCGGGGCGAATGGTCACGTCGTAAAGGCCCCTGGCCCGGCCTTCGCCCTCGCTGGGCTCGCCGATCAGGCCTTCCAGGATGTTGTGGGCTTCCAGCGCGCCGGGGTTGAAGATCCAGGGGCTGCGCTGGGGCAGGTGGTATTCGTAGTGCACGTGGCCCAGCGCCAGGTAGTCGGTGAATGCGCG
The DNA here is from genome assembly GCA_022825895.1 of Chloroflexota bacterium. GTDB lineage: Bacteria > Chloroflexota > UBA11872 > UBA11872 > UBA11872 > UBA11872. The sequence goes on along the minus strand of JAJDVX010000033.1, from coordinate 56,876 downwards.
GATCGGCGCCAGATCGTCCAGCGTCACTCCGCCGACGCCCAGGTGCACGGCCTCATCCACGCCAGTGTGGAGCAGGCCCACGACGGCGCGCTGGCCACCGGCGGGCACCGCGGAGAGCGAGGCGCCGATTTCGGGGATGTGCGCTGCAAGTCGAGCGCCCAGGTACTCCACGCCGAAGACGCGGGCGGCGCCGATGTCGGTGTAGGCGCCGAAGCCGCGTTCGCTGGTCCAGGGCTCGGCCTGCAACTCGCCGGTGAGCGGATCGAACTGCCGCAGCAGGCGCAGGCGGCCGTGGCGGCTCAGCTGCCAGAGCCAGGAGCGCTCGCCGCGACGGAACCAGCGCTCGTGGTTGCCCTCGTTGGCCACCACCGGGATCCCGGCGCGGGCCAGGCGCTCCAACGCGATGTCGGCGGCGGCGTAGGTGGACGGCTCGATGGACTTGGAGTCGAAGAGGTCGCCGGCGATCACCACGAAGTCCGGCGCGGCCCGCAGGCAGTAGTCCACCGCGTCGTCGAAGGCGCGGACGAAGTCGGCGGCGCGCTCGGACAGCCCGTACTGGCGGAAGCCCAGGTGGACATCCGCGAAGTGGACGAAGCGGATCGCGGCGTCGCTCATAGTCCGGGTGCAGTCCGTGTGGCTCGGGCTTTGGTTATACCATACAAAAAGCGAACAGCTTTGCAAGCGTATGCTCGGCTGAATCGAGTTCGAGGATCCGTCCCATGCAACTGACGCTGCGCTACCAGGCGATGCACAGCACCGGCCCCGCCGACAACGTGGAGGCCAACATCGTCCCGACGGAACTGCAGGCCGACCTGGACCCGGCGGAGACGGCCCTGATCCTGGTGGATACCTGGGGCGAGCATCCGATCGCGACCCACCGCGCGCGTACCAGCGACATCACGGTGCAGCGTATCCGGCCGGTGCTGGACGCCGCGCGGGCGGCCGGCGTGACGCCGATTTATGCCCCGTCGCCGGCCATTGCGGCCACCTATCCGCAGTGGACGCGCTGGGCCAGCGTGGAGGACTTGCACCCGTCGCCCGAACCCGACGACGGCTGGCCGCCGCCGGCCTATCGCGCGCTGGCCGGGCCGTACGCCTCGCTGCAACGCGCGCCGGGCGAACTGCCGCCGGGCAGCGCGGGCAAGCCGCCCGAGCGCTGGCACCGCTTCCGCACCATTCACCAGGCGGTCGCGCCCGAGCCTGACGACATTGTGATCGCCACCGGCGACCAGTTGCAGCGAGCGCTGCGCGATCTCCGGCTGGTGCACCTGGTTTATGTCGGCTTCGCGGCCAACATTTGCGTGCGCTTCCGCGACTACGGGATGCACGCGATGCGCGACCGCGGCTACGCGCCCATCCTGCTGCGCGACTGCACCAGCGGAATCGAGACGCGGGAGACCTACGACGGCCTGCAGATCACCAGCGCCGTGCTGCACGACCTGGAGCGGTGGGTCTTCACGGCCGGCTCGCAAGAATTCATCGCCGCTTGTCAACGCCCCTGACCGGGACTCGCCGTCCGATGCTCACGCTGTTGGCCGGCGCCTAGAACGGGAGCCGCGGTTCCTCGCGCTCGCAGGTCACCCGCCGCTCGTCGGGGTACTTGGCGTCAATCAGCACGCGATGCACGATGTCGTTCACGCACGAGTTGCTGGGGTAGACGCCGTGCGTGGCGTGGTAGACCTCGACCAGGTATCCGTTGGTGAGCTGCTCGGTGATCAACTCCTCCGATTCGATGAACGGGGTAAACGGGTCGCCGTGGTTGCCGATCACCAGGATTGGCGCCCCACCGCCGTCGAGCGGCCTGTCCAGCGGTTCCGGCGCGAACTGGTCGTAGAACGGACAGGCGGAGGCCAGCGGGGGGCCCAGCAGCGCGAGCAGCGGAAACTCCGCGTCCTGGGCGGCCTGGTATACCTCCCCGTCGGCCAGCCGGGTCGCCCGATCCTGATCGGGATGCAGGACCCAGTCGTCCAGGCAACCAATGTGCTCGGGCATCCGCGCCACCCTGGGGCCGCCGGCTTCCCACTGGAACTCGGCGATCTGCAGGAAAACGGTCGGGTCGTCGAGCTCGTTGAGCTGGAACAGGGCCTCCCAGAGGATCGGCCACAGGAACTCGGCGTACAGGGGCGAGATCACCGCGTAGGCGGCGGCGTCGGGATGGTTGCTGGCCGCTTCGTTGACCAGGTGCAGTTTGTCGGCCGCCTCACGGTAGTAGCCGATCGGGTCGCCGTCGTTGTAGATCGGGCACTCGGGACTGTCGCAGGCCGTCAGGGCCCTTTCGAGAAGAATGGCAATCGGGGCCGTCTCCTCCAGGGCGTCGGCGATGCGTTCCGCCTGGCCGGTCGCCGCATCGACGGGGTTGTCCGCGCCGTCGATAACCATGGCGCGCACCGAGTCGGGAAAGAGCGTGGCAAACCAGACGCCCACGGCCGAGCCGTAGGAGAAGCCCAGGTACGAGACCTGATCGACGCCCAGGGCCTTGCGGATTTCGTCCATGTCCCTGGCGACGTAGGCCGTGTGCAGCAGGCCGCCAACCGGTCCCATGGATTCGATGCAGAGGTTTGCGGCGGCTTCGCCGGCCGCGATCTCCTCGGGCGTGTCGACGGGCGCGTCGATAGAGCGGCGCAGGTCCAGCTGTTCGCCAGGGGCGCCGCACGCGAAGTGCGGGTCCGAGGCCCCAACGCCGCGGGGGTCGAAGCCGACGATGTCGAAGCGTTCGACGAGATCCCTGGCGAACGCGGGGAATCCGGACCTGATGGATTCGACCAGATCAAGACCGCTGCCGCCGGGCCCGCCGGGATTGACGAGCAGGTAGCCGACCCGTTCGCTGGGCTGCGTGGCCCGGTGCACGTTGACCGCGATGCTCAGGCTGCCGGCCTCGGGATCCCGGTAGTCCGCCGGGACTTCAACGACGGCGCACTCAAACCTGCCGCCCGGTCGGCACGGGCTCCAGTCGATGTCGCCATCCGCCTGGACCACCTCCGGAGCTGGCGTCGGGGTGGGCGTGGGCTCCGGCGTCGGTGTGGCGGATGGCGTGGGGGTGGCGGGCGGCGTTGCCGTGGGCGTGGGCTCTGGTGTGGACGTTGGCCGCGGCGTCGGTTGCTCGGTTGGCGTTGGCGTGCCGGGCGGCGGCGGTGCTGAGCCGGTCGTTTCGGCGACCGGCGTAGGAGTAGCGGCCGGCGCGGACGCGGATTCACCGCAGGCCGGTCCAAGAATGGCCACCAGCGTCAGAATGCCGACGGCGGCCGTTCGCCGAAGTGTTCGACCGGCAGTTTTCAAAGTGATTCCTTCCGTTCCGCCCGAGACGGAGACGCCGTTGGCCGTGTCGCCGGAGCAGGTCGCTTAGTCAATCCTCGGTATTCGCGACGCAATTCATGGCGTCGCCATCTCGACCGCACCGGTCACCCTAAGCCAGCGTAGTTCGGCCTGAGCCGCACGTTCGTGAAATGTCCAACCGAGCGCGCGAACGCCGAGGCTCGACGCAATCTACGGCGCGCTGACGAATTCGCGCTCCAGATCGCCGTACGCGGGTACGCCGATGATGTCCTTGAACTCTTCCAATCCAGCCATCGGCCCGGCGCCGACGGTGGTGCCGTCGGCCACCAGCGCCGCATAGGTGCGTTGCAGGGCGGCCGTGGCGGCGAACAAGCCGGAGAGCGGGTAGACGACCATCATGTAACCCAGGTCCTGAAGCTCCGAGGCCGAGAGGAAGGGGGTGACGCCGTCCTCGATCATGTTGGCGAAGAGGGGAATCTCGGGGTCGAAGGCCTCTCGGACGGCGCGTAGTTCATCCAGAGATCGCGGGGCTTCGATAAAGACCACGTCGGCCCCGGCCTCCACGTTGGCGTGGCTGCGGGCGATGGCGTCGTCCAGCCCGTTGACCGCGCGGGCGTCGGTGCGGGCGATGATGACCAGGTCGTCGTCGCCGCGGGCATGCACGGCCGCGCGCAGCTTCTGCACGTGGTCGGCGGCCGGCACGACGCGCTTGCCTTCCAGGTGGCCGCAACGCTTGGGCCACTCCTGGTCCTCCAGGATGATTCCGGCGATGCCGGCCTGCACGCACTCGCGGACGGTTCGGATGACGTTGATGGGGTTGCCGTAGCCGGTGTCCATGTCGGCCACCAGCGGAATGTCCACGGTGTGGGCGATGCGGCGGGCGCGGTCCAGCGTCTCGGTCTGGGTCAGCAGGCCGATATCCGGCTCGCCCAGCGTGCTGGCGGCCAGGCCGAAGCCGGTGGTGAAGAACTGCGCGAAGCCGGCCTGCTCGATCAGCTTGGCCGACAGCGCGTCGTAGGCGCCCGGCAGCACGATGATCTCGCCGCCCGCCAAGCGGCCGCGGAGGATGGTGGATTTCGTCATGCGTTTGGTCCAGGAGGTCAGAGTCGCCGCGATTGTGCCCAATGGACCGTCGCCCGGCAGGTTGCCGCCACGGAACGGCTGGGTGAGCATGGCGCGGTTGGTGGGCAGGGAGGTGGGTTGATGGCAGCCAGGTACCGGGTCGCGATTATCGGAACGGGCCGCATGGGCGGGTTGATCGAGGACGAGATCCCGCTCGGGGACCCGAATCTTCCGTACGGGCACTTCTCGGGCTATCAGTACATCGAGGAGACCGAGGTCGTGGCCGTGGCCAACCGCGGGGCCGAGCGCCTGCAGCGATTCAGCGAGCGGTTCGGGGTTACCAACACCTATCTCGACTACCGCGAGATGATCGACAAGGAGCAGCCCGACATCGTCAGCGTCACCACGCCCTCGTTCGCGCGGGCCGAGCCGCTGATCTATTGCGCGGAGAACGGCGTGCGGGCGATCTACAGCGAGAAGGGCCTGTGCGCCTCATTGGCCGAGGCCGACCGGATCCGGGATGCCATGACGCGCAACGGCGTGGCCTTCAATTGGGGCGCCATGCGCCGCCACAACGTGGGCTTTCGGTTGCTGGCGGACGCCATCGCCGCCGGCGAGATCGGCGAACCCGAGGCCGTGCTGATGCTGACCTACACCGACCTGATCAAGCACCACCCGCACACGCTGGACCTGGTCTCGATGCTGCTGGGCGACCCGCAGCCGCGGTGGGTGAGCGGCCGGCTGATCGAGGCCGGCGACCCCTTCGACCCCGAGCCGCGACGCGCGCACCCGGAATACGACGCCGAGAACCATCGCTACCTGCCTTCGCCGGGCTGGGAGGTCGCGGACCCGTATGTGGGCCATTTCCAGGTCGGCTACGCCAACGGGGCGGTGGGCTATTTCATCCCGCACCGCGGGTTTCTGGACGTGCACGTGCTGGGCAGCGAAGGCCGGGCCTACGCGCTGGATAACGGCCTGACGTTCGAGATCCGCCACAGCCTCGGCTCCAACCCCGACGACGTCACCACGCGCAAGATCTACGCGCAGGGCGAACCGCCCACCGTCAACACGATTCGCGACCTGATCAACTCACTGGAAACCGGCGAGCCGACGCGGGGCAACATCGACGTGACCATGCAGTCCGTGGAAGTCCAATTCGCCGTGGCCCACTCCCACCTGGCCGGCGGTGCGCGGGTGGACGTGCCGGTGGCGGACCGGAGTCTGTACATCCCCGGGGGTTGAGCCGGCGTCGACGGGCGGTTTGCCACCATGACAGCATGGTGGCATGCTTACATGATTGGTTGCACGGAGCCGGAGGCATGCGGCGCACGCAAATCCAACTGGATGAGCCGCTGTACGAACTAGCGAAGCAGCGCGCCTTTGCGGAGGGCAAGTCCATGTCCGCGGTCGTCCGCGAAGCGGTGGCGCAGTACGTCGCCTCGCCCACCAGGCGGCCGGACTCGCTGGAGAGCTTCAGCTTCATCGGCTCGGGCCGATCGCAGCCTGACGGTCCGCAGCCGCTATCGGAGCGTCACGACGAGGCGCTGGCCGAGGACTTTGGCGGCTGATCTTCTTTGACACGTCCGCCGCGCTGGCCCTGGCGGACGTCAACGACCTGCACCACGAACGCGCCGTGCGCGCCATGCAGCGCGTCGTGGCCGGCGGCCAGCCGCTGCTGACGCATAACTATGTGCTGATCGAGACCGCCGCGCTCCTGCAGCGACGCCTGGGCATGCCCAGCGCCCGCGCGTTTCTATCCGACGCGCCGAACTTCACGCTGCACTGGGTCACACCCGACGATCACGCCGAAGCCACGGCCCTCTTCGAGCAGCGCAACCTGCGCGGCCTGAGCCTGGTGGACTGCATGAGCTTCGTGGTGATGCGCAAATACCGGTCAACCTCCGCCCTGGCCTACGACGCGGACTTTGAATCCGAAGGGTTCGACGTTTTCGAGTAGTCCGCGCCGCGGCGCCTTCAGTGCGAGACGGCCGATGGCCTTCCGTGCGCCCTAGCGCTCCAGCAATTCGATTTCGTAGCCGTCGGGGTCGTCGATGAAGGCCATCTTGCGGCCGGTGGGGAAGGTCTCGCGCCAGTCGTCGGGCCAGATTTCCAGGCCCTTGCCTTCCAGCTCATCGCAGAAGGCGATCAGGTCGGGCACGCCGATGGCGAAGTGCATGAGGTCTTCGGGCACGTTGAGCTCGTAGTCGGCCGACCAGGTGAGCTCGATGGTGTGGTCGTTGCCCGGCAGTTCCAGGTGGACGATCTGGTTACCGGCAGGCGAGCGGTCGGAGCGGCTGATGAGCTTGAAGCCGAGGTGGTCCTCGTAGAAGCGGATCGACTGATCCAGGTCGCTGACGCGGATGCGGGTGTGCAGGAGCTTGTACATGGGGATCTCCGGGGTGCTGTCGGCGCGACATCGTCGCACGTCCAGGGCACAACGTGACCGCGGAGCCCGCGCCGAGAGTGCGGAGCGGCTGGCTCAGGTCTCTTTAGCGAACGGGTTGGTCCAGAACGGAACGATGGAACGGCCGGCGCGGCGGGCCAGCGCGACGTAGAGGGCGGGGCCGCCAAACGCCACCGCCCACGGGATTACGTGCTCGAACCAGAGGCTGGGCGTCAGAAAGTCGTGCAGCAGCTTGTCGTCCACGATCAGCACGACGGCGATGCGGAAGATCAGCGCGCTGCCGATGTAGATGATGATCGGCGCCTTTTCGGTGGCCAGCGCGATCAGGCCGGCGCCGACGAACAGCAGCGGGATGGACAGCGCCAGGCCGAAGACCAGCAGCGGAATGTTGCCGTGGGCCGTGCCCGCGACGGTCAGCACGTTGTCCAGGCTCATGACCACGTCGGCCAGGATGATCAGGCGAAGTGCTTCCGGAAAGGAGGTGGCGGCCTCATGCTCCTCGTCGCCCTCGGGCTTCAGCAGCCGCCAGGCGACCCAGAACAGGGCCAGGCCCCCGATCAACGAAATGGCCGGCGCCTGCAGGAGCAAGGTGGCGATGGAGGCCAGCGCGATGCGCAGCACCACGGCGCCGCCGGCTCCAATGATGATGGCCCAGCGCCGTTGGCGACCCTGCAACCGGCTGGCGACGACCCCGATGACCACGGCGTTGTCGCCGCTGAGAATCAGGTCGAAGAGGATGATCTGGCCGAGCGCGGCCGGGTCTTTCACGATGTCCTGGACGATCTGCCCAAGGTCCATCAGGCCGGCCTCGTCTGCTTGTGCTGCAACAGAGCCTCACGCGGTCTGGGAGCCGGGCCGCAACCGGCGGCCGGCGGAAACCGCGGCCAGTTTACGTGCCTCGTTCGAAGCGGACGCCCGGCGCCGCTCACTTGAAGCCTGCTATTGGAGCCGGGCGCGGCTGGCGCGGAGTTCGTGGGCGCCGTTGGCGGTGGAGGTCTCGTAGACGTAGAAGAGGCTGTCGCCCAGGACAGCGTAGTCCAGATAGCGCAGGCAGCGGGTGCCGGCGTGTCCTTGCAGCAGGGGGCCGTCGTTGGAGTGGCGCACGGTGGTGCCGAGGTCCTGTGAGAAGACCATGCCGGTGCGGTCTTCGTACACGTCGCCTTCGGTGGTACGGCCGTCGTAATAGATCAGGAAGCCGGCGTCGGTTGGCATGACGGTGCTGACGCGGGTGACGTTGGCGTCCCAGCCATCACCGGGTGTGACGATGTCGCGCTCGAAGCCGAAGCGGCGGCCGTCGGCCGAGACCCAGAGGCCGGTGGGGTGCTCCACCAGCCCGGTGGTGAAGACGTTGCCGGTGCCGTGCAACTGCTCGGCCGTCGCGCCGTCCGCCACGCGGTCGCGCGGGCCGTAGCCGGCAAACAGGTAGAACAGGCCGTCCAGCAGCAGCACCACGGGGTCCTTGACGCCTTCCGAAAACGTGTTGGCGGCGTCCAGCACGGGAATGCGCCGGGCGGGATCGAGATCCGTGAGTTCGTCGGCTTCCAGCAGGTCGATGCGCCAGCGGCGGTCGGAAGGGTCGAGGTAACTGACGTAGTAGCGCCAGGCGCCACCGGGAATGCGGACGAGGGCCGAGCGCTCAATGGACTCTGTGTCGAACTGATCCGCGGTGCAGGCCCAAACGGGCTCCAGCGTGGCGATGTCGCGCAGCCGGTAGATCTCGGACTTCCAACCGCGGCCGCCGTCCAGCGGCCGCCGCCAGCGGACGCTCAGGTAAAGCGCGTCCTCGTCCAGCCAGAGCGCTGGTGCGCCGACCCAGTAGCCGGGGGCGTCGACTTCCGGGCTCAGAAGCGTGACGCCGTCGGCCGAGTCGAACAGCGGCACCCCGCCAATCGGCGCGCGCGGCGGCATGGGCATTTCAGCGGGAGGCGTGGGCGGGCAGTCTCCCACAGGTCAGCCAAGCACTCGACAGGGCCGGCGACCGCAGCCATAGTCCAGGGGATTGCAGCCACGCGAGCGCGCCATGGAATACCTGCCACTCGGACGAACGACGACACAGATTCCCAGAATTGGGTTTGGCGCCTGGCAGTACCGGGGCGGCGCGGGCGTACTGCGCCGGGCGCACGAACTGGGCGCGGCCTTTGTGGACACGGCCGAGGCCTACGGCACGGAAGCGCAGGTGGCGCAAGACATCGGCGACCTGCGCGACGAGTACTTCATCGCCACCAAGGTCTCGCCGGCGAACCTGGCCTATGACGACGTGCTTTCCCACGCCGACGCCAGCCTGAAGCGCCTGGAGACGGACCGGATCGACCTGTACCAGGTGCACCATCCCAACCCCGACATCCCAATCCCGGAGACGATGCGCGCCATGCGCCGGCTTGTCGCCGACGGCAAGGTGCGCTTTGTGGGCGTGAGCAACTACTCGGTGGATGACATGCAGGAGGCGCAGGACGCACTGGGCGACGTGCCGCTGGTGGCCAACCAGGTGCGCTACAGCGTGGCCGCCCGCCAGATCGAGGACGCGGTGTTGCCGTACTGCCAGGAGCACGGCGTGACCGTGATCGGCTTCAGCCCGCTGGTGAAGGGGATGTTCGGAGACCCGGCCCTCAAGCGGCTGGACGAGGTGGCGGCTGAGGTCGGCAAGACGCCGGCCCAGGTGCTGCTGAATTGGGTGATCGACCGGCCGGGCGTGATGGCGATTCCCAAGACCGACCGGGTGGAGCGGGTGGACGAAGCCGTGGGCGCGGTGGGCTGGTCGCTTACCGCGGATCAGCGGCGGAAGCTGACGGGCGACTAGCGACCGCGGCTTGCAGCTCGGCGCACTGGCCTGCGGTGAGCACCCGCGCCGCGCCGGGCGCCAGCCCGCCGAGGCGGACGGTGGCGATGCGCAGTCGTCGCAAGGTCACGACCTTTGCGCCAACGGCGCTGAGCATGCGGCGAATCTGGCGGTTGCGGCCTTCGCGCAGAATCAGGCGGAGCGTGGCGCCGCCGCGGAGCTGGCGTAGATTCCGGACCTCCGCGCGGGCCGGACGCGGATCGCCGATGGAAACACCGTCGGCGAAGCGCTTCGCCAGGTCGCGGGGCGGGTTGCCGCGCACCTCCACCGCGTATTCGCGCTCGTGGCCGTAGCGCGGGTGCATCAGGCGCTCGGCCAGGTCGCCGTCATTCGTAAGCAGCACCAGGCCCGTGGAGGGCGCGTCCAGGCGCCCTACCGGGTAGAGCCGCACCTCCCGCAGGTCCGCCGGCAGCAGGTCCAGCACGGTGGGGCGTCCCTCCGGATCGCGCGCGGTTGAAATGACGCCGGATGGCTTATGGACGGCAACCACCAGGCGGCATTCTGTCGAAGAGCCGACGGGCTGACCATCCAGCCGCACCTCGGCGCGCGCAGGATCGATCCGCGTGCCGAGCGTCGTCACCACCCGGCCGTCAACCTGGACGCGTCCCGCGCTGATGGCCGCTTCCATCGCGCGGCGCGATCCGGCGCCGGTGCGGGCCAGGAACACGTGCAGGCGCACCGACTCGGATCGCTGCGCCGATTGGCCATTGGGCCCGCCGGGTCCAGCCCCGGCGCCCGGTTCGACGGCCTGCTGATCTCGGCCTTGGGGCGATGGCGACCGCCGTTTCACGGCGACACGCAGTCTCGCGGTGGGGCCTCAGCCAGGGAGTGGCCGCGCCACAATCCGGCCGCCGTCGAGGCGCCATACCGAGCGATGGCCACCGGTGCAGCGGAGAGAATCGGGGCGTTCGTGGACATCCGGTTCCGCATTGTCCACCTCCTGCCTGGATTCTCGGCGGCCGCCCGGTCGGCAGGACCGTATCCTGATCGGCGCTCCAACCCTGCCAGGCCAGCGCACTTGGCTAAGGTACGCGACTTCACGGGCGTGACTCTGGAGCGGTGGGCGTCACACTGACCCTCAACCCGGGCGGGCGATTCAGGAGGGCCGGATGAAGGAGCGAGCACGGCGCAACGGCTTTGCTCTGGTCGGCAGCCTGCTTCTTGTTGGCGTCTTCGTACTGCTCTGGAACTTCGACGTCCTGCCCGACGGCTTCTGGGAGGAGTTCTTCCTCCTGTGGCCCCTGTGGCTGGCAGCCGCCGTGGTCAACATGCTCCTGTCGCGCTGGCACCCCTGGGCGGGCTCGCTGGCGGCGATGGCCATCGTGGCGGTCACCCTGGGCGCGGCCTGGTGGCAAGCGGCCGACGAGAACCGGCCACCGCTCCTGCCGAGAACCTACGAGTCGATCTCGGTGCCGCTGGACGGCGTCGAGACTGTGGAGCTGAACCTGACCACATCCGGCGGCGTTCTCGCGCTTGGCGGCCATGCCCCGGACGGGCAGTTGGTGGCCGGCGACTTCCAGGGCATGGCCATCCCGGCGGCCCAGTTCTCGGCGGGCCTGCGTACCGCGGGCAGCCGGCGCACGCTGGATGTCAGTTTGCTGGGCTCCTGGGAGATTCCATTCCCACCGCGTCGCCCCATCTCGTCGGGACATTGGAATCTACGCCTCGCCAACGGGGTGTCGACCGACCTGCGGGTGGCCGGCGGCGCGACCACCCTCGATCTCGACCTGCGGGCGTTGAATGTGCGAGCCCTGCAGGTCGCGCTGGGCGCAGCCGATATCGAGGTCACGCTGCCGTCCGATGCCGGACGCACCAGCGTCGAGTTCGCGAGCGCCGCGGCCAGCCTGCACATCACGGTTCCGGCAGGAGTCGCGGCCCGGATTGACTTCGAGGGCGGCGCCTTGAGCGCCGACATCGACACGTCGCGCTTCCCGGAACAGGGCGACGGCAGCTACGTCTCGCCCGATTTCGACACTGCCGCCAACCGCGTGATGGTCACCATCCACGCGGGCGCGGGCGACGTTACCGTCCGCTAGTCCCGAATTACCGCCCGTCGCCGTCAAGTCCGACGGGCCTAGTCCTTTTGGCCGATGCGGCGGGCAGAAAATTACGGCCTTGGGGCGATGGCGGGGCGCCGCTGGCGGCTTACCGTGACCATGCACGTCACACACAACCGCGGAAAGGCCCTTCATGGACAACCGGCTGACCCGCAGCCACTCGGACCGCATGCTCACGGGCGTGGCCGGCGGGATGGCGGAGTACTTCGACATCGACCCGGTCATCATGCGCCTGCTCTGGGTGCTGGGCGCCGTCTTCACGGGCGGGGTGCTGCTCGTCGTCTACTTCGTGATGGCGATCATCATGCCCTCGCCGCCGGACGGCGAGGAGGAGTACGACGACGAGGAGGAGTACGAGGACGAAGACCTCGACGAGGAGGACGAAGCCAGGTCCGCCGAAGCCGCGCCTGACGGCCAGGAGGCCGGCGAGGCCAGCGACAAGGACGAGGCCGCGGCGGACGAAGAGGCCGAGCCCAAGACCGACGGCGGCGCCACCGCGGCGGCCCCCGCAACGAGCGCGGCCACTACCGACGCGCCCTTAGCTGAAGCCCCGCGTGAGCGGAGGCGCGAGGCTCGTCGGGAGCGCCGGAACTCGCGGCGACGCGCCCGGCGGCGGCGCGGCCAGGGCGCATTCGTCATCGGGGCCATCCTGATCGTCATCGGCGGGCTGGCCCTGCTGGACCAGTTCAGCTGGCTCAGTTTCTGGCAATTCTGGCCCCTCATTCTCATCGGGATCGGCGGCGCGCTGATCCTTGGCCGCCTTCGATAGGAGGTCGAGATGGCTGGAAACGACACCAATCGCGATTCAGCCCCGGCCCGCAAGCGCCGGCGGCGGGATGACGGAGGCCTGGTGGCGGGAACCATCCTCATCCTGATCGGTTCCATCTTCCTCGTGGACCAATTCGGCTGGGCCGACTTTGGCGAGCTTTGGCCCCTGATTCTGATCGGGATCGGCCTGGTCATGATCGTCAGGTACCTCGCCGACGCCAGGAGGTCGTGATGAACGGTTCACGATCCCTGGCCAGGCAGTCCGGCTTTGGATTCGCGGGCGCGCTGATCCTGCTCGGCGTGTTCGGGCTGCTCTGGAACTTCAACGTGCTGCCCGACGGCTTCTGGGGCGAGTTCTGGACCCTCTGGCCGCTGCTGCTGGTGGCAATCGGCGCGAACCTGATCTTGTCCCGCCAGCGCGCCTGGATTGGCTCGCTGGCCGCGCTGGCCGTGGTCACGGGCTCGCTGGCCGCGGCGTGGGTGCTGGCGGTGGCCAACCCCTCGACCTCGCATAGCTTGTCCATCACCAGCGAATCGATCTCGGTGAAGAGCGAAGGCGCGCAGTCGGCCCGCCTGAACCTGATCCTGGCGGCCGGCGACCTCACGCTGACGAGCGGCGCGCCCTCGGGCCTGCTGCTCTCCGGCGGATCCCAGGGGGCCGTCGCCGAAGCGTCGGAACAGCGCGTCAGCGTGAGCCGATCGGGAGGCCGGAGCACGATGGACGTGCGCCTCAACACCGACTGGAACTTCCAGTTCCCGCCGCGTCGGGGCGGTCCGTCTTCGCCACGCTGGGTCTTGCGTCACGCCGAGGGCATTCCAACCGATATCCGTATAGAGACGGGAGCATCGGACCTTGATCTGGACCTGCGGGAGTTGAATGTGCAGCGCCTGAACGTCGACGGAGGCGCCGCGGATATTGACGTGGTGCTGCCGGCAAATGCCGGGCGCACGACCGCCGAGTTCAGCATCGGCGCGGCCGACCTGGACATCACCGTTCCGGCCGGCGTCGCGGCGCAAATCGACTTTGACGGCGGGATCTCGAGTCTCAACATCGACGAGTCGCGGTTCCCGAAGCAGGGCGACCGCTACGTCTCGCCCGACTTCGAGAGCGCCGCCAACCGGGTCACGATCAAGATCGAGGCCGGTGTGAGCGACATCACCATCAGCTAATCCACATCCCCCTCCCTCCCCCAGCGGGCCGGGTCGCCAACAGCGGCCCGGCCCGTCAGGTTTAAGCCCGGAGGTCGAAGCTGGGGTCGTAGCGCAGGTCGCGTTCGCCCGCCAGGGCGCGCCCGGCCAGTTGCGCCAGGTGTGTGGCGAAGGGACCGAGGCCCGGGGTCATCCCGGCGTGCGTGATGACGGCCGACGACACGGTTCGGGTCGTAGCGTCAAGGCGCCGGGCCGGGGTGCGTGTCGCGGGTAGCTGCAGATCGGGCACGACGGCCAGATCGAGGCTGAGCAGGGCCTCGAGTTCGCCCGGCTGCGGGCGCAAGTCCTCGAGCGAGAGCGGCGCCAGCCAGAGCCACAGGTCCTGCAACTCCCGATCCACCAGTCCTTCGCGTGGATGGGCGCCCTCGACGCGCCGGGTGCCAAGCTGGATGAGCGGTCCGTCGGTGGGCCGTACGCCAAGCTCTTCTTCCAGTTCACGCCACGGGTCCGGATCGTCGGGCGCCAAATGGCCCGCGCTGCTGACGTCCAGCAAGCCGCCCCACGTGTCCTTCGTAAAGCCGCGTTGCTGGAGCACCAGGCCCGGGCCGTCAGCTTCGCCGGCCAGCACCACCCAGACCGTTCGGGTGCGATGCCAGTGGCCCTCCCGGTGAATCCGGATGCGCGGCAGTAGGCGCCCGGTTGAGCGACCGTCGGGGGTGACGACCTCCAGCAGTTCGTTCTGGTCGTCGTAGGTCACGCGGCGGTCCTCTCGGGTTGGTGAGAGCGCTCGCGTACCATGCCCGGCAGCCTGGCCAATTGATGGATACGCGCCCTATGCGATTCGGCTGCTGCGGACCTATCGAGAACATGCCGGCCATGCGCGCCGCCGGCTACGACTACGCCGAACTGCGCGTGGTCGACCTGCGGCCCGACGACGACGAGACCGTCTACGCCCCGATCAAGCGACAGATCGAGGATGCCGGCCTGCCGCCGGAAGCCCTGAACGTGTTCATCCCACCGCACCATCCCGTGGTGGGACCCGATCGCGACCTGGCGGGCCTGCGCGCCTACGTGACCACGGCGATGGGCCGCATGCGCGACCTGGGGTCGCGGCTGGTGGTATTCGGCAGCGGCGGCGCCCGCTCCACGCCGCCCGGGTTCGACCATCACCTGGTGCCCGGGCAATTGCAGGACTTCCTCCTGCTGGCGGGCGGGATTGCGGCCGATCACGACATGGACCTGGTCATTGAACCCCTCTGGCGCGAGGTGTGCGACACCATCAACACCATCGTGGAGGGCTTCGTGGCCGCCCGCCAGAGCGGGCACCCGCGCGTGTGGACGCTGGCCGACTGGTTCCACGTCTTCCACAACGACGAGCCGCTGGGAACGCTGGCCGAAGTCGCCCCGCGCCTGCGTCACATTCACGTGCCCGTGCCTCCCATTCCCGGCGCGCCGGAGCAGCCGACCGATCCGGGGTTCGACGCCTTCCTGGACGCCCTGCTGGCCACAGGCTATGACCTGCGCATGAGCGTGGAGGACAACGGCAAGCGCTTCACCGACTTTGCCTCGCAGGCCGGGCCGGCGCTGGAGTACCTGCGGGCGCGAGTTCCAGCGTCATGACGGCGGCGGACCCGCCCGCGTACGCCTTCGACGGCTTCATCAACAGCCTTGACGACGCCCGGGAACCTTCGCTGGCCTTTCATCCGGGCATGGACTTCAGCGCCTGGCATGCCGCGCTGCTGGAGCGGGTGGAGTCGCTGTTGGGCGATCTGCCGGCGTTGACCGGAGCCGAGCCCAAGATCCTGGAGTCCACGGACCGCGGCGCCTACGTCCAGCACAAACTGGTGTACGAGACGATCCCCGACGTGTGGGTCCCGGCCTGGTTGCTAGTACCTTCCACGGCGTCGGCCGATCGGCCCGCGGCCGGAATCCTGGCGCTGCACGGCCATGGGGACGGCAAGGACCAACTCGTGGCGCGTGACGACAGTCCCAACATCTACCGCAGCTTCGCCCGCCGCTACGCCGAACGCGGCCACGTGGTGCTGGCGCCGGACGCCATCGGCTTTGGCGAACGGGCCGAGGGTTTCCGCCGCTACGGGCAGCGCGACGGCTGCAACGTCAACTTCATGCGCGCCCTGCTGTTCGGCATCAACCTGATGGCCTTGAACATCCAGGACGACCGGCGCGGCCTGGACATCCTGGCCGGACGGCCCGAGGTGGACGCCGGTCGGCTGGGCTGCGCCGGGCTGTCCTTTGGCGGCACCCGCACCATGTACCTGGGCGCCCTGGACACGAGGATCCGCGCGGCGGTGGTGAGCGGCTATCTCACGACCTTCCGCGCCTACGCCCTCGACACCGGCAACTTCTGCGGCTCGCAGTTCTTGCCGGGCATCTACGCCTACGCGGACGTGCCGGACCTGCACGGACTGATCGCGCCGCGCCCGTTGCTGATCGAGGCCGGTCGCGCGGACCGCGGATTCCCCATCGAGGCCTCCCGCAAAGCGCACGCGCGCGTGGCCGCGATTTATGCGGCGGCCGGCGTGCCCGAGCGGCTGGAACGCGACGAGTTCGACGGCGGCCACGAATACCGCGCGGAAGCCTCGCTCGACTTCATGGACCGCTGGCTGGCGGCCGGCAGCCCGACCGTTTCCTGAAGAGTTCGCACGAAGGGCGCTCCCGTGGGAGCGCCCTTCGTGATCAGCGGCTGTCCGGCTAGCCGAACTTCAGGAACTGCCCCTGGACCCAGTTGCCGTCGGTCATCTGCCACCAGGTAACGCCGTTGACGACCTGGGTTTCTCCGGTGAGTTCCACTTCCGAGGCACCCGGCGCGACGTAGGCGACCGAGGAGTTGGGGTCGGCGGCCACGCGCACGTTCAGGCCCGCTTGCGGAACCACGGTGGCGCGCACCGTTTCGCCCGCGGGCGGCTGGGTTGCCGCGGGAGCGGCCGTGGCCGCGGGCGCCGCGGTGACCGCGGGAGCCGCCGTTTCGACCGGGGCCGGCGCCGGGGCGGCCCGCACGCCAATCTCCAGGTACTGGGCCTGCACCCAGTTGCCATCGTTGACCTCGCGCCACTCGATGCCGTCGATGACCTCGATTACGCCGGAGAGCGCCAGTTCGGTGCCGCCGGGCGCCACGTATTGAATTTCGCCGGTCACGGTGCTCGGCGCGGCGCGTACGTTCAGCCCGTCGCTGGGCACCACCACCGCGGTCGTCGCCACCGGCCGCGACTCACGCCGCTCGGTGACCTGGGCCGGGTCCGTGGGCACCTCGAGTACCTGGCCGACAAAGATGAAGTTCTCGTCGGGAAGGTCGTTGAAGTCGACCAGGTCGTCCACGCTCACCCCGTAGGCCGAGGCGATGGAGAAGAGCGTGTCGCCCTCCTGGACCGCGTACTCGATCGGACCTTCCGGCGTGGGCGTCGGCGTCGGCACCGGCGGCTCGGTGGGCGTGGGCGTCGGTGGCGGCGGCGTGGGGGTCGGCTCAGGAACCGGAGGCGCGGTGGGCGCGACCGTGAGCGTTGGCGCCGGCGGCGGCTGTCCGATCGAAGGCGTCGGCGACAGCCCGCCGACGACGGCGGTCGGCGCCGCGGCGGTTGGCGCAGCCTCGGCTGGCTGCTCCTCGTCCCCGCCGGTCAAGGCCATGACCAGGATCACGATCAAGATAATGGCAAGTACCGGCAGAACCAGAAGCGTCACGAACAGTCGGTACTGTCGCAAGCTCCTCACCGCAGCCCCCTATCCCCGGGGGCACCGGTTTCTGGTCGCTCCCGGATCAACAACTGCTGGCGGTCTCGCGCCACGGAGCCTCCCCTGTTACGCCTGGGGCCCAAGAACGCGCGCTGCAGACAAAACGTGGCCGCATTGTACACGCGCCACCTGACGCTCGGCCGCGCCGGCCGCCATGGGTGAAGCGAGAAACCGCGGGGCCCGACCACCGTCGTCGTGCGTCGCGGAGTACGCTGCCCCGACGATCGGCTTTGACGACGGGCGACCGCGCTGGACTACGACGCGATCATCATCGGTTGCGGCCACAACGGCCTGGTCGCGGCGTCTTATCTCGCTCGGGCCGGGGTGCGGGTGCTCGCGCTCGAGCAAGGCCCCAAGGTTGGCGGCGCGGCCACCACCGATGAGCTTTTTCCCGGCTATCACTTCTCAACGTGCGCCCATAGTTTCGTGCTGTTCCATCCGCAGATCCTGGACGACTTGCACCTTGTGGAGCGCGGCCTGCGCGTGTTTCGCCGCGATCCGCCCCAGTTTCATCCGTTCGCCGACGACCAATACCTGCTGCTGTGGGGCGACGCGGAGCGGACACGGGAAGCCATTGCGCGATTCTCACGTCGCGACGCCGACGCGTACCCCCGGTACATAGCGTTCTGGCGGCGGGCGGCGCAACTGTTTGATCCCTACCTGCTTAAGGCCCCGCCCACCCTCGGTGAGCTTTTGCGGGCCGCCGAGGGCACGCCCAACGCCGCCATCGCGCATACGCTGATAACGGGCACCCGGCGCCAGCTGCTCGACGAATACTTCGAGTCGCCGCGCGTCAAGGCATCCCTGGGCACGACCTTCGACGCCGGCTATACCGACAACGCCGGCAGCCTGCTCTACTTCGCGTTCGCCGCGGCCCTCTCGGCCCGCCTGGGCGACCGGGGGCTGGCCGGTTTCCCCAGGGGCGGCATGGGCGCCGTGACTCAGCTGCTTCGGCAAGCGGCCGAGAGTGCCGGGGCCGAGGTACGCGTCCGCACGCCGGTGGCGGGCATTCAGGTGGCCGACGGCCGTGCCCGAGGCGTGGCGCTCGCCGACGGGACCGTCATCAGCGCGCGAGCCGTGCTCTCCAGCGCCGACCCGCAGTTCACGTTCACCCGGCTGGTTGCGGCGGAGCACCTGCCGGCGGCGTTCCGGCAATCGGTCCGTCGCCTGCGCATGAACGCCGGCTACCTGAAGCTGCATTGCGCCACCACCGGCCTACCGGACTGGCGGGCCCTGCCGGGGGGCGGTCCGCAGCATGGCGCCAACGTGCGCATCTGCGAGTCGCTGGACGACATCGACCGGGCCTGGAGCCAGGCGCGCGCCGGCCGGATGCCCGAGTCCCCCGTGCTTGGGCTTGTCTGCCCATCGGTTTACGACAACTCCGTCGCGCCCGCCGGCCATCACACCATCTCGATTTGGGCGGAATACGCGCCCGTGGGCCTGGCGCCCGCGGACTGGGAATCCCAGCGGGATGCGACGACCGATGCGCTGATCGCCCAGGTCGCGCGCTACGCCCCCAATTTCCCGGACATCGTGAGCGCCGCCTACCTGCACGGACCGCCGGAGATCGAGGCGCGGGCCGGGATGACGCGGGGCAACATGCACCACGTGGACATGACGATCGATCAGATGCTGGCCGCCCGGCCGCTGCCCGGCTGCGCGGCCTACCGCACGCCGGTGGACGGGCTGTACCTCTGCGGGTCGGGCTGTCACCCGGGCGGAGGCGTGAGCGGGGTGCCCGGGCACAACGCCGCGCAGACGGTCATTCGCGACCTGGACATCCCGGAGCCGCGCCCGTTGCGGGCGAGCCGGGACCGCGCGCGGCCGGCGCCGCCCGGCGTCGGACCTGCCAGAAGCCTGTGATTACGGCCACGGGCGTGACCCGGGGCCAGCGGGAACGTGCGCCCAGGTCCGGCCGGTCGTTAACCAGCCCGAAACGTCACCGGCTCTGACGTCGCGGAGTTTCCGGCCCGGTCGGTCGCGATCGCCACCACCTCGTGCTCGCCCGGTTCGCTCGGCCAGGTGACCTGGTAGGGCGCGAATCGGGCCGTTCCAACGAACGCTCCGTCGACCCGGAACTCCACGCTGGCCACGCCGCCGGCATCCGCAACATTGGCGCCCAGGGGCACGCTTCCGGCGGCCGCGCCGGCCTCGGCGCCCACGCCCACGACCTCAACCACCGGCGGCGTGTTATCCACGAGGAATCGCCGAAAGGCGATCTCCGCGCCCCCGTCGGCCGCCCGAACCGTCAGCCGCAAGGTGTAGGCGCCATCCGGCAACTGGATGGTGTCGACCGCCCCGAGCTGTTCATCCACCCGCGGCGCCTCCAACGGCGAGCCGATTCGCGTCCAGGCGCCGGGCGCCGGACCGACGCCGTAGTGAAGTTCGGATGCGACGAACCCCTCCAGCGAGGCCGTGCCGAAGATTTCCAGGATCGTGCGCACCGCCTGGCCTTCAGCCGGCGCCGTGATCTGCGCATCGAGCCCCGCGGCCGTTGCCACGGCCGTCACGCTGCCGCCCGCGAAGGCGTCCGGCGGCAGTCGATACGGCGAGTCCTCGTCCACGCCGCGTTGCCACGCTTCCGCTTCGGTGGGAAGGACGATGAACACCTGCTCTTCCACCTCAGTGGGCGGCGTGTCCGGCGTCGCCAGCAGCCCGGTAGGGACGTGAACGCGGAAGGGCTGGTGCACGACGTCGCGCTGGGTTGGCGCGGTGCCGGACGCGAACTCCTCCATGCGCGTCTCCGGCGTGAACTCCGAGGGCAGGAGGCCCGACACGATGTCGACCTCCTGCTCGATCACGGTTGGCGGGCGCGTCCAGTCCACGATGTCCAGGCTCGCGTGCGCATGGTCCATGAAGCGCTGCCAGATCGGCCCGGCGCCGCGGGCGCCGGTCACGTCGTCCATGGGCGTGCCGTCGGCATTCCCGACCCACACGCCGGTCGCCAGTTGCGGGGTGAAGCCGACGGTCAGGGCGTCGCGCGTATTCTCGGTGGTCCCGGTCTTGACGGCGGCCGGGCGGTCGGCGAGATCCAGCAGTTCGCGGACCTGCCCGAAGCCGAGTTCGCGGGCCGCCCGGTCCGCGAGGATCGAAGTCATCAGGTAGGCGATCTCCGGATCCAGCACGCGATCCGTGGACGGGACCCGTCCCAGCGCCAGCGGCGACGTATCGTCGGCAAGCGAGCACCCGTCCCCGAGTTGCTCCACGACCAGCCCGCGCGCGTCGCGAATGCAGAGCACGGCCGACGGCGTCACCCGCCGACCTTCGTTAGCCACGGTGGCGTAGGCCCCGGTCAGCTCGAGCAGCTGCACCTCGTTGGACCCCAGGGCCAGCGCCGGGCCGATGCGCGAGCGGTCGGTCAGCGAGGTGATGCCAAGCCGATCCGCCACGTCCAGCGTGGCGTCGAGCCCCGCGAATAGCTGTGCGCGCACGGCCGGGATGTTCAGCGAACTGCCCAGCGCCGTCCGCAGGCTCACGGGGCCGCGGAACTTGCGGTCGTAGTTGCGCGGCCGGTACGGCTCCTGTCCCGCGATCGGCACCGTGGTCGGGATGTCCAGCAGCATGGTGGCCGGGTTGTAGCCCTGTTCCAGGGCGCTGGCGTAGGTGAAGAGCTTGAACGACGAGCCCGGCTGTCGGAGCGACGTCGTGACATTCACCTGCCCGTCAATGGCTTCGTCGTTGAAGTTCAGACTGCCGACCATGGCCAGGATTTCGCCGGTGGCCGGCCGGATGGCGACCAGCGCCCCGTTCGTGACCTCGCGGTCGGCCAGGGTGGCCACATGTTCCCGGACGGCGGTGTCGGCCGCGGCCTGCAGGTCCAGGTCGAGCGTTGTCGTGATCTCCCAGCCTTGGCGACTGATCTCGGGGCCGTAGCGCTCCTGCAGGTCGCGCACCACGAAATCCAGGAAGTGCGGGGCCGGCGACGTCGTCTCGCGCGGCGGCGCAATTTGCACGTCTTCGTCGCGGGCCGCCGCCACCGCGCCGGCCGGCGCCAGGCCGTGCCGCCCAATGGCCGCCAGCACGCGCAGTTGCTCGCGCCTGGCTGCCTGCGGATCCACATGCGGATTGTTCAGCGACGGCGCGGGCAGCAGGCCCACCAGCATGGCGGCCTCGGCCAGCGTCACGTCGGCCAGGTCCTTGTCGAAGTAGGTTTCGGCCGCGGCGGCAATCCCGTAGGTGAGGCCGCCGTAGTGATTCTGGTTGAGATACAGCCCCAGGATCTCGTCCTTGGAAAACCGCTGGCTGATCTGCCAGGCCAGCACCGCTTCGCGAATCTTGCGCTCGTAGGTCTCCTCGGGCGTCAGCAGCGCGTTCTTGACCAGTTGCTGCGTGATGGTGCTGGCGCCGGACACGACCTCGCCGCCGCGCCAGTTGTTCCAGAGCGCGCGCGCGATGGCACGAATCTCGACACCTGGATTCTCGTAGAAGGTGGCGTCTTCGGCGGCGACCACCGCGGTCTTGACGACCTGGGGGATGTCCTCCGGGGGCACCACGCGGCGGCGGCCCTCGCCCAACAGTTCGCCGAGCGGCCGGCCGCGACGATCATGAATGGTGGTGGTCTGAAAGAGCTGGCCGCCGACGGTGGCGATCTCGTCAACCGGCGGCAATTCCGTCAGGAACGTGGAGGCCACGCTGACGGCTATGGCTATGCCGATGCCGGTGGCCACCACAACGGCAACCAGCGCCGCGCCGAGGCCGGCCAGCGCGCTGGCTGCCAGCGCCAGCCACAGCCAGAGGCGGTTGCTACGCTGGCGCGGCTTTGCGATCAGCCGTCTACGCTTGGCCATACCCTCGATCCGTCACGGGCTCGGCGTCCTTGACGTCGTATCCACGCAAGGCTACGCGCTGCGCGGACCTGCGCTCGCGGCTTCCCCCATGACAACTCAGATCCGGCAGGCTGCGTAATGGCGGCGACTCAAGAGGCCGCGCCGTCTACTCCTCGCTCGCGGTGGCGGCTTGCGGCGCAGATCGTGGCCCTGGTTGGCGTCTTCGCCATCGCGATCCTGGCGGTGGTCTATGCCGAGGTATTGCGAGACCGGCTGGCGGGCGCCGGGTATGCGGCCGTCTTCGTGCTCACCGCCGTGGGCGCCGCCACCTTGATCCTGCCCGCGCCGGCCGCCGTGAGCGTGGGCGCCTTTGCCGCGGCGCTGGACAACATCTGGGCGGTCGGCCTGGTGGGCGCGACCGGCCAGATGGTCGGCGAACTCGGCGGCTACTACGTCGGCTGGAGCGGCAAGGGCGCCCTGAGCCACGTGAAAGGCTACGCGCGTCTCAGTGGCTGGATGTCCCGCTACGGCGTGCTGACCCTGTTCGTCATGGCCGCGATCCCCAACCCCTTCTTTGACGTCGCGGGCATGATCGCCGGCGCCACCCGCATTGGGCTGCTGCGCTTCGTTCTCGCCTCCTGGCCCGGGCTGGTTATCAAGAACCTCGCCTTCGCCTGGGCCGGCGTGGCCGGCCTCCAGCTGCTGGGCTGGCTGACGCACTAGCCCTGGGCGCCGTTCGGCGCCGCCAGTCGCGGCTGTCGACCGGCGTGGTCGCCGCGACTCCGGCCTCGGCGCGCTCATGGCGCCAGGCGCCACCTTCCCGGTGCGCTCGAGCGGCAGCCGCCTGCTTGCGGGCCTCGGCAACGAGCCTGCCATGTGACCGTAGAGAAACACTTGCTGATAGTTGATCCCAATTGCAGGAGGCCCGTTTTTCCTCGCTCGTCGAAAGGGGCAAGAGCTTCCTCCGAAACCGTCGACCCGTCCCGGTACTTCCTGTTCAATGCCTTACGCCGTCTGCAGAAATCGCGGGGTCTAACATTTGCATTATCAATTCTCCCGGGTCTCAAGTCTTTCCAAGATAAAGTCCGTCCATGGATTGGCCGGCGCTTTGCGCCACCGGTTGGCGAGCTGGTCGGTCATCGCACGCTCGTCCCATAACGAGCGCTCCCGCGGCCAGGGTCTTCAGGGGTCGTGCTGAACGCGGCCGGCCATTGGTCGTGACTCTGGCGGAGCAGCTGCTGCGGGAGGCCGTGGTCCGAAAAGCGCTGCCAGCTTGCGCCGGCCCACCGTCCAGCCCACTCGGAGGGCAGGAGCCGAGCCGACGCTATGAGCCGTTGTCGCCGCTGGCCGACACCCGGCCGGCCGGCCAGGCTCCGCTCCTGGGTCGGAGAGCGGCGCTCTTCTCGATCACCGTCGGCTCAAGCGCGCCTCCGGCGCTCCCTTCAGTTCCCCGCGTCTTCGCCTGGTCGTTCGGGCGCGAATTCGTCGCCGACCAGTCGACGCCTGGCTTCGTCGTAGGCAAACACGCCCACCGCCAGCAGAACAATCAGCACGACGATCAGGCCGACCGCCGCCAGCGCACCGCTGATAAACCGCATGGCCTTCCATCCCTCGGCGCAAACCGCGCACACGTGACGTTTGTCTTCCGATTCTACGCCCGCAACCGCGGCGGTCTGGCCACTTGCCCGCGCACTCTGGTAACTCCCAATTGGCAATAGTGTTGTCGCTACAGGTTCGGAACCACCACGTCCACGCCCAAGACAGGCTCGCGGGCTCTGTAGTTCATTAACTTAGGATCATTATGGCGCGCTCTCGCTTGTCGCGCGTAACGCTGCCGCTCCACGCCGCCGTGCCAGGTCTTGAAGTGGCCCAGGCGGACGCCTCCGGCTGGCGCGCCGGCAATCGCGGCTGTATGCAATTCACTTCACAAGAGTCAACCCAATCATCCCGATTGGTTGCGGTTAACAGGTTTGCCGCCGATCACTCCGGATTCGGCCTTTTGCTAGTCTTCTCGTCCCGCATCAAAGACGCGGTGCGGGGACCGGGGATGGGATGCTAAGCCAACGCACGTGGGAGGCGGCTCTCGGCGCGCTGCAAGTCGAGGTTCCCAAAGCGGATTTCGCAGCATGGTTTCGAGATGCACGATTCGTCCGCGCTGGCGGGCGCGAGATTGTCGTAGCGGTTCCAACCGTCTTTGCCAAGGAGATCGTGACGCGACGCTACCGTGAAATGGTCGCGCGCGCGGTCTCAAAGGCGCACGGTGGTGATGTAGACGTTACGTTTGTCGTGCAGGCCGAGCAGCCCGCCGGTCCGCCGGCCTGGCTAGCCGATCCAGCCCCGGCCCCCGCCCCCGTCCCGGCGGCGGCGCCGCCCGCCGGCACCGCGCCCGGCGTACGCCTCAATCCCCGCTACACCTTCGAGCGCTTCGTAGTCGGCTCCTCCAACCGACTCGCCCACGCCGCCGCGCTCCGAGTCAGCGAGCGACCGGGCGACGTGTATAACCCGCTCTTTCTCTATAGCGGGGTGGGCCTGGGCAAGACGCACCTGCTGCATGCCATCGGGCGTGCGGTGCTGGCGCAGCGCCCTGAGACTCGCATGCGGTACGTGCCCTGCGAGACCTTCGTCAACGAGCTGTTACACGCGATCCGCACCGAGGGCCGCGGCGACCGCCGCCGCCGCTTCCGCGAGCGCTACCGCAGCGTCGACCTGCTGATGGTGGACGACGTCGAGTTCCTCTCCCGAACCGAAGCCTCGCAGGAAGAAATGTTCCACACCTTCAACGCGATCTACGAGGCCGGCGGCCAGATCGTGCTGACCAGTGATCGCCCGCCGCGTGAGATTGCCCGCCTTGAAGCCCGCCTCCGCAGTCGCTTTGAGGTTGGGCTCGTGGCCGACATCCAGGCGCCCGACCTGGACCTGCGGCGGATGATTCTGCACCAGCACGCCGCCGCTTCCGGCGCCAGCGTTTCCGATGAGGTCGTGGACTTTCTGGCCGACCGCATTACCCGCAACGTCCGGGAACTGGAAGGCGCGTTGACCCGCACGTTGATCTACGCCGAGCTTCACGGGCTGGAGTTGCAGCCCGCCGCCGCGGAGCAGGCGCTCTCCGGCCTGGGGCGGGCAGCCGCCAGTCGCCCGCCCGCCACGGCCGCCATCCTGGCCGCCACCTCGCGGCACTTCGACGTGTCGCAAGATGCTCTGCTCGGCAAGCGTCGCGACGCGCGAACCGCTGGCGTGCGCCAGGTCGCCATGTACCTGATGCGCAACGACGGCCGGGAAACCTTGCCCGAAATCGGCCGGGTGCTTGGAGGCCGCGACCACACCACGGTGTTGCACGGCTGCAACAAAATCGAGCGCCGACTGAAGCTCGAGGATCAACTGAAGGCGGATATCGAGGCCATCCGGGTCCACTTGTCCGACTGACCGCTAACGACAGGTTTGTGGATAACCGGCTCGATTGTGTGGATAACCCACGGGCGTTGTGGATATACGCGGTCCACTGCCGCCAATCCGGGCCTACCGGCCAGCGGTCGACGACCCCGATTGAGGTCGTGCGTTCGCCATCCACAGACAGTTCAGGTTCCCGATCCGAGCCCCGCAAATCACGCGCCTCGGAGTGCCGCCGCCCGCGACAGCTTGTTTTCCCCATGACTCACCGTCCGACGAGGACTTCCACTATTCTTTTTCGTTAAGCAGACCCCTGGGATGTCCCCGACGCTTCTTGCACGGGCAGTGGACGGTGAAGCAATTGCGGAAAGGCGCGCACAGCCAGTCGAACGGGCCTGAGGAACCTGTGCCCGGCAATTGGCGCACCCTCCCCCCGGAGCGCATTGAACCCAACCCGCAGCAGCCGCGTCGCAGGTTTCAGGCCGAGGATGAGGAAAGCCTGGCGGAATCGGTCCGCCGGCACGGTGTCCTGCAGCCGCTACTGGTTACCCCGTCACCGGATCGACCCGGACAGTTTCTGCTGGTAGCCGGCGAACGCCGCTGGCGCGCGGCGCGCAACGCTGGCCTGGTAAGGGTCCCGGTGACCGTCATCGCGGCCGATGCCAGGCGCCGGGTGGAGTTGGCGCTGGTCGAGAACCTCCAACGCCGCGACCTCGGCCCGCTGGAGAAAGCGCGCGCCTACCAGGCGCTGATCGACGACTACGGGATGACCCAGGCCCAGGTGGCGGCGGTGGTGGGTACCAGCCGTTCGACGGTAACCAACACGCTGCGCCTTCAGCAGCTGGGCAGCGACATGCGGCGGGCGCTGGCCGAGGGGCGGATCTCGGGAAGCCACGGGCGCACGTTGGTCGGGATTAGCGATGACGCGACGCGGCGGCGGCTTTTCTTGCGGATGCTGACCGGCCGCCTCAGTGTGCGGCGGGCGGAGCGCGCGGCCCGCCGCCAGCTGAAACCGCCGCGGCCGCCCGATGTGGAGTTAGATCACGTCGCCGAGCGCCTGCAGTGGCGGCTGGGCACGCGCGTGCGCTTCGTGGGCAGCCGAAAGCGCGGGCGCATCCAGATTGAATATCGCGATCCGGAGGACCTCGACGCCCTCCTCGGGATTCTGCTGCCGGAATGAGTTGGTCCCGTGAAGCGCTGGCGCCGTAGCCTCTGGCGACCGAGCGTGGTCGCCGGTGCCTTGGTGGTGGCCAACCTGGCGACCTACGTGCTCCAGGCCGCGCAGGGACCGGCCGGGCAGGAGTGGGTCTGGCGCTATGGGCTGCTGCCCGCGGTGCTCCTTGACGGCCGAGGCTACGCGATCCACGGATCGCCAACCCCCTACGCGCTGACGCTCGTCACGTCCTCGTTTCTGCATGGCGACCTGGGACACCTCGCGGTCAATCTGGCCTTCATCGCCGTGCTCGGCACGATGGTCGAGCGGGCAATTGGCTCGTGGCGCTTCGGCGTCGTCTGGGCGGCGGCGGTCGCGGTTGGCGGAACCTTCCACGCCGTGCTGAACAGCGCATCCCTCATCCCCACCATCGGCGCCAGCGCTGGCGTGGCCGGGTTGATCGGCGTCGTAACGGTCGGCGGATGGGCCGGTTTGCTGGCCGGCGGACTCTGGCTTTCGGTCCAACTGATCGGTGCGCTGACCCAGCCGACGGCGCTTCTTGGCTCGAACATTGCGTGGCAAGCTCACCTGGCCGGCTTCGCAACGGGCATCATGGGCGGGCTGCTCGTGCGCTGGGAACTTCGTCGACGGCGCCGCCGGGGCGCGGACGCGGCAATCGAATCCCGCCTGACCGCGGGACGGCACGTCGATAGGGACCCGCTGGGAGGAATGAATGGCTAACCGTCGGCGGTCCACCCGGCGTCGACGCCGCGCACCGATCCGCCGCGTGGCCCGTCGGCCCAGGCCCGCGGTTCAACTCGAGGGTCAGCCGCCGGCCGCGCCGGAGGCGCCGCGTCCGGACGCCTCGTCGGCCCGTACCGCCGTGCGCCTGCCCACCCTGCCGCATCTGCGTCGGGACCTGACCATTAGCGTGGGTCTGGGACTCGGGCTGACGCTGGTCGTGGTCGCTGTTGGGCTGGCGGTTGGCTAGGTCGGGCTGGCGCGGCGCGAGGCAATACATATAATCCGGACTGGTTGAGGCGGCGTACCGACGGTCCGGTACGGCAAAGGCGCCACCGTCCCAGGCGACGAAGGAAGGTTCGCGGACCTGACCCGCGTACGAGTCACGCTCGGAATTGCGGCCATCACGCTGTTGCTGGCCCTGGCCCTTGGCCCCGCAGCCCTCACCGCGCAGGTCACCTCCGGCTTCGGGCCGATCACGGTCCTCGACAGCACCTTCCTCAGCGCGCCGGGAAACACGGAGCTTCAGCACAACATCCCGCGGCTGAGCGTGACCGTGGGCGCCGAGACGCTCACGGCCGACTTCCAGGAATTCTTCGACCGCACCGGCGGCCTGCAGCGCTGGGGATTTCCGACGTCGGAGGTCCACGTCGAGGAGCCCGGCACGCTCACCCAGTACTTCCAACGCGGCGTCGTTGACTTCCACCGACGCCCCGACCTTGGCGACATCTATGTGCTCGAGCGCCGCCTCACCTGGGACTACTTCGGCGGCGGCCAGGGGGGCAGCCCCGACCTGGGCGTGGAACCGGGAACCGTCAACAACAACACCGGCGAGCAACTCGGGCCCTGGAACCACAAGGTCTCCAACTTCTCGGTTGGCGGCGTCCACACCGGCTTCCTTGACTTCTTCAACGCCTTCGGCGGCGTCCAGGCCTTCGGCTTCCCGAAGACCGAAGCCAGGCTCGACACCAACGCGGCCGGCACCGTGCACATCGCGGCGGCCACGACCGGGTTCGTTCGGCAGTACTTCCAGGCGGCGGTCATGGAACACCATCCGCAGGACCCGCAGGCCCCGGTCAAGCTCCGGCTGCTTGGCGACGACCTGCGGAACCAGAAGTACCCGGCGAATGCCTGGCAGGCGTTCGACGCCTTTAGCGCCGCCGTGCCACTGGCGACGGGGCAGGCGTACACGCCGTCGATCATCGAGTTCACCACACCCGCGGCCACCGCAACGCCGGGCGCCTCGCCCACGCCGGCGGCCACCCCGGGCGCCAGCCCCGCGCCCACGGCCTCGCCGGCGCCGCCGCGCGCGGCGGGCGAACTCGTCGTGGTGGGAACCAGCGACGGTGGCGTGCTGCTCTATGACGGCGCCTCGTGGCAACAGTTGGACAGAGACGGCTCGGCGCTCGGCGCCAACCGGGTGCAGTCCGTGCTCGTGGACCGGAACGGCCGCATTTGGGCCGGCACGGACACGGGTCTGGTCCGAATGAACCGGAACGGGGACGGCGTCATATTCGACCGATCAACCACAAGCAACGGGATCGGTGCCAACAACGTCACGTCGCTGGCCGGCGGTCAGGTATCGGACGTCATTTGGATGGCCCACCCGCGGCAGGGCGTCAGCTGGTTCGATGGCGGGAGTTGGGATCGGCTCCGGTCCGACAACTCCGAACTGCCAACCTCGGACGTGAACCGGGTTCACGTGATCCCGGGCACCGCGGATGGCCTGCTGTTTGCGACCGACGGCGGCGCCGTGCTTTACCACGCGGCCCACGAGAACTGGTACATCTACAACGTGGAAGGTTCGGGAATCGCCAGCAACAACGTCACGGCGGTCGCGGTGGGCGCGGACGGGGGCTTGTGGTTCGGCACCGCCAACGCCGGCCTGTCGCGGACCCTCAACCCATTGCAGTGGCAGCACTACGGGGTCAACCATGGGCTCGGCAGCGGCAACATCCGCGACATCCTGGTGGCCAGCGACGGAACCGTCTGGATCGCGACCAGCGGAGGCGTGAGCCGGTTCCAGAACGGTGCTTTCTCAACGGAGAACGTCGTAAACGCCGGCTTGCCGTCCAACAGCGTTCGGGGCCTGGCGGAGGACAGCCTTGGGAACATTTGGATTGCGACCGACGACGGCGTGGGCCGGTTTGACGGGTCAACCTGGACGGCGTTTACAACGGCCGACGGCCTGCCCACGGACAACGCGACCTCAATAGCCGTGGGCGTCGTGGTGAGCAGCTAACCCGCGGCGACGCCCGGCCCGTTCGAATCCAACAGGCGGAGACCCCGGCAAACCGGAAATCCCCCAAAACCGACGCGCTAGTCGGTCAGACCCGTGCCCTGGCGGCTGTGACGGTCGCGGATCCGCGCGAGGCGCGCGAATTCGAGCGTCATGCGGCGCGACTCGGTCGACAGCACAATGTCGTCGGCCAGGAACTGGCTCAGGCCAACCTCAAACAGCAGGTCGTCAACTTCGGAAGTGCCCAGCGCATACCCTCGGGCGACCAGCCGCGCGAGGTCAATCGCGACGGACGGCTCACGGCCCGCCTCGAGGTCGGTAATCACGCTCACGCGAACCCCCGCCTTGCGCGCCACCTGCCGGGTTGTCAGACGGTCGGAACGACGACGTGTGCGCAGCCGCTCCGCCAGCAGACCACGGTCCACATGGAGCTGCTCGTCATCGGAGTCGTCGTGGTCGGGATTGAGCGTGGTGCTGACCGTGCGCGAGATCGAGCGGATGGCCGATTCCGCAACGCTGGCGATCGTCTCTTCCGCAAAGCGCCGGCGCGTGCTGGCCATGTCGTCCGGAACGTAGCCGGCCAGCGCCAGCAGTTCCCGCGGGTCCACCTCCAGGCCCTGGGCCAGCGTTACCAGAGTGGCCACGGTTGGACTCTTGTAGTCGCCACTCTCAAGCCGCGACAGATAGGAAGGCGCGAGCCCACAACGCGCAGCGAGCGCCGCCTTGGTCAGGCGACGCTGTTCGCGGAGCTGTCGGACGGCGTTGGCGAAACCCATGACAGGGGACAGGCACTATAGCGAGCGAGCCATCGAGGTCCAAACCAGAACGGGCGTTTGGGCCGCCAAACCTGTACCGGCCGCGTCGCCCGCGACCGCTGCGGCGCACGGACGTGTGGCACGCAGGGCCGGAAGAGGCGACAATCCGCGGCACGGGCAACCGGATCACCTGACGGAAAGGGCTTGACATGGCCGACATCGTCCGACGTGCCGACGTCATCTGGCGCGGAGACTTGCTTAAAGGAACGGGGACGTTCGACGCGGGAAGCGGGGCCCTCACGGCGCAGCCGGTCAGTTGGCCTGCCCGCACCGAGGCGCCGGGCGGGAAGACCAGCCCGGAGGAACTGCTGGCCGCCTCGCACGCCAGTTGCTACGCCATGGCCTTCTCGCACACGCTCGCCGAGGCCGGACATCCGCCCGAGGAGCTGCGCGTGTCGGCGTCCGTGACCTTCGAGCCGTTGCCCGCCGGCGGGTTCAAGGTGGGCAGCAGTTCGCTCAGCGTGGAGGGCGTGGTGCCCGGGTTGGACCAGGCGGGATTCGCCGACCTGGCCGCGCAAGGCGAGGCCGGCTGCCCGATCTCCAACGCCATCCGCGGCAACGTGGACATCTCCGTCGAGGCCACGCTGGCGGGTTGACTCGCGTGAGCGACGGCCGGGCCGACCTGGCACAGGCGCTGGAGGCGCTCCTGCGGGCCATCGGCCCGCCGCCGGCCCCGGCCGCCGAACTCCAGGCCGCGCTGCGCCGCGTGGACGGCCTGACCCAATCGCTGGGCCCCGACACCCCACCCCAGCTCCGCCACTTCCTCCAACGCCGCAGCTACCTCAAGGCCCTGGAATACCTGCAGCAGGGCTGAGGCTCCGTACGGCGAGCAGCGGGGCGGGAAGCGCACAAGCGACGAACGGCAGCGCCATTCGGCCGATCGGTGCGGGATTGACGGGCAATTGACAAGCCCGGGCACGGTGAGTAGAACAGACGGCGGGCTCGGCTGAATGGACGACCCGTGCGCACGTTGTCGCATGCTTGAGTTGAGACGGGCGGTCCTCCACGCAAGCTCTCTGATCGGGGAAACGCATGACCGCCGAAGCGCCCGTTGAAGCCCTGACCCGCGCCGAGCTGCGTGAGGAATTGGACCGAAGCCTTGCCCACTACGCAACGAAGGCCGACCTGAAGGACCTTGAGATCAGGTTGACGTCGGCGATTGGCACGGTCCAGATCCGGCTGATGATGTGGACGCTGTTCCTGGTGAGCGTTGCCACCGGCGTCCTGATCGCGGTCGACAAGCTGACCGGTCCCGCGACCGGCGGCTGACTACCGTCGCGAGACGGCGCCGTAGTCGGCCCGCTGACCGCTGGTTGGACGGTGCCTTCCCCCGACAGAGCCGCCGCAGCTAGCGCACCTCCGCCGCGATCTGGTCGACCAGGCGCATGGTTTTGGCGGCTTCGGCGAAGTTGGTGAGGGGTTGCGTGCCGGCCTGGATGCTCTCCATGAAGTGTCGGCTCTCCGCATGGAAGCCCGAGACGCGGTGCCGGACATCGCCAACCAGGTCCGCCCCGCGTACGACCTCGGGTGTGGTCGAGTCGTCGCGGTAGATCATGCCCTCGATGCCGTCCTCCCAGTAGGCGGAGACGTCGCCGCCGTGGATTTCGAAGGTGTGGCGGCGGGCGCCGGCGCGGCGGCTGGCCAGCAGCACGCCTGAGCAGCCTGTCGAGAATTCGATCAGCGCGGCATGCACGTTTATGAAGGGGCGGCCAAGCGCGCGGGTGTGGGCGTTCACCTCCACCACTTCGCCGCCGGCCAGAAACCGCAGCGAGTCGACGGCGTGAATGATGTCGGACGTCAGGTGACTGACGGAGCCCCGGTAGAAGCCGTACTGGTCGGGCCAGGTGTCGAACTTGTGGAACCGCGCGGCGACCATGTGGATGGGGCCGGCCGCCTCCACGACTGATTTGCAGTGGCGCAGCAGGGGAATAAAGCGGCGATTGAAGCCGGTCATGGTCAGGCAGCCGTGCTGCTCGGCGTACCAGGCGAAAGCCTCTGTCTCGTAGGTTGAGACGCCGGGCGGCTTCTCGATGAAGACGTGCTTCCCGGCCTGCAGGCAGTCGATCACGATGTCGTGCAACAGGTGGGGCGGCATTACCACGTAGACGGCGTCCAGGTCCTCGCGCTCCAGCATCCGGCGGTAGTCGGTGTAGCGGCGGGGCACGTCGTACTGGTCGGCGATGGCGGTCAGCTTGTCCTCGTCCAGCTCCGAAATCGCCCGCAGATCCGTCGCCTCGATCTCGTCCAGCGACGGGTAATGCACCAGGCTCGCCAGGTGCCCCGCCCCAACAAATCCAACCCTCACCGGATCACTCATGCGTAACCCCCCGGTTGCGTGTCGCCGTTTATCCCACTGATCAGCAACTCGTGCAATAGGCCGAGCCTACGTGTCTACCGGCCGCAAATCCGCCGGTCCTCGGACCTGCGCGACCTTCGATAGACTTCGATGGGGTCACTTCGGGACTCAGGCGATCCCACAAGGGCGGACCGGGAGAATGGCAGAAGCGGCTTCGAGTTCAAGTCAGACGAGCGACTTGCAGGCCTATGCGGGACAGGGGTTTAACAGGGCACTTGGGCGGCTTGGCGACGGTCGCCTGGAGAAGCAGACGCTCTCCTTAATCCAGAACCTCTGCCAGGGAGTCATCACCCCCGGAATGAACGACAGACACCTCTCCTGGGTCGATGGTGTCGGCGGTCTGGAGTCACGCTACGCGCGTGTTACCCAGGGCCAGGGAGCGCCCCGGCTGATCTTCACCCGGGACTATTCCCGAATCGTGGTGCTTTGGGTCGATTATCACGACGACGCCACTGCCTGGGAGCGGCGCAACCGCGCCCGGATACCTGATCACGTCGATGGGGCGGCACCTTTGAGCATCGGGGGAACACCCCCGCCGGTACCACGCACTACGCCCGACGAAGAGATTCGACTACCAGACCCTGACCGGCTGAGGGAACTGCAGTCAGCCAGCTTCGAGGAGTATTTTGCGGCGCTCGATGAGGATCAGCGCTCTCTTGTCTACTACGACATGAGCAACCGCAAGGGCCTGTCCTTTGTCACCGCGGGCGCCGGAACCGGCAAGACCTCAATTGCAATTCGGCGTGCACTGCACCTGGCCGGACGGCCCGAACTCGAAGGCGGGCGCGTGCTGTACCTCTGCTACAACAGAGTGCTCAGGGCGACTGTCGAAAGCGCAATTAAGGAGCTCGGCTCCCCAGAGACGGTCGGGCAGATTGACGTACGCACGTTTCACCAGTGGGCGGGTTGGTACTTGCGCAAGCGCGGGCAACCCATCGAGGTCGACGACAACGCTGGCTGGCTGCGTTGGGCAATTGACGCGGAACTCAAACACTTGCCGGCAGAGATGCATAGGACGCTTCAGCCGCTGTTGGGCGGAGATTCTCGCAGCGATACCCGGCAATCGAACGAGGTACTCGCTACGGAAATCTTGCACGTCATTAGCCCAAACCAGTTCAAGGAATTTGAGCCCTACGGGCAAGTGACGCGGCCCGTGGGACAGGGACTGAAACCCCTGAAAAAAAGTCAGCGTCAGGCGATCTGGGCGCTGCACCGGCGCATCCGCCAGCGCAACGACCTGCAATACACATGGGACGATCTGGTTGAGCAGGCGCGCAGCGCCCGTATGAACGACCCAAGCCTACCACGCTATCGAGGTGTGATAGTGGATGAGGGCCAGGACTGCTCGCGGGCGATGGTCAGGCTTGCTAAGGCGCTAGTGGCGGGAGAGGAACGGCGGCTGCTAGTTCTGGCAGATCCCGTACAAGATATGTATCCCGGCCGCTTCGTCTGGGCAAAGAGCGAATTCGGTCCTCGCGGTCGGCAGGCCAAGTACTTGCTGCGGCCGTATCGCTCAACTCGCCAGATTCACGCTCTGGCCGCTTCGCTCTACGCCAAGATTAGAGAGTCACGGCGCGAGCTAGAGGATATGAGCGAGTCGCGACGCGAAGGTCCGCCGCCGAGGCTGGCCAAGTTCGCCACAGAGAGAGAGGGCCTTGAGTTCGTGATCACATCGGTCCGAGAAGAATTGGCTCGGGGGCGCCCAGCCGGGCAGATCGCCGTGCTGACTGGAAGCAATTCACCAAAGAATCCGCGTCGCGACGAGACGGTTGTTGCTCTCGGTGACGCGGGAATCCCGGCGATAGCATTGGAGCGCGACTGCGCGCCGGACAGCTCGTCGGTCTCGGTATCGACGGTGAATGCAGCCAAGGGACTGGACTTCACTTCCGTCTATCTGTTGGATCCTGGCCTGAGCTTTGGATCACCTGACAGTCGGCGTGCGAGGTTCTATGTGGCCATGACCCGCGCCAGCCGCTCCGTGTGCATCGTCTGCTGCACCGACGCCGGCTCGCCATTGCTGGAAGAGTTGGACCCCAAGTGCTACAGAACGGTGCTTGCGGTCAACGACCGGCTTTAGGGAGTCGACTAGTAGCGGCCTACCTAGTGGTCGTGGCTGGGCTCAGACCGTAGGCAGGCCCAGAGTGCCAATAGGTGACGCCCCGGACGGGCTAGCCGACCGCGGGTTAGGGCGCAGTTGCCTGGATGAGGGCGCGGAGGTAGCCGACGCACCAGGCGCGGGCGCGTTCGCGGGCTTCGTTGTCGCCCAGCAGGCCCGGGTAGTGGTCGGGCATCACGAAGCCGTCGAACCCGACTTCGTGCAGGGTGCGCATCTGGTCGGCGGCGTTGTAATCGCCCTCGTCCTGGAAGACCTCTTCGAAGCGCGGAATGATGCCGCGAACATTGCGGAAGTGGATGTTGAAGAGCTTGCCGCGCTCGCCGAAGCGGCGCAGCGCGGCGGGCATGTCCTTGCCGGTTTCCTGCATGGTGCCCAGGCAGAACAGCAGGCCGACGTTGGGGCTGTCGTAGCGGTCCAGCAGGCGTCCCAGGCCGTCGGGATCGATGAACGGCTGCTCGACGCCGCGGTAGAGCGGGAGGGGCGGGTCGTTGGGGTGAAAGGCCAGGCGCACGCCGGCGGACTCGGCGGCGGGCAGGACGCGCTCCATGAAGCCGTCCATGCGACGCCAGACCTCGGCCTCGGGCACGCGCACGGCCGGATCGCCGGTGTCGATGCCCCAGGTGACCAGGTCGGACTCCTCGACCCAGGCGGCGTCGAAGGTGCGCAGCTCGGTGCCGGCGCGGCCGCCGGGCAGGTCTTTGTAGCCCCGCCAGGCCTGGATGTGCTCGTCGGCGTGGGCCACGGAAAAGCCGCAGGTGACCAGCGGAGCGCCCTCGCCGCCGAGGACGCGGATCGTCTCGCAGAGGTCGTCGATCTCCCGTGCGCCCTCCGGGTCGCCGCGCAGGACGCCGGCGATGCGAGCGCGGCGCAGTTCCATGCCGGCCAGTTCGAGGTCCAGGGCGTCGAGCCGCTGTAGCAGGTCGCGCAGCCCGGCGGCATCGACCTGGCCGGTTTCCGCCACGCCCGGCAGTTCGTCGGTGCGCAGGGTGCCGCCGTCCACGCCGATCTGCGCGGCGTATTGCAGGTGGTCGTTCGAGAGGTCGACGAGACGCAAGCCAATCTTGATCATGCGCGCAGGGTACCCGCGGGGACCCTGAGGCGGCTACCTGGCCGGCTGCAATGTTTCACGTGAAACATCTGGTTGATGAGGGCCGCGTAGCATGGCCCGGCAAGTTACGAGGGGTGCGCGCGTGACGGCCTTTATCGACGGGTTGCCGGAGTTCACGATCGGGGTGGAAGAGGAATACCTGATCGTCGACCCCGACACGCGGGACCTGGTGGCCAACCCGCCGCGAGCGCTGCTGCACGAGTGCGAGGCGGCCGTGCCGGCGGAAGTCGGCAGCGTCAGTCCGGAGCTGCTGCGCTCGCAGATCGAGGTCGGCACCAGCGTGTGCGGCTCGATCGCGGAGGTACGTGAACGGCTGGCGACGCTGCGGCGCACCCTGGCGGAGACGCTGGCGGCGCACGAACTGCGAATCATGTCGGCCTCCACCCATCCGTTCGCGCTCTGGTCGCGGCAGCTGCCCACGGACCGGGAGCGCTACAAGGCGTTGACGGAGGACATGCAGACGCTGGCGCAACGGATGGTGATCGGCGGGATGCACGTGCACGTGGGCATCCCGGATCCGCAGGACCGGATCGACGTGCTGAACCAGGTGACCTACTTCCTGCCGCACCTGCTGGCGCTGAGCACCTCGTCACCCTTCTGGCAGGGCCGAAACACCGGTCTGCGCAGCTATCGCCTGACGATCCTGCACGAGCTGCCGCGCACCGGGCTGCCGGAGCGGTTCGAGAGCGACGGCGAGTACCAGCGCATGATCCAGAGCCTGCTGGACGCCGGACTGATCGACGATCCGACCAAGGTCTGGTGGGACGCCCGGCCGCACGCGCGGCTGCCGACCCTGGAGATGCGGATCACCGACGCCTGCACCAGCCTGGACGACGCGGTCTGCATCGCGGCGCTGTACGTGTGCACGGTTTCGCTGCTGGCGCGGATGCGCCGCGCCAACCAGCGCTGGCGCATGTACCCGCTGGCGCTGCTGGCCGAGAACTCGTGGCGCGCGCAGCGCTACGGGATCGACAACGGGCTGGTTGATTTCGGCCAGAACCGGATCAAGCCGCTGGACGTGCTGATGGAGGAGTTGCTGAACCTGATCCGCGAGGACGCCGAACGGCTGGACTGCGTGGCCGAGGTGGAACACGTCCGCACCGTCCTGTCCCGCGGCACCAGCGCCCACCGCCAGCTAGCCGTCTACGAATCCCAACGCCGCACCGGCGCCACCGAGCAGGAGGCGCTGGACGCCGTCGTCGACTGGCTGATCGAAGAAACGACGGCGGGAACCGAGTAGAGGCGCGGCCTACCTTCTTAGCCGGACCGCCGAAGCAGCCTGGAAATGCCGGCAATGACGAGTGAGAGCACGGCAATCATGCATCCTGAAGACTTTGACTCTGGGATTGCTGCGGCGGGCCTGTTCCGGGTCATTGGACACACATGCAGCCGGGAAGTCTCAGGTGTTGGTGATCGGCGATTCCACGGCGGGTCGAGGTGGCGAAGCAGACTCGATTCAATAGGTGCAGGCTTCGGAGTCTCGTAAGTCCAGAGGTCAGTTCGGTGACCGGTGCGGGCTGCTTCCAGGACGAGGTTGTTTACCTTGCAGTACGTCGCTTGACCGATCACGAAACAGGCCTCGGGCGAGATGTTTGCGTACCCGGAAGGCCCCCAGCGTCTTGCAAGGTTGCTGGTGGCGCCGACGTAAGCCAATCCGTCGTCGACAGTGACCGCGTACAAGCCGGGAGCGAACGGTAGTCCCCGGATGCTGAAGCGGCAAAATGGGCCCTTCCCGAAGCGGTTCAGCGTCTTGGTTTCGGCGTAAGCAAAGTGATCCTGAGGCATGAATTCCCGGACTGTACCTTCGGGTTGTTGCAGTGGCTCGATAGCGGCAGCGTGGGCGAAGTCGTAGCGGAGCAAGGTCATGACGTCATAAGCGTCAGTTGAAGGACTACTGCCGTGGCCGCTCTCCGCGTGGTCGCTTGATGTCGGGGCTGTAAGGACACTCTCTTCCCGAGACGCACTGCCCGGCGTCAATATCCAGAACTGTATTTCCAGACTTGCTCCACGTCCTGATGGGGGCCGAGAGCGATACGAAGCGATTTCTATTCCGGCGCGTTCGTGAAACAGCCAGCCTTCAAGCACTTGGCAGACGTTGGCGTAAGAATTCGTGAGGCCAAGGTCGTGGTGTACGTCACCTGCACGAAAGGTGACCGATCTGGCTCCCTCGAGTCGGGCGGCCTCAACCTGCTGGCAGAGGTAATTGCGGATTCGTCGTGCATCCCCTCGCGGCATCCGCACCTGTCTCCCGGCCAGTAATCTCGAAGATTATGGCCCACAGGCAATCCCGGTCGGCACCCTTAGGCTGGCAGGCCAGACCGCTGGCGCGGTCTACGCGGACAGGAGAGATGGTCTCTTAGGTTTCTTTCGGTGGCTGCCGCAGGCCGGTGCAACGAGTGAGTGGCAAGTGCCGTGGTGGACTGGCTGATCGCGGAGACGACGGCGGGGGCCGGTTAGGGGCGGTCTTTGCGGCGGAGGCGGGGGAGCCAGCGGCCGGTTGTGGCGACGTAGGCGGCGTATTCGTCGCCGAATTCGCGGGCCAGGTGGGGCTCTTCGTGGCGCTGGACGAAAAACGAGTAGAGGACGAAGAGCACGACGCCGTAGACCACCAAGGCCACGGCCTGGAAGAGGCTGGCCCAGCCGGCGATGGCGATGAGGACGGCGACGTAGATGGGGTTCCGCGAGTAGCGGTAGACGCCGGTCGTGACCAGGCGCTTGGGGGCGTCGATGGGCGCCGGGGTACCGCCGCCGGACACTGCGAAGTCCCAGACGCAGCGGAGATAGAGAACCGTTGCAAGGGCGAGGAGGCACACGCCCAGCCAGAGCGTTGCGCCGCCGGCGACCGGCCGGTCCCACTTGATCAGGAGCGGAACGAGCACGGCGATCGAGCCCGGCACCACCAGCGTGAACAGCGCGACCTTGAGGAAGAGCTTCATGCGTCAGCCGAAGAGGGCTGGCAGTTCGTCGAGGGTGGTTACGGTGGCGGTTGGCGGGGGAAGCGACGGCGGATAGGTGTCGCGGTCGCGGTTGAGCCAGATGGCGGACCAGCCGGCCTGGAGGGCGCCGGCGGCATCGTGGGCGGCGGAGTTGCCGATGAAGACGGCGGCCTCGGGCGGAATTCCAAGCCCTGCCAGGGCGGCTTCGAAGATGCGCGGGTCGGGTTTGAAGGCGTCGATGTCGCCGGCGACGATCACGCGGTCGACCCGGTCGTCCAGCCCGACGGCGTAGACCTCGCCCCACTGAACGTCGCTGGGGCCGTTGGTGATGATGCCGGTGACCTGGAAACGCTCTGCCGCCCAGCGGATGGAGGCGTCAGCGTCGGGGTACAACTCAAGGTTCTGGCGGGTGAGCAGGTCGTGATCGTCTACCAGTTGCGCGGGGTCGGCCAGGTCCGGGGCGCCGATGAAGTCGAGCACCTCGGTCCATACCTGGATGCGGGTGCCTCGCAGGTCGCCGTCCTGGGGCATGCCGAGCCCGCGCCGCGTGCGGTCCTCGACGATGCGCGACTGGAGTTCGCGTAGCTGGTCGGGTGTCTGGTCAGGAATGCGGGAGGCCAGCTGGCCGGCGAGGGCGATGAGGCCCTTGCGGCGGGCCTTGCCGAAGTCGACCAGGGTGTCGTCGAGGTCAAAGAAGAAGGCCTGAGCGTCCAGCATAAAAGTCTCCAGAAAGCCCGCGTCGCCTAGCCGGCCCGGTGGCGCCAGAGGACGCCGCCGGCGTCGCGGACGATGAGGCGGTCGTCGGTGATGGCGTTGGGAGGCGTGGCGGCGATTTCGGCGGCGACGGCGTCGGGGTCCTCGTAGCCGATGTTCATGCGGGCGCAGGCCTCGGGCGGGATGGCGGTGGCGATGCGGACGTCGATGCGCGGCACTTCGCGGTCGCCATCCATGCGGCCCTCGCCTTTCACCAGGGCGCTGCCGTTGAGGGCCAGCGGGGTCGCGCCGGCGCGCTGCCAGGACTCGGGCCGCGACAGGAAGTAGGCGTAGGTGTGGTAGCCGATGGCGCTGATCAGCTCGCCGTGGGCGTCGGAGATTGAATCGATGTTGGGCGCCCAGACCACCAGTTCGCCGCCGTCGGCGACGGCGTCCTCGGTTTTGAGCACACCCTTGGCGCCGGTCCAGAAGTCGGGGTAGAGCCAGCTGCCGTCCTTGCGCCGGGGCAGGGCCGCGACCACGCGGCGGACCCGGTGGGGGACGTAGCGGATGTTGACGGCGGCGCTGAGCTCGGCCGCTTGCTCCACGCACTCGCGCCAGCCGTCCGGCTGAACGAACGCGCCGTTGATGGCGTCGCTGTCGTCGTCGATGACCAGCCCGATGGTGGTGATGGGCACGGGCAGGTTCAGGGCCATGTCGTCGATCAGGTCGCGCACGGGATTGGGCATGACGCCGTGGATGCCGCGGTTGGTGCGCAGGCTGCCGATGGCGTGGAGCAGGCTGATCATCTCGGGGCCGGAGACGCCGGGGAAGATCTGCTTGGCCCCGCCCGCGAACCCCGCGACCTCGTGCGGCTGCACGCGGGTGAGCAGCACCAGGCGGTCGTACTCCAGCAGCCTGGCGTTGACGCGGATGCGCATGTCGCTGTCGAAGCCCAGCAGCGCGGCGTACTGTCGGTTTTCGCCGAAACGGTCCAGCTGGTCGTCCAGCGGGACCACGCCCAGCGGCGTGAGCGCGTTGGGGTCGTCCCAGTCGTGATCGAAGACGGTGCTGTGGGGATAGCTGTGGCTGCCGAAGACCCAGGCGGATTTCTCGGCTTCGGACATGGGGCCGTGGGTGCCCTGGGCGATCATGGCGTCGATGCGGTCAGCGCGTCCTTCGACGGCGTCGTGGATGGCGCGGAAGACGTCGGCCACCGGGGCCTTGCGGGTCGAATCCGGCACCAGCACCAGGAAGCGGCGCTCGCCGGCTGGCGAGCCGCGCATCGCCTCGCCGACCACGGCGCAGGCCTCGTCCATGCTGATGGCGGGGGCGCCGACGGCCTTTAGAACCCTGGCCGAGAGCATCATGAAGCCTCCTCGGCCATCGCCTCGGCTTCGGTCACCAGGTCGCTCAGGACCTGAACGCCGCCGTCCCAGAATTTCGGGTCGGCCAGGTCGATACCGAAGGGCTCGAGCAGCGCAATCGGGCTGACGGAGCCGCCCTTGGAGAGCATTTCGATGTAGCGGGGCTCGAACTCGTCGCCTTGTTCCTGGTAGCGCTGCAAGAGGCCGAGCACCAGCAGGTCGCCGAAG
This sequence comes from Chloroflexota bacterium, assembly GCA_022825895.1. Lineage (GTDB taxonomy): Bacteria > Chloroflexota > UBA11872 > UBA11872 > UBA11872 > UBA11872. Next base: position 15,675 of record JAJDVX010000033.1, on the reverse strand, counting down.
GCGTAGGCGTGGACGTAGAAGGGCGAGCCGATGAAGTGGGGGATGTAGCTCCACCAGATGCGGTAGTCGTCGCGCAGGGTGACCGAACCGTCGAACATCTCGCCGTTGGCCTGGAACCAGAGCTCGCTGAGGCGGTCGGACGAGAGTTCGCCCTCGTCGCGGCGGGCCTGGTGGGCGCGGAACTCGAAGTTGTGCATGGCGATCTGCCGGAAAACGGTGGCGAAGTGGTCCTCGATCTTGCTGGCCAGCAGTCCCAACCTTGCGCCGGCGGAGGGCTGGGCGTCGAGCAGGCGGCGGAAGACGATCATCTCGCCGAAGACCGAGGCCGTCTCAGCCGTCGTGAGCGGCGTGTGGGCCTGCAGGTAGCCGACGCCGTAGGACAGGTACTGATGAACGGTGTGACCCAGTTCGTGGGCCATCGTCATCACGTCGCGGACGGTGTCGGTGTAGCTGGCCAGGATGTAGGGGTGGGTGCTGGGGGTGCCGCCCATGCTGAATGCGCCGCCGCGCTTGGCCGGCCGTAGCTCGGCGTCGATCCAGCGCTCGTCGAAGGCCCGCTGGGCGATGCCGCCAAGGGTCTCGGAAAAGGCGTGGTAGCTCTCCAGCACGACCTCTTTGCCGGTGGCCCAGTCATAGGAGGGCAGGTCGGAACTGAGCGGGGCGTAGCGGTCGTAGTCGAACAGCTCGTCCAGGCCCAGCAGGCGGCGCTTGAGGCGGTAGTAGCGGCCAACGATCGGGAAGCCGCGCACGCAGGCGGCGACCAGGGCGTCCACCGACTCCTGGGTGATCTGGTTGGCCAGGTTGCGGGAGGCCATGGCGGTGGGGTAGCTGCGCAGGCGGTCGTCGGTGGCGTGGTCCTGCAACCGCACGTTGAAGACGTAGGTGAGGGGGTGGAGGCTGTCGCGGAGGGCCTGCGTCATGCCGTCGGCGGCGGACTTCCGGGTGTCGCGGTCGGGGTGGTAGCTGAGGGCCAGGGTTTCGGCCTCGGTGAGCGTGCGGGTCTCGCCCTCCATCGTGACCTCGCAGGTCAGGCGGCTGGTGATTTCCCCGAAGAGGCGGCTCCAGGCGCGGCTGCCGGTGTTGGCCTTCTCGTCCATCAGCTGCTCTTCGCCCTCGGACAGCCGGTGGGGCTTGTAGCGGCGCTCGAGGCGCAGCAGGTAGGCGAAGTCCTCCAGGACCGGATCGGCCAGCAGTTCCTCGGCTCGGTCGTCGTCCACCTCGATCCACTCCAGGTCGAAGAAGATCAGGTGGCGGTTGATGGCGGTGCCGCGTTCCTGGGTGAGGGCCACCAGGCGGCCGTGGGTTGGCTCGTCGGTCTTGCCGGCGTGCAGCAGGTGGGCGTAGATGGCCGGGTGGTCCATGGCCTCGTGGATGTCCTGCAGCTCGGTCACGGCGTCGCGCAGGCCCGCCGCGTCCAGGCCGGCGACCTGCCCGCGGTAGCGCTTCTCGAACGCTTCGGCGCGCTCGGTCACAGCGTCCAGGTCCGCCACGATCCTGGGGTCGTCGGGGCTGTCGTAGAGGATGCTGAGGTCCCAGGTCACCCCGTCCGCGCTGCTGCTCGGCGCCGTGGCGGTGGTAGTCATTCGTGCTCCCTGGTGGGCGTGCAGGCGATGTCTGCCTGCATTATCGGCGGTTTAGGGCGGGCGCGTGCGGCGGGCGCGACGGTGTGATGGGGTTGGGGGTGAAGGGGGGAACTGTCTCTGGCCAGCCCGACCCCATAGGGGTCGGGCTGGCCAGAGACAGTTTGGGCGGGATTTTGGGGTGGACGGCGAAGCGTTTCGGCAACGTGAGTGGATGCGCCGCGCGGGTACACCGAGAGACCTTTGCATAACCCAAGGTTGGTTGCCCGGAAGACCCCTCACCGATTTCGGCCGAAGACGCCCGAATCTGCCTCTCCCCTTGGAGAGGGGAAAGAACGGCGTCTCCTCGAAGGGATTGCCATCGCGCACCCTCCGCCGAAGACGGCGCCGGCCTCCCCCCAGGCGAGGCAAGAGGCCGAGCCCCGAAGCACGAGGGTTATGCAAAGGCCTCGCCGGGGGGCGCATGGATCGGTCGCGGGCAGGCGGGCGAGGTACGGCGGGGGCGCGGTTGGGGCCGGGGCGACGATGGCGGTTCCGGGATTGCGGGCTGAGGGAGAGCGGGTCGAGGGAACGCAGGCGAGGGAGGCGCGGGGGCATGAGGAACTCCGGGAACAGAGGCCGAGAGGAGTGTTCGCCCAGTGTACACCGTGTGATTACGAAGGGCAAGAGGGAGGCAGGGAGGGTGGTGGTCGTGGTGAGCCCCCTTAGACAGGTTTAGGACAGGCCCTTCGACGGGCTCAGGACAGGCTTTCGGTGGACGCAGGCCGGCACTTCGACAAGCTGAGCGTGAGCGGAGGCGGCGCCAACTCGGGCGTATTGAAGCGGGATGGGTGGGAGGCCTCTGTGGGCGGCCGGACGGGGGAGGGGTGGACAGGTGTCCACTGTTTGCCGCCGATGTGTCCAGTTTCGGCGTGAATGTGTCCAGTTTTCATCCGAATGTGTCCACTTTTCGGGCAAATGTGTCCAGTCTGCGTTCGAATGTGTCCAGTCGAGGTTGACGATGCCTCCGTCCAGGCAGCCCCAGCGCGGAGGTTCCTGGGCGGTTTTGGCGTGGAGATCAGGCGGGGTCTCCGCGCGCCGGCGGTCGGTGATGGCTTTGGCGTCGGGCGGCGACGCGAGAGCGAGGGGTGTTCACCGTGTTGGCGTCGAAGTGTTCAGTTTTTGCCCGAATGTGTTCACTCTTCGGGCCAAGGTGTTCAGTTTCCGCCGCTTTCCGCCCCGGATGTGTTCACTTTCCAGGCCGATGTGTTCAGTCGGGGCGGTTTCGGCGTGGAGATCAGGCGGGGTCACTGTGCGGAGGCGGTCGGGGATTGCTTTGGCGTGGGGCAACACTGAATCTCTCCAGGCGAAGGTCATCCGCCACGCGTCCCGAGACAGTGCATCGCCGTCACACCCCAACGCCGTCACCGACGACCGGCTCAGCATCCCGAAGGCCGGCGGCATCGCCTGGCGTCACCGGCAATCCTGATTCGCCCCGAGCGACTGCTCCCGCCTACAAGGTGGATCCCGTGACGCGCCCCCGATACGCTGGCCGCCATCATGAACGTCCGCCGCTCGTATCGGCACAGCCCCACACTCGCCGCACCAGCGATCGCGGCGCCAGGGAGCCGTTAGCTCGTCGTGAGCGTCAACCTTCTGCCGGACTTCATCCGGTCGAACTACGAAGTCCACGAAACCAAGCACAGTTGCGCCATACTCAAAGGGGACTTTCCCGGGGAATGGCGTGATCTGATCGACATGCTGACCGAATTCAGGCTCCTGGAAAGCTATGTATCCAAGCCGGGAGGCAGAAAGTCACAGATATCGGAGTTTATCGACTCTTATCTTTACAATCGAGGATGGTTTGAGAAAGAGTTCGAAACAGCAGTTGTTGTGGACGGTCAGGCGAGCGAACAGCCCACGCACAAGATTGACTGTTTCCGTAACCGCATCGCGCTGGAGATCGAGTGGAACAACAAAGATACGTTCTATGACCGCGACCTCAACAACTTCAGGTTGTTGTTCGACTTGCATGCGGTGAGTGTTGGAATTATCATCACACGGTCCGACAACCTCCAGGAGATCTTCAATCGGCTGGGCCGAGGCAAGTCGTACGGATCGTCAACGACCCACATGTCCAAGCTGTTGCCGCGTTTGGCCGGTGGCGGCGGCGGTGGTTGCCCAGTTCTGGCTCTTGGCATCACGTCAAAGCTATATGTGCCTGGGAAATAGGCCGTGAGCATTTCTCAGGGCCTGCTCGACGGATTTGAGGAACAGAGGTTTTCAACCATTCTCGCCGACCCGCCGTGGCAGTTTCAGAATCGTACCGGCAAGGTTGCCCCGGAGCATCGGCGGCTTTCCCGCTATCAAACGTTGTCACTGGAGGAGATCTGTGACCTTCCGGTCGCGTCCATAGCGGCTGATCCCGCACACCTGTATTTATGGGTGCCCAACGCGCTATTGGCCGAGGGCCTTAAGGTCATGCAGGCCTGGGGGTTCACGTACAAGACAAATCTCGTCTGGTACAAGGTGCGAAAGGACGGCGGACCGGATCGGCGCGGGGTAGGATTCTATTTCAGGAATGTAACGGAGATTCTCCTCTTCGGTGTCCGTGGCAAGAATGCGCGGACCCTGCCGCCAGGCCGAAGCCAAGAGAACATCATCAGCGCAAGAAAAAGGGAGCACAGCCGCAAACCTGACGAGCAGTACGCCATTATCGAGGCCTGCAGTCCCGCCCCGAGAATCGAGCTGTTTGCCCGAGGAACCCGCTCCGGCTGGTTCACCTGGGGCGACCAGAGTGAAGACTACACACCAACTTGGAGTACGTACGCCAACCACTCACAAGTCATCCCGTCGCGGGAAGCACCACGGCCGGCATCCTTGCCAACAAGCGCACGCTAATGACTCGCGGTTACTGGGAATCCTAGACGCCGGACACACCAGAAGCGGTTGATGTCCGTCGGCTGGTGGTCCGCGCCACCCGCGGCATGCTCTGATACTATGGAGCGTCCTGAGTCGGGGGCGGCGCTTCAGGTCACCCACTGCTGCGACCTTTGGTCCAAAGCCAGGAGCGCGCCCGAGCAATGAGGACCGTTCACGAGTACTCGCACCTTGGCGGTGCTGAAATACTTCAGGTTCGTCACCCTGAAATTATGGCTGACATTCTTGCCGCCATAGCCACAGTCACGCCAGCCCCATCCAGGAAAGCCGACGACGAGACCGTGCGCGGGCGGTTCCCTTACTCGCTCGACGATGTCAAAGACCAGTTCCTAACGGAGTTCCGCAACCGTGGCTTCGAGCAAGCAAGCGATCCATTAGCCATCGCTCGTGAGCGTAAGCAGATCGCTTATCTCAAGCAGAATGTCTATGTTGAGGTTCAGCTTGGCGCTCACTCTTGCATGCTTTACGACTTGGCAAAGTTCCAGCACTTCTATCATTCGGGCAAGGCAGATGTTGCCGTTGAAATCACTCCGGCTAACGGACGGTCCCAACGGTTGTCGCACGGGGTGTCACAAGGCGCGCCGTCCGTACACGACATTGAGCAGATGACGCGACACTTTCCTATTGCGCCTATTAGTGTGCTGTTGATTGATGTCTAGCGTGGTTGCCCGTCCGGTCCGCCCACCTTCGTCTCTGCCAAGCTGATGCGCGACGCTCAGGCATTCTTTTTTGATCTCGACGACACGTTGAATGATTCGCTCTCGTATCGATGAGTCGGCCAGAAAGGCCGATGAACCCACAGTCAACGACCGGCACGAGGCTGTCCGAATATCAGGGACGATGGCAACGGAACAGGCGTCTTGCGGACTTCGTGAACCAGGAACGGTTTCTCGCCGAACCTTTGAATGGCCGCTGAGGTGGCCTCCACGTTCGTGTCGTATATCCCGACTAATTGCTTATCCGCAAACACGACCCACTTTTGTAAATACTTCGCTTCGAACGCGTCCCCCATGCTCTCCTAGGCGTCCAAGTTCTCCAAGACTTCCTGCCGGCTCATCTCCCTACTCGGTTGTTGAGGTTGCCCGCCCTCCAACTGTTGACGTATGTCGAGTGTCCGCGGTCATATCAGGAGCGTCAACCAGCGCGGACTGATCAACCTCGTGCACGCGTCCCCTGGTCCTAGAGGGAGCCGAGAGGACGCGCCCGTTGACCAGGCCAGTTGGGTCAGCTGCGCGACTCAGGGGGCGGGGAAGTCCGTCGGTCTGAGACGAATGAGGGTAAATCGCTGTGTATACGCGTCCCAATCCTCAATTCGAGGCTCCCCAAGTTCCGCATATGGCATGAAGCGCGTGCAGCCCGGGAATCGCAAGGGGGTCTCTTTCAAGTAGGGCCCATCAATTCGCCAGACCCGCATGTCATCGCGCTGCTTCCCAACAGCCACAAACTCATCATCGTCGTTCCGAAACGGCCAGATCTGGGTGTCAGACACCGGGGTGCCCTTTCAATAGGATCTCATTCGCTATGTCGTCCGGCTCGGCCGGCGGCCTATAAGACCATAGCCAGAGCGTATTCCTACGCGTCGGCGTCGTCGGCGCGGAGTTGGTCGGTGAGGGCTTGGAGGGCGTCTTGGGGGTGGTGGTCGCCGAAGATGATGTTGCCGACGATGGCGTTGGTGATGAGGCCGGCCTGGCGGCGGCTGAGGGTGGAGTAGACGGCGTTCCGCATGAGTAGCTCGACGAGGTTGGCGCCTTCGTGGGGCAGTTCGGTGGCGCGGGCGGCGACGCCCGGGGCTGAGATTTTGGTTGCCGGGAGGATGGAGCTGGAGCGGAGGCCAGCCGCCAGGTGACGCAGGGCGTCGTAGGCGATTTCGGGGTTCGGCGAATCGGCCAGTACGCCCAGCATGGCGTGGACGAAGACGGGGCTGCGGCCAGTGCCCATGTTGGGCAGCGGATAGATGTCAATGTTGCTGCCGATGAGCCGGCTTGGCGGAATGAAGGCCAGGATGGTGCCGGCGAAGCCGAATTGGCCGGTGCGTTGAAACGAGCGGGTGGAGCGGCCATCGGTGATGGCCAGGCGGTGGTCGTGCACCCAGGCGCGCAGGAATTCGGCGACCTGAACGGCGGGCGGCGAGGTGAGGGGCGCGAAGTCGTTATCAGGTCCGCGAAGGTCGCCGACGGCGGACTGCAGCAACTCGTACGGCGACGGGGACGCCGAGTAGTCGCCGTCGCCGTTCGGTTCCGGGGTGAAGCGCGAGAGGTAGCCCATGCCGCCCAAGCCGCCCGAAGGCGGCGGCTCCACGTGGAGGGCGCGCACGGTGTCGAGGAAGACTTCGGCATCGAAGGTCCGCGGATCGGGGGCCGGCGGTTCGACCTGTTGCTCGATCGCCCACCGGCGACTGAACAGGAGCACATGGGGCGAGACGGCCACCGGCATCCCGAACTGCACGCCCTCGTGTTTCCCGGTCTCCAGCAGCCCCGGCCAGAAGTCGGCGGCGTTGAAGTCGGGGTCCGAGACGACAAAGTCGTCCAGCGGCGCGAGGCGGTCGTTGGCCAGCAGGTCGGCCTGGTCGGCCCTAAAGAAGATGACCAGATCCGGCTTTTGGTTCTGCAGGGCGACCAGTGAGGTACTGATGCTGAAGGTGGAGGCGTTGCGCCCGTAGTCCAGCGACGCCTCCTCGTAGGTGTAACGGTCCTCGCCGCGCTCGCGGGCCGCCGCCAGACCATTGACGAACTGGCCGAACAGGCTGCCGCCAATACGATTGGTGGGGTACATGGCGACCGTGACCGCGTGCTTGGCGCCGGGGGTGGGCAGTTTGTCGGCGGACCGGGGCGCGGCGGCGGTGACGTTGCGGGCCTGGGCGCGGGCGCGTTCCAGGTTGCGTTGCAGCTCGGCCTGGAGACCTTCCGGCAGGGATCCGGCGGCACTTTCGGCCGGGGACTCGCCGCAGGCGGCCAGGGCGAGCGCGCCGAGGGAGGCCGCGCCGGCGGCGAGGGCCTGGCGGCGGTTGAGGCGCGGAGGGGTGTTCACCGGCCCTCCAAGAGATCTTTGCGTAGCCCGAGTTGGTTGCCGGGAAGAGCCCTCAGCCCAACCGTCCGCCCCTGGAGAGACCTTTGCGTAACCCATGGTTGGTAGCCCGGAAGACCCTCTCCCCAACCCTCTCCCACGGGGAGAGGGAGCAAGAGCCGCCCCGCGTTCGAGGGCGCGGGAGCATTCTGCAACAGTTTGCCAGGAGCGGGAGCACGAGCGGCCGCACCTTTGAGGGCGAGGGGCTGGCGGGGGGTGAGGCGAGGCGGGGTGTTCACAGGCCCTCCAGGAGATCCTTGCGTACTCCGGGGTGGGTGCCCGAAAGCCCCCTCACCCGCCGGCGTGTCCCGTAGGAGACCTCTGCGTACCCCGGGCTTGGGTGCCCGGAAGACCCCTCACCGATTTCGGCCGAAGACGCCCGAATCCTTCGGCAAGCTCAGGACAGGTTCTGCCTCTCCCCCTGGAGAGGGGAAGAACGGCGGCTCCTCGAAGGGATTGACTCCGCACACCCGCCCCTCGGGTTATGCAAAGGTCTCCCTAGGGCGGCCGCACCTTTGAGGGCGAGGGGCTGGCGGGGGGTGAGGCGCGGAGGGGTGTTCACAGGCCTTCCAGGTTGCGGGCGTAGAACCACGTCAGACCTACGCCGAGGGCGAGGCGCAACGCCAAGCCTGTCAAGTCAGCCCCGAGACCAATCGCTAGCGGTTCCAAGTTTAGGGGAGACGTAGGATGCCCCGGGCCACTGGGGCCCCCGCCGGAACCGCTGAGCACCCAGCGGGTAATGAACCAGCCCGCGAGTGTGCTGCCGCCGACTCGTAGCGCGTGACGCGAGAGCGTTCGAGTCACAGGCCCTCCGGGTCGTGGGTGTACACCCAGGTTAGGCCGACGCCAAGAACTAAGCCCACCGCCAAGCCTGCCAGATCAGCTCCAAGCCCGGCCGACAGCGGCGCCAAGTCGGGGTCAGTACGCGCGGCTGACGGTGACCTGCGAGCGCGGGGCCCGCTCCGCGGTCAGGACTGGCAGACCGGCAGACCAACCTCGGCAAAGTCGTTGTCTTCGGTGTGTTGGAGCCCCTGGGGAATGCAACCACTCAGTCGATTCCCCAGGACATACAGACCCGACAGGTACGCGAGATCGGCCAATTCGGCTGGTATCTCGCCCGACAGCCGGTTCCAGCTAACGTCCAGCAGTTCGAGGTTGGTCAGGCGGCCCAACGTGGAGGGAATGGGACCGTGGAGCGAGTTTCCGCCGAGGTCCAGGTATTCCAGGTTCGAAAGTTGACCGAACTCGGGCGGGATTGGACCGGTCAAGCGGTTGCTCCACAGCGACAGAAACTCGAGCCTGCGAAGGCGGGTGAGCTCGATGGGGAGGTCTCCCGTCAGGAGGTTTTCGCTCAAGACCAACGTCTCCAGCCTGTCGAGCTCGCCGAGTTCCGGTGGGATCCCGCCGCTCAACTGGTTTTGGTCAAGGTACAGGGAACTCAGCCTGGTCAGGCGAGCGAACTCCGGGGGAATCGGCCCTTGCAGGCGGTTGACGCTGAGATCGATCCATTCCAGGCTCGCGATGTGGGTCAGTTCGACCGGGATGGCCCCCTCGAGGCGATTGTCGCTGAGATCGAGCCACTCCAGGCGGGTGAGACGGCTCAGCTCTGCGGGAATCGGACCTTGGAGCCCGTTGTGGCTCAGGTCGAGTTCAATCACGCGGTTGCGTGCGTCGACTATTACGCCGTGCCAAGTGTCGATTGACGCGTCACCGAGCCAGCCCGCGCGGTTCACCCATGTCGGGCCGCCGGTTGCCTCATACAGGGCCACCAGGACGGCTCGGTCGTCGGGCCGTTCTTGCGGAGTTGGCGTGGGGCTGGCGGTGGGTGTCGGGGTCGCGGTGGCAGCGGCGGTGGGTGTCGGGGTCGCGGCGGCGGGTGTCGGGGTGGGCGTGGATGTCTGGGGGGCGCACGCAGGGACCCAGGAGGCCGCAAGCAGGGCAAGGCCCATGACGACCACGGCTGTTCGCGCAGCCGTGGGCGACCAGCGCCGGTTGGGCGCGGCGTGGATGGCGTCGCGCGAGTCGCGTTGGGGGTTGGAGAACCCAGGCATGCAGCCAGTCCCCGCCGGTCGGGTCGCCGCGCCCTAGCTTTCAAGAGCGGCGAACCAGTTTGCCCTCGCTACTTTACGACGCCGAAACCATAGAGCAGCGATCCAATCGGCCCCCCACCTCCCGGGGGCGCGGTGTTTGGCCTAGCCCCGCCGCCGGCCGCTCCTGGAAACGTCCAGTCGGGCCAGGACTTCGTCGGCCCAGGCGCTGCGGTCGTAGAAGGCGCGGTGAAATGTGCCGCGCCCGTGCGTCTCACGTTCTGAGTCAATCTGCAGGGCCACCTCAAGCTCGATGATCGGACGTGCAAAGGCGGCGGCGTCGAGCGGGCTGACGCGGGGGAGCAGCCAGCGGTAGAGGCTGGGAAACACGGCGTAGAAGAAGAAGGCCAGCAGTGGAATCCCGGCAAAGGCCAGCATCACGATTGCGCCGGTGACCATCTCTTCGTCGCCTCGCCAGCGGACGGCCAGGACCATGAGGGCGCCGATCCCCACCCAGACCGCCACGGTCTGCAGCAGATAGGTTTGGCGCGGGGCGACGTCGCTGAATGTCACCAGCACCCCGGCGCCCCGCCAGCGGCCGCGGGTGACGAGCGCGGTGGCCGCGCCGGCCACGCCGAGAATGACCATGGATGTTGCCGCCGGCAGCACCAGGTCGAGCGGCGACCTGTCGGAAGTCCCGGCATCCTCGGTCCCGGGCACGACCGTCGGTCCGGCTGGACCTGGCGAGGGGACCCCGGAACCGAAGATCACAACCAGCAGGAACGACAACACGCCCGCCGTGAGCATCAAGGCAACGGCAAGGGCGACGCCCGCCAGAAAGCCCGCCCTGAGCGTGTGGCGATGCGAGGCCAAGGCGGCCCGCACGCGGTACAGGTACTTGTCGTACTCGGTCGTGGCCTGGGAGAGCGGGTAGCCGGCGAACGCCAGCGCCTGGCGGGCGGCCCGAATGTCCTCGCGCGAATCGCGCTGCGGGCTGGTGAACCAGGACATGATCGCTACTCCACTTCTACGGGCCGCCCCCGGCCGGAGGCTCGGAAACCTCGAAGGTCATGCGGTGCATTTCGTTGCCGTCGAGGAGGATGTGGGCGGAGTGGGGGCCGTAGCGGTCGAAGGTGAGGTTGTCGAAGTTGACGACCAGGGTGGCGGTGGTTTCGAGGCGGTCGATCGGGTCGGTGAACTCGACGTCGCCCTGCACGGCGGCGATCTGGGAGCCGTCGGCGTCCATGATGACGACGCGGGCCGTTTTGGCGCCGATCTCGGTCTTGTGGGCGCGGAAGCGGGCGACGACGCAGAGGCGGGGATGGCGGGTGGGGAGGCTGGGGGCGTGGATCTGGTCGAAGCCGATGCCGATGGCCACGACCTTGGAGGTGCTGTCGGCGTAGTCGCAGAGGAAGGCGAAGTCCAGTTGCACGGGTTAGCTGTTTCGGTGCGCGGGACGGGAACGGTGGCAGCGTCCGGATAGCCCGCGGCCGTAGCAACGCGGCGTACGGTGTGACCGCGTGCTCACAGGTTCTGGAAGTAGCGGGCGTAGATCCAGGTGATGAGGAGGCCCAGGGCCAGGCCAACGGCCAGGCCGACCGGATCGATCCAGGCGGCCGGCGGCGGCGGGGTCTCGAAGCCGGAGGCGATGATGTCGCGGCCGCTGCGGCCCATGATGGCGCCGCCGCCGCTGAGGGGTCTAACGGAAGTGAAGTAGACCAACCAGTGCGTCATGCGCCAGCCGATGATGGTGATCAGGGCGATTAGCAGCCCGTAGATCAGCAGCCGTTGGCCGCGCGGCGCATCGTGGCCGGCGGCGAGGCGGTCGACGTCACGCTCCGCCTGCCGGCGGCGTTCCGCCTCCGCACGGTGACGCTGGGTTCGAGACGGCCGGCGTGGATTTTCGGTGAAGGTGTCCAGCGGATCGGCAAACGGGCGATGCACGCGATCGCGGTCCGCTCGGCGCCTGGAACTCATGGTTAACGGGGTGGCGGTGCCGACCGGGCGATCATAGGCCCTCGAAGTAGCGGGCGTAGAGCCAGGTGAGGCCGAGGCCGAACACCAGGCCCAGGAGCAGGGCGATGACGCCTACCTCCGCCCCTAAATCCGAATTGTCGAACGGCCGCATGATCCAGACGAGGCGTTGAATAAAGAGCCAGCCGGCCACGGTGAGCCCGCCCGTGATCAGGGCGTAGCGGGCGAGGCGGCGCCCGCCCGACATGCCGTGTGAATAGGACCCCGACCGTCGGGCGATGTCGCGGGCCCGTTCGCCGCGGCGCTGCGCCTCGGCGAAGTAGCCCTGGGAGTCGGCCCCCAGGATCTCGTCGGCCCAGCGGCTGCGGTCGTAGGCGGTGCGGTCGTAGCCGCTGGCGCCGTAGAAGTCACGCTCGGTCTTGATCTGTTGGGCGGCCTCGCGTTCGATGACTGGCCGGGCGGCCGCGGCGGCGTCCACGGGACTCATCCGCGGGAGGATCCAGGCGTAGAGCTTGGGGAACCAGGCCGCGAAGGCGGCCGCACCGACGGGGATTCCGAAGAAGGCCAGCATCTGGGCCACGGTGGCGCCCAACCGCGGGCCGGCCATGGCCCAGACGATGAGCACGATGAGCCCGGCCACAGCCAGCCAGACGACGGCGGTCTCAAGGAGATACCGACGGCGCGGGCGCAGGTTGCCGAAGGTCTGCAGGACGCCGGCGCGACGCCAGCGATTGCGCGTGACGCGCGACATGCCCGCCCCGGCCAAGCCCAGCACGGGCGCGGTCACCGCAACCGCCGGCAGGACCCCAAGCGGCGATCCGGGGTCCGGGTCGGCCGGCGGGGCCGAGGGTGCGGCGGGTGCGGCGGGGACGAATTCGTCAGGAGTCCCGGAGTCTCCGGTCGCGCCCATCACCAGGCCAAGACCGCCCAGCGCGAGGGTCAGCACCAGCAGCGCACCAATAACCATGGACGCGCCGGTCAGGAATCCGGCAATGGCGGCATGGCGCGGGGCGGCCAGGGCGGCGCGGACACGATGCAGATGGGCGGCGACCGCAGTGACTGCATCGGCGTGCGGATAGCCGGCGTACACCAGGGCCTGCTGAGCCGCGCGGATGTGCTCGCGCGAATCGCGTTGCGGATCTCTAATCCACGACATGCTCAGGCTCTGCAGGCCGCGGCGACAGGCGGCGGATCGGGACATTTTAGGCGACGGTCCGCTCAGCGGAGGAGCGACTGTGGAGGGCTACCAGCCCTCCAGGTAGCGGGCGTAGAACCAGGAAAAGCCAACGCCGAGCGCCAAGCCAGCGAGTAATCCGACCACACCCACCGAGGCTCCGGGCTCGTAGCTGCTTGCTAACCCGGCGGAGGTGAGTTCGTCGGAATTGCGGCTCCAGAAGCCGTCCCAGTAGTAGTCCATCGGTCCCCGGAATACGCTGACCCAGGAAAGAACCTGGGTCGCACCCCAGGCGGCAGCCGTGATCCCACCGGTAAGCAGGCCGTAGCGCCAGAGTCGCCTGCGCAACGGCAGGCCGTGACGGTAGGACTCGGGCAATCGGGCCGCGCCAGCAGCCAGGTCGCGCTCAATGATGGGCCGCGCGTAGAAGGCGGCATCGACGATGCTCAACGACGACAAGATCCGCGCATGAATGGCGGGGAACCAGGAGGCGAAACCCAAGGCCCCCAGGGGGATTCCCCAAAGGACGAACGCCTGCGCGTGGTCGCTTATCAACGGGCGCAGAATCATCGCCTCAAACGTTGGTACTTGCGCCGCTTCTTCGAACATCCCAAGAACGACCAGCCACCAACCGGTCAGCAGTGTGAGACCGGTGACTAGCACGAGCAGCCCCGACCCGCCCACCCAAAGCAACAGGTCGACGCGCGGCGAGTCCCGCCGAATGAAGTTCTGCAAGACGCCCGACCGCCGCCAGCGATACCGGATGATCAGCGCCGCGAGCGCCCCGGCCAGTCCGAGCGCCAGCAGGACCAGGAGCGCCGCCGGCATGATGGCGGGCACAATAAATGCGGTCCTGTCGTCAAAAAAGGACGCGAGGGCCCCGCCGACACCCAGGCGACGCACAAGCACTTCCAGCGACAAGATCAGCAGGCATGTGACAGCGGCTGCCATGGCCCCGACCGTGAGGACGCCGGCCACGGCAGTTTCACCCCTGGACGTGCCAGCGGCGCGGACTCGGTGCAGGTAGAGCGCAAGCTCGGTCCTGGCCCGGGTGCGCGGGTAGCCGTCACGCTCGAGGGCGTGCAGCGCAGCGAGCGCGTTCTCGCTTGAGTCGAGTGGCGGACCGCTCAGCCACGGCATATGACGCACCGCAAGCGGCCCCGTCAGGCGGCGGGGTCACCGAAATTCTAGTCGGCGCTCAGCCCTCCTGGACTAGGCACCGCGGTTGAGTTCTTGCGGAACCTGGCGCGCTAGCCGGTGTTTTCTGCCGCGCCGACCGGCGGCATGGTTACCGGTGCGTCCGGAGTCAAGGCGGCCAGGGCACTCTCGCGGGCCTCGAGCACCGTCTTGACGATCTGGTCGCGGGGGAGGGACTGGCGGTCGGTGGCGGCACGGGGCTCGAACTCGACGGCGGAGGCGGCCGGGGTGCGCCGGCTGACGGTGAGGCAGAGGGGCCGGATGAGCGGGTGGGCACCGGTGGATTTGACCCCTGGGCGGCAGCCGCTTGACAATCGCGGGCTGCCCGGAGGGTTGGGAAACGACCCCGCAGGGTCTGAGGGCACTGATGACCGACGAGACGTCCGGAACGCCGTATTACACGATCGGCTTCAGTGAGAGCATGCTCCAGCATCTCAGGCGGCACACGGCGTCCACGCACGCCGCGCATCTGCTCCCCCATCTCACGCCCGGCCTGCGGGTGCTGGACCTGGGCTGCGGACCGGGCTCCCTGTCGGTTGGCCTGGCCGAAGCGATAGCCCCCGGGGCGTTGTACGGCGTCGACATGGAGCCGACGCAAGTGGACCTGGCGAGGTCGATCGCCGAGGCGGGCGGACACGACAACGCGACGTTCCAGGTTGCCGACGTGACGGGGCTTTCATTCGATGACGATTACTTCGACGTCGTGCACGGCCACGCCATCCTTGTGCATGTTCGCGATACCCAAGCCGTGCTTGCCGAGGCGATGCGGGTTCTGAAGCCCGGCGGCCTGATTTCCATGCGGGAATGGGTCCTCGACGGCTCGTTTCTCGCGCCAGACTTCGAGGTCACGGGCGACGCCTGGGTCACGCTGGCGGAACTGATTACGGCGGATGACGGGCACCCCAATATCGGGCGGGACCTGAAGCGGCATGTGCTTGAGGCCGGGTTCACCGACGTGCGGCCGACGGCATCGTTCACGTCGTACACGACAGCCGAAGACATCGGCTACTTCTCCCACGTCATCGAGAACTGGTTCCTGTCGGCCGATATTCGCGACTCGGCGACGGCGTACGGCGTGGCGACGCAGCAGCACCTGGACAACCTGGAGCAGGCGCTGAAGCGGTGGATGCACCACCCCGGCGCCTTTGGCGCCGTGGCCTACGGCGAGGTGATCGCCCGCAAGCCGCAGGGCTAGTCAATACACCCCGTGCGGCGGCCGCTGGCTGATGGCCGGGTCGGGGGCAGTTGCGAGGGCCTGCCTTAGCAGTCGACGAACCCGGCGGGCGAGGCCTTAGCGTACCCCAGGGTTGGGTGCCCGGAAGACCCTCACCCCAACCCTCTCCCACTGTCCAGACCGGACACATGGTTTACAGACGTTCGGACACATGGTTTACACATTCAGGCGGGGTTGCGGAGATCGATGGTGGCCACCTGGTCGGTCATAAAGTGCACGGTCCAGCAGCCGTCGGTGGCGGTCGGGCGGATGGCGACCGTCTCACCCCGCAGGCCCTTCGGGACCCGCAGCCGGCGGCCCTGGAAGGACACCCGGCCGCCCAGCCCCACGCGGCGGCGCTGGTCGTCGGGCCCGTAGGGCAGCGGGGGCAGCTGGGCCGGATAGGGCCGGGGGCTGACGTGATAGCGACTGGCCGGGACGGCCAGGGCCAGCGCCTCGTGGGGCCGCACCTGGTTGTACTCCTGGCGCCAGGCATCGAAGGCGGTCTGCCAACTGGCCAGATCGGGC
>JAJDVX010000019.1 GCA_022825895.1 Chloroflexota bacterium | reverse complement strand
CAGCGGCCTGGCCGACGTGCGCAAGGACGTGCAGGCCCTGACCGAGCGCGTGTTTCGACTCGAAGGACGCATGTCCCGCCTTGAAGGCGCCATCGAGGGCTTCTTGGCCGGACGCCGTGACCGCGACCGCCACGACGACGCCGCCGCCTGACCGCCCCGGGCGCTCAGCGCTGAGCGTCGTCGGCCAGGTACGCAGGTGCAATCTCGCGCACCCCGGTCCGTGCTACCGTTGAGCTCCCATGGGCGGTGGATAAGCAAACCCACACCTAGGAGCCGCCCATGACCCCCGAACTCATCGGCATCCTCGCCGTCGGCGCCACCTTGATCGGCATCGGCGCCACCATGATCGGCCTGCTGCTCACGTTCCGCCGCGACGCGCGCGCCGACAACCTGGCCTTGCGCGCCGAATTCCGCGCCGACAGCCAGGCCCTGCGCGACGAATTCAATGCCGGCTTGGCTGAAGTCCGCAGCGGCCTGGCCGACGTGCGCAAGGACGTGCAGGCCCTGACCGAGCGCGTGTTTCGACTCGAAGGACGCATGTCCCGCCTTGAAGGTGCCATCGAGGGCTTCTTGGCCGGACGCCGCGACCGCGACCGCCACGACGACGCCGCCTGACCCCATCGCACCGGGGACGCGACCTCCCCCACGAACTCCGTCTCGCTGGCCAAACCCACCAGCCCCCCGCGCTTCCACCTCTCCACCAGCCACTTGCCACTCACTCTCACAAAGTGTACACTATCCGAGTAAGCCTCGCAACCCTTAGTCCAAATGCCCGCCACCCTCCTCGCTCCCCTCTTCTCTATCTCCTTTCCCCTCCACCCTCTCCGCTTCCGCCCGCTCGCCGTCCGCCTCTCCTGCTTTCTGTCCCGCGTGCCCTCCCTCGCGGCCAGGCGCCCGTCGCCCATACCGAGCGCGGCCCCGTGCGTGCTGAGCCGATCCAGCCACGGTCCCCACCCCGATCCAGCTCGCCAACCCCGCCGCGCCATCCAGCCCGCAGCCTCAGCCATGCCCCCAAAGCCCGCCAAATTTCGCCCCGATTTGCCTCAAGAGTTTTTTAGAAAAAACTCTTACGCGCGCAACCCCGCCCCATTTCCCGCCTACAATTCGGAGTTGCCCCCGCCCCCCAGGCCCAACCCGTGGAGTCCATCGGCCAGGCCATCGCCATCATCCTCGCCCTGCTCGCCGCCTTCGGCGCCGCCGTCTGGGCCGCCGCCTTCGTCTGGGCCTGGCAGGACATCCGCCGCCGCACCCAGGACATCTACGTCCGCCTCTTCGCCCCCCTCCTGGTCCTCGTCCTCGGCCCCCTCGGCGCCCTCCTCTACATGCTCCTCCGCCCGGCCGAGACCCTCGACGAAATCCACCTCCGCCAGCTCCAGGAGGACACCCTCCTCCAGGAGATGGAAGCTGCCTCCGGCGGCGCCCAACTCCACCCCGCCAACGGCGTCACCCCCACCATCGGCCGCAACGTCTTCCTGGCCCCCGGCGCCCAACTCATCGGCGATGTCCGCATCGAAGACGACGCCAGCGTCTGGTACAACACCGTCATCCGCGCCGACCTGGCCCCCGTCCGCATCGGCCGCGGCACCAACATCCAGGACGGCTGCGTCCTGCACGTGGATGCCGGTCTCCCGCTCGACATCGGCGCCGACGTCACCATCGGCCACATGGCCGTCGTCCACGCCTGCACCATCGAGGACGAGTGCCTCATTGGCATCCAGTCCACCGTCCTCAGCGGTGCCCACATCCGCCGCCACTCCATCGTCGGCGCCGCCGCCCTCGTCGGCGAGGGCAAGGAGTTCTCCGAGCGCCGCCTCCTCCTCGGCGTCCCCGCCCGCCCCATCCGCGCCACCTCCGACGAGGAAATCCGCCACCTCATCCTCGAACGTGCCCGCGAATACCGCCAAACCGCCCGCGCCCTACGCGCCGGCGGCGGAGGGTGACGGGGGAAACCGGGCGGCAACCTCGACCAGGCTACGGCGTCCGCATCCGCGAAATCGACGCGTCCCGCCGCCCCCGCGAGCGCCTCGCCCGCGACGGCGCTCCCAGCCTCACCGACCACGAACTCCTCGCCCTCATCCTCCGCTCCGGCTCCTCCCAGGGCAGCGCCCTCGAACTCGGCCAGGCCCTCCTGGCGAGATTCACCTCCCTGCGCGGCCTGGCCGACGCCACCATCGACGAACTCACCACCGTCCACGGCGTCGGCCTCGCCAAGGCTGCCGAAGTCAAGGCCGCCCTCGAACTGGCCCGTCGCCTCCAGATTGAGGCCGCCGGTGAACGCCCGGCCATCGAAAACCCCGCGGACGCCGCTCGCGTCCTGGCTGGCCATCTCAACGACGCCAGCGACGAACGCCTCGTGGTCGTGCTACTCGATGCCCGCCATCGCGTCCTGCGCGTCCGCCAGGTCGCCCAGGGCGCCGTCAACGCCGTCAACGCCCGGATGGCCGACCTGTTTCAGGAAGCGGTACGCATCGGCTGCACCGCGCTCCTGTTGGCTCATAACCACCCCAGCGGCGACCCCACGCCCTCGCCCCAGGACGTGGCACTCACCCGCCGCGCCGCCGAGGCCGGCAATCTGCTGGGCATAAAGGTGCTCGACCACATTGTCGTCGCCCGCGGCGCCGGCGGCTTCGTCAGCCTTCGGGAGTCCGGCCATGAGTGGTAGCCCGCCGGTTCGACGCCTCCCCGCCTGCCTGCCAAACTGCCCGCGCCAGAGGGACTTATCCATGACCATTACTCCGATGTCCATCGACTCCACAGGAAGCGGCTAGGCGGACCCTATGCGCATCGTCTCCATCAAACCCCTCCAATGCTCGAACGGCTGGTCGCCCTGGACCTTCGTCCGCGTCGAAACCGACACCGGCCTGGTCGGCTACGGCGAGTGCAGCGACTGGCAGATGCCCCGAGCGCTGGCTGCCGGCGTGCATGACCTGGCCACCGAAATCGTCGGCAAGGACCCTCGACAGGTCGTGGCGCGAACTGACGACATGGCCTTTCGCATGCGCCAGAACGTCGGCGGCGTCGCCCGCAAGTCGCTCGCCGGCATCGAGGCCGCGCTCTGGGACATCAAGGGCCAAGCGCTCGGCGTCTCGATCACCGAGATTCTCGGCGGCCCCACGCGGGACTCGATCCGCCTCTACTGGTCCCACTGCGGCAGCTACCGCCTGGCTCATCAGAAGGTGCTGGGCACACCGCCCATTAACACCTGGGACGACTTCGCCGACCTGGGTCGCGAGGTCGTCGCCAGCGGCTATACCGCGCTCAAGACCAACCCGCTCTGCCCTGCCGAGGCCGGCCACTTCGCCCGCCCCACCGACGGCAACCTGGAACGCGGCGACCTCGCCATCATCGTGCGCCAGATTGAGACCATGCGAGAGGCGGTCGGCCCGGACATCGACATCTGCCTGGATCTGAACTTCCGCTATCGTCCCGCCGCCGTCATCCAGATCGCCGACGCCCTGGCCCCCTACGAGCTCTTCTGGATCGAGTACGACAGCTACGACCCCGAGGCGCTGGCGCACGTCCGCCGCTCCATCCGCACCCCGCTCTGCTCCGCCGAGAACCTGACCGCTGTTCACGACTACGCCCGCTTCTTCCAGGCCGGCGCCATGGACGTTGCGATGATCGACGTGGCCTGGAACGGCATCGCCCAATCCCTGCACATTGCCGAAATGGCCGCCGCCCACGAGGTCTACGTGGCCCCCCACAACTACTACAGCCACGTCTCCACCTTCATGTGCGCCCACGTGGCCGCCTCCGTCAGCAACCTCCGCATCATGGAAACCGACGTCGACTCCGCCCCCTGGCGCGACGACCTCGTCACTACCTCACCCACCATCGAGAACGGCTGGATGCACACCCCCAACACCCCCGGCCTCGGCACCGCCCTCATCGAGGAAACCCTGGCCGCCCACCCAACTCCCGGAATCTAGGGCCTCGCCGTGCACAACGTGCTTAGCGCAGCGTGGCGCATCCTGCATTGGTTCTTAAGCTTGCCCTTCAAGTTCTGGGGACTTGAGGTGGAGGAGGTCCCATGTCCAATCTGCGAGGAGCCGTTGCCAATCCGGCTCGACAGAGTCAGACAGCCACCGCTCGTCTGCCGGAAGTGCGGGTACCGAACTAGAAGCGCATCGCTGTTCTGGTAGAAACCTACGCGTGGGTGCGACTATCTACCATGACGCCTACCGAGGTAGCCGCTAGGACACCACCAATCAACGCTGAATCCGAAGCCACGCTGCTCGCCGAGGTCTTTCCCCACGACACCCGGCGAGACGACCGCGGCACGCTCGTGCTCGGCGGCGCTCCCATCGACCAACTGGTAGACGAGCACGGCACCCCGCTGTACGTCTTCGACGAGGCCACGCTGCGCACCCAATGCCGGGCCTACGCCCAGCCCCTGGCCCGCGCATACCCCAACAGTCTCGCGCTCTATGCCTCCAAGGCCCACCTCGATCCCACGATCGCCGGCGTCGTGGCGGACGAAGGCCTTGGCGCCGACGCCGTTTCCAGCGGTGAGATACGGGTGGCGATGGCCGGCGGCATGCCGGCCGACCGAATCGTACTGCACGGCAACAACAAGCTGCCCGAGGAGATTGACTACGCGCTTGACGTCGGCATCGGACGCATCGTCGTGGACAGCCTTGACGAATTGGACCTGATCGCCGAAATCGCGACCCAACGCGGCGGCCAACCCGCCCCGGTCATCCTGCGCATCACGCCGGGCGTGGAAGCCCACACGCACGAGTACATTCGCACCGGCGCCATCGACAGCAAGTTCGGCCTCCAACTCCACTCCGGCGCCGCCGAAGAGGCCGTGGCGCAGGCCCAGGCTGCGGACTCGATCGATTTGTCGGGCCTGCATGCCCACATCGGCTCGCAAGTCCTGGACGTTGAGCCCTACGCCGACAGCCTGGGCATCGTGCTCGACTTCGCCGCCGCAATGACTCAGCGGCACGGCCTGGTGCTGCGCGACATCAGCCCGGGCGGTGGCTTTGGTGTGAGCTACAGCGAAGCCGACGACCCACCGGCGGCCGGATCATTCGTGAAAGTCATTGCCGAAACTCTGCGAGCACGCAGCCTGAATCCCGAGCCGCGGTTGCTCATCGAACCCGGACGCTCCATCGTGGCGCGCGCCGGCGTGGCCCTCTACCGGGTCGGAACGATCAAGGAAATTCCCGGCGTCCGCACCTACGTCTCGGTCGACGGCGGAATGGCCGACAACATCCGTCCCGCCCTCTACGGCGCCCAGTACCGCGCCCTGATCGCCAACCGCCCACCCGATGGCTCGAAGCAACTCGTCACGGTTGCCGGGCGCTACTGCGAGTCCGGGGACGTGCTGCTACGCGATATTGAACTGCCGCCACTCCGTCGCGGAGACGTGCTCGCGGTGCCGGCGGCAGGCGCTTATCACATGTCGATGGCCAGCAATTACAACCTCGTCGGCCGCCCGGCCACCGTCCTGGTGCGTAACGGAGAGGCGCGCATCACCCGACCTCGAGAGACTGACGCCGATCTCTTGGCGTCGTTCGCCCCGGTGAAGGCTTAGCTCGGCGGCGGGCTTTCCGCTAGCGCCGCCCTATAAGCATCAATCACGCGCAAGACTTCGGCCTCGGGAATCCCCTCGCGGCTGCCGTCCCCAATCGAACGGAATCGATCGGCCAGACCCCAGGCCACGTCCGGGGCCGGCAGGTCGGCGTATCTGGGAATGATGTGGGCATGCATGTGCGGAACGCTCTCGCCAAACGCCACCACGTAGCTGCGCTCTGCCCCGGTCACCTCTTCCAGCGTGCGCATGAAGTGGCGAAGCGCGGGACCGAAGTTCGTCGCTTCGGCGTCGTTGAACCGCGCCGGCCCCTGTACATGGCGCTGCGGCTGCAGGAGAAGCCAGCCGGCCAGCGGGAAGGGCGCGCCTGTGTGCCGGATATGCCATAAGTCGTTTTCGAAAACTACGCCGCCCGGCGCTTCTTCTTCCCCGGCGTTGGAATGACAGATGCCGCAGGTCGGGTCGTAGGACGGGTGCTTCACGGAAGGCCTCCACGCCAAGTGGTGTCGCGCCGCATCATGCCACGGGACCGGGATTGAAGGCGTCTGCATCGTCGTACTCAGTTCGCCGGATCACCGAGGCCTCGCCGGTCGTCACGACCAGTTCGCCGCTCACGAGCCGGATTGGAAACCGGTCCATCGGCCGCTGCGCCGGTCCTCGCAGCAGTTCACCAGTAAGGCCGAACCGCGATAGGTGACACTTGCATTCGAATGTCCCATCGACCGGCGGCGGAATGGTGCATCGCAGGTGCGGACACTGCCGGTACAGCGCCACAAAGCCACTTGGGCCTCGGACCATGTAAAAGCGACCGCTGGCCCAGGACTTGACCTCACCCACCGCGTAGTCGTGCGGTCGCCCGGCGCGAACTAGCCCGCCAAAGTCTCGTGACGGAGGCGGGCTGATCAACCGCCAGGCCAGCGCCGCCGCGCCACCGGCCAGCACCAGCGCAGCCGGAACGATGAGACTGCGGCGCGACCAGCGCGAGCTTGCGGTACTCATCTCCCAGTTACGTTGATTTGCGCTGGCACCGGATCTCAGCGAAGACCAGCCGCCCGCAAGGCGCCTCGATGAGCCGCCCACTCGGCGGAATCATCAAGCGGCCCGAGTTCGAATTCCGGGGCGCTCCGCACCAACGCCGCCTTGATGATGTGATCGGCCAGATGGGGATTCTTGGGCAGCACCGACCCGTGAAGATAGGTGCCGATGGCATTACCGGCGACGGCGCCCTCGGTGCCGTCCTCGGCGTTGTTTCCGTGTCCCCGAACAACTTGAGCCAGCGGCGTCGCATCAGGTCCCAGGTAGGTGCGGCCGCCGTGGTTTTCAAACCCGACAATTCGGGATTCGTTCCAGTCGCAGACCACATTGCCAATACAGCGCGGCACATGGGAGCCGGGGTGAATCGTCTCGGCATCGAAGACGCCGAGTCCCTGAACTTCCGAGCCGTCGGCGGCGCGGTAGCGGTGGGCCATCAGTTGATACCCGCCGCAGACGGCCAGCATTGCCGCGCCGTCGGCTAGGTCGGACAGGATTCGGTCGGCGTTCCTCGTGGTGAGACCCTGGCTGGCCAACTGCTGCTGGCGGTCCTGCCCGCCGCCGATAACGTACAGGTCGGCTGCCTCGACTAGCCGGTCGTTCCACTCCAGTCGTTGAATTTCTGGCGTAATACCGCGCCAGGCGCAGCGGCGTTCCAGGCAGGTGACGTTGCCGCGGTCGGCGTAGAGGTTCATGAGGTCGGGATAGAGATAGGCAATTCGCAGCACCGGGCCGGAGGCCGTCATGCGGCTGCTCGCCAGTACGGGTCAACCCAGCCGCGTCGAGTGCAAACTGCACGCAGGTCAAGCATGGCCGTGTAAGTCGCCAGCACGATCAGCCGACGAGACTGGCTGCCGGGCTCCGACGCAAGCGCGGCATCAAGCGCCGGCCCGATTCCCGGGCATACCAGCAGTTGGTCAACAGTGGGAACCACGTCCGCGTACTTCAGACGAAGGGCCAAGTCTTCGGCGCGGCGTCCGCCGACGAGCAGACGGCGAGGAGCGAGACGTTCGAATTCGACGTCCCAGATCCAGGACACGTCCTCACCGTCGGCTACGCCATCGTTGAGCAGGACCAGCGTATCCAGTGGCTCGGGCTCGGAGCGCAGGAGGTCCAGTGTCTGGTTAGCTCCGGTGGGATTCTTGACGAGCAGAAGTGTGATGGTCGTCCCTGGAGCCTGAATGGTTTCGGCGCGGCCGAAGGCGGGTTGGAACGTTTCGAGAGTGTCCTTGGCGTCGGCGGTTGGGATGCCAGCTGCCTGCGCGCCGGCGACCGCGGCGGCGAGGTTGTAGGCGTTGTAGAGGCCGGGCAGCTTTACCTGGATGTATCCGTCGGAATCGGGAGTGATTAGGCGGTAGGAGGAACCTGTGAGGCCGCCGGGTTGGAAGTCTGTGATGCGAACGTCGGGTTTGGGGCGGTGGAAATGGCAGGAGAGGCAGCGGTAGCTGCCGAGGTGGGCGTAGACGACGCGGTTCCAGTCGAGGCGGCCGTCGCAGAGGGGGCAGCGGCGGACGTCGGCCCAGGCGTCGGGTGTAGTTGAGCTGCCGGTCACGTCCGCGCCGAAGTAAAGGACGGGACCACGATGGTTGCGGGCCACGGCGACGACGGCGGGGTCGTCGGCGTTGGCGACGACGGTTGCATCGGGGTCAAGACGGTCGATGGCTTCCTGCCAGGCGGCGGCGGTGCGGTCGACTTCGCCGTAGCGGTCAAGCTGGTCGCGGAAGAGGTTGAGGAAAACTGCCACGCGGGGACGAATTGTCGGGGCCAGGGAGGCGAAGGCCCATTCGTCGAGTTCGAGGATGGCGCGGAGATGGGTGGCGTGGCGGACCTTGCCGATCCAGTTGACGTGGGGGAGGAGGGCGGCGGCGAGGCCGCGTTCGAGGTTGGAGCCGGTGGGGTTGGTGAGGACGGGTTGGCCGGCGGCGCGGGCGAGGGCGCAGAGGGCGGCGGTGGTGGTGGTTTTGCCGTTGGTGCCGGTGATGGTGATGGTGGAGTGGAGTTGACGCAGGGTGTCTGGGACGAAGGTCGGGTCGAGGGCGGAGGTAACGAGGCCGCTGACGGCGGTGCCGCCGCCGCGGCGGGTGAGGCGGGAGAGCCAGCCGGCGGTGCGGCCGGCGAGGGCGGCGGCGGGGCGGCGGATTGGCATGGGGGATTGTGCGGCGGGGCGGCGGCGGGCGCTACTCGCCGGGCGGTTTTTTGGGGTACTCGGAACCGCCGACGCCGAACCCCCGTAAGGGGGGTTCGGCTCTGGCGGTCCCGAGATTTGGCGATTTTTTGGCGGTGGGTCTCCGTGGGTTGCGGGGCGTGGTGGGGGTTGAGAGGTCATGGGGGATAGTGTACACTGTTTGAGTAACAAGGGCAAGGGGAGCGGGTATAGGAGTGAGAGCCAAGTGAAGAGGGGAGGGGAGTTTGCGGGATCGGCGGGAGGAGAGTGCGGGTGAGGGTTTGGAGCACGGGGTGGACGGGTGGGGGGGGTTGGGCATGGGGTTGGGTCCCGGGTGGGGACGCCGGGGTGACGGGCGGAGGTCGGGGGGTTAGTCGATGGCGTAGGTGGATATGGCGATGGGGTCGAGTTGGAGGCCGAGGCCGGGTTTGTCGGGGTCGGGCGTCCAGTCGGGGCCGGCGGGTTCGGGGAATTCGGTGAAGATGATGCGGTCGGCGGCTTCGACGGTGCCGAGGCATTCGACGACCTGCATGTTGGGGGTGGCGAGGGCGAGGTGGAGGTGGACGAGCTGGTAGGCGTGGGAGGCGACGGGGATGTTGAAGGCGTCGGCGAGGTGGGCGACTTTCATCCACTCGGTGACGCCGCCGACGCGGCCGACGTCCGGCTGGGCGATGTCGGCAGCACCGCGGCTGAGCAGGTCCTTGAATCCGTGTTTGGTGTATTCGTGTTCGCCGGTGGCGATGGGGACGGTGAGGGCGGCGGCGATGCGGGCGAGGCCGTCAATGTCGTCGGCGAGGACGGGTTCCTCGTACCAGCCGATGTTGTATTCCTCGAAGCGGCGGCCGAGGCCGATGGCCTGCTTGGCGGTGTAGCCGTTGTTGGCGTCGATGTAGAGCTCAATGTCGTCGCCGAGTTCTCGGCGGACGGCGGCGACGCGGCGGATGTCGGCTTCGGGTTGGGCGCCGAAGTCCATGCCGACTTTCATCTTGACGCGGGTCATGCCGCGCTGGACGTAGGAGAGTTGCTCGTCGATGAGTTCGCTGTCGGTGTAGGAGGTCCAGCCGCCGCTGCCGTAGATGGGGGTCGAGGCGCGGCAGGGGCCGAGCAGCTTGTAGAGGGGGAGGCCCAGGGCCTTGGCCTTGAGGTCCCAGAGGGCGATGTCGACGGCGGAGATGGCCTGGAAGGCGAGGCCCTTGCGGCCGAAGCCGCGGACGCGCCAGAACATGTCCTGCCAGAGGCCCTCGATGTCGAAGGGATCGGCGCCGAGCAGGATGTCCTTGAGGTCGTGCTCGACGACGGCCCGCAAGGCTCGCGAGGGTGCGGACATTCCGAGGCCTTCGATGCCTTCATCGGTGCGGAGGTGGACGAAGCAGTAGCCGCCGGCGGTCATTTGGAGGGCGGTGGCGTCGGAGATGGGCGGGTCGCGGGGGACGAGGAGGAGGGTGGTTTGGACGTCGGTGATTTTCACGGGGGTAGTCCTGTCGTTTCACGGGGCGGTGAGACTCAAGTGCAGCGTCGCAGGGGTTCGAGTGCACTCGCCAGTTTCGCAGGCGGCCAGGGGCGGGTTGGCAGTAGATATGAAAGCCGATGCGTAGGATGTTGGGCCGGTTGGGCGTGGGACAGGCGTGTTGGAGGGCGGGTGGTGGCGGTTAGTGCGTTGAATGTGAGCGGGTTTATCTGGGGGATCGCGGACGACGTGCTGCGGGACGTGTATGTGCGAGGAAAGTACCGCGACGTGATCCTGCCGATGACGGTGATCCGGCGGCTGGACGCGGTGCTGGAGCCGACGAAGGACGACGTCCTGCGGATGAAGGATCAGCTGGACGACGCCGGCATCACGAATCAGGACGCCGCACTGCGGCAGGCGGCCGGCGAGGCGTTTTACAACGTGTCGCCGTTCCGGCTGCGGGACCTCACTTCGAAGGCGACACAGCAGCAACTGCGAGCGGATTTCGAGGCGTACCTGGACGGGTTTTCGCCGAACGTGCAGGAGGTGCTGGCCAAGTTCAAATTCCGCAACCAGATCCCGACGCTGATGGAGGCCGACGCGCTGGGGTTCCTGCTAGAGAAGTTCCTGGACCCATCGATCAACCTGAGCCCGCGACCGGTGCTGAACGGGGACGGGTCGGTGCGGCTGGAGGGACTGGACAACCACGGGATGGGGACGGTTTTCGAGGAACTGATCCGGCGGTTCAACGAGGAGAACAACGAGGAGGCGGGCGAGCACTTCACGCCGCGGGACGTGGTGCAGCTGATGGCGCGGCTGGTGTTCGAGCCGATTGCCGACGAGGTTACGTCGGGAACCTACCTGGTGTACGACGGGGCCTGCGGGACGGGCGGGATGCTGACGGTGGCGGAAGACACGCTGGCCGATTTAGCGCGGGAGCATGACAAGGAAGTCTCGGTCCACCTGTACGGGCAGGAGGTGAACCCGGAGACCTACGCGATCAGCAAGGCCGACCTGATCCTGAAGGGCGAGGGGGTGGAGGCGGACAACATCCACTTCGGCTCCACGCTCTCGAACGACGGATTCCCGGCCCGCGAGTTCGACTTCATGCTCTCCAATCCGCCGTACGGGAAGAGTTGGAAGACGGACCTGGAGCGGATGGGCGGGAAGTCGGGCCTGGTGGACATGCGGTTCATCGTGGAGCACGCCGACGACCCGGATTACTCGCTGGTGACGCGCTCAAGCGACGGGCAGATGCTGTTCCTGGCGAACATGCTGAGCAAGATGAAGCAGGACACGGCGCTGGGGAGCCGGATCGCGGAGGTGCATAACGGCAGCTCGCTGTTCACGGGCGACGCCGGGCAGGGCGAGAGCAATATCCGGCGCTGGATCATCGAGAACGACTGGCTGGAAGCCATCGTGGCGCTGCCGCTGAACATGTTCTACAACACGGGGATCGCCACCTACATCTGGGTGCTGAGCAACCGGAAGGCGGCGCACCGGCGGGGCAAGGTGCAACTGATCGACGCCACGCAGTGGTTCGAGCCGCTGCGGAAGAACCTGGGCAGCAAGAACTGCGAGCTCTCGGGCCCGGGCATTCAGCGGATCTGCGAGGTCTTCGAGGCCTTCGAGGAGACCGAGGAATCGAAGATCTTTCCGAACGAGGCGTTCGGGTACTGGAAGGTGACGGTGGAGCGTCCGTTGCGGTTGGAGGGGATCGACGCCGAGCGGGCGTACAAGGCCAGGGAGATCAAGGTTCTGAAGGAGGAGTTAGCGCGTTCGGAGACGGCGCCGCCGGTGATCAAGCGGGTGCATCGGCGCCGGGCGCAGCCCGACCCACTTCAGGGGTTCTTTGCTGCGACCGTCAACGGACAGCCGGCGGTCGTGGAGTACGAGGCGGACCGAGAGTTGCGGGACACGGAGCAGATTCCCCTGATGGAGGAGGGCGGGATCGAGGCCTTTCTGCGTCGGGAGGTGCTGCCGTACGCACCGGACGCGTGGTACGTGGCGTCAAGCGTGAAAGTTGGGTACGAGATCAGCTTTACGCGGCATTTCTATAAGCCGACGCCGATGCGGTCGTTAGAAGAGATCCGAGCCGATATCCTGCTGGCTACTCGGCAGTCAGAAGGGCTGCTTACTGAAATTGTCAACGCTAACTAGAGGAAGCTTGCTCCATGCGCATTAAGAGGATACATCTGTCCAACTACAAACGGTTTACAAATCTCACTGTCTCAGGAATTCCAGAGTCGACTCGCCTAGTGGTATTAGTAGGGCCAAATGGTACAGGTAAGTCTTCGCTATTTGACGCCTTTCTGCTTAAAGCCAATTCTAGTAATCCGGGTGTCTATTCCCTAGCTCGTGATCGCCCAGGCTACTACTTGAAAGACGACCAACTTCCTAATAACCCGACGACTACACAAGCTCTATCACAGAGAATTCAGGTTGAGCTCCACTCTGAACAGCCAACTGAGAGTGATTGGAGTGAGGTTTTCAACATTCGCTCCGCTTATAGAAACGAAGCAGACTTTCAGTTGACACACTTATCTCCGACCCGCCCATCATCCGAGACAGTTCGGTTTGCACGGATAATAGACTCGGATCATGCAGTGTCCGACAACTATGCGCGACTCGCTTGGAAGCGACAGGCGGACCTCGATGGAGACGCCCCTGGACACACCACTTTCGAACATTATCGTAACCACTTCATCGGACCTCTTCAGCAAGCTATGGCAAAGTTGTTCAAAGATCCTCCACTCAAGCTGCAGGATTTCGGAAGCATTCGAAATTCTGGAGTCTTTAGATTTGAAAAAGGAACCGCTGCTGGATTCCATTACAGGAACCTGTCAGGCGGAGAAAAGGCAGCCTTTGACCTTTTGTTGGACATGTTTGTAAAGAGGAATGAATATAAAAATGCGATTTACTGTGTAGACGAGCCAGAGGCTCACATTGCAACCGCTTTACACGGTCCATTGCTCGAAACTATGCTGGACCTCCTTCCGGGTGATTCGCAACTATGGATTGCAACTCATGCCGTTGGTTTTGTACGGAGAGCTTACGAAATGATGCGCGAGACTGGCGGAGTGACATTCTTAGATTTTTCCAATCGGGACTTTGATCAGAAGACTGAGATGAGTCCGAGAACTCCGAATCGGTCCTTCTGGAATATGACATATAGAATTGCCTTAGATGACCTCGCAGAGTTAATAGCGCCATCCAAAATAATCATCTGTGAAGGAAGTAGAATTAGGGCCGACGAGGGATTCGATGCGGAATGCTACAACACTATTTTTTCCGACAGTCATCCGGATACACTGTTTGTATCACGCGGTGGGGCCAGCGAAGTAGAAAATAGCGACGATTTGATCGCAGTGCTAAAGGCTGTTGCGCAAGGTGCAAGTGTGTGGAAGGTCATCGATCGAGACGATATGACCGAAGAGGCGCGCAAGAATAGGGCTCAGGATGGAACGCGTGTATTAAGGCGACGTGAATTGGAGAATTATCTCTATGATCGAAGAGTCATCGAGTCATTCCTAGACGTAAATGGCCAGGGGGATGTGACGGGCAACATCTTGAGTAAGCTCGACGAGCTTCTCTCCGGTTGCAGTTCGGAATTCGGTGACATAAAGCCGATTACTCGGGATCTATTTCAGCACATCAGGGTTACGACGCAGCTTCACAGTCTTGGAAACACCAGAAGGGAGTTTGCAGTCCAGCACCTGGCGCCGGCACTCAAGCGCACACCGGATGTGTTACAGGAACTAGAAGGTGATGTGTTTCCTTGAGTGGCCTTCACCGTCCCTACACCAAGTATAAGTCCTCGGGTATCAGGTGGCTAGGCGATGTGCCCCAGCATTGGAGCGTGCGACGACTTCGTAGCATGTTAGCGGGCACAAACGAGCGTAATCGGCCTGATCTACCTCTGCTCTCTGTTGTACGAGAGCAGGGAGTGATTCTCCGTGACGTTACGAATTCGGGAACGAATCACAACTTCATTCCAGATGACTTGAGCAACTATAAGCTTGTCAAAGCCGGACAATTTGCCATGAACAAGATGAAGGCATGGCAGGGTTCATATGGCGTTTCACAGTACAATGGCGTCGTCAGTCCGGCATACTTCGTATTTCACCTCAAGGGAGTGGATGGAGGTTTTTTTCATTCAGCAATCCGCTCTAAGGCATATGTTCCCTTCTTCGCTCAAGCGTCCGACGGTGTGCGAATTGGTCAGTGGGATCTCTCCCAAGAACGGATGCGATGGATTCCGTTCTTTTTGCCGCCTCTCATCGAGCAACGCGCCATCGTCCGATACCTGGACTGGGTGGACCGGCGGGTTCGGCGGTATGTGAGGGCGAAGGAGAGGTTGATTGGGTTGCTGGAGGAGGAGAAGCAGGCGATTATCAACCAGGCGGTGACGCGGGGGCTTGATCCAAGCGTTCGGCTGAGGGCCTCCGGGGTGGAGTGGCTGGGGGATGTGCCGGAGCATTGGGAGGTCACAGCCCTTCGGCATAGGTACTCGCAAGAGCTCGGGAAAATGCTCGACGCAAAGCGAATCACAGGTAGCCATCTACTCCCATACCTTCGAAATACAGATGTTCAGTGGGACCACATCAACGTCGACGACCTGCCAGTCATGGACATCGCTCCAAGCGAATACGGCCGATACACCGTCCAGAAGGGTGATCTGCTTGTTTGCGAAGGAGGAGAAGTTGGTCGATGTGCAATGTGGACCTCAGAACTTGAACTGTGCGGATACCAAAAGGCGCTTCACAGACTTCGGCCTAAGAATCTCGGACGAGATTTGACACGCTTTATGTATTTCACCCTCAGAGCTGCTTCAGACCGGCAGGCTTTCAGTGATGGACATATCAGTACCATCGCGCACTTGACCGGAGAGAAACTAAGGGCGCAGCGCTTGCCCTTCCCGCCCTTTGCCGAACAACTCGAAATCGTCGACTTTCTGGACGACGCCACGCGCGCTTCAGATGTTGCTATTTCTCGGGCTCGTCGCCAGATCGAATTGGTCAAGGAGTACCGCACGCGGCTGATCGCGGACGTGGTGACGGGGAAGTTGGACGTGCGGGAGGCGGCGACGGGATTCGGGACGAAGAAGGAGTGAGCTGAGAGAAGTGAGAATTGAGAGAAGAGGGGGATGAGGAGTCGGAGTAGGAAGTTGGGAGCATTTGGTCAGGGTGGGTTGCCAGGGGTGGCGTGGGTGCGGCCGGGTGGTTGGGTGCGCTGAAGACGGGCGGGTCAGAGACCACGCCCCTACGCAAGAGGGGCCGGGGACGCCGGGGAGGAAGGAGTGAGCTGAGAGTAGTGAGAATTGAGAGAAGAGGGGGATGGGGAGGCGGATAGGCGAGGGGGTGGGGTCTTTGCATCACGAGCGGAAGAGGCCGGTTGGAAACCGGCCGGTACGCAAGAGGTGATCCAGACGCACGATGGCGGACGAGCGGGGGAGGGCGGTCTCAGGCCGACGCCTCCCACGAGGCGCTGTTGTGTCGCGGTGGTAGCGTTTCTACACTCCAGCATGCAGCGTCCCAGGGCTGAGGAATCGGGGCGCCCTGGGCTCGTGAGAACCGGAGACCATGTGAAGGCGCCAGCGGAGATCATCTTTGAGGTGACCGAGGCCGCGGAGGGCGGGTTCGACGCGCGGGCGCTTGGCTACAGCATTTTCACGCAGGGAGACGACTGGACCGATTTGAAGGCGATGGTCAGGGACGCCGTGGCCTGCCACTTTGGGGACGCGGGCGACCTGAAGGTCGTCAGGTTGCACTTCGTCAAGGATGAAGCCATCGCCGTATGAGGCTGCCCCGCGACATGTCGGGCACCGACCTGGCCGCGCTGTTGCGTCGTCGATATGGATATGAACTCGACCGGCAGCGAGGCAGCCACATGACGCTGACCAGAAGCAGCGGCGATGAGTCGCACAGCGTGACTGTTCCACGACATCGAGCCCTCCGCGTTGGCACACTGAGCGGAATCATGGCGGACGTTGCCGCACACCTAGGGGTGACTCAGGACGTGGTGCGGCGTGAGCTCTTCGGCGCGTAGCACAAGACCTTCCAGGGCGGGGACGGAATGACGACGGACGTTAGTGAGAAGGGGTTGGAACGGCGGATTTGTTCCGTCTTGACCGGTGGGCCGTGTGATGTGGCGTCGGGGGATGGGGCGGCGGAGCGGCCGGGGAGTTATGGGGCGGGGTGGATTTGCGGGGACCCGGAGGATTATGACCGGGGGTATTGCGTGGACCTGGTCCAACTGTCCGCCTTTCTGCGGGCGACGCAGCCGAAGGCGGCAGAGGCGCTGGACCTGGGGAATGACAGCCCGACGCGTCGCAGTTTCCTGGCGCGCCTGCAAGGGCAGATAACCAGGCGGGGGACGATTGACGTCATCCGAAAGGGCGTGAAGCACGGGCCGCACAGCATCGACGTGTTCTACGGGACGCCTTCGGCGGAGAACGCGAACGCGCAGGCGCGGTACCGGCTGAACCGATTCAGCGTGACGCGGCAGCTGCGCTACAGCCAGGACCAGACGGCGCTGTCGCTGGACCTGTGCCTGTTCATCAACGGGCTGCCGATCGCGACTTTCGAGCTCAAGAACAGCCTGACGAAGCAGACGGTGGACGACGCGGTGGAGCAGTACAAGCGGGACCGGAATCCGCGAGAGAAGCTGTTCGAGCTGGGGCGGTGCCTGGCGCACTTTGCGGTGGACGAGCACGAGGCGAAGTTCTGTACGCAGCTACAGGGCAAGGCCTCGTGGTTCCTGCCGTTCAACCAGGGCTGGAATGACGGCGCGGGGAACCCGCCGAACCCAAACGGGCTGAAGACGGACTACTTGTGGCGGCAGGTGCTGACGCGGGAGAGCCTGACGAACATCATCGAGAACTACGCGCAGATCGTGTCGTCGAAAGACCAGAAGACGGGCCGTACCAAGCGCACGCAGATCTGGCCGCGGTACCACCAGCTTGACGTGGTGCGGCGGCTGCTGGCAGACGCCTCGGCGAGCGGGGCGGGGAAGACCTACCTGATCCAGCATTCGGCGGGGAGCGGGAAGTCGAACTCGATTGCGTGGCTGGCGCACCAGTTGATCGGGCTGGAGCGGGACGGGGAGACGGTGTTCGACTCGGTGATCGTGGTAACGGACCGCAAGGTGCTGGACCAGCAGATCCGGGACACGATCCGGCAGTACGCGCAGTTGGGGTCGGTGGTGGGTCACGCGTCGACCTCGGCGGACCTGCGGGGGTTGCTGCAGACGGGCAAGCGGATCGTGATTACGACGGTGCAGAAGTTCCCGTTCATCCTGGACGCGATCGGAAACGATCACCGGGGGCGCCGGTTCGCGATCATCATCGACGAGGCGCATTCGAGCCAGGGCGGGCGGACGTCGGCGGCGGTGTCGATGGCGCTGAGCGCGAACGGCCGCGAGGTCGATGAAGACGAGACAACCGAAGACACGATCAACCGGTTGATGGAGTCGAAGCGGCTGCTGAAGAACGCCAGCTATTTCGCGTTCACGGCGACGCCGAAGAACAAGACGCTGGAGATCTTCGGCACGAAGGACGCGGCCGACCCGGAGGCCAAGCACCGGCCCTTCCACGCCTACACGATGAAGCAGGCGATCCAGGAGGGATTCATCATCGACGTGGTGTCGAACTACACGCCGGTGGACAGCTATTACCGGCTGGTGAAGACGGTGGAGGGCGACCCGGAGTTCGACACGAAGCGGGCGGCCAAGAAGCTGCGGCGGTACGTGGAAGACCACGAGCACGCCATCCGGCTGAAGGCCGAGATCATGGTGGATCACTTCCACGAGCAGGTGGCGGGGCAGCGGATCGGCGGGCAAGCGCGGGCAATGGTGGTGACCAGCAGCATCCGGCGGGCGGTGAGCTATTACGCGGCGATCAAGGACTACCTGGTTGAGCGAAAGAGTCCGTACAAGGCGATTGTGGCGTTTTCGGGCGAGCACGAGTTCGGGGACGGGAAGGTGACCGAGGCGTCGATGAACGGGTTCTCGCCGAGCCAGATTGCCGGGAAGATCCAGGAAGAGCCGTACCGGTTCCTGGTGTGCGCGGACAAGTTCCAGACGGGCTACGACGAGCCGCTGCTGCACACGATGTACGTGGACAAGATGCTGTCGGGCGTGAAGGCGGTGCAGACGTTGTCGCGGCTGAACCGGGCGCACCCGAAGAAGCACGACGCCTTTGTGCTGGACTTTATGAACGACGCGGAGACGATCCAGAACGCCTTTGCCGACTACTACCGGACAACGGTGCTGGCCGAGGAGACCGACGCGAACCGGCTGCATGACCTGCAGGCCACGCTGGACGACGCGCAGGTGTATAGCCAGGAACAAGTCGATGAACTGGTCGAGAGTTATCTGAATGAGGGTGACCGGGAGTTGCTGGACCCGATCCTGGATCGGTGCGTGGAGGTGTACCGGGAGGATCTCGACGAGGACCGGCAGGTGGAGTTCAAGGGGCGGGCGAAGGCGTTCCTGCGGTCGTACGGGTTCCTGGCGACGATCCTGTCGTACACGTATGCGGACTGGGAGAAGCTGTCGATTTTCCTGACGTTCCTGGTGCCGAAGCTGCCGGCGCCGGAGGAGGACGATTTATCCAAGGGAATCCTGGAAGCGATCGACATGGACAGCTACCGGGTGGAGAAGCAGGCGGTGCAGGAGATCCAGTTGACGGACGAGGATGCGGAGATCGATCCCGTGAGTACGGAGGCCGGGGGCCAGAAGCCGGAAGCGGAGATGGATGCGCTGTCGCAGATATTGCAGGACTTTAATGACCGGTTTGGGAATACCGAGTGGCAGGACAAGGACAGGGTTGAGCGGATGATTACGGAAGAGCTGCCCGCACGGGTTGCCGCCGACAAGGCGTACCAGAACGCGATGGCGAACTCGGACAAGCAGAACGCGCGGATCGAGCATGACAAGGCGCTGGAGCGAGCCGTGACGAACTATCTGCTTGACCCGACGGAGTTTTTCAAGCAGTTCAGCGATAACGAGTCGTTCAGGCGGTGGGTTTCGGAGACGGTGTTCAGGGCGACGTATAAGGGTGGGGCGGCGCAGGCGGGGGGTTGAGTCGGGGGGCGGGAGCGGAAGAGGCCGGTTAGAAACCGGCCGGTACGTAAGACAAGGATGGGATGCGGAGGGTGGTTGCTGCATCCGATGGGTGGTTCGACTCGGCCCCTTCGGCTGGCTCAGGGCGGGCTCTTCGAAAGACTACGGGCGGGCTCACCACGAACGGGGACGGAGGAGGTCGGTTGGAAACCGGGCGGTCCGCAGGAGGGGGCGGGGGTGAGGCGATAGCGCACGACCGAAGAGGCCGGTTAGAAACCGGCCGGTACGCAGGAGGGGGCCTAGCGGGCGGGAGGAGGCCGGTTGGGAAGCGGGCGGGACGCCGGAGGGGCGGGCGGGGTGGGGGCGCGATATGGTTCGGGGCGTTGGTTGGGAGGGGTGTGGGGAACGGGATGGACGGTAGGGCGGTAGTGGACGTGGCGACGGTTGGGGAGGTTCAGGAGGTGGTGCAGGGGGCGCGGGGGGCTGGGGTGCGGTTGCGGGTGGTTGGGTCGCGGAGCGTGGAGCGGTTCCTGCAGCCGCAGGCTGAATGCTGGGATCGAGTTTCAACCGTAGGGCTTGGTGGGATTGCGGTGGCGGGGCGGGACTTTACGGTTCGGGTGGGGGCGGGGGTGTTGTTGGCGGAGCTGGACGAGGCGCTGGCGCGGCTGGGACTGGTGTGGCCGGTGCGGCGGGTGGAGGCGCCGGGGACGGTGGGGGGTCTGATTGCCTCGGGGCGAGGGACGACGATTGCGGCGCAGGACGGGCCGGCGCGGCGGTGGGTGCTGGGGGCGCGGCTGGTGGACGGGACGGGGGAGGTGCTGACGGTGGGCGGGGCGACGGTGAAGAACTCGGTGGGGTACGGGGTGACGCACGCGCTGTGGGGCTGCGAGGGTCGGCTGGGGGCGATGGTGGAGTTGACGCTGCGGGTGCGGGGGCGGCGGATATCGGACAACGCGCCGGGGGAGACGCTGGACCGCGCCGAGCTGGAGAGCGCGGCGGCCCTGGTGCGGTGCGAGGACCTGGCGCCGGGGACGGCGGGGCAGGCACTGGACGGAATGGCGGGGGCTGTGCGGGCGGTTGGGTCGTCGGACGGGTTGCGGGTGGTTGGGGTTTATGGGGAGTGGGGGGTGGCGGAAGCCGATGCGTCGGGGTTGCTGGGACGTGGGATTGCGGCGCGGGTGGAGCGGGGCGAGATTGACAGGGGTGGCCGAGCTGAGGCTGGTTGCGCGGAAGACCCACACCCCAGCCCACACCCACCGGGAGAGGGAGAAGGAGCAGACGGGGCAATTCAATGGGGCGAGGGGGAAAGTGGGGGGCAAGTGGGGTCTGGGGCGGTTGCGGTGGTGCGGGGGGCGTTGGATCCGGATGGGGTGTTTGTCTAGGGCGAGCAGGGCCTGAGGTGTTGGTGGGCGCGGGACTGAAGGTGGCGGGGTGTCGGTTCGCTCATGGCGCGCGGGCGGGGCCGGGCGAGTGGGCGACGTGCGGCCTGGTGCGGCTTCTGACTTGCGGTTGGGGCCGGCGCGCGCTGTAATTCCCCGGGCGGACGCGCGCGTGAGGATATGTTCATGTCGCCGGCGGTTCTGGCGTGGCTCGACTATTCGGAGTCCGACCAGCGACGGGCCCGGGAGATTGTTTCGATGTTCTTGCAGCCCGAGAGCCGCGACGAGCTGGGGATCGGCCGGATCCGGGACGCGCTGAGCGACACGCTGTTTCCGGGAACCTCGTTTCTGCTCACGCGGGCCCGGTACCTGCTGTTTGTGCCGTGGCTGTATCGCGAGGGAGTGCGCCGGGGACACGGCGGCCAGAAGCTCTCGGCGTGGGTTGATGGGCGTGAACGGCGGCTGATCGGCGCGCTGCGGGCGGGCGGGGACCACGCGGGGTTGATCGGGCGCGTCGTGGGGCCCGCGGTGCGAATCCTGCCGTCGACGATCTACTGGAACTCCCTGCAACGATTCGGCATCTTGCGGCGCGACGGTACGGAGGGCCAGGTTGCGGGTCTCCGACAAGTTGCACACCCGCAGGATGAAGCGACGGAGTTCCTGGAGCAGTCGGACGCGGTGTGGGCGCCCTCGATTCCATCGCCGCCGGACGATTTTTTCGACCTTGCCTGTTGCGATTTCAGCCTGACGCACGACGAGGCGACGTGGCTTGCGGAGCGGATCGTCGCGGCGGTGCCCGATAGCCTGCTTCAGTTCCTGGTGTCGCAGCAGAAACGCCACTCGGACTACGCGTATGCCTGGGAGGATCCAGAGGCTGTTAGGGCGGAGGGTCCGGTCCGGGACGCGCTGGACGAGGCTCGACGGTTTTCGGTGGCGATGCACGGGGCCGCGCTGCTCTACAACCTGCTGCTGGCCGAACGGGCGGAGGAATTGGGTCTCTCAAGGTACGAGGGGCGCCGGGACCGGTACAGGAGCCGGCTGGACGAGTGGCAGGAGGATTTTCAGGCAATCGACGCGGGGGCCTGGGACCTGAATGGGTTGTGGGCGCTGGTCGCCGCACGGGGTCGGCCTGCCGCGTTGCCGACGCGTTCATTCGTATCCGAGTGGGTTGACCTGGCGCGAAATAGCGGCGGACAGGTGGCGGACGACAGCGAGGCGCGGGAGCTGATTCGGAATCGGGAACGCGTGCAGAAGCGCGGCCAGGCGCGGCTGATCAATGAAAAGCTGATGCGGCAGTGGGGCGGGGCGTCCGGGTCCGGACGTCTCAATTTCCGCTGGACGGTCGTCAGGCGGATTCTCAATGAGATCGTGGACGGACGGGAGAACGGTGGTGCTGGCGCCTGACAGCCGAGAGTTGCTGCTGGACGCGCTGCGACCGCCGGCGGGTTGCTCGCTGGATCGGGCCGTGGCGACAACATTCACGCTCGGTCTGGAGACGGCGCTGACGGTCCCGCTGGCGTTCGCCGGTTTTCGATTGGATGAGCAGCCGGATCCCATCGAGGTCATGCAGTCACTGCGGGGGATGAGCGAGCGGATTGACATCTTCTGCCAGGCCGGCGCCATCGGGGCCGGGCGGTGGCCATCCGACTTGCTTGCGCTGCTGGAAGATGTGGTCCACGAGGTGCGGCGGCCGCGGCCAGGCCACATTTTTCATCCGAAGACGTGGGTGCTCCGATTCCGCGACGAATCCGAGGAACCCGCATATCGGCTGGTGGTGCTCTCCCGGAATCTCACCTCAGATCGCAGCTGGGACACGATTCTTTGGCTGGACGGCCGGCGTGCGGGTCGGATCAACCAGAGCAGCGAGCCGCTCGCGCGATTCATTCGCGCATTGCCCGGGTTGGCCGCGACGCCGGTGTCGCCGGACCGTCACGAGGTTCTGACCGAGCTCGCCGAGGAGCTGCGGCGGGTCGAATGGGAGGTGCCGAGCGGCGTTCACAAGGCCCGCTTTCATCCGATCGGACTTCCGTATGCGCGACGGTTTCCGGTCGAGGAGCACTTCCGCGGGTATCGAAAGCTAGTGATTTCGCCGTTCGTCCGTGAGGGCGCGATTCGGCGGATCTTTCCGCCAAGGTCCGGCCGTCGGTACGCGCTCATCTCGCGCGGCGCGGAGCTCGATGCTCTGCCAGAGGACGCGCTTGAGCATGTGGATGTCTTTGAGCTCGATCCGACGGCGAGCCTGGCTGGGGATGACCCCGAAGGGGAGACCGACCGGAGTTTCTTTACGCAGCTGCATGCCAAGGTCTTTGCGGTCGAGCGCGGCAAGCGGGCGCATCTCTTCGTTGGCTCGGCCAACGCGACGGATGCGGGACTGAGCCGGAACGTGGAGTTTCTCTGTGAGCTCGAGGGCCCGAAACGGACGCTTGGGGTCGACGCGCTGGTGGGCGACGACGCGCCGCTTCGGGCCATGCTGACGCCGTACGATCCCAGTACGGAGTGTTGTGACGATCCGACCAGCGAAGACGCCCGAGCGATCGAGAATCTGCTGATCGATATCGCGGGAGGGATCCGCTTCCGGACAACCGTTTCCGAGGAATCCGAGGGGTGGGTCGCGCAAATAACGGCCGACGAGGCGCCGCGGCGCATCCCGGATGGGGCCTGCGTCACGATCGCTCCCCACAACCGTCCGGACGAGGCCCATCCGCTCAATCCCGCGGAGCCGCTTGACGTCAAGTTGCCGCCCTGCGAGTTGGCAGATATCACGGCCTTCCTTCGCCTCTCCGCGAGCCAGACGGTCAAGGGGAAGCCGCTGGAGCGCTCGACGGTGGTCTGCTCACAGCTCGAAGGCACGCCTGACGACCGATTCCGGCAGATCTTTGCCCGGCAGATCGACACGCCGGAGAAGTTCCTGCGGCTGCTCGCCCTGCTTATCGGGCTCGCCTCCGGAACGATCACTGAAATCGCAGTGAATGGCGAGGGGTCGGGACGCTGGGCGGGAGGCGCCGGGCAAGGCGTGCTGGAGCTGCTGGCGCGCGCGCTGGCGGAGAGTCCGGAGTCCATCGATCACCTGGACGAGATCATCGAGCACTTGCGCCGGTCGCCGCTTGGGCGGAAGGTCCTGCCGCCGGGCTGGGACGACGTGTGGCTGCCGGTCCTTGAGGCGCGGCGCGCGATGCGCGCGGAGGCTTCGTGACTCAGACAACCCGAGAAGATCGGGGCACAGCGCTCAGCGACTTTCAGCGAGCGACCGCGGATCACGCCTTTCGGCGGCTGTATCGGGATGAGGACTCGTCGCGACGCTTCCTGGTGGCGGACGAGACGGGACTGGGCAAGACGCACGTAGCGCAGGAAGTCATTGCCCGGACCCTTGAGCACCTACAGCAGGTGGACCACGTAAGGCGCATCGACATCGTCTACGTGTGCTCCAACGCGGACATTGCTTCGCAGAACATTCGCAAGCTGAACGCCACGGGCTCGGAAAGCCCGAGCCTTGCGACGCGGCTTACCCTGTTGATCAGGCAGCCGGACGTGTTCAAACCCGCGCTCGGCGGCGCCGGCAAGCCGGCCACGTTCGTCGCCTTCACGCCAGCCACATCGTTCCAATTCGGATGGCAACTGGGGACAGCGATAGAGCGTGCCGTGCTCTACGTCCTGATGCGCAATCACCTTGGCCTCAGCGGCGCGCAAGCAACCGCGGCCGAGCGGATCTTCCAGGGCGGCGTGTCGACCCGGCAGAGATTTGTCGACTGGTACGTCGCCCCCGTGCGTTCGCGGCCCTTCGAGTCGAGCATTCAACGGACGTTTCTCCAGGCGTTCGATCGGAGTGGCGAGCCACGGTCGCTCGCCGCCCTGATCGAAGAGGTCGAAGAGCGAGAGACTCTGACCGATAGCCAGCGTGCATCGGCCCGCCGGATCGTCGGCGGCCTGCGGCGAATGCTCGCGCGAGCCGCGGTGACGGCGCTCGAGCCGGACCTGGTGATCCTGGACGAGTTCCAGCGCTTTCGAGACCTGCTCGACGTGAAGACCGGCGGCGAGGCGGCCGAACTGGCGCACGAGTTCTTCAACCAGTCCGACGCGCGCGTGCTGCTGCTCTCGGCAACGCCGTACAAGCCGTTCACGTATGCGGAGGAAGCCGACGAGGGTGGTGGACATTACGCGGACTTCCTCAAGACGCTGGAGTTCCTGGCGGACTCCGATGAGCCCGTGGAAGCCCTGCAGGCCGATCTGGACGCCATGCGGCAGGCGGCGCTGGCGGGCGAGCCGACGGCGGCGATCCGAGACCGGGTGCAATCGCAATTGCGGAAGTGGATAGCCCGAACCGAGCGACCCACGGGCGACCGGCGCTTGACGACCCTGGATGCGGCGACGAATCAGTTTCGCGTGCTATCGGACGACTTTGCCGGCTTCGTGGCGCTGCGACGGGTCGCGGACGAGGTGAATGCGCCGCTTGGCGTCGAGTACTGGAAATCAGCGCCCTACTTCCTCAACTTCCTGAGCGGATATCGGGTTGGGGAGCGCGTGCGTGACTGGATGAAGGATGCGGACCGTCGGGCTCGGCTGGTACCGCTGTTTCGGGGCGCGCAGCGCATCGACAAATCCGAGGTTGAGCAGTTTCGGCCGCTCGACTGGGCAAACGCCCGGATGCGCGCGCTGTACGGGGCGACGCTGAAAAAGGGCTGGTGGCGCTTGCTCTGGATGCCGCCGTCGCTTCCGTACCACAGCCTTGGCGGCCCTTATGCATCGGTCGATTCGACCGAGATCACCAAGCAGCTCATTTTCTCCGGCTGGGTGGCTGCGCCCGCGGCTATCGCTTCGCTCCTGAGCTACGAGGTCCAGCGACAGATATTCACCGGAGCGGGGCACCACTCGAATACGCCAGCGGCCCGGGCAGCTCTCGCAGGGCGCCTTGACTATCGGATGGCCGGCGGGCGGCCGGCTTCGATGTCGACGCTGGCGTTGTTCTGGCCGCAGCCGACGCTAGCCGCGCGCGCCGACCCGTTGGACGCCGCCCGCGACCACGCCGAGTCGCCGAGCGTGAAGCGTCTCCTCGAATGGGCATCCGGCCGCGTCGAGGAACTCGTCGGACCGAACGGCGGCACCAGTGCAACAGCGAGCGCCGCCTGGCACTGGTTCGCGCCGGTGCAGGCCGATCGGGGCAGCCCGCTTGCCTCCGCGCTCAGCGGGGAGTGGCGAGGCAGCCTCGCCGACGCGCTGCGCGGAGCATCTCCCGATCACTGGTCCGAGGAGGAGCGGGGCGAGGCGCTCGTCGCGCACGTCAGCCACATGCAAGAGGCTCTCGGGGATTGGGCGCCGGAATCTGAACGGCCGGCGGACCTGGTCGCGACTTCCGCGCTTCTCGGCTTGGGAGCGCCCGGAAATATCGCGTGGCGCGCGCTCAAGCGGCTGCGGCGAGCGGACGACCAGGTAACCGAGTTGGGCCACTGGCGCGCGGCGGCGATCCTGGGGTCGGGCTTGCGGAGTCTTTTCGCGCGTCCCAACGCGATGCTGCTCCTCGACGGCCTCTACGGAGCCCCAGGCAGCGCGCGCGCGGATGAAGGCGCCTATTGGCGCAGGGTCGCGCGCTATTGCATCGACGGGGGGCTCCAGGCGGTCCTCGACGAGTACATCCACCACCTTGCCGGCGAGTCCGGGGCCGACACGACGACCGACGATGGGCTGATCTCGCTTGCGGTGACCGCACGACGGGCCATTGCCGTACGGGAGTCGGTCAACCGCGCAACCGACATCGATCACTTTGACGGCGACGGCATCGCCTTCCCCAGCCGCTTCGCCATGCGCTTCGGCAGCACGCGTTACAGCCAGGACGAAGCCAGGCTCCCGGAGGTCAGGGCGGCCTTCAACTCACCGTTCTGGCCGTTCGTGCTCGCGACCACCTCCATAGGCCAGGAGGGCATCGACTTCCACTGGTGGTGCCATTCGGTGGTCCACTGGGACCTCCCCGGCAACCCGGTCGATTTCGAGCAGCGCGAGGGCCGGGTGGATCGCTACAAGGGTCACGCCATCCGCAAGAACGTAGCGGCCGCTCACCGATCGGCCGCGCTGGCCCCGGGCGTCGCCGACCCCTGGACCGTGGCCTTTGAAGCCGCCGCGTCGGAACGAGACGACGGGCTGGGCGACCTTTCTCCCTACTGGATTTACCCCGGCGATGCCCAACTCCACCGGCGAATCATGGCTTTTCCCCTGAGTCGCGACGAGAAGCGATGGGACCGGCTGCAGGAATCGCTGGCGCTCTATCGACTGGCGTTCGGTCAGCCCAGGCAGGAGGACATGCTGGCCGTGCTTCAACGCCGCGGCGTGGCCGGGGATCCGGAACGGATCGCGGAGATGCGGATTGACCTGCGGCCGCCGGCTCCGGATGCCATCAAGTAACTGCAGCGTTCAGTTTCGGCAACCGGCGGCTATTGGGCCGAGCGTCTCGATTGACTCTCCGTCGTCCACGACTGGAGATTCGCCGGTGCCGAAGCTGGAGACCACTTTGACGCATGGGTTCTGGCTGATTGGCTGCCGGCAGGGGGTGGCCGGCGGCTACGAACCGAGTGGGCCGCGGAGTCGGCGCAAGATTCTGGCGGGCTGCGTGGACAGGGTGGCCTATACTCTGGGCTTCTTCGGGGCGTGGCGCAGTCTGGTAGCGCGCATCGTTCGGGACGATGAGGTCGGAGGTTCAAATCCTCTCGCCCCGACCACTCTTGCGGCGACCGCTCGCACTGGCGGCGGGCCCGCACGCACTGCTATCCGTCAGGAATCTCCGGCTCAGGCGCCGTGCGCCAGAAGTCTTGCGGATGCGCTGGTACACGCGTGATTCGGCTGGTGTGTGAGACTCCGGTGGCGAGACACCGGCGGACTGGCGCCGGCGACATTGACGAGGATTGACGATGGCTGAGAGCGACCCCGCTTCCGACGCCCTGTGTGACGTGGTCTACGGCCTGGCCGTAGTTGGCACGGTTTCGGCGGACGGCGAACCGAATGGGATGACGGCGAATTGGATGTCCCAGGTGTCCTTCGATCCGCGGATCTTCGCGGTGGCGATCCAGGACACGGCGCACACACGGAAGAACATCGATGCGACGGGTGTGTTCAGCATCTCGGTCCTGCCGGAGGGGTCGAAGGACCTGTCGCTGAAGTTCACGGCGAAGTCGACCAGCGGCGAAGGTCGCCTGGAAGGCGAACCGGTGTCGACGCACCAGACCGGGACGCCGGTGCTGGACGCGGCGACGTCGTGGTTTGAGTGCAAGGTGGTGTCGTCGTCGCAGCCGGGGGATCACGTGGTGTATTTCGGCGAGGTGATCGGCGGCGGCATGGGCGAGGGCACGGCGACAACGCTGCGCGACACGGGGATGAGCTACGCCGGGTAGTTCCGCGTGCTGTCGGAAATCCGGTTGCGCTAGGGTTAGGCACGAGCCAATTCTCTGACAGGTAAGGAACATGAGCCTGTGGGTTCGAGCAGGACGTCGCGGATTCCAGCGCACGTCGCTGGTTGGCGTTGCCTTTCTGGTAGCGCTCAGCCTGGCGTTGGGCGCCTGCGGCGACGAAGAGTTGAAGCGCCAGGACTACAGCACAGCCATCGCGCCGGAGCGGTGCGGCGGGTCGGGCGGCGGTCCCTGCTAGACCGGACCTCTGCGTAACCCTGAGGTGGTTGCCCGGAAGACCCCTCACCGATTTCGGCCGAGGACGGCCGAATCCTTCGGCAAGCTCAGGAGGGGCTCTGCCTCTCCCCCTGGAGAGGGGAAAGAACGGCGCCCGCGTGAGGCGAGTGACATCGCACACTCGTTCCTCGGGTTATGCAAGGGTCTCTAGGCGGGGTCGGTTAACCGCTGAGCCAAGCCGGGCCTCAGCCGGGATTGGCCTTCATCGAGGCGCCTGCGATCAGCCGGGGGTCCAGGCGGTGACGGCGGGCCACCAGACGGGGCGGATGATCATCATGGCGAAGGCAAAGAGGACGAGGACCGCCAGGGCGATCCAGCCGGCAATCCAACGCCGCCATCCGAGGGGCCATTGACGGCCGGCGCGGAAGTGGGTTTCGGCCGGGAGCATAACGCCTAGCCAGATGGCGGTTGCGAGGCCCATGGCGACGGTGCTGGTGACGAGGAACGTGGGACTCATCCGGTAGGAGTTGGTGAGGGCCAGGCCGAGGCCACTGGCGAGCAGCAGGGTCATTGAGGGCGCGGTTACCCAGCGGTTGAGGGCGCGGAGAACGGGTTCGGTGGGGAGGCCGTCGGTCCAGCCGCCGGCCATGGCCATGCGACGGCCCTGGACCACCACGACAAGCGCCCCGGTAAAGGCGCCGAGCGCCGCCGTGCCGCTGAACTGGTGGATGACGAGCAGGAAGTTCCAGAGCTCAAGCGTCACGGCAAGCTCGTCGCGGGCGCCGGACGATCAGACGCGCCAGCGCTCCTTGATTTCGGTCGGGACG
The DNA here is from genome assembly GCA_022825895.1 of Chloroflexota bacterium. Lineage (GTDB taxonomy): Bacteria > Chloroflexota > UBA11872 > UBA11872 > UBA11872 > UBA11872. Next base: position 154,492 of record JAJDVX010000019.1, on the reverse strand, counting down.
ATGACGCCGAAGCGGATTTCGGTGTCGGCGGTGGGCTTGTAGCTGATGGTGGCGGCGCGGGTGCCTTCGGGGACCTCCCAACTGCGCCAACCGCGTTCCTCGGCACCCGGCGCGGGGCCGGCATTGGCCAGCCGAGCGGCCGGGGCGGCCTGGCGGGCGATGCCGGTGCCACCGCCAGCAAGTTCGAGGGTCATGACTTCAGGATCGAGGTTGATGGAGCCGCTGCCGCTGTTCTGCACGACGAAGTAGGCGGAGATGAACATGAAGCCGGGCTCGGCGTTATCGAAGCTGCCGAAGGAGCGAGTGGCGCCGACTTCGGTGAGGGTGATGTTGGCCCCACCCTTGTCAACAGATCCGCCAACCTGCGCGTCAACGGGTCCGGGCGGATCGACAGCGATCGACTCGTCGCCACCCGATTCACCGCAGGCAGCTAGCGCGACGGCGAGGACAAAGCCAAGCACCACGCCGACCATGGCGCGGCGAGGGATGCGGAATCGGGTCATTGGAAAGAACCTCGGGAGTGGGAACGCCCGCCGTGCTGGACTCAATGCCAGCTTATCGCACGAGGCGGGCGAGCCGACGGTGTGCGCGGGCTCGAGTCGGCGCGACGGCACCTGGAGTTCACCCTTGATGGCGACGCTTACGACCGGGCGGCACACAGAGCGCGGCCATCAGACGTGGCGAAGGTCCGACGTTACCTGCCAGCGATCGCGGACTTCGCCCGACAAGGCGAACCCGAAGCGAATCTCGACGCCGGGTTCAGGCCGGAAGCTGAGGGTCGCCGCGCGAGTGCCCTCGGGCACTTCCCAGCTACGCCAGCCGCCGAATTCCTCCCCTGGTCCCGGTCCGGTGTCTCGCAGGCGGCTGCCCGGGGTGACAATCCAGGGTTTACCGATGGTCCCGTCGGGTAGTTCGAGCACGAGCGCGTCCGGACCCTGGGCGGGAATCTCGGAGCCAGAGTTGCGTATCGAAAGCCTGGCCGAGATGAAGATCTTGCCGTCGGCAGCTTGTTCGCGGCGGTCGAACGAACGGGCCGCGCCGGCCTCGAAGACGGTGATGGCGACGCCATCGCGCTCGACGGTCTCGCCCGGAGTCGCGTCGATTGGTCCGGGCGGAGCGACACCGGAGCCCTCGCCGCCTGAGGCATCAGCAGCCGACTCACCGCAGGCAGCGAGCGCAAGGGCCAGGACCAGGGCAAGGACCAGGGGCAACGGGCGGAACTGTGACCAGGGATCCAGAAGTCGGCTGAGCGTCACGCGGCTAATCGGCCTTTGGAAGTGTCGCTGGGAATATTAGCCCGAGACGGAACGACATGAGGCGCAGTAGCTCAGGCTGCCGCCGGATCGTCCCGCGGACGACGATCGAGGGCAAGGAAGCGGCGGCGGGCGAGATGCGCCGCGGGCTGGTATCGCGTGCTTGCGGCGGCCCAAGGTTGACCGAGGTCTCGGTTCGCCGCATCATTAGACTGACGTAGAGGGGCGCCGTGCTCAAAGGGCTGCGCTCGGACGTTTCCGCTCGGGGAGGCGCCGGATGATTTCGAAGTCGATTCGTCGTGCAGGGCGCACGGGGAAAGTCGCGGGCGCCGGGATACTACTGGCGCTCGCCTTCACGCTCACCGCGTGTGGCGATAGTGAGCCAAAACGAAGCGGCGAGTTCAAGCTGAACCCCGGCGACTTTTACTGCACGGGCTACAAGGAAGGCAGTGTGGGCAACACGAACCTGCTGCCTGGCGACCATTACTGGGAAGGCACGCTCGGCCAGGACTGCGACTCGTAGCGCTCAGGTAGGCGCCGGCTTCGGCGCGGTCTGCCGCTACCTTTCGGTCTGGCCGTGGAGCCTCATGGACGATTGAGCATGATTCATCGTGCTTAGTAGATATCCGCGCGAGGTTGCCGAGGGTGTGTTTGCCCTTGGCGGCTGGTGGGGCGCACTGGCGTACCTGGCGGTTGGCGCGGAAACGCTGTTGATCGATACGGGCGTGAGCCACGTGTCAGGGGCAATCCAGCGTGCCGTGCGGGCCACGGGCGTGGCTCCTGGCTCGGTGGATCGGATCGTGCTGACGCATTACGACTACGACCACTCGGGCAGCGCGGCGCAGTTGGCGCGAGACCTGGACGCGCCGGTAGCGATTCACGCGGCAGACGCGGCGTTAGTGTCGAATCCCTCAGACAGTCCGGGCTTGCGTCGGTTGCTGTACCACCAGCCCGTCCCGCAAGTGCTGCGCTGGGAAGCGCCCGAGATCGCGACGACCCTGGAGGAAGGGGACGTCGTGGGCGACTGGCAGGTGCTGCATACGCCGGGGCACACGCCGGGGAGCATGAGCCTGGTGCGGGATGACGTGGGGATTGTGGGAGACGCGCTGATATACATGCGAGGCCACTTGCGTCCTAATGTGCGGCACCTTGCGACCGACCTAGCGGCCCAGGATGCGTCAATCAGGCGACTGGCGACCGGCGGACTGCGGACTGTGCTGCCAGGGCATTACGCGGCTTGCACCGACCCCAGCGCGGTTGACGCCTTACGGCGGCGCCTCGGAGCGTAGACGTTGGGCAGCCGGGACGGACGCCCTGGAGTCAGGGGACCGTCGCGGACCGAGGCTAACCGGCGAGTGACGGTTTGCCGTGACCCAGGGCGAGTTGTGCCACGCGCGTGCGTGGGCCTGACTCCGGCATCGCGGGCTCGTCAATTTTGGGGTGTTGTTGGGTCCTGATGTAGGCTGGCGCGCGCGTTTGTTGTCGCCTAACGCAACGTGGCGGACGTCACGGAGAAGGGACTCAAGAATGTTCCGAAGTCGAGTAGCAGTGTCCGAAGTCGCAGCGTCGGCCGGCATGCAGTCCGTACCTCGCTTGCTGGTGGTTGCGGTTATCGCGGCACTTGTTGCCGTGGCATTCACGCTGATTGGACCCGGCGGTCGGGTCTCCGCGGACCACCCGGACTGCGAGTTTGTCCTGGGCTTTGGGGACCTTCAGGCGATGGCTCCCGACACGGTTGGCGACTGCGTGGACAACGAGCAGCACGATCCGAGCGACGGCATCACGCGCCAGCAGACGTCAGGCGGCGTGCTGCTGTGGGACAAGGCGACCAATTGGACAGGCTTCACCGACGGCTATCGAACATGGGTGAACAGCCCGCGGGGCCTGCAGGAGCGGCTGAGCATTGAGCGGTTCGACTGGGAACCGGCATCGATCGCCCTGGGGGCAACCGCGGAGGCGGACGCACAGACGCTGGCGTATGTGTCGGCCGCTATTGCGGCGTACGAGCAGGACGGCCTCGAGGCCACCATGGCGTACTACAACAGCGAAGCAAGTATTGCGGACGGCCGCTCACTGCTTGCCGTGGAGCGGTCTTCCCTGACCGTGTTGGCGGTGCCGGCGTTCCGCAACCTGGTAGGGGCCAGGCTGCCGGCCGGTCACTCGCTCATACGGGTTGTCCTCGGCGCGCCCGAAGACGGGTTTTGGCTGAATCACCTGCAGACGAATCCGGTCACCGGCCAGCGCGAACCGCAACGCAGCTACTTCGTGCTGCATGACGGCATCGTATTCAGCTCCGGACACTTCTCGGTCCGGGCGGGCCTGGCCGAAATCATCCGGGAGTACGTGAGCAACGCGATCGGTCGGTACCGGACGGAGGGTCTGGACGCGACGGTCGACTACTACAACAGCGATGCAAGTGTCGACGGTTACCTGTACCTGTTCCTGATGGACGCCAATGACAATTACCTGGCGCACCCGATCTTTCCTCACCTGATCGGGACGGACATCAAGGACGTGGTTGGATCGAACGGGTACGAACTGGGCAAGGAAATTGCGAAGGCGACGCCGGAAGGGCACTGGGTGGAGTACCCGTGGCCGAATCCGGCCACGGGCCGCGAAGAGCCGAAGACGGCCTGGGTGGTTCGGCACCAGGGCCTGATCTTTGCGTCGGGGTACTACACGCCTGACCCGGACGCGGAACCGCCGGCCTGGATTGGCGCCGACCCCCGTGAGTACACGGTGGAGTACGTGCAACAGGCCATCGAGCGGTACGAGCGCGACGGCCTGGAGTCGATGACGAACTACTACAACAGCACGGCGGCTTTCGAGGGGCAGTTCTACCTGTTTGCGATGGATGCGAACGACATCTACTTCGTCCACCCGCTCTTCCCGCGCCTGATTGGCACGGACATCAAGGACGTGGTGGGATCCGACGGGTTTGAGCTGGGCAAGGCGATTGCGGCGGCAACAGAGGAAGGCGTTTGGGTCGAGTACCTGTGGCCGCACCCGGTGACGCTGCAAGAAGCCCCGAAGGTCTCGTTTGCCATTCGGCACGACGGACGGATCTTCGCCTCGGGCTATTACCCCACGGCCGATGATCCGGAAGCGGCGACGATGGCCTACGTGCAGGCAGCCATCGAGCGGTACGAGCGCGACGGCCTGGAAGCGACGGTTGCGTACTACAACAGCACGGAGAGCTTTGACGGCGCGTCGTTCCTGTTCATGATCGACGAGAACGACCGCTACCTGGTGCACCCGGTGTTGCCGCAACGGATTGGAACCGACGTGACGCTCGTGAGGGCTCGCGGGCTTGACGGCATGGTCTACAACTACGGCGAACAGCTCGCGAACGTGACCGAGGAGGGCGCCTGGTTCAGCAACCTTCGACCGTCGTCCCAGGGCAGCGGCAGCGCCGCGCACGCGTGGGCGATACGGCACGACGGGCTGGTCTTCGGGTCGGCGTACTTTGACGATGAGTAGCGGCTAGGTCAGCTCTCTCCTCTGGAGAGCGGCCTGGGAAGAGCCTCGGCGGCGGCGGATGCCGCCGGCGAGGCTCCTTCATTTCATCCGTGGGACGGCAGTCAGCCTGCTGGATTGGGCGACGCTACGAGCGCCCGGGTGCCGGAGGGACAGGCAGACGTGGCACAGGACTCCGAACCTGGCCCGAATTCCGGGCTCAGTCACCCAACATCGATCAGCGACGCTCGGTCTCCGAGCCCGCGACATATTCTTCGACCCGGCACGTCACAATGTCGACGCCGTAGTACTTTCGATGATGGACCGACGACGCGTAATGCCGCAGCAGCATTGTCGATAGCTGGTGAGCATCGTCCAGCGACGCCTGGTCGCTAACCAGGGCAAGCTGGTCCTGAATGTTGCCCTTGATATCGTCTTGCGAATAGACGATCAACTCAATTTCAGCGGCATCGCCATCGGCATGCACCGAGGCACTTAGCCGTCGGGCCTGATCAGGAGAGTGTTCGCCGCTCTGGTCCACGAGCGTAAGCACGACCTCTTCAACGGCCAGGTTCAGACGCATCCTGGCCGAGTCGCTCCAATCGCGTTTGGAAGCGAAGTCCTCCAGAAACTCCGAGATGTCGGTCAACGAGGAAAGCGAGAGGTCGACGTTCAAGCGCCGCCGCCAAAATCCCCTGAACCCTGTCGCTACGGTCATACCAATTGCCGTAACCCCGCCGACGATTATCGTGTTTCCGAGCAAGTCTCCCCAGATTCCATCGCTTAACCGGCCAAAGCTGGCTGCCGAAATACCCAGTACCATGGAGACTCCGACAATTACGGCTTTCCTATAGTCCATGGGGGACGTGAACACCGCCTTGGAACCCTCGATAAAGAGCAGGCCGAAAATGATGATAAACACGGCGGCAACAACGGCGTCGGGAGTCGCGGCAAGAATGGCGACGATCTTGGCGAACGGCGCAATCAGGATTGTCAGGATACCGAGGTAGATTCCAACACTTCGTGCAGCAATCCCTGTAAAGCCTATGTAAACAGCGGTGGACGACCACGGGGCGGAGACGGGAAGCGTTCCCAGGAGTCCGGTCAGGAGTGTCGTGGCTCCATAGAGATTCAAACCGCTTTGGATTCTCCGAAAGTCCAAGGCCGCCGGATTGCGATATGAGGCGCGGCTGATTATGGAGAGATCGCCAACGACTTTCAGGAAGGCGGTGAGCTTGACAACGAGGAAGGCCGGAAGCAAGGACCAGAACTGTATGCCAAAGTCGAGTCCCTGCAGCGGCCATTGCAGGTCGGTGACGCTAAGCCATGGCGCATCTACGACCTGGTCCGCATCGTAGAGGCCCATCGGAACGGCGACCACCAGGCCGGACGCAACAGCGATGGGCAGCGTCCAAAGGCGGCGCGCCTCCGACGACTGCACGGCGCCCCAGAGACCCGCGGCGAGAGCCACGACTCCCGGCACCAGGACGATGCCCGAGTCGCCCAATGAGTGGCTTATGGTCCGGTCGACGAAAAATGGCACGGCGGAGGCCGCGACGAGCATGATGACGATTCCGCTTACCGTTGGTGTGAATATGCGACGGAGCGAGGCAAGGCGCGAAACAAGAAGGAATTGGAGCAGGGTTGACGTGATGACCAGGCTCGCCAGGAGGCTTGGGCCTCCTCGCGCCAGAGCAAGAACGGACACGGCAAGAAGAGGAACATTTAAGTTGGTGACAACCAGACCGCCGGATCCCATATAGCGATACGGGAAGGCGTGCAGAATCATGCTTAAACCGGAGATTGCCAGACCCGTGAAGGTGGCCCAGGCCAGGAAGTTTTCCGATTCTTCGGATGCTCGAATGACGAAGGTGGTCAGCAGAACGACGCTAATCGTGTTTGGAACGAAGATCAGAAGAGCCGCGCCAAGCGCCTGCCGGGGTGGGCACTTTTCGGCCGGCTCAAAGCGCATACGTTTTATCCAACTCTTTGCGTCAGGGGCATGATAGAAGGTGAAGCTAAGCGATGTTGCCCGAATTCCGGCCCATGTTAGCAGCGTCGGATTGCGTTCAGGGCTTCAATGCAGTCGTCGAGGACCCGCATTCGGAGGCGTGTGGTGGCGCGCGCACAGCAGGTACGGAGACCGTGCATCAGTCCGCCGCAGATGCAGGCGTTAGCGCCAGTCGAGGGCGACGCCCCAAAACTCGTCAGGGTGGTTGAGAAGGCCGTCGTAGGCGGTGGCGATCTGGCTGGCGGGGAGGCGGTGGGAGATAAGTTCGGCGAGTTGGAGACGTCCGGCCGACACGAGGTCGAGGATGGTGCGGGCGTTGCCGGCGATAGACAGGGGATAGCCCCGGCTGGTTGGGTTGATGGGCAGGCGGTGTTCGAGGGCGCCCTTGATGGTGACCCAGGTGCGGTGGACGGGCTGGAGGAACTCGTTGAGGTCGGCGGTGACGGGGGCGCGGGGGGAGCCGAGAAGGATGAGTTCGCCGTAGGGCGCGGCGGCGTGGACGGCGGTCTGGGCCACGCCGGCGTGGCCGACGGCTTCGACGACGGTTTGGGCGCCGCCGTCGGTGAGTTCGCGGACCTGGTCGACGATCGTGGACATGTCGTCGCCGATGATTCGCCGGATGCCGACGCGCTGCGCAAGCTCGCGGCGGGCGGGCACGGGGTCGACGCCGATGACGCGGGCGCCGTCGAGCTGGAATAGCTGGGCGGCCAGGTTGCCGACGAGGCCGAGACCGAAGACAACGACCCAGTCGTTGAGGCGGTTGTCGGCGATCTGGGGGGCGGTGATGGCGACCATGCCCATGCGGACGGCGGCGGCGAGATGGCTGGGGACGTCAGCGGGGACGGGAACGACGATGGTGTTGGGGTCGTTGACGGAAACAAGGTGATGGGAGACATGCTTGTGCTGGGTGAAGACGCGGTCGCCGACGGCAAGGGTGTCAACGTTTGATCCCAACTCAATGACGCGGCCGCAGTTGGCGTAGCCGGGGCGGGCGGGGAATTGGTTCCAACTGCCGGGGACGTGGACGCCGGGGTCGAGGCCGGTGAAGTTGGCGAGTTCGGTACCGGCGCTGATGAACGTGCATTCGGTCTGGACGAGGATTTCATTGGGGCCGGGAGGGCCCGGGATGTCGATTTCCTCGATTTCGACGAGGTTGGCTTCGCGCACGATGGCGGCGCGGCCGGTCATGGGGTGGCGCCGAGTTCAGCCAGGGTGAGGCGCTGGCCGCCGCGGGCCACGGATTCCTCGGCCACGATGCCGAGGACGGCGGCCCAGTAGGCGGCATCCAATCCGGCAACGGGATCGCGTTCGCCACGGAAGACGGCGAGCGCGTCGGCAAGTAGGCGGACGTCGCCGCCGCCGTGGCCGCCGCTGGCTACCTCGACGGGGCGTTCTTCATCGCGGTCGTCACGTCGGCCGGTGAGCCGGAATGCGTCCTGACCGTCGCGGCCTTCGACCTTGCCGTCTTCGCCCCAGACGCCGATTTCGCGGGTGGTGTAGGAGGCGAAGAGGCAGAGACTGTAGGAGACGCGCTTGCCGCCCTCGTACTCGATGCTGGCGCTGGCGTGGTCGACGGTGTCCTTCTCGGAGTTGAAGACGCAGGTGTCGAAGATGTAGCCGCTGGTGGCCTCGGCGTCGTAGTACAGCTCCTTGAGACGGCCCTGGGTGATGTCGACGTACTCGGAGCAGGTGTCCGCGGCGTCGCAGGTGAGGCAGCGTTCGCCGGCCCAGTCCCTGGGGGTGAAGAAGGCGACGCCGCCGGTGGCGCTGACGCTGACCGGTCGGGCGCCGAGCATCCAGCCGGCGATGTCGAGGGCGTGGCAGCTCTTGTGGACGAGGAGGCCGCCGGAGTTGGCTCGCAGGCGGTGCCAGCGACGGAAGTAGCCGGCGCCATCGCGGTTGTCGGTCATGGTGACGAGGCGCGGGTCGCCAATCTCGCCGTTGACGATGGCGTGGTGCATGCGGTCGTAGAAGGGGACGTAGCGCAGGACGAAGCCGGTCATGAAGCCGCCGGGCGAGCGACGGGCAATGTCGCGAATGCGGTTGCAGTCGTCGACGGTGGTGGCGATGGGTTTCTCGCAGATGACGTGCTTGCCGGCCTCGAGGGCGGCGCAGGCGTAGTCGGCGTGGGTGGCATCGGGGGTGGTGATGACAACGACGTCGACTTCGGGGTTGTCGAGGACGACCGACGGGTCGGTGTCGGTGCGGTCAACTTCGAAGTGTTTGGCGCCGAGAGCGAGCCGGACCGGGTCCATGTCGCTGAGGGCGACGATGTCAGCCTGGTCGGGGAAGTCGTTGCGGAGACCGCGGGCGAAGGATCCGAGGCCGCGGCCTCCCGTGCCGATGATTCCGAAGCGGAGTCGGTTGTCAGGCATCAGAGGAACTTGTTGAGCGGGAACTCGATGATGCCTTCCGCGCCGGCCTTAACCAAGCGGGGCACCAATTCGCGGACCTGCTGTTCCTCGACGACGATTTCTACGCTGGCCCAGGGTTGGCCGTAGAGGTCGGCGACGGTGGGCGCGGTGACGCTGGGGACGAGGGCGATGATCTCCTCCAACAGGTCCTTCGGGACGTTCATCTTGAGCGCCACGCGCGACTGGGCGTCGAGGGCGGCCTTGAGCATCATGGCGACCTGGTCGATCTTGGCCTTCTTGACCGGATCGGCGTAGGCGGTCTTGTTGGCGATGATCTGGGGGCAGGAGGTGAGCATGGTCTCGATTTCACGGAGGCCGTGGGCGCGGAGGGTTGAGCCGGTCTCCGTAGTCTCAACGATGGCGTCAGCCAGGCGGCCGGCGACCTTGGCCTCGGTTGCGCCCCAGGAGAACTCGACCGAGGCGTCGATGCCGCGATCCGCCAGGTAGCGCCGCGTGAAGCCGACCATTTCGGCCGCGATGGTGCGGCCCTGGAGGTCGTGGATGGTCTTGACGGGCGAGTCACTGCGTACCGCCAGGACGGTCCTGGTCGGCCGGGAACTGCGTCGTGAGTAGGGGAGCACCTGGATGACCTTGACGTCGGACTCGTTTTCGAGGGTCCAGTCCTTGCCGGTAATGCCGGCATCGAAGGTGCCGTGCTGGACATAGCGGGACATTTCCTGGGCGCGCATGAGGGTGAGCCGCAGGTCGTCGTCGTCGACTTCGGGGAAGTAGCTCCGGGGACTGACGACGATATGCCAGCCGGCGCGCCGGAAGAGTTCAATGGTCGCTTCCTGAAGGCTGCCGGCCGGAATCCCGAAGTCGAGCGGTTTCATGAGGTCTTGCGCCCTCCACAGATAACCGCCCAGATGGGCGGCGGGTTCAGGATATCGGGTTGTGAGGGGTGGGGTGCGAGTGGGTGAGGTCTTGCCAGGGCGATGGGGTGAGGCCCGGGCGGCGGGACTTGGCTGGGGGGTGAAGGGAAGAACTGTCTCTGGCCAGATCTATTGGCGGGTCGGGGAGGATAGTTGGGGTTGTGAGGAGGCGGCAGGGCGGTGCCGGGGATGTTGGGTGCGCGGACGTGGCGAGGGATTGGGGTGAATACGTCTTGAGCGGATGCGGCCGGAATGAAGTCGGCCTCTTCGCAAGATTGGGAACCAGCAATGTCGGCACCGGGGCGCCAGGGGGCCGGTGAGGAAGGAGTGAGTTGAGAGCAGTGAGAAGTGGGAGAAGCGGGGGATGAACCATGGGAGGAGGAGCAGGAGGGCGGGGGGCATTTGGAACAAGGGTTGCGAGGCTTACTCGGACAGTGTACACTATCTGGGCACGTATGGCTAGTGATTTGCGGCTGGTGGCCTGGGATGAGGAGACGAGGTGTGGGGGAGGTCGGCGCGGCGGGCGAGCGGGGCAGAATGTTGGGTGTGGCTTGGGGCGGCGCCGTTGTGAGGGGTTGTTTTGGGTAGTGGGTTGACGGCTGGGGCGTTTATCGATAAGTGGCGGGCGGTGACGCTGAATGAGCGGGCGGTGGCGCAGTCGCATTTCAATGATTTGTGTTCGTTGCTGGGGGAGCCGACGCCGATCGAGGCGGATCCGGAGGGCGACGAGTACTGCTTTGAGCGGGGGGCGCGGAAGGATAGCGGGGGCGGTGGCTGGGCGGACGTGTGGAAGCGGGGGCATTTCGCCTGGGAGTACAAGTCGCAGGGGAAGGACCTGGACGCGGCGTTTCAGCAGCTGCGGCAGTACGCGCTGGCGCTGGAGAATCCGCCGCTACTGATCGTCTCGGACACGCGGCGCTTTCGCATCCACACGAACTGGACGAACAGCGTCAGCACGGTGCACGAGTTCACGCTGTACGAGCTGGACGATCCGGGCACGCGCAACCTGCTGAAGTGGGCGTTCAGCGAGCCGGAGCGGCTGCGACCGGAGCAGACGCGGCAGGCGCTGACCGAGCAGGCGGCGGCCACGTTCGCCGAACTGGCGCAGGGGTTGCGGGACGGCGGGCACGAGCCGCAGACGGTGGCGCATTTCGTCAACCGGCTGGTGTTCTGCATGTTCGCCGAGGACGTGGGGTTGCTGCCGGACCAGATGTTCCGGCGGATGCTGGACCAGGCGCGGCTGCGGCCCGAGCAGTTCGAGCAATTGGCGCGCACCCTATTCGCGGCCATGCAGGACGGCGGCATGGTGGGGTTCGAGGAGGTGGCGTGGTTCAACGGCGGGTTGTTCGACGACGATACGGCGCTGCCGCTGGACCGGCCGCAGGTGAACGCGGTGCGCGAGGCGGCGGGGCTGGACTGGTCGGAGATCGATCCGTCGATCCTGGGCACGCTGTTCGAGCGCGGACTGGACCCGGACAAGCGCTCGCAGTTGGGGGCGCACTACACGGATCGCGACAAGATCATGCAGATCGTGGAGCCGGTGATCGTGCGGCCGTGGCTGGCGGAGTGGGCGGCCGCGAAGGAGCAATTGAATGGCCTGCTCAATCACGCGGGCAAGGCTACGACCTCGCAAACGGCTAGCCGGCGGCGGCAGCGCGCGGAGCGCCAGTTGCGGGAGTTCCTGGAGAGGCTGGCGGGGTTCCGGGTGCTGGATCCGGCGTGCGGATCCGGCAACTTCCTGTACCTGGCGCTGCACGCGCTGAAGGACCTTGAGCACCGGGTGCGGGTGGAGGCGCAGACGCTGGGGCTGCAACCGCCCTTCCCCGCCGTTGGCCCGGCGAACGTGAAGGGAATTGAACTCAACCCGTACGCGGCCGAACTGGCGCGGGTGTCGGTGTGGATCGGCGAGATCCAGTGGATGCGGCGTCATGGCTTTCGCGAGGACCGCGACCCGATTCTGAAGCCGCTGGACACGATCGAGTGCCGGGACGCAGTGCTGACGGACGACGGGCAGGAGCCGGAGTGGCCAGCGGCGGACGTGGTGATTGGGAATCCGCCGTTCCTGGGCGGAAAGCTGCTGCGCGGGGTGCTGGGCGATGAGCACGTGGAGGGTCTACAGCGGCTCTACGGCGAGCGGATTCACGGCGACGCCGACCTGGTGTGCCATTGGTTCGACAAGGCCGAGCGGCTGGTCACCGGCGGAGAGTTGGCGCGTGCTGGCCTCGTTGGCACCAATTCCATCCGCGGCGGGCGCAACCGGTCGGTGCTGGATGGAATCGTTGAGCGAGGCGCGATTTACGACGCGTGGTCGGACGAGCCGTGGGTGGTGGATGGGGCGGCCGTGCGGGTGTCGCTGGTCTGCTTTGCCGGCAAGGAAACCGGGCTGCCGACGCAACTAAATGGCGAGGACGCGCTGCGGATCAATGCCGATCTCACCGACGTGAGCGTCGACCTGACGCAGGCCGTCCGGCTGCCGCAGAACTCCGGCGTTGCTTTCATGGGCGACACGAAGGGCGGACCGTTCGATATTTCGGGCGACCAGGCGCGGGAGTGGTTGCAGCTACCGGCCAACCCGAACGGGCGGCCGAACGCCGACGTGCTCAAACCCTGGGTCAACGGGATGGACCTGACCAGACGTCCGCGCGGGAAATGGATCGTCGACTATGGATGGAAGCTATCGGAGAGCGAGGCCGCGCTGTACGAAACGCCGTATCGGTGGATCAAGGAACGCGTCTATCCGATGCGTCAAAGGAACCGTCGAGCGGCCTATCGGCTGAACTGGTGGCGACACGTGGAACCAAGACCGGGTATGTGGCGGGAACTCGACGGTTTCAGCCGATGCATCGTGACTCCGATGGTGGCGAAGCACCGACTGTTCGTCTGGCTAGATACGCGTGTCTGTCCCGACCATCAACTGATCGTGATTGCCCGCGATGACGACACGACCTTCGGCATCCTGCATAGCCGCTTCCACGAACTGTGGTCACTGCGATTGGGCACGTGGCTGGGAAAGGGCAATGACCCGCGCTACACGCCTACGACCACGTTTCAGACGTTTCCGTTTCCCGAAGGGCTGACGCCCGACATTCCCGCCGCCGACTACGTCGACGATCCGCGGGCAATCGCCATCGCCGAAGCAGCGCGCCGGCTTGTGGAACTTCGTGACCGGTGGCTGAATCCGCCGGAGTGGGTGGAGTGGGTGGAGGAGCCGGTCGCCGGATATCCAAAGCGGGCCGTACCGACGGCCGCGGCTCCGGTGCGGGAGCTGCGAAGGCGGACGTTGACGAATTTGTACAACGAGCGGCCGCAGTGGTTAGTGGACGCGCATGGGGAGTTGGATGCGGCCGTGGCGGCGGCTTATGGCTGGAATCCTGACATTGCCAATGACCAGGCACTGGATTTCATGCTCCGCACAAACTTAACACATTAGCAGTCAACACAGTACATTGACACAATCTGTGGTGCCGCCACCATCACCGATATACTTCGGTATATGGTACGCATTGTCGCATACGCGAAACCCCTGACACATACTTTGGCAGTCAAAGCGACCACTAATTGCGACCTATTTGGTGATTTCTCGGACAGATTTAGTCAGCGTCGTTGACCGCGCTTCGGAGACGCTCAGAACGGTTAAGTGCACCAGCCTTCCATAGTACATAGAAGACAGCCAATCCAATACCCTATCAGCCGCCATCGAAACATCGATCAAAGGTCGATGATTATCATATATCAAGAGGATGTCGATATCTTCGGGTCTCTCCTCCGTGAGGATCGATCCAAACAGATAGGCCTCTCGAAAGAGCCTTAAGCTAGAGTGATCACGACTCTTCAATCGAGTGCATAACTCGTCTACTTCAAGTTTCGGTGACAAAACCTAAAGAACTCTCGTTGGTTCATTGCCACAGCCCCAAACTCCTCTGCATGAGACTCGGCATCTTCGCTGATGACGCCTCCATTCCAGTTGTACAGATTCACTATCAGCATTTCTTCATCAATATCAATCTTATACAAGTGCGAAGCAGAGAGGCAGTATTCGTAGACAAAGATGACGTCAGTCCCATCTTCTAATCTAATGTGTCCCAATTCGCAGAGATTCGGGATTCTGTACTCGAAGCCTCTCCTTCGTAGCCAATTCAGCGTGAAGAGTAAGCCGTCTAACCGCAGAGAAGTCGTCTGAGGCCGATAACATCTCCTTGACCACAGTATCTGATCAACCCTTGGCCTGTCGTTCAAATGCAAGACGACGTCACTATCGTTCTCCCTATAGACTAATACTTGCTCCTCTTCGAGATCTAGGTCAACAAATTCCCCATCTCTGATCAACTGCTCTATCATATTTTGCAAGGCGGATACATTGGGCGTCAATCCTGCTGAGACTCGCTCAACTCCAAAAATAGAATTCAGCTTCGCCGGGAATAGGATTCTACGGGGATTTGAACGGTCTCTTCTGGTCTCTTTGAATTCGTGAGCATGTGTAGTAAACCTCTCGACTATTTCTTGATTGGCGAAGTGCAGAAGCTCTTTATTCTTATTCAGGATATCTACGAGCTTTTGATTGTTTGCAAGTAATTCCGCCTCGAATGACAGCCACATATGATGGGCACTTGCACCATTGTTGATTGGACCGTAGCTATCGAATATAGATCGATTCCTCTCTAGGATTGGAACAACATGATCACTGAGCTCTTCAAACGAATCATACCTCTTGGTAAACCGCTTACGGATCTCCCGATTTCGTATTCTCTTCCAACGCGACATTTCTTCTTCAGTTTGAGATGTCCTCTGGTCATCGACTATTCTATGGCAATTGCGACAGAGCACCAGGAGATTTCCATAGGCCACATCCCCTCCGTGTGCATTAGGAACGATGTGAGCAATTTCACCGATGAATGTGCCGCCACTGTGAAGATCAGTATGACACTCCGGGTTCATGCAGTGTCCCATGGACTCGGACCACAGTCTTCTTTTGGTTCTCATCGCGACAGTTGGTCTCGGACTCACCAGTGTCATCTCCGATTAAGCGGATCACTAGGCTTAGGACGGATGAGTATAACGCCGAGTAACGACGGGTGGATCTAAGACTGGGTCGAGATGCGTGAATCTAGGGGCGTCGGCGCGTACGGGCCGCAGGACGGCCGGCCGATCACTAACGGAACACACCGGTCAGGGACCGGCCCCTACGTGAGATGGGACGCCGAGATGACAGAGGGAGAGGAAGTGAGGCGTGTCGGGGACTCAGGCCTCGGAGCGGGCATCTGCTTACGCCAGAGCGAGGAGCGTTTGTACGAATCTCCTGGCGTGGGGAGATGCGGCTGTCACTTTGGCGGGATCCAGGCTGGCCAGGATTTCGAAGCTGTGCTGACCTTTGTGATAGCGGCCTTTGGTGGTGTTCCGGGTGGCCCGGTCGAGACCGTCTTCGACAGCATTCTTGGGGATCCGTTCGATCTGCCTGGGATTGCCCGGCAGCGCATTTGGCCGGAACCCTTGCCGGTAGAAGTTAGCTAGCGCCTTGCGGTCCGCGAGAAACCAGGACTCCATGACCTGGACCATGAGGTGGCATTGGTCGTCTGTTGTGCCAGTTGGGCGGGTCCAGCCGTCGCGTCGGTTCAGGTGAGTCCACGGGTCCTGAGCTGTGACCGGGGCTTCGGCGTCGACCAGGAGCACGGCGACCCGGGCCCCTCTTTCGTGCTCTGTCTTGAAGGCGTCGTATGCCTGCTCGCGGCCGCCGGCTGCCTCGATAGCGGGTCTTCGGAGAGTGAGTCCGGCGTTCTCCAGGAACTTGCCGAATGCTCGTCGGCAATCCCGATTAGCAGACCGTGACTTTCTATCTCCCCCGCCTTCAACGATCAGCTTTACGCTCACCAGCGGTTGCCGCCGATGTGGCCACTGGTCCAGAGTTCTCCGAGACGGTACTTCTCAAGCCAGGGTTTGAGTTCCTCCGCGTTGAGCCGTTGGAGTTGGGTGGCGCCTTCGGATTTTTCGCAGACGATGACGGCCTCGGGCGTGTCGGAGAGGGCGTCAACAAGGATGTCGGAGTGGGTGGTAACGAAGAGTTGGCTGCGGGTAGAGGCTTCCACCAGGAGTTTGGCGAGTTCCGGGATCATGTCGGGATGGAGGCCAAGTTCTGGTTCTTCAAGGCATATCACCCGTGCCGGATCTGGATGACAGAGGGCCGCGAGGAGGCATAGGTAGCGGAGGGTCCCGTCTGATAGCCGTTCCGCTGGCACCGGATGATGCAACCCCACTTCGTGGAGGAAGATCCTTACTAACCCACCTGTTACGTCAATCCGGACATCTTCGACGGCCGGATGGCATGTCCTAATCCCTTGCAAGATTCGCGATCTTATTCCAGGGCGATTTAGCAAGTCACTCAAGACGACGCCCAGATTCGACGCGTCTTCCAAGAGGGCATTCTTGGGATGATCAGTCCTTTGTGGTTGGCGAATTGGCGAAAGTCGTCCAAGATCCCACCCACGGAAGAAGCTGATGCCCTCATAGTTGTACGAAAGGAATGCAATCTCTGGGTAGCTAAAGTTGTCTCTAACCTGGGATAGAATCGACTGTCCAAAGTCAAATTGATCGTGGCGAATCTCTCGCTCCAACCGTGACTCGTGTCCCGGCGAGTCAGCTGAATCACCCTGATATCCGCTGCCGGAGTCTGTGGATCCCTTCGCGTAGAGGATAGCCTTTCCATCCACGTTTGAGTAGTACCTTATTAGGCTGTCGATTCCAGCGTCAGACCGTGCCTTGACGATTGTCTCCTGCGGGATAAAGATCCCGTCACCGAAGGATTCTGTGAAGGTAAGGCGATGAACTAATGGACTCTTCGACAAAGCGATGTCCACGGTGATTTCAATAGTTGCTTTGTCAAGCTGCTTAAGACCCTTCCATATCCACTCTTCAACGCCGCCGCCTTCCCGAATCGGCACCTGTATGTCTCGAGGCGCTGCCTTGAGCAGCGACAATGCGTGAATCAGGTTGGACTTCCCTGACGCGTTGGGTCCAATGAGTACGTTTAGTGGCTCGAGCGGAAGTACGACGGTGTCGGGGCCGAATGAGAGAAGATTCTGCAGGCGGATGGAGTGAACGAAACGCTTGCCGTCCATGGGTTACTCGAGTCGGAGCAAGGTGCGCTGGGGAAGTTGAGGACGCGGCGCGATCAGCGTCTCGGCGGGGAGTTGAGTCGGCAGCGGCAGCGTCTTGAGGTTTGGCTGCGCGGTCTTCCGGAGATTCGATTGGGCGTGGGCGTTCAAGTCAGGTGCGGCGGACGGCGGGCTACCCATTCTAGGCGGCCTGCCGAAACCGGCGCGGCGTTAATTGAGGTCTTGTCGACTTGAGCTCGGCGTGCAGAAGGGGCTTGGGTGCTGAGTGCGGGGGTGGTTCGACACGCCCTTCCGAAAGACTTCAGGGCGGCTCACCACGAACGGGTGGGGGCGACTCAGGGGGCGGGGATGATGTCGAGGGGGGTGGGGTGGGTGGGGCGGTCGGGGGAGCGTTGGAAGAGGGTGTGGAGGGCGGTGTGGCCGCGGGGGCCCATGTTGCGGGTGAGGTTGGTGACGTACATGTTGGTGAAGCGGGTGGTGATGTCTTCGTCGAGGTCGGCGCCGACGGCGCGGGCGTGGGCGAGGGCCTGGGACGGGTTGGCGCGTGCGTAGTCGATGGAGGCGGCGAGGGCGGTGGCGATGGCCTGGCACCAGTGGTTGCCGAGGTCGCGGCGGACGACGTTGATGCCGAGGGGGAGGGGCAGGCCGGTGTCGCTGAACCAGGCTTCGCCGAGATCGAGGATCTTGGAAAAGCCGGCGGCGGCGTAGGTGATCTGGCCTTCGTGGATAACGACGGCGGCCTGGGCGCGGCCGTCGCGAACAGCGTCGAAGGCCTGGTCGAAGGGGATCTGGACGGGCTGGAATTCGGGGAGGTAGATGCGGGCGAGTGCGAAGGCGGTGGTGTGGGGGCCGGGGACGGCGATGCGGCTGCCGGCGAGGTCATCGGGTGTCATCGCCCGGGGCGCGACGACGATGGGGCCGTAGTTTTCGCCCATGGAGGAGCCGCAGGCGGTGATGCGGTAGCGGTGGACGACGGCAGGGTAGGCGGCGGCGGAGATCTGGGAGATGTCGAGTTCGGCGGATTGGGCGCGTTCGTTGAGGGACTGAATGTCGTCGTGGACGGCAGTGATTTCGGCGGGTTCGGGGCCGGTGAGGGGGACGAGACCCGACGTGAGGGCGTAGAACATGAAGGCGTCGTCGGCGTCGGGGCTGTGGCCGATGGTTAGACGTCGCATGGGGTTGGCGGTTCTCGCTTCGTCTGGTCCCGGGAGACGCTTGGGTAGCCCAGCGGTGGGTGCCCGGAAGACCCCTCACCCCAACCCTCTCCCCCAGGAGAGGGAGGAAGAGCGGCCGCGCCCCCGAGGACGCGCGGCGATTTGCAAAGGTCTCCCAGAAGAGACTTTCGCGTAACCCGGGATTGGGTGCCCGGAAGACCCCACACCCCAACCCACTCCCCGAGGAGAGGGATTAAGACGGGTGGCTCATTAGCCTGGTTGCCGCTGGCCTCGCACATGGCAGGGGGCCGGTGGGTGCCCGGAAGACCCTCACCCCAACCCTCTCCCACTGGGAGAGGGAGCAAGAGCCGCCCCACCTTCGAGGGCGAGGGGGCGTTGTGCAAAGGTCTCCACGGGGAGAGGGAGCAAGAGCCGTCCCTCTCTCGAGAGGCCCTTGCAAAACCCAGGGTTGGGTGCCCGGAAGACCCCTCGCCCCAACACTCTCCCCGAGAGGGATCAAGAGGCCAGCTTTCCAGGCTGGGTTGCTGGCCCCTTAGGTGGTTGGTGGCGGTGGCAGCCACCCTCACCCCAGCCCTCTCCCTCAAGGGAGAGGGAGCAAGAGCGGACATCCGGCTGAAGCGTTGCCCCCGACTCCACCCATGTCTGGTGCTGGAGCGACCACGACCCGAAGCCCCCTCACCGGTTTCGGCCGGGGACGGCCGAACCTGCCTCTCCCCTAGGAGAGGGTGAAGAACAGCGGCGATGTGGTTCGACACGGTTCCTTCGACGGTCGCAGGACAAATGTGCCCGTGGTTAGGCGGGGAGGGGGTGGGGGTCGAAGGTTTGGAGGATTTGGTAGTGGGTGTCGCGTTGGGCGGGGGTGAAGCCGGCTTCGCGAATCATGGTTTGCATTTCCTCGACGGAGGTGCGGACGTAGTGGCCGGCTTCCTGCATGACGTTCTCATCGAAAAGGGTGCCGCCGAAGTCGTCGGCCCCGAAGTGGAGGGCGACCTGGCCGGTTTTCTTGCCCTCGCTGAACCAGGAGGCGTCGATGTGATCGATGTTGTCGAAGTAGAGGCGGGCGGCGGCGATGATGCGGAGGTAGTCGTTGGCTTGAGCTCGAAGGCCGCCGAGCTTGCGGCCGAGGGGGGTGCCGCCGGGGGCGAAGCTCCAGGGGACGAAGGCGTAGAAGCCGCCGGTTTGGTCCTGCAGGTCACGGACGCGCTGGAAGTGTTCGACGCGGCCGTCCACGGTCTCGCCGTGGCCGTACATCATGGTGGCGGTGCCGCGGAAGCCGACCTGCTGGGCGGCGCGGAGGATGGCGATCCACTCGTCGGCGTTCATTTTGAGGGGGCTGATGCGGTGGCGGTCCTCGTTGGTGAGGATTTCGGCACCGCCGCCGGGGAGGGTGCGCTGGCCGGCGTCCCAGAGGGCCTGGCAGACGCCGTGGTAGTCGAGGCCGGAGACCTTGGACATTTCGTAGATTTCGGGGGCGGACCAGTAGTGGGGGGTCATGCCGGGGAAGCGTTGGCGGGTGGTGCGGACCATGTCGAGGTAGTAGTCGAGGGGTAGCTCGGGATTGAGGCCGCCCTGCATGAGGACGGTGGTGCAACCCATGGCGGCGGCGGCGGCCACCTGGGTCATCATCTGGTCGACGGTGTGGGTGTAGGCGTCGTCGGCCTTGCTGGTGTGGGGGCGGTAGAAGGCGCAGAAGGAGCAGTAGGCGTCGCAGAGGTTGGTGTAGTTGAGGTTGGTGTCGACGACGTAGGTGACGACGTCGCCGGGATGGCGGCGGTTGCGGACTTCGTCGGCGAGGGCGCCAAGTTCGAGCAGGGGAGCGTCGGAGAGGAGATAGCGGGCGTCGGCGGGGGTGAGGCGGTCGCCGGCATCGATTTTGCGGGTGATCTGGTCCATCACGCTACGCGCTCCACGGCGGTGAGACGGGCGTCGAGTTCCTGGAAGCGTTCCAGGCCGGCCCAGGCGGAATCGTCGAATCGGTAGAGGAAGGTGCGGAGGTAGGTGGCGACGGCATCAGCGGAGAGGCCGAGATCGGGGCGGCGGCGATGGATGGCGGAGGGGTCCGAGAGGTTGCTATCGAGGTTGGCGTTGAAATAGTCGAGGGCGGCATCGGAGGCGTCTGACGGCACGTCGCGGCGTGCCATCCAGGAGGCGAAGACGAAGGGGAGGCCGGTCCAGGCGTGCCATTCGGCGGCGAGGTCGAGTTCGTGGGGATGGGTGTGGAGGTTGCGCAGCTGTAGCAGGGCTTTGTCGCCGATGAGGAGTGCGGCGTCCGTGTGTTGGTCGAGGCTGACGAAGGTGGTGTGGGTGACATCGAAGTGGAATTGCAGGAGGACCTTGAGGAGACGGACGGAGGTGGCGGTTTCGTCGATGACGCCGATGGAGGCGCCGGATAGTTGATCGATGGGGAGGCGCGAGCGGAGCAGGACGCTGCGGGCAGCGCCGGAGGCGGCGATGCCGAGGCCGCCGATTGGGCGGAATTGACCGGGGTGATCGAAGGCGGCGACGACGGGGAGGGGCGCAATGTCGACGGCGCCGAGGCGGGCGAGGTCGATCATGCGGCTGGGGACCTCGACGACGGAAGCGGCGCGGACTTCGTCGTCAGCGAAGAACGGTTCCGTGTTGAGGTACGGAATGCGGCCGAGCCTAGGCGTCATACACCTTTTGCACGTCGTAGGTGGCGTTGCGTTCGACCGGGATTTTGTCGGCTGAGCGGATGAGGCGAACCATGCGGTCGCGTTCGAGGCCGAGCGGGCTGGCGGCGTGGGCGGCGTGGGCGATGCGCTCGGTGCCGATGGTGCCGTCGAGGTCGTCGGCGCCGAAGTTGAGGCCGATGGAGGCGGTGCTCTCGCCGCTCATCACCCAGTAGGACTTGATGTGGGGGAAGTTGTCGAGCATGAGGCGCGAGGTGGCGAGAGTACGCAGGTCGTCGATGGGTGAGGCGTGGCGGTCTACCAGCATGGTGGTGCCGAGCTGGTATTCGAGCGGGATGAAGCAGAGCCAGCCGCCGGATTCGTCCTGGGCCTCGCGGAGGCGCATGAGGTGGCGGACGCGCTCGCGGTGGGTCTCGATGTGGCCGTAGAGCAGGGTGGCGTTGGTGTGGATGCCCATGGCGTGGGCGAGGTGGTGGATTTCGATCCAGCGGTCGGCGCCGGCTTTGCCGCGGAAGAGTTTGCGGCGGACACGTTCGGAGAAGACTTCGGCGCCGCCGCCGGGCATAGAGTCGAGGCCGGCGTCAAGCAGGCGCTCGAGGACTTCCCGGTCGGGGATCTTGAAGCGCTTGTGGAAGTAGTCGATTTCGGCGGCGGTGAAGGCCTTGATCTGGACGGTTGGACGTTCCGACTTGATGGCGCGGAGGAGGTCCTCGTACCACTCGAACGGGATGGTGGGGTGATGGCCGCCGACGATGTGGACTTCGTGAACCTCGGGGTGGATCTGGCCGATGATCTCGTCGATGGAGTAGTCGTAGGCGTGGTCGTCGCCGACCTTGGCGGCGAAGTCGCAGAACTTGCAGGACAGGACGCAGATGTTGGTGGGATTGACGTGGACGTTGAAGGTGAAGTAGACGCGGTCGCCGGAGACGCGGTGGGCGGCGGCGTCAGCGATGCGACCGAGGCCGATCAGGTCGCGGGTGGAGAGGCAGGTGAGGCCGTCGTCTTCGGAGAGGCGTTCGCCGCGCTGGGACTTCTCCCAGATTGGTTCGAGGGCGGGATCGCGAAAACGGATGGCGGGAGCGACGGGCGCTTCAAGCATGGAGGGGCACGCGATCTACCTCGGCGGGGCTGAAGCCAACGCTCTGCAGGAGCAACTGGCGAAGGCTGGGATATGAGGCGTGCAGCGATCCGGCATCGGGATCGTGCAGCCAGTGGACGGCAACTTCGTTTAGCGCACCGAACCAAGCAGTGGCGATGAGGTGCGTGTCGCAGGGCGCGATGGCGCCGGTCTCGACGGCGCGGTTGAGTTCGCGTTCGACCAGGTCGGCGAACTGGCGGCGGACGAAGATGAGGTCGGCGCTGAAGGCGCGGCCGGCGCCGGCCACTTCGATGAGCACGATGCGGGCGAGTGTGCGATGGCGGACGAAGACGTCGATCAGGCCCAGCAGGGCGGCGTCGAGGCGTTCGGCGGGCGAGTCGACCTCGTCCATTTTGCGCTGGATGGAGTTGACGAGTTGATTGGCGAGCTCGCGTACGAGGGCGCGAAAGATGGCGGCCTTGCTGGGGAAGTGGAAGTAGGCGGCGCCCTTGGAGCGACCGGCGCGGTCGACAATGTCATCGACGGCGGCGCCGTGGTAGCCCTTTTCGCCGAAGACGTTAAGGGCGGCTTCCAGGAGGGCAACGCGGGTCGCATCTTTGCGACCGGTGGAGGAGCGGCGGGGGAGACGAAGGCTCACGGCATCAACAAACCGACTGGTCAGTCGGTTTTTACCGGACGGCTATCGCGGTGTCAAGCGGGCGCAGCCCAGAGGCTAGACGCGGACCTTGGCGAAGCTGAGGCGGAGTTGCTGGAAGTTCTCGGCCGTGAGGGCGACGGTAGCGGGCATTTCCGTGTCCCTGGTGACCGGCACGGCCCAGGCGCCGAAGCGGTCTCCGACGGTCAGGGCGCGGGTGGTGACCCAGACGGTTGGCACGGGGGCGTTGGACGCAAGCAAGGCCCCGGCGAGTCGCTCGGGCCCGGCCAGGCCGGCCGAGAAGATGAGCGAGACGTGGGCGCCGGAGACGGTTTCGTAGCAGACGTCCCACAGCGTGCGCATGAAGTTCTGCTCGACCATGCGGGCGGCAGCCGCGCGGTGATCGCCCGCGGGCGCGCCCTGCTGGATCAACTGGGCTTCGGCTGCGGAGATCATTACGTCGCGGCTCTGATCGAATTGCGGGCGCACGGCGTCGAGGCGTCGCTTGTAGGCCTCGAAGGGGTCGTGGTTGAGCACCGTGATGAGGGCGGCCGGGATAGCGCGCGGGTCCACGGCGAGCAGGGTGGAGATTCGGTAGATCGGGCCCTGGGATGGATCGGGCGCGGGGGCGGCATCCGAGGCAGGGGCCGCGTCCGGGGCGGCCGGGGCTTCGGGCGCGGCCGGCGCTTCGGGCCTTGCAGGTTGCGGCGCCGGTTCGGCCGCGGGCATGGGCACTGGACCGAGCGGTTCGCCACCGGGTCCGAGAAGCTGGGGGATCCCCTCGTTTTGTTCGTCGTCTGTCATGCGTCAGATGGCGGTCAGAAGCCGCGGACGATCCAGCGGACCGCGAAGAAGAGCGGCCACATCATGAACACGATGATGAGGATCAGCGACCAAGACGGGAAGGGGAATCCGTCGACGACATCCAGCGCAAAGAAAAAGGCGGAGATGATGATCCAGCTGATCGTGGAGCTTCGAATGCGACCCCAGAGGCCCAAAGTCATAAGGGGCAGGTCCTTGTTGGGTTGTTGGGTTGGCCGTTCCGCTCAATCTGCCCCAGATGGGGCGTTCGCGCAATGTTTCGGGCGCATCCGGCGCTAGCGCACAACGCCGCCAACGAGGGTCATGCGTGGGTGGAGGCGTGGATCGAGCAGGACAAGATCGGCCGCGACGCCGGTTCTGAGGCCGCCTGGATCAAGGCCGACGGAGGCGCGTGGAGCTTCGGAGGCCATGTACAGGGCGGCGGCGGGGGAAACGTCCAGCCAGTCCACGGCGCGGCGCACGGCGGCGTCCATGGTGAGGGCGCTGCCGGCCAGGCGGCCGGTGGGCAGGCGAATGGAGTTTCCATCCACGCGCAAGCGCCGCCCGGCCCAGGCGTAGTCACCGGGCGGGCAGCCGGCGGGAGGCACGCTGTCGGAGACGAGGACAATTCGGCCGGAGGTTCGGGTGGCGGCCAGGATGCGGGCGGGAGCGCGGTCGACGTGGAGGCCGTCCAGGATCAGTTCGGCGTCGATGTCGCCACGGTCGAGCAGCGCCCCGACAGCACCGGGCTCGCGATGGTGGAAGCCGCGCATGGCGTTGTAGGCGTGAGTGACGCGGGTGACGCCGGCGTCGAAGGCGGCGAGCGCATCCTCGTATGAGGCGTTGGTATGGCCGAGGCTGAGCGTGACACCGTCGGCGCGTAGATCGTCGATTTGCGTGGGCGTGAGGCGTTCGGCGGCGACGGTCATGAGTCGAATCGGCGAGGCGGCGGCGGCCTGCAGGTCGCGCCAGAGCGCGCGGTCGTAATCGCGGAAGGCGTCCGGCGGGAACATGCCGGGCTGGTCGGGGGAGAGGAAGGGGCCTTCGGCGTGGATGCCCAGGACGCGGGCGCCGCGAGGATCGCCGCTGGCGGAGGACAAGGCTGCCGAGAGGTCGTCTGAAGGAGCGGCCACGACGGTCGGCAGGAAGCCGGTGACGCCCTGCGACAGGAGCTCCAGCGACAGCGGGGCGACATCGCCGGGACGCATGACGTCAAAGCCACGACGGCCGTGGATGTGGGTGTCGACGAAGCCCTGCGCGAGGACTCCAGGTCCATCTACCGCAAGCGCGCCGGGCGGCGCATGGATCGGGGTGGCGCTTAGGGCGGTGACACGGCCGTTCGCGACCAGCACGTGGCGGCGCGGAAGCATCCGGCCGCCGCTGGCCACGTCCACGAAACGGAAGTGGACAGGCGTGGGGGCGCCGGAGGGTTTGGCGTCGGAAGACGTGGGTGCAGCCAAGTCAATGCGGAATCGGCCTCGGTCGGAGTATCCTAAGCGTTACCCCTTTTGATCGAACGGCCATTTGGGACCGGGAGCTTTACTGGCGTGCCGCTGATTCCCCTGCGCGTGTTGCTGGACCACGCCGCCGAGAACGACTACGGCGTGGCGGCGTTCAACGTGAACAACATGGAGCAGGTGCAGGCCGTGATGGCGGCGGCGGGCCGGACCGATTCGCCGGTGATCATCCAGGCCAGCCGGGGCGCGCGGGCGTACGCGAACGAGGCGTATCTGCGGCACCTGATCCTGGCGGCGCTTGAACTCAATCCGAACATACCCGTGGTCATGCACCAGGATCATGGGAACAGCCCGGCGACCTGCCTGAGCGCGATGGACCAGGGCTACACGAGCGTGATGATGGACGGGTCGCTGCTGGAAGACGGCTCGACGCCCTCGGACTACGACTACAACGTGGCGGTGACGCGGGAGGTGGTGGAGCTGGCCCACGAGCGCGGCGTAAGCGTGGAGGGCGAGTTGGGCGTGCTGGGCAGCCTGGAGACCGGCATGGGCGACCAGGAGGACGGGCACGGGGCGGAGGGCGTGCTGGACCGGGAGCAGCTGGTGACCGATCCGGAGCAGGCCGAGGACTTCGTGGAGCGCACGGGCGTGGATGCGCTGGCGGTGGCCATCGGGACCAGCCACGGCGCCTACAAGTTCAGCCGGAAGCCGGACGCGGGCGTGCTGGTGATGGACTGTATCCGGGAGATTCATCGGCGGTTGCCGAACACGCACATCGTGATGCACGGGAGTTCATCCGTGCCTCAACGGTTACAGGACATCTTCAACGCGTACGGCGGGGAAATGCGGCAGACGTGGGGCGTGCCGGTGGAAGAGATCCAAGAGGGCATCCGGCACGGCGTGCGGAAGGTCAACGTGGACACGGACAACCGGCTGGCCATGACCGGCGCGGTACGGCGCGTACTGATCGAGCGGCGCGGTGAATTCGATCCGCGGCAGTACCTGACGCCGGCGCGGGAGGCGATGGCGGACGTGTGCGCGGCGCGGATGGAAGCGTTCGGGATGGTGGGGCAGGCCGGCGGCGTGCCAGTGGTATCGCTAGACGAGATGGCGCACCGATACGCGGCGCGGCAGCCCGTCGGCAGCCACGGCTAGTCCAGCGTCGGTCGGCAGCTAGACGAGCGAGGCCACGAGGTCGCCGACTTCGGCGGTGCCCATGCCCATGCGGCCGGCGCTCATGGACTTGATCTTGCCGCTTTGCAGGGCGCTGACCAGTGCGGCCTCAACGCGAGCGGATCCGCCTGACTCCCCGAGGTGGTCCAGGAGCATGTGCATGGCGTTGATGGCGGCCAGCGGGTTGATGACGCCCTGGCCCGTGTACTTGGGCGCGGAGCCGCCGATGGGCTCGAACATGGAGACGCCTTCCGGGTTGATGTTGCCTCCGGCAGCGATGCCGAGACCGCCGGAGATGATGGCGCCGATGTCGGTGATGATGTCGCCAAATAGGTTTTCGGTCACTACGACGTCAAACCACTCGGGATTCTTGACGAACCACATGGCGGCGGCGTCGACGTGCGCGTACTCGCGGGTGACGTCGGGGTAGTCGGTGTCGCCGATCTCGTTGAAGGCGCGCCACCAGGTGCCGCCGACGTTGGTGAGCACGTTGGTCTTGGCCACGAGATGCAACTGCTTGCGCTCATTGCGGCGGCGGGTGAGTTCGAAGGCGTAGCGGACGGCGCGGGCCGCGCCGCGATACGTGGTGCAGTGGATCTGGGTGGAGACCTCGTGGTCGGTGCCCTCGTATTGCACGCCGCCCATGCCCGTGTACATGCCCTCGGTGTTTTCGCGGACGACGACGAAGTCGATCTCGTCCGGGCCCTTGTCCTTCAGAGGGGTGTCGACGTTGGGGTAAAGCTTGACGGGGCGCAGGTTGATGTACTGGTCGAGCTCGAAGCGGGCCTTGAGCAGGATGCCCTTTTCGAGGATGCCGGGCGCAACGTCGGGGTGGCCGATGGCGCCGAGGAAGATGCCGTCGAAGCTGCGGAGGTCTTCCAATGCGGCGTCGGGAAGAGTCTCGCCGGTACGGAGGTAGCGTTCGCCGCCAAAGTCCAGTTCGGTGAGGTCGTAGGTGAAGCCTTCCGCAGCGGCGGCGGCCTCGAGGACTTTGAGCGCTTCGGCGGTGACTTCGGGTCCGGTTCCGTCGCCGGCAATAACAGCTATGCGATGCACAAGGGGCCCTGGCCGAATGCGGCCGCGTAGAGGTAGGCGGGCGAGGATACAAGAGACGGTGGTTGTACCGGGGTCCTAGACTCCTGGCATGTCCAGGATGGTGACCGCATCCGACGTTTCGGTTCGGCGTGTGACGCAGCCGCCGGGCGACCATTTCTTTGGGTACTACGAGAAGACGCCGTGGTCGCCGTGCGGCACGAAGTTGCTGGGCATGCGGGCGGGGTTCAGGGACCGGCAGCCGACGCCCAACGATGAACTGGAACTGGGGCTGATCGATCCCGAGGGCCTGAAACCCTTCAAGCCCTTCGCCACGACGAATGCGTGGTGCTGGCAGCAGGGGACGATGTTGCAGTGGCTGCCGGGCGCGGCTGACGGCGTGGCTTACAACCGGCGGCGGGCGGGGCGATTCGTGGGCGTGGTACACGACCTGGCGACCGGGGACCGACGGGAGTTGGAGCGGGCGGTGTACGCGGTGGATCCGCGGGGGCGGTACGCGATTGGGCTGAACTTCCCGCGGCTGGCGACGCAGCGGCCCGGATATGGGTACGAGGGCGTGGCGGATGCGTGGGCGGGCGACGGGGCGCCGGCTAAGGACGGGGTGTGGCGGATCGACCTGGACAGCGGCAGCGCGGAGCTTGTGTTGTCGCTGGGGGAGATCGTGGGCATGGACTCCGACGCGAGCATGGCCGGCCAGAAGCACTGGCTGAATCACGCGCAGATCAATACGAACGGATCCCGAGTGGCGGTGCTGCATCGGTGGCAGCCATCCAACGGATCGCGGCAGACGCGGCTGGTCACGCTGGGGCCGGACGGCTCGGACGCGCGGGTGATCTGGGATGCACGCCTGGTTTCGCACTACGACTGGCGGAGCGCGGACGAGATTCTCGTTTGGGGAGGCGCCCCGATAGCGCCCAATGCCTTCTGGCGGGTGAGCGATTCGGGAGCCGAGCCGCGGCCGTTCGCAACGGACGTGCTGACGGAGGACGGGCATTGTTCGTATTCGCCGGACCGGATGTGGATTGCGAACGACACCTACCCAGATCGTGACAACCTGCGACGGCTGATGATCGTGCGGGCGGCGGACGGGCTGCGGGTGGACCTGGCGGCGTTTCATGCGCCGCCGGAGCTTGATGGTCCGCTGCGGGTGGATCTGCACCCGCGGTGGGACCGGGACGGCACGGCGCTGTGCATCGACTCGGTGCACGAGGGGACGCGGCAGATGTACACGGTGGACCTGAGACCGGCGCTGGCGGCCGCCGCGGCGATTCCGGTAGGAACGCCGGCCGACACCTAGAATGCGCCCCGGCGACGTCGCCGGAAGGTCAGGAGAACGTCCATGAGTTGGGGCATGTCTGGGATGAGCGGGGAGATCGCCGGACCGTTGGATGAGCAGATCGCCGGTCTGCGGGTGCTGGGGGTCCCTCGGGCAAACCTGACCAAGCTGCGCCTGACGGCGGACGGGCCGGCGCTTTCCATCGACGAGCTGAGCGATGGGCAGCTGGCCGAATTGCGGCAGCGGCTGGACGCGAGCGGAATCGGTTGCTACTGCGTGACCTCGCCGGTGGGCAAGTACGCCGTGGACACGGACCCGGCGAAGGTGGAGCGGCAGATCGCGCGGTCGATCGAGGCGGCGAACGTGCTGAGGTCGCGGTGGATCCGGGTCTTCTCGTTCGCGCCGCGCGATGGTTCAACGGGCGCAGAAGACCGCGATGCCGTGAAGGGCGCTTTTGAGCGGCTGGTACGGCGGATCGAGACCGATGGGGACGGCGCGGTGGCGCTGCTTGAGAACAACTACCGCATGTATACGCTGGACGGGGACACGACGCGAGACATCCTCTCGGACTACGAACCGGAGCAGGTTGCCCTGGCGTTTGACGCGCACGCGTACGTGGTCAGCGAGACGCGGCCGTTCGACGAGGCGTGGGGCAAGGTTGCGCCGTGGGTGCGGGTGCTGCACCTGAAGGACTATGTGGCGGCGAGCGGCACGATCGTGCCCATCGGGCAAGGCGACGGGCAGTGGCCGCAGATCATGCAGGCTGTCGACCCCGACGTGGTCGAGGACCTGGCGCTGGAGCCGCATCTGAATAACTCGGCGTACGGGGCAGGCCGCGACCACCTGGACCTGTTCAGGGAAGCGCGGGACGTGGTGCTGGCGATGCTGGACGCGACGGGCAAGCCGCGGCCAGCAACGAACGTGAACTGAGGCGCTTCAGCCTTTAGTGGCTGGCGGCGGCTGAGGGGAGTTCCTCGGGTCGCATGGCGTCGCCGAAGGCGCGGACCTCGTCGGCGCGGTGGCCGATGATGGCGCCGTCGGCCAGGAGCCGCTGCTGAAGCTGTGTTATGTCAAGTTCACGGCTACCCAGGCCGCTGCCGGCGGAGAGGGCGGCGGCGGTGCCGGCGGCCTGGCCCATGCCCATGCAGGTGACGGTGACGCGGCTGGAGGCCAGCGCCGCCGACTCGGCGGAGTGGCAACGGCCGGCGACCCAGAGGTTTGAGAGGCCCTGCGGAGTCAACGTGCCGTAGGAGATGTCGTAGGGGCGGGTGATGACGTGTTCGTGGTAGCCGGAGGAATCGACCGGATGCCGGTCCAACCACCAGGCGCCCAGCGAGACGGCGTCGTCGTAGGCGACGGCGTTCTGAATATCGTCAGCCGAGAGCACGCGGTCGCCGCGAATACGCCGGGTTTCGCGCACGCCGACGACCGGGCCCGAGGTGACGAAGTAGGCGTCCTTGAAGGCGGGGATGTGTTCCTTGAAGAGGTCGAACATCAGGCGGGCGTCCTTGCGGCCCTGGATTTCGGCGGCGGACAGGTCGTTGGGGTCAACGCCGTTGCCGGAATAGCGGGTGGCGTTGAAGTAGTAGTCGCGCTCGGCGTAAGGGGCCATCCAGGGACCGCCGTAGAGCTTGAGGCGGCCGTCGGCGACGGCCTGCTTGAGCAACGCGCTGCAGTGGGCGCGGACCTCGGGGGTGGCGTCGAAGCCGCCGACGCGGAAGTGCAGGCTCATGGGCTGCTGGGCGTCCAGGTCCTGGTCGTAGGGGGCGCCGGCGAAGGCGGCGACGTCGGCATCGCCGCTGGCGTCGACGATGGCCCTGGGCTCGATAACGCCGAGGCCGCCCTTGTTGGCGAGGACGACGCCAGTGATGCGGTCACCTTCGCGAATGGCGTCGGCGACGACCGAGTGGTAGAGGAGTTGGGCGCCGGAATCCTGCATGAGGCGGTCGGCTTCGAGCTTGAAGCGCTCGATGTCGAAGTGGATGACGTGGCGGTCGAGGTTGGCGAGGGACTGGCCGACCTCGGCATTGAAGCGGAAACGGGTGGTGGCCAGGTCTCCGGCAGCGGTGGTGTGGGCCGCGGCGCGGGCGAGATCGAAGACGACGCCGCCGACGACGGGCAAGCCGGAGCGCAGGTCCACGAAGCCATCGAGCGATGCGCCAACGACGCCGGTGATGTAGCCGCCGGCAAAGCCGCCGCGCTCAACGACGAGGGTGGAGGCGCCGGCGCGGGCGGCTGAGATTGCCGCCACGGTGCCCGCGCAGCCGGCGCCGACGACCAGGACATCGGGCCTGGCGATGACATCGAGCGAACGGGTGAATTGCATGGGGTGGGACCTGGCGCAACTGGAACGTCGGAAGTGTACCGGCGCCCCATGGCGGCGCGGCCGCTATGCGTCGTCCCAGCCGTGCGTGCTGACGGTTACGCGAATGGCCGTTACGTCGGAGGCGTCCAGCCGCGAAGTGACAGACGCGAGGATGTCGGGGACATAGAAGCGAATGCGCATGGCGGTGGCGTTGTCGCGGCAGGCGACGCGGGCTTCGGTGCCACGGATTGACTCGACGCGACAGCGCGCGGCGACGTTGCCACCGAGCACCTGGTTCAAGGACTCCCGAAGAGCGTCAACCGTATCCACCCGCCGGGCGCCAAAGCGAAGATCAGAGCGGCTGGACATCCGGTCGATCATCTCGCGCATGCTGCGCGGCCGGCCCTCGCGTCGATCAGCCACGGATGCGCTCGAGTTCACCAGCCTCTACGCGGAACTGGACGGCATGCCGGAGCGATGTCTCATTAAGCAAGTCGAGGTCAGCGGTGGTGACCAGCACCTGCGCATCGTCAGGCAATTGGTCGATGAGGAGCCGACGGTGGACGGGATCGAGTTCGGCGGCGATGTCGTCCAGGAGCAGGACGGCCGTTTCGCCGCGTTGCTGACACGCCACATCGTGCTGGCCGAGCTTGAGGGCCAGGGCCGCCAAACGGAGCTGGCCGCGTGAGCCGACGTGGGCCAGCGGGCGTCCGTCCAGGCGGGCTTCCACATCGTCACGGTGCGGACCGAGGCTGGACGTGCCACGCTGGATGTCTCGGTTGCGCTGTTTTCGCAGCGCCGCCCGGAATCCCTCGTTGTCCAGCCCAAGGCCAGCGGCGCGGTAGGCAAGATCCAGCCGGGCGCCACCCCGCATGGCGAGGAATCCCGCGCTGAGGGGCGCGCGTACCCGGGCCACGTAGCTCGCCCGGGCGCGGGTTACCTCGACACCAGGCTCGGAAATCCGGTCATCCCAGAATTCGAGTTCTGATGGGCGGCCGAGGCCGCCCTGGAGGCGTCGAAGCAGGGCATTGCGGCGGGTGAGGAGGTTTTCGTAGGTGGTGAGCCTGGCGATGTAGGTCGGGTCGACCTGGGCGACGGCGAGGTCCAGCCAGCGGCGGCGGCCGGAGGGAGCGCCGGTCCACAGGTTGAGGTCCGGGGGCGCGAAGCTGACGGCCAGGAGGCGGCCGGGGAGATCGGCCAGGCGGGTGACCACGCCGTCGACCCGCGCGCGACGGCGCACGCCAGAGGCTTCGCCGTCATCGGGGCGGGTGCGGGCGACGATCATCTCGACGTCGGAGGCGCCGGATCCGGAGTCGATTTCGGCCCGGAGACGGGCAAAACCCTCGGCAGCCGGGGCGTCGAAGCGCACCCAGGCAGCTTCGGGTCCGGGTCGCAGGCTCTGGGCGGACGCGAGGATGTGCAGCGCGTCCAGCAGGTTGGTCTTGCCCTGACCGTTGCCGCCGACGATCAGGCTGGGACCGGGCGGCACATCCAGCGCCAGGCGCCGGTAGTTGCGGAAGTTGGCGAGGTGGAGTTGAACGACGCGCACTGGGATCTCCCGGCATTGTCGCACCGGTGCGGACAAGGCCCCGGGTGAACGCCGAAGGCTCCACCGGCGAGCCCGCCTGGGGACTGGCGACGCGACTACGCTTCGCGGTCGCTCCAATCCAAGCGAAGCGCCGTGAGCTTTTGCCGATTCCACACGAGGTAGCCCAGCAGACCCACGGCCAGCAGGACCACGACGGCGCCATACAGCACGAAGGCGGCGACCAGAACCCATGACAGCCACGTCCAGAACACAACGAGCAGGGCGAGCGCCAGGACGACCAGGGCTACCACGGCCAACAGTGCCGCCAGGATTTTGCCCTTGAGGGTGCCCGGGACTATTCTCGCCACGTCATACGCCGGTTTTGAAAGCTGTAACGAGTCATGTCAATCCAAGTCGTTACCGACAGCACTGCTTCACTGCCCCCCGAACTCTCCGCGGAACTGGGCATTACGGTCATCCCCACCCACGTGAGTTTCGGGACGACGAGCTACCGCGACGGTGTGGACCTGGACGCCGATGAATTCTATCGGCTGCTCGAATCGTCCCCGGATCACCCGACGACTTCGCAGCCGAACCCGGCCGAGTTTGCGGAGACTTTCAGCCAGGTTGAGGGCGACGGACCCATCGTGTCCATTCACGTCTCGACGGACCTCAGCAAGACGGTTGAGTCGGCGCGGCAGGGCGCGGCCCAGGTGGACCGCGAGATCCTGGTGCTGGACTCGCGCCTGGTGGGGCCGGCGATGGGGTTCGGCGTGCTGGCCGCCGCGCGCGCCGGGCGCGAGGGCGCCAGCATGGAGGACATCCAGGGCATCGTGGCCGATAACGCGGAGCGGGCGCACATTCTCCTGGTGGTGCAGACCCTGGAGTACCTGAAGCGCGGCGGACGCATTGGCGGCGCCCAGGCGTTCCTGGGATCGCTGCTGAATGTGAAGCCGGTGCTGGAGCTGAATGACGGCATCATTGCGCCGGTGACGCGCGTGCGCACCATGCGCAAGGCCAATGCGGCCATTGCGGATCGAATTCGGGAGCAGGCGCCGAACGGGGTGTCCAGTTGGGCCATCCTGCACGCGCAGGCTCAATCCGAACATGACCGCCTGAAGCGCGAGGTCGCGGACGGGTTGAACGCTGACGGAGACACGCTACCGAACCTAGCCGTCAGCCCGGTGATCGGGACGCACACCGGTCCGGGCGCGATCGGCTTTGCGTTCCTGGCGCGAGCCTAGATCGGCGAGGGTACGCCGTCGGTCCGGGCGGCGTCCCGGATCTTCTGGACCACGTCCTGGAGCGGCCACCAGGCTTCGACGCCGACGCGGCGCAGCTCGAAGAGGCGGTCCAGGCGGTGCACGATGCCGGGCACGGTGGTGACGGCCGCCCGGTATTCGGCGGCGGCAACGAGGGCAACGACGTCGGGGTCGAAGCGGCCCAGGGGATAGGCGAAGTAGTCGACGCCGTCGACGTCAGCTTCGAGCCACTGGCGGGACTCGACGACCTCGGCCTGGGCGGCGCCCAGATTGGTCCGGTAGAGCGGCGGCAGGTCGGCGTGGTTGATGGTGTGCGAGCCGACCGTGAGGCCAGCCGCGCGCACGGACTGAATGTCGGCCAGCGTCATGTGGCCCTGGCCGTGGCGATCGAACCCAGGCAGGACGAAGAAGACGGCCGGCACGCGCAGTTCCTGTAGCACGGGGAGCGCGCCATCGATCTGATCCAGCCAGCCGTCATCGAACGAGACGACGAAGGCCTTGTCGGGCAGTTCGGCCCAGCCTTCAATGGCCGCGACCAGGTGTTCGAACGAGACGGGGGTGAGGCCGGCGTCCATCAGCCCCTCGAGCTGTGCCTGGAAGGCCGCGGGGCCGGCGGTGCGGTGGTAGGTGAGGATGGGGGCCTGGACCTCCGTCGGCGCATCGGTGGTCGGGCGTTGAACCGGCAGGGGACGGTCTGCGCCGCGAGCGCGAGACTCGTCGTCCAGCGTGACGAAGAGGTCGCCCAGATGTCCGGGGGTTGGACGGGCGTCCACGGGCGAGCGGTCCAGCAAGCGAACAAGCTCGCGTTCATAGAGGCGAATCCGCCAGCCCTGCCAGTCGAATGGCGAGCTGGCGGGCGGTCCGGCGCGGTCGCGGCGCGACTCGTCGGTCCAGGGATCGGCGAAGGGGCCGGCGGAACCGCCAGCGGGCGGCGCCTGTAGCGCCCGGGCCATGGCGCTGCCAAGGTCCGCGAGACGCGGGACGCCGACCCGGTGGACGCTCGAACGGCCGGGCGCGTCCAGCCGTCCGTGATTGAAGTACTGCTGTAAGGCGTCGCCAGCGAACAGACCGGGGGTAATGGGATAACCGAGGACCGCGGGACCGCCCAACGCTTCAACGGCGCGGAGGAACGGGGCCTCGACCGGAATGCCGGAGATTTCGCGCCAGCGGGAGCGACGATCAGCCATATTGCCGCTCGACCCTAAATCGGCTCATCAAGCCAGCAACTCCCCCGCGCGCCGCCGGCGCCGAACATCGGAACCACCCGCGGACGGGCAGCGGATTCCGACGCTTACAGGCTGAGAGCCGGTCCAGACGAGGCTGCCGCGCTCTGCTTGGCGACGTCCACTCGGTACTCGTGTGCCATGTTCCTGGGGTTCGTGACGGACGGATCGCCCTCGAACTCGCCACGCGCGGCGGCGGGCACCGCCATCAGGTTCGCATTGGTGACCTGCGGAGGAACCGCGCATTCGGGCGCAATGATGTCGATGCCGGCGGACACGATGTCCTCGACCTCGTATGCGACGTCCTCGGGACGACCGCTTAGCAGGGTGACAAAGTTGCTGACGTTGCCGACGAGCTTGAAGTCACCGACGACGGCCTTGGCCTCGTGCGGATCGTTCTCGGTGGCGAAGTGGAAGGCCTCGAAGCCGGCGTCCTTGATGTACTGCATCCGGTCGAGGGTCTTGCCGCAGCAGTGAAGGATCACGGGGGAGTTGATCTGCGGGGTGATCTTCTGGTGGACCGGCATCAGGAAATCCCGGTAGGTCTCGGCGCGGACGAGGTCGCCGGTGGAGTGGTCGGCCAGGCAGATGGCGTCGGCCCCGGCCTCGATCTGGGCGTTGGCGAATTCGATGGAGGCCGGCATGAGCCGGTCGAGGCAGGCGTGCACGTAGTCGGGATCGAGGATGACGTTGATGAGGAATTCCTGCGGCCCGAACATGTGATACGAGAGCGTCCACGGGCCCATGACTTTGCCGATGACGGCGGCGTCGGGATGGCGTTCGCGGAGGATCCTGATTGAGTCAATGACGGCCTTGGTCTCGCGGCGTTCCAGGAAGTCGTCGGGGATCACGATCTCGTCGGGCGTGGTCCAGGGGTTGGGCGGGCTGACGGCGGGCATGCGGGGGCCGGAGATAATCTTGCCGGTTCCCTTATCGAACTCCCAGGGATCCTCACCCCACTCGATGTCGGCGCCCAGGGCCGCGGCGCCGAGGATGATGCTGAAGTAGGGCATGATCGAGTCGTAGCCGTGGTCGGTGTAGCTGCGCTCGGCCAGGAGGGCGATAGGTGCAGCCTCGTAGTGGGCGTCCGGCCACTCGATGCCGAGGCGGCGCATTTCCTCGTAGGTCGCCAGGGATGTGGGGCTGCCCACGCAGATGCGATCCACGGGCTTGCCCTGGAGCGCGTTGAGGTAGCGCTCGCGACCGGTCATAGAGCCGTTGGTCTCGGTTGTACTCACGGAATCACTCCAAGGCGGGCACCGTCAGGCGAAGTATAAGTCGCGGGCGACTCGCGGCTGATCGTCGTCCGGACTTTGACCGGGATTTGGGGCGCCGAGTAGCATCGTCCCGCGGCGGCGTCACGTGGCGCCGCCCATGTAGTTCTTGAATGCGATTCATTCGACTGTTCGTACAACACACCCTTCTGGAGGCCATCCGTGGAAGCCCTATTGGCGGCCGTCGCCGGTCTGGCGGCGCTCGTAGTAGGGCTCGTGGCGGGCTACTTCTATCAGGTCCGGCTGTCCCAGGCGCGTGGGCGCGAATTCGCGCGCCGGGTGGAGCACGAGCTGGCAGAAGTCGAAGCCCGACAACGAGCCAGTATCAAGGAAACCAGCACCAAGATTCGCGACGAGCGCGCGAATGCGGAGCGCGAGACGCGCGAGCGCCGTCGCGAGCTTCGCCAGCAGGAGCGGCGTCTCCAGCAGCGTGAGCAAACGCTGGACAAGCGGTCGGAGCGCCTTGACGATCTTGAACGCGAGTTCCTGAAGCGCGACGACGCGCTTGACACGCGCAAGCGCGGACTCGACACACGCGAGACCGAGTTGGAGGACTTGCGGGAGCAGCAGGTGGCGGCGCTGGAAACCGTGGCCAGCCTGACCCGCGACGAGGCCAAGACGCAGTTATTGGCTTCGGTGGAGCGCGAGGTGCGGGAAATCTGCGATCAGCGCGTGCGCGAGATCACGGCCGAGGCCAAGGAAACGGCCGAGGCTCGGGCGCGCTGGCTGGTCGGGCTTTCGCTGCAACGGGTGGCCGCCGCGCATACGACCGAGATCACCACATCTGTCGTCGATCTGAAGAGCGACGACATGAAAGGGCGAATCATCGGGCGCGAGGGCCGCAACATCCGCGCCCTGGAGGCCGCGACCGGGATCGACATCATCATCGACGACACGCCGGAAACGGTGGTGCTCTCGGGGTTCGATCCGGTGCGGCGCGAGGTGGCACGGGTGGCCTTGCAGCGGTTGACGGAAGACGGCCGGATCCACCCGGCGCGGATCGAGGACTCCGTAACCAAGGCGCGATCCGAGGTCGAAGAGATTATCGAACGGGAAGGCGAGCAAGCGGCCTACGACGCGGGCACGCCGGCCCTGCCGCGCGACATCCTGCGTTACATGGGGCGCCTGCGTTTTCGGACGAGCTACGGCCAGAACGTGTTGAGTCACTCGGTGGAGGTTTCGCTGCTGGCGGCGACGATGGCCGCCGAGATTGGCGGGGACGTGGAAGTCGCGCGCCGGGCGGGGTTCGTGCACGACATCGGCAAGGCCGTCGACCACGAGATCGAGGGCCCGCATGCGCTGATCGGCGGGGCGTTGCTGCGACGCTCCGGTCTTTCCGAGGATGTGGCGCATGCCGCCGAGGCGCACCACTTTGAAGTGGAGTTGCGCAGCTTCGAGGCGTTTGCGGTCGCCGCCGCCGACGCGATCTCGGCGTCGCGGCCCGGGGCGCGGCGGGAGACGGTGACGCGGTACCTGCAGCGCCTGGAGAAGCTGGAGGAGATTGCGCGGTCGTTCGACGGCGTTGACAACTGCTACGCGATCCAGGCCGGTCGCGAATTGCGCGTGCTGATTCGGCCGGACCAGGTGGACGAAGCCGGGGTGCAGCGGCT
Organism: Chloroflexota bacterium; assembly: GCA_022825895.1. Classification (GTDB taxonomy): domain Bacteria; phylum Chloroflexota; class UBA11872; order UBA11872; family UBA11872; genus UBA11872. Next base: position 116,859 of record JAJDVX010000019.1, on the reverse strand, counting down.
GGCGAATGACATTGCCAAACGCATCCAGGAGTCCATGGAGTACCCGGGTCAGATCAAGATCACGACGATCCGGGAGACGCGCGCGGTGGACTACGCGCGCTAGGCGGCGTCGGGGGCCGGAAGGTCGACCTCGGTAGGCGTCGTCAGGCTGGACCTGCTGTGCTAAAGTTTTATTTATCAAACATTGCTTTATGTGTGAGGCGGGAGTGAAGGCAGATCTGGCCGCCATGCGCGCGTACACCCGAGCGCTGGCTTCGCGGACACGGCTGATGACGCTTGACGAGCTGGCTTCGGCGGACGAACTGGATGTGAGCGAGCTGTCGCGCCGTGTCGGGGTCAGCCAGCCGCTGATGTCGTGGCACTTGCGCCGCTTGCGGCGCGCGGGGCTTGTCCGTGCGCGACGGCAAGGTCGCCGAATGCTCTATGCGCTGGATCGACCCACCCTGAGCGCCCGACATGCGGCGCTCAGCAACCTGATTGACGATCTGACGGCTTCCGAGACGCGTAGATCGGAAGCCGAAGCTGTCGAGCCGGCCCGAGCGCTGGCCAAGGCTGTAGGAGGATAGGCGTGTCCAAAGTACGAGTCGGAATCATCGGCGTCGGAAATTGCGCCTCGTCGCTGGTGCAGGGCGTGAGCTTCTATCGCGACGCCGCGGCCGACGAGTTCATTCCCGGATTGATGCACGCGCAGCTTGGTCCGTACCACATCGGCGACGTGGAGTTTTCGGCGGCGATCGACATCGATCGGGACAAGGTCGGCAAGGACCTGTCGGAAGCGATGGTCGCCGCGCCCAACAACACCCCGCAGTTCGCGGAGGTTGGGCACCTGGGCGTGCCGGTGATGCGCGGGATGACGCATGACGGTATCGGCGCCTACATGGCCGACAGCGTGTACAAGGCCGAAGGCGCCACGGACAACATCGTGGAACTGCTGCGGGACACGCACACGGACGTGGTGGTGAACTTCCTGCCGGTGGGCAGCGAAGAGGCGACCAAGTGGTACGTGGAACAGATTCTGAATGCCGGATGCGCGATGGTGAACTGCATGCCGGTATTCATCGCACGCGAGGACTACTGGCAGGGGCGATTCCAATACGCCGGGGTTCCGATCATCGGCGACGACGTGAAGTCGCAGGTGGGCGCCACGATCACCCATCGGGTGCTGACCCGGCTCTTCCGGGAGCGGGGCGTGAAGGTGCTGCGCACGTACCAGTTGAACGTCGGCGGGAACTCCGACTTCAAGAACATGCTGGAGCGCTCTCGGCTGGAGTCCAAGAAGATTTCCAAGACCGACGCGGTGACCAGCCAGCTGGAGTACGACATCGGCGCCGAGAACGTGCATATCGGGCCCAGCGATTACGTGCCGTGGCTGGGTGACCGCAAGTGGGCCTACATCCGGATGGAAGGCGTGTCGTTTGGCGGGCAGCCGCTGAACGCCGAACTGAAGCTGGAAGTGGTGGACTCGCCGAACTCGGCCGGCGTGGTGATCGATGCGTTGCGCTGCTGCAAGATCGCCATGGACCGCGGTCTGAGCGGCGCGGTTGAGGGGCCGTCGGCCTACCTGATGAAGTCGCCGCCGATCCAGTACTCGGACGAAGAGGCGCGCGTGATGACGGATGAGTTCATCCGCACGGCGACCATCGCCGCCGGCGCCAGGAGCGATGCATAGCGCGTGATCACGCTAGTCGCCATAGCTGCGCAGGCCGAACGGTGGGTGCCCCGCCCGGTCAAGTTCGGCCTGGCCCGGTTGTTCGGGATGCTGGTCTATTGGCTGGTTCCGCGCATCCGGCGGAATACGACGGCCAACATGTCGGTGGTGCTGAAGCTGCCGCCGACCGATCCAAGGGTGCGGGCGCTGGCGATGCGGTCGGTGATCAACTACGCCGAGTTCATCGTGGATTTCCTACGCAACTACCGAATGACACAGGAGGAGTTGCTACGGGACACGATGGCGATTGAAGGCCTGCAGCATCTGCGTTCCTTCAAGAGCATGGGTCGCGGCGGCATCATGATCACGGCGCACTTCGGCAGCTGGGACTGCTGTGGCAGCCTGGTGTCGGTTGACCAACCCACGCATGCCGTGGCGGAGACGTTTGGCAGCCGTTCGTTGACCGCCCTGCTGGACAACGTGCGCGCGCGCAAGAATCTCAGGTCAATCCAGCTGGGGAACGCGGCGCGCGGGATTCTGCGGACGCTGCGGCGGGGTGAGTTCGTGGCATTGCTAGCGGACCGGCCGACGCCGGGCAAGGGCGTGCAGGTAATGTTCTTCGACCGGCCGGTCTGGGTTCCGGAAGGAGCCGCGGTGCTGGCAAGGCACACGGGGAGCCCGTTGCTGGTAGGCGGAATGATCCGCTATTCCGACGGGACCTATTCGGCCCACGGGATGCCGCCGATCCTGATCGATAAGGAACGGCCGGCGGCCGAGGCGGTGCAGGAAGCCATGCAGCAGGTGATGTGGGACCTGGAGACGCTGATTCGGAAGGCGCCGGCCCAGTGGTACATGTTCCGCCCAATGTGGCCGGAGGCGCTTGAGGCGTGAGAATCCTGCAAGTCTCGCCCTACGACTTTCCCTACCCGGGAGGCGTGACCCAGCACATCCTCAACCTGGAACGAGAACTGCGGGCGCGCGGTCACGAGGTGACCATCATGGCGCCAAGTACCGACAACCAGGTTGAAGAGAAGTTCCCGCAGTTCGTGCGAATCGGGTCGCGCGTGGTGCCACTGCCGGTCAACCAATCGCGAGCGCGGCTGACGTTGTCGCCAACGCTGGTACCGCGGGTCCGGCGCTTCCTGCGACAGGAGCGTTTCGACATCGTGCATCTGCAGGAGCCGCTGGTTCCGGCGCTGCCGCTGACGGTGCTGCAGTACTCGTCGAGCGTCAACGTGGGTACGTTTCACGCCGCGCGCAATTCGGCGTTGTTCTACCGGACCACCCGACCGCTGATTCGCCGGCTGCAGCGCCGCCTGCACGGGAAGATCGCGGTTTCGGAAGCGGCGAGGGAACTGGTGTTCCGCTCATACAAGGGCGACTATCGAATCATCCCGAATGGCATCGACGTTGACTTTTACGGCGCGCCGCAGCCGCCGGCCAGCGAACTGCAGGACGGCAAGCTGAACATCGTGTTCGTGGGCCGGCTGGAGAAACGCAAGGGCCTGGATTACCTGCTGCGAGCCATGTCGCTGGTGTGTCAGTTGCGACCGCAAGCGCGACTGATCGTGATCGGCGCATTTCGACCCGGCCAGCGACGGGCCTATCTTCGGCAGGTGCAGCAGTACGGCCTGCGCCATGTGGTGTTTAAGGGCTTCGTCTCCGACGAAGAGAAGCGGCAGTACCTGCAGACGGCCGACATCTATTGCTGGCCGGCGCTGGGCGGCGAAAGCCAGGGCATCACGCTGCTGGAAGCCATGGCCGCCGGAACTCCGGTGGTGGCCTCGGACATTCCGGCCTCCCGAACCATGCTGACGGACCAGGAGGCGGCGATCCTGGTGCCTCCAAAGGACCACGTCGCGCTGGCCCGCGCCCTGATGCGGATCGCGGACAACCCCGAGAAGGGACGGCGGATGGCCGAGGCCGGACGTCAGCGAACCCTCGACTTCACCTGGAGCACTATCGCGGATCGCGTGCTGGCCTACTACGAGGAACTGCTCAACGAGGAAGAGCTTGGCGGGGCGTACTGGTCGGCCGACGCGGACCTGATTCGAGCCGGGGGTTCGCCGTCGTGAATAAGGCGCACATCGAGGCGAGCACGCGTCGAACGGTTGAGCGACTGGTCGTTCCGCTGGCGCGGACCGGGATCGATCCAAACGCGCTGACGATTGCGGGCCTGGTGGTGAGCGCGGTGACGGCGGTCTGCATCGGCTTCGGTTGGACCGTGGCGGGCGGGCTGCTGGTGCTGATTACGGGCGGGTTCGACATGCTGGACGGCGCGGTGGCGCGGGTCAGCGGCAACGGGTCGAGATTCGGCGCGTTCCTGGACTCGACGCTGGACCGGTGGGCCGAAGGACTGATCTTCACCGGCCTGGTCTGGTACTTCGTGGCGCAGGACGCACGGATTGAAGTCGTGCTGGCGGTGACCACGATAGTGGGGTCGATGCTGATCAGCTACACGCGGGCCCGCGCGGAGGGCTTGGGCGTGGACTGCGAGGTCGGGATTCTGCAGCGGCCGGAGCGGCTGCTGCTGCTGGGCATCTCGCTGCTAGGCCCAGCCTGGCTGTTGAGCGCGGGCATGTGGCTGCTGAGCGTTGTCACGCAGGTCACGGCGGTTCAACGCATCCTGCACGTGCATCGCGAACTCGAGCGGGAAAAGCAGGCCGCCGCCAACGACTCGCCGCAGGCGTAGGCGCCTAACCCAGCGGCAGCCTGACCGGCTGGCCGCTGAAGTAGGACGCATACCCCGCGAGCAGCGATTCGACCTGGGCGACGCCGGCGTCGGCATTGTTGAGGGTCTCGCGGCCCTCGTCGATGCAGACGATGAACTCGTCGATCAGCGCCCCAATGCCGCCGGAGTCCATGGCGTCGACGCGGGTCGCTCCCTTGCCGTCGTCGCCGGGTACGCCGTAAGCCATGGCGGTGGGCGGCGATCCGTCGGCCACGATCGAGCCCTTTGTGCCAACGACCGACACCTTGTCGACCCCGCTTCCCGGGTCGGTCGTGCGGCCGTAGCGACCGGTGGTGATGGTCGAGGTGACGCCGTTCTCGAAGGTCATGTGCATGATGGCGAAGTCTTCCAGGCCTCGCTCGGCATGGCTGCCCAGCCAGTACTGGCCGAGCTGCGCGTAGACCTCGCGGACGGGCGACCTGGCCAGGTATTGCACCTGCCCGACGGGATAGAGGCCGATCTCATGCAGTTCGCGCTTGGCCCAGACGTTGTGCCCGGATCCGGAAGGATCGGAACCGTGGGCCCGGTAGGTAAAGCGGGAGAGGTCCTGCGAAATCGCGGTGGTCCAGTCGTCGGAAACCGTGCCGGCCTTGCCCTTGGCGAAGATCAGGTCCCAGTGAATGGACCTGAGCTCGCCGATCGAGCCGGCGTCAAGCTCGCTCTTGATCTGCCGCATCATGGATGACATGTGGCGCCCGTAGATCACGGTTCGGACATCGCGGGCGCGGGCGGCATCGGCAATGGCCCGCGCCTCGGCCACGGTGATGGCATTGGGCTTGTCCATGAACAGGTGCTTGCCCGCGTCCGCCAGGCGGGCCGACACGCCGCCGCGGCGTTCGAGTTGCGGGCAGACGCTGACGATGTCGATGGTTGGATCGTTCGCCACGGCGTCGATGCTCTCGATGTAAGGCACGCCGTAAAGGTCGGCCTCCGTGCGATTGGTCTCGACGACGTAGTCGTCGATCTCGCTGGGGTCGTCCGCCACGCAGACGACCTCGGTGCGCGGGTGATTGGCAAACGTCGGGGCGTACTGCTGCGGCTGGTGCATGGCGCAACTCACCAGCGCGACTTTATAGGTCGGCTTGTTGCCCACGGAACGTGCTCCTACATCGCTATGACAGGCCCAGCGTGACAAGCCCGCGGCCAGGTCCGCAAATCAGCCGACCGCCGGCGGACGTGAGGCCGAGTCTAGTTGGCGCCTCGCAGCGGCGTGCCCCAGCCAGCGTCGGCTTCGACGTCGTATGAGAGCTCCACACCTGTTGCCGGGGCCATGTACTCGTATACGACGCCGCGACGCCCGTTAGGAGAGGTGTTTGGCGCCGAATAGTGGTACGTCAGGCAGTGAAACAACAGCGCGCCGCCAGTCTTGAGCTCGGCGGCCACGACCTCCGACAGATCGATCAGCGACTCGTGCAAGGGGTCTTCGAAAAGACCGCGGCGGTGACTGCCGGGCACGACCTGAATGCAGCCGTTCTGAAGCGTCGAGTCGTCCAGGTAGTACTGGATGGCGACGACCGGCACGTGTTCGGGCTGCAATTCGGTGCCCAGTGGGCGTAAGCGGTCGGCTTCGGCGGGCGTTACGAATCCTTCCGGCAGGTCCTGGTGCCAGGGCTTGGCTGAGCCTTCGAACGGCGGCTTCACCATCATCTTGGAGTGATGGAATCGGATGTCAGGACCGATCAGATCCTCCATGAGGTCCAGCACTTCGTCGCGGCGCATCAATTCGTCCCAGATCACCCCGCCGTATTTGTGAATGTGGTTGATTTTGCGGATCGCGAGTCGCTCGATGTGGAGCGCATTCGGTTCGCGCTGGAAGTCGCGGTGCTCATGGCTCTGCGCCCAACTCTCCAGAGCGTCCATGCTGGTCCGCAGGGTGGCGATGTCGTCGTCGCTAAGAAAGTCCGGCAGGGCAAGGTATCCGTCGCGCCAGAAAGCGTCGACCTGCGCTGGCGTCAGGCGTAAGAGCGTTTGCGTGGCCATGGTCTGTCCCTTCCCGTGTTCGGAGCGCGTCCGATTGGTGGACGGACGCAACCCACCCTCCGGCTAGACTGATTCTCCCATGCTTCCGCGACACGTCCATGCACCCGAGCAGGCATTGTCGTGACTCCTGACGCGTCAAGCGCTGACCTGGCAGTAGATCCGCTTGGGTTCGCCCTGGAGGCGCTGGCGGATCAGCCGGCAGTACACGACACGTCGCTTTGCACTCCAGACGCGTTTGCCGCAGCGCGGCGCGCCTGGTCGGTTCTGGACAGCGAGTCGTTTCCGAAGGCTTGCGCGGACGCCGCGCGGGCGCTGGCGCTGGGCGTGCGGGCGATGGTGGTTGCCGGTCAACCGGTCGGCAGGGTCGCGGCGCTGGAGGCCATCGAGGCCGCGGCGTCCTGGATTGAGCACACGAAACAATCCGACGGGGAAGCCCGAGCCGATGCGCAGGAGGCGCGCGGGGTAGCGCGTCGACTGGCCGCCGAGAGCGGGGACGCGCTGGACGCTCGCATGCTGGAGGCGGCGGCGATGGACCTGCTGGCGGCCGCCCAGTTCAGGCAGACCGCAGGAGATCGCGAGGCGGCAGCGCGGACGGACCTGGAAATCGCCGAGGTCTTCGCGCGATATCCGGCCGACGACCGCGCCCCGCTGATCGAGCGGGCGGTGGGCCATGCGCGGCGCGCGGCGGCTGCGTTGACGCCTGACGTGGACGCCACGGCGCATGCGCGCTGCCAGCTGCTCCTGAGCGGGCTGCTGCTGGATCATCCCAAGACCGATCCGCGGCAGTTTGCTTCGCCGGCCGTGGGGCTGGCGGACATTGCGCTTAAGGTCGTGGACGCCGAGCGGGCGCCGTCGGTAGCGGCCCGCGCCTGGCAGGCACGGGCTCGCGCCCTGGAGCTCAGCGGAAGCGACGACCACAAGGCCGCTTACGCCAGAGCGGCCGCGCTGCTGGATGCGGCGGGACTCATGGCGGAGAGCCGACGGCTGCGCCGGGAACACGGCTGCGCGTGAACAACGGGTATGACGCGCTGATCCTGGGCGGCGGGCCGGCCGGGTCCACGCTGGCCACGCTGCTAGCGCAGGACGGGCTGAGGGTGGCGCTGGTGGAGCGGGAGCACATGCCGCGCCCGCACGTGGGCGAGTCGCTGATTCCGGGCGTGCTGCCGGCGCTGGACGCGAGCGGGGCGCTGCCGCTGGTGGAGAAGGCGGGGTTCACGCAGAAATACGGGGCGACGTACATCTGGGGACGGACGCGCGAGCCGTGGACGGTGAAGTTCAGCGAGGTGTATCCGGACCAGGCCTACGCCTGGCAGGTCGACCGCGCGAAGTTCGACAAGCTGCTGCTGGACCACGCGGCCGCGGAAGGCGCGGAGGTCTGGCAAGGCGTCACGGCGCTGGGGCCGGTTGGTTCGGCGGACGACGTGCAGGGTGCGCGAGTGCGAACGGAGGACGGGCGCGAGCGCGCACTGACGGCCGCCCTGACCATCGACGCGACGGGACAGGACGCGCTCTTCGGACGGGTGTTTCGGACGCGCCAGTACAACACGGCGCTGCGGCACGTGGCGTTCTACGGGCACTGGAGCGGCGGGCGCAACCTGGATGACGTGCTTGCGTCCGACGACACCAAGGACGCCGGGAACATCCTGATCGTCACGGTGCCGGACGGATGGATCTGGCACATCCCCATCGCGCACACGATGCGCAGCGTGGGGGTGGTGACGGACCCGGAGGCGGTGGCCGGCCTGAGCGCGGCCAATCGCACCGACTACTACCTGGAGCAGGTGCGAGCGTGCCCGGAGATTGCCGCGCTGCTGGAAGGCGGCGCGTGGGTGAGCGACCGGGTTGAGGCGCTGAGCGACTGGTCGTTCTTCTGCTCACGGTTCGCGGGTCCTGGATTCATGCAGGTCGGTGACGCCGCTTGCTTTATCGACCCGATTCTCTCGACGGGCGTGACGCTGGCGGTGAATGGAGCGCTGCGGGCGGCGCGGGCGATCCGGACGGGACGATCGGCCCCGTGGCTGCAGGGCATGGCGATGGACTGGTACGAGACGGAATACCGGAGCATCGCCACGGACTTTGCGGACCTGGCGGAGCACTGGTACGGCGGGCACGCCGACGCCGACGCGTGGTTCTGGCGGGCCAAGAAGCTGGCCGATCCGACAAGAAACTTCTCGATCCGACAGGCCTTTATTCACCTGTCGGCGGGCGTGACCGGCACGCAGGGGGCGGGCGGAAGACTGCGCTCGGCGGGCGGCTACAGCCCGCGGCAGCTGGAAATGATCTACGACAACCTGGCGACTGACCTGGATTCCGACAGCCGGATCGAAATATCGGAAGCCGAGGCAGGTTATGGCCGCGGCTCGGCGCGTGCGCCAACAGCCACGAGCGTGCTCGGGGGCCGGCCACGGCTTCGCGAGGCCATCAGTTTTCGTCCGCACATGGCCGAGCACGACGAGGTCCTGCGCCCGATCACGCGGGTCACGCGGGTACACCCCAACGCCGGGCCGGAGCACATCGAGTTGCCGATCGCGGCGCTCGCCGTGCTGGAACAGCTGAACGGACGCCGCAGCGGCCTGGACATCGCGGCCGACTTGCGCGAGCGGTATGCCGGCACGCCGATCGAATCCGACGTGCGCGACCTGGTGGCGGGGACGTTGAAGCGCCTGGCCGAGACGGGGGCCGTCGAAGTCTTGTAGACGGCGGGGCAGTCTCAGCCGCTGCGCTTCAGACGTCCGTGGCGCAGGGCGTAGCGTTCGGCCCAGCCGAAGACCCAGACCCCGAGGGGCAGGGTGACGGCCGTGATCAGCATCAGGGGACCGAAGTGGGGCAGAAGATCCAACAGGCTGACGCCGTCTAGCACTGCATCGCGCATGGCGTTGAGGACGTAGGTGGCCGGCGAGATCACGGAGAACCACTCCAGCCAGTCGGGCAGAACTTCGACGGGGTAGTAGACGCCGGACACGAGCAGAAGCGCGGCCTGTACGACCACGGTCATCTGCGAGCCGCGTTCCAGAAAGAGCAACGGCAGAGAGGCCGACATGATGCCGATGCCCAGCAGGCCCAAGCTGCCGATCGCGAGGACCGCGAAGGCGCCAACCCAGTTGGCCGCCCCCAGGTCCAAGCTGAAGAACAGCGCCACGACCACCAGGATCACGACGGCGCGGGCGAACGAGTAGAGCACCGCGAACGCCGAACTGCCGGCAATGAAGGTCACGCGGCGGATCGGGGCCATGAAGGTGCTTTCGATCGTGCCTTCCCAGCGTTCCCAGGAGACCATGAAGGCCACCGAGTCGAAGACGCTGTTCAGGTAGGCCCAGACCACGGTTCCGACGACCAGGAACAGGATCAGGCGGTCGGCGTCGAACTGCTGGCCCGCCACCAGTACGCCGCCCGGCGCGATGTAGGCGACGGTGAGCGCATTGACGATGGAGTAGAAGAGGAATACGACCTCCCAACCCCAATAGCGGCGCACAGCCCGAAAGTTGCGCTCCACGAAGGCGTAGGAAGCGCCGAGTTCTCGTCCCAGGGCAACCATGCGGTCAACCTCCTCCGCCGGCGGCGGTCTTGTCAGGCTCATCGACTTCGACGGCGTGGCCGGTGAGCCGGATGAAGGCGTCTTCCAGTGATTCACCTTCGCGGCGCAGGGCTGCGGGCTTGTCTTCGATCAGGATGCGGCCCTTGTCGATGACCGCCAGGCGGTCGCAAAGCTGTTCGGCTTCGTCCATGTCGTGGGTCATGAGGATGACGGTGGCGTCGTGGGTATCACGAACTTCGCGGATGAAGTCCTGGACGTCGCGCTTGGAGCGCGGATCAAGGCCCGTGGTGGGTTCGTCAAGGATCAGGAGCACCGGCGAGGTGAGCAGGGCGCGGGCCACGGCGACCTTTTGCTGCTGGCCGCGCGACATCTGGTCCATGGGGCGGCGGATCGCCTTCTCCTCGATGCCCAGGCGCTTGAGGATTTCAAAGATGCGTTGGTGAGCTTCGCGGGCCGGCAGGCCATAGATGCGGGCGGTGAAGGAGAGGTTTTCGAGCGGACTGAGTTTTTTGAAGAACGACGCCTCGACGGAGACGCGGTTCATGAAGCGGCGCACGGTTCGAGCATCCTTGACGACGTCGTGGCCGAAGACCTGGACCGAGCCGGAGTCCGGGAGCAAGAGCGTTGCCACGACGCGGGCGAGGGTGGATTTTCCGGAGCCGTTGGATCCCACGATGCCGTAGACCTCGCCGCGCCGGACGGTCACGTTGATGGCGTCGAGCGCGACGATGGGGTCCTTGAGCGGCCGGCCGAGGGCGCGCCGCCACGCGCCGCCGACACCGGCGGGGTCGAAACGTTTGACCAGGTGGTCGATGGATACAGCGGGTTGCATGGCCTCAATTTCCAAAGGTTCGCGACAAACAAAAAACCGCGGATCGCCCGGTGAGTTCGGCGCCTGATCCGCGGCGGCGGCGTGCGACGGACGCGGGTCAGGGCACGGCGGAACTCGTTTGGCTCCGGCCGGGCATGGCCGGGGTGTTCAGGTGGTGTAGGCGCACTGGAGGTTGCTCACGTGGACGTGGGCCGGAGCGGTTCTCGGGCCGTGAACTTGAGGATAGGCGAGCATTCGCGTCTGTCAAAACGAAGTTTGCGGATGCCAGCCGCGTTCGAGCTGACGCTGCGCGCCGAGGCCGAAGGCGACGGTTGCGATGGCCTCGATTACCAGCGCGCCGCCGATGGCGATGACGCCGATCACACCGCCAGAGAGATTCGTGGCGTTGACACCAAGCAGCAGGATGGCGGCAAGCCCGACGAGCCTGATCGCGTTGACGTACACAAGGAAATGGGCCCGCCGGACACGCAGGATGGCGCTGGTGTAGATGGCTTCCTGCACGAGAATCGGCGGCAGCAGGGCCAGGATGCGCAGGCCGGCTTCGGTCATTTCCTGCAGCCGGCCGGTGGCGCCCAGCCAGTCGTGGACGACCAGGCTGGTGAGCGGCGGGATGAACGCGACGACGGCCGCGGGACCTACGGTGATCAGGCCCACGACGTTAGCGAAGCGGCGAGCAGCGGCGGGACTCTCGCCGCGGCCCATGAGCGCCAGCAAGGTTGGTTGCACGCCCCAAAGGGCGATGAGGAAGATCTGGTTGACCCCGAAGGTGAGCGACACGGCGGCCACGCTGGCCTCGGGCTCGGGGGCGCGGGTGAGGATGGCGTTGATGACCGGCTGGGTGACGGCGGGAAGGAAGGCAGCTACGAGAAGCGGTCCGAAGAAGCGGAGCAAGGCGGCGTAGGTTGGCGGTGAGCCGTCGGATTGCTCGAGGTCGCGCCGCAGGGGCGCGGTGGTTCCGGCCACCAGCACGAGGGTTTCGACGCCGGCTCCGGCCGTAACCGCGATGGCGGCGATGGCCGCGCCGGCCGACGGATCGAGCCAGAGCACCGCCGCGGCGACGGCAACTACCGCGACGGCGCCGGCGCCGGTGCCAACCCAGACGAGGCGCGGACGACCGATCCTGAGCGCGACGCCGTACAGGTGGGTGCGGACGATGGCCAGAACCGGGAATGGCGCCAGCGCTACAAGGGCGGCCGCCGATTCGGCGCGCAGGGCGCCGGTGGTGGCAAACACGCGATCCAGCAGCAGGTCGAGCACGGGCGTAAAGGCGACGACGGCGGCCACGAGACCGCTGAGCAGTGCGAAAAGCGCGACGAAGCGGCGGAGCCGGCTCAGCGAGCCCTGGTCATCCAGAAAGACCAGGGTCAATTGCTGGATCCGCATCTGGGGCAACGCCACCAGGCCCATGACTCCCATGGCGATGGCGTAGCCGCCGATGGCGGCTTCCGGCTCGACGCTGCGCGCCATGAGGCCGTTGAGCGCCGGCGCGAGGACATGGGTAATACCTAAACTCAGGGATGCCGGCAGGAGGAGCGTGGTCGCGCGCCGGTTGAAGGACGGCGACTGCTTTACCGCATTGCCCGCTTCCGGGCGTGCGGGTGCTCGATTCAAGCGCCTGTCAGACGGCGGAAGCGTCGCTCGAATTTGGTCAGGTAGGCGTGCAGGGAGCTCCCGAGATGGACCCAGGCGGGGGCCAGCGAAGCGTGCAGCTCGGCCTCACGCAGCGAGGCCAGGAAGTCCTGCGGGTCGTCCCAGGGGCGCATGGACTGGCAGCAGTGGCCGATCTCGGCGGCGAGGTGCGAGTCGGAGCCGACGGACTTGATCAGGCCGTGCTCATCCGCGTAGCGGTCGGCCGCGTCGTTGTCGCGGCGCAGCAGGGTGCGTCCGTTGAAGACCTCGAGGATGTCGATGTCGCCGACGATGGAATCGACGGCGGCGCGCCCCAGGGCCGAGCGCCGCAGGCCGTCGAACGGATGGGGAACCAGCACGATGCCATTCTGTTCGCGAATGGCGGCCACGGTTTCGGCCGGCGACATGTCGCGAGGAATTTCGTGCGAGAGAAAGAGGCCGATGATGTCGCCTTCGGTGCTCTTGATTTCTTCGCCGAGGATTACGGGGAAGGGAAGACGTTCGGCCATCTCGAAGGCGCCGTCCATGGTGTTGTGATCAGTAACGGCCACCACGTCGATGCCGCACTCGCGGTTGACGCGGGTGATGGTCTCGGCAGACAGGCGCGAGTCGGGAGACGCGTGCGTATGCGAATGAAGCTCGACGCGCAGGCGTTTCGAATTCAAGGCTTGGGCCCCGCTGGCGGGAGGTGTCAGGCCTGAACCGGCTCCGTCTTGCGCCCGGTGCCCATGATGCCGTCGCTGTTGATCTTGCGCTGGAGGGCCATGATGCCGTCGATCAGGGCCTCGGGTCGCGGCGGGCAGCCGGCGATGTAAATGTCAACCGGAACGACGCGGTCGACACCCTGCAGCGTGCTATAGCTGCGGAAGGGTCCGCCGCAAGTGGCGCAGGCGCCCATGGCAATCACCCACTTCGGGTCGGGCATCTGGTCGTAGAGGCGCTTGACGACCGGGGCCATCTTGTTGGTGACGGTGCCGGACACGACCATCACGTCGGACTGGCGCGGCGAGGCTCGAAACACGGTGCCGAAGCGGTCCAGGTCGTAGTGGGGCGCGGCGCTGGCCATCATCTCGATGGCGCAGCAGGCGAGGCCAAAGCCCATGGCCCAGAGCGAATTGGACTGGCACCAGGTGAAGAGCTTGTCCACGGTCGTCGTAAGGATGTCGAGCCCGCCAACGATATTGGTGGCCTGGACGAGCGGAATGGTGTCCTCGCCAAGCTCCAGTTCGGCGCGTCCCCAGGGCTGGTGGCCCAGCGGAATCTGGTCGAGACCGAAGTCGTGCCGGTGTTCTCCGCCCTGATCCGGGGCGTCCGCCATGGCGTGCTGCTCCTGGGTCCGATGCGTGGACGGTTCATTGTACCCATCTGCCCCGTCGGCATCGGTCAGGGCCGCGGGCATGCGAAGATCAGGCCCACCATTTACCTGCGCCGCCGCGGCGGGTTGCCTTGATCGACGCCGACCCAATCGTGCGTTCGCGCTTTTTGCCCGAGGACCGCGAGATCACCGCGTCCGAGGGCGTCACGATCCTGGACGCGGCGCAGGCCAACGACATTCCGGTGGAGACGGTCTGCTCGGGCAAGGGCTCGTGCGGCACCTGCCGGGTGTTGATTCGCGATACCGAGCCGCCGCTGCCGAACGCGCACGACCGCCGACGACTATCGGACCAGCAACTGGCGCACGGCTGGCGGCTGGCGTGCCAGCACCCGCTGGTGGAGGGCGCGGTCTATACGCATCCGGTGGGGGTACGCGCGGTTCGGGTGGTGGAGAGTTCGGGACTGGGCCGGATTCGGCTGGATCCGGACGTGCAGAAGATTTATGTAATGCCGGCCGAGCCCACGCTGCACGATCAGAGCGCCGACTGGTCGCGAATCCAGGACGAACTGGCGGCGGTGGCGGGCGACCTGGATCCGTCGCTGGAGGCCTTGCGGCGATTGGCGGCTATCGGCGAAGACATCGACAAGGGAATCACCGTCGTGATAGCGGGAAACCGCATCGTGTCGGTGGAACCGGGCGACACGACCGAGCGCGGATTCGGGCTGGCATTCGACATCGGCACCACGACGGTCGTGGGTGCGCTGATGAACCTGGTGACGGGTGAAGAAGTAGCCGTGGCGTCGGGCCTGAACGGGCAGCACATCTACGGCGGCGACGTGATTAGCCGGATGAGCGTGACGATGCGCGGGCCGGAATGGGTGGAGCGTCTGACGCAGGCGGTCCTGTCGACGGTCAACGACATCATCGAGCGGTGCCTGGAAGCCAGCGGCGTAGCGCGAGACGAGGTATACGAACTCACGTTTGTCGGCAACACGGTGATGGAGCACCTGCTGATTGGCGCGGACCCGTCGCGTATCTCGTATTCGCCGTTCGTGCCGACGATGGTCGATCCCATCACCGCCACGGCGGCCGAGGTTGGGCTGGACGTATTGCCGTCTGCCGCGGTGTGGGTATCGCCCAATGTGGCCAGCTACGTGGGCGGCGACATCGTGGGCATGATGCTGAGCGCGAACCTGGGGCGGCGGCGCGGCAACGTGCTGGCGATCGACGTGGGCACGAACGGCGAAATTGTTCTGCAGAAGGGCCGGGAATTGTTTGCCACGGCGGCGCCCGCCGGCCCGGCGTTCGAGGGAGCCGAGATTTCGCAAGGAATGCGGGCGGCGCCCGGCGCGATCGAGCGCGTTCGAATCCTGGACGACGCGGTTGAAGTGGACGCCATCGGCGACGCCGAGCCAACGGGCATCTGTGGGTCGGGGCTGGTGGATGCCGTGGCGGAACTGGTTCGCACCGGCCTGGTGACGCCGAGCGGTCGATTGCTGTGGCGAGAGGAGGCCGAGCAGGCCGCGCCGGCGCTGGCAGAGCGAATCATCCCGGATCAGACGGGCGGCGCCATCGTGCTGCACGGCTCGGCCGATGACCCCGATTCAGCAATCAAGCTGCACGCGCAGGACATCCGGCAGTTGCAATTGGCCAAGGGAAGCATCCGGTGCGGCGTGAACGTCCTGATGGCCCACGCGGGCCTCACGGCCGATGACCTGGACGAGGTGATCCTGGCGGGCGCATTCGGGAGCTACATCGATCCGGCCGGGGCCATCGCGATCGGCCTGGTGCCGGACGTCGGCCCTGAGTCCATCCGCGCGGTCGGCAACGCCGCGGGGCATGGGGCGCGGATGTGCCTGCTGTCGCTGACGGCGCGCGTGCGGGCCATGGACCTGCCGGCTCGGGTGTCGTACGTGGAGCTCTCGGCGGTCCCGGACTTTCAGGACGAATTCGCGTTGGCGATGGGCTTTCCGGCGGCACTGTGACCGGTCGGACGACAGACCGTGCGCGGCGCCGATGGGGCGCCCTTGGGCAATTGCTCGCGGGAGCGGCCCTGGCGTCGGCGGCTCTGGCCTGCGGCGAGGCAGCGTCCGAGCCGCCGCCTGCCACGGTAGCGGGATCCACCGCTTCACCGACGGCTGAGGCGACAACGCCAACCGCGGCGCCGCCCAGTCCGACGGCAGCGCCAACGACGGCAGGGCCGGCCAGGCTGCCGACGGTGGACCTGCGAGCCGGCGGACCCATCGGACGCGTCACATCCACCCCAACCGCCAGCCCTGTGATTACAGCGCCGCCCGACTTTGCCCCGCCACCAAGCGCTCCGGGCGCGGCTGCAACGCCGGTGTCGATCCAGGCCGACCTGGAGCGGGCGTTGGAGCTTCTACAGGCCGGCGATCTGGATGAGGCACGCAAGGCTTTCGAGTTGGTAGCCGCGGCCGCCCCTGAAGATCCGCGCCCCCTGATGGGAATGGCGCTGGCGGCACAGTTTGCCGGCGACCTGGAGACTGCGCTGGCCGAAGCCAGCCGGGCCGTCGAGCTCGCACCGGAGTCTCTGCCGGCCTTGATCACGCGCGCCGACATTCACATGGCGCTCGGCGATGCCTCCGCGGCCGCCGAAGACTACCGAGCGGCCATTCGGATAGAACCTCTCAACGCCGCGGCGCACTTCGGTCACGGCCGGACGCTTGTCGCCCAGGACGACCTGCAGGGCGCCATCGACGCCTATACACGGGCGATCGACATCGATGGCGGCAACGTCGGCTACCTGATCGAACGGTCGAGACTGCACCTGGCGATGGACGCTGTTGATGCCGCCATCGAGGACCTGGAACGGGCGAAGGACGCCGCGCCCGATGATCCGCGGCCGGCGCTCGTTCTTGCACTGACGTTGCAGGCCAATGGGGACCTGGAGCGAGCGCTGGCGGAGGCCACACACGCCGTGGATATTGCCCCTGAGTTCCTGCCGTCGCTGTTCACGAGAGGCGAAATACGCCTGGCCCTGGGCGACGCGGCAGGCGCCGCCGAGGACTACGAAGCGGCAGCGCGCATCGACCCGCTCAATCCGCTTGCCCATGCCGGGCAGGCACAGGCGCTCAACGCGCAGGGTGACGCGGCGGGCGCCATCGAGGCCCTGACACGCGCGCTGGACATTGACGTCGACAACCCCGACTACCTGGCAGAACGGGCACGTCTGCATCTCAATCTCGAAGACATCGAGCCGGCGCTGGCGGACCTGGAGCGCGCCGTCGAAGCGGCGCCCGAGCGGGTGGGCGTGCGGCTGCTCTATGCCGACGTGCTGCGGTTCGTGGATCGACTTGACGACGCCCTGGCGGTCGTGAGCGCGCTGATCGAGGATGAGCCCGGGCTGCCCCTGGCCTACGAAGTGCGCTCCAGCATTCGGATGTCCCTGGGCGACGAAACCGGTGCGCTGGCGGACCTGGCCGCCGCCATCGAGATCAATCCGGAGAGTGCCGCCACCTATGCGACACGGGCCCTGCTACACCACCAGGCCGAGCGCTTCGAGGAGGCGATCGCCGACTACGACCGGTCGCTGGCGCTACGGCCTGGCGATGCCGTGACCCTGAACAACCGGGCCGACGCGCGGATGTTGTCGGGCGACCTGGACCTGGCGCTGGAGGACATCGAGGCGGCGGTGGCAGCGAATCCGGACCTGGGAATCGCGCACTACACACGCGGGCAGATTCTGGACGAACTGGGCCGCGCCGACGAAGCGCAGGCTGCCTACGAGGAAGCAGCCCGGTTGGGGTATGAGCCGCCGGAGGATGTGGGCTAGATCGGTCGGCAATTCCGAATCAGGCAAGCCTACAGTTGCAGGTGGGGACGTGATCTGGTGCGCCCACCGCCTGCTAGTTGTACAATTGTACCATGAACATTGTCGTTGATACTTCAGCGGTTATCGCCGTGATCGCGAACGAGCCCCAACGTGCGGCAATCCTTGATCGGACGATCAGTGCCGAGCTTTTCGCGCCGGCATCAATGCATTGGGAGGTGGGAAACGCATTCTCCGCGATGCTCCGCCGGCGCCGAATTACCTTGAGCCAGGCTAAGCAAGCTGTGGGCCGCTACCAGGAGATGGTATTCCGGTTTGTCGATGTTGAGTTACACCGATCGCTGGAGTTGTCGGATCAGTTGGGAATCTATGCCTACGACGCCTATGTTCTGGCCTGCGCGCAGCGAATGCGCTGTCCTCTACTCACCCTCGACGCCAAGCTCGCCTCGGCAGCGCAAGATGCCAACGTGGACGTTCTGGAGATTCAACCATGAAAGTCTTTACCTACTCTGAAGCCCGACAAAACCTCGCCTCCGTGTTGGACATTGCCCAGCAGGACGGTGCGGTCGTTATTCGACGCAGGGGCGGACAGTTGTTTGTTTTGCGGCCGGACACTCCCCGGCGATCCTCGCTGGACGTTGAGGGGGTTGACCTGGGTGTGACGACGGCTGAGATTGTCGCCACGGTCCGCGAAGGTCGTGAACGCCACGGCTGACTCAGAGTGGCGGAACTCGGATTACTGCGCGGATGGCTGAGAAGAGACAGGTTCGACCCACACGGCCCCGTCCCTGAAGAACTCTTTCTTCCAGATGGGGACGCGGGTTTTAAGCGTATCGATGATGTAGCGGCAGGCCTCGAAGGCCTCGGCGCGGTGGGGGGCGCCGACGGCGATGGCGACGCTGGCCTCGCCGATCTGCAATTCGCCGGTGCGGTGGGACAGCGCCACGGCGTCAAGATTCCAGCGCTGCATGGCGTCTTCCACGATCGTGCGCATCTGGGCGACTGCCATTGATTCGTAGGCCTCGTAGCCGAGCTTGACGACCGGGCGGCCCTCGGCGTTGTCGCGCACGACGCCCAGGAACGTGCAGATACCGCCGTTGGACGGTTGGTTGACGTGGGCTATCAGCCGCGGAACGTCGATGGGGTCGGAGGTGAGTTCGACAATCATCCGCCGGATACCGGGGGAATCAGGGCCAGTTCGTCGCCGTCCGACAAGGGGGCGTCCGCGGTCACGAAGGCCTCGTTGACCGCGAACGACACGTGCGGGGCACGGACAGCCAGGTCGGGCACATCAGTTGCCATGTCGCGCAGGGCGTCGGCAATGGTGGAGCCGGCAGGTAGGTTCAGATTGCGCCGCCGTTCGCCCATCAGGTCGGCGAGCGAGGCGAAGAACAGGACACGCACGCTGATGGCGGCGGGCGCCACGGGCGGCGATGCGGACGGCGGGGGCTTGCTTCCGGCCATTGTTCGAGCCTACCAGCGGCGGCCAATCCGCTGGGTATGATTTCCGGCCCGGACCTTTAGCCAAGGCGAGAGCCGCGTGAGTCACGACCATCGGCACGACGCATCCGCATCGACGCGCGAGCACCGGCACGAAGCCGAGGGGATTGGCGCGGTGCCCTGCGCCGTGATCGTGATCAGCGACAGCCGAACGGAGCGGACGGACCGTTCGGGTCGAACGGCGACCGCCCTTATCGCGTCCGGCGGGCACGAGGTCATCCACGAGGCGCTGATCCGGAACGAGGCCGACGACATTCGGGCGGCGGTCGACGCCGCCATCGATGCCGGAAGCCGGTTCGTGTTCTGCACGGGCGGCACGGGGCTGGGCGACCGGGACATCACGGTCGACACGGTGACGCCGATGCTGGAGAAGGTGCTGGACGGCTACGGGGAGTGGTTCCGGCGGGCAAGCTGGGACCAGATCGGCGCCGCGTCGATTCTGTCGCGAGCGGTGGCCGGCAAGTACCGGCGGGGGCTGGTGGTGTGCTCGCCGGGGTCGACGGCGGCGGTGGAACTGGCGCTGGGCGACCTGCTGGTGCCGGAATTGCGGCACCTCATCCGCGAAGTCTCGCGCTAGTCCAAACCCTCTACGACTCGGCTTCGTCGTCCTCGGCAGGCACCCAGTTAAGGCCGTCGGGAGGTATCTGCTCGAGTTCGGCGAGGGAGTCCAGATGGTCGATGAACAGGACGCCGTTGAGGTGGTCGATTTCGTGCTGGAGGGCCTGCGCCAGCAGGCCCCGGGCGTCAAGGCGGGCCGGCCGGCCGTCGATTCCGGTGTACGTCACGGTCGCGCTACGCGCCCGCTCCACCGGGGCGCGGAAGCCCGGCAGCGAGAGGCAGCCCTCGGACATTTCCTCGCGCTCGCCCAGCCGGCGCACCTCGGGGTTGACCAGGACGTAGGGCACGCCCGCCTGCGCGTCCTTCTTATCGGGGGGGAGTTCAATGACGACCAGCCGCAGGAGTTCCCCGACCTGGGGCGCGGCCAGCCCAATGCCCAGGTTGGCGTGCATGGTGGCGAACATGTCGTCGACCAGCGCTTCGACTTCAGGCGTGATACTGGCAATCGGTTCCGCGACCTCTCGAAGTACGGGGTCGGGGAGTTCGAGAACTCGACGGAGCATGACGCGATGCTAGCAGCGGCCCGGCCCAACGCCGATCAGTCAGACGTGCGGGTGCTTGCAGGATTCCCGCGCTCGGGACGACCCAATGGGCGTTGCTGACGACGTCCAGGTCGCCAAGCTGCCGGCGGCCATTCGCACGCGCCGCCTGACGCTGCGCCGCGTGCGCCTGGAGGATGCGGACGATGTCTTCAGCTTGGCCTGCGAGGACATCTGGATGCGGCTGCTACCGGAGGCGCGGCAGCCGTACCAGCGACGTGACGCGGAGCGCTGGGTAGCCCGGCGCTTCCTGGCGCATTGGCCAACCGAGCCGACCTGGGCCATTGAGATCGATGGCCGGATGGTGGGCTGGGTTGGGCTGAATATCGAGCCGGAGCACGCGCAAGCCGAACTGGGCTACGCCATGCGGCCTGACCTTCGAGGCCAGGGCCTGGCGACGGAGGCTGTCCGCGCGGTGGTGGATCGCGTGTTCCTGGACTCGCCGCTCGGCAAGGTCTGGGCGCGCGTGGATACGCCAAACGCTGCGTCAATTCGGGTGCTGGAGAAGCTGGGGCTGCAACGCGAGGCGGTCATGCGTCGGTGCCTCGAACGTCACGGCGAACTGATCGACCTGGCGGTCTACGTGTTGCTGCGAACGGAGTGGACCCCGAGGCCGCTCGACTCATGAGCGGAGTCCCGGTGTTGCCGGAGCGAATCGAAACGGAGCGGCTGGTGCTGCGCCGGTGGACGCTGGCGGATGCGGACGACGTGCTGGCATACGCCGCCGATCCGGAGTGGTCGCGGTTTCTGCCGGTTCCCAAGCCTTACGAGCGGCGCCATGCCGAGGAGGCGGTGGCCGGGTGGGTGCTGGAGGACTGGTCGACCCATCCGGACTGGGCGATCGAGGTCGCGGGGCGCGCGTCGGGCGGGATCAACCTGCGACTCAACCATCAGCAGCGGAACGCCGAAATGGGTTATGCGTTGGCGCGGCGTCACTGGGGACGCGGGTATATGACGGAAGCAGCGCGAGCTGTGATCGATGCGGCGTTCGCGTCGCTGCCCGATTTGGCCCGGGTACAGGCGGGGGCGAATGCGCGGAACACGGCCTCGATTCGGGTCATGGAGAAGCTGGGGATGACGCACGAAGGGACCATCCGGCACGCGCCGCGAGGCGTGGAGCCGCATGCCAACGAATCAGGCGTGATCTACGCGATCCTGCGGGACGAGTGGAGCCCAATCACCGGCTGACGGGTTGCCTTAACCGGCGTTACGGGGTTCTACAGATTCAGTCCGGCGAAGAAGACCCAGTAGTAGATGAGGTAGCCGCCGGCGCCGACCAGGAACAGCGAGCTGGCGCGGTGGACATGGGGAAGGGCCCCGCGAAGAAAGCGGGCCACGGCGTCGCGGAAGATGGCCGCGCCGATGGTGACGGCGATGACGACCACGCCCATACCGAGGGCAAAGGCGAGGAATTGGCTGAAGGAAGCCAGGAAACCAGCAGCGCCCAGGGCGCCTCCGACCACGACCAGGAAGATCGGCAGCGTGCAACTGAGCGAGCCGACGGCATAGCCGAGTCCGAAGACGAAGGCGTTGCCGAGGTTGCGCTGCGGCGTGACCTGGATGCGGCTGGCCGCCAGCACGCCGATGTAGCGGTGGGTGATGAGCAGGTAGGCGCCGAAGATCACCATCAGCACGCCGACCGTGAGCCCAAGGAACGGGAAGACACGGCTGAGAAAGTTGCCGCCCGCGGCAATGACCGCGCCGACCGCGGCGAAGATCAGGACGAAACCGAGCGTGGCCATCAACCCCACGGCCAGCGCCCGTCCAACGCGGCGGAAACCGGAAAGCTGGTCGTAGTCCTCTTCCTGCGTTCCCAACTGGTACGCCACGTAGCCCGGCAGCATGAAGAAGCCGCAGGGATTGACGCTGGCGACGACACCGGCGGCGGCGGCGAACCCGATCGGCAAGGCCCCCGCGAAGTCCGACACGGCGGCCTCGGCGTTTGCCTGGACCGATATGAGCGCCCCGATCAGCACGGCGACCAGCAATCCCGGTACGCCGTAGCCCAGCGCCGTTCCCACCCAGGGGCTGCGCGCCGATCCGACACTCACGGCGCGGTCACCTCAGCCTCCGGACGCCTGAAGCAGCTCGTCAATCAGGTCGTTCAGCGCCGCCTCGTCCAGGCTGCCCGTCCACTGGCGAACAATCTGGGACTGCGTCGTGATGAAGAGGGTGGAGGGCATGCCCAAGACCTGGTATCGCTGCATGACGGTGGCGTCTGACGTGGTTCCCACGGGGTAGGTTACGCCCAATTCCTGGGCCAGCGCCTCGCCCTCGGCGCGCGTGCCCAGGTTAATGAGCGGGCCAACGTCCAACCCCACCAGCAACACGCGGTCCCTGGCGGCCTGCCACGCGTGATCGAACTCCGGCATTTCCACCCGGCAGGGGGGGCATTGCGCCGCCCAGAAGTTGAGGACCACCGGCTTACCGCCCGCAATGATCTGGCTGAACTGGACGGTTTCGCCGCCAACCAGGTCCGCCCCCTGATAGGCCTCGAATGGGAAGTCGGCCGCGGGGCGCGCCTCGCCCGCGGGGAATCCGGAGACGTCGGTTGAGGCCGCGGTGGTCGGCGCAGGCGTGGATTCGGAAACCGCGGTCTCGCCGCAGGCCGTGAGAATCACTCCCACGCCGATACCGGCCAATACCCGACGTCGCCCGACTTCGCTCCGGCGTGCGCGCATGCAGTCCGCCCCGAGTGCTGACCGTAGGCAAATATTCAAACATTCTGCGGTGCAACGCGAGTCGGCGGTGGTGAGATCGCCTACACAGGCGGCCGGATTGCGTCGCGGCTATGCTCGAATTCGCCGACGGTCGGCACGGATCACGATTCAGGAGCAGCCAGCCGGTGGAACCGACTCAGCCTCAGCGGCTTACGGCGCCGCAGCTCGCGGCGGCGATCGCCGGGGTGACGGCGCTGGTGGCGTTGATCGTGGTCATCGGGCTGGTGATGCGGGGCGGCAACGAGCGCAGCGGCCTGGGGATCATCTCGATCGGCCGCGCCACGGACGTTCGCCCACGCCCGGCGCCCGACTTTGTGCTGACGTCGTTTGACGGCCAGCGGATTCAACTGTCGGACTATCGCGGGCGAATCGTAGTTTTGAATTTCTGGGCCACGTGGTGCCCGCCGTGCCGCGTGGAAGCGCCCGTGCTGCAGCGGGCCGCCGAGCGGCTGGAGTCGGCCGGCGTGACCCTTCTGGGCATCGACGTCTGGGACGACGAGGCCGCGGCCATCGAGTTTCTCAACGAGATGGGCGTGACCTATCCGAATGCCGAAGACGCCACGCGACTGATTCCGGTCGAGTTCGGCGTCACCGGTTTACCCGAGACCTTTGTGATTGACCGCCAGGGCGTGCTTGTTCGCCGATGGGTGGGCCCGCTAACGGACGAGGATCTGGACGAACTGCTCGCGCCGGTGCTGGCCTCCGGTCCGGCCTAGGCGTCCGCGTCGCGCGTCGGTCGGAGCGTGAAGCCGGCTCGACCACCCGTGGTCTGAATGGCCAGCGTGCGTCCGACCAGGGCGTCGGCCACCTCGGGCTCGGCCACCAGGATGATTCGGCCGTCAAAGACGACTTTCCGGTCGCCCTCCCATATGTCGCTCACAGACAGCCGCATTCGGTTGGACGTGTCGAGTGAGATACGGATGGCGCGGGTCTGATTCTCGCTTCCGTTGTCGTCGTAAAGCGCCGTATGCAGCGCCAGGGCGGCCTCGGGCGCAACCGTTAGTTCGCCGGCGGCGGTTGAGGGCCGGTCCGCCGGATCAGGCGTAGAGATCGCCGACCTCAATCATGCGGCCGCCGTTCGCGGCGGAGCGGTAGGCGGCGTCCAGCAGTTCAACGGATCGATGCCCGTACGCGGCCGGCGAACCGTTGGACTCGCGACCCAGGCAAACATCCACCAGGTTGGCGGCCGTCGTGAATCGAGGGTACGTGTCATCGGCGGCCAGCTGGTCGCGCTCGATGGACCCATCGCGGCGGTGAATCTCCAGCGCGCCGGTGATCGCGTCGAGCAACACGTAGCCGTGCTCGCAGTAGGCGCGGACATCCAGTTGACCGGCGTCTCCAACCGGTACGTTGCCGGTGCCGGAGACGACGCCCAGCGCGCCGCCTTCAAACTCGACGGTCATCACGTCAACCAGATCGACAGGTACGTCGAATGAACTCATGAGCGCGCTAACACGCTTGGGACGAAGGCCGGTGACGAAGAACATCAGGCCCGAGGAGTGGGTGATCTGGAGGTGCCCCTGGCCGCCGCCGGAGAGTTCGGGGCGGGCGTACACGTCGCCGGGGCCGGCGACCGTCCAGTCGAATACCGGCTGGTAGGCGGCGTCGTTGCCACGATAGAACTCGACGACCATGGACGACTGGGTGCAGACGACGTGTTGGATGGCGCCCAGTTCACCGGAGGCCAGGACCTCGCGGGCGCGGATGGCCGTGCGGGTGAAGTGCCAGGGGTAGCCGATGATGAGTTCGACGCCCTGCGCTTCGGCGCGTTCGACCAGGTCAGCGGCGTGCTTGGCCGTCAGAACCATCGGCTTTTCCAACATGACGTTGAGACCGGCGTCCAGGCAGAGCGCCGCCACGTCGTAGTGGGCGGCATGCGGAATAGCAATGATTACGCCGTCAAGCTCGGTCTCGGCGAGCATGGTTTCGAGGTCCACGTAGGCGGAAGGACCGGGGAAGGCGGTGGTGGCGCGCTCGCAGGCTTCCTCGCTGCGGTCGCAGATGGCGGCCAGGTGGGCGTGCGGATTCTCGATCAGGCCCGGAATGTGCGTGTAAGTGGACCACCAGCCGGCGCCGATAACGCCGATGCGAGCTTGGCGAGCGGACATGTCTTTGGATTCCGTCAGTTGATCGCGGCCATCGATGGTACGCCGGACGGCCGCATCACGCCGCGGGCGGCGGCCCGTAACCGGTCAGTTCCACGTAACCCAGGCCACCCTCGCCGCCGTCGCCGCTGACGTGGACGGCGCCTTCCCAATAGACCACGCCGGTGCTGGCACGGGTGTCGAGTTCCTGGTCACGGAGCAATGGTTCCAGGCGCAAACGCAGACCTTCACCGGGTACCGAGATCGTCCAGCCGGACGGATAGACAACGCCCGTGTGCGGACTGGTCCAGCGGCCGGTGGCTCGGACCTCCAGTTCGTCGGCGCGCAGGTGCCTCGTTTCGCCGGCGGGGCCGATCACGGTGCCGTATTGCAGCACGGTGGCGCCGGACTCGTCGCGCACGACGGAGGCGGTGAAGTCGCGTCCGTCAGCCAGCTGGACGCTATACCAGTCCCAGCCGCCGGACGTGACGGAGATGAAGTCGCCCCACTGGTGGTCGATCCAGGCGGTGCCGGTCACCGGCCGCGGCAGGCCGCTATCGAGAAGCACTCCGCGGACGTCGACTCGCGTGTAGGAGTAGTAGTAGCTCCAGCCGTACGGCGAGAAGTCCAGGATTCCCGTTTCGTTGTGAACGGCGGCCGGCTTGGAGGGGATGAGTTCCACCTGGAGCGCGACGGTGTCGATTCCGGCGGAGATGGAAAAGCCTCCCGGAACGTCGCGCAGGGTCCAGCCCTCCACGGAGAGGTCGAGGCCGGTTGGCTGGCCTCGCCGGGTCGCGTACGGGTCGGCCACCTCGGTTCGCTCGCCGTAGTGGAAGCGCTGGCGGCCGACGTCGGTGACGGCAAAGTGGGCAGCGTAGCCGGGCGGCGCACCCTGGCGAATTGACTGGAAGAGCGCGAACTCGAAGCCGAAGGGGTCGCCTTCAGCGGTCTGCAGATGGCCGCTGACGTACCACCACTCGGTCAGGTTGGCGTGCGGAGCGTCGTCGCGCGGCAGATCAATGGGGGGCAGCGCGGAGGCATCGAAGCGGTTGGGCTGCGGCTCGGGCAGCGGCGGCGCGATTTCTCCGCAGGCCGCCAGCAAGACCGCCACCAGAACCAGGCACGTGGCGCGACGAATCATGTCGATGCCCGCAGTCGCGGCCAGCGCAATGACGGCGCCCACCAGTTCCAGCGGCCCAGCAGGTGCATCGTGGCGGGCACCAGCAGGGCGCGCACGATGGCGGCGTCCACGAAGACGGCAATCGCCGCACCCAGGCCGAGCGCCTTGATGAGGACGATGTCGGCCGTGACGAACGCCAGGCACACCGCAATGACCACCAGGGCCGCGCTGGTGACCACGCGGCCGCTGCGTTCCATGCCGATCGCCACGCTCTCGGTGTTGGAGCGGCCTTCGTCGTGCGCTTCCTTGACGCGGGAGAGCAGAAAGACCTCGTAATCCATGCTCAGTCCGAAGAGCATGGCGAACAGAACGACGGGCAACAGGGAGTCGATGTAGCCAAGCGGCTCGAAGCGCAGCACGTTCGACAGCCAGCCGTCCTGGAACACCAGCACCAGCGCGCCAAAGCTGGCCAGCAGGCTCAGCACGTTCAGGAGCACTGCCTTGAGCGGCAATACGACGGACCGGAACAGCACGGCCAGGACCACGTAGGTGATGACCAGGATCAGCAGCACGGCCTTGGGGAAGTCGGTGTAGAGCCGGTCGACGAAGTCCTTGAGCCCGGCCGCGCCGCCGCCGACCAGCAGATCGAGCCCGTTGGCGTCGCGGTAGGCGCGGATAGCCTCGACCAGGCCTTCGGCCTCGGGCGAGGTTGACGGCACGCTGGGCTCGACCAGCATGAAGGCGGCGTTCTGGCGGGTGAAGGTCTCGGCGAGCGCCCTGGCCCAGGGGTCGCCGATGCCAGGCGCGTAGCGGTAGAGCAGTTGGTATTGCTCGAGCGTGATTCGCGGATCGATGGCGGTGATGCCGCCGACCCTGGCGACGCGCGGATCCGCTTCCAGTGCGCGCGTGAGGTCGTGCTGCGCGGTTACGGCTTCAGGCGCGAGCGCGCCCTCGGGGAAGCGCGCCACGAGGAACAGCGGCGTCTGGTGGCCTTCACCGAACTCGTCCCTGAGAAACTCGTAGGCCACGCGGGACGGCGAGTCGGGCGTGAGCACCCTGGCGTCCGGCGCATTCAGCCGGACATGCAGAAACGGCAGGCCGAGCACCACGAGGAATGCGGAGACGATCAGGAAGATCGGCAGGGGCCGCCGCATGACCGCCCGAGCCAGCCGCGCCCACCCGTTACGCGGACCGATCGACGGCCGCCACACGCGCCACATGTTGACGCGCGGACCCAGCACGGCCAGCAGGGCCGGCACGAAGGTCGTGGCGGCCCCGACGGCAATCAACACGACCAGCGCGCCGCCGGCGCCGATTGATCGCAGCATCATGAACTCGAAGACCATCAGCGACGCCAGCCCCGTCAGGACCGCCGCGCCTGAGAACACCACCGCCTTTCCGGCGGTGGCGACGGTCCGAGGCACGGCATCCTCGACCATTCGCCCTGCCGCAAGTTCCTCGCGGAAGCGGCTGACCAGGATGAGGGAGTAGTCCGCCCCCAGCCCCAGGCCCACCAGCGTCACCACGTTCAGGGCGAATATCGAGAAGCCGACCTGCTGGCCGAACAGCCAGAGCAGCGCCAGGCCGACGACCACGCTGGCGCCGCCAGCCAGCACGGGAATGCCGGCCGCGACCACGGACCCGAAGACCAGCACCAGAACGATCAGGGCGAACGGCAGCCCCACGGTTTCCGCTCGCTGAAGGTCGGCCTCGCTGAGGGTCTGGATGTCCGAGTAGTAGACGGGCGACCCGGCGATGTGCAGGTCGAGTTCCGACCTAGCCAGCCGCCCGCGAAGCTCGGGCACGATGCGGTGAGCTACGTCAGGATGCAGGTCGAAGAACAGCGTGGTGTACGCGGTATGGCCGTCCGGCGCGATCTGGGTCGGGTTGTCCTGGAAGGTCGAAACCCGCATGACGTCCGGCATGGCCGCCAATGGCGCCAGAACGCGAGCCGCCTCGGCCGCGAATGCCTCGTCCGTCACGAGCCATTCGTCGTGGTGAAAGGCGATCTGGATGGGGGAGCCAACAGCGCCGAAGTCTTGTTCGTAGCGGTCGAAGGCCTCTTCGGATTCGATGCCGCCGGCGGAGAATCCGCCGGCGCGCAGGATCGAGCCGACCTGGGGTAGCGCCAGGAGCGAGAGCGCCGCAGCCAGTAGCCAGGCGGCGATGACGGGCCAGCGCCAACGCACCGTGAAGCGGCCCAGTGCTTCCAGCGCGATACTCCCGGGACGTCACGACGCTCTGCCCGGATTCTAGGCGCGAAAGGGCCGCCGCCGGACCGTCCACGGTGATTTCCGTTACCGTCGCGTGCGGGCGGCCGACTACGGCCCGGACGGGCAGGCGACCCGAGGGGCTGCTACGGTTCGCGCGCCCTACGCCGCCCTGGGATGGATTCTCGGGGGCGCCAGCGACGGAGACTCGAGTTGGGGAGCGCGGCGACCAGCCAGGCGTTTGATCCGCCGACACGCCTGGGATCGCGCCGCTTCGTCACGCTGATCGCGATCATGGGGTTGGGCGTGGCCGGGTGGCTGCCGGTCGTCAATTTCCTGTCGCTCTTCATTCGCGACGACCTGGGGCGGGGCGTGGCCGGCGCGGGCGTGCTGCTGGTGGCGATGCACGGGGCGCGGGCCGTGCTGGGGATCTTTGCTTCCGTGCCCATCGCCCGGTTCGGCAGCCAGCGGACGTACGCGCTGGGCCTGGCGGGCCTGTGCCTGCTGGTGGCCGTGATGATCTTCACGCCCGACCTGGGCCTCTTCATCGTGGCGGCGCCGTTCGGTGGCTTGGCGCTGGGGCTGCACTGGTCGGCGTCGCAGACCTATGCCATGCAGGTGGCGCCGGCGGCGCGGCGGGGGCTGGCGTCGTCGCTGGTGAGTTTCACGGTCGGCGTGGCGCCCGGACTTGGGGGACTGGCCCTGGGCGTGCTGGCCAATGCCTTCGGGTTTCGAGTCTTTGCGCTCGTCGCCGCGCTGATCATCGGCGCGGCGGCGCTGGCGGCGCTCACGCTGCTGCCGGCCATACCGATGGCGCCGCGCGCCGGCTCGGTCAATATCCGCGAGCTGCTGCAACTCACGCGCGTGCCGGCGATCCGGATTCTGGCGTTCATTCGCGCCTGCACCACTGTGACCTATGGCGCCTTCATCATCCTGGCGGGGCCGAAGCTGGTGGACGCGGGCGGCGACCTGACGGCCGTGGGGTGGCTGGTGTTTCTCTCGGCCGTCGGCGGGGCCAGCGCACAGGTAGCGGTGGGGGCGCTCTCGGACCGCTGGGGTCGCCGCGGCGCGCTGGCGGTTGCATTGGCGGTCGGGGCGGTCAATACGGCCGTTTACGGCCAGATCGACGCGTTCGGCGCGCTGCTGGCGTTGTGGGTGCCCTACGCGTTCACGCAGAGCGTGTTCCAGGGACTGATCGTGGCGCTGGCGGCCGACGTGACCCCGCACGGTCGGCTGGGCCAGGCAATGGCCATCGACTCAACGGCCTACTCAATCGGGGTGGCCATAGCGGCACTGCTGGCCATTGCCGCCGGCGACGCCGCGCCCGCCCTGCTGTTCTGGGCGGGCGCGGCGGCCGGTGTCGCGTCGCTGGTTGCGATCAGCCGGCTGAAGGTGCGCGTCGCGGTTCAGTCGTGAATGACCACCAGCTTGTACTCGGTCATTTCCTCCACCGCGTACTTGGGGCCTTCCTTGCCCATGCCGCTGTCCTTCAGGCCGCCGTAGGGCATCAGGTCGGTGCGCCACTGGCTGCCCCAGTTGATGTGGATATTGCCTGAATCCACGCTGCGGGCGAAGCGCATCGCCGTGTCGATGTCCTGGGTAAAGATCGCCGCGCTGAGGCCGTAAATCGAGTCGTTGGCCAGCTCGATCGCCTGGTCCACGTCGTCCACGCGGGTCACGCCCATCGCCGGCCCAAACAGTTCCTCGCAGGAGACGCGCATTTCGGGGCTGACGCCGGCCAGCAGGGTCGGCTCAAAGAGTTGACCCGAGCGCTCACCGCCGACGAGCAGTTCGGCGCCCTCGCCGACGGCCTCGTCGATCCAGTTCCCCACGCGCACGGCGTCCGACTCGCGGATCATCGGGCCCACGGACGTGGCGGGATCCAGCGGGTCGCCGGTGGACAGGGCGGCCACGGCGGGAACCAGGGTCTCGACGAGCTCGTCGTAAACCGGCGCCGGCGCGATCACCCGCTGCGTGGAAATGCATACCTGGCCGGCGTTGGCGAAAGCCGTCTGCGGAATGACGGTGCGGACTTTGTCCAGGTCGGCGTCGGGCATCACGATCACCGGCGCGTTGGAGCCGAGCTCCATTGTGACCTTCTTGATTCCGGCCTGCTTGCAGATGCGCTCGCCGATGTCGCGGCTGCCGGTGAAGCTGATCTTGCGAACGCGCGGGTCGGAGACTAAGGCGTCGCCGATTTCGGCGCCGGAGCCGGTCACGCAATGCACGGCTTCATCCGGCACGCCGGCCTCGAGCAGCAGCTCGACCAGGCGCAGCGCCATGAGCGGCGTGTCGCTGGCCGGCTTGACCACCACGGCGTTGCCGCCGGCCAGGGCGGGACCGACCTTGTGACAGACGAGATGCAGCGGGAAGTTGAACGGCGTGACAGCGGCCACCACCCCGCACGGCACGCGCATCGTGAAGCCGAACTTGCCCTGGACGCCCGGCCCGCCGTCGAGCGGAATGACCTCGCCGTCCAGCCGCTTCGCCTCTTCGGCGGAGAGGTAGATGATCTCCGCGGCCCGCTCGACCTCGAGCGTCGCCTCGGAAATGATCTTGCCCTCTTCGCGGGTCAGCTGGGTCGCCAGGTCCTGGGCATTCGCCTTGATGAGATCGGCCGTGCGGTGCAGCAATTCGTAACGCTCGAAGCCGGTCAGCCCGGCCATCACGCGGGCGCCCCGTACGGCGCTGGCCAGCGCGCGGTCCACGTCCGCGGCGGTACCGCGCGGCACGGTGTCGACCACGGAGCCGTCGTACGGATTCAGCACGTCCATGCTCGACTGCCCGTTTGTCCAGGCGCCGGCGATGTACATTTTCATGGAAATTCGAGTCCTTTCTGACCCGGTCAAGCCGCGAGCAAAACAGGGCGCGGCGCCCGCCCGCCGGGACGCCACGAATGGTCAGCGTATTGTGACAGCACCGGCGCGGCCGCGCCGGAGGGCTGACCGCAATCCGCGCGCCGTAAGCGTTTCTTGCGGTCCGGGTTGATTTGTGAAACATTTCACGTTGTCGCCCGGCCTGGAGACGAAATTCGCCTGATGCTGCCCTGCCCTCATTCTGTCGGTTGGGCCAATAATCGACGCATCGCCCGCGCATCAGGCGCACGGGTCGGATACCATGCGCCGCCGAACGTGCCGCGCCGGTTGCTGACGGAGACGCACGGGTGCAACTGAGCGAACTCTCGGAGGCCGACTGGGTCAGGCTCTCGGAACTGGTCGCGAACGTCTGGTTCTTTGCCGCGGCGATGGTCGTGACCGGTCTCACGTACATGCTGGCGCACGCCATGATCCCGTCGCTGATGGACACCGGGGACCTGCCGGCGTCGGTGGCCCGACGCATGCGGGCCCCTCTGTACGTGATCGTCACGATGGGGTGCATCGCGGTCGTGGTGCTCGCAATCAAGGGCACGCTGCTGGCGCTCGACATCCTGCCCGAGATCTACCCGCGGCTGGCGATCTAGCGGTATGCAACACCTGACCGCTCTCCTGCCTCGCGTCACCTTGAAGCAGGCCCTCATCGTCGGCGGCGCCACCACGCCGCTGCTGGCGGGTGGTGCAGGCGTGTTGGCCATCCTGTTGTACCTGATGGCTGCCGGCGGCACCGCAACGCCGGCGCCGGAACAGCCCATCGCCTTCGATCACTCGGTACACGCGGGCGATGCCGCCATCCCCTGCGAGTTCTGTCACCGGGGCGTCGGCAGCCAGGCGGCGGCCACGGTGCCGTCGGTCGAGCAGTGCATGTTCTGCCACTCCGTCGTGAAGACCGACAGCCCCCAGATCCAGCTGCTGCAAGCACACTGGGACACCAATACGCCGGTGAATTGGGCGCGTGTGCATCGCGTGCCCGACCACGTGCGTTTCGTCCACGCACCCCACATTCAGGCCGGGGTCGCGTGCGAGACCTGCCACGGCGACGTGGCTTCGATGGAGGAAGTCAAACAGGTACGCTCCCTCGCCATGGGCGACTGCCAGGGATGCCACCGCGAGAACTCCGCCTCGCTGGATTGCGCGACATGTCACAAGTGATCGGTCGGGACGCATGAGCGGCCTCGGACGACGGCGTTTCCTCGTCGGCTCGGCCGCGCTTGCCGGCGGCGCCACGGTGGTGGCCTGTGCCGCCCCCGAGCGTGAGTCGCAGGTGCAGAGCTTTGTCCTCCAGCCGGAGCTGTCGTTGCCCGGCCAGGAACTCTGGTTCGCCACGACCTGCGCCCACTCGTCCTGCGGCAATAGCGTCGTGGTGCGCACCATTGACGGCCGCGCCAAGAAGGTCGAAGGCAACCCGGCCTTCCCGGTCAACCAGGGCAAGCTCAACGTGCGCAGCCAGGCGGGCGTGCAGTCGTTATATCACCCCGATCGATTGACTGTTCCCAGGCGCCGGCGCGGCCTGCGCGGGGCGAACGAATTCGAGGACCTGGAGTGGCCGGCCGGGCTCGATCTGCTCACCGAGAAGATGTCGGAAGCCCGCAGCGTCGTGGTCATTACCGGGCCGATCAGCGGCACGCGAGCCCGCATTGCCCGCGACTTCGCCACGGCCTTTGGCGGCGAGCACGTCGTCTACGAGACATTGGAATCAACGGTCTGGCGAAAGACCGTGCAAGACGGGCTGGGCGCGCGGCGCTTGCCCTACCTGGACATCGCCAACGCGCATTCGATCCTGTCGTTTGGCGCGGATTTCCTTTCGACCTGGCTGTCGCCCACGCAATACGGCGTCGGCTACGGCGAGTTCCGCCAGGGCCACGGCGAGCGTGGACGCCTGATCCAGGTCGAGCCGCGCATGTCGCTCACCGGCGCTAACGCCGATTCCTGGGTGTACGTGCATCCGGGGCAGGAAGGCGCGCTGGCGCTCTCGATCGCCCAGGTCATCGCCGCCGAAGGATTGGCGCCGCCGGACAACTGGTTCAACGTCGTCAGCCAGGTCGGCGGTTTGGATGCGCTCAATGCCTATGCGCCTGACCGCGTCAGCCAGCGCACCGGCGTGCCCGTCGAACGAATCCAGGAGATTGCCCGCGAATTCGCCAGCCATCAGCCCGGCTTCGCCATCGCCGGCGGTCCGGCCCTGGCCAGTACCAACGGGCTGGACAACGGCCTCGCCGCCATGCTGTTGAACCACATGGTGGGAAGCGTCGGGCAGCCCGGCGGACTGCTGCCGAACCCCGATCTCCGCAGCAGCGTGACGCCGCCGACCGAGCCAACGTCCTTTGCCGACCTGGCCGGCCGCGGCAACACCTGGCTGGAAGGCGATCCTCCCGACGTTGCCATCGTTTTCGAGGCCGACCCGGTCTACGGCATGCCCGACGCCACGCGCTTCGCCGACGCGCTCGGCAAGATTCCGTTCGTCGTCGGTATCGGCACGATCATGAACGAGACCCTGGGCCACGCCGACCTGGTGCTGCCCTCCACGCACGCGTTCGAGGAGTGGGGCGACTACGTGCCCGATCCGGCGCCGCGGCAGCACGTGGTTGGTTTGCAACAGCCCGTGGTGAGGCCAACGACGTCCGGTCGGAGCTTTGGCGACATCCTGCTGACGCTGTGGCACGACCTGCGGCCCAACCTGGCGCCGCCCTGGGACACCATGCGCGACGCGGTGCGAGCCAACGCCGCCGAGGTCTTCAGGGGTGGCGACTTCGAGGAGCGCTGGGTGGAGTTGCTGAAGAACGGCGGCGGCTGGAACGACGATTGGGCGCCTGAATTTAGAAGTAGTCCGAACTGGCACATCAACCTGCTGGCCGAGCCGGCGTTCAGCGACAACGGGGTTGAGTTCCCGTTGCACGTGATCCCATTTGAGGGCGTCGCCCTGGGCGGCGGCGACGAGACGGCCAACCCCTGGCTGCAGGCCACGCCCGACCCGATTTCCACCGCAACCTGGACGACCTGGGTCGAGATGAATCCGTCGACCGCGGCGGCGCTGAATGTCTCGCGCGGCGACGTGGTGCGGATCGAGACCGCGCACGGCGAATTCGAGGCGGGCGTGTACATCTCGCCGGCCGCCGCGCCCGGTGTGCTGGGCGTGCCGATCGGCCAGGGTCATACCTTCGGCGGACGCTGGCGCGAAGATCGCGGCTCGAACGTGCTGGCCAGCCTGGCGCCGTTGACGGTGGCCGGCGCCGGCGGCCTTGCCTGGGCGGCCACGCGCGCTCGCGTGCGGCCGACCGGCGACTACCGGCAACTCCCGACCATCGAAGTCCTGCCGAACGCGCGCAATGACGTCGAGGAAGTAATCGTGCAGATCACCAATGAGTAGCTCAGCCAACGAGGCCGCCTCCCGGGCGAGCGCCGTCTCGTCGATGGGCCAGACCATCCCGACGGACGCCGAAGTCGGCCATCCGGAGGGCGTGCGCTGGGGCATGGTGGTGGACCTGGACCGCTGCACGGGCTGCCAGGCCTGCGTGGTGGCCTGCCAGGCCGAGAACAACATCGCCCTCAACGAGGAGCAGCGGGTCCTGGAACGCCGGGCCAAGACCTGGATCCGCATCGAGCGCTACTGGGAAGGCGAGTTCCCCAACGCCAAGGCGCGCTTCATCCCCGTGCTCTGCCAGCACTGCGGCAACGCGCCCTGCGAGACCGTCTGCCCGGTCTGGGCCACGTACCACAACAACGAGGGACTGAACGTCCAGGTCTACAACCGCTGTATCGGTACGCGCTTCTGCGCCAACGGCTGCCCGTACTCGGTGCGCTACTTCAACTTCTGGAATCCGGAGTGGCCGGAGCCGATGAACAATCAGCTCAATCCGGACGTGACGGTCCGGACGAAGGGCATCATCGAGAAGTGCACCTTCTGCATCCAGCGCATTAACCGCGTCCAGGTCACGGCCAAGACCGAGGGACGTGAAATCCGGTCCGGCGAAGTGCAGCCGGCCTGCGCCCAGTCGTGTCCGACCAGCGCGCTCGTCTTCTGCGACCTCAACGACCCCGAGAGCGCGCCCGCCCAGTTGGCGGAAGCCGAAGCCGGCCGCAGCTACACGCTGCTCGAACACTTCGGGACCGATCCCGGAATCATTTACCTGAAGAAAGTCGACCCGCATGCGGAGCTCGAAGAAGACTCCCACGCACCGGTTGAGACGCACGCATGATCGCTCCGGAAGCCGCCGGCCTTAAGCTCTCCCTGCGCCCGCCCTATCGGCCGCAGGCGCTGAGCATCTCGCTGAACCATGCGGGCATCGCGCTGCTGGCGGCGCTGGGCGTCCTGGGCATCGTCGTGTACGTCATCAAACTGATCACGGCCTGGGGCGACCGCGCCGAATGGGCCTACCCGACCGTGGTGCTGATGTTCATCCTGTCCACAGCAACCGCCGCGCCCCTGATCGCTTACGCCTCTCGCATGGCCAAGGGCTATTGGGCGCTGCCGCTGCGACGCGTGGCGGCGCTCTATGCCGTGCCGTCGCTGCTCAGCTTCGTGCTTCTCATCCCGATCATGGCCTCGCTGCCGCCGCTGGACGGCCGCTCCACGTTGTGGTTCGAGTTCAGAGCCGGCGCGCCGTTCCTGACCGATGCGCTGGCGCTGGCGATCCTGCTGCTGACCGGAATGGCCCTCCTGTGGTTCTCGGCCGTGCCGGACCTGGCGGGTCCGCCGAGCCGCGTGCGCGCCATGGGCCGCTGGCAGCGTTTGCTCTACCTGAACTGGGCGGGCACGGCCCGCCAGTGGAAGGTCCTGCGGGCCGCCAACCTGGCGCTCGGAGCCTTCTACCTGATGGGCTACGCCTTCGTGCACATGCTGCTTACGACCGACCTGGGCCAGAGCCTGTTGCCAGGCTGGCGATCGGGCATCTTTCCCGTGTACAGCGCCGTGACCGGCATCCAGGCCGGCATCGCCATCACGCTGCTGACGGCGGCGTTGATGCGCCGGTTTTCGCCCGAAGCCGGACGCTTTATCGGCGATGAGCAAGCGGCGGCGCTTGGCAAGATCCTGGTGGCCGCCACGCTGATGTGGTTCTACTTCTTCTGGTCCGACTTCCTGCTGATCTGGTATGCCCGGCTCCCCAGCGAGGTCGCCGCCATGCAGGTCACCGTGGCCATCACCTACATCCTGCCGTTCGCGCTTACCGGCGTGCTGATGTTTGCGCTGCCCCTGGCCTTGCTCATCTTCAACAGGGTCCGCCAGTCGCTTTCGCTGATTTCGGGAGTCTCGGCAATGATCGTGGTGGGCCTGCTGTTCGACCGGATTCGCTTTTTCGTCGCGCCCATGGCTAACCCGTCGCCATTCGGCCACGCCATGACTGAGTTGCCGGCGCCGTACTGGCCGAACGCGCTGGACGTACTGTTCGTCATCGGATTCATTGGATTGATGATCGCGGTCTTCGTGTATGCCGCCTCGCGGATTCCCGTCCTCAACGGCTGGGAAATGCGCCAGGGAGCCATGCTCCGTAAAGAACGAACGTTCATGAAGACGCACGTGTACGTGATCGGGAAGCCGGACTAATGCAAGAACCGGTCGTCGCCGACACCAAGACCTCGAACCGCGAACTGCTGGATTTCGTCTTCGCCTGGCCGGCCTGGTTCTTCGCGGTAGGCGGTGCGCTCAACGGCCTGCTGGTGGCGGCGTTCGTCGTCGTAATCCTCATGCTGATGTTCGGTCTCCAGTTCCTTGGGTACTCGCACCCGGTCTACTGGGGCTTCCTGATCGTCAACTTCGTGTTCTGGATCGGGGTCAGCCACGCCGGAATCATGGTGTCGGCCATCCTGCGGCTGACGCAGGCCGAATGGCGACGGCCCGTCACCCGCGCCGCCGAGGTCCTGACGATCTTCTCGCTGCTGACGGCCGTGCAGTTTCCGCTGATCCACTCCGGCCGCCCCTGGCGCACGATGTACTGGACCTTCCCCTACGACTGGAACCGGGGCGCCTGGCCCAACCCGCGCTCGCCGCTGGTCTGGGACCCGTCGGCGATCTTCACCTACCTGACGTCGACGATTCTCTTCGTCTACGTGGCGCTGCTGCCGGACCTGGCGCTGGCGCGCGACCGCGCGCCCAACCCGGTGAGCCGGGCCATCTACGGCGTGCTGGCCATGGGTTTCCGCGGCACCACCCGCCAGTGGCGGATCCAGACCGTCGCCGGGCTTCTGCTCTCGGCCATCATCCTGCCAATCTTCGTCTCGGTGCACTCGATCGTGTCCTGGGACTTCGCGGTCACCTCGGTGCCCGGCTGGCACAACACCATCTTCGCCCCGTACTTCGTGATCGGGGCCGTGCACTCCGGCGTGTCGGCCGTTGTGACCGTGATGATCGTGATGCGCTACGCCTTCGGGCTGAAGCGATTCATCACCCGCGACCACATCGACTCGCTGGCCCGCCTGCTGATCGTGGTGGCGACGGTGTGGCTGTTCTTCTTCCTGCTGGACTTCTTCTTCGGCCTCTACGGCACGGAGCCGGCGGAAGTCGACACCTGGCAGCGGCGCCTGGTCGAACCGCCGTGGGTGGTAATCGCCATCACCTTCATCATCTGCGCCTACATCATCCCGGTGCCGATGTGGATGTTCCGGGCCGTGCGCCGCAACTTCTTCTGGATGTTCGTCACCACCATCCTGGTCAACGTGGGCATGTGGCTGGAGCGCTACATGGTGGTGGTGCCCGCCCTTGAGCGGAAGAGCGGCCTCACGTTCACCTACGGTGATTACGCCCCCTCGTTATCCGAGTTCATCCTGGTCGCCGCATCGTTTGCCCTGGTGATTCTCGGATTCCTGACGTTCTCGAAACTGCTGCCGATCATGCCGGCCGCGGATATCAAGGAAGGCCAGATTCTGGCCGACCGCATTAGAGTCGGGCGGGCGAACGTCCCGGCCGCCATGCGGGAGTGAGGTCTATGGCAATGCAGTCCCAAGCCAAACGCGAACTGCTGGCCCTCTACGAGGAGCCGGACCAGGCCGCCGACGCGGTCGAGCGCCTGCATGGCGCCGGGTTCGAGGACAACGACATCGAAATCCTGAGCAGCACGCCCTATCCCGAAGGCGCGTTCGGCGAGGGGCACACGAAGCACCGGCTGTTCGCATTCCCCTTCGCGGGAGCCGCCTGCGGCATGGCCGTGGGCATTGCCTGGATCGTCGGTGCGCAGGTTTCCCTGCCGATCATCACCGGCGGCAAGCCCGTGGTGGCGGTGCCGGCCATCATCCAGATCCTCTACGAGGGCACCTTGCTGGGCGCCGTGCTGTTCACCGTCCTCGGCGTGCTGTTTGAATCGCGCCTGCCCGACGGCGTGGGCCTCTACGACGACCGCATCTCCGAGGGCTACATCGGCATCTCCGTCATGGCGCGCGAGCGCCGGCTGCCGGACGCCCAAATCGCGCTCGAGGAAGCCTCGCCCATCGACCTGCTCTCCAAGGAGGGCAGCCTGATGCACGCCCCGGGAACCACGTGACGCTACCCCGCTTCCGACTCCGCAACGTCGCCGCCCTGGCCGTAGGGCTGGTGGCGGCGTTGGCGCTTGTTGGCTGCGAGACGGGCGCCTACCCGATCGACATCTTCCCGGAAATGCACTACCAGGCGTCCTACCGGACCCAGGAGCCGTCGCATCCCGGAGCACCCGAGGGATCGATCCCCACGACCGGCGGCGAATTGCCCGTCACGGACTTCGTGGCCATGATCGCCAAGGAAAACCCGGTGCCGTTCACGGGCGAGTCGATCGACGCCGCCCGCGCCGTCTTCGCAACCAACTGCGCCATGTGCCACGGCGCCAACGCCGATGGCGACAGCTTCGTGGCCAGGCAGTTCGAGCAATACCAGGAGAAGGCCCCACCGTCGCTGCGCCGTGCCGAACTGGCGGACCAGCAGGACGGGGCACTTTTCTGGACGATCACCAACGGCGTGAACCGCATGCCGTCGTTCAGTTCACTGCTGACGGCCGAGGAGCGGTGGTCGCTCGTCAACTACATTCGGTCGATCCAGGAGTCGCCGGCGCCTGACGCCGCCTGAGCGGAAGCGGTCCCATGGCCGAGAGTCCGGTCGCTTTGCTCGTCGCGCTGCGCTTCGTCCACGTCCTGGCGGCGGCCCTCTGGGTGGGCGGCGGGATCGTGGTGCTGGCCGCGCGAGCGGCGCCGAACCTGACGCCGCTGGCAGGCGTTTCGGGCGCCGTCCTTGGACGCACCGTGGGACGCCTCGTGGGTACGGGATTCGCCGTGTTCGTCGTGACAGGCGTGCTGCTCACGTTCAATCGCCTCGCCGAGCAGTCGATCGACGCGGCCTACGTGGCGGTGCTGGCAAGCAAGGTGCTGCTTGCGCTGGCCATGTTCCGGCTTGCGGTTCCCGGCCGCCGGCCCGCGGAATCCCAGGCTGCGTCGTCGCCCAGCCGGCCCTGGTGGCAGAGTCGGCCGGCCGTGATCGTTGGACTCGGACTTGCGATCTACCTGCTGTCGCTGATCCTGAACGAACTGGCCGAGCTCAGCTTCAGAAGCGTCGGCTAGGCTGGACACGGACCCAATGAACGCTGCGACGACCACATCACCCCGCCCCAGGCTGTCGGGGAAACTGCTGCTGCTGGCGGCCGCGTTTTCTGCCGCCGTGGGTTTCCTGATCTGGACTGGAACCCAGGGCGCCACGGTCTACTACCACACGGTCGGCGAAGTACGCGAGATGGGATCCGACGCCTATTACCGCCTGATCCGCGTCAACGGCACCGTCGCGGACGGATCGATCCAGTCATCGACCGACAGCAACCTCATCAGCTTCGACCTCCAGGACGACTCCGGCCGCCTGCCCGTGGAATACCGCGGCACGCCGCCCGACCTGTTTGGATACTCAGCCGAAGACCGCTACCAGGAAGTGATCGTCGAGGGTCAGCTCGAGCCGGGCGGCGCGTTCCGCGCCCGAAGCCTGATCGTCAAACACGGGCCTGAGTTCGAGCCGCGCGAAATCCCGGCACAGTAGGGCCCGACGAGGTCACGGCACCCGCGATCGCCGCCTTGCAAACCACACGCACGACCTCGCCGGCAATCGCCGCGGACGGCCTGCATGTGCGGCTGGGCCAGCGAAATATCCTGCGCGGCGTATCGCTGGCATTGGCGCCGGGCGAACGGATGGCCATCGTCGGTCCCAACGGCGCGGGCAAAACCACGCTCCTCCGCGCCCTGGCCGGTCTGCTGCGCCCACGTCGCGGCCGTGTGACGCTGCGCGGCAGCCAGAGTCCGGAGGACCCCGCCGCGCGCGGCGGACTCGGCTTCCTGGGACACCGACCGCCGCTCTATCCGCACCTGACCGCCCGCGAGAACCTGGCCTTCGCGGCCCGCCTGCAAGGAGTGCCCGACGCCGCCGAACGCATCCAAACCGCTCTGGTAACCGTGGGACTGTCGGCGGATGCCAACCGCCTGGTGCGCCACTTCTCGCGCGGAATGCAGCAGCGCCTGGGACTCGCCCTGGCGCTGCTGCCCGAACCTGACGCCGTCCTGCTGGACGAGCCCGACGCCAGCCTCGACTCGGCCGGCGTTTGCGACCTTCCAGGGATGCTCGACGCGCTGGC
The DNA here is from genome assembly GCA_022825895.1 of Chloroflexota bacterium. Taxonomy (GTDB): domain Bacteria; phylum Chloroflexota; class UBA11872; order UBA11872; family UBA11872; genus UBA11872. The sequence goes on along the minus strand of JAJDVX010000019.1, from coordinate 76,169 downwards.
GCCCCACGCGGCCGTGCTCTTCAGCACCCACGACGAACGCGTGGCCCACGCCCTGGGCGCTCGCATCGTGCGACTCCAGGCCGGACGACTTACCGATGATCCGCGCAACAAGCCAGATCCGGTTCCGCCAGCGGCCCGCGCCCAATCACGACCGCGTCCGCCAGGCTTCGGACGCGCCGTCTGGGCCATGATCGCCAAGGACGCTCGCGTCGAGTGGCGGGCGCGCGAGCAGGTCCCAACGCTGCTCATGTTCACGCTGCTCGCCGCCGTCGTCTTCGACATGGCCTTCATTGCCGCGCTCGGATCGGAGGTCGCGGCGGTCGCCGTCGGCGTTCTGTGGATCAGCGTCCTCCTGGCCGCCACACTGGCCGGCACACGTCTCTTTGCAACAGAGTTCGAGCGGGGAACGCTCGACGGCCTGTTGGTAGCGCCTGTCGACCCAAGCGGAATCTACCTCGCCAAGTTCGTGCTCCTGGCGTTGGAGACCGCGTTCGTCGGCGTGGCCCAGCTGGTGTTCCTGAGCCTGCTGCTGAACGTCTCGCTCTTCCAGGCGCCCACAATTGGCGCCGTGGTCCTGGCGGCCGCGGCAATCAGCGCCATCCTTGCGCTGCAAAGCTCCCTGGTGGTGAGTGCGCGGGCGCGCGAAATGCTGATGCCGCTGCTCGCCATCCCCCCGGCCGTCCCCGTGTTGCTCGCCGGTGTGGGGATCACGCTCGGGGCGCTGCAAGTCACGCCCGCCGGCCAGCAGGGCGCCTGGTTCGGGTTGCTGGCCGTTATCGCGGTCGTATTCTTAGCTTTGGGCACGGTGCTCTACCCGCACGCGGCCCGAGGATAAGCAGGAGAAGCGCATGCGCGAGGTTCGAACGACCGAGTTGCCCGGACCGGGGCGACGTGCGGTGCTTCGCGAGCCTGCCACCGCGGCCCTTTACGCCGCGCTGCTGCTGAGCATGGGGTTGGCCATCTTCATGGCCTTCCTCTTTGCGCCGGCCGAACGCGTGCAGGCCGAGGTCTACCGAATCCTGTTCGTGCACGTGCCAAGCGCCTGGCTGGCCTTCTTCGCGTTTGGTGTTGTGGCTCTTGGCAGCGTCATGTTCCTCATTCGCGGAAGATCTCGTTGGGACCGACTGGCGCTCGCCTCCGCCGAGATCGGCGTTCTGTTCACCACGCTGTGCCTGGTCACCGGCTCGATCTGGGGCCGCAGCGTCTGGGGCGTGTGGTGGCAGTGGGATCCGCGCCTCACCACCACCCTGATCATGTGGTTCATCTACGTGAGCTACCTGGCGCTGCGTTCGTACATCGACGACCCGGACATCCGGCAGCGCATGGCTTCCGTTGTGGGCATCGTTGGCGTGGTGAGCGTGCCGATCGTCTGGTTTTCGGTGGAGTGGTGGCGCAGCCTGCATCCCACGCCCTCGATTACCAATCCCGGCGGCGGCATGCCGCCGGAAATGCTGACCGCGCTGTTGGTGTCGGTCGCTGCGTTTACCGTCTTCTACATCGTCCTGGTGCGGCAGCGCATGCAGCTTGAACTGGCCGTTGCCGAACTGGGCATCCTGCGCGAACGACTGCACGAACGGAACGAGGAAACCGCATGACCGGCGACCTGCTCTACCTGTTCATCGGCTTCAGCGCGGTCTGGCTGGGCGTCTTTGGCTACCTGGTCTACGTGACCGGACGCGTGCGCGGCGTGCGTGACGAGCTGCACGACCTGAAAGGTCAGCTCGATGCACCGCAGGCGGGGCGGGAAGCGCCGAATCACTGACGCGGCAATGCCGACCGTCCGGCCGTCTACCGCGCTAGCTCGACCTTGCAATGCCTGACCTCGTTGATGCCGGCCGGCTGGGACTGGGGCTTGCCTTTGGCGTCGCCGTCCTGCAGCTGCTGCTTGGACTGGCCGGCGTCCTTCGGCGCACGCCGGAACTAAGCCGCGGCGCCGCCAACGCCGCGTCGGTGCAGGCCGCCCTGCTGACCGTGGTGGCTGCCGGCCTGGCGGCCGGCTTCCTGGCTCGCGACTTCTCGATCCAGTTCGTGGCCGACCACTCCAGTTCGGCCATGCCCACCGGCCTGACCATCGCCGCCCTGTGGGGCGGCCAGGAAGGCTCCTTGCTCTTCTGGACCTGGTCCATGAGCCTGTTCGCGGCGGTCGCCACCCGCCGCATGCTGACAGCGGATGGCGTCGTCGGCGCGCACGGAATCGTCGTGCTCAGCGGTCTGCAACTGTTCTTCCTGGGCGTGCTCGTCTTCACGTCGTCGCCCTTCGCGCGCCTGGTGGCCGCGCCCGCCGAGGGCCGCGGGCTCAATCCCCTGCTCTGGGACAGCGGCATGCAGATCCACCCGCCGTTGCTGCTTTCGGGGTACATGAGCTTCGGAATCCCCTTCGCGTTTGCCGCCGGGCTGCTGCTGGCCGGACGCGTCACCCAGCCCTGGCTCCGGGAAATGCGCAACTGGATGCTCCTGGCCTGGGCCATCCAGAGCGCCGGGCTGCTGCTGGGCGCCTGGTGGGCCTACCGCGTGCTGGGCTGGGGCGGCTACTGGGGCTGGGACCCCGTGGAAAACGTGGCCCTGTTGCCCTGGCTGGTGGCCACGGCCTATCTGCACTCCGCCCTGGCCCAGGAGCGGCGCGGCCAGCTGCGGGCCTGGGCCATCGGCCTGGTGCTGGTGACCTACGCGCTGGCGATCTTCGGCACCTTCGTGGTTCGCAGCGGCATCCTCTCGTCCGTGCACAACTTCGCCCTGTCCGACGTGGGCCCGATCTTCTTCGTCTTCGTCGGCGCCCTCCTGATCCTCTCCGCCGCGCTCTTCATCTACCGCCTGCCGCTGATCCGTTCGGACGAACCGATAACCGACGTCGCCTCCAAGGAGGCGGGCTTCCTGATCAACAATCTGCTGATGCTTGCGATTGCCGCCGCCACCTTCTGGGGCACGGTGTTCCCCATGGTTACCGAGATCGTGCAAGGCGCCCGCATCGCGGTGGGTCCGCCCTTCTACACCCAGGTCAACGTGCCGTTGCTGGTCGCAACGCTTGGGCTGCTGGCCATCTGGCCGCTGCTGGCCTGGCGCCGCACGTCCTTGCGAGCCGCCTGGCGGGCCACGCGCTGGCCCATCGCAACGCTCGTTCTCGTTTCGGTACTGCTGGCGGTCCTGGGCATGCGAGACGGTTTGCCAATCATCGCCATTGGACTCACGGCGGCTGTCGCGGCGGGTGTCGCCCTCGAGTACGTGCGCAGCATGCGGGCGGGACTCGCCCGCCGGCGGCAGGCGACAACCGGCGCCTACCCGCTCCTGGTGGGCAACCGGCGGCGGCTGGGCAGCTATCTCGTGCACCTGGGCGTCGCCATCCTGGCGCTCGGAATCATCGCCTCGGCCGCCTTCAGCCAGGAGACCGCCGCATCCGTCGAGCGAGGCCAAGCCGTCAGCCTCGGCCCCTACGACGTAGTCTTCCAGGGTCTCCGCAGCAGCGTGCAGCCGGGCCTTAACACCGTCGTCGCCGAGGTGGATGTGCTGCGCGACGGCGCAGTCATTGACCGCCTGTCCCCCTCCCGGCGTATCCACGCCGGCTGGGAAAACCAACCGACCGCCGACGTGGCGGTCAGCACGACGCTGCCGCACCTGGACGACGTGTACGTGCTACTGAGTTCATGGGATGGAAGCGGCGCGTCCGCCACCATTCGCCTGCTCGTCAATCCGCTCGTCGTCCTTCTCTGGATCGGCGGAATCGTCTACTTCGTCGGCATCCTCGTTATCGCCTGGCCGGTCGAGCGTCGGGAAACGGCGGCGATTCCGGGCGTCGCGTCACAGCCCGCGGCATCGTGAATCGGCACCGCGCGAGCCTGCTCCTGGGCCTGTTGGCGGCCGTGGTCCTGGCACTCCCCGTCCGCGCCGCCGACGAGCCTGACCTGCCAACGCGCAAAAACATGTGGTCGATTGCCGAACGGCTCGACTGCCCCGTCTGCCAGGGGCAGTCCGTGCGCGAGTCAAACGCCCAGCTGGCCGCCCAGATGCGTGAAATCATTCTCATCAAGCTCCAGGCCGGCGAGTCCGAAGCGCAGATCATGGACTTCTTCGCCGACCGTTACGGGCCTGGCGTCTTGCGCGAGCCGCCTCGCGAGGGTCTGGCGCTGGGCGTCTGGATCGGCCCGGTCGTCATCGTCGGTCTGGGCATCCTGCTGCTGGGCTGGGCGCTGGCTCGGGGACGTCGACCGGCGGTGGCGGCAGCCAGCGGCGATCTGGAGGCCTACGAGCGGCAGGTCGACGACCTGCGCCGGGCGGGGCGCGACTCGCCACCCCCAGCGTGACCGCGCCGCTGCTGAGCCTGGCGGTCCTCTTGATCGCCCTTGCCGGACTGACCTGGATAGTCGCGCCATTGCTGCGTAGATCTCTCGCACCCGACGACTCGCTCGGAACCGAAGACGACCTGGCCGTGGAGCGCGGGCTGCGAATGCTGGATGACCTGCAGGCCGAACGCGACCGCGGCGCCATTAGCCAGGCGGACTTCGAGAGCGTGAGCGCCGATGTTCGCCGGGACACGGCGCAGCGTCTGCACGACCGCGACCAGCGGCGCCAGCGGCTGGACGCCGCGGTCGAAGCCCTGGTTGGAGGCGCGGCGCCGGCCACCGTCCCGGCCGCGGCTCGCACGCCGACTCGCGCCCGGACCGTGGCCTGGGTCGCGCCGAGCGTCGCGCTGGTAGCTCTGCTGGGCGCGCTGGTCGTCGTCATCACCGTTGGAGCCCGATCCTCCGCCGCCGAACAGGAGCCCGTGGGCAACGTGGGCGTCGCCGCGGTCTCGGGAGCGGCGGTAGCGGCCGGCAATGCCAATCTCCTGGTCGTGAGCCACGCCACCGGCGCGCAGTTGAGCCGCGACGGCGGGCGGACCTGGACACCGGCCGACGGTCCGGGAGAATCCGTGGACGCGGCCGCCGGATCCGACACGCTCTACGTGCTCGCCAGCGACGGCGTGTGGTCCAGTCTCGATCAGGGCGCCACCTGGGGCCGCGAGTCCGACTTCCCCCGGTTTCGGCAACTCGCCATTGGATCGCGAACCCAGGGACTAGCGGGCGTCGATGAGGCCGGGTCCCTATCTGTCAGCAACGACCTGGGCCGCACTTGGGCGCCAGGCCCCGCCGACGCGCCGCGCAGCCTCACGGGACTGGCCGTCGTCGACTTCGGCGCCCCCTTCCTGCTGGCGGCCACCGGCGCGGAAGGCGTGCTTGCCTCCGAAGCCAGCGGCGGCTGGCGCGGCGCCAACGGCTTCGTCAACGGCGTCTTGCCCACCATCACCATCCGGTCCATCGTTTACGAGCCCGAAACCGGGGACTCCTACAGTTCCGCGTCCGGCGAGCAATTCGAGGGCGCCGCCTTCGTGGCCACCGACGCCGGGGTGTTCAAGTCCGTCGACGGCATGCAGTCGTGGGTGCAGCTCTCCCTGCGTGCGGACGTGCGCGCCTTGGCGATCAGCGGACGCACGCTCTACGCCATCGCGGCCGACGGGTCGGTCTTCCGCAGCCGCGACGCCGGAACGACCTGGCGATGAAGCGAGCGCTCGGCCTGGCCGCCGTGCTGGTTCTCCTGGCCATCGTCGGCGTTGCCGGCGTGCGGGCCGAGGGCAGCGGCGAGATCGTCGGGCGCCTGCGGCCGGCCACGCCGGGCGCGGCGCTGCCTTCGGACCTGGTGGTCCAGCTTGATGGATTTCGGCAGACCGATCGCCTGCCCACCAGCGAGGCCGCGGTTGGCGCCGATGGCCTCTTCGTCTTCCCGAACGTGGCTGCCGGCGGCGAATACGCCTATCTCATCTCGTTCGAGGCGGAGGGCGTGCGCTACAGCAGCGACGTCCTGCAGGTCGGGTCCGGCGGGCAGTCCCTCGTCGAGATTGACGTCTTCGCCGTCACGGAGACAGATCCCGGCATCAGCTTTCGAAGCCTCACCCGGCTGCTCAGGCGACAGACGGCCGACACGCTCTCGGTGGTCGAGGTCGCCGAGGTACATGTCCCGGGCAATCGCGCCTACCTGCCGGTGCAGCAACCGGGATCGCCGCCGCCCCTTCGCTTCGGCGTGCCCGATGGCGCGTTCAACCTGCAGCCGGTCGCCGGATTCGGACCCGGCGACGCCGTCATCGGCGGTCCCGGCTTCGCGGTCTTTGCCGGCCTCCAACCGGGCGTGACCACCATGGTCTACGGCTACCAGCTGGCGCTCGACGGCGGTTCCGTCGCCTTTGATTGGGCGCCGGCGCTGAATACCGACATCGCAATCCTGCTGATTGAGACGGGCCAGCTGACTTCCACCATCACCGGCCTGGAAGCTCGGGGCGATGACTCATTCGGGGGTAACCAGGTGCATCGCTGGCAGAAGGAAGACGTTGCCGCGCGCGAGTCCTTTGCCGTCCGCATCACCGACACGTCGCTCCCCGGCATCGTGCGCACGCTTCGAGCCACGACCGCCGACCGCTGGGCGATCTTCGCCACGATTCCGGCGGTCGTCGCCGGGCTGGCGCTCGTGCTCTGGCGGCGCGGCTGGCGCCGTCGGCCGGCCACGGACCCCGCGGCCCAGGCTGCCGAACTGCTTGCTGAACTGCGCACGCTGGACGCCTCCACGGAGGCGGACATGCAAGAGCGCCGGGCCGCCACCAAGCACGCCTTAGTCGCGCTCCTGGAGCGGCGTCCGGACGTACTGGGCGACCTGAGGCGCACCAGCCGAACTTCGCGAGAGTCTTCGCCAGACGAGCCATGAGCCGTGGGTTACGAGACGATTCAGCTTTGCAACCGGCGAGAATCGGACGTGGCGGGATGGCCAATTGCACCCCTTGCCAAGCGTCCCTAAGATCACTTTCGTGAACGAAATCCGACACGACGTACTCATTATCGGCGCCGGCGGAGCCGGCCTTCGCGCCGCCATGGCGGTGGTTGAAGCCAACCCCGAGCTCTCTATCGGTCTCGTGTCCAAGGTCTACCCCATGCGCAGCCACACGGTGGCCGCGGAGGGGGGCATGGCGGCCGTCATCAAGGACAACGACGCGCGCGAGCACCACATCTACGACACGATCAGCGGCTCGGATTGGCTGGCCGACCAGGACGCCGTCGAGATGTTCGTGGACGAGGCTCCGCGCGAACTGATCCAACTGGAGCACTGGGGCTGCCCCTGGAGCCGCGAGGACTCCGGCCACGTCGCCGTTCGGCCCTTTGGCGGCATGCAAATCGAACGCACCTGGTACGCGGCCGATAAGACCGGCTTCCACGTGCTGCACGCGCTCTTCCAGACCTCGCTGCAGTTCAGCCAGATCACGCGCTACGACGAGTTCTTCGCGACCAGCCTGCTCACCGCCGATGGCCGCTGCCAGGGCTGCGTGGCCCTGGAGCTGCGCACCGGCGAGCTGCACGTCATGCGTGCAAACGCCGTCATCATCTGCACCGGTGGCTTCGGGCGGATCTTCCCCTTCACCACCAACGGCTCCATCAAGACCGGCGACGGCCTGGCCCTGGCCTATCGCGCGGGCGTGGCGCTGAAGGACATGGAGTTCGTGCAGTACCACCCCACCGGCCTGCCCGGCACCGGCATCCTCATCACCGAGGCCTCGCGCGGCGAAGGCGGCATCCTGCTCAATAACGAGGGCAGGCGCTACCTGCAGGACTACGACCTGGGCGAGCCGCTGGACGTCCGTGACCCCCGCCACCCCCAGAACCGCGCCATGGAGCTCGGACCCCGCGATCGCCTGTCGCAGGCGTTCATGCACGAGCAGGCCGCCGGGCGGACATTCGATGGGGAATACGGCGACTACGTGCAGCTGGACGTGCGTCACCTCGGCGAGGAGCGAATCGACTCCCGAATTCCGTTCGTTCGTGAACTTGCCTCCAACTACGCCGGCATTGATCCGGTCGTCGAGCCGATTCCGGTTCGACCGGTCGTGCACTACACGATGGGCGGCATCGACACCGACGTTCACGGCGCGGCGACGCTTCCCGGTCTTTACGCGGCAGGCGAGTGCGCCTGCGTCAGCATCAACGGCGCCAACCGGCTCGGGTCCAACTCATTGACCGAACTCGTCGTCTTCGGCGCACGCGCCGGACGCCACGCTGCCGCCGCGGTCGCCGGACAGCAGTTGTCCGACGGGTCGGAGATCGACCGACAGGTGGCTGCCGAACGCGACCGCATCGCTGCACTCCGCGCGCGTCCGGCCGGCGGTGAACGCATCGCCGTCATCCGCGACGACCTGAACACGGCCATGGAAGCCGGCGCGGGCATCTTCCGCGACGAAGCTTCGCTGTCCGCCTGCTGCGCGACCCTCCGCGAACTGGAAGAGCGCGTGGCTCGCACGTCGCTGGACGACACCAGTCCGGTCTACAACACCGAGTTGATCAGCGCGCTCGAAATCGACGGCATGGTCGACATCTCGCGGGCGCTGGCCCACGCCGCGCTCGACCGCACCGAGTCCCGAGGCTCGCATCAGCGCACCGACTACGCGGCCCGCGACGACGCCAACTATCTCAAGCACTCCATGGCCTACCGCACCGACGGCGACCCGCGCATCGAGTACAAGGACGTGGTGATTACGCGCTGGCCGCCCGCCGACCGCGTGTACGGATCGTCCGCTGGGAAGAACGGGAAGTAGGCATGGTGAGCGAGACGACTATCCAGCTTGAGGTCTTCCGCTATCGCCCCGACAACGGCGGCCCGACCTTCCAGTCCTACGAAGTCCCGTACCACGACGACTGGGTCGTGCTGGACGCCTTGAATTATGTCAAGAACTACATCGACGGCTCGCTCAGCTTCCGCTGGTCCTGTCGCATGGGCGTGTGCGGCTCCTGCGGCATGCAGGTCAACGGCGAACCGGCCCTGACCTGCGCCGCATTCGTGCGCGACCACATGCCCGGTCCCATTCGCGTGGAACCGCTGGTCAACTTCCCGGTCGAGCGCGACCTCGTGGTCGACATCAATGGCTTCATGGAGAAACTCGACCACGTCAAGCCTTACCTGGTCCGCGAAGACGACGATGGCGACCTGAGCGCCGAATTCATGCAGACGCCGACCCAGCTGGACCGCTACAAGCAGTTCAGCATGTGCATCAACTGCATGCTCTGTTACGCCGCCTGCCCGGTGATCGGGCGAGTCGACGAATTCATCGGACCCGCGGCTCTTGCCCTGGCCCAGCGCTACAACCTGGACTCGCGTGACCAGGGCAAGCAGATGCGGCAGGACGTGATCTTCCAGAACGAGGGCATCTGGGAGTGCACCTTCGTCGGCGAGTGCTCCGAGGTCTGCCCCAAGCACGTCGACCCGGCCGGCGCCATTCAGCAAGCCAAGCTGGAAGGCGCGTTCGACTATTACAAGCGGCTGCTGACGCCCTGGGCCAGGCGCTCGTGAACCGGCCGCTGGACCGGCGCCTGGGCTGGACCTGGTGGACTCGGAATGGGTCCTATTTCCGAATCTTCCTTCGCGAAGCTACGTCGGCCTTCATCCTGGCCGAGGTCGTGCTCTTCATGCTCCTGCTCCACAAGGCGGGGCAGGACGCGGAGACCTACCTGGCCTATCGCGACTTTCTCTGGCACCCGCTGATGGTGGTGTTCCACCTCGTGGCGCTCGCGTTCGCGCTCTGGCACACCGTCTCGTTCTTCCTGATCGCTCCCAATGCGCTGCCAGGCCAGGTCGCCGGGCGGCGTATCCCCGCAGCCTTCATCATCGGCCAGCAGTTTGCCGGGCTGGCGGCCGTTACCTTGCTTCTCTTCCTCTGGGTCGCATGGGTCGGGGCAACATGAGCGGTCGTTCGCACGAGCCGCTGTTCTGGTCGCTGTTCGTGGTCGGCAGCGTGCTGGCCGCCGTGATCGTGCCGGCGCTCATTCTGGTGACTTCGGTCTTCGGCCCCTTCGGCTGGCGCTGGTTTGCCGATGCCTTCACCTACAACGGCATCCGCGACCTTCTGCAGCACGCCATCGTGCGGCTGGCCATCGGAGCGGTCATCGCACTGATTGCGGTCCACGCCTGCCACCGGCTGCGACACCTGGCCATCGACCTGCACGCGCCGCTGCCGGCCGGCCTGATCGGGGTGGTCGCCTATGGCGGTGCGGCGGCAGTTGCCGTCCTCACCGCGGTCTTCCTGTCGCTCGTTTAGCGCGGCCGGGCGCTCGGTGGGTGCCTCTCGTCAGAGCAGGAGTTGGTTCAGCGCCACCATCAACGCCACCCCGATCGTGACCGCACTCACGGCAAGCACGCCCATCCGAATCGTGAGGCGGAGCTCAAGCTCCTGAAGCTCAGACTTAAGCTCGGCCCGCGTCACAAGTGGCTTCAGGTCCTCCTTGGTCGCGAACCGCTCCAGATCCTCTTTGGTCGCGAACCGCTCTAGATCCTCCTTGGTCGCAAACCGCTCTAGTTCAACTTTGGTCGCAAACCGCTCTAGGTCAACCTTGGTCGCGAACCGCTCTAGGTCATCCCTGGTCGCGAACCTATCAAGATCCAGCGTGCTGACGAACTGCTCAAAGTCCGCCTTGGTGGCGAACCCTTGCATGTCCGCCTTGCTCACACGATTCCCATTCGCGACTGCCTGCACAATCTCGGCAACCGCTTCCGCCTTCGCGTCCCCGAACCCTGCCGCCTTCAGTGTTCGAGCTGCGCGCAGCGTATCGAAGACAGCCATAGCGCACCTCCAACTTCTGACACCCACTGTACAGGGTTTGCTCGAACCAATCGTTTCCGTGCCCCCGTCATTGCAGGCGCAACGTCACTAAACTGGACGTCGCTCCCGCCCCAGGGCCGCACACCATGCGCATCACCGAGGTTCGTACGGTCGTCTTCGAGCATGAATTGGCGCGCCCCCTGGGCGACGTCAACAGCCCAACCGGCCGGTCCCTCACGTCCGGCCTTGTGGTTCATGTGGACACCGACGCCGGCATCACCGGCCTTGGGCTCGGCAGCCCGGTCGGCCGCCCCCACGTCCAGTCGCTCGCCAATCTCCTGATCGGGGCCGACCCGCGCGGCGTGCGCGGTCTCTGGAAGCGCATGATGGATGTCGTCTTCAAGCTTGGACCCGTGGGTCCAGTCGCCGCGGGGCTGTCCACGATCGACCTCGCGCTCTGGGATCTCAAGGCCAAGGCCAACAACGAGCCGCTGTGGCGCACCCTGGGCGCCTCCTCGCCGCGCGTACGCGCCTACGCCAGCGGCCTGGACTCGCCCCTGTCCGACGAGGAACTGCACGCCTACTACGCCGGCATGGCCGCGCGCGGCGTGTCGGCCGGCAAGCTCAAAGGTGGGGCCGACTTCCAGGACGACCTTCGCCGCCTCGGAATCATGCGCGACGCCCTCGCCACTTCCGGCAAGCGCGTTGACCTGATGCTGGACGTCAACGAATTCTGGACGCCCAAGGAAGCCATCCGTCGCGTGCGCGAGATCGAGCGCAACTTCGACCTGACCTGGATCGAGGAACCCGCCCGGCGCTGGGACGCCACCGGCTTGCGACAGGTGTCCGACGGCGTAGCCGCCGCCGTGGCCAGCGGCGAAAACCTGCGGCATCCGGGCGAGTTCCTGCATCTGCTGGACCACCGGGCAATCGACGTCGTCCAGGTCGGCAGCGACACCTGCGGCGTGACCGGCGGGCTGATCGTGGCCGACATGGTCTACGGCATCGAGCGACCGGTCTCCATGATGAACTCGCCCGGCAGCTTCATGGCCCACGCGGCGGCGGCCATGCCCAACCACTCCATGCTGGAGGTCCTGGACGCCGGACGTTCGGCGCTGTTCGACATCGACATCCGGCTCGACGACGGCTGGCTCGTGCTGGGCGAGCGTCCGGGCTTCGGGATCGATTTCGACGCCGACCTCCTGGCCGCCCACACCGTCGAGCAGGCCTCCCCCACGGCCATGGCCAGCCCCTGGGGCCGGCGACCGGGAGCGGGGCTCTACGCCTAGTTCGGATAGCGGCGGCTGCGGCTTTGCGCAGCGGCAGATTCAGCGACCCAATGCCGCCTGATCGCGCTCCGTCCGGGCGCCTCCCGCATCCGATTCCCGCTTCCGACTGGTAAGCATCGCCCGAAGTCGTGACAATGGGCGCGCAGATTCCGTCACTGCCAGGAAACGGAGGCCGCTTTGCGCGCGATTCAGTACGCCGCGCCCTCAACCGTCGAGGACGCTGTAGCCATCCTTGCCGAGCACGGCTCGGACGCCCGCATGCTTGCCGGCGGGACGGACTTGATTGTCCAGGTCCGCGAAGACGCTCGGGATACCGGGGTTTTCGTCGACGCCAAGAAGATTCCCGAGCTCATGGAGCTCTCGGTCAATGCCGACGGCAGCACCACGCTCGGCGCCGCGGTTCCTTGCCATCAGCTCTACAACGACGCGCACTTCACGGCGACCTATCCCGCCGTGACGGATGCTGCCCGCATCATTGGCAGCACCGGTATTCAGGGCCGCGCGTCGGTCGGCGGCAACCTGTGTAACTCCGGTCCCGCCGGAGACACCATTCCTCCGCTGATCGTCCACTCGGCCGTCTGCAACATCTTCGGCCCCGACGGTGAGCGAACCGTCGCCGTCGAGGACTTCTGCACCGCTCCCGGCCGCAACGTGCTGGCCGACGGCGAGTTGCTGGTTTCCCTCACCCTGCCCAAGCCGCCCGCGGGCTCAGGCTCGCACTACCTGCGCTTCATCCCGCGTAACGAGATGGACATCGCGGTCGTAGGCGCCGGCGCCTGGCTGCAGTTGGATGGCGACACCATCACCGCCGCCCGCACCGCGCTCGGCGCCGTGGCGCCCACCCCCCTGTTCGTTCAGGCCGCTGGCGACGCCCTGGTGGGCATGACCGCCGACGAAGACGCCTTCGCGGTCGCGGCCGGCATCGCCCGTGACGCCGCCACGCCGATCGACGACATGCGCGGCACCATCGCCCATCGCAAGCAACTCTCCTACGTTCTTACCCAGCGCGCCCTGCGCGGCGCCAAGGCTCGCGCCCAGGGAGGCAGTCCCACCAATGGCCACTGAAATCCTGTCGGGAAAGGTCCACGTTCAGACCACGATCAATGGCGAGCAGGTGGACTTCCTGGCCGAACCGCGGGAGAGCCTGCTGGAAGTCCTGCGCGACCACCTGGGACTGACCGGCGCCAAGGAAGGCTGTAACAACGGCAACTGCGGCGCCTGCAACGTCGTCATGGACGGCGCGCTGGTCAACTCTTGCTGCGTGCTCAGCGTCGAAGCGGCCGGCGCCTCCATTGAAACCATCGAGGGCGTCGCTTCGCCCGAGGGGCTGCACCCGCTACAGCAGTCGTTCCTTGAAAACGCCGCCCTCCAGTGCGGCGTCTGCACGCCCGGCTTCATCGTCGCGGCCAAGGCCCTCCTGGAGGAAAACCCGAATCCCACGGAGTACGAAGTTCGCTGGTGGCTCGCCGGCAACCTCTGCCGGTGCACGGGCTACGACAAGATCGTACGCGCCGTGCTGGACGCCGCCGAACGCATGCGCGCGGAGGCTTAGCCATGGCCATTGACACCCGAGTCGCTCCCAAAATCAAGCATCACGACGAGGAATACAAGGTCATCGGAACCCGGCCGATTCGCCACGACGGCCTTGAAAAGGTCACCGGCGAAGCGCGCTACGGCTCCGACATCAATCTGCCCGGCCAGTTGCACGGCAAGGTGCTGCGCAGCCCGCATGCCCACGCGCGCATCGTCAGCATCGACGCCAGCCGCGCCGAGGCCCTGCACGGCGTAAGTGCCGTCATCACCAGTGCCGACCTGCCCGACCCGGGCGACAAGCTCACCACCGGCGGCGAGGCGCCCGGCCTTCCGGTCAAGTTCAAGAGCGCCAACATGCTCGCCCGCGGCAAGGTTCACTACCACGGGCATGCCGTTGCCGCGGTGGCGGCCACCAACCAGCACATCGCCGCCGAGGCCCTCAAGCTGATCGACGTCGAGTATGAAGTGCTCGACCCGGTCCTCGAGGTCTGGGACGCGATGAAGCCGGACGCTCCGGTCATCATCGAGGACCTCTACACCGCCAAGGCCGACGGCACCACCGCCGACGAGCCCAGCAACGTCGCGGCGGAAATGCTGTACGAGGTTGGCGACGTCGACGCCGGCTTCGCCGAGGCCGACCTGGTCGTCGACCGTGAGTTCACCTTCGGCGTCGTCCACCAGGGCTACATCGAAACCCATAACGCCACGGCCAACTGGCTCAAGGACGGGCATCTGCACGTCTGGTGCAGTTCCCAGGGCGCCTTCACCATCCGGCAGGAACTGGCCGACCTGCTCAATCACCCCATCACCAAGATCCACGTCGTGCCGATGGAGATCGGCGGCGGGTTCGGCGGCAAGACCACGGCTTACCTGGAACCCCTGGCCGCCCTGCTCTCCCAGCAGACTGGTCATCCGGTCAAGATGGCCATGGATCGGGCCGACGTGCTGAAGGCGACGGGCCCTACGCCGGGCGGCTACGTGCGCGTGAAGATGGGCGTCACCAACGACGGCATGATTACCGCCGGTTACGCAAACCTGGCGTTCGATGCCGGCGGCTATCCCGGGTCGGTCGTGGGCGCTGGCTGCCGCTGCGTCTTCGCGCCGTACAACATGCCCAACGCCAAGGTCGAAGGCTTTGACGTCGTCGTCAACAAGCCCAAGACCCACGCCTACCGTGCGCCCGGCGCCACCCACGCCGAGTTCGCCAGCGAGACGGTGGTGGACGAAATCTGCCGCACGCTGGACATCGATCCGGTCGAGTTCCGCCTCAAGAACAGTGCCAAGGAAGGCGACTGGCAGCTCGCCCAGCCGCCCTATCCGCGCATCGGTCACATCGAGTGCATGGAGGCCGCGCGCGACTCCGCCCAGTGGCAGACCCCGCTGGAAACCGCCCCGGGCAAGAAGCGCGGCCGCGGTATCGCCTCCGGGTTCTGGTTCAACATCGGCTTCACCTCCAGCGTGATCGCAAAGCTGAACAGCGACGGCAGCGTGACGCTGCTCGAGGGCTCGACCGACATCGGCGGCACCCGCACGTCGGTTGCCATGCAGTTCGCGGAGACGTTGGGCATCGCGATCGAGGACGTGGACCCCATCGTGGCGGACACCGACTCGGTCGGGCAGACCGACGTCACCGGCGGCAGCCGGGTCACCTTTGCCACCGGTCTGGCCGCCCACAACGCGGCCAACGACATGAAGGACCAGATCGCCGAAGGGCTGGCGGACCTCTGGGATGTCGCCGCTGACGCGATCACCCACGCCGACGGCACGTTCTCGGCCAACGGCAACTCGGCCACCGTGCGCGAAGCCGCCGGGCTGTTGGAGGAAGAGGGCGTATTCCCCATCGGCAAGAACACCGTCACGCCCACCCGCGAGGGTGGCGCCTTCGCCGTTCACATCGCCGACGTGGAAGTGGATGAGGAAACCGGCAAGGTCGAAATCCTGCGGTACACCGCCGTTCAGGACGCCGGCGTTGCCATCTATCCGCCATACGTCGAAGGCCAGATGCAGGGCGGCGTCGTGCAGGGCGTCGGTTGGGCGCTGAACGAGGAGTACGTCTACGACGACGACGGTCACTTGCTCAACGCCAGCCTGCTGGACTACCGCATGCCGACCGCGCTCGACGTTCCCAACATCGAGACGATCATCGTCGAGGTGCCCAACCCGGGGCATCCTTACGGTGTTCGCGGCGTGGGCGAAGTACCCATCGTGCCGCCCCCCGCGGCCGTGGCCAACGCGATCCACGATGCGACCGGCCTCCGCATGAGCCATCTGCCCATGTCGCCGCCGCGCGTGCAGGCGGCGCTGGCCGCCCAGGCGTAACCGACCGTGGCGACCGTTCACATCCCCACCCCCATGCGGGTGGCGACGGACGGTGCCGCCACGGTTCAGATTGAGGGCGCCACGGCGCGGGAAATCGTGGATCGTCTCACGGAGCAATTCCCGGACCTGGGCGGGAGGCTGGTCGATGACGGCCAGCTCCGCCCGGGTCTGGCCATTTTTGTCGACGGCGCCAACGTCGGCCGGCGTCTTCGCACCAGGCTTCAGCCCGACAGCGAGCTGTTCTTCGTGGAGGCGCTCGGCGGCGGCTAGACTTTCACACGTCCGCTTTTTCGACTCAGACTCACCACAGCACCGCGGGAGCAGGGAATGACAGCAGGCAACGGCGCGTATCGAGTCGTTGGGACCCGACCGGTCCGTCACGACGGCGTGGACAAGGTCACCGGACGCGCACGCTACGGCGTGGACGCCAACATGCCCGGCATGGTCTGGGGCAAAGTGCTGCGCAGCCCGCACGCCAGGGCTCGCATCCGTGGTATCGACACGTCCCGCGCCGAGGCCGCCGGCCAGGTGCTGGCCGTGGTGACCGGTGACGACTTCCCGGACCCGGGCGCCGGTGAGGCCGAGGCCAACGAGTCGGGCATGCAGAGCCTGCGCTACATGGCCGAGCGCGTCATCGCCCGCGGCCGCGTCACCTACGAGGGTCAAGTCATTGCCGCCGTGGCCGCCGCAAGCGTCCACGAGGCCGAGGAAGCCCTCAGCCTGATCGACGTGGACTACGAAGTCCTTCCGCCCGTGCTCGACGTCCGCGAAGCCATGCAGGACGACGCCCCCGTCATCCTGGACGACCTCTACACCGAGACCGGCGGCGTCTTCGACAACAAGCCCAGCAACATCGCCAAGCACCTGATCTACGAGGAAGGCGACGTTGAGGCCGGCTATGCCGCGGCTGACCTGGTGATGGAGCGGTCCTACTCCACCGCCATGGTCCACCAGGGCTACATCGAACCCCACAACGCCCTGGCCCACTGGAACCAGGACGGCCACCTGATCGTGGAATCCAGTTCGCAGGGCCATTTCGGCATCCGCGACGAACTGGCCACCATGCTCGAGCACCCGAAGTCGAAGATCCGCGTGCTGCCGGCGGAAATCGGCGGCGGATTCGGCGGCAAGACCACCGTCTATCTCGAACCCCTCGCGGCCGTGCTCTCGCGCAAGATCGGGCGGCCGGTCAAGATGACCATGAACCGCACCGAGGTTCTGATCGGCACCGGCCCGGCTCCGGGCGCCTTCATGACGGTCAAGATGGGCGTGACCAACGAGGGCAAGATCACGGCCGTCAACGTCGACCTCGCCTTCGAGGCTGGCGGATACCCCGGCTCAGCCGTGAGCGCCGGCTGCCTGTGCTGCATCGGCCCGTTCGATATCGAGAACTTCCGGGTCGACGGCTACGACGTCGTCGTCAACAAGCCCAAGTCGCACGCCTACCGCGCACCCGGCGCGCCCCAGGCCGAGTTCGCCGTGGACGCTCTCATCGACGAGATCTGCGAAGAACTCGACATGGACCCGCTCGAATTCCGACGCCTCAACGCCTCCAAGGAAGGCGACCTGCGGGTGGACGGCACGCGCTTCCATCCCATCGGCAACATCGAGACCATCGATGCGGCGGTCGCCACCGACCACTGGCAATCCGACCTCGGCGAGTCCACCGGCACCAGGCGGCGCGGCCGCGGCGTGGCCTCCGGCTACTGGCTCAACGGCGGCGGCAAGTCCAGCGCCGTGGCCCGCCTCAACGGCGACGGCACCGTCACGTTGCTGGAAGGCTCCATGGACATCGGCGGCACTCGCACCTCCATCGCCATGCAGTTGGCCGAGTTCCTGGGCATTCCCATCGAAGACGTGGATCCCATCGTCCCCGACACCGACTCGATCGCCTTCACCGGCGTCACCGGCGGCAGTCGCGTCACCTACGCCACCGGCTGGGCCGCCATCGAGGCCGCCGAGGACCTCAAGGACCAGATGGTCGAAGGCCTGGCCGACTACTGGGACGTACCGGCCGAGTCGATCAGCTTTGACGCCGGCGTCTTCAGCCAGAACGGTGCCAGCCTCAACTTCACCCAGGCCGCCGCCGCCCTACAGGAAGACGGCCTGGAAGTCGTGGGCAAGTCCACCGCCTCGCCCAACGCCGCCGGCAACACCTTCGCCATCCACATCGCCGACGTGGAAGTCGACACCGAGACCGGCAAGGTCGACGTCCTGCGCTACACGGCCTTGCAGGACGCCGGCACCGCCATCTACCCGCCCTACGTGGAGGGCCAGATGGAAGGCGGCGTGGCCCAGGGCGTCGGCTGGGCGCTCAACGAGGAGTACGTGTACAGCCCCGACGGTCGCATGCTCAATGCCAGCTTCCTCGACTACCGCATGCCCACCTCGCTGGACCTGCCGATGATCGAAACCGTCATCGTCGAAGTCCCCAACCCAGGACACCCCTACGGCGTCCGCGGCGTCGGCGAAGTCCCCATCGTCCCGCCCCTGGCTGCCATGGCCAACGCCATCTCCAACGCCATCGGCGTCCGCATCCGCGACCTCCCCGCCTCCCCCCGCGAAGTCCAGGCCGCCGTCGCCGCCAGCACCTAACCATGCTTCGGCACCCGTCTTCTCCCTCTCTCTTCCCGAGACCTTTGCAAAACCCCGCCTCGTCCGCGAAGGCGGGGCCGCTCTTCACCCTCTCCAAGGGGAGAGGCAGGTTCGGCCGTCTTCGGCCGAAACCGGTGAGGGGTCTTCCGGTCGAGGTTTCACGTCCCGGCACCCAACGATGACGCGCCGCCACTCTTCTCTCTCTCCGTTCCAGGGAGAGGGCTGGGGTGAGGGTCGATCGCGCCCCCAGCACCCAGGCCCAAGAGCAGCAAGACCGTGAACCAGCGCCTCACCTCGATCCGCCGCCACTCTTCTCCCTCTCCCTTCCAGGGAGAGGGCTGGGGTGAGGGTCGATCGCGCCCCCAGCACCCAGGCCCAAGAGCAGCAAGACCGTGAACCAGCGCCTCACCGACCGCGTAGCCGTCGTCACCGGCGCCGGCACCGGCATCGGCGTCGGCATCGCGCGCCGTCTGGCCGAGGAGGGCGCGCGCGTGGTCGTCTCCGCCGCCAGCAGCATCCAGGGCGCCCGCGGCCTGGCTGATGAGATCGTCGCCACCGGCGGCACCGCCCTCGCCGTCCAGGCCGACTTCCGCGACCCCACCACCGCCATCGACGTGGTCCGGACCGCCGTTGACGAGTTTGGCGGCGTCGACATCCTCGTCAACAACGCCGGCTACACCCTCGATAAGCCGTTCCTGGAGACCACGCCGGACGACTGGTCGTCGCTCTTCAACATCAACATCCAGGCCATGATCGCCTCGTCCCACGCCGCCGCGCCCCACATGATCGAGCGCGGCGGCGGGCGCATCATCAACCTCAGCTCCGTCCACGGCGCCCTGCACGCCAACGGGCACGTCATCTACGGCGCCACCAAGGGCGCAATCAACGCCTTCACCCGTGCCCTCGCCGTCGAGCTCGCCCCCCACCAGGTCACCTCCAACGTCATCGCCCCCGGCGCTATCTACGTCGAACGCTACGACCGCGACAACCGCGACCTCGAAGCCATCCGCACCTCCATCCCCAACCAGCGCCTCGGCTACCCCGAAGACATCGCCGGAGCCGCCGCCTACCTCGCCTCCGACGAAGCCCGCTACGTCACCGGCGCCGTCCTCTACATCGACGGCGGCGTCACCTCCGCCATGGCCGTAACCGACTAGACAGACGTTTCAAGCCCCACTGCAGCCGCGGGCTCAAATGATTTCGGCTGCAACGCTTTCTCTGCTCGCCAGCTGTCTATACCCTCCCCCGGGGCTCTAATCCGAGCCTTACGCATTAACACTGGGCGGGGTTATGCGAACACGGGCGGTTTGGGCTGTCGTTCTGGCAGCGCTGTTTACAGCGGTATCGGTTTCGTACGCGGCGGCCCAATGGCCGACCACCTGCGTCGAACTCAACGACATCGTCGAGGCCCACCTGGGTAACGACCACAACGTCGGCATCTATCAGAAGGCATTTGGGGACCAGGCCGAGCAGGCCTGCCGCAACGACCATCGCGACGACGTCCGCGGCGTCTTCGCCTGGGCCATCGGCGGTGCGCCTGCCACGTCAAGCGTCGAGCGCGGCCAGGTCCTGCGCATCCTGGACGGCGACACCATCGAAATCCGCTACCTCAGCGGCGGCGAAGCCGTCGTCGGCCATGTCGAGAAGATCCGCTACCTCGGCATCGATACGCCCGAAAAGAGCGAGCCGGGCGGCGCCGAAGCCACTGAATTCAACCGCGCACGCGTGGAAGGCCAGACGGTTCGCCTCGTCCGCGACGGCCGCAATCGCGACAACTTCGGCCGTCTGCTGCGCCACGTCTTCGTCGTCTACCAGGGTCAGGAAATCGACGTAGTGGGGGCTCTCATCGCGGCCGGGCACGTGAAGGACCAGGGCGCATCCACCGAATCTCCAGGCGCGACTGGCTCCGCAACAGCGCCGACGTCATCCACTGGCTCGGTGTATGACTCGTGCGAGGCTGCCGTCGCCGCGGGCGAGCCCCGCGTCCAGGGCAGTTCCGGAACCGGCCAAGGCTTCCCCCACGCCACCGTCCCCTCCGCCCGCGACGGCGATGGCGACGGCGTTGTATGCGAGGTGTGAGTTCCTGACAGTCCCGGCTCGCACGCCGGCCCGCTGAACGCACCGTTCGTAGGTTGGCGTGCGAGCTCCTGGCTTGGCGCTCGCCAACGAGAGCCGCTAGCCACCGATCGGCGCGGGTGAGGAGTCTTCCGGGCAACCGACGTCCCACACCACCAACGCCCTGGCGCATCCCATCCACAGAGGCGCCCTTCTTACCCTTTCCATTGAGGGAGAGGGCAGGGTGAGGGTGGCTGCCAGCCCAAGCACCCACGCAGAGTTAGCAGCAACCTGCGCGTTAAGCCCACTCTCTTGTTCCGCTTAGGGAGCAGGGAGCCTATTCGACTCACGAGTCAAAGCGAGACCCGCAATCGTCTGCCGAGGTCCTCAGCCCTCAATCGGCGCCGGATAGACCAGCGGGATCCCCGGCGTTTCCACGCGCAGCCCATTGATCTGCCAGCGGCCCAGGCACGCCATCAGCAGCAACCGGCGGTCAGCGCCGCCGAAGACGATGTTCGTTGGCGACGAGATCGTCTCGTGCGTCGGATCGTCCACCAGCAGCTGCAGATGCCCGTCCGGCAGCATCCGGTAGATCCGATCCGGCGTGTACATCGTGATATGCAGCACGTCGTCCTCGTCAAACTGCACCCCGTCCGGCATGTGGTCGGGTAGCACCGTCACTACCTGGCGCTCGCCCGCGGAGCCGTCGTCGAGAATCCGGATGCGCGACACGCCCGGCAGCCACGTCTCCACCACGTACAGCCACTCGCCGTTGCGGTCCACGCACATCCCGTTGGTGAAATACCGCGACGCGTCGCTGAACATCACCGTTTCGCCCGACGGCCTGATCCGAAAAGTGCGGCCCGTGAACTCACCCGCCGTCTGCGAGTCCGACACATACAGGTCCCCGGACGGATGGAAGCACGGATAGTTCGGCACCACCATCGGCGTCTCGGCCGTGCCGGTGCTCAGCACCGAGACCGCCCCGCCCCCCGCCTCGATGCGCATCACCTTGTGAGCCCCGATGTCGCAGGCGTAAATGTTCGCGTCCCGGTCGCAGCACAGTCCCGCCACAAACCCTTCCAGCGAGGCAATCTGCTCGTACGTCCGCGCCTCCACGTCAATCCGGTAAATCTGCCCCGCCTCGCCGCCCGCGTACGCAAAGCCGTCCGGCCCCCACGTCACCCCTTCCGGGTGATCCAGGTCTCCTGGTGCCCCGCCCACGATGAACTCAACGTCACTAATCGGTCGCAGAGGTACCGCCATGCCAAGCCCTCGGCCGTCGCGTGTTCAAATCACCCTACAGCACCCCCACCTCCCGCGGTCACGCCGAGGCCTCCCCAAGAGCCTGCCCTGGGCCTGTCGATGGAGGAGCAACCGTTCGTGGTGAGCCGGGTCGGAGTCTTTCGGAGACCCGTGTCGAACCACATCCTCGCGAAGGACCGCCCTCAGCTTGCGGAATGGGGATCTCGCCTTCTCTTCTCCCCTCCTTCTCACTCCTCTACCCTCTGCCCTCTCCCCTTCTTGCCCCTCTCACTCCTCTTCGCTCACTCCTCCTTGCTCCCCCTCCGTCTTAGTCATATCCTTAGCTAAGTCGACAGGAGAGGAACCGGCAATGGCCACGGTCAACGTCCACGAAGCCAAGACCCACCTGTCCCGCCTGCTCGCGCAGGTCGAGGCGGGCGAAGAAGTCACCATCGCCCGCAACGGCAAGCCCGTGGCCCGGCTCATACCGGCGCGAGAGTCGCGCCGTCCCCAACCCGACGTCTTCAAGGGAAAGTTCACCGTTCCCGACAGCTTCTTTGATCCCTTGCCGGAAGAAGAACTGAAAGCGTGGGAAGGCGGATAGCCATACGCGTCCTGCTGGACACCCATGCGTTCCTCTGGTGGCTCTCGGACAGCAGGCGCCTGTCCGAGGCGGTGCACCAGGCAATTCTGAATCCGTCAAACACCAAGCTCATCAGCGCCGCCTCGGCCTGGGAAATCACCACCAAGCACCGGCTCGGCAAACTGCCCGATGCCGACCCCATCGCCTCCGACATTCCCGGCGCCATCGCCGCCCAGGGCTTCCAGGAGCTCCCTATCACCGTCGCCGAAGCCGCCCGCGCCGGCGCCCTCCCCGGCCCCCATCGCGACCCCTTCGACCGCATGCTCATCGCCCAAACCCTGTCCCACAACCTCATCCTCATCTCCAACGACGCCGCCTTCGCCCCCTACCCCATCCACCGCCTCTGGTAAGTCACTCCAAACTTCTGACATCCCGGCGTACCCGGCCGGGACCCAGCACCCCGATCAGTCCCAGCGCACCCAAGCCACCCCTACCAACCAACCCTCCCAGGCAGTCCTTTCTCACTTCTCTCTCCTCTCAGCTCACTCCTCGCTTCGCCCCTCTGGCGTAGGGGCCGCGTTTCAAACCGGCCTCTTCCAGGCAGCCAACCCCAGCCCACCCCGTCCCTGGCAAACAGCCAGGAGCCGACCGTAGCTCGACCTCGCATCTCGTGCCATCAGGCCCATTAACAGCTGGTCCTCGATCCCCCATCGGCCAGGCCCCGCCCATAGGCCTCTCCACCGACCAAACGTAAAATGAACAAAACGACACGTGCATACGGGCGGGTATGCATGACCGGTCACAAACCCAATCACGCCCCTCACCGTCAAGCGCCCAAGCAAGCCCCATGCCATCGCACCCCGAAACCATTCGCGAAGAAGCCGCCAACGTCCTGCTCGCCCAACTCCTCCGCGACCACGGTCTCGCCGCCCGAGCCGAGCGACGCAGCCGTGGGCGAGCGCCCGATATCAGCGTCAACCTGCGCACCGGCCTCGCCATCGTCGAATGCAAGTGGGACGGCGGTCGCACCCTCCTCGAAGACCAGCTCGATGGCCGCCTCACCGACTTTCCCCACGCCCTCGGCACCTTTGGCGTTCTGTATCCCGGGCAACTCCGGCACGCCGAAGACACCAGGGCCGGCCTCGAATCCGCCGACCTTCAGTGGTGGTTGCATGGCTCCCGCGGATCGGCCCGCGCCCAGCCGTCCGTTCGGCACGGCTCCGTCCGCGAACTCGCCGATGAGCTACGCGCCTTTCCCCTGGACCTCGAAGGCGTCGACCAGGTGGCAGCAGCCGCCACCGTCGTCGGGCACGCCCTCCACGCGGCTGCCGGTCCAATCGCCGCGCACGCCCGCCTGGCCCGCCGCGTCGCCGACATCATCGCCAAGACCGACCAGGAAAAAGACCGCGCCGCCGCCCTGCGCATCGGCTGCCTCGTCCTCTTTAACGCCCTCGCCTTCCAGGACCGCCTCGCCACCGCGAACGACGACGTACCCACCGTTCAAGAGGCCTTACACGGGAGCATCCCCGGCCTCAGCGACGCCTGGCGCCTCATCTGCGACGACATCGACTACATCCCCGTCTTCGAACTCGCCCTCGAAATCCTCGACGTCCTCATCGACGGTCCTGAAGAAACCCAGCAACCCGTCATTGATTCCTTGCTCGACGCCGTCCGGCGCACCCGCAAGGTCGAGGGCCACGACCTTTCCGGCCGCCTTTTCCACACGCTGCTAACCGACGCCAAGTTCACCGGCGCCTACTACACCTCGGTCCCCGCCGCGACCCTACTAACCCGCCTCGTATTCCACGACTGGCCGCCCCACGTCGACTGGCGCGACCACGAATTCCCCGGTTCCCTCAACGTCGCCGATCTCGCCTGCGGCACCGGCACCCTCCTCATGGCCGTTGCTGCCGAAGCCGAACGCCGTCACCGCGAGGCCGGCGGCACCCGCTCCGCCGATCTCCACAAGGCCATGGTTGAGGAGGCCCTGCACGGCTACGACGTCCAACTCTCCGCCGTCCACTTCGCCGCCACCAGCCTCGCCATGCTCAACCCCGCGATCCAGTTCGATCGCATGAACCTCAGCGTCATGTCCCTGGGTGCCGAAGGCTCGGAGATATCGCTCGGCTCCCTCGACTTCCTGGAGTCCGACTCAGTCGCCGTCCAGTTCGCCCTCTCGCCGACGGACATGGGCATCGCCACCCTGGACCGGGCCAGGATCTCCGGTCGCGGACCCCGCGGCGCATCACAGGGCGAGTCAGTCACGCTGCCGGACCTTGATCTCGCCATCATGAACCCGCCATTCACACGCTCCGTCGGCGGCAACCTGCTATTCGGCAGCCTCCCCTCGCGTGAACGTCGCAGACTTCAGACCGAACTGTCGCGCCGCCTGACCTCGCACCAGGCGTCCGCTACCGCCGGACTCGGCGCGGCCTTCGTGGCTGCCGCCGCACCCAAGCTGCGCCCCGGCGAAGGTCGCCTGGCCCTTGTCCTCCCCGCCACCGTCTGCACTGGCCCCTCCTGGCAACAAACCCGAGACCTCATCCAGCGCGACTTCGTCCTCGACGCGGTTATAACTTCCCATGACCCGAGCCGCTGGAACTTCTCCGACAGCACCGACCTCTCCGAAGCCCTCCTCATCGCGACACGCCGTCCCGACAAGCGTGTGGCTGCCGAACACCGCACCAACTTCGTCAACCTCTGGCACAACCCCAACGGCGTGCTGGACGCCCACCGCTTGGCCAGCGCCATCGCCGCCACAACTCCAGCCGGAGTCGAAGACTCGGGTACCGCTCTGATTCAAGTCGATGGACGCCACGTCGGCGAAGTCGTCTCCCTCCCGGAATCAAGGCTGGTCGGCGGACAGTGGGCCGGCGTCCAGTTCGCCCGTGCCGACTTGCTGCGCAGCGCGCTCCGACTGCTGGACGACGGCCAGGTCTGGGTACCTGGGGAGCCAAGCCAAGCCAGCGTTCCCCTCTGTCGTCTCGGCCAATTGGGTGAAATCGGTCCGGACCGGCGAGACGTGTGGGACGGATTCGAACTCACCACTGCGACGACCGCCTACCCGATCGTCATGAACCACGACACTGAGAAACGTAAGCGCCTCGTTGCCCCGCCGGACCGGTACCTCGCCCCGCTGGTCGAACCCCGACCAGGCCGCCGACTCAAGCCTCTCGATCAGTTGTGGAGCGGATCGGGCCGGGTGCTCGTCTCCGAAAGGCTCTGGTTGCAGACCACCAGAATCGTCGCCATGCGCTCGGAGACGAACGTCCTGTCGAACGTCTGGTGGCCTGTCCGCGTCAATGACGCTTCTCAAGAAAAGGCGTTCGCGGTCTGGCTCAATTCCAGCCTGGGCCTGCTAACCATCCTTGCCCAGCGCACCAGCACACGCGGTGCCTGGGTCGCCCTAAAGAAAGCCGACCTCCGGGAGCTACCTGTCCTCAACGTCTCCGGCCTCCCGCCAACCCAGCTTCAAGGCCTCTCCAAGCTCTTTGACCAAATGTCAGACGCCGAGTTCCAACGCCTCCCCGCCATACACCACTGCCCCGCCCGCCGCCACCTCGACGAATCCCTCGCCAGAATCCTCAACCTCCCCACCCTAACCACCCTCCGCCACCTCCTAGCCACCGAACCCACCATCTCCAACTCTCCTCTCTAGAGACGATGCAGTCACATCGCCCCCTTGTAGGAAGCCTCTATACATCCTCACAGAAGGCTTAACATATACATGTACACTGTTAATGACTTCACAGTTTATCAGAGCATTGGTAGCCTATTGAAGTTACCTTAAACTGAATGCCAGTTCCCCATTGGTCCTCAATCATCCCAAACTCAACCAACTCACGCAAAGCACTTGTCGCCTCTGCCTCTGATCGTGGATTCCCCATTTCACAGAAAGACCTACCGTTTGTGGTAATGGTTCGACCGTGGTCTAAAGCTAGAATCTCTATCATCCCATCATCGCTCTTCGCTGCCTCATTCAAGAGATGCCGGGCACCGTCAGAAATGCTTAGGTTAGAAGGACTTGCTCGCTGTGGACCACCATCGGCGTCTCCAGATGAAACTGGCAGATCTCTTGGGTCACTCACTAGGTCAATCGCGCGGTCGAACTCTCCGGCTGTGTGCCAGTGAGTCCCATCAAGATTGATCGGGCAACCCGCACTCTGCAACTGCTGCGCCAACTCCTGACGGGGTTGTGATGAATCACTGATGGGAATCACATAACGACCTGCTATGTCGCTGAACGGCCGAAGGCTTCCAAGTCCTACTAGGACTGTACGATCTTGGTCTCTCGCCATAGCCATGCCGGCTTCAAATAGCACATTGGGACGCGCTTGACCCGACAGTACAGCCTCGTATGCAAGGTCCACTTCGTTCCTGAAGGGCTCTCGCAGACGTGCTTCATCGTCTGGCGTCATCAGGACGACCACTGCTTGTGCCTGGGAGAATGCCACATCCAGAATCTCTCCTATATATGGCGAAGCGCTGCCCGTGGCCTTGACGGCTTCTGACCACTCAATTGGATCAAGCCCGATCGCGCCCAGGAAATTGAACATCGCGTCGCGAGCCTTCAAGTTTCTACCGTGAACAACAAATACTCTGCGAGAATCCGTCGGTAATTCGGTCTGTTTCACTTTGTTCGTGCTGCCCCCTGGCTCAACAATAGCGGTGGAGGTAATCAATTCATCGGTAACATCTCTTCCTTTATTCATGATGCCTAAAGACACCTTATTATTCATATACAACGAAGCGCCTTCAGGTGACATTCTGCGGAGACCATTGTAGACGAAGTCTCTGTCTATGGAGTCTTTCACTTCTTGCTCTACCGTTTGGTAGAAGTAGCTATGAGGTTGGGTGGTTTCACTTATTCGAATGTGCTTGATTTCATTCCGAACTACAAGACTGCCCTTGATGAATATCTTCTCTCCTCTGCAATATGGTGACACAAACCTCTCGCGAAGCTGACTCAGATCGAGATCAAATGTGAATTCATATAGAGGAATACTTCCTGTTGACTTATGGCTAATAGCAATGTGATAGTACTTGCGCACTTCTGCTGGATTAGTTACTCCAGCCAAGAGGTCAATCAGCGAACTCATGACTCCCTCTTCCCTCCAACATCGTTGGGATCACAAACATCGATACTCAAATGCCTACGTCCATCCGTACAACTTTGGAGATAAGCACTTGCATGCTACCCCACGTCTCATGCTCCATTCGGCGTACGATGTCCTATTGAAAGTCATGTTCTCGGCTTCCGCGAGCATATCGCCAACGGATACGCAGTCGAGCAGGTCCGGGGTTTAGGCCAGCAATGTCGGCCCGTCGCTTCCCCCGGAAGCCGGCAGGGTGGTGGCGCAAGATTGCGCCTCTGAAGAGGGAGCGCGTGAGAAGCGCAGACTCCCCGGTGCCGACGTGAGCGACAAGTCCCACCACTCCACGCCGCCCGAAGGATGAGATCGCCAGCTTGGGCAAGGAGATCTACCAGCGAGACATCCAGCGGCAGGCGGAGACCGACCATGTTGGCGGAGTCGTCGCCATTGACGTGGACGGCAGGGGACTACGCCACCCAAAACTCGAAGCGACTCACCACCAACGTCTCAAACGCCATCAACACCACGACGTCTCCCGGGCCCGCCTCAATTCCACAGCCGGTCGACGGCCACGACAACACCCGTGGCCAGGCTCACCACCAGCATCAGCCGTACCGTCAACCGGGTTTCCAGGCTTCGGAGATCGCTCGTCAGTCGCAGCTCCAGGTCCTTCAGGTCCGCCTTCGTCGCCAGGTGCTGGTACGCGCCTTCCAACCGAGCCAGCCGCTCAGGGTCGGAGGTCAACGGTTACCCCGAAAGCCGCTTCTTGGTCGGCTGTAGATCAAGCGTTGCAAGTGGCCGCCCCTTCAAAGCCGCGTCCATTGCCCATGTCGCGTCCTGCGAGGGCCTCGATCAGCCCCCCACGCCGGCCGCCAGAACCTGGTTCACCGCAATCGCCACCCCCGCCGCGGCCGCCACCCCGGCCACCATCAGCCCGGCAAGCCACTTGATCAGGCGCGCCTCCCGCGCGTGAAGTTCGGCCTTCAGGTCGCCAAACTCGGCTCGCAACTCGCCAAACTCGGCTCGCAGCTCGCCAAGGTCAGACTTCCACTCGGTTCGCATCGTCTGCATCTCGGCTCGCAGCGAGTGAATGTCCGATTTCGTCGCAAACGTCGGCAGCGTGGACTCAATCGCCGTCAAGCGTCGCTCGATATCGAGCGCGGACAGATCGGCCGTCATCGGTTTTCCCGAGAGCCTGTGCCGATTCTTCTCTGGACCTGTTCTCGCACGTGGGCGCCCCTTCGTTGTATCGGCCAACCAGCCGACCCGATCTCAACCATCCCCGCTGCACGCACCGGGGCCGCCCCTTTGATGCTGCCTCCATTGTAGCCGTCGTCTCCAGTTCGGAGAGTCCGCCAACCCTCCGCCTCGCCCATCGCTCACTTCCGGCGACCCAGTCGACTTCCCACCGCCTCTCCCGCCCACCGGCGCATCGCCGACTTCGCCATTCCTCGCCCCGGTTCGTCCCCGACCCCACCCTAAGTTCCCTACCCATCCGATCCGTCTCGCCCTCCGAACGCGACTCACCCCACCCCAACCGCCGGCACCGCACCCGAGCCCATCTGATCCTCTCCCCTCGTCCTACCTCACTTCACACTGCTCTCAGCTCACTCCTTCCCCCTCCCCCACGTAGACTCAAGTACGCGGAGCCCTCGCCCCGCAGTCCCAGTCAATGAACGCCACAACCACCCTGCCAACCGTCACCGACACCCTCGGACGCGAACTGCGCGACTTGCGCATTTCCGTCACCGATCGCTGCAACTTCCGCTGCCCCTACTGCATGCCGGCCGAAGTCTTCGGCGCGCGCTACGCCTTCCTGCCCAGGCCGGAGATCCTGTCCTTCGAGGAAATCGAGCGCCTCACCCGCCTCTTCGTCGACCTGGGTGCCCGCAAGCTCCGTCTCACCGGCGGCGAACCCCTGCTGCGCGCCGACCTGCCCACGCTGGTCCAAATGCTCACTCGCATCGACGGCGTGGAAGACACCGCCCTCACGACCAACGGCTACTTGCTGCCGCGCCACGCCGCTGCGCTACGGGAAGCCGGGCTTGACCGCATCACCGTCAGCCTCGACAGCCTGGACGACGACGTGTTCAAGCGCATGAACGGACGCGAAATCAGCGTCGAGCCGGTGCTCGAAGGCATCCGCGCCGCCGAAGCCGCCGGGTTCGACCAGATCAAGATCAACTGCGTCGTCCAGCGCGGCGTCAACGACCAGGCCGTCGCCCAACTGGCCCGCCACTTCAAGGGCACCGGCCACATCGTCCGCTTCATCGAGTACATGGACGTCGGCAACCTCAACCACTGGGTCCTCTCCGAGGTCGTGCCCGCCCGCGAAATCGTGGCCCGCGTGAACGAGGTCGCCCCCATCGAGCCCGCCGCCCCCAACTACCGCGGCGAAGTCGCCAACCGCTACCGCTACGTCGACGGCTCCGGCGAAATCGGCGTCATTTCCTCGGTCAGCCAACCCTTCTGCGGCGACTGCACCCGCGCCCGCCTTTCAACCGACGGCCATCTCCTCACCTGCCTCTTCGCCGGCGGCGGCACCGACCTCAAGACCCCGCTGCGCGACGGCGCCACCGACCGTGAACTCCGCGCCCTCATCCAAGGCGTCTGGACCGCCCGCACCGACCGCTACTCCGAAGAACGCGCCAACCTCCTCGACGAATCCGGCCACCCCCACAGCGCCCCCAAAGTCGAGATGTACCAGATCGGCGGCTAGCCCCTCAGAGAGACCTTCTCGTAATCCAATCGACTGGTGCGCGGTGTCAATCCTCTCGAGGAGCCGCCGTTCTTTCCCCTCTCCAAGGGGAGAGGCAGAGCCCCTCCTGAGCTTGCCGAAGGATTCGGGCGTCTTCGGCCGAAATCGGTGAGGGGTCTTCCGGGCAACCAAGCCAAGGTTTTGCAGAGGTCTCCGTAGAGCCTGATCCAACGCCGAATGGTTAACCCAGGGGCCCGCCGCTCATGCTTCCCGGCGAGCCGCCGGTGAACTTGTCGATCCTGTTCGATCCCGAGTCGGCCGTCTGATTCGCCGCCTTCCCAACATCCGCCAACGCCCGCCTCAGGATCCGTCCCAGGAACCTCAGAACGCGCATTCGCGAGCCAATCTCATTCTGGAAAAGTTCACCTCCGAATCTATCATCAAAACGCGCCTCGGATCCGAGGAGCGCCTGCCGCCGTGCCGCTCACCTGGTCCATCTGGCATTGCCGTCGGTTCACATTCAGTGTACACTGGCCCGCATGACCACGCAACCCCCGGCCCCGATGCCCTCCCCCGCCGCCCTATCGCCCCCTGCCGCCCATCAGCCGTCCCCCGCATCGCCGGGATTTGGCCTGTCCCAGCCTGTCCCTCGGTCCCGGCCCTGCCCCCTCGCCGCTGCCCTCCGGTCCCCCCTCAGCCAGCGCCACTCGCCGCCGCAAAGCGCCCCCCGGCGACCGAAGAGTTTTTTGGAAAAAACTCTTACGCGCGCAAAGCCCATCCATTTCACCGCCGGAGCCCCCCGTTGACCGCCCCCCTCTGGCGCCCCGACCCGGCTGCGCTCACCACCAGCGCCATGGCCCGCTTCTGGCGCGCCGCCGAGGCCCACACCGGCCGGCGTTTCCCCGACTACCCCGCCCTCCACCGCTGGTCCGTCGACCACAGCGCCGACTTCTGGTCCCTCTACGCCGACTTCGCCGACATCCGCTTCGCCGACCCACCCGTCGAAGTCAAGGGCCCCGACCGCATGCCCGGCACCCGGTGGTTCCGCGGCGCCACCCTCAACTACGCCGAACACCTGCTCCGCCGCCGCGACGACAAGCTCGCCCTCGTCTACCGCACCGAGTCCGGCCAAACCCGCCGCCTGACCTACGCCGAGTTACGCACCCAGGTCGGCCGCTGTGCCAGCGCCCTGCGCCACCTGGGCATTCAGCCCGGCGACCACGTCGTCGGCTACCTGGTCAACGGCCCCGAGACCGTCATCGCCTTCCTCGCCTGCGCCAGCCTCGGCGCCATCTGGAGCGCCTGCTCACCCGACTTCGGCGCCGCCGCCGCCCGCGACCGCCTCGGCCAGATCGAACCTCGCCTCCTCATCGCCAGCGACCACTACACCTACAACGGCCGCCCTTTCGACTGCCTTCCGATCATCCGGGCCCTCAACTCGCAGATACCGTCGATCCAGCACGTCGTCGTGGTTCCCTTCGGCGGATCGCCAACGGCCGAGATGCCCAAGAACTGGCTCAACTGGGACGACCTTCTGAGTCTGGCAACCAGCCACCAGCCCGAATTCGCCGCGCTACCGTTCAATCACCCGCTCTACATCCTGTACTCGTCGGGCACCACCGGAGCGCCCAAGTGCATGGTCCACGGCGCCGGCGGCACGCTCCTGCAACACCGCAAGGAACACCAACTCCACACCGACCTGCGGGCCGACGACACGATCGTCTACTTCACCACCTGCGGTTGGATGATGTGGAACTGGCTGGTCTCGGCCCTGGCCACCGGCTGCACCCTCGTCCTCTACGAGGGCAGCCTGAACCACCCCGATCTTTCGACCGCTTGGCGCCTGGCCGACGAGCTTGGGGTAACGGTCTTCGGAACCAGCGCGTCGTTTGTCGAAGCCTGTATGCGCGATCGCATCCGCCCGCGCGACGTAGCCGACCTCTCGTCGCTGCGCACGCTGCTATCCACCGGCTCCCCGCTGTCGCCGGACGCCTTCCGCTGGGTATACGCCAACGTCAACGGCAATCTGCACCTGGCATCCATTTCAGGCGGCACCGACATCGTGTCGTGCTTTGTGCTGGGTAATCCGCTGCTTCCGGTCTACGCGGGCGAAATTCAATGCGCTGGGTTGGGCATGGATGTCGCCGCCTTCGACGAGCGCGGGAGCTCGGTGCAGAGCCAAAAGGGCGAGCTTGTCTGCCGAAGACCATTCCCCTCGATGCCGGTGCGGTTTTGGAATGATCCCGACGGCGAGCGGTATCGCGCGTCGTACTTTGAGATGTATCCGGGGGTCTGGCGTCACGGCGACTTCATCGAGATCACGGCACACGGCGGCATCGTCATTCTCGGCCGCAGCGACGCAACCCTGATGCCGGGCGGCGTCCGCATCGGAACGGCTGAAATCTATCGACCTTTGGAGACCATTCCCGAGGTCGTTGCAGGTCTGGCTGCGACCGTGAATCGCGAAGGCCGCGACGAAATCGCGCTCTTCGTGGTCCTTCGACCCGAGCACGAGCTTGATGTTGCACTGCGAACGGAGATTCAACGCGCGATTCGAACGTCGGCCTCGCCCCGCCACGTACCGCGCCGCATTCTTGCCGTGCCCGATCTGCCGCGAACTCGCAACGGGAAGCTGGCGGAGTTGACCGTCACGCGCATCCTTCGAGGCGATCCGGTGACCAATCGCGAGTCACTGGCGAACCCCGAGTGCCTGATCGTCTATGTGTCGCTCCGCGCGCAACTCCTCCAAGCGGAGGCTGCCCGTGCCTGACCAGCCCGAAGCTGTCATTCTGGCCGCCCGGCGAACCCCAATCGGCAGGTACCTCGGAGCATTGGCTGGCTTAAGCGCGTCAGAGCTTGGGCGCCAACTCGCCGTTGACCTTCTCCGCCGCACGCACATCGACCCCGTACAGGTCGACCAGGTGATTGTGGGCTGCGCCCTGCAGGCCGGGCTGGGCATGAACGTGGCCCGCCAGATCGCGGTCCAAGCCGGCATCCCTGTCGAACGACCCGCCTTTACCGTCAACCAGGTGTGCGGCAGCGGGTTGCTGGCGGTGCAGCTTGCCGCTCAGCAGGTGTGGCTGCGACAGAGCCGCGTCGTCCTGGCCGGCGGCGTCGAACGCATGTCCGGTGCGCCCTTCCTGGTTCCACGCGACGCGCAGGGTGAGCCCGATCCGACGGCCTCGCCGGTGGATTCGCTGCAGGGCGACGGGCTGGTGGACAGCTTCGAGCACATCCACATGGGCTGTACCGCCGAACGAATCGCCGCCAAGCTCGGCATCTCGCGGGCCCAGCAGGACGCCTACGCTCTTGCGAGCCAGCGCCGCTATCAGGCGGCACGAGACCGCGTGGCAGAGGAGGTCAGTCCCATCTCGGCCTATACCGCCAATAGGCTGGTTGAGGTCGGCACTGACGAGCACCCGCGAGAGACCAGCCGTTCGGCGCTCGCAGGGCTTCGGCCCGTGTTTCAAGAGGACGGGACGGTCACAGCGGGAAACGCCTCCGGCATCAACGACGGCGCGGCGCTGGTGGTTGTTTCTTCCAGCCGCTGGGCGGACGACCACGGCCACCGCTACGACCACGTACTGCGCGGCTTCGATACGGCGGGCATCGAGCCCGGGTTGATGGGCCTGGGCCCGGTCGAGGCGATTCGAGGTCTACTCGACCGTCACGGGCTAACCGATGAGGACATTGACCTCTTTGAAATCAACGAAGCGTTTGCCGGTCAGGTTCTGGGCGTGCTGCGCCTGCTCGACCTGGACGCCGCCAAGGTCAACGTCAACGGCGGCGCCATCGCACTGGGTCATCCCATCGGGGCCAGCGGCTGTCGCATCCTCGTGACCCTGACGCATGAGATGCGACGTCGCGGAGCAAAACGCGGTGTGGCGGCCCTTTGCGTCGGCGGGGGAATGGGAATCGCCGCCCTGGTAGAAGCCGTGTAGTGAAATGTATACGTTCAATAGAACATCTCATGTTTGCCTAAGTGCATTACAGCAATACACCGCATGTTCTCTCTTCTTCTCAAGTGCTCTGTCCAAACTCAATCGGACTTTCTTAGAGCATTCACTTAAAATTGTGTTTGGCACTCAGAAACCTGGGATTAACTCCTTGAGTCCAGCGGCACACACGTGTAGACTCTCGAGTCTGATCCCGGATACTGGTGCGGGTTAGCTATGCCTAAATTCACTAGCAGCGTCCTCGAGCAGTTTGGCCGGGACGTCTTCGAGGCTGCGGGCTCGCCTCCCGACATCGCCGACGCGGTGGCCTGCTCGCTGGTGCTGGCGGACCTTTCGGGACACCCGTCGCACGGGGTCATGCGCATTCCAGACTACGTGACCTACATCGACGAAGGTCTGGTCGATCCCCGGGTGAGACCCTCCATTAAGCAAGTTACGCCCAACGCGGTCTTCGTTGACGGCCACTGGGGATTCGGGCAGATCACGGCCGCCGATGCCGTGGCTGAAGTCGTCAAGCTGGCGAAGGCGTCCGGCATCGCGATGGCCGGAATGATGAACTGCAATCACGTCGGCCGGGTGGGGGAGTGGGCCGAGTTGGCGGCCGCCAGCGACGTCATTGCCATAATGGTGGTCGGCGGTCCGTCCGACATCGTCACCGCCCCGTTCGGCGGGGCCGAGACGGCGCTGAGCACCAATCCGATTGCGGCGGGCGTGCCGGCCGGATCGCACGATCCAATGATCATGGACTTCGCAACATCCGCGCAGGCCGTCGGCAAGATCCGCATCGCGCAGGCGCGCGGGATGCAGTTGCCCGAGAACTCGATTCTGGACTCCGAGGGAAATGCCACGACCGATCCGGACGATTTCTTCGACGGCGGTTTGCTGCTCCCCTTCGGCGGCCACAAGGGTTCGGCCCTGTCGATCCTGATCGACGCCCTCGGGAGCGGGATGACGGGAGCCGAGCTGACGGACCGCTATAACAAGCTCGGCGTCATCCTGATTGGCATCGACCCGGCCGTCTTTCGGCCCAGGGACGAGTACGGTGCGGCGGTGGACGGGCTATTCGACCGTGTCACAGGCGTACAGACCGCGCCGGGATTCGACGAGGTGCTGATTCCAGGTGAGCCGGAACGCCGGGCGCGAGCAGAGCAGCGAAGGTCGGGAATCGAAGTGGCGCCCGCCACGCTTCAGACGCTGTTGGATACGGCGGAGAAGCTGGGCGTTGACGCCGGCGCACTGAGCAATGAGCCTTGACGGCATCAAACGAGCCTCTGACAGGTCGCCCGCACGAGAGACTCTCGGCAGCTTTGACGGCATTTTGCGCCCGCCGTACGCTTCCGCCGAGGCGTTGGCGCTAGACCGATGAGCGAGGCGATCGCATGAAGCTCGGCGGATTCATGATGCCGTTGCATCCACCCGGCCACAATTTCACCGAGACAATCGCCGCCGATCTCGAGCAAATTGTCGAGGCTGATCGGCTCGGTTTCTCCGAGTACTGGATTGGCGAGCATTTCACGGCCGAGTGGGAGAACATTCCGGCGCCTGATCTCCTGATAGCCCAGGCGCTCGGTCGCACAGAGAACATCATTCTTGGCACGGGCGTTACCTGCCTTCCAAACCACCATCCATTCGGCCTTGCCCACCGCATCGCACAGCTGGACCACATGGCGAAAGGACGCTTCTATTGGGGCGTTGGTTCGGGTGGTTTCCCGGGAGATCTTGAAGCATTTGGGTTTGATCTAACGTCGGGTGAAAACCGCAAGATGACAGGGCAGACAATACAAGCCGTCCTGGATATCTGGAACGGGCAGGCCCCGGGCACCTACGAGTCCGAGTACTGGAAATACACGATTCCCGAGCAGGTGGAGGCCGTCGGACTTCGCTTGCATTTGCGCCCCTATCAGCAGCCGCACCCGCCCATTGGAGTGGCCGGCGTCTCGCCGGCATCTGGAACCTTGCGCCTGGCCGGTGAACGCGGCTGGATCCCGATGTCGATCAACATCATCCCGCCGGTGACGCTGAAGACGCATTGGGACGCCGTGGAAGAGGGTGCTCAGAAAGCGGGCAAACAGCCCAGCCGGACCGACTGGCGAATCGCCAGAACAATCTACGTCGCGGATACCACCGAGCAAGCCCGGAAAGAAGCCATCGAAGGCAGCATGGGACGAGACTTTCGCGACTATTTCTTCCGGCTGCTGCCGCTGGCCGGGATGTTCGACCTCTTCAAGACCTCGGCCGACATTCCGGACGAGGATGTGACGCTTGAGTACTTGTGCGACGAAGTCTGGATCGTCGGCAGCCCCGACGAGGTTGAGCGGCGGCTACGCGCCCTATACGACGAGGTCGGCGGTTTTGGCGTGCTGCTGGCCATGGCCCACGAGTGGGAGCCGGCCGACGGCTGGAAGCGATCGCTGCACCTGCTGACGCAAGAGGTCATGCCGCGCCTCAAAGACCTCACGCCAGCCGCCTGAGTGGCAGCACGACCAGATCACTGAACCTAGCGGCGTCCTGAGAACTCGCGTCGCCAATAAACCAGCGGCTGCAGGTCCGCCACGCACCCGTCTTCCACGATTCCTATCACCATGGCGTGATCACCGTGTTTGGCAACAAACGATCGCCGGCAAATGAGCGTGGCCAGGCAGTTGGCGATCAGCCGCAGGCCATGTGGTCCGGCGGTGTTCTCGCACTGCTCGAATTTGTCGTCGACCTTCGACGCAAACAGGCGCGCAAGGTCAGGCTGTTCCTCGCTCAGAAGGTGAACAGCGAAGTACTCGCCCTTCGTCATGCCGCGGTAGCTTCGAGTCGACTCGTCGACGCAGACGATCACCGACGGAGGTTTCGCCGAGTACGACGCAATTGAGGTAACGGTCATGCCGCAAGGCCCCGAATTAGGATCCAGGGCGGTGACGACGGCGACGCCGGAGGCCAGCGAGGACATAGCCTCCTTGAAGACTTCGAGGGCGTGCGGCGCGTCGGGTGCGGGTGAAACTGGCGTCATCGAGATATCGACCGCGAGAGAGCGTGCGGCGCCCAAGATCGATTTCGACGCTGGGTCCGCGCGGCGCGCATGCCTATTCCGTGAAGTCCCGGCGTCGCGACTCGGGCCTGCGATCGCCACCCCGCATCGAGGAGTCGCCGCGGTGATACAGATCGGTCATGTAGGCCTCGTGAGACCCCAACTCGCGAATGACCCTGCCAATGTCGGCCAATGCGCGCATGAGCACCCTTGCTACGGTCCGGAGCCCCAGCATCCGGGATCGCTTCCAGGGAGCGTCAGGCGACTCCAGCGTGCGACTTCCGCGGGCAGGCTGCAACCCATGCGCCTGGCTGCCCGGCCGAGTTGGATCCGCTAAACGGCAGCCTTCATTTCCCGATAGGCCGCCAGCATGTGCGTGTTGGCGGACAGCGTGGTCTCAAGGGCCTCGCCGAGACCCGCAAGCTGCGCTCCCGGAATCGCGGTGAGGGTATAGGCGTCGGGAATCTCGGTGAAGGTGCGCATGCCGGCACAGCCGACGGATAGCGTGGCCGTTCCGTCAGCCACGGCGCGTGGCAGGGCCGCACATGCGGGCCGGCCGAGGATGGAACCGCCAGCGCCGTGCCAGTGCGTTCCGCCCAGCGCTTCTTCGAGGAGCATGGCCTGTCGTGGCGTGGTCCAGACCACCACCGCGTCGGGAACCAACGGGAAGTCGGCCAGCGGGCCGTAGACGATGCCGCCGGCGGGCGGATCGAAGTGCGGGATGTTGGCGACTTCGGCTTCATCGATGTAATTGATAGCGCACATGTCGCCGACCAGGCCCATCAGTTCCGCGCTCTTGGCTTCATCCAGTTCAAACCCCATCACCATGGCGCCGATGGGACAGGCCATGTGCGACTGGGCATCGGCGAAGAAAACGCCGCGCTCGGCGCGACGCCAGAACGTGCAGGCGGATGGGACGGCGGCTATTGCCTCGGCGATACCGTCCGGAGCCTTGGCAACGCGCGTCAACGCCACCGGTGGGAAATCAAGCGCCAACCCGGACTGCAACTGGGAGGCGAGGTCAGCAAGGTCATTGGTCATGGCACGTATCCCCCGTCAGGCCCGCAACTTCTGGCCGGTCGCTGCGGCTACTTGCTGGCGAGAAGCTTACTTCTTGGCAGCTTCGTAGTAGGGGTTGGCGCCCGCGGCATGGTCCGTCACATCGACCACGCGTGAAAGCTCCGGCACGCTGTCACGGAGCGCGACTTCAATGCCCTGCGACAGTGTGACGCTGGCCATACCGCAACCCTGGCAGCCGCCGGACAGTCTCAGGTACGCGGTGTCGTCTTCCACGGCGACTAGCTCGGCGTGTCCGCCGTGCGCGGCGATGGCCGGATTGATCTGGTGGTCCAGGACGCTGATCACGCGCTCGGCCACGGGCCCAGTGGGCGCAGCCGTCGAGTGGCCGGGGCTGCTACTGCCGACCGCGGGGCTGGGACTCTGCGGATTGCGCACGAACAATCCGCCCCCGCCGGGCGAATCGGAGAGGTCGATTGTCGAGCCGCGCATTTGGTCCACGCTGCCGGACGGGATTACCACCTGTAAGCCCTCGGCCGCGGTCACGACGGCATCCTCGGGGGTCGCGTCGTCAACCGACTTCAGATACATGTCGTAGCTGAAGCCAGATCCGGAAACGCCGGTGATCTCGATCCACATGGCCAGCCGCTCGGGGTTTGGCTTGTCGGAGTGGCCGCGATAGGCGAGCACTAGGTCCCTGGCGGCTTCCGAAATCTCGACCAGCGGTTGGTCTGTTGCGGCGCTGTCGAACGTCATTACGGTTTCCTGTTGGCGGCGCTCCGTAGCCTCACCCCTATGATAGAGGCGTGGCGCACGTTGTCCTACTGCTTCACAGCGAGAGCTACCGAGCGGCCGACTTCCTGCAAGCCGCGCGACAGCTTGGCGTAGATATCACGGTGGCCTCGGACCGGCGCAACCCAGCCGCGTCGGACGCCGAGGACGGTGTGCTGGAAGTCCATCTCGCCAACCCGGAGGTCGCCGCATCGGCGATCGTCGAGTACGCAGGCGACACGGTGGTCGATGCCGTCGTGGCGGTTGACGATCAAGGGGTGGCGACGGCCGCGCTGGCCAGTGAGCAGCTTGGCCTGCCGCACAACCCGCCGCCAGCGATTACCGCGACCCGGAACAAGGCGGACATGCGGCGGCGCCTGGCAGCGGCTCGCGTTCGGCAGCCCGATTTTGAAGTCCTGAAGTCCGACGGCGATGCGCTGATGGCCGCCGCCCGCCTGGGACTCCCGGTGGTCGTGAAGCCGGTGTCGCTGTCCGCCAGCCAGGGCGTGATTCGCGTCGAGCGGACCGACGACTTGCCGGCAACGATCGGGCGAACGCGCTCGATTGCGCAGGCCCAGGGTCGCGATCCGCGTGAGCCGGTTCTTCTGGAGCGCTTTGTCCCTGGCGCCGAAGTGGCCGTTGAGGGACTGATGCGGGGCGGATCGCTCGAAATCCTGGCGATCTTTGACAAGCCCGACCCACTTGACGGTCCGTTCTTCGAGGAGACGATTTACGTCACACCGTCGCGGTTGACGCCAGCCACGCAGCGTTCCATTCGCGCGGTCACGGCCGCCGCCGCGAAGGCGCTTGGTCTGTCCGAAGGACCGATACACGCCGAACTGCGTACAGGGGACGGGAACGCCTGGCTGCTTGAGATTGCGGCGCGGTCAATCGGCGGACTG
Source organism: Chloroflexota bacterium (assembly GCA_022825895.1). Taxonomy (GTDB): domain Bacteria; phylum Chloroflexota; class UBA11872; order UBA11872; family UBA11872; genus UBA11872. The sequence continues at coordinate 36,500 of JAJDVX010000019.1, read as the reverse complement.
TGTGCGCGCTCGCTCAGGTTTGGCCTGGGCGTGAGCCTGGAGCAACTCATCCTGCGCCAGGCGCTAGATCTGCCGATTCACGACCTGGGGCTGACCGATGCTGCCGCGGGCGTGATGATGCTGCCCATCCCCCAAGCCGGCCGCCTGCGCGCGGTTCACGGCGTGGACCAAGCCCGGGCAGTCGACGGCGTGGCCGGCGTGGAGATCACCATCTCGCAAGGCCAAGAGCTTGTGCCTCTGCCCGAGGGCAGCCGTTATCTCGGATTCGTCTTCGCGCGGGGACAGGATCCTGAGGAAGTCGAAGCAGCGCTGCGCGCGGCTCACGCCGAGTTGACCTTCGAGATCACGCCAAACTAGGGCGAAGGAAGGGAAAAACTCCTAGCATTGGCCGATGCGAACGCTCCTGATCTCCACGTACGAGCTCGGGCACCAGCCGCTGCATGCGGCATCGGCGGCCGGGGCGTTGCTGGTAGCGGGTCACGAGGTGCGTTGCCTCGACCTGTCGGTCGAAATGTGGGACGACGACGCCGTGGCCTGGGCCGAGGCCGTCGCCATATCGGTTCCCATGCACACGGCCACGAGGCTGGCGGAGCGAGCGGCGCAACGCATCCGACAGATCAACCCTGACATGCCAGTTGCCTTCTATGGCCTCTATGCCGGAATGGAGCATCACCCCAACGGTTCTAATCTCGCGGATGCCCAAATCGCCGGGGCATACGAGCACGGACTGGTCGGCTGGCTGGGCCGACTGGCTTCGGGTGAAGACTCGACCGAACCGCAGGTGGACCTCGACCGTCGGGCCAGCGTGCTGCCTGCCAGGCACTTGCTGCCCGACATTTCGCGTTACGCGCATATGGCACTGGGCGATGACGAGTCGCCCGTGGGCTATACGGAGGCCAGCCGCGGCTGCGTGCATACCTGCCGCCACTGTCCGGTCCCGATCGTGTACGACGGACGGATTCGGATCATCGACGCCGACGTGGTGCTGGCCGACATTGACCAACTCGTCGAGGCCGGTGCGCGCCATATCACCTTTGCCGATCCTGATTTTCTGAATGGGGTGCGCCACTCGCAGCGCGTGGTGCGGACGATGCACGCCCGGCATCCACACCTGACGTTCGACGTGACAACCAAGGTGGAGCACATCCTGGAGCATGCGGATGCCTGGGAAGAGTTCGCGGCCTCCGGCTGCCTGTTTGTCGTGTCGGCGTTCGAGTCGGTGAACGACGAGATTCTGCGGCGGCTGGACAAGGGACACACCGCAGCCGAGGCGGCGCAGACCGTTCGGCAGCTTCGCCGGCACGGCATCGAGATTCGTCCGTCATGGATGCCGTTTACGCCGTGGACGACGCCAGCCGACGTGCTGGCGATCATGGAGTTCGTACGGGATCACGACCTGAATGCCAATGTGGATCCAGTTCAATTCACGATCCGGTTGCTGGTTCCGCAGGGTTCGCTGCTGCTGGATCTACCCGAGATGATTCCCCACCTGCGCGGCTACGACGAGGAGCGGCTCACCTACGAATGGCGCGCAGACGATCCGCGCTCCGACGATCTACAGGAAGAACTGGCCGGGATCGTCGAGATAGGAATTGCCGAGGAATCCCCCGACGCCGTTCTGTTCGAACGGATGTGGGCGGCCGTCCGCGCGGCGGCGCCCGAGGCGACCGCCAGCCCGGGGCCAGACTTCTCGGGCAGCCCGCTTCCCGTCCGGCCGAGGCTTACCGAGCCCTGGTTCTGTTGCGCCGAGCCGACGGACATGCAATTCAGCCCGCTTGAAGAGATCCCGGCGTAGCCTGCCCGTGACGAAGGAATTACCGGTCGAGTTATACGACCTGGGATGCATGGCCTATCGCGACGCGCTGGACTGGCAACAGACGAAAGCCGCCGAAGTTCGTGACGAGATCTCAGCCGACGCGCTGGCGTTACTTGAGCACCCGCCGGTCTACACCATGGGCGCCCGTGGCGGGGATGCCCACATGCTGCTGAGCAGTCGCGACCTGCGCGAGACAGGCGCTGAACTGGTCATGACCGACCGCGGCGGCGACATCACCTTTCACGGCCCAGGCCAGCTGATGCTCTACGCAATTCTCAACTTGCGCCGCCGAGGCGTACGGCCGGTCGACCACGTGCGCTGCCTGGAACGAATAGTCCTGGACACGTTGGCGGCCCTTGACCTGAAGGGTCGAACGGTCAAGGGACGCCCGGGCGTATGGATCGGCCACAGAAAAATCTCGGCTATCGGCGTTTCCATTCGGGGCGGCGTGACCATGCACGGCGCGGCTCTCAACGTCGCGAACGACTTAACGTGGTTCAATGCCATCGTGCCGTGTGGATTGCATGGACTCGGTGTCACCTCGATGACTCGCGAACTGGGGGCTGCTCCGCCGATGGGCGATGTGATGGCTGCTGCGGCCGCGGCATTCGCGGACGTCTATCAGACTGATGTGCGACCGGCGGCACCCACGATGGAGCCCGCTGGTGGCCACTGAGGTTCGAGTAGCTCGACCGTCGTGGCTGCGGGCGCGCGTGCCCGGGGGCGAGCGGTTCGAAGACCTTCGCGACCTTGTGCGCGCCGAGCGCCTGCACACGGTGTGCGAAGAGGCCCGGTGCCCGAACATCGGCGAGTGCTGGAACGCCGGCGAAGCCACGTTCATGATCCTGGGCGACACTTGCACCCGGTCCTGCGGCTTCTGTGCCGTTACGTCAGGCCGGCCCGGTGCGCTTGATCCGCTGGAGCCCTTCCGAGTGGCCCAGGCTGTCGCGCAGATGGATCTCGATTACTGCGTGATTACCTCGGTTAATCGGGATGACGAGCCGGACGGCGGCGCCGCCATATTCGCCGGTTGCATCCGGGCCATTCGACACCGAACGCCTCACGTGGAGGTGGAAGTGCTCATTCCAGATTTCATGGGCAACTGGGACGCGCTGGCCACGGTTGTTCGGGCTCGACCAGTCGTCTTGAACCACAACATCGAAACGGTGCCGCGGCTCTATTCGCGCGCGCGCCCCAAGGCGATCTACACCCAGTCCCTCGAGTTGCTGCAGCGAGTCAAGCGAATCGATCGAAACATGATTACGAAGTCGGGGATCATGGTCGGGCTGGGCGAGACGCGAGACGAATTGTCGAAGACACTGGCCGACCTGCGGGACCACGATTGCGACTTGCTCACCATCGGCCAGTACTTGCGACCCTCGCGCAAGCACTTGCCGATCGTCCGGTACTACAGTCCCGGCGAGTTCGACGAGCTGGCGGACGAGGCGCGCGATCTTGGCTTCGCCCACGTTGAATCGGGACCGTTGGTGCGAAGTTCGTACCATGCGGGGGAACAGGCCCGCGCGGCCCGAGAGAAAGCAGCCGGCCTGACGCGCGAACGGTAAGAAAACCGGTGCGCGCGCCCGGCCTGGGGCGCTAGGCTCGGACCGGTCGGGCTCTCGACTTGATAAGGTGCGGCGCCATCGCGACCATCGACGTCAACGGACAGGCTGACGACTCCGCCATCGAATCCCTGGAAACGCAGGACTGGCTGGAGTCGCTCGACGACGTTTACGTTCTGCGCGGACCGGAACGCGTTGCCGGACTGCTGCGGGAGCTACAGATCCATGCGCAACGCGACGGCGTGTCGCTCCCCGTCACCTCGCGCACGCCCTACGTCAACACCATTCCAGCCGACCGACAACCCGATTATCCGGGCGATCGGGACATCGAGCGAAGGATCAAGAGCATCATTCGCTGGAATGCCATGGCGATGGTGGTGGAGGCCAACAGCAAGTCGGACGGCATCGGCGGTCACATTTCCACCTACGCGTCGGCGGCCACGTTGTACGAGGTGGGTTTTAACCACTTCTTCCGAGGACCGAATCACCCGGACGGCGCCGATATCGTGTACTTCCAGGGGCATGCCTCGCCCGGAATGTATGCACGGGCGTACGTGGAATGGCGGCTGCCCCCGGCGCAGTTGCATAACTTCCGGCGCGAGCTGGCGGACGGGGGCGGGCTGTCGTCATATCCCCACCCGTGGCTCATGCCCGACTTCTGGCAGTTCCCGACCGTCTCCATGGGCCTTGGGCCACTCATGTCCATCTACCAGGCCAGGTTCATGCAGTACCTGGCCGATCGGGACCTGCGCCCGGACACCGGTCGGCGAGTCTGGGCGTTCCTGGGCGATGGCGAGTTCGACTCGCCGGAGGCCAGCGGGGCGATCTCACTGGCGGCTCGAGAGTGCCTGGACAATCTGACCTGGGTTGTGAACTGCAACCTGCAACGCCTGGACGGCCCGGTTCGCGGCAATGGGAGCGTCGTGCAGGAATTGGAAGGGCTATTCCGAGGCGCCGGCTGGAACGTGATCAAGGTGCTCTGGGGCAGCGACTTTGACGAGTTGTTCGTCAACGACACCGAGGGAGTCCTGGCCAGGCGAGCCAGCGAGGTTGTGGATGGCGACTACCAGAAGTATTCAGTCGCCGGGGGCGCCTACATCCGAGAGCACTTCTACGGCGTGGACCCGCGCTTGCTCACCATGGTTGCGGGACGCAGCGATGACGAGCTCTGGCGCATGCGGCTGGGCGGTCATGATCCGGAGAAGGTCTACGCGGCTTATCACACGGCGGTGCGCCACAAGGGTGCGCCGACGGTCATCCTGGCTCGAACCATCAAGGGCTACGGTCTGGGCGAGGCTGGCGAAGGTCGAAACATCACCCATCAGCAAAAGAAACTCAATGTGGACGAGCTCCTCACGTTCCGCGACCGGTTCCACATCCCGCTGTCGGACGACGAGGTCATTAATGCGCCGCTATATCGGCCGACGCGCGAGAGCACGGAAGGTCGATACGTCGCCGAGCGGCTGCGTGCGATGGGCGGACATCTGCCCACACGGGCCACTTCCTACAAACCGGTAACGCCACCGAGCAACGACGCCTACATGGAGTTTTCGGCTGGCACCGGGGAGCGGCAGGCGTCCACCACGATGGTATTCGTGCGGCTGCTGACGAAATTGCTCCGGGATCCGGAGATTGGTCGACTGATCGTGCCGATCGTCCCAGACGAGGCGCGGACGTTCGGCATGGAGGCGCTTTTCCGCCAGGTCGGCATTTACTCACACGTGGGTCAACTCTACGAGCCGGTCGATTCCGACACGTTGCTGTACTACAAGGAATCGACCGACGGGCAGATCCTGGAAGAGGGGATTACGGAGGCCGGCTCGCTGGCGTCCTTTATTGCGGCAGGGACGGCCTACGCCGCGCACGGCCTGCCGATGATTCCCTTCTACATCTATTACTCGATGTTCGGTTACCAGCGCGTGGGAGACCTGGTGTGGGCGGCGGCGGACAGTCGAACGCGTGGATTCATGGTCGGCGGAACCGCGGGCCGAACGACGCTGGCGGGCGAAGGTCTACAGCACCAGGACGGGCATAGTCACCTGCTGTTCTCATCGGTGCCCAACTGCCGCGCTTATGACCCCGCCTTCGCCTACGAGGTCGCCACCCTGATCAGGGACGGTATTCGACGCATGTATGCCGACGGCGAGGACAGCTTCGTGTACTTGACGGTGGGTAACGAAAACTATGTCCATCCGCCCAAGCCTGACGAGCCGGATGTAGACGAAGGCATCCTGCGAGGGATGTATCGATTCCGGCGGGCGGACATTAAGGAACCCCGAGCCCGCGCGCAGTTGCTGGGCAGCGGCGCGATTCTGAACGAAGCAATTGAGGCACAGAAGATGCTGGCTGCGCGGTACGGCGTGGCCGCCGACGTTTGGTCCGTGACCAGCTACACCGAGCTACGGCGCGACGCCCTGGATGTCGAGCGCTGGAACATGCTGCATCCGCACGAGGAGGCACGCACTCCGTACGTCACGCAACAGCTCGCCGGACTGCCCGGTATCGTGGTCGCGGCATCTGATTATGTCAAGACGATGTCTGATGCGGTTGCCAAGTGGATTCCGCAACCTTTGGTCTCCCTGGGGACCGACGGGTTTGGGCGCAGTGAGGACCGTGCGGCCCTGCGCGACTTCTTCGAGGTTGATGCCCGGTACGTTACGCTGGCGACGCTGTATGCGCTGGCGCGCGAAGGCGAGCTTGATCGGGAGATCGTTTCCGAGGCGCTTGAGGACCTCGACATCGACCCGGCCAAGGCCAACCCCCGGCTCGCCTGACGCTTCCGCCACCGCCGCGACGGAGCCGGCATGGCGACTGAACTGAAGCTCCCCGACTTGGGCGAGGGCATTGCTGACGCCGATGTTCTGAGCGTGCTCGTCAGCGCAGGGCAGGCCGTTGCCAAAGACGATCCGATCATCGAGATCGAGAGCGACAAGGCGACCCTGGAAGTCCCGGCTGAGATTGCCGGGACTGTGACCCAGATCTTGGTGAACGCCGGCGACACGCTGCAGGTCGGTCAGACGATTCTTGAACTGGATGAGAGCGGCTCGGCGTCGGACGGCAAGCCTGTGACAACTCCACCGCCTGCAGCTAAGCCATCCACAGGCACTGTCACCGAGACGCCCGCGCCAACTCCCGCGCGTCCGCCAACTCCACCGAGACCGCAACCGAAGCCAACCGCGCCGCCGCGCGTCGCGCCACCTCCGCCACCACCGGCTGGCGGTGACGTGCCCGTGTTTGCCTCGCCGTCAACCCGTGGGTTCGCACGCGAAATCGGTCTGGATATCCGGGAAGTCACAGGCTCCGGCCCCGGCGGACGCATTTCAGTTGACGACGTAAAGGCCCACGCCCGGTCTCGGCCGGCCACGGCATCCGCAGCCCCTGGACCACTCGTTGCTGCGCCGCTGCCCGACTTCAGCAAGTTTGGAGCGATCAAGCGAGAGCGCCTGAATCGGGTGCGCCGCGCAACCGCAACCAACATCGCGCAGTCATGGTCGACTATTCCGCACGTCACGCTTTTCAATGAGGCTGACATCACGGCCGTGGAGGCGATGCGGCAGCGCGAGAAGGACCGGGTTCGGAGCGCCGGCGGCAGCCTGACGATCACGCCGATATTGATGAAGGTCGTGGCCGCCGCGCTGAAGGCGCATCCCAAGATGAACGCCAGCGCGGACTTCACCACCAACGAGATGGTGCTGAAGGACTATTGCCATCTGGGCGTTGCCGCCGACACCGAGCGAGGGCTGCTGGTGCCAGTTATTCGGGACGTCGACGAGAAGAGCATCACTGAGTTGGCGATTGAAGTAAGCGAAGTTGCCGCCCAGGTTCGCGAAGGCCAGTTGCCGCCCGAGCGGCTGGAGGGCGCCTCCTTCACGATCAGCAACCTGGGCGGACTCGGCACGGGACACTTCACGCCGATCATCAATCCCCCCGAAGTTGGAATCCTCGGCGTTGGGCGCGCGGTGGAGAAGCCCGTGTACGTCGAAGGACTCCTGCGGCCGCGCCTGATGTTGCCGCTGGCCCTTTCGTTCGACCACCGTGCCGTGGACGGCGCCGACGGTGCGCGCTTTCTGACCTGGATCGTCGACGCGCTGGCCCAGCCGCTGATGCTGGCGATGGGGGACTAGTCGGGCCGTGACCGCCGACGGACGGCAGCCGCGCGTAGCCGTGATTGGCGCGGGGCCGGGTGGCTATCCGGCCGCCTTTCACGCCGCCGAGTTGGGCATGGACGTGACGCTCATCGACCCCGAGGCGAACCCCGGAGGCGTGTGCCTCTATCGCGGCTGCATACCCTCGAAGACTCTGTTGCATGTAGCTTCACTGCTGGGTGAGGCGGCGGATGCGGCTGACTGGGGCGTGAGTTTCGGACGCCCGGAGATCGACCTGGACCGGCTACGTAGTTGGAAAGACCAGGTCATCTCCAAGATGACCTCCGGTCTGGGACTCCTCACTCGAGCGCGACGCGTGCGATTCGTCCGCGGACTTGCACAGTTCGAGGATCCTCGCGCTCTGCGAATTGAGCCGACCGACGGCGGCGACGCGCAGCGATTGGAGTTTGACTACGCGGTCATCGCCACCGGCTCGCAGCCGGCGGCGCCGCCGGGATTCGAGATCGACGGCGAACGGGTCCTTGATTCAACGTCGGCCCTGGAGATCGACGACATTCCGGGCACGCTGCTGGTCGTTGGCGGGGGCTATATCGGGCTTGAACTCGGATCGGTGTATGCGGCGCTGGGATCGAATGTGACGGTTGTCGAGATGGAGACCGGCCTGCTGCCCGGCGCCGACCGCGACCTGGTTCGGCCGCTGGAGCGGAAGCTGGAATCCGCGTTTGCAGAGATTCTGCTCAGCACGAGAGTCGCGAGCCTGCAGGTGCGGCCGGACGGCGTCGATGTCGAGCTGGCAGGAGCGCGCGTCGAAGAGCCGTCGCGGTGCTTCGAGAAGGTGCTCGTTGCGGTCGGACGCCGCCCAAATAGCTCAAGTTTGGGTTTGGATGCTGCCGGAGTGGAGTCGGACAAGCGTGGCTTCGTGAAGGTTGACCACCAGCGCCGGACAACCGCCTCGCACATTTTTGCCATCGGCGACGTGGCCGGCGAACCGATGCTGGCGCACAAGGCTACGTACGAGGCGCATGTCGCGGCTTCGGCCATCGCCGGTCACGCCATGACCTATGACGCGCAGGCGATCCCCGCGGTGGTGTTCACCGATCCTGAAATCGCCTGGTGCGGCCTCACCGAGGCCGAAGCCCGCGATTCCGGCCGGCCACACGAGGTTGCATCGTTTCCGTGGGCGGCTTCGGGTCGAGCAACAACGCTGGGGCGGAATGACGGGCTGACGAAGCTCATTCTGGAGCCGACGACCGAACGCGTGCTGGGAGTCGGGATCACCGGCCGCGGCGCTGGCGAACTCATTGCCGAAGGCGTGCTTGCGGTGGAGATGGGCGCCCGAGTCGACGACCTGCGGCTGAGCATCCACCCGCACCCCACCACGTCCGAAACCCTGATGGAAGCCGCGGAGGTCTTCTTCAACACCAGCCCGCACTACATAGCGCGGAATCGCGGCTGAAACGCCGGACTTGCTGCCGGCCCTGCGTTAGATCACGCGACCGATCGTCCACTCGACGGTAGGCAAGAGCGGGTCATCGGTTTCCTTCAGCCAGTTGACTATTTCGCCGGCTAGCTCCGCTCGAATCTCCGCAGTCGTCGGATCGTCGATCACGTTGCGGGTCTCGTGGGGGTCGTTGTGCAAGTCGTACAGCTCGGGCTTGTCGTAGAGCCAGAGATTCAGCTTCCAACGGTCGGTGACCGCCGTCTTGACGAACATCAAGTCGTCGCGCAGTCCGGCCTCGATATAGAACTCGCTGAAGACGATGTGGCGCGGCCCCGGCTCCTGGCCGAGGACCATCGCGCTCTGATCGATCCCGGCGCCGGCACTGATCGGAACGCCGCACAAGGCGCCCAACGTGGCCGGCAGATCGACCGTGTTGAACAGGTCGTCGGTTTGGCGTCCGGCGGGGATCGCGGCCGGCCATCGCATGATGAGTGGAATCCCGATCGACTGCTCGAACATCGCCGGTCCCTTTCCGGCCATACGATGCGCGCCCATCATTTCGCCGTGATCCGACAGGAAGACGATCAACGTGTTGTCGCGCAAGCCCTGGGCGTCCAGGTGGTCGAACAGGCGTCCGACTTCAGTGTCGATATGCGCGTTCAGCCCGTGGTAGTGAGCGATAAAGCGGCGCCAGTCGTCCTCCGACATGTTGCGCACCCAGCGATGCGTGAGGCTGCGCTGGTAGGCGTCGGACTTGCCGTGAAAGTCCTCGTCAATCGTCGGGGGCAACTCGACGTCGGCGGGGTCGACGCGATCCGCGAAGTCGCCCGGTGAAATGACCGGCGGATGCGGATCCTTGATTGAGAGCGTGAAGGCCCAGGGGCGCTCGTCGCGGCCGTCGATGAAGTTGATGGTCTCGTCCACGGCCCATGACGTCCGGGCGTGCTCGACCGGAATGGCGGATGGCCCGGAAGGCACCACACCGGACTTCGTGCCCTCGCTGAAGCCGAATTCCTGGTGTTCGCGCTTGAAGAGTTCGGCCAAGCCGTGGCGCTCAAGATGCTGGATGTAGTAGTCGCGGCCGTTCTTCCAGTAGCGGTACGTTCGCCAGTGCTCTTCCCAGCCGTGATGCGGGATTTCGTCGTTACCCATGTGCCAGGGGCCGGTGTAGCCCATGCGATAGCCGGCGTCACGAAAGGCCTGGCCCAACGACGGCACCGACTCGGGAAGCACGGCCCGCTGCCGGACGGTCCCGAATCGCTCGTCCTGGCCCGACCGCGGCACGCAGAGCAAGTGGTGCTGGTGCGGATAGAGGCCGGTGAACATCGAGGCGCGGGCCGGGGAACACTGGGGCAGCGGAACGTAAGCGCGGTTGAGCGTTAGCCCGTCGGCGGCCAGCCGGTCGATGTGGGGGGTCTGCGCCACACGGTTTCCGTAGGCGCCCAGGTAGCTGGCGTCAAGCTGGTCGCAGAGGATGATCAGCAGGTTCGGTCGCGGCGTTGCCATGCGTTGCCTCCTATGGTCCTCGGTTCGGAACTGTCGCCACCGTCATCCGATACCCGAGGATTCTTCACCCGACAGACTTGCGTTTTGCCGCCCACCGTACGTCAGGCCACTGCCCGTGTTGACGCCTCGCCCTGTCGGACGTAGCGTGTGGATAGTTCGGGCCTAGGGTACTTCGGACTCGGGAAGCACGCTGGCACAACTAGGGAGGGAGCTCATGACACGACGACACATCCTGCGAGCACTGGGTCTTGGCGGACTCGGAGCAAGTGGAGCGGCGCTTCTGGCGGCCTGTGGTGAGACGCAGGTCGTGACCAAGGAAGTACCGATCGAAAAGGTCGTGGTAAAGGAAGTTCCGGTCGAGACGATCGTGACGAGGACCGAGGTCAAGGAAGTTCCGGTCGAGAAGATTGTGACGCAGACTCAGGTCGAGGTTCAGGTCCAGGAAGTCCAGGTCGAAAAAGTAGTCACAGAGGTGGTCAAAGAGGTAGTTGAAGTCGAGAAGGTCGTTGAGAAGGTTGTTGAGAAAGTGGTCGAAGTCGAGGCGCAGCGCCCGCCCGTGGTGCTGACGTTCGCGACCGACCACACCTCAGGCCCGCGCGGCGCGGCCGTGCAGTGGGCGGTGGAAAACTGGGCCACCAAGCGGCCGGATGTGAAGGTCCTGGTGGAACCGGTTGGCGGAGGCTATTGGGACACGTTGTCAATTCGTGCGGCGGCCGGAACCTTGCCGGAGATGGTTCTGTGGGACGGCCACCTCTTCAATGCCTGGCGCGACGACAACACCGTGCTCCAGATCAACGACGTCCTTTCGAAGATGGATGGTTGGAACGAGGAGGAGTACTACTACATCCCCAACCTCTGGACCGACAACGGCCACGACGACGATCACAGGTTTCCGCCGCCGACCAGGCTGCACGGCAATCAGTACGGGATTACCTATCAGGGCGGGATCAGCGGGTTCATCTACAACCAGACCCTGGTGGATGAACTGGGTGCCGGTCACCCCGACGACAGTTGGACCTGGGACGACCTGTTGGAGAATGCGCAGAAGACCACCGACCCCGAACGCGGGCTCTGGGGCATGGACGGGGGCGGCAACTGGTATTCGTGGCACCCGATGATCTGGTCGGGAAACGAGGAGTACTTTCGCAGCTACGACGACACCAAGTTCACGATGTACGACAACGGCGGCAGCGCGGGGATTGAATTCATCCACGACGCGGTGTTCGAGCACGAGGTCGCCGTGCCCATCGCTGAAATCAGCGAGGTTCGCGGCGAGTTCAGCACGCCGTTCACGGCAGGCATCCAGGCGTATTACCTCACCGAGCGCGTCCGTCAGACGGCGCGCCCGCTGATTCAGATCAAGGATCGGTTCGAGTGGTCGCTGGCGCCTGTGCCGGTCAATCCCGCGACGGGCAGGTCGGGTACGTTCTGGTCCTGCCAGTTTCACGCGGTAACCAGCGGCGCCGAGGCACGCGGCAACGTGGCGGAGACTGCCGAAGTCTGTCTCTACTTCGGGACCGAGGTGCAGCACCGAGTCGCCGGCGTTGACCGCGGCCACCTGCCGATGTGGCGCCCGGCCCTCGAGACGGCGGAAGCGCAGTCAGGCCCGCCGAACAACATGCATTACCTCAAGCAGTACGCCGACGGCACCGAGAACCGGCACCGCCAGTACCGCATGCCCAACTGGGGCGAGTGGTACCAGAGTTGGATCGGACTCGAGCAGCTCTACATGCTTGGCGAGGTAGCGCTGGAAGAGATGATTGGGAACGTCAAGACGGCCGCCGAGGCCAACCAGGCGCTGCAGATCGAGGAGATGCGCAGTCGCGGCTGGATCTAGTCCGATGTATCGGCAGGCGGGTGCGGGCCCTCAAGCCCGCGCCTGCCTGCGCCTGCCTGGCCGCCGTCGCACGTCCCGGGAGTGGCGCCTGGTCTTAGGTAGGCGCGCAGCGATGCGCCTGTCGCTCGGTGCCATTGCTGGTTCAACTGCACTTCTGCTCACAGGTTGCGGCGACTCAAAGAGTGCCTTCGAGGATTATTCGTTTCCGAGAACGAGCTCCGAGAGCGGACGCTATCTTTCCGACGAGGAACACGCCCGCCTACGGCAGCAATGGCAGGAACAGCAAGACGCCCAAGGCGCGCAGGCAACACCGCAAGCACCTGGGGGAAGCTAAGTCTCGTGCGTAGGCAGCCAAGGGTTCGGCCGCAAGTCGGCCAAGGCTCCGCTTGAAAAGCCACGCGCGGAGAATCCGCGACGGGAGGGCCAAAGTGGTTGAGAAGCCGAATCTGCTCTTCATCTTCACGGATGAACAGCGGGACGACACGCTGGCCTGCTACGGGAACCGCACCATCCATGCGCCAAACCTGAACCGGCTGGCGGACGAGAGCTTTGTGGTTGACCGCGCGTACTGCACCCAACCGGTCTGCACTCCGTCCCGCTCATCGATCATGACCGGCTACTACCCACACACCACGGGCTGTCTCGAAAACAACGACCCGCTACGGCCTGATCACCTGACGTTGGCGGAGCGGGTACCCGACGACTACAACTGCACCTACTACGGCAAGTGGCACCTGGGCAGCGAACTCATTGCCCAGCGCGGTTTCTCGGAGTTCGTGGGCATCGAGGACGGCTACCGGGAATACTATGCAGACTCCGTCGAAGCTAAGCGTCTGAGCGACTATCACCACTTCCTCGTGGGACACGGATTCGAGCCGGATTCCGGAAAGACCCAGCGCGGAGAGTCATCGGCGGATACGGGAACACTGCGGACTTTCTCTCGCCAGTACGCCGCGGAGATGCCGGAGCCGTACACCAAGGCCAGCTTCCTGGGCGAGCGTTCCGCCGACTTCATTCGCGCTCACGCGGACACCCCATGGGTTCATTATGTCAACTTCCTCGAGCCCCACATGCCCTTCGACGGCCCGCTCAACGAACTACACGATCCGTCGAACCTGGAAACCGGACCGGCCTTCTTGCGTCCGCCGGACGACGATGTTTCACTCATCCACCGGGCGCTCGCGGCCTACTACGGCAGCACGGATTGGCGAGGGTTCGATCTGAAGGACGAAGCCTCCTGGCGCAGAGTGCGTCGCAACTACTGGGGGCTGGTCACGCTGGTGGACCGCGCCGTCGGACGCATTCTCCAGGCCCTTCATGACTCCGGCCAGGCGGATCGCACAATCGTCGTATTCACCTCAGACCACGGCGACATGATGGGCGATCACAACATCCTGGCGAAGTGCACGCTCTACGAAGAGGCCATGCGCGTGCCGTTGCTGCTGCGGGTGCCCTGGCTCTCCGACAACGGACGACGGATCGACGGTGCGATGAGCCTGGTTGACCTGGTTCCCACGCTGATGGACCTGATGGGCCTGGACGCGCCCGCCGAGGTCCAGGGCGAAAGCCGGGCAGGCGTGTTCGAAGGCAGCGACGATCTGTCCACTAACGACGTCATCGTCGAATGGAACGGCAGCCACAATTCCTGCGTCTGGCCGCCGGATGCTCCGCCCGAGGCGCACCGTGTGGAGTCGGATCCCTGGCGTTCCATCCTCAGCCACGACGGCTGGAAGCTGAACGCCAGCGCCACCGACCAGTCGGAACTGTTCGACCTGAACACGGATCCCCACGAACTCACGAATCGGTTCAACGATCCCGGCCAGCAGGGACGAATAGCCGAATTGCTGGAGCGCATTCGCGCCTGGCAGGCCAGGGTCGACGACACCGCGCCGCTGCCCACCGTCTAGAAGACCGTCTGCCCGACATGGCTTCGCCGTACCCCACGTCCGTCGAGCTTGCGGCTAATGGATTCGCGGCCCTCGAAACTCCGGCCAACAAGATGCCGGGCACAGTCACGACTGTACCGATCAAGCTCTGTGCGGCCCCGCTGGCTTTAGGGTCTCATGGGACAATGCGCTGCCGGGTCGAAACTGGATCGACGTGCAGGTGTTGGACGTTGCAGGAAACGACATCAGTTCCGCGCCACCTGCGCGCATCGTGACGCAAGGAGCCAGCGTGCCAGCGCTGTGGGACGACGCGCACTCCCTTCCTTTCAGTCGAGAGTTTCTTTTGCGATTCGGAATTCACGGCGCCGCACGGCTCTTTGGATTCAGCTTTCGGGACATCGACGGCAGGCAATGAGCACCGTCCGACGTCCGAACATTCTGATCTTTGGGCTGGACACCACGCCCGCCAATCACCTCGGTTGCTACGGCTACCCGCGTCCCACCTCACCCAATATCGATCGACTGGCACGTAACGGCGTGCAGTTCGCCGACGCAAACCTGACAGGGCTGCCGACCACGCCGGGTTGGACCAGCATGCTGACCGGCGTGCATCCGCTGAACTCGGGCATCGTGATTCACGCCGAGCCGCCCCAGCAGCACACGCTGGCACCGGACATCGAGTTTCTGCATGAGACGCTGGCCCGGCACGGGTACCGCACGTCAGCGCTGGAAGGACGCGGACGCGCCTTTCGCTCGCCGTATTGGATGCGCAACTGGGAGACGTACCTGGACCGTGGCGGCGAAGCCACCTATGGAGGTGGTATCCCAGCCGAACACATGGCCGACATCCTGGTGGAGTGGATCGAGTCGGGCGACGCGGATAACGGCCCGTTTTACCTGTTCACTCACTGGTGGGATCCCCACTGGCCTTATTTTCCGCCGGCACCATACGACCGAATGTTCTACGCCGGCGACGAGCACAACCCCGGAAATACCAGCCTCACCAAGTTCCACCAGCACCCGTGGTGGAAACATCGAACGAGCGGCGGCGCGGGCAGGCGCGACCCCCGCCAGCAGTCGCACATCGACCTGGTGCGGGACGTTACCGACCTGGAATTCGTGACTGCGTTATTCGACGGCGAAATCGCCTACATGGACGCCATGATTGGGCGCGTGCTGTCGTCACTGAAAACACGCGGGCTTGCGGAGGACACATTGACGGTCATCGTGGCCGATCACGGCGAGTCGATCGTCGACCACGACATGTTCTTCAATCACGGCGATCTCTATCAGACCAACGTCCAGATCCCCCTGATTCTTCACCACCCGGCCAGCCTTCCGGCCCGTCGAATCACAGACACCGTCGAGCACATCGACCTGGTGCCTACTGTCCTTGACTTTCTGGGAATCGAGAGGCCTCCGTGCGTGGATGGAATGAGCCTCATACCGGCCATCCGAGGGCAGACGCTGGAGCACCCGCCGATCTGCATGACCAACAACAACTTTGGCATGAACCGCGGATGGCGCAGCGGGCGCTGGAAGCTCATCGAGCACATGTCGGCCGGCCATCTTGGGGCTCGGCCAGGGGATCTTGAGCTTTACGACGTCGTGAGCGACCCGCACGACCGAACCAATCTCGTTGCCACGCATCGGAGTTTCGCGGAAACGCTGCGTGGCGAGATGCACGCATTCGTAGCCCGCGTGCTGGATGGGCGGCCGGACCCGCAACTGACCTATGCCAACCATCCGTCGGCGGCCAGCGTCCCCTACTAGATCGCGAAGACTCTGGCTTCGGGACCGCCGCCTCAATCAGCGATCGTCAGCCGCTCGGCTTCGACCTCTTCGAACAGGGACTCCAACTCGCCAAGCAGCCTGGCGGCTCGCTGCGGTTCGGCGCTCGACAGATCGTTCTGCTCCCCGGGATCAAGCTCAAGGTCAAACAGCAACGGGGCTTCCGGAGGTGGAAAGTCCCGTTCCGGAATATCTGCCGGAATCGCCGCCGCGTGAAGATCGGGTCGGTACTTCAAGTCACGGTCCATTTGCGTGTGTTCGGGCCGAACCGTCATCAGGTCTGCGATTCGCGGTCGCACCAGCTTCCAGCGGCCACTCCGGATCGCGGCATTGCACTCGACCTGTGGTGTGTAGCGATTCCATTGCCAATACCGTCGCGGTGCGGCAGCCGGTATCTCGCCGCGGAGCGCAGGCAGCACGCTAACTCCGTCAATTGGCCGACCACCGACCCTTGAGACGCCGGTCGCCTCGATCAGCGTCGGCAGCCAGTCAACGTAGTGGACCAGTGCATCGTTGTGCTGTCCGGCCGGCAGTCCTTCCGGCCAACGCACCAGCATCGGGACGCGGATTCCGCCCTCGAAGACGTTGCCCTTGGCGCCATTGAAATTGCAGTTGAAACGACGCGTATCCACTTCGATGCCCATGGTGTAGTCGTACCCGAGCGAAAGCTGCGGCCCGTTGTCGCTGGTAAACATGACGATGGTGTTGCCAGCGCAGCCACTTCGATCCAGCGTGTCGAGAATCTGGCCCACCCCCGCATCCATGCGCTCGTTCATGGCGTAAATCAGCGCCACACCATGCGGAAGACCGGCGTCCAGATAGGGCTGAACGAGTTCCTGAGGCGCCTGCAGCGGAGTGTGCGGCGCATTGAAGGCCACGTGCAGGAAGAACGGCCGCTGCGCGTTGCGCTCGATGAACGCCGACGCCTCGGCCGCGAAGACATCCGTCAAATAGCGGCCGTCGGAGTGCTCGGTGGTCCCGTTGCGGTCGAGCCGCCACTTGTAGTAGTCCGCCCAGCCGCCACGAAAACCCAGAAAATCGTCGAACCCACGAGCGTTCGGGTGAAATCGCGGGTCCAGCGCACCCAAATGCCACTTGCCCACCATGCCGGTTGCGTAACCAGCAGCCCGTAAGTGGTCGGCTAGCGTGACCTCCCGTAGCGCCAGTCGGTCAAGCCCCTGGCCCTCCAGCGTGTCGATGGCACCCGTCCGATGCGGATATCGCCCCGTCATCAGTGCGGCCCGCGCCGGCGCGCACACGCACGAACCCGAGTAGTGCTGCGTCAAACACACGCTCTCGTCCGCAAGTCCATCCAATACGGGCGTCCGCGCCGGACCATCATTGAACAGCCCAAAGTCGCCGTACCCCATGTCGTCGGCCACGATCAGCACGATGCTGGGCTTGGTCATTCTTCGCTTCTTTCCGGGTGCGGCTGCAACTCACAATCGCCGAAGTCACGGAAACCCATCCGCATCGGCTTGCGAGACCACGATTCCGGCTGTTTCTTGGCGCTACCATCGCACACCGAGAAGCGCGCCAAGTCGAAAGAGCCGGAGAGGTCAAGAGGCTGATCGTGTCGGAATACAGATGTCGCGGCCGGGATCGTTCGTCCAGCGTGTCTTCGCGTCGAGGCAGGTTTCTTGCAAATCAACGCGGATCGGAATCCGGATCGGCAATGACACAGGGGTGGAGGGCGACTGTTAGCCATCTTTGCCATTTCGCGCCTGCGGCATGGTGCTGTGTTCGAACTTCGCGTTGACTAGACGGGAATCAATGCTGAGGGCATTGGCCGTTCAGCCTCCGAGCCCCGCAAGAATCGCCAAATTGGCTCTTGCTGCGCTGAATTCAGCGGTCGCAGGGTACACCGGGCTCGTTTTTGTGGGCGGTCCAGTCGGACGGGCGCTCCCCAGTGCTGAGGCGCTTATCGCTGGCGCCGTGCTTGCTGCGATTCCGATCGGCGTCTCCTGGCACTCCAGGCGCGACCGTCTTTTTTCAGGTGCAGCAGCAAGCCTCCTTTCAAGCCTCCCCTTTCTACTCTTCACCGTCGCAATGCACACCAGTCCCACGTTGGCTCACTTCACAACCCAGATCAGCGCCCTCGGGTGGGTATTGCTGTCAGCGCTGGTGCTTGCCCAAGCCGCGGCATACCGACACGCGACAGGCGTTGACTTGGCGATGGACGCCGCGTACGGCGGGGCCGCCGGCGTTTGATGCGCCGCGCTGCTCCACGTGGCCATTGCCGGTGGGCCGCTTGGCCTGCAGTGGGCATTGCCAGGCTGGCTGGTGGGAGCTGCCGTCGTGATCAGCCTGATGCGGGTCTCGCCGTTGCCAGCAACTCGGCTGCGAACTGGAATCGGACTCCGCGTGCTCCCGACCGGGGCGGCGTGGATTACGGCCTTGATTACAACTCTTCCGGCTGCCCCGCGACACGAACTCGCGACATCCGCCAGCGCCCAATCGCTTGCTTTTTTTGTCGCCGGGTGGCTGATGCTGGCAATGTTCCTCCTCTGGCGAAGCGAGAACTTGCCTGTCGAACTGAGTCACACCGAGCGGTTTCGACGCATCCTTGCTGGCTTTGCTCCGGGAATCGCCACGCTTGCATTGTTGCTCGTAGGCGGCTTTCAAGCCGCCTCGTATTCCGAGATCACAATTGACGACCTAGGCCAATTCTGGGCAACTGCCGATGCGATTGCGAGTGGCGGGGACTATCCAATCTGGGAGAATCGGGCAAGCCTTCCCGGACTGCCGCTTCTCCTGCTCGGATCCTTTGCTTTCTTCGGACGAACGTTTCCAGCCGCTCTTGCTCCAATGTTCATCGCGAATGTCCTACTCCCCTGGCTGATCTATCGGGCAGCACTGGCAGCGAAGGCGAGCCGCTCGGCGTCCTTCGCGATTGCGGTCATCGCAACGGTGCTGCCTCCAGTCCAAATCTACAGTCTGGGTTCCGCTGAACCCGATCCAGTCTTCATCGCTTTGCTGGCTGCCGCCGTGTGGAGCTTCATGCATGTTCTACGCACTGTCGAGCCACGTCACTCGATTCTGGCGCTCGGCGGTGTGGCAGCCGCGCTCGCAGTTACGCGACCCGAAGGACCGCTCTACGCCGGGCTCCTTCTACTAGCCGCCTTTGCCGCGACGCCATCGCGATGGACGGGCGCCGGAATCGCGACCAGTGCAGTTTTCGTCTTTCCCTTGGTCGTCTTTAGCTTGGTGCGCCTTGGGCGTCCGTGGCCCGTTGCCGGCCAAGACTTTTCCTTTGAGAACCTTGTTTCGAACATGGGCATTGTCGGGGGCGTAACCTGGCCTAGGGTGTCGCGCCTGGTATTGCTGGATGACGTACGTTTTCCCCTCCTTATGGCAGCCATTCTCTTCCTAGTCTTAATCGGCTCCATTGATCTGGCACGCCGTCGGTGGGCGTACTTTGTTCTTCCGGCTGCCGTCATTACCAACATTGTTGTAAAACTTGGCATCAGCGTGTACATGGTCCGGCTCAGGCCCGACGCTCCCCAGGAGTTTGTACGACACGTCGCCTATCCGATGCCCATAGTTGCAGTGCTGGCGGCAGTTGGAGTCTCGGCCGTAGCTGGGTTCGCGTGGAAGCGCGGAGAATTTGCAAATCGCACCAGCCACGCCCTCGGGATCGCGGCGGCTGTATACCTGGCCGCAGGATCCCTTTACATTCTTGCCACGCCCGAGGAGTTCCATCACGGCAACCGGAGCGGCAGTCTGCTCTCTGCCAGCATTTACGTAAATGCGCCAGAGCTGTGGCGGAATCCTATCGATCTTCCACCCATAGATTGGTCGTTTACCGATTTTCGCAGGGCGCTATTCGCCTGGTATGAGCCCTTTGACAACCACAGCGTTTCCGACGGCGCGGCCTATCAGACGCTGACTGGAGCCGCCGCGGCAGCTGGTTTGGCCGCTTTGCTGGCAGCTGCGCCCGCGAGGCCGGCATCTTCGGAACGACGCCTCCGTACATCTTCGAACACGTTGACTAGAACATGAGCGGCCCGACCATCGATCCTTCGGTCGTCCCAGGACTCCTAATTCTCGCTGTCGAGCTGCTTACCCTTGCACTCATTGGCTTCGTGGTTTCGCGCGTGCTGCTGCGACAGAACGACAGCTTCCTGGCGCTTGCCCAGGGCTTGGCCGTGGGCTTGCGCTCTGGGGCCTTATCGCGAGCTTCGCCATGTTCCTAACTCCCGGCTTGGCGGGCGGCGTCGCTGCATGGATCGTTATCGTGGGCGTCGGGGCCGTATTGGCGTAGCGCACACGTTCGGCGTTGCACGTGCCGCTGTCTACCGCAGCGATTTTCGTTGCCACGGCCTTGTCGATCTTTTGGCTTGCGTTGGCCGGACGCCGACTCCTGTCAATTGCCGATGACGAGATACACACCATGGACTCGCTGCGTCCATTCGCGTCGGCGGCTTTCCACCCGTCCTACCATGGAACCCTGGGCAGCCTGCGCCTTATCACTACGGGACTGACATGCTGATTGGGTTGTTGACCCCACCGGAAGGCCCTGATCTGGCGTTCGTTAACGAGCTACTGGGCGCATTTATCTGGACAAGCCTCGCGCTGGTTGCCGTGGCCTGCACTTATAAACACGGGGGATGGGCAGCAACCATAACGCTAAGCCCACTTCTCCTGACAGCGGGTGGGTGGACATTATTTGGCTCACCGAACCCGCCAAACATCTTACATATTCCCGTGCCGACGGGAGTCCCCGGAACAGGGTTTCGTACTGCGTTAGTTGAAGTGTATTCCCCGTCATTTGAGTTGCCGCTAAATACAAACTTCGATGCGGCTCCACCGAACATCTGGAGGCCGTCATTTCCACTTGCGTACGCGCTGGCGTTCACGGTGCTGGAGCGTGTCGCCGCTGGCGGCGGTCGGTCGTGGAGATCAACCTTCACACTCTCGGCTCTTCTTGGCTTCGTTGGATTGGTCGATGAAGCTGTCGCGCTGATCGGGCTTTCGTTGTGGATCACATATGAACTCGCGCGCTTTCTGGGCGACTTCACTGGACAACACCGAAAGCTGACCGATCCGGGGAAAGCACAAACGCACGGCATTCACAGCAAGCTACGGCCTGAATTCCTTGCCGCTGCCGCTGGGCCGGCACTAACCATCGTGCTTCTTGCAGCAAGCGGCGGGTTTGTAACGGGCTTCCTGGCCGGCTCATCGGACGCCGCCATGACGCTGCAATTGATCGACGATCCCGGCAGCCGACGGCCGCTGGGCACGTTGACTCGTCAATCCGGCGGTGTCGGCGTACTCGGTGTCGGACCATTCGTGGTCGCCATTTTTGCCCTATTGTTCGCCTGGCGAAGCCCCTTGGTTCGGATGTTGGCTGCAGGAAGTGGTTTGTTTCTCGCGGCCGCATTGGTGCTGCGCTATGAACCCATTCCGGCAGACGTTTCCCGAATGGACGGGAACGCTCGCAACTTCGCGCTGGTGGCGTTACTCATCGCCGCGGCGTTCCGCCTCGCGGCGCTTCAGAGGCAACATCGCTACATTGCGGCGCTTGGTCTCATTGTCCTCGTGACCTGGCCGACTGTTGCGGCATCGACGCAAGCCCTGCGCCTTGCCCTCGAGCGCGGCCCGCAATTCTTCAATATGTCGCAAGGACCGCGGGAGTTTCACGAATGGTTCCTGGGTCGACACGCCGTCAGACCCTTTAGGTCCGACGTTGTGGCGAAGTTCATCCGCGAGCACACGCCGCCTGATGCGCGGGTACTCTCTCCCCATCCCAGCGCGATGGCGGTTGCGACTGGCCGGCGAAATGCGTCTGGCTTTGCGGATTTCCTGCACATCATCGTCGGAACGGACCCGAATATAAGGACGCCATACGGTCTCTCGAGCCTGCCGCGATCCGCGCGCTCGGTATCAGCTATGTGCACACAACGGAGAGCTGGCTGAGCGAATTGCCGGATCATGCGGTGCGATGGTTACTGGATCCTGAACTCTTCGAGTTGATCATCCGCGATGGGGGCGACACCTGGTACCGGATCCGGCCTGCGTTCAAGGAACTCGACGTCTCACCCTCGCCTCAATCCTACGAGGCTCTTCGAAGTTCGATTCCGGCAGAATCCACAGTCTACTTAGGCTCGGACTTGGACCCACAGGACGCCTTACGAGCCGCTGCGGTTCTGCCACAATCCAGTCTCTATGGCGAGGTGGATACGTCGGTTCTACACGTCCTATTCGACCTTCGCATTGAGGAGCTTGGCAATCGAGATCCTGACCTCATAGTCACTTCGGCTCACCTGGCACCGTCGGCATTTGTGGCCACGTCTCGCCGACCGATTTGGTGGAATGACAGCGTCGCCGCGTATGCGCCCGACGGACTGATTCCGCGGACTGTCGAGCCACCACCAAAACACTTCAGCGTCCAGCTTTCCGATGTGCATGAGGTCGACGGGCACATTGGCTTTACTGCGACGTTTATCGACCGTGCCTCCGAGCGTTGGACCGGACAGGATCGGGTCGTGATGTCAGTTGATGCATCGCCTTGGCGGCTGCCGGGCGAATCTCGCGCTGACCGCCGTGCACGTCCGTCAGCGCGCTGGTTCATCGGGCGCCTTCAGCCCGTGCGTGAAACCGATGTTCACGAGTACTTTTATCTGTACCGGTTCGATCCTCGGACGGCGACATTGACGATCTGGGATGGTTCCGCATACGCGCCCATTGAGCGCGTCGATCGGGAGTTTGGCCAGGGTGACTGGGTGCTTGCCGTGCGCCTGCTCAATCGTAACCGCGAGGTCGCACTTATCCCCGTCGTGCAATTCTCGCTGACCGCAAGCGGCGAGTGGACGTATGACGCCTATGAAGGTTCGCTTGACGCGATGATCACTAGCTAAGTCGAATCAAATGCAAGAACGCTTGAATGCGGCCGAGACGCGGGCACCAGTGCTACCAACGTCTGGCAGTAGGCAGCGAGTCGTGATCGCACCCAGAACTGTGCGCCCGCACGACGAGGGCGACACCGATCACAAAGAGCATGCCGAAGGCTAGGAGCACGAAGGCCCACGGGCCAAAGCGTTGGAATAGATAGAGGTCAGGTCCGATCAGGCCGTCCTGCCAATGTCGGGCCAGGCGCAGGTGAGCACCGATGAGCGAGAAGTGAGGATTCCAGAGCACCTGTTCCGGGCGCGCGCCGTGCTCCCACAAGTTTTGCCAGCCTCGCTGGTAGTCAAAGAGCACGCCGAGCACGGACAGACCCAGCGACCATGCGGCCAGTCCGGCGGTGGTCAGCCGCATCAGCCAGGTAGTCATGCGCGCCTGGAGAAGCGCGCCCACACCAAGCGCAAGGAATGGCGTGACGGCGGTTAGATACCGAGGACCCCACGACACCCCGCCGTGCCAGTCCCGAAACGATCCGTAGCCTATGGTCGCTACTACGACAAGCGCGAGCATGGCCAACCAGATTGGTCGGCTTCCCGCCATTCGGAGGAGCCCCCAAAGGCCGATCGCCGCCACGGGCATGAAGACCATCAAGCCGAAACTCGGACTGGCCAGCACGCCGAATACGCCGATATACGCGCGGTCGGTCTGCCATAGGATTGAGGCCGTTCGGTAACCGACGTCGAAGAATTCTCCTGTCCGGTAGATATTCCAGAGGCCCACACCTGGAAGAACGATTGCCGCCGACGAAGCAGCAAATGTGCCTGAGCACGTCAGGCCGGTTCGCCAGCCGGCCCGCCAGGTGAGCAGGCTCACGGTGCCGACAACCAAGGCGAACGCAATCAACTCCGGACGGACGACGACGGTCAATCCGGCCAACGCACCGGCAATGGCCCAACGGCGGGCGCCTGGAATATTGGTCGAAATTGCGAGCAGGGTGAGTATCGCCAAGAGCGCGGCCAGCGGGATATTTGCCAGACCTTTTGCATAGACCCAGAGCGGACTGGCAAAGGCCAGTAGCAGCGCGGCGGCCAAGGCGTAACGGGGGCGCAGGCTGAGGTTTCGGCCGAGCAGGTAGGTCGCGCCCACAAGGGTGGCCGCGACTACAGGACCGTAGAGCAAGGCGGCCAACGGCCGGACGACACTCGGCTGCGGAAACGCGGGGGATGGCGAGGGTGGCTCTGAACCGATCCACTTGGCGACGAGGTAGGCGGGCGTGATGGCCGCCCATGAAAGCAGGCCGTAGCGGCCAGTCAATCGGTCGGCTGTGGGATGCGCGAGGGTCAGCAGTTGCTCGCGGGGAATCGGTTGGTCTCCGCCGAGGTCAGGGCTCCCGGTTTCGACGAGGGCGCGGGCCGAGGCGTAGTTGGTGATTTCGTCGACGCTGTAGGCGTGGGCGCCGGATGACAGGAGGTAAACGAGGCCGGCAAACATGGTGATGACGGCGGCTCGGGCCAGGTCGCGGCGCGAGAGGATGATGGGCGGCTGGGGCGGCGGCGGGTCCGGCTGGGTCACTGAGGTTCGCCGGGTGGTGCGGGAGGGGGGATCAGCTTGCCGCATTGGGGTGGCAGGTGGCGGGGACCCGGGGTGGCGGGCGGGGGGCGGGTTGCGCGCGTAAGAGTTTTTTCCGAAGGGACTTATATACCGTGCTAGCCAAGCCGCCGCGAGTCAATCGGAAACAGGTTCGGCTTTCTGGCTCTCCGGGGCCGCCTTCAGGTAGTCCCACTCGGTCTTCGGCGGCCCCATCATGCACGCAAGGGCGATGTTCTCCGGGGTGTCGGGTATCGGCGGCGGCATGGTCTTGACCGGAGGCCGGCCGCGCTTGCGCTTGCGGGGCATTAGGTCCACAACCGATCGACGGCGATGATGATGCCGGCCGCAACCCCGGCCGCCCCAATGACCCAGCGCGTCAGTCGGTTCTCAATGTTGGACAATTCGACCTTTAGTTCCCCACGAAGTTCGGCAATATCGGCCTTGGTTGCCAAGTGTTCATAGGCACCCTCTAGGCGTGCGAGCCGTTCGCCGTCTGCCGTCATGCCGGTTCCTCCGTAGCGAGGGTCCCTGTTCCCCGCCGATTAGGCGTCGGGCCGCCGATGGCGGGCAACTGCGCCTAGCACATTATATCTGCGGCTGTCCAGTCTGAACAGCCGACCCTTGCCCTACCGCTTGACCGTATGCCGCCGCTCGCCTCCATTGGCCGCCACCAGTATCCAGACGATCCACCAAACGCCCAGCGTGAAAATGCCGACGAAAAAGTGCAGCAGATGATTGACCGGCCGCCCCTTCACCAAAAACACGTACTCGGTCGACTCGGATTCGATCCGCCAGCCCTCGGCCACCAGCTCGTCAAGGGAGCGGGAGGCAAGGCGGGCCTCCTCGCTCTGTGGCGGCCGTCCCGCCCGTTGCTTCGACGTGATGAGCAAAAGGAAGCCGCCAATCACGACGGCGGCCACGATGATCTCAAAAGGGCCAACATTGAACGGCACGGATCGGTTCCCTTGGGAGGCCCGGTAGCAAACGCGGCCCCGAACAGAACCGCTGGGCGGACTTCCCTGTTGCTACACAGTGACCCAGCGCGACCCGTCCGAGGCCGCGAGGAAGTCCCGACTGTGTAGCGGCCGGTAGAGTAACACCGCCCGCCGTGTCCCCCGGCTAGGGATAAGCAGGCCCGCCGGCCGTCAGGTCCCTGTAGCTGAGCCGCTTGCCCTCCGTCCCCCGCACCATCCCGCGCACCTGGTCAATCGTGTCGAGGTCCCGCTGGTTGTGCCGCCCCTCGAACTCCCGAACGTACCGGTCCAAGTGCTTCGGACTCATCTTGTGATAAGAGCCATGAAAACCGCGCTTCATCAGGGACCAAAAGCTCTCGAGATTGTTCGTGTGTACTTGGCCGTCGACCCATTGGCCGACACCATGCCGCACGGCCTGCCGGTTCGGGAGGTTCCGATAGGCCCACCATTCGTCGGTGTAAACCATCGCCCCCGGTTCCAAGCGTTCCTCAACGAACGGCTGGAGGGTCTCGGTCTTGGTGTTCGGCACCACCGCCGCGCTTACCCTCCCCGTCGCCCGGTCCTTCACACCGGCGACCGGAGTCTTGCCGACCTTGCCGCGGCCAGCGTTCCGGCGCTTGCTCGCGTGCTTGTTCCCTTCCTTGCCGCCGAAGTACGTCTCGTCCGCCTCCACCGGACCGGCGAACTGCGGGGCATTGTCCCGCCAAGTCTCCCGGATACGGTGCGCCAAGTGCCAGGCGGTCTTCTGAGTTATGCCGAGGTCCCGGTGCAGCTTCATGCTGGCCGTGCCCTTGATGCCGGTCGCCACCAGGAAAAAGGCCAGCGCCCAAGTCTGCAGCCCGAGGTTGGAGCCGTGCATCAGCGTGCCGGTCCGGACAGAGAAATGCTTGCGGCAGGCCCGGCACCGGTAGGGCTGCGGCTTGCGGCTCTTGACGTGCAGGATGTTGTCAGACTGACAATGCGGGCAGGTGACGCCTTCGGGCCATCGGGTCTTCACGAACCACGCCTCGGCGGCCTCATCGTCCGGGAACAGCCGGATGATCTCGGGCAGGGACATTCCCTTGCGGTCTGCCCGCCCCGGTCCCTTGCTGCTCGCGTTCCTGCTCATCAGCCGCCCCTCTCTATTTATGGAAGTATTTTAGCCAATGGGCGGGCGGGTGTCAAGGAGAGCGTCTGTCAAACTGGGGTCCCGCAGGTGGACGATCAACCTGAAACCAGGGCGAGGCACGGCCCAGCAAGGCCCCGAAGGGCTAGGCGTGGCTTGGCCCGGCGCGGCTAGGCAGGGTCCACCCACATCGTCCACCTGCGGGACATAGGCCCAGAGACCACGGGCAAACCTAGCTTGTGAATCACGGCGTGGCACGGCTAGGACATGGCTGTGCTAGGCGTGGCCTGGCGTGTGGTAGGTCGGGTTCGCCCGTGGTCTCTGGGCCTATGAAGACCTGTGTCATGCTCCCACCGTTCACGGTCGGACCGAGCTGAAAACTCGTGGCCCGGCACGGCTAGGCCAGTCATGCCTAGGCGTGGCGGTGCAGGGCAAGGCACTGAGGTCCGACCGTGAACGCTGGAAGCATGCAAGGTACCCATTTTCACTTGGCTAACGGGGTATATAAGCCCCTTTCCAAAAAACTCTTCGGTTGCGGCGGGGCGCTCTGGGCCGCAGTTCGGCGGGGTTGGGGATGGGCCAGGGCGTGGCGTCGAACGAGGTTTGCAAGGCCCAGGCAGAGCCGCGGACCGATCGGCGCCGGGCACGGGAGCCGGACCACCTGGTCGCCGGGCGCGGGGACAGCGACAGGGGGCGGCAAGTGCGGCAAGGGCATTGGGGGCTCGGGTTGCGACATCAGGGCCCCTAGTGTACACTTATAGAGCACTACGGGCAAGCACCAGGGACGGCTCGAGGTTGCAGGCACGCGGCCGGAGCTCGCGGAGGTCACGACGTGAACGACGAGCGTAGAGCGTTGCCCCAGAAGCAATTGTGCATGGTGGTTGGGGCGGCGGGCGTTCGGGGGATGCCGGACGCGGCCGTGCCGGCGGGGTATCTGGTTCGGGGGTATCGCACGGGTGACGGAGTGGCGCTGGCGGAGACTTTGCAGGCCGTGGGGTTCAGAAACTGTGGGGTGGACCGGGTGGCGGAGACGCTGGCGGATGCGGACCGGCGGGCAGGGTCGGCGCTGGTGGAGTACCGGGGAGCGATCGTGGCGGTGACGTTTGCTTCGAGGACATCGGCCACCGAGACCAATCCCGTGACGGGGACGCCGGGGAATCCCAGACGGGAGGGGGTGCTGGATTACGTGGCGACGCATCCGGACCACCAGGGCCAGGGATTGGGCCGGGCGACGTGCACGGCGGTGTCGCGCTACCTGGTGGAGCAAGGCTGCGAGACTGTGCAATTGCTGACGGATGACTGGCGCCTGCCGGCGATTCACCTGTATCTCTCGATGGGATACGAGCCGGTGATGGGCCGAAGCGATATGCCGGAGCGGTGGGCAGCGGTCATGAGCGAATTGGAGCAGCAGGGGGATGCGGATGCTTAGGTTGGGGTTGGCGGGGCTTGGGCACGGGCGGACGTTGCTGCAGGCGAACCGGCCGGAGTTCACGGACCTGCCGGTGCGGGTGACGGCGGTGTGCGACACGAATGCGGCGTTGATGGCGTCGATGGCAGGTGCGTACGGGGTCGAGTGGACGACGCCGAACTATGACGCGCTCGTTGCTCGGGACGACCTGGACATCATCGGGATCTATACACCGGGGCCGCTGCATTGCGCGCAGATCCTGAAGGCGCTGGAGGCCGGGAAGCACGTGATGGTGACGAAGTCGATGGTGTATTCGATGGCGGAGGTGGAGCAGGTCGTGGAGGCGGTGGATCGCACGGGGCTGACGCTGCTGGTGACGCAGTCGCTGCGGGGGCGGCTGGACTTCATGGACGCGAAGCGGGCCTGCGACGCGGGGGAGATCGGCGAGCTGTTCATGGCGGAGGCGCATTACGTGCACGATTTGCGGCCGGTGTATCGATCGACGCCGTGGCGTACGGCAATGCCGCAGGACCTGATCCTGGGCGGGGCGTGTCACCCGATCGACCTGTTGCGCTGGTTCATGGGCGACATCGAGGAGGTGCACTGCGTGGGTCTGCGCAGCGGGGTGGCGCCGGACTACCCGCAGGAGGACTGCTTTTTCATCAACGTGCGGTTTGCGAGCGGCAAGATTGGCCGGGTGGCGAATTTGCTGGGGATGGTGCATCCGCACGGCGAACCCGCGAACGGCCTGACGGTGTATGGCACCAAGGGCACGATCCAGGACAACGTGAAGACGCTGGACGCCGACGGCGACTTGCCGCAACGGGCCTACGTGACGGAGTTGCCGCCGCACAGCGGCCACGCGGGCGAGATGATCGTGATGCTGCGCCACATGGCGGATTGCGTGCTGCACGGCACAAAGCCGTGGGTGGGAGTGCGCGAAGGGGCGCGGGTGGTGTCGACGGGGCTGGCAGCGTGGGAGTCGCTACGGACGGGGCAGACGGTGAGGGTTCGGAACGAGTTCTAGGAATCATTGGTCGGGATTCGCGAATCAAGTGAATCGGTCGGGCGGCGCAGGGAATGCCGTGCGACCGGCCAAAGAGGGCGCCGCCAGAGGGAGAGCTTTGCCTAGCCCGGGGTTGGTTGCCCGAAAGACTCTCTCCCAGGAGGAAGGAGTGAGCGTAGAGGAGTGAGAGGTGAGAGCGGGACGAGCGGTCGGGAGGCCGAGTCGGAGGCGCGGGGACGGTCAGCGTGGGGTGGGCATCGCGAGTTGAAGACCCTGACTTCAACCCTCTCCCGCGGGGAGAGGGAGCAAGAGGCGCCCAACATTTGGGGGCTCGGGGCGTTTTGCATAGGTCTCCACGGGGAGAGGGAGTAAGAACGGACGCAGATTGCCCAGGGAAGGTCTTTGCGGAATCCGTGGTTGGGTGCGCGGACGACCCTCTCCTCAACACTCCCTCCGAGAGGGATCAAGAGGCGAGCTCTCCGGGCCGGGTTGCTGGACCCCTGGGTGGGTGGTTGGGATAGCAGCCACCCTCACCCCAGCCCTCTCCCTCAAGGGAGAGGGAGAAAGAGCGGCTGCAATTTCGAGGAGCAGGGGGTTTCGCAAAGGTCTCCCACGGGGAGAGGGAGTATGAACGGACGCAGATTGCCCAGGGGAGACCTTTGCGTAACCCCGGCTTGGTTGCCCGGAAGACCCCTTGTATGTGCTGAGGCTTGTATGTTTCGGGGTCCTTGGAAGTGGCCAAGGACAGCGTGGACGGGCCGGGACAGACCGTTGACCCCTGGGTCCTCTGAGACCGTCGGTGAGCGAGGTCGTCCCGGCCCGAGTGCTGACCCAGAGCCCGAACAGTTGCCGGGGCCGTGAGCACGAGCCCGAATCTGCAAGGCGGGGCGCGTGGTCAGCACCCAAGGAGGGTACCGAATGGCCTCGCCAGCGGATCTCGCGGTCGGAATCGATGTCGCCAAGCAGCGCCTGGATGTGGCCGTGCATCCCACCAAGGCGACCTGGACGGTGCCGCGCACCCGCGGCGGCCTGCGGCGGCTGCGCGCCGACCTGACCGCGCTGCAGCCGACCCGCATCGTGCTGGAAGCCACGGGCGGGTACGAACGGGCCGTGGTGGCAGCCTTGCCAGGCCTGCCGGTGGTCGTGGTCAATCCGCGCCAGACCCACCACTTCGCGCGCGCCCTCGGCCTCCTGGCCAAGGCGGACCGGCTCGACGCCCAGATGCTGGCCCGCTTTGCGGCCGACGTGCAGCCGCCGGTTCGGCTCCCGCCCTCGAAGGCGGTCCAGGAACTGCAGCGCCTCAGCCGGCGCCGGCGCCAACTGGTCAAGCAACGCGTCACCGAGCAGCAGCAGCGCCGCCAGCTGGCGCCCCAGGAGCTGGCGGGCAGCGACGCCTTCCTGGCCGTGGTGACGCGCCTGATCCAGGACCTGGACCAGGACCTGGCCACCGCCCTGCAGGCGGATCCGCACCTGCAGACCCGCGCCGCCTGGCTGCAGAGCATTCCCGGCATCGGCCCGGTCGCCGCCGCCACCCTGCTGGCCGAGGTGCCCGAACTCGGCGCCTGCACTCGCCAGGAGGTCGCCGCCCTGGTCGGCGTGGCGCCCTTCAACCGCGACAGCGGCGCCTGGCGGGGCCCGCGCCGCGTCTGGGGTGGGCGCGGCCAGGTCCGGGCGGTGCTGTACATGGCCACCGTGGCCGCGATCCGCGTCAACCCTCGCCTCCGCGCCTGCTATCAGCGGCTGCGCGCCGCCGGCAAGCCGCCCAAGGTGGCCCTGACCGCCTGTATGCGCAAGCTGCTGGTGCTCCGCAACGCCGTCTGTCAGCGCCAGACCACCTGGGACCCCTCCATGGCCTAACCCTCGACGCCCCAACACAGTTGCTCACCGATTTCGGCCGAAGACGGCCGAATCCTTCGGCAAGCTCAGGAGGGGCTCTGCCTCTCCCCTTGGAGAGGGGAAGAACGGCGGCTCCTCGAAGGGATTGACATCGCACACCCGTCAATCGGGTTACGCAAAGGTCTCCTCAAGGGAGAGGGAGAAAGAGCGGCTGCAAATTCGAGGAGCAGGGGGGTTCGCAAAGGTCTCCACGGGGAGAGGGAGCAAGAGCGGGCGAGCTCTCGAGGGTGCGTGGTGTTTTGCGACGGTCTCGCGGGGCGAGGGACGCAGAGCGGATGGCGGCCAGGCGGCGGAGCGGGATGGTGGGCGGGCATGAGCTCCACCTTGTCAGATGGATGCGGTTAGTGTACACTTGTTGCATACAGATCGCAACCGCGCGGCCCGAGGTCAGCGCGATCGCATGACGAGAGGGTTGACGGGTGAGTAAGCGACGGGGCCGGAAGCGGCCGACGAGTGCGGAGCAACGGTTCCGGTCGGCGGTGTTGGTGAAGGCGGATGAGCTGTCGGACCTGGTGCTGGACAAGGCGCTGGCGGGGGAGCGGTGGGCGGTGGAGCTGGCGTTCCGCTATGCGTTCGGGGAGCCGCCAAGGGCGGGGAGCGGGCAGGCGTTTGCCGGGTTGTTGGAGGATTTACGTGCGGCTGCCGCGAGCGGTTCGTGACGAGCTATGGGCGCGGGTTGGGTACCGGCCTTACGCCGAACAACGAACGGCTCACGATTCGGAGGCGCGGATCCGGCTGATCGCGGGCGGGGAGCGGGCCGGGAAAAGCCGCAGCGCGGCGATGGAGCTGGCGGGGCGGTTCCTAGAGGGGCAGCTGTACTGGCTGGTGGGGCCGGACTATGACCTGTGCCGGCCGGAGTTCACGTACCTGGTGGAATCGCTGGAGTCGCTGGACGCGATCGAGACGCTGAGCATGCCGAGCGGGCAGTCGAACCGGATGTTGCTGCGCAACGGGACGGTGATCGCGACGCGGACGGCGCAACGGGCGCTGCGGCTGGCGGGGCAGGCGCCGGACGGGATCCTGGGGTGCGAGGCGGCGCAGTTGTCGTACGAGGCGTATCTGCGGCTGAGCGGGCGGTTGTCGGAACGGCGGGGCTGGCTGTGGCTGAGCGGGACGTTTGAGGGGTCGCGGGGCTGGTACGCGGAGAAGTTCCGGGCGTGGCAGACGGAGAACCCGGACGAGGCGGCCTCGTTTTCGATTCCCTCCTGGGCGAACCGCACGCTGTTTCCGGGGGGCCGGGAGGATCCGGAGATCGAGCGGCTGGCGGCGGCGTATCCATCGGACGTGTTCCAGGAACGGCTGGGCGGGGTGCCGTGCGCGCCGGTGTCGCTGGTGTTCCGGGAGTTTGAGCCGGCGGCGCACGTGCGGTCGATCCAGGACGCGTACGAGAGTTTCGACAATATCGAGATCGCGGTGGATCCAGGCTATGCGGGGGCGTATGCGGTGCTGGCGGTGGCGCAGCGGGGCCCAGAAGTGTTTGTGCTGGACGAGGTGTACATGCAGTACGCGATGACGTCGCAGGTGATCGAGGCGTGCAAGCGACGCTCGTGGTGGCCGTATGTGCGGAGCGGGGTGATCGATATCGCGGGTCGGCAGCATCACGCGATGCCGAGCCAGATCGAGGTGTGGCTGGCGCAGGCGCGGATCCGGCTGCGCTCGCACCGGGTGCTGCTGCAGGACGGGATCGAGCGGCTGCGGACGTTTCTGCGCGATCCGGGCAGCGAGGCGCCGCGGATGACGGTGAATTCTCGGTGCCAGGCGCTGATCCGGGAGTTCGGGCAGTACCGGTACCACGAGCCGCAGGAGCATCGGCCAGTGTCGGAACTGCCGATCGACGCGGACAATCACGCGATCAAGGCGTTGTGCTACTGGCTGTACGACCGGTTTGGGGCGGTACGGCCAAGGGGGCCGAGGCGGTCGATTCCTTTTCGGATTGTTACGGATTAGGGGGTGTGGAGTGGAAGTTCAGCGATTGGGGTTGGTGGGGTGCTTTGGCTAGCCGTCCGTGCTCGGGTGGGATGGGTGCGCGGAAGACCCTCACCCCAACCCTCTCCCACCGGGCGAGGGAGCAAGAGGCGGATCAGCGAGGTGTCGGACACGACAGTGCTGGCGGTCTTGCGGGCGGTGGATTCCTTTCCGGATTACGTGGTGAGGAGGGGGTGGGAAGGAGTGAGCTGAGAGAAGTGAGCAGTGAGAGGCGGAGGGGGAGGTTGGGTGCTCTTGGTCTGTGGGGGTTGCCAGGGGGGCTTGGGTGCGCTGAGATTGACCAGGGTGCTGGGTCCCGGCCCCATTCGGCAGGCTCAGGGCAGGCTTGACGCCGGGATGGCGGAGGGAGTTCGGGGGCGTTGCAGGGGTAAGATCGTTGACAGGATTCAGGGGCGGCACTGGGGTCCTTCCGCGGGCGCGGTGAGCGCCACGAGAGGGGAAGCGCGATGACGACCGCCCCGGTCCAGGAGCCGCCTTTGACCAGATCGGACCTACGGGACGAACTGGATCGGACGCTGAAGCACTACGCCACGAAGGCCGATGTCGCCAACCTGAAAGTCTGGATCGTAGGTCTGTTGGTGGTGGTTGTGCTGAATGTGGTGGGGACGGCCGGGGCGATTGTGGCGGCTTTTCTGGCTAGCTAGGAAGAAAGCGGCGGCCGGGATGAGGAAGTCCTGGGTGAAGAGGTGGCCGGGCATGGGGAATCACTGGGAGGTGCGTGGAGGGTGAGCGGGCGGTCAGTCTCAACAGTTTGGCGTTCGTTCCTAAGGCTGGATGACGCCGACCATGCTCAGAACCACGATGACGCTCATGCCCAGGTGGAGCACCGAAAAGACCCACGGAAAGATGGCTTCCGTTTTCGTGAAGGGAACGTATTTGCCTGGGTCCTTTCCTTCTCCCAATACCTTCCACTCGGTCTCGAATACCGGTGTTCCAAGTCGCCGCTCGAGGGCTGTGATTACCTCGAACTTGCCAGCGTTGAGTTGCCCGAAGGATCTGATCATCCGTCGCCACGCGTAGCACATCACAAGTCCGGCCAGGGCGACGACAATGATGGCCCACGAGCCAACTGATGAGTCCGGCAACTGGAAGGCGAGAAAGCCGGATGCGCCGAACATGGCGACGTTGACTGATTGAAAGAAGGTGTTTGCCGTCTGCCGCCTGGACTCGAGTGCCTGGGACGTCCCAACGAAGATCTCGTATTGGCGGAGGAGTGCGGCCGACGGCGGATCTGGGTCAGTTTCCGCGGACGCGAACAGCGCTGCCGAAACGGGGTCGTCTACATCCGCCAAAATGACTTCTGCTCAATCTCGGAAGCGATGGCCTGGATATCCCACGGCATGGGCGTGACGCCGTTCTCCGACAGTGCCGGAGGCGTGACCACAGACCGATCCGGATACAGCAACACGCCAATGACGGCCTTGCCGGCTTCGAAGCTCTTTCTCAGTTCCCAGTCGACCGCGTCGCTCAGCCAGGTTGACGGCCCGATGAGGCAAAGCGTGACGGAGCATTTGCGAATGATCCGTTCGGCGTTGGTCTTCCACGCGGACTCGAACGGCGACTCGATGGCGTAGTCGCGGAAGTCCAGGTCGTTCGTGGAGTTCTCAGCCTGACCTCTGAAGAGGTTGACGCGCGGAAGGTCCTCCGTCTTGAAGCTGAGGAATACGCTGCGCACCGTGAGTTCCCGACACGTGCGGGTACGGTCGAGTTTGCCACAGCCACCGGTTGATTCGAGCCGGCGCGGCGACGCCAGGTTGGGACGGGATTGGGCAAACGGTGATCAGAACGGGGACGCCGGGATGACGGGGTGGGGAAGGAGTGAGCGGAGAGAAGTGAGAATTGAGAGGCAGAGGGGGAGGTTGGGAGGGGTTGGTGAGGGTTGGTTGCGAGGGCTTTGTGGTTCGACACGCCCCTCCGACGGACTCCGGGGCGGCTCACCACGAGCGGGGGTGGGTTGGGGGTGGTTGCGCGGAAGACGGGCGGGTCACAGACCCGCCCCTACGAAAGATCGGGGGGCCGGGGATGGTGGGATGGCGGGGGTGAGGAAGGAGTGAGCTGAGAGCACCTGTGTTGGGTGTCAAGGGTTAGGCCATGGTGGGGTCCCACAGGGTGCAGTCGCGGCAGAGGGCGTTGCAGAGGACGAGCAGCTTGCGCATGCAGGCGACGAGGGCCACCTTGGCCGGCTCTCCGACGGACTCCGGGGCGGCTCACCACGAACGGGGTGAAGGGGGGGTGCCCGGAAGAGGCCGGATTGGAACCGGCCCGTACGCAAGAGGGGGGACGCCGGGATGTGGTTCGACACGGGTCGCCGGGGACTCCGGGTCGGCTCAGCACGAACGGTTTCGGCCTTACGGGAGGGTCTATTGCGAACGGAAGGGATGAACGGGACGGGTCAGGCGGTGGCGAGGGTGTGGGCGAGGGTGACGGACTGTTGGTAAATGGCGTAGTGGGCGCCGCCGGTGAGGAGGTCGTCGAGGCGGAGGCGGGGTCGCGTGGGCGGCGGGCGGCGGACGGCGACGTGGCTGATGGGGGCGAGGTCTGACTGGCAGTCGACGACGATGTCTTCGGGCGAGGGCATGTAGGCGAGGTAGCGGCTGGTCGGAGCGCTGAGCCTGACCATTTCGATGAGGGCGTCCGGCGTTGACGACGGTTCGCAGATGATGTCGACCGCATGGTCGCCGGACGTGAGCCGCCAGCCCTGCGGGGTGCGGCGATCCAGTCGCCAGCCGAGGCGCGACGCCATCCAGCTGACGAGCACGAGGGCGGCGGCGTGGCCGCCGGGGGACGGCTGGACGGCCAGTTCCACGGACCTGACGTGCTCCAGGTCGATGCGGGCGGCGGGCTGGTCGAAGGCCTGGGCGAAGGCCTGGCGCCAGGCGAGCAGCCGAAGCCAGAGGGCATCGGTGACGCGGGCGTGGTGGCTGCCTGACACGACTTCGGCGAGCACGGTGAAATCGGCGGCGGGGTCGGTCACGGCGCTGGAATCGACGAGGATTCGGTCGGCGATGTCGAGCATGTCCTCGAACAGGTGGTCGCCAGTGACGGCGGGCCCGTTCCACCAGACGACGGTGGGGATGCCGCTCGCGGACCAGCTGGCGGCGATGGCGGCGCCTTCTTCAAAGGCGCGGCCCTGCAGGGCGGCGGTGAGCAACTCGCCGCGGATGGCGGCGGCGCCGTTGGCCTGTTGGGCGGACAGGAGGCCGACGCGGACGGGTTGGGGGGTTTGCGCCGTGGCGGGATCGTTGACGAGGGCGATGACGCGGCCGGGGTAGGCGGTGACGACGGGTTCGGTTTCGGCTTCTATGTCCGCCCAGCTTGTTGGATCCGGATAGCGGGCGACGATGGTGGCGAGGAGCATCTGGGCGTTGAGTTCGGCGCCTTCACTGGCAGCCTGGCGGGCGGCCTGTTCGTGGAGGCGGGCGAGGGTGGGGAGGGTGTCGGCGATTGAGGTGGTGAGGTTCATTGGAGGAGCAGAGTCTTAGAAACAGAGACGACGGACCGGAATGTTCTCGCGAATTCGCCTATATCGGAGTCTTTGAAGACTTCGACCGGAAGACCCTCACCCCAGCCCTCTCCCACGGGAGACCTCTGCGTAATCCGGGCTTGGTTGCCCGGAAGACCCTCTCCCCAACCCTCTCCCACTGTGCAGACCGGGGACATCATTTACACGTGTTCGGAGACATGGTTTACACATCCAGCGATGAGGTGGAGGACCGGGATGTGCCGTTTGCGGAGCGACACGTG
>JAJDVX010000013.1 GCA_022825895.1 Chloroflexota bacterium | reverse complement strand
ACCACCTCGTCCAGGCTGGGCGGCAGCAGCCATTGCTGCTCGCGGCTCATCGGTCGATGCGGCATGCCCCATCACCTCCACCCACGCCGGTCCGCTGGCCGGCACCGTCACGCCATACCACCCACTTTATGAAACAGGCTCTCTCTGACCCGCCCGTCTTCCTCTTCTCCCCTCCACTCGGCTCCGAATCTTCACCCTCGCCTGGGGGAGAGGCAGGTTCGGGCGTCTTCGGCCGAAACCGGTGAGGCGTCCCCCGGTCGAGGCCACCCGAGAAACCGTTCGTGGCGAGCCGGGCCGCAGTCCGTCGAAGGCCCGTGTCGAACCACCCCTCCGCATCCGTGCCTCTCGTAGGGGCGCGGTCTCTGACCCGCCCGTCTTCCTCCCCCTCCACCATCCCGGCGTCCCCGGCCGGGACCCAGCACCCCGGTCAGACCTAGCGCACCCAAGCCACCCCTAGCTGCCAACACGCAAGGTTTACCAAACGTCCCCGCCCTCCATTTTCGGTGATCGACACGAATCATCATTGGCAGTCTGCACCGCCATTCGACGTGCCCAGCAGCCCGGGTCACTGGCTTGAATCCGAAGCCCCCCGGGTCTTCCAGACCGTCCGTGATCCGGGTGTTTCCTTGATCCCGCCGATGACATTCGATGTCAGCTATCATCTCTCGAACGAGCCTGATGGGCGGAACCGTGGCTCAGTCCCGTAACGATGTCATCGGCCAGCAAGCCGAAGAGCGCTCAGTGCATAGTCGCTGAAAGCTCCCCACTGATGCCCTCCATCCCCTGCTCGCCAATGATTGTCTTCTTGCCGCGACAGTGCAGATACGGTTCAGTCGGTTCCCAATGGCTAGCCTGAGAGTAACCTTCGACATTGAAGCAACTTGATGCAGCCAAACGTAAAATTAGGGAAACCAGATGACGGAGAGCTTGCGGATCAGGATCCAGTGACTACGGCCAGCTTCTCCAATAGCAAGCTACTGACTTTCTTGGACTTCTTTGCTGGAGCCGGGCTAGTCCGACTTGGTCTCGAACCACGCTGGTCGTGCTCGTGGGCAAACGATATCGATCCGAAAAAACAGAGTGTCTATCAGGCCCACTTTGGCAAGCGGGAGTTTGTACGAAGTGACATCGCAGACATTACGACTGACTCTGTGCCTGTTGGTGCCGATATGGCTTGGGCGTCATTCCCATGCCAAGACTTATCCCTAGCAGGATGGAGAAAGGGGATGAGGGCGGCGCGCAGCGGAACTTACTGGGAGTTTTGGCGGCTGATGCGTGATTCGTCTGAAAGGGGAGAGCGACCGCCCCTCATAGTAATTGAAAACGTTGTCGGAATGCTCTACGGAAGCAACTTCCGCGTTTTATGCGATTCTCTTGCCGCGATCGGAATGCAGTTCGGTGCACTCGTCGTCGACGCTAGATACTTCCTTCCTCAGTCTCGGCCAAGGGTATTCGTCGTAGCCGTTGACTCTCGGGTGGACTGTTCCCCCTTGGTGAGCGAAGAGCCGGACGCTTCAGTTCCGTGGTTCAGCAAGGCAATCAGGTCGGCACATGCGCGATTACCAGACGCCCTTAAGGAGTGGTGGCGCTGGTGGAAGTTGCCGCAGCCGACATCAGTTGTTCAACCAGTCGACGAGGTGATTGAAGAAGTCCCGGTAGGCGTGCAGTGGCATGAGCCAGAAGAAACGTCGCGTCTCTTGGCAATGATGACCGACGTGAATCTGCGGAAGATCCGACTCGCCAAGGAGCGAAACCAATCGGTCGGATTCCTGTACAAGAGAATGCGACGAGGGATTCAGAGAGCCGAAGTTAGATTTGATGGAGTAGCAGGATGCCTGCGTACGCCGCAAGGTGGATCAAGCCGTCAAACAGTTCTTTTGCTCGACAATGACCGAATTATGTCTAGGCTACTTTCGCCACGCGAGGCGGCTCGTCTTATGGGAGTGCCAGATAGTTTCCATCTTCCGACCAAGTATAACGACGCCTACAGGGCTATTGGCGATGGGGTGGCAGTGCCAGTGGTTCGCTGGCTATCTGATCAGCTTCTTGTCAACCTGACATGCCTGTGCCGTTTATCTGACGTTGTTAAGCATGGCAATTGCCAAGGCTCCATTGGTCAAAGACGACCGTCGAGTACTAGTTTTGATCACTCGGTCTCCAGCAATCGATCGGCAGTAGCGACATGACGAAACCACAGGTACACGACGAAGCAATGAGCGCCCTAACGTGCTGGTTCAACAGCCACAGATCGTCTCCAGATCATGAACCTAGAACGTATGTCATCTGTGCCGGACTCGCCGTCTTGGAACGAATGCGTACTTCGCATCCCCTCGCAAGGAAAGACTTCATAACAGCACGTAATCAGGTTAGAACAGGCGGCCCACTAATACGAAAGATACTTGAGAGGAACGGCGAACATAGACGTTTCACGGCTGAAGGAGGACGTACTACTCGTGCCACGGTCCCCGCAGCGGAAGGTCTTGTCAAATCCCTAAACAGCATAGAAGCACTCGCCGATCTGAGTGCCAAGGAAAGAACGCAAGTCGTCAACAACCTGCAATCCTGGCTGGCAAAACGAGTGTCGGCCTTTCTCAACCAACAGGCAATCGAGATCGAAGTAAACCTGAGCAAGCCATCGACGCATATTGTCGCCGATATTCTGGCAGCAGCTGACACAAAGGCCGGTGCAGTTGCACAGCACTTGGTCGGAGCCAAGCTCGCAGTTCGTTTTCCAAACTTGGATATAGCAAACTTCTCCTATACAACTGCGGATCAACAGCTTCGTCGCCCCGGCGACTTTGTTGTAAGTGACAGTGTCTTCCACGTAACCGTGGCTCCAATGCCGCCGGTGTTTCACAAGTGCGAAGACAACCTGCGCAATGGCTTCCGCCCAATGCTGGTGGTGCCCGAATCAAGGTTGCAGGCGGCTCGCCAGATGGCCGACGCTATAGAGGTTCTAGACAAGGTAGGCATCTTCTCCGTAGAGTCGTTCATAGGACAAAATCTTGAGGAGCTTGGGGGATTCGCCAAGGATAAACTGGCCGGGTGCTTCAAGTCTCTCTTGGCCAAGTACAATGAGCGCGTCAAATGCGCCGAGGTAGACAGGTCTTTCCTAATAAGACTTCCGACAAACCTCTGAGCCAATCCTGAAATGCCCGATCACGTAGATAGAGATACGCGAAGCGCAATCATGGCAAAGGTGAAGTCGCGCGACACCAAACCCG
Source organism: Chloroflexota bacterium (assembly GCA_022825895.1). Taxonomy (GTDB): domain Bacteria; phylum Chloroflexota; class UBA11872; order UBA11872; family UBA11872; genus UBA11872. Next base: position 192,292 of record JAJDVX010000013.1, on the reverse strand, counting down.
AGATGCAGGTACGCCGAGCACTTCACCAAGCCGGCTTTCGCTACCGACTACATCGAGCAGATCTCCCAGGGTGTCCCGATTTGGTTTTTCCGCGCCATAGCATGGCTCTTTTCGTTCATGGCTGCTTCTGGCACTGGCATGGCTGCACACGCAGCCGAATGCCCAAGAGCAACGTCAGCTATTGGACTAAGAAGATAAGCCGCAACAAGAATCGCGACGATCTCGCAAGATCGAAGCTCGAAAAGCTAGGCTGGTCCTACAGGGTAATCTGGGAGTGCGAGATCTCTGCTGGCGTCGAACGGATCTCAACCGAACTTACAGCTGCCTCCTGTCCGATACGATCTCGCCGATGACCGACCGGAGTATCCAATGGCTCTTAGCCATACAAAGGTCGTATATCAAGTCAACGAGCACCAACACGTGAATCACAAAAAAATCACATGGCTCATCTACACAGTACTAGTCGCACTTCTCCCTATCGGAATCCGCCTGCTGCTATGGACATTGTTACAGGATCGCAGTATCGAGCTGTTCAACGCAGGAGACTTCATAGCATTCGGACTCATTCTTCATATTGCCAACATAAATGAGATCGAACACCGACATGACAGCGATAAATCCTGGAAGACGGTACACAACGGTATATCAATCATGTTCATAATATGGTACGCGATTCTCTTCACTGGTTACTTAGTTAGTGAAGCCACCACTGGCATAATTAACACAGATGCGACGCGTTTTGTGGCGATGGCTACGAGTGTAATCTCCTTTGCGCTAAGCTATTCGATCTATAATCGCATCTCCAAGATCCCTGAGGCTGCTGACTAGTGGAGATTGCTACTTTACTGCTGTTCGTTGCTGGGTCATTCGTTGGTGGCATTGGCATTGGTGTCGCGATCTGGTCTGTTATTGACACCAGGAAGCGGTACTACGATCAGTTTTTGAAGGAGGGAAGGCGCAATGGAAACGATTAAGAGCTTCATTTATCTCGACGAATACAAGATGTATTCAATCTCCTCGCAGATCTTTGAGGGATTGACCGAGTATTCGATTGACTATCAGCAGTCCACAAGCCGTGAAGATCAGACTCAAAGTGGACCGTTTGCAAGCGGCCGAATGCTCGGAAGAATTCTCGGTTCGCAGTCGGGCATAGAGGAAAAGCGGTTCCTTCATGACTATGCGTATACGCTTTTCGAACGACACCTACGTGACCAGGACCGAGTCTGCTCTATTTCCTCGGATAGTATTGATGACGTTCGCGATGATATTTCAGGTGTCGGATTTGTGGCGATCAGAGGTAGAGTGGCTTTCAATGATATGAAAGCCCTAAAGGGTCTGATTAGCGGCTTTAACGATGTCGGGGAAGCGCTGGCAGGCGTCATTCATTTCGACGAGATTGGCAAAGTGCGAAAAGCATTGGAAAAGCAGGAGGCAGTTACGAAGGATCGGAATCAGAGAGCTCGGCTCAGGCAGAGACGAAAGCAGTTGCGTGACTTGAGTGCCTTGGCGGCGGAGTTGGGTTTGCAGCAGGAGCCCCAGTTGCTCAAGCAGCTCGCGTTTCTACTTGATTATGGATTTCAGGATCAGTTTGAAGTGCGAATGCGGACTGGTTCATGCTCTTTCTCGTCCAATCTTAAGCGAGAGTACCTTCGCGAGGATGAGGAGTTGCTAGTGCGGAAGTACTCGCGATTTCCAGATAAAACATTTGTGCTCTTTGGCACAATCGCCCAAGGTGCCAGCGAGACGGCAAGCGACACGAGTGAACAGACCGACTTGGATAACGGAGAGAGTGGAGGCGAGGGAATTGAGCATATGAAAGAGGCCGTTATGCAACTTGTCGAGGCGTTAGCGAACGTTGAACAGACGTTTTCCGGGAAGTTGTCGAGCGAGATAATAGTAGATCCGATAGCATTGTACTGCGAGTTGTAGTAGCTCTCGAGATGTAGTTTCTGCCAGTCCTTTAAGTGACTCTAGAGTGTGACTGGGCGCTTTTGCAGACGGACTGACTTGCATCTCTCCGGATATTGTATAGGTCGTGCTATGCGAGGCTTGGAACGTGTCATGGCAATGCAATTCTCCTTTTCTCCGAGTTCCTTGCGAGTTCCCATCAACCATCTCTCCAAGCTCGACCAAGACCCCAATACCATATTCGCCGAAATGCCCAGAGGCTCCCGAATGACTTGATGAGTGACGCCGCGCGCAAGTCTGAGGTTTCTTGCAATCGCGCCTTTTTCTGTGGCACCTAATGAGAGATCCTGGGCTCACTGCCCCGGCCGAATCGCCGGCCGGAAGCGAAGCCCCCGCACTGGGGCTTTGCATATTTCAGGGCTCGTATGGACGGACTCGTAAGGGGACGCTCGTGGCGAAAGTCAACGTCTACATCCACGGCCTCGGGGGTGCGGTGGAGGCGCAAGGTCATCTCGACGTTTAGTTACGGCCCGTTGCCAAGTGGCGCCGGTCGGCCGCGATCGGGGAAACGACCAACCTGGTGACCAACGATCAACTCGTCGCTACCTCGAGAGCTCTGCATATCCCGAGCGGCGGCTGAACCGTGTCCATCTCCTCAAGCGGCCGCCGTTCTTTCCCCTCTCCTGGGGGAGAGGCAGATTCGGGCGTCTTCGGCCGAAATCGGTGAGGGGTCTTCCGGGCACCCAACCCTGGGTTAGGCAAAGGTCGCTACCGCGCCGCGCGCTGTCCGCTACGGGTCGCTCGGCTCGGCGATCAGGTCGGCGAGGAAGCAGAGCGAATTGAACACCGGGTCCCCGTGGTATCGCTCGGGCGGGTCTCGAAAGATGCGGAGAAACTCGTCGGCCGACAGACCAAAAAGACGCCGCGCTTCCTGGTCCAGCGCCTGCCAGACCTCTTCGCGCGCCCAGGCCGCGTCTCAACCGTTGTTGCCATCAGGTACGCCTCGCTGCTCCTGGACCCAGCATATCTCCGGTGACTCAGTCGTCCGGAGATCCCCGGTCACACACCCAACCCGTCGAACCATCACGCTCGTTCCCGCTCGATCAGCGGACGAACTCCGCCCACGAACAGAGTCAGTCCTACCTCCCACTCGCCGTGAAAGTGCCACCCAACAACCCGCCTTCTCTCCCCACTCGCCCCAAAAAACCCTGCCTCGCTCGTACTCAGATCGTACACTCCCCCATCAATCCCCGCAACCCCGCCACCCGAGCGCCGGCCTCTCGCTCCCTCCCCCATCCCATCCTCTCCCTTCGACTTCCCCCACACTCCCGCCTTCTCTCACTGCTCACTACTCTCCACTCACTCCTTCCTCACCCCTGCCAGCGTTGCCCCTATTGCCAGCAACGCATGCACTGATCGCATTGCAGGCATCGCCATCATCGCCAGCACCCGGCATCCCTGGCCCCTCATCCCGGCGTCCCCGGCCGGGACCCAGCACCATGGTCAACCCCAGCGCACCCTGCGTCCCTGGTGAGCCTGTCGAACCACACCCCTGGATCCCAACACCCCAGGCGCTTGCTTCCTCCGAATTCCCGCCCCCAACGTCATCCCCGCGAAGAACTTGCTCTGAGATAGCCGCAGGCGCCTGCCCCAGCCTGGCCTGGACTCGATTCGGGGGACGCAGTCCAGAGGCGAAAACCCCTCATCCATGTCCGTCGGCTCGGTCTTAATCCCTCGCCTGGGGGAGATGGTCAGAGCCTGTCCCGGACTCGATCCGGGAGTGAGGGGTCTTCCGGTCGAAGCGCCACGATCCGCCATCGTCGCCTGAGGTCACCCCACCCGCGCTTGTCCCCAGTCGTTCCCTCTCCATTGAGAGACCGTTGCAAAACGCCCCGGGCACTCAAATGCAGGGCGGCTCTTTCTCCCTCTCCCCGTGGGAGAGGGTTGGGGTGAGGGTCTTCCGGGCAACCAACCCCCGGTGACGCAAAGGTCTCTCCATTGAGGAAAGGGCAGGGCCAGCCCCGATCGCGCGCCATCGCGCACCTATCCCGCACCCTCCATGCGTCTCCATCGCGTCAACGGTCCGCGAGCCATGGACATGACCAGTGCCCCTTTGAGCACCCAAGCCCAGCCCCGTTGCATCGGCGCCGCGCACCTGCCAGTCCCCACCGGCTGTTACTCCCCACCGACCGCTTCGAGTAACACCCTTGATTCCCACGTTACCATGCTGTACTCTACATGAGTAAGACATACCGCCCCACCCCCATGCCCCCCGCCCGCTTCCCCCCGCTCCCGTCCCTCCGCCTTCCCTCGTTCCAGGCAATCCTCTCAACCCTCCTCGCAATCCTCTCCAACCACACCCCCCGCCCAACCACTCCCATTCGCCGCCAACCCACCACAGACCTATGCCGTCGTCCCTCTTCTCACCTGACGGAAAACGCTGGAGCCTGCCCGCCGACTCGAACCGCGGGTAAGCAACCGCGCGGAGCGTCAAGTTCCGCGGTGCGCGCAGTTCGTTCCCTTCCCCTGGGAGCGATGCGGAACCCGTCCCAAGCTCGGCGAGCGATTCCGGAGTCCTCGGCGGAAATTGCTGATGAGTCTTCCGGTCGAGGCGTCAATCCGCCCACGCTGGTGCCTCGGGCCACCCCCAACCCGCCAGACCACACCCCGCCCAGCCCCCCGTCACACCCCCAACCCCAGCCATCCACCCCCACCCTCACCACGCCCCGAACCCACCAAAAAAGCGCCCCAAAACACCTCAAGAGTTTTTTAGAAAAAACTCTTCCCGCGCGCGAGCCCCCCCATTCCCACGGCTCTCGCCCCCGCTCCTTTCCCCGCTTCCTCCCCGTCTACTCTCACCGCTCACTACTCTCAGCTCACTCCTTCTTCTCAGATCTCCTCCATGTCCCGCCAATTCGCTCCGGCCTTCGCGTCCACCGCCAGCGGCACCTGCAACCGCACCGCCTTCGTCATCACCCCCCGCGCCACCGTCGCGAAGCCGTCCAGCTCCTCCGACGGCAGTTCGAACAGCAAATCGTCATGCACCTGCAACAACATCCGCGCCGCGAACCCTTCGTCGCGGATCGCCCGATCCAGCTTCACCATCGCCACCTTCATGATGTCCGCCGTCGTCCCCTGGATCGGCATATTGATCGCCATCCGCTCCGCCGCCGCCCGCTCGTGGAACGCCCGCGACTGCAACTCCGGCAGATACCGCCGCCGCTGAAACAGCGTCTCCACGTACCCCCGCTCATGCGCCTGCGCGATCGTCGAGTCCATGTACGCCTTCACGCCCGGATACGTCGCAAAGTACGTCTCGATAAACGCCGCCGCCTCCCGCCGCGAAAACTCCGTCCGCGACGCCAGCCCCTGCGCGCTGATCCCATAGACGATCCCGAAATTCGTCGTCTTCGCCAGCCGCCGCATGTCCTCCGTCACCTCGTCCAGCCCCACGTCATGCAGGCTCGCCGCGGTGGCCGAGTGGATGTCGTGCCCGTTCGCGAACGCCTGGCACATCGCCGCGTCCTCGCTGATATGCGCCAGCACCCGCAGGTCGATCTGCGAGTAGTCGATCGCCAGCAACGTCCACCCCTCGCGCCCCGCCACAAACGCCCGCCGGATTTCGCGCCCGCGTTCGGTGCGGATCGGGATGTTCTGCAAATTCGGATTCGCCGACGACAACCGTCCCGTCGCCGTCCCCGCCTGGTTGAACGTCGTATGCAGCCGCCCCGTCGAGGGATGCGCCAGGTCCGGCAGCGTGTCGATATACGTCGACTTCAGCTTGCTCAGTTCCCGGTACTCCAGCACCCGCCCCACGATCGGGTTCTCCTCCGCCAGCCCTTCCAGCACCCCGCTCGCCGTCGAATACCCCGTCTTCGTTCGACGTCCCGCCGGCAGCCCCATTTCCTCAAACAGCACCGTCCCCAACTGCTTCGGCGAGTTCACATTGAACTCATGCCCCGCGTCTGCATAAATCTCCGACTGCAACTCCGCAATCTCCTCCGCCATCTCCCGCGATAGCTCGCCCAGCGCCCCCGCGTCCAGCGTGATCCCGCGCCGTTCCATCTCGCTCAACACCAGCGCCAGCGGCATCTCCACGTCATGCAGGAGCTCCGTCAGCTTCAGATCGTCGATCTCCGCGTCCATCTCCTCCGCCAGCCCCAGCGCCAGCGCCGCCCGCAGAGCCGCCGGCGCCGCCACGTCCTCCGCATCCGGCCGCATCAGCCCGCCCGCCACCTGCGCATCCGGCAGCGGCGGCTCCACCTCGATTCCCCGCCGCCGGAACACCAGGTCGTCCAGCGCTCCGGGAATCGCGTTCGGCGTCGCCACATACGCCGCCAGTAGCAGGTCGGTCTCAACCCCGCGCAGCGCCACCTCCCGTGATGCCAGCGCGCTATTCAGCGCCTTCGAGTCAAACGCCGCCTTCCCCGCCTCATCGTCCTCCAACCACCCCCGCAACTCCTCCAGCGCCCCGGCCTCGCCGTCCAGGCTCACGTACGCCGTATCACTGCCCCACGCCAGCCCCAACCCCAGCAGTTCCACGCTCCATGACGATCCCCGCGAATACGCAAACACCGCCACTCGCTCCGCGCCCGCCAACCGCTCCGCCAGCGCCCGCGCGCCCTCGGCATCCGTCACCACGGCCGGCTCCACCTCCGGCAGTCGCGCACCGCGTTCCTCCGACACCTCCAGGAAGCTCATCCGCTCAGCCACGTTTCGGAACTGCAACTCCCGCATCAGCTCCTGCACGGCCGCCGCGTCCGCCTGCCACAACCGGGTCCGCTCCGCGTCGAACGCCACCGGCACATCGCACACGATCGTCGCCAGCCGCCGCGACAAGTACGCCACCTCCTCCTGCCCCTCCAGCCGCCGCCGGATCGCCGGCCGCAGGTCTTCCAGGTGCGCGTAGATCTCGTCGATGTCCTCGTACTCCTTCAGCAGCGTCGACGCCGTCTTCTCGCCCACCCCTTTCACGCCGGGAATGTTGTCCGAGCTGTCCCCCACCAGCCCCTTGAAATCCACCACCTGCGACGGCTTGATCCCCCACCGGTCTTCGATCGCCGCCTCGTCATATACCAGCGGCTGTCCCGTCCGCGGATTCGTGCTCAGCACCCGCACGTGCGGCGTCACCAGCTGCAGCGCGTCCCGGTCCCCGGTGATCAGCCATACGTCAAACCCGTCCGCCTCCGCCTGCCGCGCCAGCGTTCCCAGCACGTCATCGGCCTCGTACGGCTCCAGGTCGTAGATCGGAATCCCCAGAACCTCCAGCAGCTCCCGGATCCGCCCAAACTGCGCAACCAGCATGTCGTCCGGCGCTTCCCGGTGTGCCTTGTAGGGCTCGTACATCTCATCCCGAAACGTTGGACCCGGCAGGTCAAACGCCGCAGCCGCGTGGTCCGGCGAGAGTTCCTCAACCACCCGCAGCAGGATGTTCGTAAAGCCGAAGACCGCGTTGGTGGGCTCGCCCGTCGAGGTGGCGAAGTGGCGCGGCACCGCGTGGTACGCGCGATGTATCAGCGACATCGCGTCCAGAACCACAAGGCGGGGGCGCTCGGAAGCGTCCATACTGATCAGTCTACGCGGCCCCTCATCGCAGCCCTGTGCAGCAGCGTTCCCCAACCAGGCCCCGCCGACGCTGGACCCGCTCCCTGGCCGGCCAGATCGCCATCCTGGCCGCCGTGCCAACGGCCGCCGTCCTGCTCGCCGTCGCCGTGCTCACCCTTTTCCTCAACCAGCACTCCCGCCTCGAAACCCTCCTCCAGGCCGAGACCGACCGCGCCCTCGCCCTCGCCGCTCCCATCGAACGCGCTCTCACCGACACCCTCCGCACCAACCTCCGCTCCACCTCACCCACCCCGCCCAACCTCTTCCTCCACCGCTCAACCGACGCCAGCCCCACCCAGCAGATCGACGAGGCTCTCCGAGCCCCAGCGACGGCAACCATTCAGCAAGCTCGTTCAACCGTCGCCCTCGCTCTCTCCAACGTCATCCAAACCACCGACGGCCAATCCGTAATCCTCGCCGCCGTCCCCGACGGCTCCGTCATCCGCCTCGGCGTCATCGGGGTCTCCTCGGCAGCCGCTGAATCCCCCTGGCGCTCCCTCCTGCAGGACCTCATCCCCACCGCCCCCAGCGCCACCCTCGGCCTCGTCGACGCCGCCGCCCACGTCGCCTTCCACCAGGACCTCGACCAACTCGGCCGCTCCGTCACGTCCTCCGGCCTACCCGGCGATTCGCTCTTCCAATCCGCCTCCGGCGCCCTCCTCCGCGGCCCTCTCGTCGGCACCCAGCGCATCACCGGCTTCGCGTCCTTGGGTACAACTGGCTGGCGGCTCGTCGTCGAACGCCCGTGGACCGCCGCCCTCGAGGCCTTCAGCGGACCCGGCCTCCTCGTCCTAATCCCCCTTCTCGGCGCGGCCCTGCTCCCCGCGGCCCTCATCGGCCTCACCGCGGTCCGCGCCACCCGCCGCTTGCGCGACCTGGCCCTGGCCGCCCGCCGTATCGCCGCTGGCGACTTTCGTCCCATTCCCACCCCGGCTCGCACCGGCGACGAGATCGAGGACCTCACCACCCAGTTCGAATCCATGGCCCGCCAGCTCCAGTCCCTCTACGGCTCCCTCGAGCAGCGCGTCGCCGACCGCACCCGCGAGCTTGAAATCGTCGTCCGCGTCGCCCGCTCCATCACCCAGACCCTCGACGCCCGCGAAATCCTCCGCGTCAGCGCCGCCGACCTCCCCCGCCACCCCCGCATCCAGGCCGCCCATGTCCGCCTCACACCCGCCCAGGCCGAGCAACTCGGCCTCGCCGCCTCGCCCCCACCCGGCTGGGCCGCCGCCCCAACGGACCAGCCCGAATCCAACGGCACTCTCCTCGGCCGCCCCGCACCCTCCGGGGACTGGGTCCATTCCCTGCCGCTAGACGTGGCCAACGAGGAAGGCGCCCTCCTGGTCCGCACCGCCGCCGACGACGGCGCCGAACTCTCCAACTTCCTCCTCACCGTTGCCGCCCAGATCGGCATCGCCCTCGAAAACGCCCTGCTCTACCGCCAGGGCCAGGCCCGCGCCGCTCTCGACGAACGCATGCGGCTCGCCCGCGATATCCACGACACCGTCGCCCAGAGCCTCACCGGCGTCATCGTCCATCTCGAAGCGCTGGAGCACGCCGCCGGCGACGCCCTCGCCGCCGCCGACCACCGCACCCGTGCGCTCGACCTGGCTCGCGTTGGCCTGCGCGAAGCCCGCCTCTCAGTCCAGGGGCTCCGCGCCTCCGCCCTTGATGGCCAGGACCTCAGCGACGCCCTCGCTGCCGTTGTCGCCCGCGCCGACGCCTCCGGTCAGGCCGCCGCACGCTTCAGCCTCCAGGGCGACGCCGCCGGGGTTCCCGCGCCCATCGCCAACGAGCTCTTGCGCATCGGCGAAGAGGCCCTCGCCAACGCCTTCCGCCACGCCTCGCCCCACCATGTCCTAACCAGCCTCCAGGTCAACCACCACGCCGTTCGCCTCGTAATCGAAGACGACGGCGCCGGCATCGATCCCGCCGACTCCAGCGAGTCCGGCTACGGCTTGCTCGGCATGCGCGAGCGCGCCACGCGTCTGGGCGGCACACTCAGTATCGAAAGCCAACCTGGCGAGGGCACCCGCGTGCAGGCCCACATCCCGCTTCAGTCGGCCACCGACAACCGATGATCCGCGTCCTCATCGCCGACGACCATCCCATCGTTCGCGAAGGCTTCGGCGCCATCGTCAATGCCGAAGCCGACATCCAGGTCGTCGCCCAGGCCTCAAACGGCGTCGAAGCGCTTGAGCAAGCCGCCGCTGCCAACCCCGACGTCGCCCTCATGGACCTCCGCATGCCCGAAATGGGCGGCGCCGAAGCCATCCGCCGCCTTCGCCAGACCAGTCCCAACCTGCGCGCCATCGTCCTCACCACCTACGACGACGACGAGGCCATCTACGAGGCCATCCGCGCCGGCGCCCGCGGCTACCTCCTCAAGGACGTCCGTCCGAAAGACCTCGTCCGCGCCATCCGCCGCGTCCACGCCGGCGGCTCCCTGCTGCAGCCCGTGGTCGTCGAACGTCTCCTCGACCGCCTCGGCCCCGAGGACGCCGACGACACGCCCCCGGTCGAAGCCCTCACCCCCCGCGAGCTCGAGGTCCTACAGATCATGGCCCGCGGCGCCCGCAACCGCGACATCGCCCAGGAACTCGTCATCTCCGAACGCACCGTCAAAATCCACGTCGCCAACGTCATCGCCAAGCTCGGCGTCACCAACCGCACCGCCGCCGTAGTCCGAGCCATCGACCTGAACCTGATCCAACACCGCGAGAGCTAGCCGCGACGCGGATCGCAGCAATTGGCAACTCTCAGAGGGAGTGTGGGAAGTAGACCCAGCCTTGTAGCGCAGAATCACCGGAAAGCTGGGCGGGGCTACGCTGGAGGGGCGTGGGTGCCAGCTGGGGCGGATCGCTATGCGACTCCCGTTAGCAGGCCGGGCGCACTACCGCCCCGCTGGCGCTCACGTACTTCGACTATACCGTAAGTGATCCTGAACGCGACCACCCCGCACGGTCGCGAACCCGGCCTCGAATGCATGTGGATTGTCGGGGAGCGAACCGCAAATACTCTCGACGCCGCCCTTACCGTCCATCCCCTGCCACCGGCCTGAACTCCTTCAGCGACAACCGCCGCCCCTTTCCCTGCCTTCGCAAGTCCACAATCTCCGCCGCAATCGCAATCGCAATCTCCGCCGGCGTCCGTGCCCCGATGTCCAGCCCGATCGGCGCATAGACCTTTGCGAACTGCTCCGGCCCGTACCCCTCCGCCAGCAACGTCCCGTAGACGATATGCACCCGTCGACGGCTCCCGATCATGCCGATGTAGGGCGCGGGTGAATCCAGCAATCGCCGCAGCGCCATTTCGTCAAACCGGTGCGCCCGCGTCACCAGAACCACGTGCGTGCGTTCGTCGACTTCGAACTCGTCCAGGAACTCGTCAAACGGCCGCGCATGCACCTCGTCGGCCGTCGGAAACCGCTCGCGGTTCGCAAAGTCCGCGCGCTCGTCCACCACGATCGTCTCGAACTCCAGCACCGAGGCCAGCCGCGCCAGCGGCAGCGCAATGTGCCCCGCCCCCACGATCAGTAGTCGGGGTGTCGCCATAATCGGGTCCAGCAGGAACCGCGCATAGACCCGGTCCCGCCGCGTAGCCGGCGTACCGTCAGCCCCCAGGTTCACCGCCCGCGGATGCCCGGAGGCCAGCACGCCGGCCGCTTCCCGCGCCAGCGCCTCGTCAATCCCCGGTGTCGCTACCGCGTGCGAGAGCCCTGCGCCTGGCTCGTAGATCGCCCGCAGGCCAATACCGCCGGCCTCCACGCCCCGCGCACTCACCAGGTGCACGAACACGATGGCCGCCCGTCGCGCCAGCGCCTCCTGGGCCGCCGCCACCGCGGCGGCGCGGTCGATCACGGGCGGATCAGGGGAGCGTCGCTCCAGGACTCCAGCAGCACCTCCAGCGTGCCGCCGCACACGTCGCCCTCGCCCTTGATGTCGTCGATCAGGTCGATCTCCAGCGCGCGCGACCGCCCGTCCGCCAGCACCCGGACCGCCTCCGCCCGCACGTCCGCCTCCACGCAACCGCCGCCCACCGTCCCCCAGGTTGACCCGTCCCTGAAGAACAGCATGCGAGCGCCAATATCCTGCGGCGTCGACCCACGGCTCGACACCACCACCGCCGAGGCCACCCGCTCACCTTCGGCGGTCCGTGCGGCTATTTGCCGGAAATACTCCTCCATCTCGCCGCGATTCTATCGCCGCATCACAGGCGAGCAGCCATGCGAGTATCGTCGACGTCTTCGGACATCGCGCACACCAATGAACGACCAGGCTGTCGACGATTCATACGCCCGCGGATCGTGGGAAGACCCCGACCACGCCCGCAAATACATTGACGCCGTAGCCACCCTCGGACTCTGGCAGTCCGAGCGGCTGCTGATCGACAGGTACGTGCCGCAGGGCGGCGCGATCCTCGACATCGGCTGCGGCGCTGGACGGACCACATTCGGCCTGTATGAGGCCGGCTACCGCCGCGTCACCGGCTGCGACCTGTCCGCCGCCATGATCGCCGAGGCCCGCCGCATCGCTGCGGAGCGCGGCCACCCCATCCGTTTCGACGTCGGCGATGCCGTCGCCATGCCATACGACGACGCAAGCTTTCACGGAGCCCTGTTCTCCGCCCAGGGATTCATGTGCATCCCCGGCCGCGAGCGCCGGCTGCAGGCGCTGCGCGAGGTGCGTCGCGTGCTGCGACCCGGCGGTCACTTCGTTTTCACCACCCACGACCGCGCGTCACCCCGCTTTCTCGAATTCTGGCGCGAGGAAAGGGCCCGCTGGGACCGCGGCGAACAGGATTCGCGCCTACTCGACTTCGGCGACCGCCTAATCCCCGACGCCGGCATCCTGACCTACATCCACATCCCGGCGCATGACGAGGTGGCGAGGATGGTCGCAGACGCTGGCTTCGTCCTGGTCGAGGACAAGCTGCGCTCCGAGCTGGCGCTGGAGTCCGAAGTAATCCGCAACTTCAGCGCCGAGTGCCGTATGTGGGTCGTCAGGCGGCCCGAAGAGCGCGCGTAAAGAAACCCGATCACTTTCCCCGGCTTTGAGTCAGATCGTTACTGAGCCGGCCCTGGGCGACACGCAGCGGCGTCGAGGGCCCCTAGAAAAACTGCCGAATAAAGTCCGCGCCCTGTACCCCAACCGCCGCAAACCCGATGTTCTTGATCAGCCTGCCCGCCCACGAGGCCACGAAGAACCTCCACCACCCCAGCCGGGCCGCGCCCGCAATCGTCCCCGCCAGGTCGAAGAACGGATTCGGCAGCGCTGCAATCGCAAAGATCACCAGCAGGCCCCAGCGCTTGATCCAGGCCTCCACCCGCTGATACGACTTCCGCCGCTGGATCCAGCGCGAACCCGTCACCCCCAGCAAGTACGACACCATCTCGCCCGCCACCTGGCCCGTCGTGCCGACCAGCACCGGCCCCCACACGTTGTCGAAGGCCACGGCGAAAACGGCAATCGACGCCCAGCCGAATCCCGGCAGCATGAACAGCGCGCCCGACTGCACCGAGACCAGGAACAGCGCGAGGTAGGCCGGTCCGGCGTTGGCCCGGATCTCCTCCGCGTATGGAATCGCCGCCAGGCTGACGCCGGTGACGACGACCAGCGACGCCACCTGCAGCCAGAAGACGCGCTTGTCTACAACCGAGGGTCCCCGCCCGCCGGATTCGGCGGGCGGGAGGCTATCGGCCGGGGCGCTTGACGGGTCGGTTTCGATCTGCATGCTGTGGGGCGCGACGCACGCGCCAGTCCCATAGTCTCGCGGTTATGCCTGAGTTGCCGGAAGTTGAAACGATCCGCCGCGAGCTGGTCTCCTACATCGTAGGACGAACCGTGCGCCGCGCGACAGTCCTGGACCCCAAACTCACCCTCGGCCTGCCCGTCCAGGAGTTCGAATTCCGCCTCATCGGCCAGCGCGTCGAAGGCGTCGACCGCCGCGGCAAGTACCTGCTGGTGCGCCTCAGCGACCGCGTGCTGGTCCTGCACCTCATGATGAGCGGCCGCGTCCACCTCCGCCCCGCCGACGCGATACAGCCCCATACCCGCCTGGTCCTGGACTTCGACCGCGACCCCGCTCTTCACTTCGTCGATGTCCGCCGTTTCGGCCGCGCCTGGGCGCTGGACGAATCCGACCTGCCCGCCGTCATCGGCAATCTGGGACCCGAACCCCTGGGTGACGCCTTCGACTGGCGCACCCTCCGCGACGCCTTCAGCGACCGCCAGGTGGCCGTCAAATCCGCCCTGTTGGACCAGCGCACCGTCGCGGGCGTGGGCAACATCTACGCCGACGAGGCCCTCTTCAGCGCCCGCATTCACCCGGAGGCGCCCGTCGACCGCATCTCGACGTACAAACTCAAGGCGCTTGCCAAAGCCGTCGTGAAAGCCCTGGAATCCGGCATCGCCAACCACGGCACCTCATTCAGCACCTTCGAAACCAGCCGAGGCACCCCGGGCGGCCACCAGGACCACCTCCAAGTCTTCCGCCGCACCGGCCAGCCCTGCCCCCGCTGTGCCCGTCCCATCCGCCGCATCGTCATCGCCCAGCGCAGCACCCACTACTGTTCGTTCTGCCAGCGCCGCCCACGGGGGGCATAGGCGCTTCAATCAGCTCCTGGCTACCGCTGCCTGTCCGAATTCGTTACTCGGATTCCGATACACCGAGTGGTAGTGCGACCCTCCGCCGCCCAGCCGTCCCTCGGTCGAAAACTCGATGATCAGCGAGGGCCCCTGGATCCGGAAGTACATCGGCCCGCCGTCCATCTCGCCATACCAGGCAAAGTGCAGGTCGTCCAGTTCGCCCCGAATCTCGTCCATCCGGGCCTGCCCGCTTGCCGCATCCAGCACGCCCACCCACAGCCCAATGGCGTCCAGCAACATCTGCTGCTGCTCCGCGCGCCAATCCCCCGCGGCGGCGCCTTGAATCTCGGGAACCACCCCATCTCGTCCCGCCCCCGCCTGCACGCCATTCGGTCGGCTCGCAAGGGTGGCCCGCGCCCTCGTCTCAGCATCCAGCGCGCCGATCACCGCACGGCCCGCGTTCGCGAATGGATCCAGCGGCGCCATCGTCGAATTGCCATGCGTGAAGGTCGCCGGCTCGATCCCCAGGAACGTCGGCGACAGGTAGCTCCGCCCGTCCACTATCGTCACGTTCACCGCCAGGTGATGCCCCCCGAACTGCCAACCCCACGGCGCCTGATCCGATGGCTCCCCAAAGAACGCCAGCCAGTAATGGTCGGCGCTGAATCGCGAACTGTTCCCGCCTCGCGACTCCGCCAGCGCGTCCTCCGCCCGCACGATCCCCGTCACCACCTCGTAACCCGTCGGACTTAGCGCCACCGCCAGGAAGTGGTGCAACGCGTCCGTCTGCTCCAGGTCCAGGTCCCCGATCCGCACCCCGTTCCGCTCGAAGCGCACGGAACCCGGCGGCAGGTTCGACCAGTTCGCCCGCTTCGAATCCCCAAGCTCCAGCACCGCCGCCGCCCGCTGTGCCACGGTCAGTTCCGCGATGAACGCATCGGCGGCGGTGACCACCGCGGAGGTCGCCTCCGATTCCGCCGGCGAAGCCACGGCCACTGGCGTCGATGCCGTCGGCTCAACCGAGGTCGCCCCGCCCGGCGCCCCACCTTCACACCCAACCAGCACAACGGCCGCCGCCGCCGCGGCTGCCGCAACCAACCGTCGTCCCATCACTCAGGCTATCCGGTCCGCGCCCACATCCCCGGGCGTCCTCGGCGCAACACGCAGCGTTCGCTCGTCGCGGTATGTCACCTGTCCCGGTCCCGCCCCACGAATCGGCCGCACCCACCGCCGTTGCGTCACATCCACCTCAACCGTCGCGTCGTCCCGCGCGGCGCTCAGATGCGCCGCAATCGACGCCGCCTGCTCGATCACGTCCTGCGGCGCGTTCCCGCCAGCGCACCGAAGCAGCACGTGTGCTCCAGGCACGCCCCGCGCGTGCAGCCAGAGATCGTCCGGCGCGGACTCGTGAAACGTCAGCCGGTGATTCTCCGCCGCCGTCCGGCCCGCCCGCACCTGGTACTTCCCCAGCATCCAGCGTGGCGCCGCCGGTGCCTTCCGCCGCTTGGCCTTCGACGTGCCGTACCCCGCTTCAGCCAGCGTGGCCTCAAGCGCCTGCCGCACCCCGGGCGAGTCCGCCCGCGCCAGGTCGTCTGCCGCCTGGCGCAGAAACCCGAGCTCCAGCTCCGTACGTCTAAGCCGCGGCGGCGTCTCCCGCGCCGCCGTCCGTCGGTCCTTGGCCTGCGCGAAAAACCGCTGCGCGTTCTCCACCACCGACCGCCGTGGATCCAGCTCGATCGTCCGTCCCTCGTGCTCGAACTCCCGCGTCCCCGCCGGCAACCCATGCCCAAACGCCAGCAACGCCTCCCCCGCGGCCTGCAACTCGTCAGCCGCCGCGCTTTCCTCAAGCTCCTTCCGCAAGGCCGCCAACCGTCGCGTCGCCCGCTCCGTGGCCGAGGCGATCAATTGCTCCAGCCGTTCCTCCCGCGCGTCCTTTGCCGGCTCCGGTGTGGCCGTCGCCGCGTCAAAGGACTCCAGCGCCTCGCTCATCGACGCCATCGCCACGCTCGGCCCTTCAAACTGCGTCAGCGCATAAGGCGCGAACGCCCGCCATCCGCCCTCACCGGGAACCAGCGACGGCCGCCACTCGCCCCGCGCCGCATCCGCCAGCATCGTTCCGAGGACTTGCAGCACCGCTGCCCAGTCGCTTACGTGAACGGCGGCAACATTGGCCGCATACCCGGCCCTCGCCAGCGCCTCACGGGCCAGCGTCGGACTCACCGCCCGCACGCCGCGCACCAGGACCCGCCAGGCCGGCCCGTCCTGCGCACCGCTCCGACGCAAATCCTCCGGATTCACCGCCGCCAGCGCCGGCAGATCCAGCGCCGCGGGCGGTTCGTACTGCGCCCCCGGCTGAATCCGTCGCCGTCCATCTCCGCCCCGCACCCTGCGCAGCGCGTCCCGAATCCGCCCTCCCTCATCCACCAGCAGCAGATTCGTTTGGCGCCCGATGAATTCCACGATCAGCCGCGTCCGCGCCACCTCCGCCATCTCCGGCCCCTGCACTTCGAACGTCAGGTCCAGGATCCGCTCCGCCGGCGGCTGCGCGATCTCCACCAGCCGCGCCCCACGCACCCACTTGCGGGCCAGCAGCAGCAACGGGCTTGCCGCCTGAGTCCCCGCCCGTGGCCACCGGCTGGCAAACAGCACCCGCGGCTTATCCGGATCCGCGTCCACCAGCAGGAAGTGCCTCTCCTGGCGCCCGTAAAACTCCAGCGCCAGCGCCCCCGGCTCCGGCGAGGCCACCCGTTGCACGCGCCCGCCCAACGCCCAGTCCTCGATCTCCGACCGCACCGCCGCCAGCGTCAGCGCGTCAAAGTTCACCCGCGCCTCCGGGCTTGGGCAGCAGGTGGAACGGTTCGGGCTTGGGCTCGCTGATCCACCGTGCTGCCGCTTCAGCCGCCACGCCCAGGGCCGCTTGCAGGTCGTTCGACTCCCGGTAGGTGCTGAACAACACCACCGCGAACACGTCCCCCGTCCCCGTTGGATTCCGCATCGGCCGCTCGACAACCGGGAACCGCAGCCAGCGCCCGCCTTCGTGCGCCTCAATCGCCCCGGCGCCGTCCGTCAGCACCCCTGCTCGCGACCGCGCCAGCAGCGCCCGTGCAGTATCCAGGTCCCCTGCCAGATCTTCCGTGCTGAGAACGCTCACGTCGGCCGCCCCGAACGCCCGCGCCGCCGACCGCGGCAAATCCACCCGCACGTGCCCGTGCTCATCCACCCGCCGCAGCAGCCCCTGCCCGGTCAGCGTCACAAAGTCGCGCCCGGCCACCGCCTCTACCACAGCCGGCCCCGTCTCCCGCAGAATCGGCCCCAGGTGCACGATCTCCGCGCCTGGCTCCAGGTCCGCAACCTCCGAAGCCCACAGCCGCGGCGCCCGCGCATGCACCAGTTGAATCCGCCCCTCGGGGCCGTAGATGTTCGAAAACGTGGCCGCTTCCCGTGCCGGTCCCGCGCGCCACGTTATCCCGGGAACCTCGTCGGCCAGCCGCCTCGCATCTCCGCGCGGCAACCGCGTCGCCACCACCACCCGGTACCCCAGCGCCGCCGCCGCCCGTCCGCTGTAGTACGCCGTCCCGCCAAACGTCGAACCGTCCGGCGTCAAATCCGTCGTCACGTTGCCCAGCAGCAGGTACGCCGGCCGCTCGGCCTCGCGGGTCATGTGTCCCTGGCGGTCAGGCCCTGGGGCTGATGACGACGCGGCGCTCGTCGCCCTCGCCGATGCTGTACGTGCGCACGTCCTCATCGTCCGCCAGCGCCACATGCACCAGCCGCCGTTCGTTGGCCGGCATCGCCTCCAGTGTGATCGGCTCCTGCGTGTCCCTCACCTCGTCCGCCAGCGTTTCCGCAAGTTCAGCCAGTTGGTCCGCCCGCCGCTGCCGATACCCATTCACGTCCACAGTCACCCGACAGGGGCGACCAAGGCGACGCCCGAGCATCAGGTTCACGAGGTACCCAA
This sequence comes from Chloroflexota bacterium, assembly GCA_022825895.1. Classification (GTDB taxonomy): domain Bacteria; phylum Chloroflexota; class UBA11872; order UBA11872; family UBA11872; genus UBA11872. The sequence continues at coordinate 174,235 of JAJDVX010000013.1, read as the reverse complement.
ACGCGCGCAGGGTCTCGCCCTGGCGACCGATCAGCCGCCCAAAGTCCTCGTCGCCCACGATGTTGTACGCCAGCGGCTCGTCCGACACGAGGTCAAAATCCGCCACGAACCCCATGCGGTCCAGCAGGCTCTCCAGCAGCTCTTCGGCCTCGTTCTCAAGGTCCTCGCCTGACTCCAACAGCTCGCCGCGCGGACGCCGGACGGCCGGAGGCGAGGGCGTGCTCGGTGCCCCTTCGGTCATCGGCTCGGCGACCGGCGGCGGCGTCTTAGCGGCCGGCTCGTCGTGGGGCTCGGCCTCAACCTGGGGCCGTTCCGCCGCGATTGGCACGTCGGCTTCAGCTTCGGCCTCCTCGGCCACGGCCTTGTCCTGATCCTCGTCCTCTTCGTCTTCTGAATACGGCTGGCTTCGTACCCGCACCCGTACCCGCGCGTCTTCCCGGCCCATGCCCAGCACGCCGCGCGACCCTGAGTTGATCACGTCCACGTCGATCTCATCCAGCGTCACGTTCAATTGCAGCAGCGCGCGTTTCACCGCGTCTTCCACCGAACTGCCGGTCACGATCACGCCGTCGCCGGCGCCAGCATCGTTAGCCACCGCGTCTCCTCCGTCGTCGCCGCCTGCGTCGTGGGCGGGTCGTTGTCTCGGGCTTCGACTCGGTCTCTGTCGCCTCGGCCTTGGCCTTGGCTGCTTCCACCTTCGCTTGATGCTCTCCCATCACGTCGCGCGCCATCGGCCAGTGGGCAGGAAACAGCTTCCCGGTCCCCGTCGTGAAGTATTGCTGAACGATCGCAATAATGCTCGAAATCACCCAGTACACCACCAGGCCCGCCTGGAATGTCCAGGCAAAGACCACCACGATGATCGGCATGAACTGCATCACCCGGTTCATCGTCGCCGCCTGTCCGGTCGCGGTACTGGACGCCATCATTCGCGCTTGTATGAGTTGGAACGCGCCTGCCAGCAGCGCCAGAACCGAGATATAGAACCCGCCCGACGCAAACAGGTCAAAGTTCGCGGGCAGCCGTGTAAAGCCCGCGACCTGCGCCGCCTCCTGCCCCTGGCCGCTGTTCCACCAGTCCCGCAGGTAGGTCTTTGTCGAATCGGTGGCCGGACCCCAGTAGGCATACACGTCACGGGCCAACGCGTAGCGCCCGTCCTCCAGGACGTCCGCCAGCGCCGGATAGGCACGGTCGGCCCCGCGCGCCTCGATGTTCAGCATCCGGATGTCATCCGTCCGCATCGGCGGCGAGACGCCCAGCGACCCTGGTTCCGCCCGGAGCGCATTGAAGTAGTCGTCCACGCTGTTGTGCTCGCGGATGGGAACTTGGATCGGATCGCCGTTCAACACGATCTGTTCCAGCAATGTCGGGGCGCTGAGGTCGTCCTTCAACCCGTGCAGCACGATCGGACCCACCCCCGCATCCAGATCCGCCCAGTTCACAATCCGGCCACGCAGGATTCCTTCAACCTGATCGACCGTCAGACGCGTGGCCGCCCGGTCTCGTTCCACCAGGAACGCCGCCGCCTGCACAAGGCGCATTTCGTCAGTTCCCGCGGGCATCCGGCTCAGATCCGCCTCGTTGTCGAGAAAGATCGCCGCCGCCGTCCCATCGCTCAGCAGAGCGATCGCGGCCTCGGCGTCCACCACGTCCGTACGGAACTGGTAATTGGCCGCGAACTGTGTGAACGACACCGCCAGCGACGACTCCAGCGGCGTCGGCAGATCCGTAGTCGCGATCACCACGTCCACCGGCTCCGTGGGCGCGGCGTCGCCGATTACCTGGATCGTCGAGTCTTCGCGCGCCAGGTTGAACCACAGGAACTGCTCGTTCAGGAGCCCGCGGCTGCTGAGCGTCAGGATGCCTCCGTACAGCGCCAGCAGCACCGGCAACTGGATGAAGATCGGCAGGCACCCTGCCATCGGGTTGACGCCGCGTTCCTTGTACAACTTCATCGTCGCTTCCGAGACCGCCTGCCGATCCCCTTTGAAGCGCTTGCGGATGTTCTCCAATTCCGGCTGGATCAACTGCATCTTTCGCTGCGAGGTGATCTGCTTCAGCGTCAGCGGAATCATCAGCAGCCGGATCAGCACCGTGAACAGCACGATCGCGATGGCGTAGCTGCCCACCGCGTCGTGGATCAGCGTCAGCGCGTCGCTCAGCGGGTCGACGGCCCAGGTCTGCCAGGTGTTCGGGATAGCTTCCATGGGACTGCCGTGGCCCTAGGGGACCGGGTCGTAGCCTCCGGCGTGCCAGGGGTGGCAGCGCGCCAGCCGCCGCACCGCCATCAGGGTTCCGCGGATCACGCCGTAGCGTTCCACCGCCTCATACGCGTACTGCGAGCACGCCGGCTCATACCGGCACACCGACCCGAACGCCGGCGACACCCACCGCTGGTACGTCCGGATCAGTCCCAGCGCCACGGCCTTCATCCGGCCAGCCGCGCCTGGGATCGACGTAGGGCGTGCCGCACGGCCGCTGCCAGTTCCTCTGACGCCGCCAACGCCGCCCGCTGGCGCGGCAGCGCCACAATGTCCAGCGCGGCTGGCAGGTCCGGCAGTTGACAGCGCAAGGCTTCGCGGATTCGACGCCGCAGGCGGTTGCGCCGCACGGCCGACCCAAAGCGCCGGGAGACCGGTACCGCCACTCGCGGCGCTTCCGACTGGCCCGGCGCCATAAAGAACACGAGCGGCCGGGTTACGACCTTCGCGCCGCGTGAACGGACACGCGCGATATCAGCAGCCCGGCGCAGGCGGTTGCGGCGGTTCATCGGTTGTGGACCGCGTCGTGCGGCGACGCGCGTCAGACGGTCAGGCGCTTGCGGCCCTTCCGCCGGCGCCTGCGGAGGATCGCTCGACCGCTGCGCGTCGCCATGCGGGCACGAAAACCGTGCCGGCGCTTACGTCGTCGAACCTTGGGTTGGTATGTGCGTTTCATAGCTGGTCGCGGCTTCCTCGGACGCCGCAGGCTCTGAGTGTATCACCGGCCAGCCCGTGCTCGGTGTGCACCGTCGGGAACAGGCGCAGGGCTGGTCGCGTGCCTAATCCACACGCGACGAGTGTGCTAGCGTCCCACGTTCACCGCCTTGGCAGCGGTAATGGCCAACTCTCCAACGCTCGTATACCGATGGTCCGCGGTCCCGCGCCACAAGGCCTGGCGCACGGCTCGTGGCGCGGTCTACGAATCCCTCCGGTTCGCCACCGCCTCCCTGGAGTGGCCCACGGGCCGTGTGATGGTTGGGCGCGGCAGTGGACATCGCTCCCTGATCGTTGAGTTCCCCTTCAGACGGGCCGCCGACTTCGAAGCCGCCTGGGACCGCATGGCTGCCGACCCGCACAGCGAGGCTCTTTGGTCCAGGCTTGCCCCGCTCCTGCACGACTCCACCATTCGCCGCGAGCTTTTCGGCGTCCAATACGCCCGCGTCGGCACGACTGACCGCTAGCTGGCAATGACGCGAAACTCCCGGACCCTCGGCGTTGGGATTATCGGCGCCGGCGGCATTGCCCGCGGCGCCCACCAGCCCGGCTTCGCCGCCCAGCCGAATGTTGACATCGTGGCCGCGGCCGACCCGATGCCGGGGCGCGCCGCCGAGTTTGCCCGCGACTTCGACATCCCCCACGCCTACACCAACTACCGCGACCTGCTGACGCGCGACGATGTGGATGTGGTATCGGTAGGCACGCCGCCGTTTGCCCACGCGGAAGCCACTATTGCGGCCCTGGAGGCAGGCAAGCATGTCTTCTGCGAGAAGCCCATGGCCATGAACGCGGCCGAGGCCCAGTCAATGGCCGACGCGGCCGAACGGAACGGACGCATTCTTGCCATCGATTTCCAAACACGCTTCAGTCGTGACGCCCAGCGAGCCCACCAGCTTGTCGCCGGCGGTCACCTGGGCGCCCCCAACTTCGCCCGAGCCACCATGCTCCGCCAGGCCGGCGTGCCGACCTGGGGCACCTTCACCTCCAAGGCCGCTAACGGCGGCGGGGCGCTCATCGACATTGGCGTCCACGCGCTGGACCGCGCCCTCTACGTCCTCGGCCACCCCACGCCCCTTAGCGTCTGGGGCGCTGTTGGCCGACCCTTTGGCAGCCGCGGCGGCGTCACCAACCGCTGGGGCTCCTGGGACATTGCCAACTACGACGTCGACGACTTCGCCTTCGCCGGCATCCGCTTCGAGGGCGACCTGATCCTGCTGCTGGAGTGCTCCTGGATCCTCCGCATCGGCAAGAGCGAAGAGCGCCTCACCGTGTCGGCAGCCGACGGCGGCCTCGAAATCAGTCCGCTGCGCGTCTTCCACGACCGCGACGGCTTCCACAGCACCGAGACCTACGACACCAGCGGCGAGACTCGCAAAGAGCACGAAGTCTCCGTCGCCGACTTCATCCGCGCCGTCCGCGAAGGCACCGAGCCCACCGTCACCGCCGCCCAGGGTGTCACGGTCACCCGCATCGTCGACGCCATCTACCAATCCGCCGCGGAGCGAACCGAAGTTCCACTCGCCTAGCGCAAACGCTTCGTCAGCCGCGCTCCGCCATCGGCGTCACCGGGCGATCCATGTGCCCTACGTACTCGGCACGCGGCCGGATAATCCGGTTGTTGCCCTGCTGTTCCAGCACGTGCGCGGTCCAGCCGCTCATCCGGCTGATCGCGAAGATTGGCGTGAACAGATCCGGCGGAATTCCGAGCGAGGCGTATACGGTCGCCGCGTAGAAGTCCACGTTGGAGTTCAGGTTTTTCTCCCGCAGCATTACGGCTTCCATCACCTGCGAAATGTCAAACCACTCGGCGTGACCTGAGGCCGGGGCCAGTTCCCGCGCGATTTCGCGCAAGATCGTGGCGCGGGGGTCCGCCGTTCGATAAACCGCGTGTCCGAAGCCCATCACCAACTCGCGGTTCGCCAGCTTGTCCAGCACCCAGGCTTCGGCTTCCTCTTCCGACTTCACCTGCAGCAGCATCTCCAGCACGGCTTGGTTCGCCCCGCCGTGCAGCGGCCCTCGCAGGGCCCCCACGGCGCCGGCGATCGCCGAGTGCATGTCGGTCAGCGTGGCGGCAATCACTCGGGCGGCGAACGTGCTGGCGTTGAACTCGTGGTCCGCCTGCAGCACCAGCATTACGTCGATCGTCCGCGTGGCCTCCGGCTTAGGCGCTTCCCCGAAATAGGTGGCCAGGAACGACTCCGCGATCGAGCCGTCCGGCGGATCGAGGGGGTCGCGTCCCTCCAGCAGGCGGCCGGCCTGCGCCACGATGTTGGGCGTCTGCGCCAGTAGCCGAACGGCCTTGCGCTCGGCGGCCTCCAGCGAGTCGTCGCCCTGGTCGGGGTCAAAGCTGCCCAGCATGGACACTGCCGTCCGCAGGGCCACCATCGGCGTCGAGTCGCCGGGCAGCGACGCCAGCATGTCCATCACCGGTCCCGGCAGATCGCGGGACTCGTTCAGTTGATTAGTCAGCGCATCGAGCTGGCTGCGTGATGGCAACTCGTCATGCCACAACAGGTAGGCGACTTCCTCGAACGTGGTTTCCGCCCCCACCAGGTCGGCAATATCGATGCCGCGGTAGGTCAACCGGCCGACTTCGCCGTCTACGGAACTCAGCGCCGATCGGCCGGCAACGACCCCTCGCAGGCCGCTCTCTTTCGCTGCCATCAACGTCCCTCCTCGCGAATCGTCAACTCAACGCAATCCCGGCAGGCCAAAATCGGCGGCGCCGAGCGGCCTGCGGCGCGGAGGGCGCAATGGCGCGCAACCGCGCCGGCATCCATTGTAGGCGATGGGCCGCGAGCCCTTCTTCGGGCTATTTAGATCTTCGGCCGTGCCCCATGCCAGCCCGTCCGCTGCTCCGCCGCCGCGGCGAACCCCAGCGTCACCCGATCGGCCAGCCGCGGTCCAACCACCTGCAGGCCAATCGGCAACCCGTCCGCTGTCAGACCTGCGGGGATGCTCACCGCCGGCTGCCCTGTCATGTTGAACGGGTACATGTGCTGAAACCAGCGTTCGACCCACGAGTCGGGCGCGTCCGTCACTCCCGTGTTTGGGTCCACCGGCAGCGGCGGCTGCAGGAGCGTCGGCGTGATCACCACGTCAAAATCCCGGTACAACCGCTCAAACGTCGCCCAAACGTCCCGTCGGTCCGCCTCGGCGGCCAGGTACTCGGGCGCGCTGATCCGATGCCCGCGCTCCACCCGAGCGACCAACGTCGTGTCCGACACGCGCCGCATCTCATCCAGTCGGTCGCCCACGTTGAGTGCCAGCGACGAATCGAACAGCGTTGCCCACGACTCGATCCAGTCATCCAGGAACGGATCGACGTGAGTCACCTCGAACCCGTCGTCCGCCAAGGCCGCCACGGCTGCTCGGCACGGCTCCAGCACCTCCGGATCGGCCTCGGCGATGCCGAATTGCGGCGCCCACGCTATCCGGCCGGACGTCGGCGGATGGCTCGCCATCTCGATGTAGCTCCCGCTCTCCGTCGGCAGTGATGCCGGATCCGCGTGATCCTGGGCGGCAATCACATCCAGCAGCAGCGCCGTATCGGCCACCGAGCGCGCCATTGGCCCCAGGTGGGACATGGGCGCAAACCCATGCCGCAGCGGCGCGTGTGGCACCCGCCCCAGCGTGGGTTTGTGCCCGACAACGCCGCAGCACGCGGCCGGAATCCGAATCGACCCACCCCCGTCGGTGCCCAGCGCCAGCGCCACCTGGCCGGCCGCCAGCGCGGCTGCAGAGCCACTGCTCGACCCCCCAGGCGTGTGACCCATCGACCAGGGATTGCGCGTCGCCGGTCCCAATGGACTGTGCCCGAACGCCAGGTGACCGAATTCCGGCATGGCCGTCATGCCCACAATCACCGCGCCCGCGGCCCGCAGCCGCGCCACCGCTGGCGCATCGCGCGGTTCCCGGTTGCCCTTCATCAAGAGTGACCCAACCTCGCGGGGCAGACCGCCCACGGCGACCTGCTCCTTCACCGCCATCGGCACGCCGGCCAGCGGCCCCGGTGTCGCTCCGCCCGCGCGCGCCTCATCCAGCGCCGCCGCCGTCGCCAGCGCCCCGTCCGCGTCGACGTGGCGGAAGGCATGCAAGTGATTGTCGGTGGCGGCAATCCGGTCAAGCGACGCCCCGACTACCTCACGAGCGCTGACCTCACCTCCGCGAACGGCCGCCGCAATCTCCCCCGCTGAAGCGCGGGTCAATTCGCCGAGGTCCACGCTCGACCTCCTCGCGTGGCCGCCTAACGGTCCGGCGCGATAAGTGGAATGGGTGTCAGCGTCGTGTCAGCGGGCACCGTCGGGACGGAGCCGGGGTTCAGAATCAGGTCGTCCGGATTCGTTTCGTTATAGAAGCCCGGCATGTGCGGAGAGGCCCGCACGTACCACACCAACTCCCAAATCTCTTCTTCGGTCGTCCGCGAACCGTATTCCGGCATGTCGCCGCGTCCGGCCCAGATCTTGTAGAAGATCGCGCCGTCCGTCTGGTTCTGGACGTCGGGGTGCGAGAAATTGCGCGGCCGCGGCACCAACAACTGGACTTGCGGGCCGTTACCGTCCGCCAAGTGACCGTGACACTTTGCACAGGTGAACCGGTATTGGTAGTGAGCCCGAACCAGTACGTCCTCGGTCAGCGGCAGTGGATTCTCCTGGACCTCGAATTGTCCAGGCACGATCCACTCTTCGATGTCTTGACGCAGTCCCAGGGATGGAAGCCACGTGAATAACCAGAACATCCCGCCGAGCAGCAGAACCAAGATGACAATGGTGGTATCGGTGACAGCCGAACCGCTTCGTTCCACACTCACACCCCGGCGCGTTCCGCACCGGGCGGAAGCCGGGCGATGTTAGCACCGACTCACGCCTCCGACACATCCGTCGCGCTCGGATTCGATCGACCCAGTGCCTGTCGCAAGAACGCGTTCACGCGCACCGCATACTCGCCCAGTCGTTGCGGAAAGGCACCCACGTGGCCAACGCGGGGCGGCTGCCACAGGACGCGCGGCTCACCCGCAGCCTCGTAGAGTTGTTGTCCGACCTCGGAGGGCACGTAGCGATCAGCCTGTCCGTGAATGATGAATACGGGTCGTGGACTGATGCGGCCAATATCGTCCGCGGGATTCACCTGCCCCGGATCAACGCCGCTGAACAGCCGAGCCAACAGTTGTACCGGGCCGGCAAAGGGGAAGGCCGGAACTCCCAGGAACGCCTGGAACGAAGCGTCGGTGGTTTCCAGCAGGCGCGCATACGATGACTCGGCCACCACTGCCGCGATCCTGGGATCGCGCGCCGCAGCCATGATCGCCGCTGCTCCGCCCATCGAATCGCCAATCACAGCCACCCGCGTCGGATCAACCCCCGGCAGGCCCAGCACCACATTAAGGGCATCGATCAGATCGTCTACTTCACGTGCGCCAAGCGTGACTACGCCTGGATCGCTCAGGCCGTGTCCCCTGAAGTCAAAGACAAATGTGTTGAATCCCAGCCGCCGCAGCATGTTGCCCTTGCCCACCATGTCGCGGTGGGTGCTGGCGATTCCGTGCGTGACGATCACTGTCCCGGCCGGGTCGATCACCGGGCCGTACCAGGCCGCCAGGCTGGCCCCATCGCGTGTCGGCACATTCAACCGCACCCAGCCAACGTCGTAGTCCAGACGCGTTGTCGCGTCGTCCGCTTGCGGCGGATGCGTGAGAAACCAGGCGGTCAGGCCCGATAAGACCAGAAACGCCAGCGCGCCCAACACTACCGCGCCAATCCCGATTCGCAGCAGGAGTCGCCCAATGTGCCTGGGCCGGCGCGGCACATAGGCCAGACGCCCCGGTGGCCGGTCACGGTGCATACCCTGGTACACGGAACCCATCAGTCGATGCTGTCACGCGACACGCGGCGGGCAACCTGGGGAAGATGTGCATTACACGATGTCACACTGCATCAACCCTCAACGTGAGGAATCACTCGTATGGCCGTGATTGAGCTCGGACCCGACGCCATTGCGCCGCGCACGCTCGACGCCGACGAATCTCAGATGCTGAACGCCGTCATGCGGCATTCCCTTGGTGTGCGGTCCGGCGAGCATGTACTCGTGGTTACGGATCCCCCAAAGCGTTCGCTGGGCGAGCTCTTTGCCCGCGGCGCCTTCCGCGCCACCCCTGCCGTCCAACTGCTGATCATGCCCGAAATGCCTGATCACGGCAGCGAACCGCCATCGCAGGTGGCCGCGGCAATGGCCGCGGCCGACGTGTGCTTCCTCGCAACCAGCAAGTCTCTCAGCCACACGCACGCGCGCCAGAGCGCCAGTGCCGCCGGTGCGCGGGTCGCAAGCATGCCCTCGATCACCTACGAAATGGCGATGCGCACGCTTCGCGTGGACTACGGCGAGATTGCGCGGTCGTCCGAAGCGCTGGCGCTGCTACTGACCGCCGCGGACTTCGTGCACCTGACCGGGCCGGGAGGCACCGACCTGCACCTGGATCTCACGGGACGCGCGGGCTCTGCCGACACTGGTGTCTTCACCGCCGCCGGCGCCTTTGGCAACTTGCCCGCCGGCGAGGCCTTCATCGCACCGCTGGAGGGCCGTGCCCATGGCACTCTCGTGTTTGACGCTGCGCTGCCGGTTGACGACCCGGACGACGCCGTACGCGACGCGCCGATGGTCATCGACGTGCGCGACGGTCGGGCGCAGCGCGTCACCGGCCCGGGCGCCGAGGATCTGCAGGTGGTGTTCGACCGCCTGGGCGACGACGCGCGCAATATCGCCGAACTGGGCATTGGCACCAACCCCGCCGCGCGCATCAGCGGCAACGTGCTTGAGTGCGAGAAGGTCGTTGGCACCGCCCATGTCGCTCTCGGCAACAGCCTCCACATTGGCGGTGCGACGGACGTGCCCTTCCACAGCGACGGCGTGATCAACCGGCCCACGATCCTGGCCGGCGACACGCTCCTGCTCGAGGACGGACGACTTCCGGCGTGACCTCGCCTGGGGCGCGCCTCGTGCGCGCAGCGATTGGAGTCTTCGTCGGCGTGGCGCTGGCTGCCGCCACCTGCGGCGCGCCACGGGTCGTCACGCCGGCCGTGACCCCGTCGCCGTCGCCGTCACCTACCTGGACGCCCATCCCGTTCGCCACCGCCACGCCGCGGCCCACACCCACGCCGACTCACACGCCGACTGTGGAGGTGGTGCCGACACCGCCCCCAGCCACTACGGCCGAAACGGAGGCAAGCCCTGCCGTCGTTACTCCGCCACCGCCCACGGCTTCACCCGAGGAACTCGCTCGTTATACCGCGGAAGAGCTGCAGGCGCGGCTGCCCGATCCCACCGTCCTGTCGGAGCGTCTCGGCCTGTCAGTGCTGGCTGGGCCCGACGAAGACATCACCTCCGCCACTTACGGACTGCAGGACCAGTTTCTTGACCCGCTCCTCATTCGCCGGCTCGACCCATTTCTTTTTGCCTTGCTCTTCGTCGGTCAGACCGCCTCCAGCGCGGAGCAGTTCCTGGCCGACAATCTGCTCAACGCGCCCGGACCATTCCTGGAAACCGTGGCCAGCGGTCTCGCCGAGGGCTTTCAGTCCTCGGACCGCCCGGCCGCCGTGGTTGCGCTGGTGGTCCAGGAACCTCCATCCGTGGGCGAGCGCTCCGCCGCCGCCCGAACGCGCGTGGTAAGCGGAACCGACGCCTTTGAAGCTCGGCTGCTCGTTGCCGAGCAAGCTGACATCCTGGTGCTGATACTGCAGATCGCACGCGTCGATCAGGGCTCAACGGCGGCCCTGCTGGACGATATCGGACTTGCCTCCGCCGTGTTGGGCTCGGAAATCCCACGCGGCTGAGGCAGCCGGAGCTCGCCATCGACGGTATCGGCTACTCAGATCCCAAGGCGAACCCCGCCTTTGGCGACGGCGAGCCTTCTGACCGCGAGGCCGTTGCATCCGCTGGCGGGAGGTGTTTCCGTTAGGGAATTCACAACGGACGCGCGGTCTACGGTTGCCGCCGAGATCCTGCAACAGCCCGAATCCGCTTGAAACGACGGTCGGAACCGGCGGGGAATAGCCGCTTTTTCCCTCTGGATCGCCGGCTCAGGACGACGCGGCCGGCGTTTCCTCTGGCGGCGAATCGATCCGGACTGTTGCGCCCTCGGTGTGACGGACTTCCAACCGCCCCACCTGGATCAGCCACAACTGATACTCGCCGGGCTCAAAGTCAAACACGTCGAAGTGCACCGGAATCGGGTAGGGTCCGAGCGTTCCGTTGGGCTCCGGCAGCAGCACGGCCACCGGAGTCTCGCCAATCAGCACCCGGATCCAGCAGGTGTCCGGCGGAAACTCGGTACCCAGCATCTCCGGGCACGGATCCCAGCCGGATGATTCGGTCACCCAGATTTGCTGCATGCCGGCGCCCGGAATCTCCGTCGTCCCGATATCGGCCACAATCGTCACGCGCGTCTTGTCGTCAAGATCCAGCACAAACGGTTCGTCGGGGTCAGCTTCGTCGGGCCCGCAGGCGCCGAGCAGCAGTGCCAGGATGACGCAAGCCGCCAGCGCAAGGGTGGGCAGGCGCGTCAGGGTTGCTGTTGTGATTTGCGGAGACATCTGCAATGTTCAATCTACCGCGAAATCCCGCCACTGCCGCGTGTAGGCTCCCGACATGGCGCCCAACCAACTGGCCGCAAAGCCGCGCGTGCTTGCCGTCGACGACGATCCTGAGATTCTGGACCTCCTGGACCGAGGCCTCAAGATTGAGGGATTCGACGTGCGCGTCGCCTCCAACGGCGAGGCCGCGCTGACGGCACTCGGGAAGTATCCCACCGATGTCGTGGTACTTGACGTCATGATGCCCGGCCTCGACGGGCTGGCTGTCATTCAGCGCATTCGGCAGTCGAGCGATGTCCCCGTGCTTTTCCTCAGCGCGCGCGAACGAGTCCGCGACCGCATTGCCGGTCTTGACGCCGGCGGCGACGACTACCTTCCCAAACCGTTCGCCTTCGGCGAACTGGTCGCCCGCCTCCGTGCCCTGCTTCGTCGCCCGGGGACGCCCGAGTCCGACCGGCTTGTCTTTGCCGACCTGCAACTCGATGAAGCGGCCCGCCAGGTAACGCGGGCCGGCGCCGTCGTCCCCCTGACTGCGACCGAGTTTGACCTCCTACGCGTCTTCATGGGTGAACCCAAACGCGTGCTTTCACGCGAACGACTCCTCGAATCCGCGTGGGGGTTTGCGCCCGACACCATTTCGAACGTGGTGGACGTCTACGTCGGCTATCTGCGTCGAAAGCTCGAGGCCGACGGCCGACCTCGACTCATATGGACGGTTCGCGGTACCGGCTACGTCTTGCGGGAGGGCGCGGCGTGAGCATTCGACTCAAGCTTCGACTCCTCTACCTCGCGTCCATTGCGGCCACGATCACCGTGTTTGGCATTGGGCTGCAGCTCTTGCTCATGGCCCACGTTGATACCGAAGTCGACGAGACCCTGCGAGCCAGAGCGCGGGAAGTCGTGCGCATTGCCCAACTCAGTGGCGGATTGACAGGCGTCCGCCCGGAAGTGGGCATGCTCATCGAACTGCCCGATGACGAGTTGCGCGAACGCGAGGTCTATCTTCAGGTGCTGGACCCGCAAGGCCGACCAGTCGTCGCCTCGGTCAACCTTCGCGGCCAGTCGCTGCCCGTGACCGACGGTGCACGGGACGTGATCGAATCCCGCCAGGAATCTGTCGAGACCCTCAACGTCGCCGGGCGATTTCGTCTGCGCATGCTCAGCGTGCCCATCGAGCGCGGTGACGAGCTCGTTGGCATTCTCCAAAGCGCGCAGTCGCTCCAGCTTGCCGATAGCACCACCGAGCGCTCCCGCAACCTCCTTATCGGCGGGGCCGCCGTTGTATTTGTCGTCGCCTCCCTCAGCGCCCTCTATCTCACCCGAACCGCCGTCAATCCCGTGGCGGACATCACCCGAACCGCTGAAGCCATCTATCTCCAGGGCGACCTGAGCCGGCGAATCAGTGTTGGCGCTGGCAAGGATGACCTGAGTGCGCTGGGCCGTACCTTCAACCGCATGCTCGACCACATCGAAGAGAGCGTGGAAGCACAACGTCGCTTCGTTGGCGACGCCTCCCACGAACTCAAGACGCCGCTCACCGTCATCCGCGGAAACGCTGAACTTCTCGGCCGCGGCCCGGACGGTTCGGACACCGCCGCCACCCATGCCATCACGCGCGAAGCCGACCGCATGCAACGCATCGTTAACGACCTCCTGGCGATTGCTGAACTGGATGCCCCGGGCGAATTGAAGTTCCAGCCCCTCAACCTGCGCTCACTGGTCGTTCGCGTGCTCACCGATCTTGGGCCTGTTGCCGGCGAGCGTTCGATCACCCTGGCCGGCAGCGACACGGCGTGGGTCTTCGCCGACGCCGACAAGCTCGAACGCGCGCTTCGCAACCTTGTTCAGAATGCCATTACCGCCACCGCGAGCGACGGCGTGATTCAAGTCAGGCTCACCGAACGCGATCACACCGTCGGCCTTGTGGTCGGTGATAACGGGTCGGGGATTCCCGAGCAACATCTGCCACACGTATTTGAGCGCTTCTACCGGGTCGACCCTGCACGTTCGCGCGCGGGCGGCGGCACCGGTCTCGGCCTGACCATTGTCAGAAGCGTTGCTGAAACGCACGGGGGCAGCGTGGAAGCCCGTCGGGCCGACCTTGGCGGCGCGGAGATCGAGATCCGTCTGCCCGCCGGTCGACCACCCGACAGCACGGCAACCGGGCCAGGCGAGTCTGCAAGCTAGCCCATCAACGCGGCTTAGAGATTTCTCATATTGCCTCCTTAGCCTGAATGGCGATTGGAGAAGCGCCATGCGGCGCTTCCGACCAAGGAGGGCGGACATGTCACCACCGGCACTATCCACATCGCCCCGGCTGGTCGACCGGCTCCGAGCCGAAGGCGCGCAGCCGGCCAGCTATCGAGCGAACCAAGTCGTGTTTGACCCGATCTCGGATCTCCAGCGAGTCGGCGTGATCTGCTCAGGAAGCGTGACCGTCTGGCGCATTAGTCCCAGCGGCCGCCAACTCGCCACCGCTTCGCTGCGCAACGGCGACTGGCTGGAGAACGTCTTTCGCACCAATGGACAAGACCGAACGATCGTCGAAGCTGACGGACCCGTCACGATCGCCTGGTTTGATATCCCCACCTTTCGCCGCCTTACCCAACGGCGCCCGGACGTGGTGCGCGAGATGATTCGGCACCAGCTGACTCGTCTTGACACTGTTCAGCGACGCGTCTCGCAGACGGCGCTCGACTCCGTGGCCGGAACGGTTGCGCTGGCCATCCTCCAGATGGCCGAACGTGAGCACGCCACCGACCTACGCGTCACGCACGAGGAGTTGGCGCAACGACTGGGCACTGTCCGCGAGAGCGTCAGCCTGGCCGTGAACCAGTTGCGGCGTGCGGGCGCCCTGGCTCCATCCCGTGGTCGCAAACGCCTGATTTCGATTCTCAGCCTGCCCAAGCTCCAGCAGCTCGCCGGCGCTCGTCCCGAAGCTCGCTAAGTCGCCCCCCAACCGGTGCGGGGTGAGTGATCTCCTCCGCACCGGCCTCCCACGTGTCACGTCCGTTCATCGCCAGCATTCATCCCAATCGAGGTCGCGCAAACCCACGTGGAACCCGCCGTATGCGCTAGGCTCCGCATCCGCCCGACTTGAATCCATGGCGCGCTGTGTCCGACCGCTCATTCACCTCGTTTCTTAGCAACCTTCGCTGCGCCGAAACCGGCGAAGCCCACGATCCCACTGTCCTCCAATCCGTCAGCCACGGTGCCGGCGCCACTCTCCTGCCCGAATACGACCTTGACGCCGTTCGCGCCGCCGTAACGCCTGAGGACATCCGCCAGCGCCCCCACGACCTTTGGCGCTTCCGCGAACTCCTCCCGCTGGACAACCCTCAACAGGCTCCGGATCTCGGCGCCGGCGCAACGCCCCTGCTGCGCCTGAACCGCCTGGGCCAGCGTTTCGGCCTCACCAACCTCTGGCTGAAGGACGAAGGCGCCAACCCCACCGGCACCTTCAAGGCCCGCGGCGCGGCCGTGGGAGTAGCCCGCGCCTACGAACTTGGCGTTCGCGACATCGCCATTCCAACCGCTGGCAACGCCGGCAGCGCCTGGGCCGCCTACTGCGCTGCCTGGGGCGTCACCCTCCGCGTCGTCATGCCCGTCAACACCCCGGACCCCATCAAGGCCGAGTGCGTCGCCTACGGCGCCGACGTCACCGAAGTCCGCGGCGTCATCAGCGACGCCGGCCGCATCGCCTCCGAGCGCGCCGCCGAAGCCGGCTGGTTCGACGCCTCCACCATGAAGGAGCCGTACCGCGTCGAAGGCAAAAAAACCATGGGCCTCGAAATCGCCGAAGCCTTCGACTGGGATCCCCCCGATGTCGTCCTCTACCCCACCGGCGGCGGCGTCGGCCTCATCGGCGTCTGGAAAGCCATGCGCGAACTCGCCGACCTCGGCTGGCTCAAGGGAACCCCGCCCCGCCTCATCGCCGTCCAGGCGTCAGACTGTGCACCCATCGTCGAGGCATACGATGCCGGCTTGCCGGATGCGGATCGACCCGACGACCCCCGCACCGTCGCCAACGGCCTCCTCGTCCCCCTCCCCTTCGCCCACCGCCTCATCCTGCGCATTCTTCGTGAGACCGGCGGCACCGCCGTCGCCGTTGATGACGACCAACTCGTCCACGCCATGCGACAGCTCGCCGATCTCGAAGGCGTCCTCGCCGCCCCCGAAGGCGCCGCCCTCGTCCCCGCCCTCACCACCCTCCTCCAGCGCGGCGATATCGGCCATGACGAACGCATCGTCCTCCTCAACACCGGCAACGCCCTCAAATACACCCACCTCGTCGACCTGCCCGCCCGGCCCCCCATCGACCCCCTCCCCGCATGAGTGCCACCCAACGCCCCACCGTCCTCGTCACCGAACCCATCCACCAGGGCGGCATCGACGCCATTCAGGAATTCGCCGACGTCATCCGCCCCGACCGCCCCGATGAACCGGCCATTCGCGCCGTCGCCCCCGCCGCCAACGCCATCGTCGTCCGCGTCGCCCCCATCACCGCCGCCGTCATCGACGCCGCCCCCCGCCTGCGCTGCATCCAGAAACACGGCGTTGGCGTCGACAGCATCGATGTCCAGCACGCCACCCGCCTTGGCATCCCCGTCTGCTACACCCCCGAGGCCAACGCCGCCTCCGTCGCCGAATTCACCGTCGCCGCCGCCCTCGCCCACCTCAAGCGCATCCCGGACCGTGACCGCCTGGTTCGCGCCGGCGGCTGGCGCGACAGCGGCGACCTGCCCGCCCACGAAATCGACGGCCGCACCGTCGGCATCATCGGCAGCGGCCGCGTCGGCCTCCGCGTCCTCCGCGCCTTCACCATGGGGCTGGATATGCAGGGCCTCGTCTACGACCCCTTCGTCCCCGCCCGGGTCGTCCGCGACCACGGCGGCCAACCCGTCGAGTCACTCCGGGAACTCCTCCAGCGTGCCGACATTGTCAGCCTCCACACCCCGCTCACCCCCGAAACCCGCCACCTCATCAACGCCCCACGCCTGGCTCAGATGCGCCCCAACGCCATCCTCGTCAACACCTGCCGCGGCCCCGTCGTCGACGAACAAGCCCTCGCCGACGCGTTGCATCAGGGCGTCATCGCCGGCGCCGCCATCGACGTCTTCGAAACGGAACCTCCCACCGGCAGCCCACTGCTTGAAGCCCCAAACTGTCTCTTCTCTCCCCACGTCGCCGGCATTACCCTTCAAACCAACGTCCGCACCGCCGCCCACTGCGCCGCCGAAATTCACCGCATCCTTCACAACCACCCACCCCGCTGGCGCATCAACTAACCGCTAAACGGCCCCTCCCCTCCCGGTTTCCCGCAGTGCTCCCACTGCTGCCGTCACTCCGAAGCCCGCACTCGCTATCCTTACCAGGGAAACCCGCCCGGAGCCCAGGCATGACCGGCGACGTCTTCTATCAGGAAATCAAATCCGTCGGCTCGCCCCGCGGTTCCATCGTCCCCGAGGGCGCCACAACCGAGGAAGTCAACGGCGAAAGCGTTCTCCGCATTCCCGCCGCCACCACTCGGGTCGACACCCCCATCATCTTCCCGGGCTTCCGCATCATCGTGGAAGGCGATGAACTCCACGTCTCCGGCGACACGATCGTCGACGCCGCCATCTACGGCGAAACCCTGGAAGCACAGGGCGCCGTCGTCTCCTCCGACAAGGAAATCGAAGTCGTCGGTCTCATGCAGGCCGTCAGCGTCAGCGGCAAAACCGTCCGCGCCGACCGCATCGAAGCCGGCCGTGTGGAAGCCGTCCTCAACGTCCGCGCCACCGGCGCCGTCATCGCCAAGACCATCGTGATCACCGATGGCGGTCTCCGCGCCCCCCTCCTCGTGACCGAGTCCCTCGACGGCGAAGACCTCGCCGACGCCTCCAGATCGTGGGATGACGGCATCACCGCCGGGGAAGTTCCCGACTGGCTACAGGGCAGCGACTGAGCACGGCACATTCCCCGGCGGACCGGCCGCCGTATAGCGCCTTCGCGGAAATCTACGACGCCTGGCAAGCCCTCTACGGCCTCCCCTACGCCATCCTCGTCGCCCCCCGCGTCAACCAGCGCCTCGCCCAACACGTCGGTCGCCCCACCCGCCTCATCGACCTCGCCTGCGGCACCGGAACCCACGCCCTCATTCAAGCCCACGGCGGCACCCGGGTCGTCGGAATCGACCTCTCCCCAGCCATGCTCGACAAGGCCCGGTTCCGCGCCGCCGGACGCCCCATCACCTTCCTTGAATCCGACATGCGCATCTTCGACACCGTCAAACCTGTCGACGCCGTCACCTGCCTCTACGCCAGCCTCAACCACCTGCCCGAGCCCGACGACATCACCCGAACCTTCACCCGCGTCGCCGCTCACCTCCGCCCCGGCGGCGTCTTCGTATTCGACCTGAATTCAGAACGCGCCTTCCAAACCCTTTGGCGTCACCCCGTCACCGAACATGGCCCCAACTTCACCATCCGTCGTCGCTTCGAGACCGACGGCTCCCAAACCACCATGTACCTTCAGATCGACCGCCTTGGCCACCCACCGGCCAACGACACCCTCACCGCCCGCTCATTCGGCGAATCCATCGTCCGCACGTCTCTGGCCGACGCTGGCCTCACCTTTCGCGACCTCGCCCACTTCAACCCGTTCCCGACCGTCCCCGGAACGAATCTCAAACAGCTCTGGACTGCCACCTACCGGTAGCCGCGCGCGACCGCGAGTTTCACCTCCAATGCGTGCGAAGGCCCCGGCGATGCATGATTGTTCCCACTCGCAGGGGCAGATGAGCCATAACCCCCCTACAATTCGCGGATCTGCGGATTGGCGTCGGAGAAGGTGACCTGTGTCGCACGAAGCCCGATTAGAGGTACTTGGAATCACGCTGCCGGAGGCACCGACGCCGATGGCCGCATACGTCCCTGCGTTACGAACCGGTGACCTGCTGTGGATCGCCGGACAGCCGCCCGGAGGCGACTGGCGCGGACGGGTCGGCGAGGACTACGACGTCGAAACGGGAGCGCGCGCCGCACGCGACTCCGGGCTTAACATCCTGGCGCAGGTTCGGAAAGCGGTCGGCAGCCTGGACGAGGTCGAGCGCGTGATCAAGGTTGTGGGTTTCGTAAACGCGGCGCCATCGGAATCGGGCGTGCACCTGGTGGTTAACGGCTGCTCGGAGTTGATGCAGGACGTGTTCGGCGAAGCCGGTCGTCACACGCGGTCGGCCGTCGGCTGCAGCACGCTGCCAATGGACATTCCTTGCGAGATCGAGGCGGTTTTCCAACTGCGGCAGTCCTAGGGATGCGTCGGATCTCCGGCGAACGTGGGCCAACGCCCGCAGGGGGCGCACGAACCGTTCGAGCAATCTGGCGAGCGGGAAAGCCCGGCGAATCGGCTGAGACGTGAGCGCGTCGGAGCGGTTCAGGTTGCGAGCGCTCCCGTCAGGCTGGGCGCGCTCCCGGCCGTTCGCCCGCGTTACTGGAATGGCCGGTCGGTAACCGGCGCGACCCGGCTTTTCAGCGGTAGATGCTGCGCGACTAAATGTTCAGTGGCGCCGGAGGTCTTGGAATCGGAGCCTGTTCGGCGTCGCGGGACTCACTGAAGAGTCCAATCTCGGCGGCCGAGGCGTAGTCCGCGGCACCAAACGTGGAAATGATCCTCAGCACGGCGTACCGGATCGGCACCGGCGTGTCGACGTCGAACACAAGCTTCAACTCGGGCGACGGCGCCGTAAAGCGCCCAATGCTGACCAACGCGTCAGGATGTGTTCGCGGATCTTCCAGCGAGGCCAGGACCTCAAACTCCCGGATGTAGCTGGCTTCCGGTTCGTCGGAATGGTTCCAGATGACAACTTTCCGTACCGGCGTGCGGAATCGAACCTGGTAGACGGCGGTGAGGGGGAAGTCCGGGCCGCCGGATCGCCAGGCAGTGAATTGTGGATCGAATAGGCCGTCATGAAGGCGATTGGGACCGTGGTCGCCTTCGGCCGTGGACGTTATTGACAGTAACTCTCCGCCGTTGACCAACTCCAGCAGGTCGAATCCTTCGCCGTCCAGGTCCGACCCTTGCTGCAATCCAACCTGGATTCGACGGACTAACTCCGGTTCAATCCCCTCCTCCTGGGTCGTTCGCAGCGCCAGGATGGCCGGGATCACGCCGGCCGACAGGAGCAAGCCGAAAACTAGAAACGAGGTCAGCATGCGGCTGGAGGTCAAACCCCGCCAAACGTTGCGGGGCGTCGGGCGTCGCCGAGCGGCAATTGCGGCCGCTCTTGTCTCTTGTTCGGCACGCACTTCGGACTCGTGAGTCTCCGCCCAACGCACCTGCTGGGCGTGAACGGCCGCCTGCCGCCTCGCCCACGCGCCGCGGCTGGCGCCTCGCTCTACGGAACGCTGGGGCGTCGACACTCGGGACCGCCAAATCTCACGCGGCGTACGCGCGGTCAAGGAACTCGGCCACATGCATCACCGTCAGGTCCAGCCCGCGCCTACGTGCGCCCGACTGGATGTGCAGCAGGCAGCCGGGATTCGCCGAAACCACGATCGTGGCGCCCGTCGCCTCGATCGCATCCAGCCGTTGCTCCAGGATCGCCAGCGAAATCTCCGTGTCCGTCACGCTGTACAGCCCGGCTGCGCCGCAGCAGACCGTCGGATTCTCCATTTCCACCAGTTCCACGCCGGGCACGGCGGCCAAAAGGTCTCGCGGCTGCTGCGAGACGCCCTGGGCGTGCACCAGGTGACAGGCGTCCTGGTAGATCACTCGCTCGTTCACCACGCCAGTTGGCGGTCTGGCGGTGATCTCCGCCAGGAACTCCGAGAAATCTCGCACCCGCGCGGCGAAGGCGTGCGCACGACGGGCATACCGTGGGTCGTCCGCCAGCAACTCGCCGTATTCCTTCAGCGTGGACCCGCACCCGGCCGAGTTGATGATGATGGCCTCATAGTCGGCGGAGTCGAAGGCGTCGATGTTGCGACGCGCCAGGTCGCGGGCGGTTTCGAGGTCGCCACCGTGCACGTGCAGCGCCCCGCAGCAGCTCTGGTGTTCGGGGATGTGGATGTCGCAGCCGTTGCGTGCCAGCACGCGCAGCGAGGCGCGATGAGCCTCGGCGAATGACACGCCCATGATGCAGCCGGTGATGAACGCGACCGAATGGCGAGGCTCGCCAACGGCGGGCACGAAGCGCAGATCCGAGGCCTGCAGGAAGCGATCCGACACCGGCGGCGAGAGCGCCTCCACGGCGGCCAGCGGCGGCGCGATGAACCGCAGGATTCCCAACCGTCGCACCAGCGCCTGCAGGCCGCTGCGCTGATAGAACCACAACCCACGCGCGGCCAACCGCAGCAGCCTCGGCCGCGGAAACACCACCCGCAGCACGGTCTGCGCCATGCGTCGGCGGGTCGGCAGCAGCCTGGCCTGCACCGTCTGCGCGCGCACCGACTCGATCAGGGCGCCGTACTTCACGCCGGACGGACAGGCCGTTTCGCAGCCGCGGCAGTCCAGGCACTGGAACGTGTGTCGCAAGAACGCCGGGCTATCCAGCGCCATCCGGCCGTCATGCACGGCGTCGATGAGTTGAATACGTCCACGCGGCGAGTCCATCTCCACCCGCAGCACGCGGTACGTCGGGCACTCGTTGAGGCACAGCCCGCAATGCACGCAGGTGGACAGGATGGACCTGTCGGGCGCGTCCATCTCAGAGAATCCCAACCGTGCGGGTTCCACCGTCATGCCTCAGCTCACCACAAAGCGTCCGCGATTGATTATCCGACCTGGATCGAAGGCTGAGCGCAACGCATCCATCGCCTGCACGTCCGGGGCGTCGGCTGAGACGCCCCACACCCCGGCGCTGCGCTTGACCTCCTTGGGAGCGGACTCGATCACGAGCGCACCGCCCAACCGTTCCGCGGCCGACCGCAGGCGCAGCACAAAGTCGGTCAGCACGGCCGCAGTTTCGCTCCCGCTGGCGCGAACCCGCACCACACCATGCAGCGCCCGTGCGCTGGCCGTGGTCCGCAAGCCCAGGTCCTCGCCGATTTCCGCCGCGCTACTGAGGAGCGACGGCGTCTGGCTGGACAGGGCGCTCAGCCGGCACGTCGTCTGCCCGGCCACAGCCACGGGTGCGCGAGCCAGCGCGTCGGCATCCGTCCAAAAGCGACCCTGATCGGCGCCCTCGAGGCTCACGCCTTCTCCGACGGCGCTGGGCTCCACGGCCTGTGCCGCCAGCGCCAGTTGCGCGCCCACGCCGCCCTCGGTGCCGGCGACGCGCATGGCCAACAGCCACGCCCCGTCAGCGGAGACGTTGATGCCCGAGGTCAATTCACGCTGAATCAGGTCAAGGCCGCTGGTCGCCAGGGGACTGTCGATCACGGCGCCAATGGCCGCGCCGGCCGCCGCGGGGTCCGCCAGCGGCATCACCAGCGTCCGCTCCACCGAAGGTCGCGGCGTGATCTTCAGGTTCACGCGCGTGATGACGCCCAGCGTGCCGAACGCGCCGATGTGGGCCTTGGACAAGTCGTAGCCGGTCACGTTCTTGACGACCATGCCGCCAGATCTCGTCACCAGGCCGTTCACGCCCGCGACTTCGAGGCCGATCACCAGGTCCCGCGCCGTTCCCGATCCGGCGCGACGCGGACCGGACAGGTTGGCGGCCACCATGCCGCCGACCGTGGCCGTTGGTTCACTCGCTGGATCCAGGGCCAACATCTGCCCGTCCTTGGCCAGCAGGGCCTGCACGTCCGCAAGCCGTGTGCCGGCGGCCACCGCCAGCGTGAGGTCCGCCGGCCGGTACTCGATCACCTGGTTGAGCCCGCTGAGGTCCAGCAACAGGTCCACCCGCTCCGGCGGCCGACCAAGACCCAGGTGGGATCCGCCCCCCCGCGGCGCCACCACGGCATTCAGGCGCTGACAGACGGCCAGCGCCGCCGCCACGCCGTCGGGCGAGTCAACACGCGCGCAAAGACGCGGACGAACGCCGTCAACCGCGTCGCGTTCCGGATGGCCCGGAGCCACGGCGTCAGCCGGCAGTTCGGCCGCCAGCGCCTGCCGGAGCTCAGCGGAATCCGGCGCAGAGTTCGATGCCATGATGTGCAGTATCAGGGGCGCGCCAGGACGCGCTCAATGCAAGTCACGTCGCCATGATCGTAGCCAGAACCCGGACCGGCCTCTGCGAAGCAAGGGCCACGCTGCCCGGACCCGTGGGGGTCGTGCCGACCATGGGCGCCCTGCACGACGGTCACTTCGCGCTCCTCCGGGCCGCCCGGCGGCGCGACCGGTCGCTCGTGGCCACGCTCTTCGTCAACCGCACGCAGTTCAACGACCCGTCGGACTACGCCGCATATCCGCGGGACGAAGCCGCTGACCTGGCGGCGTTCGAGACCGCAGGCGTTGACCTGGTCTTCGCGCCCTCGGTCGAGGAGATGTACCCGGAAGGCTTCGGTACCCGGATTGACCCGGGGCCAATTGGCGCCGATCTGGAAGGCGCCCGACGGCCCGGCCACTTCGCCGGCGTGGCCACCGTGGTGGCCAAGCTCTTCAACCTCACCCGGCCCTCCCGCGCCTACCTCGGTCAGAAAGACTGGCAACAGACCCGCGTCATCGACCGCATGGTGCGTGACCTCAACCTGCCGGTTGACCTCGTCATCGTGCCCACGGTCAGGGATCCCGACGGCCTGGCCCTCAGCAGCCGCAACGTGCGGCTCAGTCCCGAACAGCGCCAGTCCGCCACCGCCCTCTGGCGCGGCCTGGAACTGGCCGTGTCCGCCTGGGACGACGACGAGCGTTCGCCCGAGGCACTGGCCGACCTGGTGCGAATCACGGTAAAGGCCGAGCCGCTGGCCAGCATCGGATACGCCGAAGTCCGCCACGCCCTAACGCTTGAGCACGTCGCGGTGGCCGACCCGCCCCTGGTCATCGCCGTCGCGGCCGAAATTGGCGGCGTTGGTCTCATCGACAACGTGGTTTTGGGCGAAGGGCTCGTGGTGGACGAATCGCCATAAAGCCGCAACTTCGCTCAACAGGCTCGAACGACTACCCGGCGTTCCATCCAAGAGCCGAGGCTACCGCGTCGATGTTGGCTTCCACTTCCGCCGGCTTTGGAGCGTAGCGAACGGCGGCGCCGGGATCCTTGAGGCCCGTTCCGGTAAGAACGCAAACCACGCGACCTCCGATGACTTCGCCGCCACGGGCGCGACGCAGCAGCCCCGCCACGGACGCGGCCGAGGCCAGTTCAACAAAGATCCCTTCGTCCGCCGCCAGCATCTGGTAGGCCTCGACGATTTCCTCGTCGCTGACGGCCTCGATCGTGCCGTCCGACTCGTCGCGGGCCTGCACCGCGCGTTCCCAGTTGGCTGGATTGCCGATTTGGATTGCCGAGGCCACGGTCTCGGGATTGGCCAGTGACTCGCCAGTCACGATCGGGGCCGCTCCCGCCGCCTGGAATCCGCGCATGACCGGCAGTTCGCTGGCCCGGCCCGCGTTCTGGTAGGCGCGAAAGCCCTGCCAGTACGCCGTGATGTTGCCGGCGTTTCCCACCGGGATGTACAGCTCATCCGGTGCGTCGCCAAGCGTGTCCACGACTTCGAAGGCCGCCGTCTGCTGCCCTTCCAGCCGGTACGGGTTGACCGAATTGACCAGGGCTACACCCGGCCGCGACGCCAATTCGCGAACCACGGTCAGTCCGTCGTCAAACGACCCTTGGATCGGAATCACTCGCGCGCCGTAGATCAGTGCCTGGGCCACCTTGCCCAGCGCCACCCCGCGCGCCGGAATAATCACCCCGGTGGGCGTCCCGGACCGTGCGCCGAAGGCCGCCGCCGAAGCCGCCGTGTTCCCGGTGGAGGCGCAGATGAACGAGTGCGCGCCCTCTTCGATGGCTTTCGCCGTGGCCACCGCCATTCCCCGGTCCTTGAACGAGCCGGTCGGGTTGCAGCCTTCCAACTTGAGCCAGACCTCCGCCACGCCCAGCCGGTGCTCCAGCGACGCGGCCCGCACCAGCGGCGTGTCGCCTTCGCCGATGGTCAGATTCGGCGTCGCCTCGCCGATGGGCAGGAAGTCTCGGTAGCGCTCGATTACCCCCGGACGCGGGGATCCGTTCATTCCGCCAGGTCCTCGACTCGAATCACGCTGGCGACCGAAGCCACCACGTCCAGATCCGCGATGGCGGCCAGCGCGCCCTGCACGGCCGATTCCTGGGCCTCGTGCGTCAGGAACACCAACTCCGCGCGGCCCGCGTTTTCGTCCACTTCCTTCTGGATGACCGAGGCGATGCTGATAGCGTGCTCACCGCAGACCATGCCGATCCGCGCCAGGACCCCCGGCTGGTCCTTCACCCAGAGCCTGAAGTAGAAGCGCGAGCGAACCTCCGCCATGGGCAGCACGCACAGGTCGCCGTCAAGGGACATGGGAATTCGGTCGTGCACGGCGCGCCGGATGTTGTGCCCCAGGTCGATCAGGTCGGCAACAATGGCGCTTGAGGTCGGTTCGGGGCCAGCCCCGCGCCCGATGAAGAGCGCGCGTCCCAGCAGGTCGCCGTCCAGCAGCACGGCGTTGAACACCCCGTCGACCTGGGCCAGCAGCACGTCCCGCTGGATCAACGCCGGATGTACGCGGGCCTCGAACCCGTTGGGCGCCCGCTTGGCGATGGCCAGCAGCTTGATCCCGTAGCCCAACTCGGCCGCATAACGAAAGTCCGCCGCGCTGATGCGCGTGATGCCCTCGCGATAGACGTCCTCCGGACGCACCGCGCAATTGAATGCCAGCGAGGCCAGGATCACCAACTTGTAGGCCGCGTCAATGCCTTCGATGTCGTTGGTCGGGTCCGGCTCGGCGTATCCCAGCCGCTGCGCATCTGCCAGGGCGGCCTCGAAGTCCAGGCCGCCCGACGCCATCTCCGTCAGGATGTAGTTGGTCGTCCCGTTGATGATGGCGTGAACCTCGCGGATCTGGTTCGCCGCCAGGTCCTGGCGAAACGGACCGATCACCGGGATGCCGCCGCCCACGCTGGCCTCGAAGTACAGATCGCGACCATGCGTCGTGGCCAGTTCCAGCAATTCGATCCCGTGCGTGGCCATTACTTCCTTATTGGCGGTGACGACGTGTTTTCCAGACTCGAGCGCACGGCGAATATAGGTATTGGCGGGCTCGACGCCCCCCATCAGCTCCACGACGACGTCGATAGTCTCGTCTTCCAATACGTCGTCCACGTTCACCGTGAGCTGGGAGGCGTCCAGCGGGACGTCGCGTCGACGATTGGGATCGCGGATCAGCGCGCGCCGCACCCGAAAGGAACGCCCAATCTGGCGCTCCAGGTAGCCGGACCGCTCGCTGACCGTGCGCACCACCGCCGAACCGACGGTGCCCAATCCAAGAAATCCAAGGCCGATCTCTGCGGACATCCGCCCCTCAGTACTCTCGCGGAAGTGGCCGCGTGAAGAATAACGCCGATTGACCGGAATCAGACCGGATGGCGCATTCGCCGATCATCACGGCTTCCGCGGCGATGTGACCGTGCGTCGGTAGGCGTATCCCAGCAACACCCGCGCCACGCCGGCCACGGGCAGCGCAATCACCATGCCGGTAATCCCCCAGATCTGCAGGCCCGCAAAGATGGCGAAGAGGGCGATCAACGGATGCACCCGCACCACCCGGCCCACCACGTTGGGAATCACAAAGTAGTCCTCAAGCTGCCGCAGCACCGTGTACATCACGGCCACCACCACGCCCGCCACCCAGCCCGGCCAGCCAAAGTTATTGGCCGTGACCAACGCCAGTCCAATCGGCGGAATGGCGGCCATGATCGGGCCGAACACCGGGATCAACTCCAGGAATCCTGTGGCGATAGCCAGGATCACCGCAAACGGGATGCCGATGATCGACAGCCCGATGAACGTGGTCACGCTCATGATGACCACCAGGATGATCTCGCCCCGTATGAAGGCGCCGAGGACGCTGTTGATGCGCCCGACCAGATCCTCCGTCTCGGCCCGCGGACCGGGTGGAATCCGCTCCAGCAGTCCGCGAAAGAGTTCGGGACCGGCCAGTAGCAGGTAGCCGGCCGCGACCACGGCCAGCACGCCGTGAATCAGCAGGTTGAACGCGCTGCGGAACGCGCTGACCGCCTGTGAGGCGTCGGTCAGCATGCTGGTCGCGCCCGCCGTCAGCCCGTTGATTACGTCCTGCACAACCAGCGGCTGCCCCAGGAACTCTGACGGCAAGGCAGCTTCAAGTTCCGCCACGATCTCCGGAAGCTCGGCCGTCAGACGATTCAATTCGTCCACGAAACGTGGCACGACGAGGAAGCCCAGCAGCGTCAGCAATCCCAGTCCAATGGCGTAGAACAGCGCCACCGCCGCGGGGCGGGGAACCCGCGTAATCCGAACCAGCCCGTTGACGGCCGGGTTGAAGACATACGCAAAAATCCCGGCCCACACAAACGGGCCCACGATCTCCCGCGCGCCCCACAACACCAGGGCCGCCAGGATCCCAATGAGCATCGCCACGGTGCGGCGCGTGCGCGGCGACCAGCGGTAAATCGGCTGCTCCCCGGGAACGGCGCCGCCCGTCCCGGCCGCGTCAGGTTCGACGGATGGCGCGGCGGGAGCGTCTGGTTGTGTGCCTTGCGGCGTCTTCGGCGGTTCGGGCGCCGACACCGTGCTCAATCTGGAAAGGGGGACGTGCGTTCATGGTAGACGGCTGCGCGGCCTGCCGGGGCGGTTTAATTCAGGGGCCGATAGCCCGTTTCGTGCGCAACTCGGTGGATGAGACATCTACACGCAGTTCATCCGCCGGTATCGCCTCGAAGAGTCCCTCGGCTTCAGGAGGCAGAGCCAGGTCGCGTAGCTGCAAGAAGCGACCATCCTCCAGGCGCCCCGCCACCACGAACCGCGCACCCAGGCAGCGAAGCTCCTGCAACGCCGCCCGCATCGCCTCCACTCCGCCGTAATACATCGGTTCAACGACCCGCCGCGCCGTGTCGGCCCCCACCGCGAACGCCGCGCCGGGCAGAAGCCGCGACTTCTCGACGAATGTGGGCGCCGCGGTCAAGACCAGCCCGGCGCGACCACGAAACTGCGCCGCCCGCCGCAAGACCTCGCCGGTCGGCAATGGCGGCTTGTCCACGTTGGTAATCGACAACTCGTAGGCCACCGGATCGCCAAACCGCCGCCGCGCGGCCTCCCAAAGCGCCTGGTGCGCCTCGTGCCCGGGATTGAACGACCCCGGCACCAGCGCCGTCGGGATCTGCCCACCCGGCCGTCGCCGGCCGTCCGGATAGGCGGTCACCCAGTTCTGCAAACCGTCGCGCACGCACGCCAACTCGTCGTCTTCGACCTCAATCGTTCGCCCGACGCAGGCAAGGTCGGACCCAGCCAGTACGCGCCAGGGCGCCACACCCACCGCGTCCGCCAACAACGATACGATCGCTCGCTCGGCGGCGGTCTCCTGCACCTGTCGATTGGTGCGCGTTGCCTCGAACCGCCACTCCAGCGCCAGGGTACGGGCGCCGTCAAACGTCGCTGCGTGCAGCCGGTTCTCCCCCCGCCGCACCCGATCCGTGGCCAGCGCCGCCGTGGCCCCCAATCCCACCACCGGAATCGACGCTTCGGATCGCAGTTCCAGGGCCCGCTGGAACGCACGCCGCGCCAGCCGTTGGGCCGTCTCGGCCGAACACGCCCGCGCCGGCGTCTCGCCCAGGTAGCCGGCCACCGCCTTCGGCCCATACGGCACCGCAACATCCAGCACTGTCCGAGACCCACCCGGCCGCCGCAGCAACAGCGGAATCGCCCCGGTCCCGCCCCCCGTCAGCGCCAGCGCCGCCGCCGTCCGCGAGGCGTGAATACAGTGAACCAGCCCGTCCAGACCGCCGCCCCCGGCGGACACGATCGACCTACGCTAGGTCCAGGAGCACGCGGCCGTCCGTCACCTGCACCGGATACACCCGCACCCGCGCCCGGTCCGGATCGGCCAGCGCCCGACCCGTGGCCATGTCGAAAATCCAGCCGTGCCACGGGCATTGCAGCAACGTCCGTCCGCCGGTTTGGTACTCGATATGCCCGCCCACGCTATCGGCGTGAACGTTGCCCTTGCACCGGCCGGACGACAGCCGGGCCCCCTGGTGCGCGCAAACATCGCGCGCGGCGTGAAACTGCGAGCCCCCGTTCACGACCACAAAGCCGCGGCCTTCGATCTCCACGCGCCTGGGCTGGCCGACCTCGAAATCGGCCTCCGCCCCTACGTCATGCACGCTCGAAGTCATAGAACGCCGTGGCGTTGTCAGCCATGATCTTCCGCCGCAACTCGCCCCGCACCACCGATGGCAGCGCGCGGTCCGGCGCGTCGAAGTCCCAGTGCGGATAGTCGGTGGCGAACATCAGGAAGTCGTCCCGCCCGATCATGTCGAAGATCTGCAGCAGGTGCTGCGGGTTCGGCGGCTCGTCCATCGGCTGCGTCGTCATCCGGAAGTGCTCCAGGATGTATTCGCTCGGCAGCTTGCGCAGCCACGGCACTTCCTCTTTCAGCCCCTTGTAGTTCTTGTCGAACCGCCACATCAGCGGCGGCATCCACGAGAACCCGCCCTCGATCAGCGCGATCCGCAGGTTGGGCAGCCGCTCGAAAATCCCCTCCGACACCAGGCTCAACACCTGCGCCTCGAATGCCTGCGTCATCCCCGTGTGGTCTTCCAGGTAGTACGAGGGCCAGCCGGTGGCCGTAATCGGGTGGTTCCCCCATCCGCCGAAGTGGATCCCAACCGGCAGGTCCATATCGGCCGCCGCCTCGAACAGCGGGTAGTAGTGGCGCTTCCCGTACGGCGCGTTGCCGCGAACCGTCAGGATGACCTGCACGAATCGCCCGTCCTTGCCGCAGCGGCGAATCTCCTCCGCCGCCGCCTCCGGAATCTGCGGCGTCACCGTGATCGAACTCCGCCAGCGCTCGTCGCTATCCAGCCACACGTGCCGCTGCCACTCGTTCACGGCGCGAGCCAGCGCGATCGAAAGGTCGTCGTTGTGCACGTGACCCGCCGCGTATAGGGGCGTCAGAATCGCGTACTTCATGTCCCACTCGTCCAGCAACTGCGCGCGTGCGAAGTTGTGATCAGCGCCCGGTCGCAGCCCGTTCGGCGGCCAGGCGTCCCGCCGCGCGGCCATTTCGTAGCCCTTCGGATACTGCGTGCCCGGCGGCGCCGCAAAGCCGGACTGCTTGACGTACTGCACCCACCGGTCCGACATGAACGGCGTCAGGTCGTGAATCGTGTTCGGATACGGATGAACGTCGCAATCGATTACGGTTAGCGAGGTACGGCCGTTCGCGGCCTCCGCAGCCGCCGGCGCGTCAAGGACAGCCTGTGCCATGGAACTCCCTCCTTATCGCCCGATACTCGCCATCAACACCCCACCCGTCAAGACCCGGCGGCCCTCGGCTCCTTAGGCGGCCTCGACATCCGTCAGCGCAAAGTCCCCACCCTTGAACAGCAGCGGCTCCCCCGTCGACTCCGCCAGGGCATACGCAAAGCAGTCGCCAAAGTTCAGGCCCGCCGGATGGTTCCCCTTGCCGAATCGTCGCCATGCACGGCGCGCGACCTGCGCATGCGCAACGCTGACCGGTACGAGCTCGATTGGTGTTCGCCCTACAACAAGATCCAACGCATAGCCGGCCTCGGTGGTTTGACGACCTTCCAAAACAATCGCGGCCTCCAGATAGTTGGCGGCCGACATCCGGCAGTGCGGCGCACTCGCCAGCGCTCCCGCGTACCGACGAGCGTCCACTTCACCAAACAGAATCGCCAGCACCGCGGACGTGTCCACGATCACTTCGGCAAGCCCCGCTCGTCGTACAGGAAATCGCCGTGACCCTCGGCTGAGGGCCCGTCCCGCAGCATCGCGGCGCAGCGTTTCCCAATGGCAAGCAACTCCTCCGTTCGCGCCTCTACGCTGCGCTCCCGTTGCTCCCGCTCCAATCGTTCCCGCAGCGCCACCGTAATCGCCCCGGTCTTGGTCTCACCGGTGAGCTCTGCCAGCTCGCTGGCCAGTCGACACGTCTCTTCGTTCTTGATGTTCAGGCTCACCGGTGGCTCGCAGGGTAGATCAAGATTGCGCGATTCTACCCTGCCATGTCTCGCCCGTATCCCGCCTATGTGACCATGCGCCCCATGCACCTCCACACCCTCCTCCTCGACCTCGACGACACCCTCATCCCCGACGAAAGCGCCTCCGAAGCCGCCTTCCTCGCCGCCTGCGCCCCCGTCGCCGAGCGCTTCGGCCTTGACCCCGCCGCCGTCGCCCGTTCCGCCGGCGCCTGCGCCCGCCAGCTCTGGCGCGCCTCCGACCACCTCGCCTACTGCCAGTCCATCGGCATCAGTTCCTGGGAAGGCCTCTGGGCTGAGTTCACCGGCGATGCCCCCGACCTCCAACGCCTCCACGCCTGGGCCCCCGGCTACCGCCGCGACGCCTGGAGCCTTGCCCTCGCCCAACATGGCGTCGACGACCCGGCCTACGCCGAACACCTCGCCAACCGCTTCCGCCGCGAACGACGCCAACGCAACGCCATGTTCCCCGACGCCGCCGAACTGCTACCCGAATTCGCGCGCCGCCTCCCCCTCGCCCTCGTAACCAACGGCGCCCCCGACCTCCAGCACTTCAAGATCGACGCCTCCGGCGTCCGCCCCTACTTCCAGTCCATCGTGGTCTCCGGCGAAGTCGGCATCGGCAAACCCCACCCGGCCCCCATGCAACGCGCTCTCCAACAACTCGGCTGCGACCCCGCCAACGCCGCCATGGTCGGCGACAACCTCACCACTGACATTGCCGGCGCCCGAAACACCGCCGTGTACTCAGTCTGGCTGAATCGCGACAACGCTCCACCCACCGGCGACATTCGTCCAGACCAAACCGTCTCCGGCCTGCGCGAACTCTCCAACCTGTTGGACTAATAGACCCTACGGCGCCGTCGAAGTCGCCGTTCTGGCCACGAGTCTCGAGTCACCGCTTCGGGTTGCGCTGTCGCAGCGACCCGGCAGCTTCGGTTGGGCATCGAGTTTCACGCCGTCGGCAGCGGCAGCTAGGGCTCAACGAGTTCGCTGCCAGCATCCGCACGATCCAAGGTTGTACGTGATCTCCCGGACACAAGCCCAATCGCTTGCCACATCGCCAGCACCAACGTCGCGGCCGTGCGTACGACCCAGAGAGTCGGGCGCGAAAGCGGCAGCACGAACTCCACGAGGCAAATGGGAATCAGCCAGCCGACGACTCGCGGCCGGGCGGCGAGCACCAGTCCGGTCGTCAGCGGGAGCACGTAGTAGCGACCGTGACCGAGCATCAGCGCGAACCCATACGCCAGCGAAACCCTGAACATGCCCCAGCGAAAATCGCGGCTCAGCCAACCGACCAGCGGCGCCGATGCCAGGACCGCAAGCATGGGCCAGTCCTGCGGGCCTCGAAGCCCGGCAGGCATTTCGACACCAAACGCGCGGGTGAATCCCCAGAAGACCGGCAGTCCATCGCCGCGATCCTGCAAATGGCCGACGACAGCCCAATGCACGGCGGCGGCATCACGGATAAGGAACGGTCCGACGATCAGCGCACCAATTGCTGCCGCGCCAAACACGTAGTGGGCAAGCATCTCTCGATCTTGACGAGCGAAGTGCCCCGCAAGCACGAGACCTGGAATCACGAACTCTGATCGTGTAACGACGCTCAAGCCGATAAGCGCGCCGGCCTGCCAGGGAACCCGGATCCGCAGCACCGCGGCCACCAGGAAGAACGCGGCCACAGCGGAGGCGTGTCCGTTGAGCGCTCCGGCCTCAAACACCCAGGGCGTGAACAACCACAGGATCCCAATTGCGAGAGACAAGGGCCGCGACAGCCCCTGCCTACGGGAAAGAACGATAAACAGCCACGCCGCCGCGACCTCGAAAATGTGCACGATGACCTTGACGGCCAGGATCCGGTCCCAGCCCTGCATGTCGAAGACGCGCTGCAGCGGGGCGAGCAACATCGGGAATAGCGGCAGATGGGCGTAGGTAAACGACTGGTCCGAGTTGTTGGCGTAATAGTCGAAGTGCTCTGAGGTGTAGAGGACCTCGGCAAAGGCGAAGAAGTGCTGAAGATCGCCGTAGAGAAATGTCTTTCCCTCCAGCGAACGCAGCGTCAGCGCCACGGCCAGGACCGTTATGCCCAGCACAACAAGAACGGGCAGCCGATCCAGGCGTCCGGCGATGCCTGAATTCCGCGTCGCGAAGCTCACGTAACTCGTCCGGGAGTGATGTTCGATACCTTAAGGCCCCTCGGTCGTGGCTATACTCCAATACTCCCCGTTGGCGGCAGTCGGGTGACCGCTATCCGCCGGGACGGACCGGCCCGGAAATGAGGTGTGGCGATGGCCTCCATGGACTCTGACCTGCGGCGCCAGGCGCATATGCGCCGCAGCCCTCTCACGTTCGTGCGCGAGCACTGGCGCGCAATTCTTGCGTACCTGCTGCTCACCAGTCTGCTGATCTACGGCCTAACGAATGCCTCGGAACTCACGCTAGGAATCCTGGCCTTCGTCGCGCAACTGCTATTCGCCATGATGTTCATGGTCGTGCAGTTCGGCGCCCTCTTTTACTTGCTGGGCCGGGGCCGAGTCTATTGGGTCCAGCCTGGCGAAACCGGGGTGTACTTCACCGACTACCGCGGCAACGACCAAGTCCTGGAAGTGGCGCGGCGGGTGGTGCGCTTGCTGCAAGGCGCCAAGGCCTTCAAGCGCATGGGCGGCGAGATCACCCGCGGCGTGCTGCTGGAAGGCCCGCCCGGCACCGGCAAGAGTTATCTGGCCCAGGTAATCGCTAACGAGGCGAGTATTCCGTTCGCGTACGCCTCGGCGCCGGGGTTTCAGAACATGTTCCTGGGCATCGGCAACCTGCGAGTACGGATGCTCTACGGCAAGGCGCGCAAGCTCGCGCGCAAGCACGGCGCCGCCATCATCTTCATTGACGAAATTGACGCCATTGGCATGGCCCGCTCCGGGCAGACGGGCGGCGGGATGTTCGCGGGCGGCATGTTCGGCGGAGGGGCCGGCTTTGGCCTGCTGAACGAGTTGTTGTTGCAGATGGACCCGCCCAACTTCGACAACGGCTGGTTCTCACGTCTGCTGCGAACGATCGGACTTCGGAAGACCAGAGCCATGCCGCCGATCGTCCTGACGATGGGCGCCACCAACTTGGCGTCGGCGCTGGATCACGCACTCCTGCGTCCAGGCCGCTTCGACCGCAAGATCCACGTGGACCTGCCGGACCTGGACGGTCGCAAAGACATCATTGAGTACTACTTGGCCAAGGTGCGACACGAGGACATGCCGGTGGACCGCATGGCCAACGACACGATTCTCTACACGCCGGTGGCCATCAAGTTCGTGATCAACGAAGCCGTGATTCACGCGCACTTTGACGGTCGCGACGCCATTAGCTACGACGACTTCACGCGAGCCCGCGAGAACCATGAATGGGGCCTGCGCGAACCGATTCGCGGGCTCACCGACGAGGACCGGCGGCGGCTGGCCTACCACGAGGCTGGGCACGCCATCGCCCAGGTAAAGCTCAAGGAGTGGGAACGGCTAACCAAGGTGACCATCATCCGCCACGGCGACGCGCTGGGCTTGGCGGCGTGGAAGCCAGTCGAGGAAAAGCGCGTGCTCATCCGCGAAGAGTTGCTGGCCAGCATTCAGGTCAGCCTGGCCAGCCGTGCCGCGGAGGAGCTCTTCCTCGGGTCGCAGACGCTGGGCGTGACTTCCGACTTTGCCGGTGCCACGCATCTGGCATTCCAGATGCTCAGCTTCTGGGGTATGGACGGCAGTTTCTATTCGTCGCTGCCGTTCGGTCCGATGGTGGACGCCAACGATCCGCGCATGAAGCGCAAGATCGACCAGGTGCTGGAGCAGGAATACCGCAAGGTCAAGGGCCTGCTCTCCGAGTACTCGGGCGCGGTGCATGAACTGGCCCAGGAATTGATCGAAAACGACGAGGTGGACGGCCAGGACGTTGAGGACATGGTCAAGCGCTGGGACGAGAAGATCGCCGAGGGCAAGTCACTCAAGGCATTGCCTGAAGGCGGTGTCCTGGTGGGCGTCAACGCCGAGCCGCAGCCATACGCCTACGGCGGCACCGGTAGCAGCAATGGCGCAAACGGTCGCAACGGACACTCCGACGATTCGCCCGGCCGTGCCAGGCGACGCAGCAGGCTCCGAGACCGATACAAGCCTCGCGGCGCCGAGGACTCCTAGCCAGCAGAACCGCCAGATGCGCGTCCGGCACTCGTCGGGCGCGTGTCTGGTCGGCTGGCCCTCTTACCCGTCGATAAGCGCCAGCCGGTCGGACAGGAAGTCAAGGCGCTCAAACGCGCCTCGGCGGAGTCGTTGGTAGGTAGCGAGCGCCTTCTCGGCCTGGCCAGCGCTGACCGCGTCGCGAATCACCTCGGCGTCACCGACGAATCGGTCGAAGTGTTCGAGAAACGTGCCATGGAATAACGTGCCCAGCGTGGGGGCCTCAAGCTCGGCGGCGCGCGCCTGGGCGTCACGCATGATGTCGCGAAACTCAATCGCCTGCTGCACGGCGCCGGAGATGCCTTCCAACGTGGCCCAGGTGTCGGCCTCGGGACCAAAGAAGACTTCAAACGCGGCCCGCTCGTCGGCCAGGATCGTCGCAACCGTTTCCTTGTACTTCCGGCGCTGAAGGTCGGCCGATTCGATCGGCGTTGCATCCGATGCCTGGGTCGCCTCGCCGCAGGCGGCCAGGAGAGTGGCCGACATGATCACGCCGAACGAGCGGCGGTCGATCAGGCGTGGGATCCCGGTCAGAAGTCAGCTGCCCGTCGCTGACGGCAGGTAGCCGACGGCGCTAGAACGGTCAGCCCGTTTCACGTTCCCGAGAACCACTAAACTTCCACCTCTTCCCAGGAGTCGACTTCCTCGCGCTCGCGCTTGTCGTCCTCAATCTTGAGGCCGAACTGCCGCATGCGGGCATGGCTCAGGATGATGAGCTGGCAGCGATCGGCGCCATCGCTCATGCGCGTGGTGTAGGTGGCTTTCATGTCGAAGTGCTTGAAGAACTCGTCGTCGTAGACGTTGCTGACGCTGCAGACCGGATGGTCCTTGCCCGGCGTCAGGCCGTAGGGGCAGGTGCCGAACTCGATCACCGCGGACGACTCCGCGCGCTGGTCAACTTCAACGGCGTCGTGCGGAACCAGGTGCCGACGGCGCGCTGCCCAAGCCTGTGCAATGTCCAGCGGTTCGGGGACTTCAATGTCGCCCAGGCTCTCGGCGTCGGCGCGGGCCTGGCTGCGCAGGGCGGCTTCGGCCTGCTCGGCAAAGTCGGGTTCGGCCTCGATGGCCTGCATCACCATGAGTCGCATGAAGCCACCCATCTGGTTTTGCAGTCCAGGGGTGGGTGGGCCGAGGGCCGCCGCGGGCGCCACAGGCTGGTCCGGCGTGGTGGCCATGGTTGCGGCGGTTTGCTCGGGCACGGGAGCGGGCGCGGCTACCGACGGTGGTTCGGTCGACTCGGTCGGCTCGTCCACGTCCGGCGCGTAGGCCGACAAGCGCTGACCGGTCGGCTGCGGGGTCATCGGTGCGGCCTCAGGCGCAGGCTCGGGCGCCGCTTCGACGGCGGCGACCGGCGGCACCTCGGGGATCTGGCCATTGGTTGAGGTTGCAAACGTGTCCTGAATGGCCAGCGCCATGGCGTCGGCCGCGGGAAGTCGCTGGGTGGACGCCGCTGGCGTCGACGGCGGGGAATCCGACGCTGGGGCCAAGGCACTGGCCTCGGGCGCTGGCAAGGCCGGCGTCGACGTGGTTTCAGGCGACGGGCTGGAAGCTCCCGGCGATGCCCCATCTCCAGCCTGACCCGCGCTGACCGCGCCGCGCAGGTCTTCCGCAATACCCTGGCCGGCCACATTAACGTCGTCCGCCGCACCTTGCAGCGTGTCCGAGAGCTCCGAGCGAATGTCGGCCAGTTCCTGCCGCGTGTTCTCGGCTTCCTGGCGCAGGACGTCCATTTCCTCGTAGAGGATGGAGAATTCCTCGGCGAATTCCTTGCGAAACTCGCGCGTCATCTGGCGCAGTTGACGCACCCAGCGGCCCAGCGTGCGCATGGCGCGCGGCAACCGCTCCGGTCCCAACACAATGAGCGCGAGGACAAGAACGGCGAAGAACTCGGCGACACCAATGCCGAACATGAAGGATCAGAGCGGCCGACGCCGGCCGAAGGTTAGGAGCCTAGGTGCTCAATCGTAGGGAGGCCGGGACACCGCGACAAGGCTTTGGCTCACGATGCTCGGGCTTTGAGAGCCGCACGCACGGCCTCGCCGAACTCGCCCGTCGAGGCCGTGCCCCCCAGATCCACGGTGAGTACGCCGGAACTTGTCACGTCGGCCAGCGCATCCAGCAGCAGGTTGGCGGCCTCCAGGTTCTCGAATTCCTCAACCATCATCGCCGCCGACCAGATTGATGCGAGCGGGTTGGCAATCTCCTGGCCGGCGATGTCCGGCGCGGATCCGTGGACCGGTTCGAACATTGGCGGATAGCCGGTGCCCGGACTGAGATTGGCGCTGGGCGGCACGCCCAGGCTGCCCATCAGCGCGCCGCCGATGTCGGACAGGATGTCACCGAATAAATTCGAAGCAACCAGCACATCCAGGGTTTCTGGATTGCCAACCATGCGCGCGGCGCAGGCATCCACCAGATTGCGGTCGGTGGTGATGGCCGGGTACTCGCTCGCCACCTCGTCGAAAACCTCGTCCCAAAAGACCGGCGCGTACTGCAGGGCGTTGGACTTGGTGACGTTGGTGACGTGGCTACGGCCGAGACGCTTGGTGAGCTCGAAGGCATGCCGAATTACGCGTTCGACGCCCACGCGGGTAAAGACTGTCGTCTGGAGCGCCACCTCGTAGGAGGTGCCCCGGTGCACGCGACCGCCGGTGCCGGCGTATTCGCCTTCGGAATTCTCGCGGACGCAGATGAAATCAATGCCCTCCAGCCGGTCGGCCGCCAGCGGACTGGGCACCCCGGGCCAGATCCGGACCGGGCGGATGTTGGCGTACTGCTGGAAGCTCTGGCGAATCAACAGGATCATCTCGCGCTGCGAGATGGGGTCGGGGACGCTGGGGAAGCCACAGGCGCCGAAATAGATGGCGTCGAATTGCTCGAGGGTCTTCAAGGCATCCGCCGGCATCATTTCGCCGTGGTCGAGGTAGTACTGGCAGCCCCACGGGAAGTCCTCGAACTCAAGGATGAGGTCGCCGGTGACCTCGGACAGCGTTTCGAGGGTCAGGCGGCCTTCGCGAATGACCTCGAGCCCGATGCCGTCGCCGGGAATGACGGCTATGGCGTGCGTGGACATGGCAACGGTTCCGGAGGCGAGCGGGCAGAGTATACGAGCGGCGGCACGACGGCCCGCAGCGCCGTTGTGGCACCTTGCGTAGACATGCGACCGCACAGCGACAGCCCATGAGCACTGAAGCGACCTTTGAGGACTTGGTGGACGCGCTGGGCCGCCCGGGTTGTGCTCTCTGTCGCCTGTCGACGCGGCGGGCCGACCGGTTCCTGGGCTCGTACATCTATGAACACGTCAACGACGTGGATCTGCGCGCCACCATTCGTGAAGCGCGGGGGTTCTGTGAGGTTCATGCCGGACACTTCCTGGAGAAGCTAGACGCCCTGGCGGTGGCGATTACGTACCGAGACATCCTGAATACGCTGGTCAAGGAGCTTGACGGCACGGCGGAGGCTGGTCCGGACGGATCGACCGGGATGCGCGCGCGACTGCGCGGGTTGGCGAGAGTTGGGTCGCGGACACCGAGCTTGCCAGCGAGGTGTCCGGTTTGCGAGGCGGAGGCGGCGGCGGCGGGGCGGGCGCTGGATGTGCTGACGCAGCATGGCGATCAGATTGCTGAAGCACTGGCTGAAGGCGATCCGTTTTGCCTGCCGCATGCGCGGGAGGCGCTGCGGCGGCGACCGGGGTTCGCGGCGCTTCAAGCCCGTCAGCATCGGGGCTGGTCGGCGCTGCGGGATCGGTTGCTGGAGTTCATTCGGAAGTCGGATCACAACTACCGATGGGAGACGCTGACGGACGAGGAGCGAGCGGCGATTGTGGGCGGGGTGCGCGCGGTTACCGGCATTCGCGAGCGGCCGCGGGACGACGCGAAGGCCGAGACGCGCAAGCTGCGGCGGGGCGGGACGAACGCGGTGCGGTCCAACCGGCACCCACTGAGAAAGCGCCGTTCGCGCTAGCCAGGGTCCGCCTCGCGAATGAAGCGCAGGATTCGGCCGGCCATCTCATCGGGCGCCTGAAGCTGAACGAAGTGGCCGGCGTCGGCCACCATGTGGAGTTCAGAGTTGGGAATCAGGCGATGGAACTGACGGGCGACAGCCGGTTTGAGGTAGGGGTCGCGGGCGCCCCAGAGGATGAGGGTGGGCGTCTGCAGGGCGGTGAGCGTTTCCAGGCTGCGCTGGTTGGATTCGATCTGGTCAACAATTTCGTTGTTGACGGTGTGGAAGGCCCGTCGGGCCGTCGGTGAGTGCCGGAAGACACTATGAAAGATCCGCAGCAATCGATCGAAGTCGGCCGTCCAGCCGGGCAAGACCTGACCGACCTGCCAGCGGTAAACGTGCCATGACAGGCCGGTTCGGCCGATATCGAGAAAGCGCCGGACCAGCCGTCCCACGTAGGGGAGGTGGAGCAACTTGAGGGCAAAGGGCATCCGGGCGGAGTTCCAGCCGTAATAGGTGTTGAGTAGAACCAGGGCGTGGGCACGCTCGGGGTGGGCGGCAGTCCATCGAAGGGCCGCGGGGCCCGACATGTCGTGGGCCACCAAAACGATGCGTTCCAATTCAAGGGCGTCGAGAATCTGCGCCAGCGACCGGTCCAACATGTCGAAACCTAGTGAGAGTCCGTCGTTCGGCTGGGAGGATCCCCACCCCAGAAAGTCGGGCGCGACGGTGCGGTGCTCGGCCGCCAGC
Organism: Chloroflexota bacterium; assembly: GCA_022825895.1. Lineage (GTDB taxonomy): Bacteria > Chloroflexota > UBA11872 > UBA11872 > UBA11872 > UBA11872. The sequence goes on along the minus strand of JAJDVX010000013.1, from coordinate 134,703 downwards.
CTGGGTTGCAGGCAGCCGTAGATGCGGGAGTCGTCGGGCAGGCCGTGCAGGAGGACAATGGTTGGCCGGCCCTCGCCAGCCTCGCGGACAAAGCAGTCGCCAGCGGGCACCCGGACATGCCGCCCTTGTGGAGGCGCCCAGTCGGCGACGGGATCAGCGGCCATTGGCGGCTCGCAACAGGCGAAGGCCCCGCAACCACTCGGCGGCGCCCCAGGCCTGGGCTGGCGCGCCTTCGGGAGCGAAGGGGGCCTCGGGCTGGAATAGCTCGCTGACAGCGCCCACCACACCGTCGCTCAGGTGCGCCAGCATGGCCTCGCGCAGGCCGCGGAGTGCATCGGCCGGAGCACCGACCTTGAGACTGGTCTGGATGTACATGCCCAGCAACCAGCTCCACACAGGACCCTGGTGGTAAGCGCCATCGCGCTCGCGCGGTCCGCCACCGTAGTAGGGGCAGTAGGCGGAGTCGCCTGGGGCCAATGAGCGCAGCCCAACCGGCGTTAGCAAGGCGTCACGGGCCTGAGCCAGGACCGACGCGCGCTGTTGCGGCGACAGCAGGTCGCCGGCGACCGCGAGGGCAATGACCTGGTTGGGTCGAATGGCGGGGTCGGAGCCGTCGGGGCCATCGACGACATCGAAGAGGCCGCCGGTGTCGGGGTTCCAGAAGCGTGTCGCGAAGGAGTCCTCAATAAGGGTCAGAATGTCGGGGTCGAAGGCGTCGCGCCAGCCGATGCGAGCGAACGCTCCCTTGGCGAACTTGAGGCCGGCGTACCAGAGGGCGTTGATTTCCACAGGCTTGCCCTGACGCGGGGTGACGACCCAGTCCTCGAACTTGGCGTCCATCCAGGTCAGCTGGAGGCCGTCCTCGCCGCCGGTCAGCAGGCCGTCGGCGGGATCCATGCGGATGCCGTGGCGGGTGCCGCGAATGTGCCAGTCGATGATTTCGAGCAAGGCGGTGCCGAGCACGTCCATGATCTCGGTGTCGCCGGTTGCGCGTACGTAGGCGGCTAGGGCGTGGGTGAACCAGAGGGCGGCGTCGAAGGCGTGGTATTCGGGCTCGTCGCCGGCGTCGGGCCAGCGGTTGGGGACCATGCCCTGGTCAATGGCCTGCGCGTAGTTGAGGAGGATGGTCTTGGCCGTGGAGGCGCGGCCGGTCTCCAGGCAGAGGCCGGGCAGCGCGATCAGGGTGTCGCGGCCCCAGTCGCCGAACCAGGGATAGCCGGCGATGACGGTGTTGGGCTCGGGGGCGAAGCCGGGAAGCGACGGGCCGCGATGCACCAGAGTCTGGTCCGCAGCCAGCCGCAAGCGCTGCTCCAGCGGGTCGGCAGCGGAGGCGGACAGGCTGGCGGCGCGAGCATCGAACCTGGCCAGGGAGGCGTCGACCTCGGACGCGGACTGGAGTTCGTCGGCAACCAGTTGCAGCGTCGCGGTCTGGCCGGGCGCTAGCTCGGCAACGAAGTCGGCGGGCGCGAAGGCGTCCTCGGTGTAGTCGAACCCGCGGGCTTGTTCGACGCGGCGGTGGAAGTTCCAGTACCAGTCGGACTGCATCTCGAGCCGCCAGCCGCTGCCGCCGAGGTGGACGCAGGGAGCGCCACCGTCCGCGCGCACGGAGAGTGAGCCCGGTCCGGTCTGCAGGGCTTCGAATGTCGGGTCGTCTCCGCGGCGCAGGGCGTGGAACCAGCGGAGCGTGACGAAGGGTCGGACGCGAAGGCGCAGGAGGTGTGCGGCGTGGTTGGTGTAGCGGATGAAGGTGCGGCTGCGTCCGCGTTCCATCCAGATGGTCTTCTCGATTGAGCCGGCGTCGGTGTCGAAGCGCCAGATGGGGCGCTGGCCACGGAGGGAGAAGGCGGCGATGGCGGAATAGCCGGCGGGGTGGAGGACTCCGCCGTCGTACTCCTGGGTGCTGAGGGGGACCTCGGCGGCGTCGCCGTGGCGGATGAATTCGTCGGCGCCGGAGACGAGGACCCAGCGGGCGTTGGGGGGTGGGTCGGCGGCGACGAGGAGGCCGTGGTAGCGGCGAGTGGCGGCGCCGGCGAGGGTGGCGGAGGCGAAGCCGCCGACGCCGTTGGTGACGAGCCACTCGCGCTCCAGCAGCGGGTCGGGGGCGCCGGTGAAGAGGTCGGCGGGGAGGTGGAGGTCGCTCATGGGAGGGGCTGGCGGGGGGTGGGTTCGTGCGCGTGAAGAGTTTTTTCCAAAAAACTCTTGAGGCGCGGCGGGGCATGGCGGCAGGAGTGAGCTGAGAGGAGTGAGCGATGAGCGAAGCGTCGGATTGGGCGTTGCGGGAGGGCGAGGACGGAGTGAGCGGAGAGCTGTGAGAAGTGAGCGGGGAGGGAGCGGCGCGCAGCGCGAGTCGAGAGGGGATGGGCGAGGGATTGGCACGGCGGCGATGGGGTGGCGGCGATGGCGTGGGGCGGGCGGGGTGGGGGCATTCGGACGAGGGGTTGCGGGGACATCGGGGTTAGTGTACACTTCTTGCTGACGGAGGGCAAGGGTGAGGCAGGCCGGCGGGCTGCGGGGGGCGAGCCGGGCTCCCCGGCGAGCGCTGCGCTCGCCGGGGGGCGCCGTGGGCCGGCGCGTCGGGGCGAGGCGGTCGCTGCCCGGAGGCGTCCGGGCGGCGGTGGGGTCCATATACTCCGCCGATGGCACGCGCGGCGGCTACAACCGAACGGCAGACGCCGATCCTGGTGCTGATCGGCATCGGGCTGGCCGGGGGCGTGGTCAGCGGGCTGATCGGGGTGGGCGGCGGGATCGTCATGATTCCGCTGATGGTTGGGCTGCTGGGGATGACGCAGCACCGGGCGCATGGGACATCGTTAGCCATCATCGTACCCACGGCCTTTGCCGCGACGGTTCGCTACGCCAGCGTAAACCCCATCGACTGGTCGGTGGCGGCGGCGCTGGCGGCCACCTCGGTGGTGTTTGCGGCGGTGGGGGCGCGGCTGACGGCCTATATCAACGAGAAGCTGCTGCGGCGGCTGTTCGCGCTGGTGCTGCTGGCCACCGCGCTGCGCATGTTCATCTCGATCCAGGACGTGGCCCTGATGCACCTGGAAGGCGGCGAACGCCTGGTGGCGGCGGTGATCACCGGGGTCCTCACCGGCCTGGTCAGCGGGGTGATGGGCGTGGGCGGCGGAATCGTGATGGTTCCGGCGATGGTGATCCTGATGGGGATCGAGCAGGTGGTGGCGCAGGGGATCAGCCTGGCGGTGATCGTGCCGACGGCGCTGTCGGGCACGATCCAGCACTACCGGCTGGGCAACGTGGACGTGCGGCGCTCGCTGACGATCGGGATCGGCGGCGTGTTCGGCGGGTTCGGCGGCGCGCAGGTGGCCCAGTGGCTGCCCGGACCGGTGCTACGGGCGTTCTTCGCCGTGTTCGTGCTGTATTCCTCGCAGCGGATGCTGGGGGTGCAGACGTGGGTGACGGAGCGGCTGCGGCGGGAGGAATAGGGCCTCAATGGGAAGAGGGCGCCCACAAGGGCACCCCTGCCAGTCGTGCATGACGCTGCGGTCTGCAGGGGAGGCCGGCAACGGAGATTGACGCATGTGCCATGTCCCGCTTGCGTGATACGGTCGAATCAACGTCCCCCATACGCGTTCGAAGAGCGCTCACATTCCGGATTGGTTTCCAGGTACTGGCCGGGACGGGAGCGTAGAGCAACATGACATCCGAGTTTCCGACCGATAGTCCGATCGGCGCCTTCACCGCCGACCAGGTGTGTGAGTTGACCGAGCTTTCACGCAGCCAACTGCGCTACTGGGACAAGACGGGGTTTTTCAAGCCAGAGGCGGGTTCACTGCGGATGGGTCCGTACTCGCGCGTTTACTCGTTCCGCGATGTCGTCGGGCTTCGGACGTTGGCTCTCCTACGCAAGCACACGTCGCTCCAGGCACTCCGGGGCGCCGCCGGCATGCTTCACCAGCACAGCAACTATCCGTGGGCCAATCTTCGGTTCTACACGCGAGCCGACGAGCCCACCATATTCTTTGGGGTCAACGACGAGACGTTCGTGGTAGCCAACACCAAGTCGCAAACTACTTTCACGATTGACCTGCAAGAGGTCAGCGACAAGATGTTGAACCTTGTACGGCGAATGCGCGAGCGAAAAGCGGAGGAGATCGGTCAGACTTCGCGGCACCGGTATGTTGCGCATAATCAACGTGTCGTAGCTGGAACACGCATCCCCACGTCAGCCATTTGGAACTTCCACAAGGCCGGATATCGAACAGAACAGATCATCGCGGAGTATCCGCGCCTAGAACCGGCAGACGTGGACGAGGCTATTCGTCTTCATGAGGCCGAAGCCACAGCATTGGCAACGTAGCTTCTCCGATGGCCGCACCGTGATAAGACCTGCATGCGGCTACTGATTGACGAAAATGCGCCAGACTCCACCGCGAAGGCGTTTGAAGCCTTAGGCCATGAGACCATTTATGTACGCGACGAAAATGCTCGCGCCCGCGACCAAGCAGTCGCGCGCATTGCAGAACTTCGCGGGGCCATCGTAGTTACATGGAACGTCAGACATTTCAGAACAATCATCAGGAATCGACTAGGTCTAACTCGCCGAAGCGCTCAGCAGATGGGACTCATTGGATTCAGATGCGACGAGAGCCTTGGAGCACAACGCGTCAAGGAAACAGGCAGCCTCATCGAGGACGCGTTCAGTACAGGCCGGAAAGTGTCAAGCGACAGCGTTGCCGTCACGGTAACGGTAGAAGAAGTGAGGCGGGAATTGGCGTTCGCCCGGTGAGTGGTATACAGGATGATGCCTAGCCGAGTTGAGGCACACGTAACTGCGCTCACACGATCCTGCGCGGTAGAGGAACCTTCGCCACGGAGAAGCCGATGGCTAAAGAAGCGGAGCGCCTCGCCCATTTGAAAGGGGCCTAGTACCACTTAGCGATAAAGGCCGACGTAGCGAATCTCGAGACGCAACTAACCGCGTGGCTCGCCGGATTGCGACTGCTCGTGGTCAACAATGTGCTGGGCACGGTGACGGGGATCCTGATCGCGCTGCTCGGATAGGCCAAATTGGGCAGGATACTTGGGCTGGCCAAGTCCATGTTTGTCTAGATTGCCGGCCATGTTTTCCACGCGAGTCGCTTTCAGGGTCGGATATCTGGGGCGGTTGCTGCTTTCCATCACTCCAGCGAAACCGCAAGATACCGAAAGTTGCCGTACGACCTCTCGGGGACTTTGGAATAATCTCTCCAGCGAAGGCGATAAGAGCCGTGTATCTCTATCGGTGATTCTCGGCCTTTCACGGTTCCTTGCTTGGCGCTGGTCGCCCACGCCAATACTCCCGAAACTTCCCGCCCGTCGTGTATACGAAAGTCGGCGTCCACCGTGCTTCTGCGCGCGGGATCTTTCCAGTATGAGGAGTCGTTGGTCAGCAGAACCGCGTACCCAGCCTTGCATTGCTTTAGCTGCGAGCGCATGAGCTCAAGTCTCTGAATGTCCCGGACGAAGTCATATCGCCCTTGGGTTTGTGCGCTTTGGTTGCGGAGGACAAATGGCTCATGGTCCTGCTCCAGTTCCAATCCCCGAGTCTTGTATTTCAATTCGATTGCGATTCCCTCCACCGGAAGCCAGATGTCTAGGAATCTTCTCCGGTGCTCCACCTGCAAGACATCGACTTCCAATCTGATCTGGCTCTCCGGCATAGCCTGTTGAATACACCATGCCAGCGCGTGCTGGAAGTCTGCCTCAGAATGAAACACCTTTCGTCTTTCCGCCAAGCTCGCCATGAGGCCGTCAATGTCGAGCACGTCAACTCTTCCCCTGGCTCTCGTTCAACCATTCGTTGAGCCGTGCCCACTGGCGCTTCTCTTGTTCGCGCCGATCTTCCTGTTCTTTTAGTCTCTGCTTCTCCCGTTCTCGTTGTCGCATTTCCTCCTGCTCTAGTTGGTGCCGTCGATCTTTTTCCCGATTAACGAAGTAGCATCCGCCTTCTTGGCACCTGTGGGGGTAGAAGCATTGCCTGCCCGGGGTGTTCGGACACATGACTCTTTCCGATTCTTCAAGGCAGAATGGGCATTGCCTGCTGCCTCGATAGTCCATGTATTCGCCATGAGTCACGCAATAGCGGGTGGCGCAGGGGCCGCAGGGTCCGTATACCTTTCGCTCGTCCTTGTGTAAATTGAACCTGTCGTGATACGGGTCCGAGTATAGAAACCAGTTCCCTTGAATCCGATCGCACTTGGTGCAGACGTTGGCCAGGTACTTTCCTCCAACTGTGGCACTGAATCTGCGCTCGAGAGTTACTCCGTTCTTCCGAGCGAACGCGATCTCCTCCTTGGTGAAATCGTCTTGCTCAAGGCTCTCACCGTCTTTGTCTCCCGTAGCGACGTTGACGTTCTGGCCGCACTTCCAGCAGTCCGTTGTGCTGATCGTTATCGTTCGCAGCGGCAGAGGTGAGCCACACTCCCTGCACTTGGGTCTGCGGCAAAGGAGGTTGTGGGCATCCAGGACGATTCGTCCAGTGACGAGTTCCTCTAATCTCGCCTTGACGGTCAGGGATGCGTTGCGGGCTTTGTTTCTTCGTTTCCCGGTGAACTCCCTCACGGCCCTTAGATGGATTTCTACTATCTCAGTACCATCCTGCAGGGCCTGCTCATGGACAGTCTCCTCGGGAGCATGGCTGTCTACGACTTCTATGAACCTCACAGGCTCGCCATTCTCATCGAGCAGGCTGATATCGGGGCGAACTTTCCCTACGCGCTTCTCTCGACTGACGCTGGAAACTCCCTCTACGAGGTTTAGCGTTAGATCTTCGCTGCACTGGTTGCATGCTGCCGTGGCTTCCAGCTTTCCTCCCAGATTGTTCGTCACGAGTTGCTCCATGATTACCACGGCTTCGTCATGTGGGGTGCGATTCGATGACATTCGCGACATCACGAGGCCTCCATGACCAACTTGTTAGTGAACGAAGTGGGCCAGATACAGCCTAGACTCATCCTTCTTCCAGGAACGGCAGGAAGCGGGGTGCGTTGAGGATTCTTGCGCCCTGATACTCCTCAAGGGGCAACAGGTGCCGGCGATCGCCGGTGACCAGGTAGTCGGCGGCAGCCGCCACGGCGCATTCCAGGATGCGGTTGTCGGCCTGACCACCCTCGATCACCTCCGGGCGCCGATGGGGTTCAATGATGGTGGCGGCATCCTCCAGCGCCCTCAGTGCCTGGGACAAGCGTTTCTCGGTCCAATCGAACTTGCGGACAAGCACCCCGGCAACCTCCTGCAGGATGAAGGGGGACAGATACAGTTGGAACCGTCCCCTGAGGGCCAGTTCGAGAATGAGGCGCTCGTTGCCCGGGAAGTTGAGACCGGAGACTATGACGTTTGTGTCGAGGACGACCCTCATGTACGGGAGGAAGTGACCTCGGCTCGATACTCTTCCACCAGACCGGCCACGTCCTCGGGTCCAATGCCCTTCTCTCTCGCCCTGTCCTCGCCATACTGGAGCAGCTGCCGCCACTCGCACTCCTGGATGTAGCGGAGCACCGCCTCCCGAAGGAACTCGCTCCTGGAGCGTCCCTGCCGCTTCATCACCTCGTCCACCCGGTCCGCCATCTCCGGCGGCAGGGAAAAGGTGATGGTCTTGGTCGTTCGCGGCATGCCGGCCTCCTGTTACCGAGTCTTACCAGGATAGTGCTACATGGGCCGGGCTCCCTTCAACTGTTCTCTGCACCCTCGCCGACAGGCCCCGACTCGGAAGGTGCAAGAAGAGCGGAAGGAAGGCCCGAGAGATGTAGCTGGGAGTGTGGTTCGACACGGTGCTCCGGGGACTACGCACCGGCTCACCACGAACGGGTAGGGGCGGTTGGCTCGATGTCGGCGAGGAGGTAGGCGCCGGGGGCGAAGGTGGCGGGGGCGTTCGTGGAAGTTGGAGTGGGGGGTACCTGGACATCTGCGGTTAAGGGCATTCAGAGCTCGTCAAGACTCACGCAGCGGCCGGGTAGACGTCGTCTTGGCTCACTAGCGCGGCAAGTTCCACGGCGACTGCCAGATCGTGGGCTGCATAGCCGGATATGCCTGCGTGCGTTGGGTCGTCCGGGAGCGGATCGTGCTCGATGCGCAGCGACAGCCCTACTTCTGCGCGGACAATCGACTTTGCAGCTCCGACGTCGAGTACGGCAAACCGACCATTGGCCCGCAGCCCAAATCCGCTGTCGCGAAACGCTGTGCGAACCCGGCCAATCGCGTCGTCGACGCTGCTTGCACCAAGAGTCTCCAGCCAATTCACGGAGAGCGAGTCTTCGTCCGATCGCAGTTGAAATGCGCTGGCTAGCGGTAAGCCGTGTGCGTCGACCGACGATGGTTTGCAGTAGCGCGATACGTGGTCATCGTCGGGAACCGGATCGCCTTGCACCGGACGGGATCAGGACAGAAACGGCTTGACGACTTGCAGCGCCCTGGTCGTGGGCAGAGCGCCACTCACCCGCAGCGACTCCCCGTCTTGGGAAGCCGGACCTGTCGTGCCGGCGAAGCGGATCAGCTCCGAGCCCAGGAACTCCATCGCGAGAATCCCGGCCTCCAAGACGCGCCATTGCGCCAGGGCAACGCCGTCCGGACTGACGCCGATTTGAGGTTCTCCGAGTTCACGTTCGTTGATGAGAAACGTTGTCAGTTGACGCAGTGACTCGAGGGCTATGGGCTCCTCGTCCTGATCCTCTTCGGCCAGCCGCCACAGATAGTCCAGGCGGTCCGCCGACTGATCCAGGCCAGCCTCTCGCAGCGCATCCGCCATCTCGGCGCGACTTGAAGCCTCGACATGCACGCTGTCCCGCATGCGAGGTGTCCCCCGAGCCTTGTTGGCGCCAACTCCCGTGATAGCAGTGTAGTAGGCGATCAGTTCGCGACGCCTGAGCGGCCGAGGGATTCGACACGGTGCTCCGGGGACTACGGGCCCGCTCACCACGAACGGGGAGGGGCGGTTGGCTCGATGTTGAGGATGAGGAGGGATTCTTGGTTGCCGGGGTTGGTGGCTATGAGGTGGCCGTCCGGGGCGGGGGAAATAGAGGCTGGAACTGAAGAGGGTACCCACAAGGGGCACCCCTACAGATCGGGGATTGTGGCTGGATAGGGAGAGGGTACCGGCGAAGGGCAGCCCTACGGGATGCGCCTGACGCTGCGTATAGGATCGGGTGGCGTGGCGGCGTTCGGGGCTGGGGATGGGGACGGTTCGGATTGGGGAGCATGGGGGTTGAGGTGAAGCGCCCGAAGGTGACGAGCCAGCGGGTGATGGCCGCGGCGCTTGTTGTGATTGCCGTTTCGCTGGCCTGGCAGACGGTTCGGCAGGAGCTGGGGTGGTGGGGAACGGCCGGGTGGTTTGGTTACGCGCCGCTGGGCGCCCACAGCGCCAATGAGACCGAGGTGGAGGTGACGGATCTGTGGACCGTCAACGGCGAGGGCGCGGAACCGGTAGGGATTGACCTGGCCGCCGGGGTGTGGACGGTTGAGTTGATTCAACCCTCGGACGACGCGGGGCAAACAGGCGTGAACCTGACCTGGGGAGGGGGCGGGATTGGCTGGTCTTCGGACCGTCCGGTGATCGTGCTGGTGGGCCCGGGCCACGAGGATGCGGACCTCGGCGTTCCAGCAGGACCGGTGGATTTGAGCGTGGATACGGACGGGTCGTGGACGGTTCTGCTGGAGCCGGTTGCGTGCCCGTGATGCCTCCGGTCTGCACAGGAGAGAGCGTTGCGTAACCCGAGCTTGGTTGCGCGGAAGACCCCTCACCGATTTCGGCCGAAGACGGCCGAATCCTTCGACTAGCTCAGGACAGGTTCTGCCTCTCCCCTTGGAGAGGGTGAAGAACCGCGGCCTCCAACTGTCTTGGTCCCCGGGGGCGTTGGGTGCGCGGAAGACCCTCACCCAGGGGGAAGGAGTGAGCGTAGAGGAGTGAGAGGTGAGAGGGGGACGAGGCGGAGGCGTGGGGTGGGTATCGAGAGCTGAAGACTCTCCCCGCGACCCATTCCCGCGGGGAGAGGGAGGACGTGGGGTGGATTCTGGTGGGGGTGGCGGGTTAGAGGGTTTTGAGGGCTTCGATGATGGCGTTGGCGGTGACGAGGTCGTGGATGCCGGAGTAGATCTGGGACCAGCGGACGATGCCGTTGGTGTCGATGACGAAGGCGGAGCCGGTGGCGAGGTTGTCGCCGTAGAGGTTCCAGACGTCGTAGGCCTTGGGGACGTCGGTGGAAAGGTCGTAGACGACCTGGAAGGGGACGCCGAGGCTTTCGATGGCCCACTTGGCACCTTCGAGGTTGTCGGTGCTGAGGGCGACGACTTCGGCGTTCTGCTCAGCGATTTGCTGGTAATTGTTTTGCAACTCCACGAGTTGCGTGCGACAGGTCCCTCACCAGAAGGCGCGGTAGAAGACGAGGACGACGTTCTTGTTGCCCTGGAAGCTGGCGAGGCTGACTTCGCCGCCGCGGGCGCTGGGGAGGGTGAAGAGCGGGGCCATGGGGCCAGCGGCGACCTGGGGCGCGGGGGCCTCGGTGGCGGGTGGGGCCTGGGTGGGCGCAGGGGTGGGTTCGGCGGTGGGCTGGGGGGCGGCGGTGGCGGGCGCGGCGGTTGGCTGGGGCGCCGCGGTTGCCGGTGCGGCGGTGGCGGCGGGCACCGGGGCAGCGGGGGCCGGGGCCTGGGTGGCGGGCGGCTGGGTGGCCGGGGCCTGCGTTGCGGGGGCTTGCGTGGCGGGGGGCTGGGTGGCCGCGGGGGCCGGTTGGGTTGCGGGGGCGGGGGGTTGGGTTGCCGGGGCGGCGGCCACGGCGGTGGGCGGCGGGGCCGTGGGCGGTGGGGCGGCCGGCGGGGGCGCGGCGGTTACGGCGGCGACGGCGGGCGAAGATGGGGCCGGTTCGGGGTCTTCGCCGCAGGCGGCAAAGGTGATGGCGGCTATGCCGGCGACGGCGGCGGCGGCGAGCCAGCGGGCCCGTCCGGGTCTCTGTCTGAACGCGTTGGTGATTTGCATGGGGTGCACTACGTCTGACGAGGCGCAAGTGCGCCCGCCAGCGCCGAAGTGTGAAGCCACAGCTTTAGCCTATGCCCTAAGGTTAGCGCGTTGCGGCGTGCTGTGTGCGAGGACGGTGGGAGATGGCGCAGAAGGACCGGTATCGAGCGGCGGTGGTGGGGCTGCGGGGGATTGGCGCGGGGGCGGAGAAGGAGTCGTTCAGCGGCAATCGACGGGCGGCGCCGCATACGCATGCCTCGGCCCATAGCGCGCATGAGCGGGTTGACCTGGTTGCGGGGTGCGACCTGGATGGAGCGTTGCTGGATACGTTCCGGGAGACGTGGGGCGACGGACCAGCGCGGTATGACGACCTGGACGCGATGCTGGCGGCGGAGGATATCGACATCCTGAGTATTGCGACGTCGGACCACACGCACGCGGACCTGGGGATCACGGCGATCGAGGCGGGCGTGCCGATGGTGTTTTGCGAGAAGCCGATGACGACGTCGCTGGAGGACGCGGACGCGCTGGTTGGGGCGGTGGAGGACGCGGGGACGGCGTTCAGCGTGGATCACACGCGGCGGTGGGACCCGTTTTTCCGGCAGGCGTATGACTTCATCCAGTCGGGACGGATCGGGCGCGTGGTTCGGGTTGTGGGGACGTGGGGCGGCACGCGGGCGCTGGAGTACCGGAACGGGTCGCATACGGTGGATGCGGTGAATATGTACGCGGGCGGCGCCCCGGAATGGGTGGTGGGGGTGCATGAGCCGCCCGGCGAGTGGAGCGAACCGGCGCCGAGCGCGCTGGTGCAGTACGACAACGGGGTGCTGGCGTTTATCAACCAGACGAAGGCGATGCCGAAGTTCACGGAGTGGCAGGTGTTCTGCGAGCAGGGGCGGGTGCGGATCGGCGGGGTGCACTCGACGGTGGAGTTCGAGGCGACGACGCCGAGCGGGCAGAAGGAGTGGCTGGAACGGCAGCTGCCGACGCAGAAGGTGTACCGCTCGGCGATGTTGAGCAGCATCGACAACCTGATTCAGCGGCATGAGGGCGGGCCGGAGACGTTTGCGAACGTGCGGACGGGGCTGATGGCGGTGGAGGTGATCGAGGCGATGCGGCGGTCGCACGACGCGGGGCAGGCGAAGGTGGAGTTTCCGCTGGCGCGGGGATAGGAAGGCGAGGAGTGAGCTTAGAGAAGTGAGAGGTGAGAGGCGGATCTAGGAGGTTGGGAGCATTTGGACAGGCTGGGTTGCCAGGGGTGGCTTGGGTGCGCCGGGATTGCGCATGGTGCTGGGTCCCCGCCCTTCGGCAAGCTCAGGGCAGGCTCTGCGCGGGGATGACGGGGTGGGGAAGGAGTGAGGTGAGAGAAGTGAGAATCGAGAGGCGGAGGGAGAGAAAGACTGCGTGAGCGGTGAGCGGGAGAGGCGGGGGTTGGGGGTTTGGGGTCGGGGTGGATTGGCAGGGGTGTGGTTCGACAGGCTCAGCAGGGACGCCGGGTGGGGTTTGGTGGTTGGTTGCTGCTGGGTCGGGGCTGCGGACGTAGGGATGACGTATAGCTGCTGGGGTTGGGGGACGAGCCGGGCCGGGGATGGCGGGGGCTGGGAGTGAGGTCAATCAATGCCAGCAATGCACTCAATGCAGGTGTTGCGGTCAGGTCGTGCTCTCCGCTGGGAACTGCCTCTGAAGCGATAGAGCGTCGAATGTCCAACCCGCATCAGCCAGACCCGGGTCCCCGGGTGATGGTTGCGCAGGCTCTCAGATGCGGCAATGGCGTTGGCGTCGAGGGCGTAGTCCCCACTGTCAACGTCAATGGCGACGACGTCGCCAACATGGCGGGCCTCCAGCTGCCGCTGGATGTTTCGCCGGTAGATTTCATTGCCCAAGGGGACGACTGCGTCACGAGGGCGGTGTGGTGTGGTGGAACCTGACGCCTGTGTCGGCGTCGCTGGCGTCTAGCTCGGGGACTCTCTGCGGCCCTCTGGCGTGAGGTAGTTGCGGGGGAGATCGAGATGATCGGATCCAAGGAATCCGCCTAGCGTGATCCAGGGGATTTCGTAGTCGTCGCAGACTTGGGCAATGGATGCCTTTGCAGGTAGGCGGCTTGTGGTGTCGTCTGTCACCACACGGACATCCTGAAGGCTGTCCTGAAGCTCGAGTGCTCGGGCGACGACGTACGGGTCAGCTTGCTCTGCCTCGCCGTCGGGATCGATCAGCTCGGGCCAAGCGGACAGAATGAGCCTCACTGTCTGCGGGCTAGGGTCTCTGTCGGCTGGAGACAGCCTGGCCTTTGCAAGCGCCCAGGTGCCGGGTACGTCGGGATGACGCACTTTGCCGCACTCAGTCTCAACTTGCGGAACGATGAGCAGTTCGCCGCCGTGGACCATTCCCGTCAGTGTTTCGTTAAAGAAATCCCACTGGCGGTTCGGTTTGATGTAGCGCTTCGTGTTGATGAGCGAGCTTGCATCAATGACATAAACCGGGCTTGGCACGTACGGCCTCTAGCTGGCTTCCGCCAGGGAGGCGAAGTCCTGGAAGCCCTGGCCGCCGAGTCTCAGGACGTCGCGGGCGTCGCGTTCGGAGAGCCGGTTGGCGGTCACAGCCTGGACGATTCGGCGAGCGGCCGACTGACCGACTTGTGCAATACGGGTTTGGGCGGCGGTACGCCCGCCGCCACCGCCACGTGTCTGGCGCCGGTCGAGTCGGCCAGACTGGCTCACGACGTGGCCGTAGAGATCGCTCGGAGCTAGGTCTAGCTCGATCAGGCGGATTGCGGCGGCACGAACGCTGACCTTAAGGCGGCCGGCGAGCATGCGGGCGCTTGGGTACGCCTCTTCCGCGGACATTGCCGTCGGTACGGCGGAGCGAACGGCAGACGCGGGCAGCAGCGTGGCCGCAGCCATGCGCTCACACCAGCGTTCCACTCGATATCCAGTGGCCAAGCGCCGGTTTCGGCCAACGTGTTCGTCGGACGCGGCGTCCTGGCGGAGCAGCAAGTGACCGACCTCGTGAAACAGCGTGAAGGCGCGGGCCTGGGGGATGAAGGTTGTATTGACGGCGACGAGTGGGGCGGCATCGCTCCACAGAGCGAAGCCACGGATGGCGTCGGGGCCAAGTTGCAAAAGGAGCACGACGACGCCAGTAGCTTCCACCGCCTCACGCCAGCCGTTGAAGGCCGCACTGGGATTGGGCCATTGCTTCTGGAGATCGAGTGGAACGTCCAGTTGGCTCCGAAAGACGCGAGCGGCGCGGCTTGGTGAGTCGGAAAGCTCGAATCGGGGAATGTCGGAGGCGGCCGTTGCATCCTCCGTGCGCAGGTGCGCGACGAGTTGTTGGAGGCGTCGCGCCCAACGGATCTCTCGTAGCTCCTTAGGGTCGAGCGCCCGGCTTCTGGCGCCAACCGATCGGCGCAAGGGCGGCGGCAGGTTGAGGTGCTGCGGCGGCTCGGGCAGGAAGAATGCGGCGCTGGGGCGTCGCAGGGTGCGGACGATGGCGTTGAATTTGGTCTTGGTGGGCTGGGACTCACCGTCGATCCAGGCCTGGACCTCGTCTGGATCCGTGCGGACCTTGCTTGCGAACTGGCTATCCGAGAGGCCGCTCTCATTGATGGCCCAGCGCAACACCGCACCGGTGATCGGAATGTAGGTGGCGCGGGGCATGGGGTTGGTTAGGGAGTAGTTGCGGTTCCGCGAGGATACCGAGCGGCGTGCTGGTCCGAGGGCCCTTCATGCGAAATCAGCGGATCGAGTCGTTGTGGTCGCGGCGCTCGAGAGGTGTGGGTTGGTCGCGACTCAAGTGTTGCGCTTGCGGGCTGAAGCTCTAGGCCATCTCGTAGTCACAGCCTTTGGTTGGAGATGGTGGGTTCGGTGGCGAGGAGGTGGCGGAGGGTGGTGAGGTTGGGGAGGTTGAGGATTTTGGCGAGGGATTTGTCGAGGTGGCGGCGGGCGGCGCAGTGGTGCATGGCGGGGAGGCGGTGGAACTCGGCGTCGGTCATCTGGTCGAAGAGGTCGGAGAGACGCTGAAGCTGGGATGGGGAGAGTGCGCGGATGTCAAGCACGGGCAATTCCTTTAGATCAGCCTTCTTGAACTTCACCCAGCTGCCCTGGGTGGTGTTACGCGTAGCCAGCAGCGTGAGCAAGCCGAGGCTGCTGTTGATCCAAAGGGCAAGACTCTTCTCATGGACACGGATTTCGGCCCGAACAGGCCACCAGACGTTCGACAGCACGGAGGTGCTAGAGAACATTGCGGCGACTCGACACGTGTTCAGGCGAAGACGCTCCGCTAGCAAGAGCTGTCCCGCCTTTGGCCATAGCTGATCGGGCCTCTTCAGACGGCGACCCCGGCGTGGTTCGGCAAGTGGAGCCAAATACCTGTCCGGTTCAACCGCGAGACGCTTTCGCTTCTCGGTGTCGTGACTCTCAGCCATCGGATATGCGGTCACGGCGTCCGTAGGTTCGAAGCCATCCCTGACATCGCGAATGTCAGGGCCGATCTGACCGAGGTCGGTGAGTCGACAGAGCGGAACTTCAGTGGTGCTTCCCCCACCTGGCACCCAAACTTCGCTGCTGTCCAGAAGGCAGAGTGCGCTGCGCAGCAGGTCGGCGCGGGCGAACTGGACGCCTGCCCACTGTCTGCCGACCAGCCTTGATTCAGGGAAGGAGACGACTTCGCCTACGTGGCGTCCATCGACTTGAATCAGAGCGGTACCCGTGTCTTCGAGTCCGGCCGGGGTTGTGGTAGCGATGGCTCCCGCTAGGCGGTGAGCGTCCAGCACGCCGCTGGGGTTGCGCCAGAGGTTTACGAAGGTGGTGCGATGTTCGGTGGCCGCAGGTTTCTCAGGACGGCGGGTGGCGATGAGGAGGGCTTCGGAGAGGGACGTGCTGTCGGAGAAGTTCCAGCGGCTCGGGTCATGGGAAGTAATAACCGCGTCGAGGACGAAGTCGCGCTGGATGAGGTCGCGGGTCTGTTGCCAGGAGGGGCCAGTGCAGACGGTGGCGGGGAGCACGAGGGCCAGGCGACCTTCGCCCGGCCGAAGTCTCGGCGAGGCCGCGGCTACGAAGGCTGCGCCGAGTCCAGCAGTCGCGGACGCCTGGTGGGATGTCAGGCGGCGCGACAGTTCGGTCTGAAGCCTGCGACGTTCGCGAGTCGGAAGGCTGCCGAATAGCAGGTTGCCGCCGACCGAGCGGGTGAACGGCGGGTTCATGATGGCGAGATCGAGGTCCGGCAAGGTGACGGACTCGCCCTGCGATGCACCGCGGGGGCCGCGACCGGAGATCCGGGCCCGGTCCAGCGTGGCGATGCCCATGTCCGTGGGCGAGAGGGCGAACTGAACGGCGACTGAGTCGGATTCCAAGAAGTCGAGGGAGCCGAGCGATATCTCTGAGCCTTCCGCGCCCAGCGACATGACGCTGAGGTTCATGCGGTCGAACTGAATCGCGGGGTTGAGCATGGCGAGGCTGGTGGCGGCGAAGTGGACGGCGGAGAGTTGGACGTCGTAGCCGTGCAGCGCCTCCTCGACCATGGCCTTGTGGAGATCGGCGGAGCGGGTTCCGCCGGCCTCGCGGTGGCGGCGTTCGGCTTCGGCGGCGACGGCCATGAGGAGGGTGCCGGTGCCGCAGGCGAGATCGGCGACGTTGAGGGAACCGGGCAATTCGTGGTCGCGCCAGTCCACGTCCGCCGGCCATTCTTGAAAGACCAGGCGACTCAGCAGGGTGGCGGCGGGGACGGAGGTGTAGTAGGCGCCGGTGAACTTGGCGTCGGTTAGCAGCGTGTGGAAAAGGCGGCCGGAAAGGTCGTGGCCCTCGACCTTGCGGGTGCGCCGGACGGCGTCGAGCAAGGATTCAATGACGGGTTGCCGGGTTTCTTCGGGGCCGTCGATGAGGACGTCGAGGATTTCGAGGGCGAGTTCGAAAACAGGCACATAGTCGATCTGCTTGCAGATGTAGTGCCAGCCGGTGCGGAGGCCGGAGACGCCCCGGCGGAGGGCCTCGCTGACGGTGGGTACATCGTCGTTCGCGGTGGCGAGGCGGTCCTGGAAGGCGAGGGCGTTGAAGAGGACGAGGCAGCCGATGCGCAGGGCGGCGGCGCGGTCTTTTTCCTGGTCGGTCTTGGCGATGATGTCGGCGACGCGGCGGGCCAGGCGGGCGTGCGCGGCGATTGGACCGGCAGCCGCGAGGAGGGCGTGCCCGACGACGGTGGCGGCTGCTGCCACCTGGTCGACGCCTTCGAGGTCCAGGGGAAAGGCGCGTAGCTCATCGGCGAGTTCGCGGACGGAGCCGTGCCGGATGGACGGCTGGGTGCGCGCCGCGCCGCGGGAGCCGTGCAGCCACCACTGAAGGTCGGCGGTTTCGTGGCCGGCCCTGGTGTCTTCGGCGTGCCGGAGCTGCCCGGGATAGAGAACGCCGAAGGTTCCGAGGGCGTGGGGAAAGTCGGTCAGGCGGCCATTGAGCTGGTCTTCGAGAAGGGTGCGACCGCCGTCCCACTTGCACTCGACGATGGCGAGGCCGGTGCGCAGGTCAACGCTGATGTCGGGCGCTCGGCCACGGCTGCGTCGCTCGGCGCGGGCGGCGAGGCCGTGGTCGCGGAGGATTTGGGCGAGAAGGACGTTGGCGGCTTCTTCGCGGATGGTTTCGGGACGGGATGGCATCGAGCTTGAACGGGCGCTTGCTGGCTAGGGGCGTGACTGGGTCTGTAATTGGTCGAGCAGGTCCGCAAACGTGACTGCCATGATCCGCCCTTTCGTCGCCGCCCTCGACGATTCATGCAGTCGGGAGGGGGTGCCTTCCCGGTGCTCGAAGGGGGATATTAGGGAATCTTCATGATCCTTGCCATGTCATTGTTGAATCTTCATGAATGTCGGGTGCCGAGCGGCGGATGGGGGGAATTGGTCAGGGTTGGTTGCCATGGGTGGCGGGTTGAGGAAGGAGTGAGCTGAGAGGCGTGAGCGTTGAGAGAAGAGGCGGACGGGAGGGAATGGTCCACGAAGGACACGAAGAGGCACAAAGGGGGAGTGGGGAAGGAGTGAGCTGAGAGGAGCGAGAGGCGAGAAGGACGAGGACGGGGGAGGGGAGAAGAGGAAGAGTGAAGGCGAGATCCCCGTTCGACAGGCTCAGGGCAGGCTCTCGGGGTACTGTCGGGATGAGGGGGAGAAGAGAAGGCGAGATCCCTCGGAGTACCGTCGGGATGACAAGAAAAGACGGCAGGCTCAGGGCAGGCTTTCGGGGGACCGTTGGGATGAGGGGGAGAAGAGAAGGCGAGATCCCTCGGAGTACCGTCGGGATGACAAGAGGGGATGGGTGGGGCTTGACAGGGGGCGGGGGTGGGGGAACACTTTCGGCCGATTGAATTTAGTTACGCATCGTTCGTTCAGGTGCCCGTCCCAGGGAGAATAGGGAAGGCGGTGAGAATCCGCCGCGGTAGCGCCACTGTAAGCGGGATTTCGGGGCCGGGGCCCACTGTCGAGGGAATCGACGGGAAGGGGCCGGCGACAAACCCACGCCCGTAAGCCAGGAGACCTGCCTGAACGAGAGGTGACCGCTCTCCGCTTTAAGAGAGGGTTCCTCGGAGTCGGGTCACAGGGCCTGGCCGACGGAAGCCTTGACCTTCAGCGGAGGTTTGCTGGAGGCAGGATTTGCGAGAGGCCGCTGGACCGGTTTCGGTGCGTTCACTCCGACGGGCCGGCGTTTCCGCGCGCCTTGCGGTGGGCGGGGTTGCGCTGGGCGGGCTGGTTGTTCTCGCGTCGCTGGTCTCGCTGAGCCTTGGGCCGGTTGAAATCCCCGTTGGGCAGGTGGCGGCGATCGTGCTGTCGTTCGTGGGCCTGGACGTTGCGGAGGTGGGGCGCACGGAGCAGCTGGTGATCGAGCAGATCCGGCTGCCGCGGATCCTGGTGGGCGCGTTCGTGGGGATGGCGCTGGCGGTGGCCGGGGCGACGATGCAGGGGCTGTTCCGCAATCCGATGGCGGATCCCGGGATTATCGGGGTCTCGGCGGGCGGGGCGCTGGGGGCGGTGATCGCGATCGCCACGGGGCTGACGGGGCTGTTTTTCCTGGCGCTGCCGTCGTTTGCGTTCGTGGGCGCGGTGGGGGCGACGTTCCTGGTGTATGGGATCGCGGCGGCTGGCGGGCACTTTTCGATGGCGACGCTGCTGCTGGCGGGGGTGGCGGTGAATGCGTTCCTGGGGGCGGTGATTTCGGCGATCGTGATCCTGCTGCCGGATAACGAGGCGCTGCGGGAGATCCTGTTCTGGCTGGCGGGGGGGCTGGATTCGCGGGCGTGGGAGCACGTGCAGATTTCGGCGCCGCTGATCGTGGGGGCGACGGTGGTGATCCTGCTAAGGGCGCGCGACCTGAACCTGCTGATGCTGGGCGACGACGAGGCGCAGGCCCTGGGGGTGCGCGTAGGTGTAACGCGGGTGGTGCTGCTGGCGGCGGCCGCACTGGCGACCGGGGCGGCGGTGGCGGTGAGCGGGACGATCGCCTTTGTGGGACTAGTGACGCCGCACATCCTGCGGCTGGTGCTGGGCCCGGATCACCGGGTGTTGATTCCGCTGAGCGCGATTGCGGGGGCGGTGTTCGTGGTGGTGGCGGACACGTTTGCGCGGACGATTATCCAGCCGGCGGAGTTTCGGGTTGGCGTTCTGACGGCTTTCGTGGGGGCGCCGTTTTTCGTCTTGTTGCTGATTCGGAATAAGCGGCAGGCCCATGCGCTGTGAGGCGCGGCCATTTGAAAGGACTCGTGGTTTCGATGCAGGGACTTCGTAGCTTTGTCGTGCGGCCGATTCTGGCCATTGCATTTGTGCTGGCCCTGACGGCCTGCGGGACGGAAGCCGAGGCTCCAGCGCCGGCGGCGACGGCAGCGCCCGCTGAGGCGTCGCCGACAGCGACCGCCGAGCCAACGCGGACGCAGGAGGCCGCGCCGACGGTTCAGCCAACCGAGGCGGCCAGGCCAGCGGCGACCGCAACGCCTGACGCCACGCCGGAGCCGGCGGCGACCGAGGAAGCGACGCCGGCGGCACCGGCGTTTGCGGAGGCGTTCCAGGGTGTGCGCGGGATCGTTGATCCGACGAACTTCGGCTGGCCGCGCGAGGTGGAGGGGCTGAACGGGGTGGTGAGCATTGCGGCGAAGCCGCTGCGCATCATCACGGCGTCGGTGGGGCACGACGAGATGACGCTGGCGATCGTTCCGCTGGAGCGGCTGGTGGCGGTGGGCGGATCGTCGAAGGACGCGACGTATTCGAACGTGGCCGACCTGCTGCGGGAAACGACCGAGATTTCGCGCGATCCGGAGACGATTATTGCGCAGGCACCGGACATCATCGTGACGAGCCCGTTCTTTTCGGCGGACGGAGTCGCGGCGCTGTCCACGGCCGGGATTCCGGTGATTCAGACGGAGCTCAGGCAGGGACCCGAGGAACGGATCAGCAACATCCTGCTGATGGGCTACATCTATGGGGAAGAGGAGCGGGCGGTTGCGTTCGCGGCGGAGGTTCGCGAGCGGTACGAGGCCCTGATCGCGGTGACCGGCGAGGTGGAGACCCGACCGCGCGTGCTGGCGCTGACGCAGTTTGGCGACAAGATCTGGACGGCGGGCACGGACTCGACGGAAGGCGGGGTGATCTCCGCTGCGGGCGGCCTGAACGTGGCCGCAGAGGCCGGGATCGAGGGGAATCAGACGACGAGCCTGGAAGGTGTGATTGCGATGAATCCCGAAGTCATTGTGATCGCGCAGCCGCTGGAGTTCGGGGCCGCGGAGTTCCGACAGAGCCTGTTGGAGAATGAGGCGCTGGCCGAGCTACCGGCGGTCAAGAACGAGGCCGTGTACCTGGTGGAAGGCAAGCACTTCACGACGCTGTCGTACTGGAATATCCGGGGAGCGGAAGACCTGGCGCGGATTCTGTGGCCGGATGCGCTGGGCGACTCCGAGAGCCCGGCGTTCAGCCTGGCGGGGTCGTAGACGATGCAGACTGGACGGGCGGCGTCTATCCGGGCGGACGATCTCGACTTCCGGGTCGAGGCGAAGGCGCTGCTCGAACGCGTGCGGCTGCACGCGGACCAGGGTCAACTGGTCGGTCTGATCGGCCCGAATGGCGCGGGGAAGTCAACGCTTCTCCGCGCCATTGCGGGCGTATTGCAGCCGCAGGAAGGGGCGGTATGGCTGGAGGGCGAGGAGCTTGAGTCCATCCCGGCCAGGGATGTCGCCGCGCGGATGGCGCTGGTGCCGCAGATCGCGCCGTATACGCATGGGTTTACCGCGCGCGAACTGGTGCTGATGGGGCGGTATCCGCACCTGGGACGGTTTGAGATTGAAGGCGCCGCCGACGAGGCGATTGCGCGCGAGGCGATGGAGCTGACGGAGACGGAGGAGTTTGCCGAGCGAACGCTGGATACGCTGTCGGGGGGCGAGCGTCAGCGGGTGTTCGTGTCGCGGGCGCTGGCGCAGCAGCCGCGCGTGCTGCTGCTGGACGAGCCGACGGCGAACCTGGACGTGCTGCACAAGCTGCGGGTGCTGGACCTGGTGAGGCGGCTGGTGGACGAGGGGCTGACGGCGGTGGCGGCGATTCACGACCTGGGCATGGCGGCGCGGTATTGCGACCGGTTGGTGTTGCTGAGCGGGGGGCGGGTGCTGGCGGAAGGGGCGCCGGAAGACGTGCTAGTCCCGGACATCATCGAGTCGGCCTTTGGCGTTCGGTCGGCGGTGTACCGCGATCCAGCGACCGGATCGCTGGCCATCAGCCTGATCGAGCCGGCCGACAACGGTCGGGCGCACGCGCCGTCGGCGAGCGTCAACGGAAGGCATGGGCACGGGGCCGAGCGACACGCGCCCGGAGGGCCCGTCGAAGCCAGGCGGCGGAACGGCTAGGGCGTGAGCGTTCGAGACCCGGAGGCCAGACCCGCCGACGTCCCCAAGCGCCGGCGCGGCCGGCACGGACTCGTGATCGTCAATACCGGCGAGGGCAAAGGCAAGACGACGGCCGCGCTGGGGGTGATCTTTCGGGCGTGGGGGCGGGACTTCAAGGTCCGGATGTTCCAGTTCATCAAGCACACCGGCGCAACATTCGGCGAGCAGCGGGCGGCGATGCGGCTGGACATTCCGATCGAGGCGCTGGGCGACGGGTTTACCTGGCTCTCGAAGGACATGGATCGAACGGCGGCGCTGGCGGTGGAGCAGTGGGGTCACTGCAAGGACGCGATTCTCAAGGGTGACGAGGACATCATCGTGCTGGACGAGTTCACCTACGCGATGCACTACGGATGGGTGCCGGTGGGCGACGTGGTGGAAACGCTGAAGGCACGGCCGGCGCCGTTGCACGTGATCATCACCGGCCGCTATGCGCCGGAGGAACTGATCGACTGCGCGGACCTGGTGACGGAAATGAAGATGATCAAGCATCCGTACCGCGAGCAGGGCATCCGGGCGCAACGGGGGATCGAGTTCTAGCGGTGACGCTCGACAAGGTCGTCGCCAGCATCCGGCCGGCCGATGCCCGGGCGAAGCAAGCGGCGATGCGGCGTCAGCAGCGGCTGACGAAGCCGCCGGGAAGTCTGGGGCGGTTGGAGGACGTCTCGATTCAGCTGGCCGGCATCTTCGGCACCGAGCGTCCGGTTGCTCGAAGCACCACGCTGATCGTGGCCGCTGCCGATCACGGAGTGGTGGCGCAGGGTGTGACCGGATATCCGCAGGCGGTGACCGCCCAGATGGTGATGAGTTTCCTGGAGGGCGGCGCGGCGATCAGCGTGATGGCGCGAGCGCGCGGTGCGAACCTGATCATCGTTGACGCCGGTGTGGCCACGCCGCTGCCGGCGCATCCGGAGCTTCGCGTCGTCTCGGCCGGAAATGGCACCGGCGACATCACGCAAGGGCCGGCCATGACTCGTGAGCAGGCTGAAGCCTGCATATCGGCCGGCGTCGGCTTCGCCCTGGACGCCACCGAGGCGGACGCGCACGTCATCGGCACTGGCGACATGGGCATCGGCAACACCACGGCCGCCAGCGCCATTACGGCGGCGCTGACCGGGACGCCGCCGCGGCTGACGACCGGGCGGGGGACGGGTAGATCCGATCCGGAACTCGAGCACAAGATCGCCTGCGTGGAACGCCCGTTGGATGTGAATCAGCCGGACGCCGATGACGGGGTAGACGTTTTGCGCACGGTTGGCGGCTTCGAGATCGGGGTGCTGGCGGGGGTGGTGCTGGGCGGGGCGCTGGCCCGGCGGGCCGTGGTGCTCGACGGCTTCGTCTCCGGCGCCGCCGGACTGATCGCCCACAGCCTCTGTCCTACGGTCCTGGACTACCTGATTGCCGGCCACGTTTCGGCAGAGCCGGGACACCACGTCGCGCTGAAACAGCTGGGCTTGAAGCCCCTGCTGGACCTGGAGATGCGGCTGGGCGAGGGGACGGGCGCCCTGTTGGCGACGGGCCTGGTAGAAGCCGCCGCGGCCTGCCTGTCCGACATGGCCACATTTGAGGAGGCCGGAGTTTCGGACCTGGAGCCGGCGCATCCAGCGGAGCCGTCCGCGTGAGGAGCCTGCGGCTGGCCATTGGTTTCTTGACCGTATTGCCGGTGGCGCCTGACCACTCTGGACCAATGGCGCCGGCGAGCGCCTACTTTCCACTGGTCGGTCTCGGGCTCGGTGGGTTACTGGCGGGGCTAGATCTCGCGGCCAGCCAGATCCTGCCGCCGCCCGTGGTTGGTGCGCTGCTCGTGGCGGCTCTTCTGGTGCTGACCCGCGCCCTGCACACCGAGGGTTTCCTGGACACCTGCGACGGCCTGCTGGGCGGCCGCGACCGGGAGTCGCGCCTGGCCATCCTCCGGGACTCGCGCGTCGGGGCATTCGCCGCGATCGGCGGTGCGTGCCTGTTGCTGCTGAAATGGTCACTGCTGGCCGGCATCCCGGAAGCCGAACGGCTTGGCCTGCTGGTTCTCTTCCCCTGTCTGTCACGCTTTGCCATGGTCGCCGCAATGTCCGTTTTTCCATACGCGCGACCGCAGGGACTCGGATCGGCGTTTCAGGCTGGCGCCAGCTGGCGTCAGTTTGTCTTCGCGCTTTTGACGGCCGCCGTAGCGGGCGGACTGTTGCTGGGATTCGCCGGGTTGCTGCTTCTTGGAGTCGCAACAGTCGTCGCCCTAGGGCTCGGACTCTGGTTCCTGCAATTGCTCGGCGGCATGACCGGGGACACCTACGGCGCTACCAACGAGGTTGCGGCGGTTACGGTGCTGCTTACCGGGCTTATCCTGATCCAGTTGACGCCGGGGCTTGCCGGCGCACCGTTCTGGTAGGCGCGCAAACATGGGCAGGTGGTATCTCGCGCGACACGGCGAGACCGAGTGGAATCGAACGGGCCGGATGCAGGGGCACCTGGGTGTGCCGCTGAACGCCGAAGGCCGCCGCCAGGCAACCCGGCTGGCCGAGCGGCTGCAGAGTGTCGAATTCTCGGCCATCTACTCCAGCGACCTGGCGCGTGCGGCGGAGACTGCCGGGATCATCGCCAACGGCCGCGACCTTGCGGTCACCCCCGATTCGGACCTTCGCGAGTTCTCGTGCGGCGAGTGGGAAGGGCTGACGCTGGAGGAAGTCGAGACGCGCTATCCGGGAGTGCTCGCCGAGCGGATCGAGGCCGGAGGCAACATGGGATGGTCGGCACCCGGCGGCGAAAGCGCCATCGATGCGCTCCAGCGGGTAGGCCGCTTCGTCACGCGTGCGAGCGCGAGCCTCGACGGTGGGGAGAACATCCTGGTGGTGGCGCACGGCGGGACATTGCGCGCCCTTGTGGTGTGCCTGCTGGACCTGGCCGACACCGACTTTTGGAAGTTCCACGTCGACAACACCGCGCTCGCGATCGTCAACGATCACGAGGGCAGCCGCGTGCTGGCGTCATGGAACAACACGAGCCACCTTGCGGACGCTGACTCCTCGGAGGCCGCGTGAGCCGGCACCTGACGCTGGTGCTGGGCGGCGTTCGCGCCGGTAAGAGCCGCTACGCGCAGGAGTTGGCGCGCGAGGGCGGCCGGGTGCTGTTCGTGGCCACGGCCGAGGCCGGCGACAGCGAAATGGCCGCTCGCATCGCGGCGCACAGGGAGGAGCGTCCCAGCTGCTGGGCGACGCTCGAAGAAGACCTTGATCTGGTGGAGGCACTTGAACCGCGCCTGAAGGACGTTGACACCGTGCTGCTCGACTGCCTGACCCTTTGGGTCAGCAATCTGCTGCTCCAGAACCCTGAGGATCACGAGGCCCAGGCAGACATCCAGACCCAGGCTGGCCGCCTTCTCGATCTCTGTGAGCGGAGCGATGCTTCCTGGATTGTCGTCAGCAACGAGGTCGGGCTCGGTGTGATACCGGCAACCAGGCTGGGACGCGACTACGCCGATGCCCTGGGGCGAGTCAACCAGCAGTTCGCCGCCGCGGCGGATGAGGTGATCGTGATGTTTGCCGGGTTGCCGGTAAGCCTAAAGGCGCGCGACCTCGAGAACCGATGAAACGCCGGCGGGTGGCCGCGCGGAGCCGGTGCGAATCGGGCGGACCTCGGCTACGCAGCCGCGAATTGCAGGGCGTATAACCGCGCACCGCGCATGGCAATCCGCAGGCGCACGGGCCGGCCGCCGGTTGCGGGCAGCCGTTCGTTGCCAGCCCAGGTCACAACGTGCCGTATGTGATTGCCCAGCACGCGGTCGCACCTGTCCAGCGTGTATCCCTCGATTCCTCGCCCCTCGGAGTCCTGCAGCTCGATCCGCACGTCGCCGCTGGCGGATGCATCGACATTGAGCTCCAGGCGAGTGCCCGAGAAAACCAGGGGCTTCGTGATCAACTGGCCGCCGCCGTAGGCCGCCTCGGCGCTGACGAATCCGTCCAGGCGCTGCCGGGTCCAAATCACCTGGCCGGCCGGGTTGTTCCTGCGTTTGAGCCCATGCGACTGGTCGTAGGCGGTCGCGTACTGGTAGATCGAGCGGTCCCGAATGAGCATGCCGAGCGCCGAATAGAGCATCCTGGATCGAGGTCCGTCGGGATCGATACGGACATAGGGTCGACGGTCCGGGCGGTCCCAGGTGATCCCGTCGCGGCTGACGGCCAGTTGAATCTCCATCAAGCCATCGTTCCGGCGCGTCTCCGCGTCGAGGATTTCGGCCTCGGTGAAGTGCCGGTAGACCGAGAAGGTCGAGATGTAGACGTCATCGGCCCCCGGGTACTTGACGACCGAGGGTGTGTAGATGTCCATGTCAGGTGGGTCCTGCTCGTCGAGCGCGAGCACCGTGGGAAGCTCGCTGGTGAGTCGCGGGCCCCGAATATCAACCGGCGAATCGGTGAGCTGCCACCCATCCCGCGACGTGAGGTCATCGGTTTCCCAGCGCGCGACCGCACGCCGCCAGGGCCCGTTGGCGCTCAGCGATTGCCCGTTGCGCCCGGCAGGGACCCAGCTGCGGAAATACGCCACGTAACGTCCGATCCGCTCATCCCAGAAGACCTGGTTCTGCGAGTCGCCGTGCAGCGCGACGCCGTTTCCGCCCTTCCAGGCGAACCGAAGGCCGTCGGGCGACACGGAATAGCCGAACCCGAGTGGACCGAGGTCCGGATCCCAGTTAAGCCAATACCCCTTGTAGCGCTCCTCCGGAGGCGCCGTGGGGTCCATCAAGACGCTCCCCGGCACCCCGGGCAGGAGGTTGTTTGAGCGGACGCCGTTGAGTTCAACGAGTCCGAGGTCCGGCTTTCGCCAATGGACGCCATCCAGCGACTCCGCATATCCCCAGCGATACGAGTGGAGATTGCCGGCACCCATGTTGCTGGACGCGTACCACATTCGGGCCAAACCGTTGTCGTCAATCACGGAATTCATGAAGTGGATGTGGTGCTCCCAGGCCCGATCCCGGTGAATGGCCACCCCACCGACAATCGGCGGATTCACTCGCAGCGACACATCGTCCGCTTGATCGATGAGCGAGAAGTCGATAAAGAGATGCTTTCGAGTGCCGAGATCGATTGGCTCGCTCGCGTGACCTGTCACATTCCCGCCTCGACTTCTATTGCCGCCCGGGCCCTGGCCTGTGCGCCGCGGTGATCCGGAGACGCGCATTGCCAGCCAGATCGTGCCGCGAGCCAAACCCTAATACAAGGTTCGAGGCCGAAGCCGCGGCCCGACGGTTCCGGGTGTCTGAGCGCTTCCCCGAGGTCATGTTTGCGCGAAGCGAGCGGCGGCACACCCGCCAAGCCCCGGTGGCTGAATCGAATCCGCAATGCCGGGCCGCGGTCAGGCGGTGGGAGCCACGGTTCGTCGCCTGCCTCGCTACACAACGGCGCCACCGCCAATTATTCGGCAGTCGTGAATCGCCACGATTTCCGGCAGCCGCTGTCGTGCGGAGAGCGCGGCCCATGCGATTCGCTCGGCGCCAGGTACGCCGTAGAACGCAAAGGCTACACAGAGCGCAATACCACTATCGGTAGAGTATTCGGCAACGAACTCAATAGCCGCGGCGGCCACCGAGGTTGGACTCAGCGACGATGCGTCGCGGCTTACCCGGTTTCGAAGGCTCGAATACGCGGCATTTGGCTATCCGCGTGAAAGTTCCTGCCCGGTTTCGAGCGCCGCGGATTGAAGCCCAGTGACTTTAAACGTGGTTCGCAGCAACGCGGCACCACCAAGGATATAAGCGAGAGGATGAATCGATTCCAGTGCGATCATTGCATTACACGCCAATGTCGTGGCAGATCCGACAACGGCCAGGCGAGATTGCGACTATGGCTTTCCTTACCAAATCCAAGTCGCCATGCGGCATTCGCCGGTCCGACGACCACACACGTACGGCTATGACGCCAACGATCCTCGGCGGCACCCAGCGCCGGCGCTTCCACCGGTGAGTCACCAGCGCTGACGGAGATCAAGGCTGCCGACCGCGGGACGTGATCCAGCGGAACAAGGTGTCGACGGTTCAATTCAACTCCGAGACGCCGCCTTCCCGATTCAATCTCAGACTGGGACAGACGACCCGTACCGATTATTCAGTCTGCTAGGATGCGCCCGGATTCCGCGTACCCACTCCGACGTAGCCAATAGATCCTGCGGTCGCGCTCTGCGGTCCGGCATCCACCGGGACCGCACGGAGCGATGGCACCGCCGCTTCCAGATTGCCCTTGAAACCGACCGCCATCACGCTCACCACCTTGAATCTGATACGTCGCATTACCGAAGCGACGGCGTTCGATGCTGCGATCATCGCGATCATCATTATCAACGCGCTATTGCTGGGACTTGAAACATCATCTGAGATCGATAGTAATTTCGGACAGTGGATTGACGTTGGACACCAGATCACTCTCATTATATTCATCGTCGAAGCGATTCTTAAGATGACAGTATCGGCTCCACGTATTCTCGGTTACTTTCGCGACGGATGGAACGTATTCGACTTTCTGATAATCGTATTCGCACTCATACCGGCAACCGGACAGTTCGCAATGATCGCCCGCCTGGTGCGCTTGCTGCGGGTGCTGCGATTGGTTTCGACCATCAGGGATCTACGACTGATCGTAACGGCGCTCGTTCGATCGATTCCGAGTGTCGGTCACGTCATGCTCCTGATGGGTATCGTCGTCTACATTTATGCCATCATTGGCTTTCATCTATTTGGCGAGCATGACCCGGAGAATTGGCGCGATCTTGGCATTTCACTGCTCACGTTATTCAACATCGTGACGCTCGAGGGATGGACTGAGGTTATGTATCGAGCGATGGCATTGAATGAGCTGTCGTGGATTTACTTCGTGAGCTTTGTTGTGATTGGCACGTTTGTCGTTTTCAACCTGTTTATTGCGATTATTATCAACAATCTCGATGAAGCCAAACTTGAGCGACTGCGGGAGTTGGAGTCGCCGCCGTCGAGGGAGGAATTGCTGCGAGAGATTCGCGCCACGCAGGACGCGCTGGATCGACTCGAGCGTCGAATGCGAAACGACCAGGGCTAGCGGCGACGTACGGGCGCGCTTTGTTGGCATGGCTGCGCGACGCAGCTACGGTGAGGAGCAAGCTCATACCGACGGCGACCCGATGCGTCGTTCCAACGGGTAAAGGCGGCCTGACGTGAAGGACCCCCGAACGCATGACGTGGCGAGTTCCTACGCCCTGTGGGAGCGCGCCAACCGGGTGATTCCCGGCGGATCGCAGCTGATCAGCCGGCGGCCGTATGCCTTTGCCAATGGCGTGGCGCCGGTGTACGCGGAGCGCGGCAAGGGATCGCGGATCTGGGACGACCGGGGCGTGGAATACCTGGACTACGGGATGTCGGTGACTTCGGCGATCCTGGGATATGCCGATGACGTGGTGGACGCGGCCGTTATCGAGCAGATCGGCAAGGGCACGACGTACTCGCTGAACAGCGAGCGCGAGATCGATCTGGCGGAGTTGCTGATCGAGCGGATTCCGTGCGCGGAGATGGTGCGGTTCTCGAAGGGCGGCGGCGAGTCGTGCGGAATTGCCGTGCGCATCGCGCGTGGGACCACGGGGCGAGACGTGGTGCTCTTCAGTGGCTACCACGGATGGCATGACTGGTACCTGGCGGCGGGTCACTTGCAAGAGGGTGCGTTCGATCCGTTCGCGGTGCCGAATATCCAACCGACGGGGGTGCCGAAAGCGCTGCGGGGCACTTCCATTCCGTTTCCGTGGGGGGATCTTGAGGCGCTTGAGCAGCTCCTGGAACGGCACCGGGGCCAGGTGGCGGCGATCATGATGGAGCCGATCCTGCTGGGCGAAGCGCCGCCTGAGGGCTACCTGGCCGGGGTGCGCGAGCTGGCGACGCGCGAGAACGTGGTGCTGATTTTTGACGAGGTCACGACCAATTTCCGGTATGGCGCGACGGGGATCCAGAAGTTCGTGGGCGTGGTTCCGGACCTGGCGTGCTTTGCGAAGGCGATATCCAACGGTTACGCCATGGGCGCGGTGGTGGGCCAGCGCTGGGTGATGGAACCGGCCTCGAACATGTTCGTCAGCAGCACCTACTGGAGTGACCTGGTGGGGATTGTTGCGGCGATCACGACGCTCACGGAGATCGAGCGTCGCGACGTGCCGACGGCTTTGGCGGCCTACGGCGAGCGCCTGCAGTCGGGCATGCGCGAGGTGCTGGACGAGATGGACTTGCCGGTCGAGATTTCGGGTCTGCCGGCAACGCCGGGATTCTCGTTTACCGAGCCGTCCGACGCGGAGGCGACGAAGAAGTTGAACGTGCTGGTGGCACAGGAGACCGCCAAGCGGGGCGTTCTTTTCAATACGCATCCGCGCCATAGCTCGGCGCACAACGACCGCGACCTGGGCATCACGCTGGAGGCGTTCCGTGACGCGCTGGGGGTGGTAAAGGACGCCCTGGCGCGTAATGCCGTGGACGAAGCGCTGGAGGCCAGCCTGGCGCCGGCGCTGATTCCGCGGCCTTCGGTGGAGCGACGCGACTCGGCGTGAGCGAGGACTGGCCGCCACTGCCGGAGCGCATCCAGACGGCACGTTGCCTGCTGCGGCCGTTCGGTACGGCGGACGCGGACGATGTCTATGCCTATCGGCGTGATGCGGAGGTTGTGCGATATCTGCAAGTCGCGCAGCCGTTCCGGCGAGAGGATGCGGATGTCTTTGTCGCCACGCAGATCTTGTCCGATTGGCACGAGCGGTGCGTGTGGACCATGGAGCACGGCGGCCGCGTGGTTGGCGGGGTGAGTTTGCGGATTGCCCGTGGGAAACGGCGGGCGGAGGTTGGCTACGAACTGGCTCGATGGCTGTGGGGCCGCGGACTCATGACCGAGGCGGTGTCGGCCGTGATTGACGAAGCGTTCCGACGACTGCCGATCATCAAGATCGCGGCCACGGCGACCGCCGCGAATGCCAGGTCAATTCGGCTGCTGGAGAGACTGGGGATACAGCGCGAGGCGCTGCTGCGACAGCACTGGGTGCATGGGGGACGAGTGCTGGACGAGGTGCGGTACGGACTCCTGCGGGACGAGTGGAAAGGGCTTCAGGCCACAGACTCCG
Source organism: Chloroflexota bacterium (assembly GCA_022825895.1). GTDB lineage: Bacteria > Chloroflexota > UBA11872 > UBA11872 > UBA11872 > UBA11872. The sequence continues at coordinate 103,769 of JAJDVX010000013.1, read as the reverse complement.
AGCCATAGCGGGGTCGCGGACCAGGAGGCGGTGTCGCCGGGAGCATCTGCTAGATTCGCGCGCCGTCGCCATGGCGCCGCGGCGGAGCGCGCGAGGATGAGATGGCTTTCTCGTTTCCGACGGGCGTAAAGCGGCGGACCGACTGTCTCTCGATGATCCTGGGCGAGGATATCGCCGCGCAGGAGATGCTGGCCTGGCGGTTGGAGCCGGGCGAGCTGGACCCCAACAATCCACTGGTGACGCCGGCGAGGCCGTGGGACAGCGGCTCGGTGTTCGCGCACGGGACGTTTGCGCATGACCCGAACGACGGGCTGTGGAAGGCGTGGCACGTCTCGACGCCGCTGACAACGGAGTATTTCGAGAATTTCCGGCGGGTGACGCACCTGGTCTCGGAAGACGGGGTGGAATGGACGCGTCCGGAACTGGACCTGTGCCCGCAGCCGGGGTATCCGCGCACGAATATCCTGCTGGACTTCGATTCGGGCGGGCCGAGCATGTACAGCTCGGTGATGATCGACCCGGAGGCGGAGCCGGAGCGGCGTTACGAGATGTTCGTGATGCGCGACCCCGGCAATACGGCGGCGGGAAGCCCGGGGTTCGTTCGCGGGTTGCCACCGCCTCCGGCGGGCCGGACGCATGCGCGGGGGATGTACCGGTATTTCTCGCCGGACGGGATCAACTGGACGGTGAGCGAGGGCCCGGTGCTGGAAGTGGCGGTGCCGGGGGTGCGGCTGGTGATTCCGTACGAGAACCCGAAGCACACGGCGGATACGACGTATATCTTTCGCGAGCCCGACGGGACGTACATGGCGACGCACAAGCTGGGCGAACCGGCACATCCGGGCGGGCTGGTGCCGTACGACATTTTCGCGGAGGGCCGGCGGGTGATGGCGAGGCGGACGAGCCCGGACGGGTCGAACTGGAGTCCGTTCGAGACGATCATCCAGCCGGACATTTACGACCCGCAGGACATCCAGATCATGGAGTTGTGCGTGACGCCGGTGCGAAGCGGTTACCTGGGGGTGATCGGGGTTTACCTGAACCGGACGCAGACGATGGAGTTGCACCTGGGCGGGAGCGCGGACGGGCGAATCTGGGACCGGCGGGTGCGGCTGCCGGCGGTGTCGACGGGCGCGCTTGGGGATTACGGCGGCGGGATGCTGTGGCCTTCGCACAACCTGATCGAACATGACGGCCGGCACTACATGTACTTCTCGGCGACGGAGGGGTTGCACGGGGATCCGGCCTCGAAGAGTCCCTCGATCTGGCCGTTCTTTTCGGCGATCTGCCGGGCCAGCTGGGCGGTGAACCGGTACTGGGCGGCGGTTTCGGGTCCGGGCGGCGACGTGGTGGGGACGCTGACGACGCATCCGCTGCCAGTTGGCGGGCGGCAGTTGATGCTGAATGCGGCGACTTCGACGGTGACGGAGGGGACGTTGCAGGCGGAGTTGCTGGACCCGGACGGGAACGTGGTGGAAGGCTTCAGCAAGGACGATTACGTCCCGTGGCGCGGGGATAGCACGTCGGCGACGGCGCGCTGGACCGGCGGGACGCGGTGTCCGCTGGATAAGTGCGCGGTGCGGTTTTACCTGGAGCGGTCGCGCCTGTACGGGTACGCGTGGGAGTAGCGCCATAGCCATCGACTCGCTGGAGATGCTGCGCAGGCTGGGGCGCGGGGCGTCGATCGCGGAGGTTCGGGCCGCGGCGGGGATGGCGGGGGACGAGTTCGAGGCGTGGTGGGATCGGGAGACGAGGCGTCGTCTGGCGGTTATCGAGGGGGAGGCCTCGGGGCCGGTTGGGGCGGCGGTGGAGATTCATCGGGATGTCAGCGGGGTGCCGCACATCTTCGCGGAGACGGAGCCGGACCTGTTTGTGGGGTACGGCTACGCGATGGCGCAGGACCGGCTATTCCAAATGGATTACCTGCGGCGGCAGGCGCTGGGCCGGCTGTCGGAAGTGCTGGGGCCGGAGGCGTATGCCAATGACCTGCTGGCGCGGACGGTTGGGCTGCATCGCATCGCGGAGGAAGAGACGGCGCGTCTGCCAGGCGAGACGGCGGCGAGGTACGAGGCGTTCTCGGCGGGGGTGAACGCGATTATCGAGGCGTGCCAGGCCGCGCCGCCGATCGAGTTCGACTTGCTGGACTACCGGCCGGAGCCGTGGCGGCCGCTGGATTCGATTGCGCTGCTGGGGGAGTTTCGCTGGTATCTGACGGGGCGGTTTTCGGTGATCGCGGTGCCTGAGATGGCGAAGCGGGCGCTGGGGGACGGAGCGCTGTACCGGGCCTTTCTGACGGCGGAGGCGATCGACGAGACGATCCTGCATCCGGGCGAGTACGTGAGCGTTGGGAACGGCGCGGGCGAGCGGCCGATGGGAGGGATTGACGACGGTACGGGCAGCAATAACTGGGTGATCGGGCCGAGCCGTAGCGCGTCGGGCGGGGCGATGGTGGCGAGTGATCCGCATATTGCGTTTGGGGCGCCGAACTGCTGGTACCAGGCGCACCTGGTGGGCGGGCAGTACAACGTGGCGGGGGCCGGGTATGCGGGGGCGCCGGGGATCCTGATCGGTCGGAACCGGCGAGTGGCCTGGGGGATTACGAACAACATCAGTTCGCAGCGCGATCTGTACCAGGAACGCACGGATCCGGCTCACCCCGACGCGTTTCTCCATGACGACCGGTGGGAGCCGGCTCAGGAGCGGGTGGAAGCCATCCGGGTGCGCGGCGAGGGGGTGCGCGAGGCGGTGGTGCGGTCGTCGCGCAATGGGCCGATCGTCGACGAAGCCCTGCCGGACTTCGCGCGAGAGACGGGGCCGGTTTCACTGCGATGGGTCGGAGCGCTGCCGTGCGAGTGGCCGACGTCGATCCTGGGAATGAATGCGGCGGAGTCGTGCGACGAGTTCGAGGATGCCCTGCGGGGATGGGCGTCGCCGACGCTGAGCATGGTGTTCGGGGACGTGGACGGGGGCTTCGGGTACCGGGCTGCGGGCCAGGTGCCGATTCGGGCTCGCGAGGAGCGCGGCTACCGGCGCGGGTGGGATCCAGCCGATGCGTGGCAGGGGATGATCCCGTTCGAGGGGATGCCGTCGGTGCGCGAGCCGAACCGAGGCTGGGTGGCGACGGCGAACAACCTTCCGGCCGGGGCGGACTTTCCGTATCCGCTGGCCAACATGTCGCCGACTGGCTATCGGGCGCGGCGCATCCGGCAGATGATCGAGTCGCGCGAGGTTCATAGCCGCGAGGACATGGCCGCGATGCAGTACGACGTGCTGGCGCTGCGGGCGGTGGATGCGACGCCAGCGCTGGTGCGGATTCTGGACGGGGGCGATGCGCGGTTGCGAGCGGCAGCGGCGGCGCTGGGGGCGTGGGACCGACGCGTGGAGACCGAGAGCGCGGCGGCGGCGATCTTTGAGGCGTTCCAGTTCCAGTGGGACGAGGCGGTGGCGGCGGAGCGATTCTCCGCGGACGCGTCGGCCCTGGCGGTTGGAGATCCGGCTGCGTTCGTGGCTGGAGGGATCGGCAGCCTGTCGCTGCGGTTGCTGGCGGATGACGACGTGGGATGGTTTGCATCGCCGGAAGCGCGGGACGCGGCGGTGCGGGCGGCCATGGGCCGAGCCCTGGACGAGCTCGCGGAGCGGCTTGGCGATGACATGACGACGTGGCGGTGGGGGCGGCTCCACAAGTTGCCGTTGCAACACCTGCTGTCCGGTCGAGGCGACCTGGGACCGTTGCTGGACCGCGGGGGCGACGCGGTGCGCGGGAACGGCCTGGTGGTATCGAATACCGGCTCCGCACCGGACTTCGTCTCGCGGAGCGGTGCGAATTACCGGCTGTTGGTGGACCTTGCCGATGCGCCGGCGCAAATGTGGTCGCTGGACGCGGCGGGTCCGTCAGGGCAGCCGGGGAGCCCGCACTATGCGAATCAGTTCGAGGATTGGCTGGAGGGGCGGTTTCAACGGATCGGCCTCGATCGTGATGAGGTGCGGCCGACGATCAGGAATACACTGAGGATTCAGCCGCGGGCGTAGCCCTGGTCGTGCCGAGGTGCGAGACGCCGGGCGCCGTCACCGTGAGGGATTCAGCTGCCGGCCGCGCTCGGTAAATCGACGTTGACGCCGTGGCTGAATTCACGGCCAGGATGCCGCAATCTGCTTCGCCGGGGTTTGCCGTCGGTGGGACGGACTGCGACGGCATCCGGGCCGGCACAGGCACGCGACGTTACTCATGCACGAGAGGGTTGCGTATTCTTCGGATCAGGCGGTGTGTTCAAACGAGACGACGTCCAGGGGTCTGGAGATTCCTTTACCCAGATGCTCCCATAGGCAGACAATCTATCGTGTACCCACAGTCGTCAATGGAGACAACTGCCCGAGAGCCGGCGGATACGAAACCTCGGCGGGGATTAGCGCGGTGCGCTGGCACGTGAGGGCGTGGGCTCCGGGAACATTCAGAGTCTCGAGAAGATCATGAGAAGGTCAGCAGGCGTATCGGAGTCTCAAGCCGACCGGGGCACTCGGCCTTTCGAATCTGAGCCGAGCGCAGGGCCGGGTGGGGAGCCGATTGCGGTGGTGGGGATGGCTTGCCGGTTTCCGCGGGCGCCGAGCGTGGTGGACTTCTGGCGGTTGCTGGAAGCCGGCGAGAGCGGGGTGATCGAGGGCGTTCCGGGTTCCGGCGTTGGGCGTATCGGCGAGCTTTTCCCGTCGGCCGACGTTCAGAGCGAAGGCTGTCGTTTTGGCGCCTACCTGGACGACATTGACCAGTTTGATGCCCCGTTCTTCCGGATTTCGCCCGTCGAGGCGCAACTGCTGGACCCGCAACAGCGGCTGATGCTGGAAACGAGCTGGCGAGCGCTGGAGGATGCGGGGATCGATCCGGATGGGTTGCACGGCAGCCGCACCGGGGTCTACGCCGGGGTCAGCAACCAGGAATACCGCGAGCTGACCCAGAACATCAGCGAGACGGCCGGGCCCGCCGCCAGCCTGTATGCGGTCAGCGGCACGTCATTCAACACCGCGATTGGTCGCGTCGCCTTTGCGCTGGGTCTCCAGGGACCGGCGATGGCGCTGGACACCGCGTGCTCGTCATCGCTGGTCGCGATCCACCAGGCGGTGGTGGGGTTGCAGCGGGGCGAGGCGGACCTGGCGCTAGCGGGCGGGGTGCACGTGATGCTGTCCGGGAGGCTGATCGAGCTGCGGGCCAATGCCCGCATGCTGGCGCCCGACGGTCGGTGCAAAACGTTCGACGCCTCCGCCAACGGATATGTGCGCGGCGAAGGTTGCGGAATCCTGGTGCTGAAGCGGCTGCGCGAGGCGGAGGCCGACCGCGATCGGATTTGGGGCGTCATCCGTGGATCGGCCGTGAACCAGGACGGGGCCAGCGCGGGACTGACGGTGCCAAACGAGACAGCGCAGGAGCAGGTGATCCGAGAGGCGCTGCGGCGGGCGGGCGTTCGACCGTTCGAGGTGGACTACCTGGAGGCGCACGGCACGGGCACCGAGGTCGGCGATCCAATCGAGTTACGGGCAGCGGCGGCGGCCTACGGGGAAGAGCGCGAGGCGGATCGACCGCTGCTGATCGGCTCGGTCAAGACAAACCTCGGCCACCTCGAGCCGGCCGCGGGCACCGCCGGTTTGATCAAGGTGCTATTGGCAATGAACCACGGGGTGATCCCCAAGCACCTGCACTTCCGGGATCCCACGCCGGAGTTCGACTGGGAGCGGATCCCGCTGCGCGTCACGTCGGAGGCAACGACCTGGCCTTCACATGCAAATGGCCCCCCGCTGGCCGGGGTCAGCGGTTTCGGCTGGTCGGGCACCAACGCACACGTCGTGGTGGCGGGGTACGTGCAGCCGGACGTCGCGTCCAACGGACTCGATGAACTCTGGGGCCCGCCGGGTTTACCGCGGACGGTTGCGCTGGCGCCTCGGGAGCCGGCAGTGGACGGACAGGCTCGACGCCCGCCGGATGCGCGTACGTCGCGGCTGCTGTCGCTGTCCGGAAAGACCGACCAGGCCCTGCGGGACCTGGCGGAGCGATACCTTGCCTGGCTGGACCAAAAGGCCGAGGCCCTTGCGACTTCGGACGGGGCGTCGGACGACTTGCTGGCCGACATGGCCTGGACGGCAAGCGTCGGGCGCAGCCACTTCCCCGTCCGCACAGGCCTGACCTTTCGCGACGCCGAATCGTTGCAACACGAGCTACGCGCGCTGGCCGAAGTCGCCGACGAGCCCGGAAGGGCGCCGCCACAGAACGTGGCGTTCGTCTACACCGGCCAGGGCAGCCAGTGGGTCGGGATGGGCGAGGACCTGTACCGGAGCGAGCCCGTGGTACGGGACGTGCTGGACCGCTGCGACGAGGTCTTCAGACACGAGCGGGACGCCTCGCTGCTCGACGTGATGTTTGGGCGTCCCGGCGCCAAAGGCGACCTTCACAACACGGCCTGGGCACAGCCGGCGGTGTACGCGTTGGAGTGCGCGCTGACGGCGCTGTGGACCAGCGTGGGCATCCGGCCGAGCGTGGCCATGGGCCACAGCCTGGGTGAGATTGCGGCGGCGCAGGCGGCCGGCGTGTTCGGCCTGGAGGACGGCATGCGCTTCGTGACCAAGCGCGGCGCCTCGCTGTCCCTTCGATCGAAGCCAGGCGCCATGGCCGCGATCTTCGCTTCGGAGCCGGAGGTGACCACAGCGATGCGCGAGGTCAACGTCATGTCGGACGGCGTCGGTCTCAGCATCGCGGCCCATAACGGTGCGCACCAGGTTGTCAGCGGCCCGGTGGCCGCCGTTGAAACCATCGTGGATCGATTTGAAGCGGAAGAGGTTCGGGTCCGGCGGTTGAATACCAGCCAGGCCTTCCACAGCGCGCTGGTCGAGCCGGCCCTGGGTGAGGTGGAAGCCGCCCTGAAGGGTGTCGCCATCGCGCACCCGTCGATCACTCTTGTGAGCAATGTCACCGGTCGTGCCGTGGCGTCGGATGAATTGCTGGATACGACGTACTGGCGTCGACACACCCGGCAGCCGGTGGCGTTCCGGCGCAGCGTCGAGACGCTGGCGGCGTTGGGCGTTGACCTGGTCGTGGAGATAGGCCCGCACGCCGTCCTGGGCCCGATGGCGACCCTGGCGTGGCCGGAGAACGCGGCTGAGGCCCCCTCGGTGCTTGCCACCCTGCGGCGGCCGCCGAGGGATGCCGCGACGCCAGAGCCGGAGACCGGTTTTGTCGACGCCACGGCGGAGGCATACAAGGCCGGGCTGGATATTGACTTCGAGGGTTTGTTCGCGGGCGAGACCCGGCGTCGAATCTCATTGCCGGGATATCCGTTCCAACGCCAACGCCACTGGGTCGAGACGTCGAAGCGACGGCGCCAGGACGCCGGTCATCCCTTGCTCGGCATCCGGCACGAATCCGCTCGCGGCGAGATCACGTTCGAGACGGAAGTATTTCCGTCCGATCCGGGGTGGCTGAACGACCACCGGGTCTTCGGCCGGCTGATGGCACCGGGCGCGCTCTACGGCGCCATGGCGGCCTCGGTGTCGTTTGCCGAGGGCAGCAGCTCGATGGTCGTGGACGACATGCAGTTGCAAAACGCCCTGGTCTTTGGCGAGACGACCGGCGCGGACGGGACGGACGACGAGGGGCGGAGAGTGCAGGTCGTGCTCGACGATTCCGAGCAGGCGTCGTCGCGTGATTTCCAGATATTCAGCCAGGGCGGCGACAAGGACTGGACGCTGCACGTGGAAGGGCGCGTGTCTCCGGGCGCTCCGTTGCCGGAAGCCGGCGAGCGAATCGACCTCGATGAACTGAAGGCCCGCTTGTCGCCGGTTGACGTGCCGGTCTACTACCGCGCCAAGTCAGATACCGGTATCGATCTTGGTCCGTCGTTCCGTACGTTGGGTGCGGTCTGGTCGGGTCCGGGCGAGGCCTTGGGCGAGGTGAGCCTTCCCGAAGCCGTGGGGCCGAACGATCTCGACGTACATCCGCTGGTCCTGGACGGCTGCTTTCAGGTCATGGGCGCGGCGCGCAACATGGCCGGCGGCCCGGACGAGCCCACGTATCTGCCGTTCGGCTGGGACCGGTTCTGGCTCGCGAGGCGGCTGCCGGACCGTGTGTTCTGCCACGTGCGCATGAGCGAGGCGTCGCAGGAAGCGGAGGCGGCAGCGGGAGAGCCGGCCGAAGTACAGAGTGGCGACCTGCGAATCTACGATGCGAACGGCGCGCTCCTGGGCGGGCTCAGCGGCTACGCGGTGAAGCGGGCGACGCGGGCGGCGCTGCTCTCGGCGGTGGAAGGCGTCGAGGACCTGCTGTACGAGGTGGTGTGGCGCGAACGCGCGCTCGAAACGGGAATCCTGCCCGCGCACTTCTTCCCGGGACCCGCCGAGCTTGCGGACGGGTCTCGGTTGTACGCCGATCACCTGAAGGACGCGGGTGACGACCCCCAGGTCCGGGACGCCCTGCTGGGGGACCTGGAGCGGTGGTCGTGGTCCCGCGCGCTCGTCACGCTGGAGGAGTTGGGCTGGCAGCGCGTGACGGGCGAAGTCGTGAACCCCGAGGAACTGCGCGAAGCGCTAGACGTTCTCCCGGAGCACAGCCGTCTCTTTCGCCGACTGCTCGAGATGCTCGCCAAGACCGGGGTATTGGACGAGACCGACGACGGCTTCGTGGTCGTGGTGGGACCGGATGACCAGTTGCCCGACGTCATGCCGCTGAATCTCGAGGCGCTCGACGCCCGGATGACGAGCTTGTATCCCGATGGCCTCATCGAGATCGGACTGTTCCGGCGGTCCGGCCGCGCCCTGGCCGAGGTGCTCCGCGGTAGAGAAGATCCCCTCACGCTGCTCTTCGGCAGCGGCGAACCGACCGCAGCCGACCTGTACTTGAAGGCGCCGGCGGCGCGCGCAGCCAACCGGATGCTTCAAGAAGCGATCCAGCCGTTGATCGCCGCACTGCCCGAGGGCCGGCGACTCAGGATCCTGGAGGTCGGGGCAGGCACGGGATCCGCGACGGCGTTCGTGCTGCCGGAGCTTCCCGAGGGGCGCTTCGACTACACGTTCACCGACATTTCCGCCGGCTTCTTTTCCGAAGCGGAGGCGCGGTTCGGCGACGACGGCATCGAATACCGCCCGCTGGATATCGAGCGGGACCCCATCGCCCAGGGCTTTGATTCCCACGGCTACGACTTGCTGATCGCCTCCAACGTGCTGCACGCGACGCGGTATCTGCGGGACACGCTGGGGCACTGCCGTGAGCTGCTGGCGCCGTCCGGTCTGCTGGTGGCGCTGGAGAACCTTCGCCCCCAGGGCTGGATGGACCTCACCTTTGGACAGTTGGACGGCTGGTGGCGGTTTGCCGACGCCGATCGGCCGCACCACGCCTTTGCTGATCCCGCGGTGTGGAAGCAGGCGCTTGGCGATGCCGGCCTGGAGGAGGCCGTCGTGCTGGGGCCGGACGAGGGCGGGACACCGGACAAAGGCGTGATCGTGGCCCGGGGTCCGGCAAAGGTGATGGAGCCGGCGGGCCTCTGGATCCTGGCGTCGGATCGCGGCGGCGTGGCGGACGAACTGGCCGCGGCGCTGGCGGCGCGGAATCAGACCGTCGTCCTTGCAGGCGGGGAGGCGTCGGCAAACGGAGAAGCCGCGCCCGACGACCCAATGATTCGTGCGGTCGCCGTTGACGCGGACTGTCGCGAGTCGTGGCAATCGCTGCTGGCGAATCTGCCGGAGGACGCGCCGCTCACGGGCATCGTCCATCTGGCGGCGCTGGACGGACACGGCGCGCAGGCGACCGGCGAGGAGTTTACGGCGGATGCACGGCATTCGGGAGGCAGCGCATTGGCCCTCGTGCAGGGCATCGCGGACGCCGACGTGACGCCGACAAACGGCGTGTGGCTCATCACGCGGGGCGCGAAGGTGCTGGAGCGTGAGCGCGGAGGGCAACTCGCCGGCGCTCTGCTCTGGGGAGTCGGCAAGGTGATTCGCCACGAAGCAGGCCATCTGCAGCCGCGGATGATCGACCTGGATCCCAGCGCGCCGCCGCAGCCGGCCGACCTCGTCAATGACCTGCTGTATCCCGACGAGGAAAACCACATCGCGTATCGCCTGGGACGGCGTCAGGCGGCGCGCCTGGTCAGGTCCGAGGTCGAGGATCGGCGTCTGGCCTTGCCGGCAGATTCGTCCTGGGTCCTGGCGCCGGATCCGGACGGAATGTTCGATCGACCCCAGGTCAAGCCGCTGCCCACACGTGACCTGGCACCGAATGACGTTCGCGTCGCAGTCGAGGCAACGGGCCTCAACTTCTGGGACGTGTTCCGGTCGCTCGGCTTCATCCAGGAAGGCGATCTGGGCCGGGAGATGTGTGGACACGTCTCCGACATCGGTTCCGAGGTATCGAGCGTCGCCATCGGCGACCGCGTGGTCGGCCTGGGTTTTGGCGCGTTCGGTCCGGAAATGACCACGCGAGAGGAGCTGGTGGCGCCGGCGCCCACACGAATGTCAGCGTCGGATCTGGCAACGATCCCAACTGCGTACGTGTCGGCCGCGCTCTCGTACGAATACTCAGGACTCGAGGCCGGCGATCGCGTGCTCGTTCACGCGGGCGCGGGCGGAGTCGGGCTTGCGGCCATCCAGCTGGCCCAAGCCGCCGGCGCGGAGGTCTTCGCCACGGCCAGCGCGCCGAAGCAGCCCTTTCTCCGGTCGCTTGGCGTCGCGCACGTCTTCGATAGCCGGCAGACGACATTCGGCCAGGAAGTCCTCGAAGCCACCAACGGCGCGGGCGTTGACGTGGTGCTGAACAGCCTCACGAGCGAGGGATTCATCGACGCCAGCCTGTCGTGCCTCGCACAGGGCGGTCGATTCGTCGAGCTGGCCGCGCGCGACATCCTCAGCAAGGAGGAGATGGCGGCGGTTCGTCCGGACGTGGCCTACGACATCCTGGACATGGACGAACTGAAGAAAACCAATCCCGCGTGGGTTGGGGAGGTGCTGCGAGGCGTCATGGCGCGGCTTGCGGCGGGAGAGCTCAAACCGCTCACTCACAGCCGGTGGCCATTGACCGAGGCGGGAGCCGCCCTGGATTTCATGCGATCGGCCCGGCATATCGGGAAGATCGTCCTCGCGCCGCCGCCTCTCATGCGGGGGCGGTTGCGACACGACCGCACGTACCTGGTCGCGGGCGGACTGGGCGGCATTGGCTGCGCCGTGGCCGGCTGGCTGGCGGACCGCGGCGCCGGCGCCATTGTGCTGAACGGGCGTCGCGAGCCCGATGCCGAGGCAGTCGCCGTCATCGACGCGCTGCGCCGACGCGGCGTCACGGTCGAGGTGGAATTGGCCGACGTGACCGACGCCGCGGCGGTGGACGCCATGCTGGCGCGCATCGATGCCACGCTGCCGCCGCTCGGCGGCGTGATCCACAGCGTGGGGGTGCTGGCGGACGCCGTGCTCACCAACCAGACCTGGGAGAGCTTCGAACGGGTGCTGTGGCCGAAGATCGTGGGGGCCTGGCACCTGCACCGCGCGACCGAAGACCGAGACCTGGACCTCTTCCTCCTCTTCTCCAGCCTCGTCGGCGTGATGGGGAATCCAGGCCAGGCGAACCATGCGGCAGCCAATGCGTTTCTGGACCAACTTGCCGGTCATCGCCGGGCGATGGGTCTCCCCGGGCAGGCCATCGCCTGGGGGGCGTGGTCGGATATTGGCGAAGCCGAGGAACAGCGGGAGCGGATCGAAGGGCGACGGGCAGCACTCGGCGGCCGCTGGTTTACGCCGCAACAAGGTCTTCGGGCGCTTGACCGGCTGGTGCGTGAAGACGCCACGACATCCGTGGTGATGTCGATGGACTGGGAAGTGTTCGAGGAAGCCGTTGAGGAACGTCCTCCCCTGGTGGAAGAGCTGCTGTCGTCCGACGACAGCGCCGATGACGCGACCGCGGCGGACGACATCCTCACGCAACTGCGAGGCGCGCCCGCAACCGAGCACGAGCAATTGCTCGAGTCGTTCCTCCAGGAGGAGGTGCAGGCGGTGCTGCGGCTGTCGGCGGCGCCGGCGGCCACCGTGGGGTTCTTCGATCTGGGGATGGACTCGCTGATGGCGGTGGAGTTGAGGAACCGCCTCAATCGCGCCTTCGACGGGGAGTACACCGCGTCGAACACCATGGTGTTCGACTACCCCGACATTGCCAGCCTCGCCGGCCATCTGACCGGGGAGCTCGGCGAGGTTGCCGGGGCGACGGCGCTGCCCGAGTCGGAGGCTCCCGAGCCGAGCCCGCAGGTCGAGCTTGCCGACGATGGCATCGCCATCATCGGCATTGGATGCCGCTTCCCCGGCGCTCAGGACCCGGGCGAGTTCTGGCGGCTGCTGGCAGCAGGCGTGGACGCGGTGGCGGAGGGACGCGATGGGGCCGTTTCCTGGACCGGATTATTCGGCGATCCCGCGGCCAACGATCCAGTGTTTCGGCGCGGGGCATTCATCGAAGGTATCGAGCGATTCGACTCGCGGTTCTTCCGCATTGCGCCGATCGAAGCGCGCGTGATGGATCCCCACCAGCGCGTCCTGCTGGAGACCACGTGGCACGCGCTCGAGGATTCGGGGATCGATCCGGGCGAATTGCGAGGCAGCCGCACGGGGGTCTACGTGGGGATCGGCGGCAGCGAATACCGGGAAGTGATCGCGGCCAGCGACTATGACGACAGCTTCGTCGGCACCGCGGCCAGCATGGCCGTCGGGCGCCTGGCGCACGTGCTCGGCCTGGAGGGGCCAGCGATTCCGATGGACGCCGTTTGCGCGTCGTCGCTGGTGGCGGTGCACCAGGCCCTGGCGGGGCTGCAGCACGGTGAAGTGGACATGGCGCTGGTTGGCGGCGTGAACATTCCCCTGTCCCACGGGGTGACCAGATTCCTCAACGATGTGGGCATGTTGTCGGCCAACGGCCGGACTCGCTCGTTCGATGCGGCAGCCGACGGCTTCGTGCGCAGCGACGGCTGCGGCATGGTGGTGCTGAAGCGGCTGCGGGATGCCGAAGCGGCCGGTGATCGGATCTGGGGCGTGATTCGCGGTTCGGCGATCAACCAAAACGGGGCGAGCGCTGGCCTCACCGTGCCCAACGGGCCCGCCCAGGAGCGGGTGCTGCGGGACGCGCTTGCACGGGCGGGCGCGGCGCCGTCCGACGTGGACTACCTGGAAGCGCACGGCGGCGCGTCCGCCCTGGGCGACCCGATCGAGGTGCGTGCCGCGGCGACGGTCTACGGCCAGGGTCGCGACCCCGACCGTCCATTGGTGCTGGGTTCGGTCAAGCCCAACATCGGGCATTCGGAACGGGCGGCGGGAATCGCCAGCCTGATCAAGACCGTCCTGGCCATGCACCAGCGAATGATCCCCGGGCAGCTGTACTTCGAGACTCCGAGCCCGGAGATTGACTGGGACCGGCTGCCGGTCCGTGTGGCGTCGGACGACACGCCCTGGCCGCCGGTCTCCGACCGGCCGCCGCTGGCCGCGGTCAGTTCGTTCGGGATGTCGGGCGCAAACGCGAACGTGGTCGTGGAGGGCTATGACTCGCCGCAGAGTCCCTCAGTCACGTCCGGAGACGTCCGCGTTCCGGCAGGGGCCGCGCGTGCGGTTCCGGTATCCCTGCCAGACACGCCGGCCAATCTGACAGCCACGACGGACGGAATCGCCGAGCGCCGAACGCGATTGCTGCCGCTCGCGGCACGGTCCGACCAGGCGCTGCGAGAGCTGGCGGAACGCTACGTGTCATGGCTCGGCGAGCACGGCGAGCCGGACCCGAGCAACGACGCCGTTGACGGCTCCGTCCTCGCGGACATGACGTGGACGGCGAGCATCGGGCGGAGTCACTTCGACTACCGCGCGGGCGTGGTGTTCCACGATGTCGCGTCGCTGGGCGAACAATTGCGATCCATCGCCCAGAGGCCGGTCGAGCCGCAGGCGGCGACGCCGCGGCGCGTGGCGTTTGCCTTCACCGGCCAGGGCGGCCTATGGACCGGCATGGGCCGAGCGCTATATGAAACCGAGCCGGTGGTGCGGGCCGTCCTGGACCGCTGCGAGGCGGTGGTGCGAAACGAGCGCGGGTCGTCGCTGCTGGACGTGATGTTTGGCCGGGGCGATTCCACCAGCGACTTGAATGACACGGCCTGGGCGCAGCCGGCGATCTACGCGCTGGAGTGCGCGCTGACGGCCCTTTGGGAGAGCCTGGGCATTCGGCCCGGCGCGGTGGTGGGGCTCGGCTTGGGAGAGCTTGCCGCCGCCCAGACGGCGGGGGTCTTCGGCCTGGACGATGGCCTGCGCTTCGCCCTCGCGCGCGGCGCGCTCATGTCGGCCTTGCCGGGACCCGGGTTGACTCTCGAAGGCAGTCTGGAAGCGGCGCTCAGCGACATTGCGATCTCGTCCCCATCGTCAACCCTGGTGAGCGGCCTCACGGGCCGCGCGGTCGGGTCCGACGACGCGCTCGACGCGGCTTACTGGCACCGCCAGGCGCGCGAGCCGGTGGACTTCGACCGCTGCCTCGAGACGCTGGCAGCACTTGGCGTGGACGTGATGATCGAGATCGGGCCCGATGCGGTGCTGGGACCGCAAGTGGTCCCAGCTTGGCCCAACACGGAGCCAAGCCCCGACGCAGCGCCGGCGCCGATCGTGATCAGTAGCATGCGGCAGCCGGCCGGTGATGGCTCGATCTCGGAGTCCGAAGGCAGCTTCGTGGAGGCGGTTGCCGCCGCCTATGAAGCCGGACTCGCGATCGACTTTCCAGGGCTCTTCGCGGGCGAGGCTCGGCGCCGGGTTTCCTTGCCAAGCTATCCCTTCCAGCGCCGGCATCACTGGGCATAGGCCTCGCCGGGCGCGCCCCGCCAGCCACACCTCCGATTGATCGCGTCCATGGCCACGGTTACACTGGCAGCCGCTTTGCCCATCTGGTCTCTCCAGGACAGGACTCCACGCATGGCCACGACCGCAGAACGTGTTAGACAGCTCGTTGCAGACAACCTCGAAGTCGACGGTCAGCCAGTGACCGTCCCAGCCGATTTGAGCGTTAGTCTCACCGACGTTGGCGTTCCCTCGATGGACTTCGTGGCGTTTGCCAAGGTCCTCGTCCGCGAGTTCGACGTACCGCTGACCCCGGACGACTGCGCGGGCTTTAGCTCCCTGAAGGACCTGGCCGCGTACATCGACGCCCAGGCCGCCTAGCTACACAATCCCGCGGGAGCGCCCGACTCTCGCTGAGTTCGTCCGGGCGAGGTGAGCAACGCGAAGTGCTGCGCTCTTCCGCTGTCGGCTGCTGGTGGCGGCCGTTTACGGAGGTTGCCGAGGCCGCGGTCTTTCTCATAGACCTTGCGCCTCATGGGCATCATGAGGCGGAGGCCCTGGAGTGGCTGAGCGGCGAGGAACGGGCACGTTCGCATCGCTTCGAACGTGCCGGGCCGCGGCGCCGGTTCGCCTTGTGCCGCGCGGCACTGCGAGCCGTTCTTTGCCATCGCCTTGGGTGTGAGAACCGACAGCTCACATTCGGCACGTCCAGCCATGGCAAACCGTTCGCTCGAGTCGACGATATGCCCGAGCCGATTAGCTTCAACGTCAGCCACGGCCGCAGCCACGGGTTGATCGCGGTAGCCCCGCGCGGGCGCCTGGGGGTGGACATTGAAGAACGCCGCGCGCGCGATGACCTGGAAGACCTGACAGACGCCGTGCTTGGTCCCAACGAAAAGCGCGAATTCGCGCTGCTACGCGGGAATGCGAGAACCCACTTCTTCTTTCGCATGTGGACCCTCAAGGAGGCCCTCATCAAGGCACTCGGCCTGGGATTCTCCCTGGACCCAGCGGAGTTCGAGGTGCCAATAGCCGTTCGCCGCGGCGCCACAACCGGCACGTTCCGGTTCCCCGACCGGCCACGAGTCCTCTGGCGCGTGGACGATCTGGGAACGGACGACTTTGCGGCGGCCCTTGCCCTTGAGCCGAATCCCGATCGCGGCGGGTCGTCCGATGGCTAGACGCGCACTAGACTCTCGACGCGAATCGTTGAAGTTTCACCGAGCAGGCCGCCTGCACGTGCCGGCTTACGATCGGTCGCAGGTCTCCATCCGAAGGAAGTCCAGGCTGTGACCGCGGATTCGCAACGCGTCTGGAAGGTCCCCGAGCCTCGCGCTGTGTGCGAGGTGAGCGTTGATGCGAGGACGCAGGTCGTCCTGCGGCGGCATGGCAATCCAGCCGGTCCGCGTTTGGTTCTCAGCCATGGAAATGGCCTCGCCATCGACCTCTATTTCCCGTTCTGGTCACTCCTGGCCGACGACTTTGATCTGGTCGTCTACGACCTCAGGAATCATGGCTGGAATGCCCTGAGTCCGCTGAAAGATCACAATGTTCCGACGCTGGTGCGCGATCACGACCGGATTCTTGAGGCGATTGACGCCAACTTCGGCGACAAGCCGAAGGTTGGCGTGTTTCATTCCGTGTCGGCGCTGACAACGCTGCTGTCGCCCGCCAAAGGCAGCGGACTTTCAGCGCTCGTCCTGTTCGATCCCCCGCTGTGCCGGCCCGGCGCCAGCTACGAGGAATTTGACGCCGCCGCGATGCGAACGGCCGCGATGACCCGACGGCGCACCGAGCTGTTTCAGTCCGTCGACCAGTTTGCCGATCTGCTGAGCTTTGTGCCGACCTTTTACCGCTCGGTTCCTGGCACATTCGATCTTGCCGCCCGCACGACACTTCGAGAGCGCACGCAGCATGACGGCTATGAACTGCGCTGTCCGCGGGACTACGAAGCGCAGATCGTCGACTACGCCAGCGCGTTTGCCGTGCTCGTGGACTTTGACGCATTTCACTGCCCGATCAAGGTTGTTGGCGCCGATCCGACATTGCCCTACTCATACCTGCCAACATTCGACCTGAGCCATGTCTTGACCGTGGACTACGATTTTCTGCCGGAGACGACGCATTTCCTGCAACTGGAGCAGCCGGAGGCGTGCGCGGAGTCGGTGCGCGACTTCCTGAGTCAGATCGCGCCGGACTGAGGCAAGCCCCAACCAACGTTGTTGTGACCGAGGCCCGCTGCAGCTACGGCGAGGCGTCGACCCGGACTGTCACGATGTCCAATCCCTGGTATTGCTGGTGCCGGACTGACGATGCGTAGTGCCGCAGCAGTCGAAACGACAGGTCTCGATCGTCCACGGTCTCGGTTTCCTCATCCAGGTACGCCAGACGATCCTCGAGATTCGCCTCGTCGAACACCGTCAGGAATTCCAGCTCGACCGCCTGGCCCTCGGGACTTGCCGTGACGATCAAGCGCGGCGCCTGTTCCTCGGAGTCTTGGTCGTCGGGCTGTAAGAGACTCGAGAGGGCCTCCTCACCCGCCGACCGCAGCCGATCGGTCGAGGCGGCGTTCCAACGCATCGCGGCGGCAACTTCCTGGAGGAATGCGTCAAGGCGCGGCACGTCGGCCATGTCCAGCCTCGCCTCAAGTCGTCGGCCTCGCGGCTTTGTCAGCTCCAGCAGGACTGTCAGGCCAATAGCTGTGGCGGCGCCAACGGTGATGCCGTTGCCAAGCAAGGAGCTCCAAGGCTCTTCGAGCAGATCTTCGAATACGTTCCGGTTCTGGAAGCCAACGCCCAAGGCAAATGCGAGGCCCACCACGAGGGTGGTCTGACCGTCCAGCCCGGCCCGCGCGACGGTCCGAACGCCCTCGATGAAGAGCATCCCAATCGCCACCAGCAGGAAGGCGCCCATGACGGGGTTTGGAATGGTGAGCAGTAAGCCCGTGACCTTGGGAACGACGGCAAGGGCAACCAGGATGATTCCGATGGCGTAGCCAACACGACGTGCGGCAACGCCCGTGAGGGCGATGAGCGAGACGCTGGACGACGAGTAGGAGGTCGTGGGCGGGATCCCAACCAGACCGGCCATCAGCATGCCCAGCGCACTGGCGTACACGGTGCCCTGGATCAGGCGAAAATCCGTGGCCCGCGGACGCCGCCAAGCCACCTGCTGCACGACCGCCCCATCGCCGACGGCCTTGATTGCCTGCACAAGCGTTACCACCAGGAACATCGGGAGTAGCGCCCAGAACCCCGCTGTTGGGGTCAGGTCAAGTCCCGGGAAGACCGCGTCGGGTATTCCGATCCACGGCGAACCGAGCAGGCGATCGAGGTCGTACAGGGCGAAAGGCGCCGCGGCCGCGCAGCCCGCCGCGATGCCGATCAGCGGCGACCAGATGCGCAACGCGCCCGGCGCGCGCAGGGCGAGGATTGTCGTCACAGCCAGTGTCACCGCCGCCACCAGAGGTCCCGCGAACGATGGCGAGCCTTCCGGGACCTCCTGCAACCGATCGAATGAGATAGGCAGGAGGATCACCGCGATAAGCATCAGAACAGTTCCGGAGACGGCCGGCGTGATGATGCGACGCAGTTGCGGCAGCCACGCCGCCACGGCCAGATAGAACAACGACGAGAGCACCAGCAGACTTGCAAGGGTGGCCGGGCCTCCCTCGGACAACGCCAGCACGGAGACGGCGATGAAGTTGGGGGTGATTCCGGTGACCAGCACGTGGCCAAGGCCCAGGCGCCCGACCCTGACCGCCTGGACAACCGTGACGATACCGCTGACGATCAGTGCCGCAAACACAGCCCAGGTCAGGTGCCGCCCATCCTGACCCGCCGCCAATGCGCTGACGGCGACAATCAGCACAATCGGCGCCAAGACCAGCAAGACTCCCTGAAACCCGACGCCAATGGCCACAAGCGGCGGGCATGGCTCGTCGGGTTCGTATCGAATCAATTGGTCCGCCTGGATCGACGCCAATATTGACCTCCCGAAGCGGCCAGCGGACCTAAAGCGTAACTGCCGCCATCAGGCCTTCAACGACTAGGGGGCTTTCGATCGGCGTCCGATTCGGTGGACCGCAGCGATCAGTTGGCAAGCGCCGCGGCAATGCCGACGAGCACGCCAGGAAATCGTCGTCACGTCTCGATTACCGGCCGGCGTGTCCAACATCAGTGGATGTTGAAGCAAAGATCGGAAACACCGCTGAGCGTTGGTGGCGTGCAAGAACTCTGACCTTGCCCCACAGGTGTGCAGGGGCAGGCGATTCCTGGCCACGTGACGCGATCCCGGGCTCGGCTGCTCGCGATGTAGGCTGCGGCAACTGGCGCTCTCTCGCTGGCGAACCCGCCTTGGAGGCCGTGCGCTCGTCAAGGCAAGCGCGGTGTCACCAGCGTTTTCGGACGCGGCGCGGCTGCAGATGGCGCGGAGGCAGAGTTCATGGATGCGGAAGCGAACGGCGTACTGATCATCGTGGGCGACGCCACCGAGACGGTGGACACGCTGTACCCGATTCTACGGCTGCAGGAGGATGGCTTTCGGCCGGTGGTGGCCGGTCCACAGAAGCGCCGGTACCAGATGGTCCTGCACGAGATTCCACAGACCGGCTGGGAAATCACGCGCGAGTACGAGGGCTACACCATCCAAGCCGATGTGGCCTTCGCCGAGGTGCGGCCCGAGGCGTACGTGGGGATTTTCTTTTCGGGAGGCCGCGCGCCCGAGTACATTCGCTACGACCCCGACCTCGTTCGCATCACGCGGTATTTCTTCGAGCACGACAAGCCGGCGGCCTCTGTCTGCCACGGCGTGGAAATCCCGGCGTATGCGGGCGTCGTGGAAGGGCGAACCATGGCCTGTGTCCCCAAGTGCAAGTTTGATCTGGAGGTGTGCGGCGGCGTCTATTCCGAGGAGACCTGGGCGATCGACGGCAACTTGGTTTCCGGGCGAACCTGGCACGACCACGGGCGGTACATGAAGCACTGGATCGAGCTGCTGAAGGCCGAGCGCGAACGCATGCGAGCGTCGCGCTGAACATGGGTTATGTCAAGTTGGGTGCGGGAACCTACGCCTTTCGCGACGTGGAGGTGTTCCAGGCCCTGCCGCGCCTACGCCGGATCGGGTACGAGGCCATTGAGATCCTGGCCGGTGAGGGTTGGCCCACCGCGCCGGCTCGCTTGAACCGGGACGATCGGACCAGGCTGTCGGATGCGATTCAGCAGCAGGGTTTCGAGTCGCCGGCGCTCATGGTGTTGCTGCCGCTGCGTGAGGAAGGAAGTAGTCGGCGGGCGGTCGACGCCGAGTTTCGCGCCGTCTGCCAGCTGGCCCGCGATCTCTCGTATTCGGACGACTCGTCGGTTCTCAGTTCTCCGATCGGGCACCAGGGTCCACCCTGGGACAGCGGCCGGGAACGCATCGCCGACCGCCTGCTTGCGCTGGCTGACATCGCGCGGGAACACGGGGTCATCCTGGCTGTTGAGCCGCACGTGGGAAACCCGCTGGACAGCCCGGAAAAGGCCGTCTGGCTGATGGAACAGACCAGTCATCCGGCGCTTCGGCTCAACTTCGATATCAGCCACTTCCACGTGCAGGGGATGGATCTGCGCCACTGCATCGAGGCCTGCCTGCCGTATGCCGTGCACATCCACGTCAAGGACGGATACATCGACTCGGACGGCGAGGTTGTCTTCCAGCTTCCCGGCGAGGGCAGCCTAGACCTTGGCGCGTACTTCCGAATCCTGGCGGAGCACAACGCCACCATTCCGGTCACGGCCGAGGTCAGCGCCATGATCTGGCGCCGGCCCGACTACGATCCCTGGGCGGCGGCCGAACAGTCATTTGCCGCGCTCGACGCGGCTCGGCGGGCCGCTGGCAGCTAGTCCAGGCGCTTCCGCCGACGGGTCATACGTCCAGAAGCGCCAGGACCTGCGGTGCCGATCACAGCCGGACGGTCAGTCCCAGGAATCCACGCCCAGCAGTTTCCTGCCCAGGTTGGTCAAGACGGCCGGCGACTGGGTGCGGTGCTCCCAGTCGCGCCGATCGCAGGGCCACCCGGATCCACCGCCCGGCGACTTGGCCGGCCGTCGTTCCCGCCACGACTCGATGCGTAGTCGCCGCAGTTCGTCGTCGTGTTCTTCGGCAGGCTGCATGGTGATGTACTGGGCCAGGCGCGGCTTGTGGGACGTGTTGTGGCCGTTGCCGTGCGCCAGCATGCGGTCCCAGATAATCAGGTCGCCGGCTTTGCCGACGATCGACTTGACCTCAAGTCCGGCAAGGTCAGGGTTCCAGGGATCGCGGTCGGCAGGCTGCGTCTTTACCCAGGTGTCAAAGGCGCGGTGAAAGCCTGGAACGCACTGGAAGCCGCCCTGGTTCTCCGCCGTGTCTGTCAGGTACAGCACCCCCTGCACCCCAGACGGAATCTCCGGGCCTGACGTGTCGACGTCCCAGTGAATCATGCCCGTATGACCCCACTCCGGACGGTCGGCTCGGACGGGAGGCTTCATGTTCACCCGGTCCAGCGAGACCCACAGCCGCTTGCTGCCCAGGATCTGCGTGAAGGCCTGGTACACCCGTGGGTACTGCCGGTTATCCCACATGGCCTGGTGTTGATACATCGACACCATGCCGGCCCCGGAAACCGGGGTTCGCGGATCTTTTCGGTCATACGGGGGCCACTTATACCAGTCGTCTGGCCTGTCCGGGTCCATCTCCAGGAAGTCCCAGATGACCTCGACCAGCGCCGCCAGCTGCTGCTTCGGTACGGCGTCCGGCAGCACGACGTAGCCGTGTTCTTCCCAAAACGCCAAGTCGCGTTCGCTCAGCACCGCCATAACACTTCACCGCGTCAGAGGCGCCACTGCACTTTAGCGGCTGGCGCGAACCGGATAAGCGATCCGACGGCGGGACCAACGCGGAGCCCATGACTCGGCGTCCGTCGGCTGTGGCACGAATGGCTGGCGGCAGGGTACGGGCCGCCGAATCTTCAACCTGCGGTGGAGCCCACATCCGGACTTGAACCGGAGACCTCGTTCTTACCAAGAACGCGCTCTACCGACTGAGCTATGTGGGCCGGGGGCCGTAGCCGGAGGACGGCACCGCAGTGCCGCCGCTGGGTGATCGTACCGCGTTCGCCGCTCGCGGCCGGCTGCGGACGATCCTGGTCCTTTCCCGCCTAGGCGTTCGCGTCCAGTTGGGCAACGATTTCGTCGACGTGGAGATTGGGATCCACGGTTTGCCACACGTGTTCCACGTTACCGTCGGGATCGATCAGGTAGGACACCCGATCGGCGCACATGACTGAACGGCCACGAATCTCCCTGCGGATCCAGGCACCATAGGCTTCGATCACGCCGTGGTCGGTGTCGGCCAGCAGAGGAAAGTTCAAGTCGTACTTCGCCGTGAATCGCCGGTGCGAGTCAACATCGTCGTCGTTGATGCCGTAGACGTCGACGCCACGGGACGCCAGTGCGGAGAGATTGTCACGGAAGCCGCAGGCCTCAATCGTGCATCCCGGCGTGTCGTCGCGCGGGTAGAAATAAAGCAGCACGCGGCGGCCACGCAGATCCGAGAGGGTGACTTGCGACCCGTCGGTGGCGGTCAACGTGAACTCGGGCGCACTGTCTCCAGGATTGAGCAGGGCCATGCGGGTACCTCGGAGGAGTGGCGGCGGCAACGCAGCCTCATTGTGCGCGACGGTGAGATTCCAAGCGAGCGTGGCGTTTCAACCCCGGAAGGCTCAGCCAGGCAGGCTGCGAATGTGGCAAGAACAATTCGCGGACGTGCCTGATATCTTCAGCGCAAAGGGCAAAGGAGCCGACCCTATGCAGGACGCACCGACAAGGAGTCCTTTTGACCTGACTGACCGCGTGGCCCTGGTGACCGGGGCCGGGCGAGGCATTGGACGGGCGATTGCGCTGGGACTGGCCGCCGCCGGGGCCGACGTGGCTGTCTCCGCGCGATCTGCCGACCAACTGGACGCGGTGTGCGATGAGATTGGATTGCTTGGACGGAGGGCGCTTGCCCTGCCCGCCGATCTCTCAGATCTGGACGCCCTGGCCGACGTTTTCGAATCCATCGAGGCGGAGTTTGGCAGGTTGGACATTCTGTTCAACAACGCGGGCACTGGATTTCGCAAGCCGCTCCTGGAGATATCTCCCACTGACTGGGATCACGTCGCCAATCTAAACCTGCGCAGCCTCTTCTTCGCATGCCAGCACGGCATCCGCCTTATGCAATCCCAAGGTTACGGGCGGATCATCAACACCGCCTCGCTCACCTCCTTTTTGGGCTTTGCGCAAGTTTCGGTCTACGGGGCAACCAAGGGTGGCGTTGCGCAACTCACGAAGGCGCTGGCCGTGGAGTTTGCCCAGAGCGGCATCACCATAAATGCAATAGCCCCAGGATACGTTTTCACGGAACTCACACGCCCGCGTTTTGAGGACCCCGTAACCCGCGACTGGCTCATGGGCCGCATTCCCCAAGGCAGACACGGAGAACCGAGTGACATGGTCGGTACGGCCGTCTTTCTTGCCTCTGCGGCTTCCGCGTACCTGACCGGCGTCGTCATCCCGGTGGACGGAGGTTGGCTGGCTGCGTGAAACCTCTGACTCAGAGCGTTCAACCGAGTCAAGCCCACCGATTGCACTGATCCATTCGTCAATCCACTATTCAACCATACGATAAAGAGTGATGTTGACCGCAACTACCCAGACACGCATAGTCGCGTTATTACTTTTATTCGCAACACTGAACGCACTCCTTTGGTCATTTGTCCGAGTGCCCGGAAGTGGAGGACCCGACGAGAAAAATCACTTCGGTGTTGTGGAGCAAATGATCGCCTCGGGTGAACTTCCTCGATTCACACCGTATGAACCCGGTCAATTTGCCGGTGGTCCGGTACGCGCTCAAGTCGCCTACGAGCTCACACCCAATCTTACAGCGGTGCCAGTAGCTGTCGTGATCGCGATGCTGGGATCAGCCGACTACGAATTCAACGTGCATATAGCCAGACTATTTATGGTTGCCTTATACCCAGTCACGCTATGGTATGCATATCTTACGTTACGGCTGCTATTTCCCAGGCGTTCTATCGCGCCACTCTGGGGCATCACCGTGATGGCAACCGTCCCAATGTTCACCCTGGTTCACACATATTACACAAACGATGCCCCAGCTATTGCGGCTTCGACTATCGCAACGTATGCACTGATACGAGCGAATCATTCGAGATTCGCCACGACTGACACGCTGCTGCTGGGATTCTCGCTAGGACTGGTCGGATTGCACAAGTATACAGGTTTCCTGTTGTTTCCAGTTACTGTCGTCACGCTTATCTGGCATTTCTATCAAAGGCCCATAGCTCTCATCCACAATACTGTGACGGTCATTGGGATCGCGACTGCCATTGCTTGCTGGTGGTATTTCCGAAATTGGACTCTCTACGGCGATCCTTTTGGAGTCGGTTTCACACAGGCCGCCGTTGATGCATCAGGCGGCGCTCCAATACCCCCAAGAGCACAAGGCCTCAGCCCGATTGACTTTGCGACCAAGACGAATTGGTTGGTTGAGAATTTCGCCACATTCTGGGCAGGTTATGGAACGCAACGTCTCAAGCTGCCTGGCGCCGCGTACCTATCCTTGGCGGCTCTGACCATAGCGGCGGCTATCGGTCTGGCTGCCCAAATTGCAAGATCACTTTGGCTTAAACGTGCCGACAACACGTTACTGATTCTCTTTATCTTGGTATTTCTACACTTCGGTTTATGGATGGTCAGCTTCTGGAGCAGCTATGCAGTGGATGTGGCGCTGCATGGCAGATATGTATTCCCATCATTTGTAGCATTCGTCGCTCTAGTTATGTTCGGGATGTCGGTGCTGTCACGATATGTACCCAAATCGTCCTTAGCAGCCGCCGGCACAATTCCCATTATGTTGGCAGCAAATGGAGCCTATTTCGTGCATTCTGTCCTCCCGGACGTCAATCGGTAATCCCGTGCAGATTCGCCGACACATTGACCGTCCCCTAGCCCAGATCGCACTTGTACTCGCAGCGGCTGTAGCTCTTGCATGGCTGGTCATTCTTGGCGTTCAACCCGTCCATGTGCCGCTTGGCGACTTCTCCAAAGGAAGGATACCAGCTTTCACGCAAGCTCTGAGCGGCGTCAAGGGCCAAACACTGACCGTTCCCTCCGATAGGCTATCACGCATTGACATCTGGATGCGTACACAGATCCCAGAAGGAGAGCACATTCAGGTTACATTTTCGCTAATTGCCGGTATCGATAGAAAGGACGTCTTAGCTTCCGGCATCGTTATCTTCGACCGTGCGAGAACTCCCTGGCAGGCACGTGTAGTCTTTGATCCGGATCATGTCTCTCGAGGAGATCGGCTTTATCTGCGAATGGAGTCAGTACTTAGTTCTCCGGAGGCCAGTATCCACTACGCATTTGTCAGTGGAGACTTGTACCCGTCTGGCGAATTGCACGATGATGATCTTGTGACATTCCCGGACCAGGACCTACGCTTCGAGCTTTACCTTGAGCCCAGGCTGCCAAAGCCGTTCGCCTGGCTAGAAGCCGTCCTGGGCCCAACAGCCGCTGCATCCGCAAGAGCGAACGGTCCTCCGCCATGGATCGTAGCTTTACTCACGCTCATTGTTGGTGCACTGACAGCTGCATCGATTATTCTCAGCAGCCTTTACTTGGCGTCTCATGCCTTCCCAGCTAGCTTACGGTTCCAAGGAACAACCGCACTGATCCTAGTCATGCTAGCAGTCGTTTCGTCACTTTATGCTGGAGCAGAAGCCCCTGTTGCAAAGCTATGGGTACATCTTACCTAGAATGGTACGCCTCTAGACATCACGACGCACACGCATCGCTTCCGCCAACAAGCCAACACAGAATACTTGCACTCCGATCAAGAACGTCACGCCTGCCAGAACGCCAATCTCTCCAATTCCCAATATGGCCCAAATGAGGAGGGCAGCCAGCGCCAGTAACCACACAGCGGCCGTAAGGACAGTAAATAGCTTGACGGGATTATGGCGAACCATAGCTTGAATCAGCACTTGGGTGATACGTAGTGTATCGCGCACGAAACGAACCTTAGACGAACCGATTCGCTTGGCGTAGTCGACAGGTACGAATGCCACCGCCCGAGCGTCGCTAATCATCGCCAATGTCAAGCCGGTTGTGAAACTGAATCCTGGACTTAGGATGCCAAAGTATCCGACACAAGCAGCCTTTCGAAATATGCGGAATCCAGAGTTTACATCGGGGATGCGACGGCCAACGACAAAACTGGAAAACACTCGCAGGCCCGTCCGCGCCAGCGCACGCACACCGCGCCCTCGGAACTGACGTCCAGTACGAGCTGCCACAACCATGTCGAAGTGCTCAGCAAGTCTGACTAAACCTTCAACAGCCGATGGTGGATATGTTCCGTCTGCATCACAAATCAAGACGTAGGGGTATCGCGAGGCTACGATCCCGCGCCGGAGTGCAATTCCGTACCCAAGATTTTGCGGAGACCTTACGATTGTCGCACCCGCATCCGACGCCACGTCCGCCGTTCGGTCCGAGGAACCGTCGTCAACGACAAGAATCTCAAAGGGCAGGCCAGTCGCTTCCAGCGCATTGCGGAACTCACGCACAACATTGCCAACGGCCGATTCTTCGTTGTAAGCCGGCAACACAAGCGAAACACCCTCAATCACGGCCATTCGCCTCTCGACGGTCGATAGGGTTCATGTCGCCCGACCTACTACGATCAACGACTGACCGAACGGCGGCCTGATCGCAGATTCCAGCCAGCGAAGTATTGGCACAGCGATTCTGTCAAAGGCACGCGCCTGAGCGTTCACCGATGGTGCATCGAGATCGTTGGTACGTAGAATCGACCCGTTCACATACCACGCGATGGCTCCGAGAGCATTCACATATCTAGCCCTGCGAATCTCAAATCCCGCCGAAATCAGCATCGTCAAGAGGTCGGACCGCGAGTATCGACGGAAATGCCCAGCCGCCTTATCAAGCGATCCATAGAGCCGGTTATGCGCAGGGACGATCAGCAAGAGATGGCCATTGGTCGGCCTGAGGACTTCGTGCATGTTGGCGACGGCAGCCCGCTCAGCTTCGATGTGTTCGAGAACATTTGAACACAGAACCGTATCGAATTCTCGTGTTGCCAGATGTGCCGCGGTCACCGGATCTGCAATGTCGGCAATCACAGTATCCAATTCACGATCTGCGAGCCGGCGTGCAGCAAACTCAAGCGCCGTTGGCGACTCATCGAGTGCCGTCACTTTCGCGTTCGCGGGGAGTAGCCGCGTCAAGTTCCCGCTTCCGGCCCCGACTTCCAGCACGTGCTTGCCCACAAAGTCCTCAATTTGACTGAACATCCAGGAGTGATATCTGGACGCGTGCATGAGTGCGCTCGTCATTGTCTCTAGGCCCGACGGTGCACACTTCAACTCATTTGGAATGTCGCTGCGCCGCTGCCCACTGTTGCTCATGCGTCATCCAGCCAGCGTTCGCGCCACATCTGGAACATCATAATAGTCCAAATTGCCTTGGCATTGTTGCGAGTCCGGCGTGCGTGTTGGTCAAGTAGAGTCGCAACTTCCGCAGGATCGAAAACTCCTTCTCGTTTCAACCTTGCTTCGTTGAGATATTCGTAGACCAGGCTGCGGAGGTCTTCGTTTAGCCAAGCCGCGACAGGAATGCCGAAGCCCCGCTTGCGCCGAGTGATGATACTCGCTGGCAGCAGACCCTTCACTGCCTTGCGCAAGATGTACTTTCGTGTCAAGCCACGAAGCTTCAGGGTCACCGGAACACGTTCGAGATGCTCCAGCATGTCGAGGTTGAGAAACGGTACGCGCGTTTCGAGCGATGTGGCCATACTCGCGCGGTCTGTCTTGGCGAGAATATCGCCCTCCAGATAGAGCTTGAAGTCCTGGTAGAGGATTCGATTCAGCGGATGCTCCGCACCGCTGGCTACGGCCGTTTCGGCCAACGCGGCTTCAAACTTGCCGTCGTCCGTCGCGCCTCTGACATCTGGATGCAAAACGGCAGCCTTGCTTTCGCCGTATAGCGCTCCAGTCCACATCTGGTGCTGATGCCACGACGGAGCGTCGGCACCCTGGATGAATCGACGCAGAAGGAAATCGAATGCCATGTAGTGCGGCGAGGCCGGGAGTTTCGCCGCGGCACGCTCAACGACTGCACGTCGAAAGGGTGCGGGCAGCATCCTGTACAACGGCGCCAGTCGATGGGCCTGCAGGGTGGAGTACCCAGCGAGCATCTCATCGCCTCCATCACCACCGAGAGCAACCTTCACGCGCTCACGTGCAAACCGACTGACCAGGTACGTGGGAACGATTGAGGGGTCGGCGAATGGTTCGTCGACAATGCTGGTAATTGTCGGCAGCGCCTCAATCAGATCAGCTGGCGTGACCCTAAGCTCATGGTGCCGGGTACCCAAATGCGCCGCGACGATTCGCGCGTATCTGCTCTCGTCAAATGACCGTTCGGCAAACGAGACGGAGAAGGACCGTATGGGCTCGTCGGTCGCTTGCGTCATTAAGGCCGCCACGGTGCTCGAATCGATGCCACCGCTCAGCAACACACCAACGGGCACGTCGCTCACCATTTCCTGCTTGACCGCCCGTCGCAGCACGTCGCGAAATGCATGGATGTGGTCGGCCGCGCCGCCCGGTAGCGGATCACTTTCGGATTGCGCGAGCGATAGATCCCAATATGACCGCTCACAGACCCCAGTCGTCGAAGAGGTCAACACATGCCCGGGCCGGAGTTTCCGCACTCCACGCATAATGCTGGCTGGGGCGGGGATGTATTCGAGCGACAAGTACTGGCCCAAGGCCCGAAAGTCCAACTCCCGAGGGACCAGGCCGCTCTTCAGCAGTGCTTTGAGTTCAGAGCCAAAGACAAGGGCGCCGTTGGCGTGCGCGTAGTAGAGCGGCTTGATCCCGGCTCGGTCGCGCGCCAGCACCAGTCGCGCCCGGACCTCGTCCCAGAGCGCAATCGCAAACATGCCGTTGAGGTGGCTGACAAAGTCATCGCCCCACTGCTCGTAGGCGTGGACGATCGTCTCGGTATCGGAGCGCGTGCGGAACTGATGCCCACAAGCCACCAAGGATTCGCGGAGCTCCACAAAGTTGTAAATCTCGCCGTTGAACACGACGTGCACCGTATCGGCCTCGTTGGACATAGGCTGATCGCCGCCCTCAAGATCGATAATGCTCAGACGACGCATGGTGAGCCGCACCGGACCGCGAATCAGCGACCCGTGCCCGTCAGGGCCGCGGTGAATCAGCGACTCGCCCATGGCGCGAAGGGCCGCGCGATCGTCGGGCCGGCGCCCATCAAGTCGCAGAATCCCGGCGATTCCGCACATGTCAGATTAATGTCACCGCGAACGCGTCCGCAGGCTGAATGCGTGGCAGGGAATACTATGGCAGAGGATGCGCCGCAGAGACTTACCGCTCGTTGGCTTGGTCCACAGACCAACTCGAGTCACTCTACGTCGAGAAAACCAGGAGATTCCCCGGTCGATCTGCAGGCGCCAGGAGTAGTTGGCGGAGGAAGTTGCGCCGATTGGCCACCGTGACGCTTCGAAGATTCGCGGCAATCAAAGTGACTCCATACGGGATTTTTCGGCTAAACGTGCACACTGTGGCTTCCGCACGGTGCGTGCATGCGGGACGGTCCCAGTTGCCTGGTGTTCACACTTGCCGGCTGACGTGACGCTTCGAATGTCACGAATGGTGATGCGCCCAATTTCGAAGCAGTTCTTCCGCAACACGTCCGGAATGCACGAGACAGTTCAGTGACCGTGGATCCCGCAGTTGTTCCCGGACTATTCTTGCTGGCGCTTGAGCTTCTGATTCTGGCAGCAGTCGGCTACATCGTCGCCCGTGTGGCGCTGCGGCAATCGGACGACCTTGTGGCGCTGGCGCAAGGCATGCTCATTGGCCCAGCGCTGTGGGGGCTCATCGCAAACTTCGTTCTGCACCTGGTGCCCGGCCGGGGCGGGGCGTTGGTGTCGTGGATGGCACTGTTGGCTCTCGCAACTGGCCTGGCATGGCGGTCGCGGCGACCATTCCGGCCCAAGCTCGTCAACGCGTTGGGATTCGCCGCCGTGGCGCTCGTCGTCTTCTTTGCAATGTTGGCGGCCCGACAGCTGCTGCATATCACGGACGCGGAAAACCACCTCGGGCTGGCTGCCTACATTCGTGAGGGCGGTTGGCCGCCAGTCTTTTCGTTCAACCCTGGTCAGTCGCTCCTCTATCACTACGGGGCCGATTTGCTGATCGGATTGCTGGCCCCGCCAATCGGGCCCGAACTGCCCTTCACAACCGAGTTGCTGGGCGCCTACGTATGGACTGGCTTCGCGCTAGCGGTGGCGATGCTACTACGGCAGATTGGCGGCTGGGTCAGCCTCCCCGTGCTGCTTCCGCTGCTGTTCACTCCCGGCGCCTGGACCCTCGTCGGTTCCATCATCGCTCCACCTGACATCCTGCAAGTCCCAGTCCCAATCGGTTTGCCGGCAGCCGGCCTTCGCGCCTCGCTGGCCGGCATGTACTGGCCCGAAGTTTCGCTCCACTGGCAGACCGTCTACGAGTCCTCGCCGCCAAACATCTGGAAACCTCCATTCGTTCTGGCCTATGGGCTTGCGCTGACGGTGCTCAGTTGCGCGGCCAGGCGACGCCCATGGTCGCCGTCGTCGGCGATCACGCTGGCCGCCCTCGTCGGATTCACCGGGCTGGTAAGCGAAGAGATCGCCCTACTCACGCTGGCGCTGTGGGGCGCACTCGAGGCTGGTCGGGTTGTGCGCAGGCCCAGCCGCCTGACCTTTTGGGCTCGCGAGCTCATCGTCTCCGTCCTGCCGATGGCGGCATCAAAGTTCTCCTGCTCCCAGTCACGAGGCGACGGCAACACGCGGCCGCGCGCGCTGGAGGGCCACGGGCAGCAGGACGTTCGCCCCAGACGATGGAAGGCACACTTGTGCATCTTCGCAGGACCGGCGCTTGCCGCGCTGATGCTGGCAGTCGGCGGCGGGCCGGTTACGGCGCTGCTGAGCGGGATGTCGAGCGGAACTTCGCTCGGCTTGATTGACGATCCTGGTAGTCGACACCCGTTCGGCACGCCCCTAGAGTCGTGGCCGGGCGGCGTTGGACTGCTGGGGCTCGGGGTGGTCCCGGTCGCAGCCACCGCGTTGCTGCTGGCTTGGCGCCAGCGGGTCGTTCTGGCCCTGGTAGCAGGCGCCACCGTGTTTATGGTGGCGGCAATTAGCCTACAGCACCCGACATCCCAGTTTGACGTAACCAGGATGGACGGACATGCCCGCAATTTTGCCCTGCTGGCGCTGCTGATCGCCCTTAGCTGTCGGTTGTCGATTTTTCGTCCAAGCTGGCGGTACTCCGCTGGCGCACTCATAGTCGTTCTCGTCACTTGGCCGACCGTCGCCGGCGCGCTACGCACGTTTGGCCTTGAGGTAAGCCACGGGATTGAAATAGCCAATGCCCAGCCTGACCCTCGAGGACGCGATCCCGAGTTCGATTCCGACCGCTACTTCTCGGGCATGGGACGCCGCACGTCAAGACACTCGGTGTCCGAGCCGGTCGCCCACTACATTCGCGGGCAGACAGCGGTCAACGCTCGAATCCTCTCGCCCCATCCACACGAATTGTCGGCCATCACGGGCCGGCCCAACGCGTCGGGATTCGCCGGACTCAACCATTTCCTCCCTCGAACAGGTCCCGAGTTCCTAGATTCCATCCGCTACCTCGAGCCAGCGGCCGTTCGTCGTGTGGGCTTCGATTACTTGCATGCACCAGATGAGTGGATTGACTCGCTCCCCGACCGCGCCCTGCAGTGGCTGCAAGATCCTCGCTTCTTTGAGCCGCTGGTTCGTGGCGACGCCGACTCGCTCTACAACATCCGGGCGACGTTCCTTCAGCTCAGTCCCATGCCCACACCACAGTCGTTCGAGTCCCTTCGCCGGGCTGTCCCCGAGTCCTCCACCGTAGCGCTAGCCGGCCTGACCGGTATCGACGCAGCACGCATAGCGTCGGCGTTGGAACACGCCAAGTTGCTCGGAGACGCTAACCGGCCCGGCATTCACCTCTTGGAGAGAATCCCAACAGAGCCTCTTGGCACGCGTATCCCGGACGTTTTAGTCCTCCCAGCGGGTTCAGCCAGCTTCTTTAGAGCCAGTCTTCCAGACTTACCGTCAGAATGGAGAAGCCCGAGGGCAATCTGGCAGAGCCATGGACTCTCCGCATACGCGGCCAGCACGGCGATTGCACCGGCGCTGCAACTTCGTCCCCATCCCGATGAGTTTGCGGTCAGTCTGTCCCACGTCCATTCAACCGATGGCGTGATCAGCTTCACCGCCACGTTCGCCGATCACGCACCCACGCAGTGGACGGGCCAGGATTGGCTGGTCGTGCCCCTTGACGATTCGGTCTGGCAGCTGCCGACCACCGTCGAGACCGACAGGCACACGTTGCAAGGCAATGTGCAGTGGTTCGCCGGGCAGATCACCCCGGGGAAAGGCGCCACGACCCGCGTATTTCAGTTCGATCCCCGAACGGTCAGCCTAGGCGTTGGAGACGCAGCGGATGTACTTGCCTGGGTAGCATCCTCCGGATCGCCGCCGAGCGAAGGAGTCTGGGCGCTGACACTTCGACTACGGCACGGCTATCGCCAGGCGGCCACCATTCCGATACTGAGGATCGTGGTCGCCGAAAGTGGAGACGTATCGTACAGGCTCTATGAGGGCGAACTCCGCGCGAGCGTCGATCCTCGTCTCGAGCACTAGCAGCAGTCCATCGGTCGCCAACGACCATTGTTTGAGGATCAACGCACCGAGGGACGCCGGATCTGTGACGCGTCAGCGCACCGAACCGGTGCGAGCACCTGCCCTCAACGGTCGGAGAGCGCGCTGAATGACGGTTGACACATTCGTGATTCCGGGACTCCTTCTCCTGACGGCGGAGTTGCTCATGCTGTCGTCAGTCGGCTACGTACTAGCGAGAGTCGCTTTGGGCCAAACCGACGATCGTATGGCACTGGCTCAGGGCCTGGTGATCGGGCCGGCGCTCTGGGGGCTTCTGGCCAACTTCATCCTGCACCTCATTCCCGGGCTGGCCGGCTCGCTCGCCACCTGGATCCTGACCCTCGTTCTAGCCGCCGCCCTGGCCCGCCTATCCGCGACCAGGCTTCGCGTGCCAGCCCGCACCCTCGCCGGCTTCAGCCTCGCCACGCTTGGCGTCTTCTGGGTTGCCCTCACCAGCCGGCAATTGCTGAGCATTCCGGACGAGGACATTCACCTGGCGATTTCGGCAACGATTCGAGCCGGGCAGTTCCCACCGGTGCTTTCGTGGATTCCGGACCAACGCCTTCCCTATCACTACGGCGCGGACCTCCTGATCGCGTTGTTGACCCCGCCCGCGGGCCCGGACCTCGCATTCACCACCGAGGTC
Organism: Chloroflexota bacterium; assembly: GCA_022825895.1. Lineage (GTDB taxonomy): Bacteria > Chloroflexota > UBA11872 > UBA11872 > UBA11872 > UBA11872. The sequence continues at coordinate 70,465 of JAJDVX010000013.1, read as the reverse complement.
TTCGGCGCCTTTATCTGGACAGGGTTCGTCTTGGTCGTCGCGACTGCCGTAGTGCGACATGCGGGCGTCAGCGGTCTGACTCTCGTGCCGCTCCTCGTTACGGCCGGCGCGTGGTCCTTGATCTGGTACTCCGACGCCCCGGACATCCTGCAGGCGGCGGCGCCCGCCGGAGTCCCCGGCGCGGGAATCCGCGCCTCCCTGGCGGAAGTCTACTGGCCATCTGTTTCGCTGCCCTGGACGTGGCCCGGCGAGGCATCGCCCCCGAACATCTGGAAGCCGCCGTTTGTCCACAGCTACGCGCTGGGCTTCATCGTGCTTGAACGGGCGGCCGCGGCGTACGACACGACTGGGCGCAGCCGATGGTCACTGGCGCTCCTGGTCGGATTCATGGGCCTGATGGCCGAAGAGATTGCGCTTCTCGTACTGGCCCTTTGGGTTGGCCTGGAGATCTTGCAGGTTCTGCACGCCCGGCCAACCGACGCCGTGAAGAGGCGAACCGTGCTGCGGGCGGCGGCCGGACCCCTGCTGGCGGTGCTCCTGCTTGTATTCGGGGGCGGCGTCCTGACCAGCATGTTGACCGGCGTGGAAGGAAAAGCCCTGGCCCTTGGTTGGCACGCCGATGCTGCGAGCCGTCGGCCGCTGGGCGCATTCGACGCCAGGCCCGGGGGCGTTGGCATCCTTGGTCTTGGCGTGCTCCCCGTCGCTCTGGCAGCCGTGCTGCTCGCCAGGCGAAACCAACTTGCGCTTGCACTGGCGGCTGCGAGCGGCGGGTTTCTGGTTGCCGCGCTGGTGCTGCAATACGAGCCGGCAGGTGAAGTCACGCGCCTGGACGGACACGCCCGCAACTTCGCGCTGCTGGCGTTGCTCGTGGCCCTGGGCGCCAGCCTTCCGCGCCTTAGGCTTCGCTGGCGCTACGCCGCCCTGGCAAGCCTTGCGGCGCTCGTGGTCTGGCCGACGATTGCTACTCCAACACGCAGCATGGCCCTGGCGCTCAGTCGCGGGGTGCACCTTGCCAACGCTCAGCAGAACGAGCGCGAATTCGACGAGTGGGTCATGGGCCGAGCAGTCATCAAGCCCCTCCGTTCCGAGCGAATCGCCGCCTACATCCGCAACCAGACCGCGATTGACGCCCGGGTGTTCTCTCCTCACCCGCACAGCATGACCGTCTCAACCGGCCGCCCCAACGCGTCCGGTTTCCCCACGCTTATCCACTTATTCGCAATCACGGGCGCCGAGTACGAGGACACGCTTCGTTTCCTGGAACCATCGGCAGTCCAACGTCTTGGCTTCAGGTATCTGCACGCCTCAGACGAGTGGGTCACGGGCCTTCCCAACCGCGCGAAGCAGTGGCTGCAGCGACCCGATCTATTCGAACTGTTGGTCCGTGAGGGCCCGGACGCGCTGTACCGGATTCAACCGGCATTCCTGCAATTGCCTCCCTCGCCAGACGCCCAGTCGTACGAGGCGTTGCGGCGCCGCGTGCCCGATGGCGCCACGGTGCACGTGCCAACTCCAACCAGCCCGCTGACAGCAATCCGCATTGCCTCTGTGCTGCCGCAGGCCCGGATACTGGGCACGCTGGATCCGCACGTTCATTACTCGCTGACCAACATCCCAACCGAGCCCCTTGCCGGCCGCCTGCCCGACATCGTGGTCGTTGAGCGAGACATATCGTTTGACATCAGCACGCAGGAATTCACCCCGATCTGGTGGAACCACGCGGCGGTGGCCTACGCCACCGGGCCTGAACGTGCGACCGCGGTCGATCCGCCTCCAGACTCGGAGAGCTACGTCACCGTTCGCCTCTCGAAAGTCAGCCAGCAAGACGCCCGGCTCAGCTTTACCGCCGACTTCGTGAACCATGCACCCGGCCAGTGGACCGGCCAGGACTGGCTGCTCGTCCGCGTGGAAGAATCCGACTGGCAGTTACCCAGCGACTTCGAGTCCGACGGATACACCCTGGTGGGCGCCCGCTGGTTCGGGGGGCAGCTATCCCCGAGTGTCCCCGAAACTTCAATCAGGTACACAATTGACGCCGGAACGGGCCAGTTGGAAACGCAGGCTGCGATTGGCGGCTTCGCCGGGACTCCGACGTCTGGTGGCACTCTGGAGCCGGCTGACTACGTTCTGGTAGTCCGGCTCCAGCGCGAATACTTGCAAGCGGCGATTGTTCCGGTGTTAAAGGTCAGGATCACCGAGCCTGGACCCGTGGCATTCACGGTCTACGAGGGCGAACGCCGCGTGTCCGTGAACGCCTGCCCGGAACGCCTACGAATCGCTGCCCTTGGGGCCACGCTATGCCGAAACCTGGAGCTCCAAGTCTCACCGCTCGCTTCCAGGCAGTAGTGCTCTCGACAGCCCTATCACGAGAGGCGAAGACGAGGGTAGCCGGCCAGCAACCGCTCGGCGCGGCGGGCAGGTCAGCCACTTGCGCTTCCAGCGGCACCCAGTCGATGAGCTGGGTCAGCCGCTCCCGGGGGGCGTTGCGGCCGACCGGCGGCGGCAGCGCAGCGTCGAGCAGTTCGGGTGCGTGGGCGGACCGGTGCATAGTCAGGACTCTTAGCGATGGTCGAACTCGTCTCCACGATCCACCGCCCGCCCGGGTCTTGCAAAGGTCTCGCCTGGGAGAGCGCAGGCTGAGGAGTCTTCCGGCCTCCCAACCGGCATCCAACCCCCAGTCGGCAACCAGCTCTCCCCGGAAGTCCTCTCGCACTTCGCTCGCCTCTCAGCTCACTCCTCGCTTTGCCCCCTCTTGCGTATGAGCCGGTTTCTAACCGGCCCCATTCTGGCACCCAACCGCCGCGCTGCACCCAAGGCACCCCTTCCACCCAGCCAGATCAAACGCTCCCGACCACCCCTAGCACCCGAATCGCATGAAGATGAAACAATGGCATAGCAGGACTCGTGACGATTCCCTAACATCGACCCTTCGAGCACCGGGACAGCATCCCTTCCCGACTGCATGAATCGTCAAGGGGGGCGACGAAAGGGAGGATAATGTCGGTCACGTTCGCGGATGCGCGCCATCAGTTGCGCGCCGTCCAACGCGTCTACGCCACCTCTGCCGGCCACTGGCCCTTCGGCAGACGTTCTGCCAGCCAAGCCAGCCCGCGCCGCAATTCGCGAGCGAAGACTGGCTCCGCATGACCGCGCGCCCTATTGAGAACCCCGTTCTCAATTCACCCTTTCAGGAACCGCGCCGCCACTTCCACCTCGACGATCAGGGCATCACCAGCGACATTGTCCAGGGTCTGCGACCAGGCTCCTACTCCGCGCCCCTCCCCAAGGCCCAGCGGCGCGGCGGGCAGCTTGCTCTGGCGGCCAAACGGGCCCAGGAGCTGTGATCGCTCCTGGCCCTCGGCGCCATGAGACCACCGTAGACTGCCGGCGTATCGCTGCCGGTGGATTCTTGCGCGAGCCACCTCGGCCTGACGACTCGCCGGATTCGCACCCGACCGCCGAATGACCCTGGACCCCGCCATCCTCTTCGCACTCCTGCTGCTCGCAGCTGAATTGCTTGCTCTATCCACCGTCGGCTATGTCGTCGCGCGCGTTGCACTGCGGCAGTCGAACGACCGCATGGCTTTGGCCCAAGGGCTGGCCATTGGCCCTCCATTGTGGGGCCTAATCGCGAACTTCGTCATGTACCTCGTCCCTGGGCGGGCCGGCGCATTACTGGGATGGCTCATAGTCTCGGCTCTTGGGGCCGTCCTCCTGTGGCGATCGCAAACGTCAATTCGCCCTCGTTGGAAGACAGTCCTTGGGCTTGCCATTACAGGGTCGCTTGTATTCTCCATAAGCTTGGCGGCGCGACAACTGCACTGGATCGTGGACTCCCATATTCACCTTGGTCTGTCAGCCCTTACACAGGAAGGCCATTGGCCGCTTGCCTTACCTTGGAGTCCAGATCAACCGTTCATTTATCACTACGGTTTCGACATGCTGGTTGGCCTGCTGTCACCTTCCGACAGTCTCAGTTTGGCCTTCACCACGGAGCTACTCGGCGCCTACGTGTGGACAGCACTTGCGCTGACCGTCGCGACGTCGCTTGTATCTCGCTCAGGTTGGATCGACGTCTTGACGATTTTGCCCCTCCTGCTCACCCCTGGAGCATGGACGTTGCTCATCGGCACAAGCATTCCCGACATTCTTACGATCCCGACGTTTACGGACATTCCTTCACATGGATTGCGTGCATCCCTTGCAAACATTTATTTTCCCGACGCATCATTGCATTGGAGGAACGCCTCAGAAGCGTCGCCTCCAAACATCTGGAAACCTACATTTGTCATGGCTTATACCCTGGCGCTGATAGCATTAATGTATGTCGTCCAACGTGGGTGCCGTTCGCTTTCCACCGCACTCACCATCGCCTCACTAATCGCCTTTCTCGGACTATTGAGCGTCGAGATTGCGCTTTTCGTGCTTGGCACATGGGCTGCATTTGAACTCTTGTACCCGCTATGGGGAATGACATTCCCAATCAAGAATTCCAATAGTTTGCTCTTGAAGATTACCAATCCGATAGCCCCCAGGAACCATCCAGACCTGGCACCGAACTATGAAGTCTCCAATCAATCCTCAACTATTGCAAATATAGCGAGTCGCCTGAAGCTGTCTCTTCATTTGCCTTCGGCGCGAATGCCTAGTGAGATTGTTGGTATAGCAATTGCTACGATTCTCCTTGCCGTGGCCGGTGGACCACTCACGGCAATCTTCCGGGAATCAAATGGCACTGGACTATCCTTCAGATGGATTGATTTCTCTGCCGCTCAACAACTTCTTGGAACCCTAGTAGGCCCAGCTACAGGAGGTGTCACCACGATTGGACTAGGCATAGTCCCAGTCTCGATCTTCGCGATGCTTCTGGCCTGGCGTAGCCGATTAGTGAGTGCCCTGATCGTTGGAAGTGCGGTCTTTGGACTCACCGGGTTAGTCATTCATTATGCACCGTCACCTCACGATGTTTTGCGATTTGATGGACATGCTCGGAATCTCGTTCTCCTAGCCCTGATGTTCGCCTTGGCCAAGAGACTCCGATCCCTAGATGGGCTCTTGCGCTATGCTGCCGGAGTCGCGATCTTAGCGCTTGTGACTTGGCCAACCACCGTAGTACCAGTTCGTACACTCGCACTGGGCATTGGTAATGGGATTCAGCTTTCCAACCCGCAGGATGCGCTCCAGAAACCAGCTCGACAAGGAAGAGTTGATCCGTCGGCTATTGAAATACGTCGCCATGTAGACCCAAAGCCGGTATCTGATCAGGTCAGGAAGTACATTCGCTATGAAACACATCTAGACTCGCGCATTCTGTCACCCAACTGGGACAGTATAACCTCGAGCACAGGTCGCCTAAATGCCTCCGGCTTCGTACGTTACTCGCATCTTACTCCCGCGACCGGCCCAGAGTATATTGACGCAATATCCTATCTTGATCCACGAGCTATCAAAGACTTGAAGATGACCCATCTTCACGCTACCGACTCGTGGATTGATCGGCTTCCAACTCGCGCACAGGGTTGGCTATCCGATCCCAATCTGTTCGAACTTCTGGTACAAGGGGAGTCCGACAGTCTGTACCGGATACGTCCTGCATTCCTTGACCTAAACCCCGATCCGGATGGTCGGTCATTCGAAGCGCTAAGGCGTGCGATTCCAGCAAACGCCGCAGTGCGCGTGATAGGACTCACGGACCTCGACTCTGCTCGCGTTGCGTCGACACTTGCGCACACAATCCTACTGGGCTTCTTTCCCAGAGGAGATATCCATCTGCGATCTGAAATTCCCAGCCAGTCTCCGAATAGCGCTTTGGCGGATTTCGTGATTGTTCCACGCGACCGTCCTCGTCCCTATGACCTCCGGACAATTCGTCCAGTTTGGTGGAATCAATCAGCGATCGCCTACGCCGCCGAGTCTTCGAACGTCCAAACCATCGATCCGCCACCTCAGCCCGATGCTGAGTTTAGCGTTCGACTCTCGGAAACCCAGCAGACTGAAGACCGCATCTCATTCAGAGCGACCTTCACCGATCACTCGCCGACAGCCTGGACAGGCCAAGATTGGCTCCTGATCTCAGGTGAGGACCTTCCGTGGTCCCTGCCTATTGAAGACAATGGAATCACCGTCGCCTCTCTCGCATGGTTTGCCGGCCAGATCGCTCCCGGGGGAGTGTCTACCCACGTTTATCAGTTTGATGCCCGCCAAAACCAGCTGGCGGTACAGGAGTCCGGTGGGCGTTTCGCGGGCATTCAGTCGTCCGGCGATGGTCTGACGCCGGGCACGTACATTCTAGCCGTGCGCCTTCGCTACGAACACCTGCAGGCCGCCATCATTCCGGTCATGCGTATCACGATTACGGATTCGGGCCCCTCGAACTACACGCTGTACACGGGCGAGCACGCAACCCAGATCACGCCCTGTCCTGAGCGCCTAAAGTACACGACGTCATGTCGTCAACTGGCACCCCTAAGCTAAGTCTGGAGGCGCTGAAACATACACATCTCAGAGAGTCTCCTCAGGGCGACTTTAACGGACACGAGTGCTTTCAGGGTGCATTGTGAGAGTTGACGTGACGGTGGCCCCTGGCCTCCTTCTGCTGCTGATCGAACTCTTGACCCTGGCAGTGGTCGGCTACGTCGTTGCACGGGGGGCGCTCCGGCAGACCGACAACCTCATGGCCTTGTCACAAGGACTCATCATCGGCCCGGCTCTCTGGGGCGTCACCGTAAACCTCGTCCTCCACCTGCTTCCGGGTCCAGCCGGAGCTCTGGCCAGTTGGATCATCGTCGTGGCTCTCGGCGCTGGATTAGCTTGGCACAGACGACTTGCCCTCTCGATTCGGCCACGCACCTTAGCCGCCTACGCGGCGGTAGCACTCGCACTGATGTGGATCGGGTTGGCGGGACGTCAGACCTTGGGCATTCCCGACCCGGCCACCCACTTAGGCCTGACTGCGGCATTACGAGCCGGCGCATTTCCGCCGGCTTTTCCATGGCTTCCCGGAGTTGCCGCGCCATACCACTATGGCGTCGCCATCTTCGCGGCGTTCCTGACACCTCCATTTGGGCCAGACCTGGCATTTGCGACTGAACTATTGAGTGCCTTCTTTTGGACTGGCTACGTCCTTGTAGTCGGTACAACCATGCTACGCCGTGGGCGGTGTTTCAGCACGCTGCTGCTTGTCCTGCTTCTTCTCACACCAGGTGCCTGGACGCTTGTGTGGCTGATTGAAGCTCCAGAGCTGCTACGAGTGCCAGTTCCGACCGGTTTTCCGTCAGCTGGCTTTCGCACATCGCTGGGTGACATCTATTGGCCTACGGCTCTACCCTGGACAGTTGCAACTGACGCCACGCCACCGAACATTTGGAAGCCTCACTTCGTCTTGGCCTATGGCCTTACCGTGGTAACTCTAGAGAGAGCCTGCCAAGCTTCGCGTTCTTGGCCAGGCGCAATAACGCTTGCACTGTTAGTTGCCTTCCTGGGCCTGATAGACGAGTCTTTAGCGCCAATGACACTTGCGATGTGGATCATTCTTGATGCATGCCACCTAAAGCGGACGCGCGACAAGAAGACGTGGCACACAGTTGCTCGACTCACCACCGGCCCAACAATCGCCGCATTGCTCCTTGTCTTTCAAGGCGGCGTTATTACCGAAGTTCTTTTTGGATCACAAGACACCGCGCTCTCTTTAGCATGGCACAACAACCCCGCGAGCCGGCGGCCTTTGGGAAGACTTGAGGCACTACCAGGAGGCGTCGGGATCCTTGGCATCGGACCTGCACCGATCGCCGTCATTGCAGCCTTAATGGGTCGCCGCAAACAACTCGTCATGGTGCTCTCAACGGCAAGCATGATTTTTCTACTTGCCGCCTTGGCTTTCCAATACACACCGTCACCGCACGATATAACCCGCTTTGATGGACACGCACGTAATCTTGCACTGCTAGCGCTTCTCTTTGCAATGCCGAAAGCACTTTCACACCTAGGACGTAACCGACGTTACGCAGCCGCCAGCATAGTCTTAGCTTGTTTAGTGTGGCCGACTACCATAGTGCCCATACAGGATCTCGTACGCGCGATTGGTCGTGATATCCAAATCGCCAATGCGATACCTACTGATCAACCTCCATCTTCAGGACTGTTGATTGGCACCGTTGGCAGATATACGCATTCATCCTGGGCCACAGGCAAAATCTCCAACTATATACTTACCCATGTACCAGTTGAAGCCCGAATTCTCACGCCTCATCCCGAAGCCATGACAATTGCCACTGGGCGACCGAATGCAATGGGATTTACAAATATCCATCACTTTTACCCTGTCAGTGGTCCCGACTACGAAGATGCTATACACTTTCTTGAACCTGCAGCCTTAACGCGGCTTCAAATCGAATACGTTCATTCCACCGACGACTGGATCGATAATCTTCCCGTAAACGCTAGAAACATGCTTCAGGATCCTCGTTACTTTCGGCAGCTGGTCCGTGACGGCTCCCATGCTCTCTACTTTGCCAAGCCGGCGTATCGCAGCTTAGCCACCGCTCCTCACAGCCAATCGTTCGAAGCGCTTCGCCACATCATTCCGACATCTGCCACGGTGCTGCTAGCAGACGAACTTACTCGACTCGACAAGCTTCGAGTAGCATCTGTGTTATTGGAGAATCGCCTACTAGGGAAGCGTCCAACGGGGATGCACCTAATAACAGACATTCCAATCAATCCCCCTGAGTCAGAAGTAGCCGACGTGATCATAGTGCCTATCGATCTTCCATTCGGCGTCGATTCGAATCAGTTTCCAATCATTTGGTGGAATGATAGAGCAGTCGCCTTAACATCCAATCCTTCGCTTTCTCCAGAAGTGGACCCACCTCCGACGTCGACGCCAGGATTTGAGGTCAGCATTTCAGACGTCACGTCGAATGCCGAAGTCATCGAATTCACCGCTTCATTCGAAAACCATTCAATTGGACAATGGACGGGCCAAGACTGGCTGGTCACAAAGCTGTCCGACCCACCATGGTCATTGCCAATCCAATTTGAGGCCGACGGTCTTACTCTAGCAGGTCAGCTGTGGTTTGCTGGCCAAGTCCATCCGACGCAGCATACGGCAGTTCATACTTATCGCTTTCGTCCTCTTGACGAAACAATGCTCGCGCTGAGAGACTCCGGAGAATTCGGTACCGTAGATTTTTCGGGAACCAGACTAGGCCCAGGAACCTGGGCCTTGGTTGCTCGACTACACTCAGATCACCTGCAAGCAGCTGCGATACCAATTTTAGAGTTCACGATTTCCAGAGACGGCAGTGTGACATTCGAGCATGCTCAAGCGACTCAGGATGCAACACTGAATCCATGCCCCAACCGACTTCGCGACTCTGATTCATGCCTTCGTCTATTGGGGCGTATCGAACCAATTGGGGATCCGTAAGTGTCACGATGTTCGCGTGTTCGCGTTCGCCTTACAGAGCTCCGTCAGGCCTTGATTCCAACCGCTTTCGGAGCGTCTGTCGCTGATTGTGGGGGCAATGGGTGGACGAGATTAGACTGGCGAATGATCTGGAGGAGCAATTGCCCTAGGCGCTGCCAGCTGAAGTTAATGACTTGTCAGTCACTTCGGTTGTCTGGTTAGTGGTTCAGACTTTGGCGGAATCTGTCCGACGGACGACCGGCAGCAACTTGAGGGTCACCTGGGAGGGCGAGCATGATGATTGACCTCGCCGTCGTTCCCGGTCTTCTGCTGCTGGCCGTCGAGTTGTTCACGCTGGCTGCGGTGGGTCTTGTCGTGGCGCGCGTTGCGTTGCGGCAGACGGACGATCGGCTGGCGCTGGCACAGGGGCTTGTGATTGGGCTGGCGCTGTGGGGGCTTACGGTCAATTTCCTTCTGCACTTGCTTCCCGGTTTGGCCGGAGCTCTGGCGGGATGGATTGTGGTGCTTGCCGTTGGCGCTCGTCTTGGGTGGCCGCGCCGAAACGACCTGCGGATTCCGCCGCGAACACTGGCCGGGTTCATCCTAGGTGGCGCTGCGGTCTTTTGGGTCGCTTTGGCAAGCCGCCAGTTGCTCATCATTCCGGACGAAGTCGCCCACGCCACGCTGGCTGCCACGATCCGGGCCGGCGGATGGCCTCCGGCGTGGTCGTGGAATCCAGATCTTGACCTGGCCTATCACTACGGCATGGACCTATTGATCGGGTTGCTACGCCCGCCGATTGGTCCAGACCTGGGATTCACCACCGAACTGCTGGGCGCCTATTCGTGGGCCAGCTTCATCGTACTCGTGGTGGCGCTGATCTTGAGACGCGGATCCTGGGCGGGCGTCCTGACCCTAACGCCGCTGCTGCTCGCGCCCGGCGCCTGGACGCTCGTTTTCGGCGAGCAGCCTACGCTGTTGCGCGTACCGATTCCGGCGGGCATCCCAGCCGCGGGATTGCGCGCCGCGCTGACCGACGTCTTTTGGCCGAGAGTCGAACTGCCGTGGCCGTCCGAGCAACACGGCGTTCCCCCAAATATCTGGAAGCCACTGTTTCCATTTGGGTACGCGCTGGCCATCGTCGTCCTGGAACGGGTTGCCGCTTCGAAAGGCAGATCATGGCCGCGCACGGTTGTTCTTGCCGTGCTCGTTGGGTTTCTGGGACTCGTGGACGAAACGGTCGCACCAGTTGCCTTAGCCCTATGGGCGGCGATTGAAGTCGGGCGGCTCGTACGATATCGGGGAGGCTGCTCCGGCACCCTTCTCGCGACACTTCACACGGTGGCTGGACCGACACTTGCGGCGGCGCTGCTTGCGGGAGGCGGTGGCGTTATTGCAGGCACCGTGACTGGGTCTGGGGTCGGTGGCGACCTGACCCTCGGCTGGCCGCTTGATCCTCGTGACCGCGGCGCACTCGTCTCGATTGCCACGCAGCCCGGTGGACTTGGCCTCCTGAACATTGGCACGGCGGTGGTGGCCAGCGTTGCCTGCGTGCTTGCTGTTCGCAATCGGCTTGTGCTCATGCTGGCTGGCGCAAGCTTGGTTTTCTTGATTGGTGCACTCACGCTTCGATATGAGGCGGCTCCGCATGACGTAGCTCGATTCGACGGGCACGCACGGAACTTTGCGCTGCTGGCGTTCGTGCTGGCGCTCGCCTTTCGTCTCGCCGCGCTGCCTCGACCGCGGAGCCTTTGCGTCGCAGTTGTGATGTTTGGACTCGTGACTTGGCCAACGGTAGCCGCGCCGGCGCGGAATCTCGGCCTAGCTATTGGTCACGGTGTTCAGATCGCAAATGCAACCTCGCAGGAACCCGAGTTCGGTGATTGGTACTGGTACATGGGACGTTACGCCCCCCAAGCCCAGTTTCCCCACGAACTCGGGACCTGGATCGGCGAACACACTTCCACCGAAGCGCGAATTCTCTCGCCAACTCCACTCGCCATGACAATAGCCACCGGCCGGCCGAACGCCGCTGGCTTCGTGCGATTCCCACACGGACGGGCAACTTACGGCCCTGAGTATCTGGATGCGATCCGCTTCCTCGAACCGGCGGCCATCGCAAGACTTGGAATAGAGTACGTTCACGCGCCCGATGCTTGGGTCGCCAGGCTTCCGGATCGAGCAAGACGCTGGCTGAGCGATCCCAGTCTGTTTGTACCGCTGATCCGCGCCGGCACGGACTCCCTTTATCAAGTGCGGCCCGCGTTTCACAACCTTGAAGTGCAGCCAGACGGCGCATCGTATGAGGCGCTGCGTAAGACAATACCGGATGGGTCAACGGTCTACCTGTCCCCGGCGACTGACCCCTTGAACATCGCTCGCGCCGCAGCAGCAATGCCAGAAGCCGAGTTCGTAGATCAAGGTAGCCGGTCTTGGTTGCGTGTTCGGGACGTGTCACTGAGTTCAGACATCCGACCGGAACCGCTCGGCCGCACCCTACCTGACTATGCCGTGGTTTCGGCTCGACTGGCGCCTGCCATGCTGCCGCCCGAACGGCGGCATCCGGTTTTCCGGAACAACGAGATCGCCGTCTACTCGTTGAAGGGTCCAGCTGTGTCGGTCATGGAACCACCGCCTCGTCCATTCCGGGTTGAAATTTCCGACTGGCAGACGACCAATGGCCGGTTGGCGTTTACCGCAACTCTCGCCAATCTGAATGCTGAGGGCTGGACTGGTCAGGACTGGGTCGTTACGAGGGCGGATTCGTCGCCCTGGGCATTCCCTGACAGCTGGCCGATCGACAGGGCTCCCCAGTGGTTCGCCGGGCAGATTGCTCCACAGTCAGAGACGCTGGTGCATCGCTACGAGTACGCCCCGGGGGCGGGCCGGCTGGCGCTACACGACAGTGAATCGAGCCTGGTTGACCTGCCCTCGGCTGGCGACGGGCTCGGCCCGGGCGTCTGGTTGCTGAGCGTCCGCCTGCGGGACGACTACCGTCTTGTGGCCCTGACACCAGTTGTCAAGATCTCGATTTCGGAAGGTGGAGACGCGTCGTACGAGGTCTATCAAGGTGAACTTGGCGTCCGTCCCACCCGGGGCCCGATAGGTTCGCCTCGAGGTAGGTTTTGAGCCAACGCAACCGTGCCACGCGCCAGCGATCGTCACTTGTCCAGACCCTGGTTGGTAGGCGCCATCCGAAAGCCCTTCACTTCGCATTCAGAATCCTCGCACCTCGGGTCTCCGCAAGAACGTTCACGTTGAGCCCGCCTAAATGACCGTCGATTCCGGCGTCGTCCCTGGGCTCTTCCTTCTCCTTGCGGAACTTCTAGCCCTCTCTGCGGTCGGCTATGTCGTGGCGCGCGTTGCGCTGCGGCAGACGGACGATCGGTTGGCTCTGGCACAGGGGCTGGCGATTGGGCTGGCGTTGTGGGGGCTGATTGTCAATTTCGTTCTGCACTTGATTCCCGGTTTGGCCGGAGCTCTGGCGGGATGGATTGTGGTGCTTTCCGTCGGCATCGGACTGGCATGGCGCCAGCGCCATGACTTATCGGTTGCACCGCGAACGATTGCTGGCTTCGGCCTCGCCGGCACCGCGATCTTCTGGATAGCACTCGCCAGCCGGCAACTGCTGATCATTCCTGATCACATTCTCCACACCATGATGCCGGCAACGATCCGGGCCGGCGGTTGGCCGCTAACACTGGGATGGAGCCCGGACCTGGACCTCGCGTACCACCACGGCATCGATCTGCTGGTAGGGCTGCTGACCCCGCCGGCCGGACCGGATTTAGCATTCACGACAGAGTTGCTCGGCGCCTACGCCTGGACCTCGTTGACTCTGCTCACCGGCTCACTGCTCCTGCGTCGGGGATCGTGGGCAGGAACGCTGGCCGTAATGCCGCTTCTCCTTACTCCCGGCGCCTGGACGCTGGTGTTTGGCGAGCAACCATTCCTGTTGAAGTTCCCGATCCCTGTGGACGTGCCCGCGGCCGGCGTTCGAGCGGCGCTCACCGAGATGTACTGGCCTGCCGTCGAACTGCCGTGGGCTTCAGAACAGCAAGGCGTACCACCGAACATTTGGAAGCCGGCATTCGCGCTCTCGTATTGCCTCGCGATCGTCGTGCTGGAACGCGTCGCCGCTGGAGCCCATCGATTCCGGATCGGCACGCTTACCCTCGCCGCCCTGGTTGGCTTCCTCGGCCTGCTCGACGAAACGGTGGCCCCGGTGGTGCTGGGGCTGTGGATCGTCGTTGCAGCGGCAGGCGTGTACCGGGCGCACCCCGAGCGATCGCAGTATCCCGCCGCTGTCCTGGACGCGGCTTCGGGCCCGCTGCTGGCCACGGCTCTTCTACTCGCGGGCGGCGGTTTGTTTACCGGCATCCTTACGGGAAGCTCGGGATCAGGCGAACTGACGCTTGGGTGGCCGCTGGATCCGCGGACTCGCGCTGCCGTGACCTCGGTAGCCTCGTTGGACGCGGGATTAGGGCTCGTGAGCCTCGGCTCGCTGGTTGTGGCCGGAATCGCCATCGTGATTGACCGCCGGAACCAGCTTGCTCTCATTCTGGTGGCTGCCACCGGGGTTTTTCTGCTCGCCGCACTTGTCCTGAGGTACGACGTTGCCCCGCACGACATTGGCCGCTTTGACGGGCACGCACGCAATTTCTCACTGCTGGCGCTCCTGGTAGTGTCGAGTGCCCGGCTGGCCACCCTGCGTCAGCGCTGGCGGTACGCCGCCACGGCGTTCATCCTCGTACTGATTACATGGCCGACCGTCGTCACCGAGGCTCGCAAACTCGGGTTGGCCATCGGCCACGGCGTGCAGATTGCCAACGCCACGCCCGAGTCACGCGAGTTTGACGAGTTCTACTGGTGGATGGGGCGCTACCCCCAGGAACAGTTCCCGTCAGACCAAATCGCGGACTGGATCCGTCGCCGCACAGACGTGGATGCCCGCATTCTTTCGCCGGCGCCGTACGCATTGACCATCGCCACCGGCCGACCAAACGCCTCGGGGTTCGCGGACTTTCTGCACACGCGTCCGTACACCGGCTCCGGGTACCTCGACGCCTTGCGGCAGCTCGAACCGGCGGCTATTCGGCGCCTGGAAATCGAATATGTCCATGCGTCTCATGATTGGACCGCCGCCCTGCCGACCCGGGCCGCACGCTGGCTGGTCGACCCGCAGTTCTTTGAACCGCTCATTCACGACGGCGCCCACACGCTGTTCCGTGTGCAGCCAGCATTCCTTGCGCTGGACGTCGCACCGGCACCGGAGGCGTTCGAGGCCCTTCGAGAGGCTATCCCCGCAGGGTCGTCGGTCTATCTTTCGCCCGCCAACGGCACGCTTGACACCTTTCGCGCCGTGGCCGTACTACCACACACCCGCCTACTCGGATCCCCAAACCGGGCCGCTCTGCATCTCCAGGCCAACATTTCCTCGACACCGATAGACAACCATTCCGCTGACTTCGTGGTGACCGCCGCGCAGCTTGGGCCTTCCATGTTTGAGGCGGATGTACGGCACCCGGTCTTTTGGAATGAGGAGATTGCCGTGTATGCCCCGGGCGGCGCGATCGCGCAAGTTCGGGAGGCTCCGGCGCGGCCCTTCGCGGTTCAAGTGGCGGATGCCCAGGAGAGCGACGGTCGACTCGTCTTCACCGCAACGCTGACGGAGGCAACCGGCGAAGGCTGGACCGGGCAGGATTGGCTGGTGGTGCCGGCCGACGAATCGCCGTGGGCCCTGCCGCGCATCCGCCCAACCGATCCAGCCGCGCAGTGGTATGCCGGTCAGGCCAGCCCGCGGCCGGGATCGGTCACGCATCGATATGAGTTCGACCCGCAGGCGGTGACCCTCAGCCTGCGGGACACGTCGTCGGACGCGGTGAAACTGGATGCGTCGGGCGATCGACTGGATCCCGGGATGTGGGTTCTGGCGGTGCGGCTCCGGAGCGAATATCAGCTTTCTGGCTTTATCCCGATCGTCAAGGTCGCGGTGGCCGAGTCGGGCAACGTGTCGTATGAGGCTTATGAAGGCAAATACGGAGTCAAGCCTTCGCCACGACCGTCGGAGCCGTAGCCGCAGGCGGGTCCCGCCGGCGCGGTGGCCTCCCGAGGCACGGGTTGGCCATGCGATCCGCGAATGAGCTTCGGATCAGATCAACTGCTCGCGCCAGGTCGCCGGCGCGTGCTCGCTTCCGATCTCAAGACTGTCCGGCAAATAGACCGGCTCACGCGCACCTCCCTCGCGTGCCCATCGCACCATGGCCTCAACCCCCTCGCGCAACGAAGTCGTATTGCGGAAACCCAGGATCTGTTCGGCCGCGTCGTGCGCGCAGTAGGCGTTTTTTACTTCCAGCGGTCGGCCGGGCATGTACTTGGGTTCCAGGCCGGCCGGCCACGGTCCACCCTCAAAGAACACGTCTCGCACGACATCCGCCAGCTGGTTGATCGAAACGTCCTCCGACGAGCCGACGTTGAAAATGCGTCCGTTTGAGCGGTCGCTGAGGCCACCGTCAACCATCACAGGGTTCGTATCGCCGATGTACGAGTACGCGCGGCGCTGTTCACCGTCACCATAGATGTGGAACGCGCGGCCCCGCAGCAAGGCGTTGATGAAAATCGCCACGACGTTGCGATACGGATCCGCCAGGTTCTGGCGCTCGCCGTACACGTTATGCGGGCGAAAGATGGCGTAGTCAAAGCCGTGGACGGCCGACAGGTGCTCGGTGGCGGCTTCCATGGAAGCCTTCATGGCCGCGTAGACATCCTCCGGAAGGCGCGGCATCGATTCTTCAAACGGCGCCTGCTGCGCGCCATACACGCTCATTGAACTCACGAGCACGACCTTGGAGAGTCCGTTGGCGATCGCCGGCACCAGCGTGTTCAGGTAGCCGACCACGTTGTTGTCCATGGAGCTCAACGGGGTGAACTGGCTGCGTCCTTCGGTGGCGTCGGCCGCGTAGTGGTAGATAACCTCAGGAGCGGCGGACTCGACCAGTTCGGTTGCCGCCGCGCGGTTGGCCAGGTCGCACTCGACAAATTCGGCGGCCGGATTGACGTTCTCGACGTAGCCGCCGATGAGGCTATCGGCGGCGGTGACCTCGTGGCCGTGGTCAAGCAGACGGTCCACGGCATGGCTTCCCATAAAGCCGGCCGCGCCGGTTACCAGCACGCGCATGGGCTGCTTCAGCGCACTCCGATCAGCATGGACAGGTCAGGGACTGTGGCGCCGGGCGTCCGCCGCGCCGCGGGGATTCTAGCCCAGTGCCGGAAACGGCTCGCCGGATCCGCCGTTCATTGGCAGTGCTCGCCACGGGTCGTGCGCGACGCTACGCATTGCGGATCGGCCACGGAGCCCAGGGTGGGATTCGAACCCACAACCTGCGGTTTACAAAACCGCTGCTCTGCCGACTGAGCTACCTGGGCGTGGTTCGATTACGAGGGTACTCGGCCAAACGGCACCACGCTGGCTACCGCGACACGGACCCGAACGAACGAATGGCCCTGGGCTACGCCTGGCTGCGGATGAATGCGATGAAGTTCTGCAGTTCCTGCTCGGTCATGTTCGGAAACGCCGGCATGCCATTGCCGCCTTGCATGGCCTGCTCACGAATTCGCGAATCGGGCAGGTCCTCAACCGTGCGATTGCGAAGCTCCGGCCCGATCCCGCCGCTCAGGTCGGTGCCATGACAGGCAATGCAGCCGAGTGCGGTGAATTGCTGGCGGCCCGTCTCCGCGCCGCCACTGAGCGGGCCGATGCCGCTCGGTGTGGTGGCTTCGGCTACGGTATCCGTTGTCGCGGCGGTGGCCACAGCGGTCGGCACGGCGGTCACCGGCGTCACGGCGACGATGGCTTCGGCCACACGCGGCGTCGGCGACTCCACTGCCGGCGCCGGCGTCCGATCCGGCGGCATCGTGATCTGCGCCACTGGCGCTGGCGCAACCATTACCGCGCTGGCAGGGGTTAACGTTCGGCTTTCGCCGCAGGAAGCCAGGATGCCGACCAATACGAGGGTGACAGCCAGCGCGCCCATTAGGCGGCGGCTTGGGCTAAGGCCGGTCATTCGGTCAGCGTCTCCCCCGGGCGCACGCGCGCCCTCTTGTGATTGTATTCACAAAGTCCGTTCGCCGCTAGCCATCGCGACTCGAAGCGAAGCGTTGGATGGCGACCGTTTACTCCTCGTCCCCCCGCAGCGCGGCCAGGACCGTCAGGTCTTCGAGCGTGGTGGTATCGCCAACGACCTCTCGCCCGGCCGCGATATCACGCAGCAGGCGGCGCATGATCTTGCCACTGCGCGTCTTCGGCAGCGCGTCGGTAAACCGCAACTGCTTGGGGCACGCAAAGCGACCAAGCACCTGGCCAACGTGCGCGATCAACTCGGCCTGCAGTTCGTCGCTGCCCTCAAATTCCGCGCGCAGCGTGACGAAGGCCGAGATGAACTCGCCCGTGATCGGATCCGGCGCCCCGACAACGGCCGATTCGGCCACTGACGGATGGCTGACCAGGGCGCTTTCGACCTCGGCCGTGCCTATGCGGTGGCCCGAAACGCTTAGCGTGTCGTCCACGCGGCCGATCACCCAGTAATACCCGTCGGTATCGCGCACGGCGCCGTCCCCGGTCAGGTAGCGGCCGGGGAATTTCTCCCAGTACGTCTCGATCAGCCGCTCGCTGTCGCCATACTCGCCGGGATGCCCCGGCTGTCCCCAGCCTTCCTTGTAGATGCCGCGAAGCATCGACGGCCAGGCGCGCTTGATGATCAGCAGCCCGCGCTGCCCATCTGGTACGGGTTCACCGTCCTCGCCAACCACCGCCGGCTCGACGCCCGGGAACGGCAGCGTGGCCGATCCGGGCTTGAGGGTTGTAGCTCCGGGCAGGGGCGTGATGAGGACTCCGCCCGTCTCGGTCTGCCACCAGGTGTCCACGATCGGGCAGCGCCCACCGCCGATGACCCGGTGATACCAGAGCCAGGCGTCGGGGTTGATCGGCTCGCCCACGGTGCCCAGCAGCCGCAGGCTCGACAGGTCGTGCCCCTGCGGATGATGGTCGCCCCAGCGCACGAACGTGCGGATGGCGGTAGGCGCCGTGTAGAACACCGTGACCCGGTATTTCTCCACGATCTCCCAGAAGCGGTCTTCCGCCGGATGGTTGGGCGCACCCTCGTACATAACCCCGGTAATGCCGTTGGCCAGGATGCCGTAGACGATGTAGCTATGCCCCGTCACCCAGCCGATGTCGGCCGTGCACCAGTAGATGTCGTCGTCCCTGAGGTCGAAGATCAGCTTTGACGTCAAGGCCGTGTACACCATATAGCCGGCCTGGGCATGCACGACGCCCTTGGGCTTCCCGGTCGTTCCGCTGGTGTAGAGGATGTAGAGCGGGTGCTCGGCGGGCAGGTGCGCGGGCGGGCAGTCGTCGGAGTGGCCGGCGATTGCGTCGTCCCACCAGATGTCGAGCGCGTCGTCCCAGGCAATTTCGTTCGCGCAGCGCTTGAGCACGATCACGCTTTCGACCGACGGGCAGGCATCGTCGGCCAGCGCTGCGTCCACGTTGGCCTTCAGCGGAATCACGCGCCCGCGCCGCCAGCCGCCGTCCGCAGTGACGATCATGCGGGCGCCGGCGTCGTTGACCCGGTCGCGAATGGCATCCGCACTGAATCCGCCAAACACGACGCTGTGCACCACACCCAGACGTGCGCAGGCCAGCATGGCCACGGGAAGTTCCGGAACCATGGGCATGTAGAGCACCACCCGGTCGCCGGACTCCAGGCCCTGGGCCTTCAGCGCGTTGGCAAAGCGCTGCACATCCGACAACAGGTCGGCATACGTGACGACACGGGTGTCGCCCGGCTCGCCTTCCCAGTAGTAGGCAACCTTGTCTCCGCGTCCGGCTTCCACGTGCCGGTCCAGGCAGTTGGCGGAGATGTTGGTCTCGCCGTCCACGAACCACTTGACGAACGGCGGCTCGCCCTCTTGCAGCTGTGTCCACGGCTTGAACCAGTTAAAACCGTCCGTGATCTCCCGCCAGAAGCCTTCGGGGTCCTCGAGGCTGCGCCGGTGAAGCTCCTGGTAGGCCTCGAACGACGGGACGTGCGCGGCCGCGGCGAAGTCCGCCGGAGGGGCGAATAACTCGGTTTCCTGGGAAGCCTGATGCGTGTCTTGCGCCGCCGCCATCGATCACCCTCGCCGGTCTATCGGGTTGGCCCGAGCGGAACTGAGGCTAGAGAGCAGCCTCACACCCGTCAACCCTGACCCCGCTGATACACCTAGCAGCTTTGTCTCACCCACGCCTTCGAGGCGCGCCTCCAGCAACTCTCACGCCGTAGTTATGTCAACATACGTCGGGCTCGACCAGGCCATGTGCCCGTCCAACTGCAGCACACGCACGTGATACGCGTGAAGGCCGTCGAGCGGCGCGGCGTCGACCCAGGACAGCTCGGCGTCCAAGGGACCACCGTCATGCGGCAGCGCTTGCAGACGCAGGTGCGCCCCCAAACCCTTCGCCTCCACGAACAACGGACCGTCCTCGATCCCGGCGAGAGGCTGCGTGACAGCCAGCGGCTCGGCCGCGAATTCGATCACGGGATCCGTCACGTCGGCCAACTCCAGCCACACGCCGTCGTAGTCGCCCGCCGTCTCGCTGGTCCATGCCACGCGCTGCCCGTGGCCGCCGATCAAGCCCTCGTGCGGATGGTCGAAAGCGAACGGCGAGACCTCATGGATCCTCGCTCCCCGCACGGTCAACTCACCGTCCCACGTCTGCTTGCGCCCGCGCGCGATACGCAGATTCCCTGTCCAGGCCACCAGGACGTGCGCTGGGTCGCCCGGCGGCGTCCAGCGATGCACCGGCTCGCCGTCCCGGTAGACCGCGATCTCGATAATCGGCGCCGTGCCGTTGACCCGAACGTCAACCGGAACGGCACCCTTCGCGGCGGCTTCGGCGCCCATGCGCGCGCCCGCGACCTGCGTGTCAATCAGAATCCGCACGCCGGTCGTTCCATGACAGTGGCGCGAGTGTAGGCCGGCCCAGATCCCATCGCGCGTTAGTTTCGCCGCGCGAATGCAGGCCAGGCCGCCGTTCACCGGCATCTCGTTCGCGTTGGCCAGCGTTGCCCCCGGCCGCCCCATGTGGTCGTCGCTGCCCGCCAGAAAACCCACCTTCACGCCCGTCGCCAGCGCCTGCTCTAGGAACCATTCCGAGGTGCCGTGCGCCGAGTGCACTTCCACCACTGGCTCCAGCGAGGGGTCGATCCAGCGCAATTCCGCGCGACGACCGCCCACGTGCGGCAGCAGCATCACGTCGTCGCGTCCGCGAAACCGCACGTAGAGTTCGTCCAGATTCAGAGCGTCCTGCGCGGGATCCAGCGGCCGTCGGTCGCCGATCAGCCAGCGCCCCGAGCGCCAGATGTCGTCGGCCTCCGGAACGCCCCGAAATATCACGTTTCGGTCGCCGCCCACCTCGGTGTTCCCCGACCACTCGTACCCGTGAAAGCACACGAACTCGCCGTCCTCGTGGATCGCCTCCACCTCGCGCCGCAACCGCGCCCAGAACTCGTCCGTGATCTGGAAGTCGTTGCCCTGGTGACAGGTGAAGTCAGCGCCGGCGGTGTATCTGGCGTAGTGGAAATAATCGGCCGAGGGGTTGGTGCCCACGGTCTCGCCGCTCTGTCCGTGCAAGTCCCCCCACCAGCGCCGCTCGGCCGGAATCTCGGCGCCAACCCGAATCGGGTTGCTGGTGGCTCGCAATCCGCTGGTCTGGTCCGTGACCTCCAGTCGGACTACACCGCAATCCTCCAGCGTTAGATTCTGGATGGGGATCACTGGCCCTGCGCCGGCTGCCGCGCCACGCACATCGTGGCCGTTTCCGATCCCGACCTGTAGCGAGGCGCCGGGCAACTCGGTGGGATTCCCCCAGAGGTCCTCGAACCGAGCGTGCACCGTAAACGGCTCCCCCGACTTCACGTCGCTGGGGGCAATCGCCACCAGCCGAACCGCCGGCCCGGCCACAACCTGAAACGTCAGGAAGCCATCCAGGTCCAGGAACTCCTGCGCGCCCTTGCAGTCAACCGAAACCTGGAACTCGAAGGCCTTCACCACCGTCACGGGCGCGCGGATGCCGGGACTGCCCCCGGAGGTGTCGCCGAACGTCAGCTCCACCCGGTCGCCCGGCCACAGCCCGCCATCGTCGGTGTGTACGGTGACCGCCGGCACGAAGGGCCGCCGGTGTCCGCGCTCATTGAAGCGCGCCACCGGCCGAACCGTGCCGTCAGACACCGTCCGAACCGCCAGATATCCCGGCGCGGCGGGATCTTCAAGCTGCGGCTCCCCCAACCCCGCCTGCGCGCGCCAGGAAACTCGAACAGCGCCCCGGTCGTCTACCCCTGTGGCACCGGCCGTGTAGATGATGCGAAACGTCACCGGCTGCCCGGCCACGGCCGGCCCGTTAATCTCAAGCCTGGCCGAGCCGAGAATCCCATCCGCGATGTTTCTATCCACGATCTCCAGCCCCGGGCGCTTCAGAAGCTGCGAATTCTGCCTTGCCGGGACTAAATTCAGAAGTCGGAAGGCTGGTCGTTGAACCCTGCAGTTGAGGCGACAACTCGACTCAGAGCGGCGTCTGAACCCGGCGATCGTGAGTCGTGGGCCAACCCAGGCTAGTCAAGGAGCCTCGCCTCAAGGTCGCCCTCATAGACCTCGTAATCCACACTCCCGTCCTGATTGACGACGATCTTCATAACCGGGATCAGTGCAACTTCCCACCAATCACCCCTGAGGCGCACGGCCAGCGTCCACACGCCGGGCTCCAGCCCCGAGCCGGATGACTCCGCAACCTCAAATTCGCCTCTATCACCCCGCACGGCCAACGTTGTCGACAGCGGATCGAATTCGTAGGAATGCCTCGTCGTTCCCTGGCCTGGAAGAACCTGCCCCGCGAACCATTGCGCGCCGGCGTGACGGACACCATCAGCTTCGAATTGGCTCGGAAAGGCCCAATGGGAAGCATCCGTTGCCAACACCAGCCAGTCCTGGCCCTTCCACGCTTGGCGCATGTTGTCGGCAAATGCGGCGGTAAAGGCAATGCGCCCCTCAGATTCTTGAACATCTGCCATGCCGACGCTGAACGCCGTCTTGAGGGCAATTGCTCCGGGCCTCGACACCTCTCGTAGCGCGTACGCGGCGAGTTCGCCGTCCCACCAAATCGGCTGGCGAAACCGCTGGTCGAGTGCGGACGGCGCCAGCACGGACGATGTAATAACGAAATCGGGGCGGTTGGTCCCGAGAGGCGCCGTGGGAACGCGCGTCTGCAGGTGCAGAATCGACGAGGGTTCGACGCCAAGGCGTTGGGTGTTCCACAACGTCGCGGCGGCCCTCAGCGCGGCCAGCCGTTCGACATCCTTTGGCCGGATGCTCGGTGAGAAGTAAACCGTGGACCCTGGAGGAACCGCCCCTCGCAAGGCTTCATACGAACCTGACGGCGGCGGCGATTCCAGGTCCCGGAACGCGGGCAGGACACGGTAGAGCGTGTCGGCGCCGTCGCGGATCAGCGGCTCGAAGAAGCGACGGTCGGCCAGCCACCGCCTGGCTTGGTCCGGAAGGCCAGCCGCCCACCTGTCCGTAGCGTGCACATAGGCGAACCCGCGACGTCGAACGGCGGCCGGCTCCAGGAATCTGATTGCGTCCAGATACTCGGGGCCAGGCTCGTAGCTATAGTGCGCAAACTGCGCGTAGCCGGCAGCGTTGGGACGTCCCGTGGAGGCTGAGAGACCCGTGGGGTCCGGCGAGAGGATGCGAGCGTTGATTTCCGTATGGGTGCGTATGTAGTCGGCAACGCGTTCCGCGGGGGGACCGCCGAGTTCGTACCGACCGAGGAAGCTCCAGAGAGCGTCGGGCGGACCAGACGGGGCCTGAGCGATCTGCGGCCCGCGGCTGAGCGCGTAGCCAAGGTTGTGCACCGGCCTAATGACCGTAGGCCACGCAATGAGTACCACGGCCAGCGCACCCACCGAGTAGCGCCAGCGGGCGCGCACGGCACGCTGGCAGCGCGCCAAGGCAAGTAGCAGGGCCAGCAGCGCAAGGTTTCGGGCGTGCCCATCCAGCCGAGTCACGTCTCTTGCCGGCTCGTATTGCAGTATGAGCGCAGCAAGCAGACACACCGTGCTTCCGGCTACCAGCATCGATACAAGGCGATTGCGCCGATCGAGCAACGCGGCTGCTATGGCGACCGGAATGAGCCCGACTTCCAGCACACCGACACCGCCCGGAAGGGACGTAAAGCCTCCCACCGGTCGGCGGCTCGCGGGATCGTCAATCCACCCGAGCGTCAGTCCACTTCCGACAGAGCCGGCGAGCACGCCCGTGATCACTCCACCGCCGCCGACGAGCAACCCCAGGGCGATCGCGGGTCCCGCGGCCGATCGCAAGGTCGCCGCTCGGCTCAGGCAGCGCATGCGCCAGCATTGCGCCAGGCGAATGGCCTCCGCGAGCGCCCACAGCCCCAGCACAATCAGCGTGAGGGTTTCCTCCACGAGGCCTGCAAACCCAATCAACGCGGCAAGGGTCAGAACCGCGGGCCACGACCGACGCTTGCTGCTGACGACCCAGGTGAGGGCGATGAACAACAAGGCATATGCCAGCACGAACAATGGCTGCCAGATGTTGGGAGGGGACACTTGGACGGGAGCGTTCCAGACCGCTTCCGGTGCTTCGAGCCATGGCCAATAGACACTCCCCAACGACGCACGCAAACCGGCCGCCGGGATGCCTGCCGGGAGCGGAATCCGAAGGAGACCCGGGGGTTCCGTGTAATGAACCAGCGTCCAGGCACCGGCCGTGAGCAGCAGCGGGGTGAGCGTCAAGGCCCGTATCCCACCAAGCCGTACCAGGGTCGTCGCGATCACAAGTACAAAGCTGGTCCAGACGTACGCCCCCAGCAGCTCGATCATGAAGACCGGCCCCAGACCAGCCGGAGGGCTGAGAAGCCCGACCAATAGGTCCACGCCGTAGTGGTAGTACACGGGGATTCCTGGATTCCAGGGCAGGGCTGGCGGCCAACCTCCCGCCCGGATGACCGCAGCGAGTCCCACGTGGATATCGGGATCGGTGATCGAGATGAGCTGGCGGCTGGCCAACGCGACCCAGAGCAACACCAGAGCCGCGGCAACAACACCCACGACCGTACGCGGCGGCAGGCGCAGCTTGTCGTGCGCTTTCCAGGCCAGTCGGGCGCCGAGGGCCAACGTGATTACCCAGGCCACTGTGGCTCCGGACAGCCCAGGAACCACATACATGACGAAGTTCGCGATGACTCCCCAGAGCCCCAGGCCAATGACCATGCCCTGGGCCAAGGCCATCCGGTCGTCGCTCTGCGCCAGGGTCACGCGCGCGACGGCAAAGCCAACGGCAGCCAGTACCAGCAGTTCCAAGCCGAGCAGCAACAGCCCTGGAATCGCGGATACGTCGACCGTCATTCAGTGACTCATCGACACGGAGGTTGGAACGCTCGCGATCTGGCCAATCGCGCGGGCCGTTGCAGAAAGACAGTCAACAGCGGGACTCGGGCCACGGGCGAACTCACAGAGCCAGAACCGAGTCCAGAACTCCCGAATAAACCTCATAGGTCACTTCACCATCCGTGGAAATAACAATCTTCATTACCGGGATAAAGGCAACCTCCCACCAATCGCTGCGCAGGCGCAAAGCCAATGTCCAGATGCCGGGCCCCAGCCCTTCTCCAGAAGATCGAGCAACTGCAGATTCTCCGTCCTCGCCACGGACCAACAGCTTCGGCGCGCGAGGATCAAACTCGTACCTGTGAATCGTGGATTCCTGTCCCGGTACGACCTGACCAGCGAACCACTGTCGGCCCGCGTGACGCCGGCCATCGTCTTCGAGCTCGCGAGGAAACGCCCACGGCGAGGTGTCCGCGGCAGCAACCAGCCAGTCCTGGCCGCTCCACTGATCGGCCGCCTGATCAATGAACTCCACAGAAAGGGCGATGCGATTGTCAGTCTCGTGAACGTCAAACAGGCTGACGCTGAAGTGCGGTTCTGAGCGTGGATTTCCGAAATTGGCGCCGCCCTCCGGCGCGTAGACGGCCAGTTCACTGTTCCTCCAGATCGGCTGACGTGCGCTCCGATCCAACGCCGATGGCGTCAGCAGCGTCGACACCATTACGAAGTCAGGTGTCAACGAGCCCAGCGGCTCGGTTGGGATGCTCGTCAGCAAATACAGGTCGGCGTGATGTACCTCGCCGAAGACACGAGCGTGGGTCAGGACAGATGCAGCCCGAACGCTATCCAGCGGATGGACGCCTGACGCCAGATACACCGAGGCAGACTCCGGGATGGCCCGACGCAGGGCCTCAAAGGACTCGGGAGCGGGCTGGATTTCCAGGTCCAAGAACGCCGGCCGTATGCGGTAGAGGGCGTCGGTTTCGTCGAGAATCAGCGGCTCAAAAAACCCCGGGTCGGTCAGCCACCGCCTGGCCCGATCGGGAAGAGCGTCAACCCACGCGTCCGTGGCATGCACGTAGGCAAAGTCCAGCAGGCGCAGGGACCTGGGATGCAGGTAACGAATGGCGTCGACGTACTCGGCCCCGGGCGTGGGATGGAGATGAAGGTGCTCCGGAAACCCCGAAGCGTTGGGCCGACCTGTGGCAAGCGATAAGCCAGTTGGGTCAGGCGAGAGGATACGCGCGTCGATGGCGACGTGCCGCTGTATGTACGTGGCAACTGGTTCCGACACCTGACGACTGATGACGTAGCGGCGCGTGAGATTCGAGACGAACGGCTGCCCCGGCTGAGCGTGGTCGAACCTGGGACCGTAGTTGAGACTCAGGCCAAGACTATGCACAGGCGCCGCGACGGTTGGCCACGTAACGAGTGCAACCAGGCCAGCGCCCCAGGCCCAGCGCCAGCGCGTGCTCAGCGCGGATAGACGGAAGCCAAGCGCGACCAACAGAGCCAGCAGGGCGAAGTTCCGTGCATGCCCGTCCAGTCGGGTCACATCGCGCGCGGGCTCATATTTCAAGATCAGCGAGGCGAGCAGGAATGCACCGCTGCCCGCGGCCAAGGCCAGGACTAGCCGATCACGTCGAGCCATCAACGCGGCGGCGGCGGCGGCGGCGAGGGGGCCGATCCCCAAGAGGCCTGTGCCGCCCGGCAGCAATTCAACGTGTCCAAGGGGACGCCGGCTCCCCGGATCGTCAAGCCATCCCAACGCAAGCCGTCCGGCTCCTCCAAAGGAGCCAGCCACAAAGCCAGTGACCACCCCTCCTCCAGCAACCAGCAGCATCGCGGCGAGTACCGGGCCGGCAGCGATACGCAGGAGGATGTCCGGCCCGGCCGCACGCTTGCGCCAAGCCTGCAATAGAACTCGTGCTTCCAGAAGGGTCCACAACGCGAGTGTCATGAGAGCTATCGCTTCCTCTACGACACCCATGAATCCGATCAGCGCCGCAAGCGTCAGCACCGCGGGCCAATTCCGACGACGGAAAGTGGCCGCCCAGTGCAGCACAACGACCGTTAGGGCATATGCCATCACAAATGGTGGCTTCCAGATATTCGGCGGAGACGTCTGGACCGGATTGGTTAAGGGCAAGTCGTCCGGTCTAATCGCCGGCCAATAGATGTCTGCCAGGGAAGCGCGCAGTCCTGGCGCGGGGACACCCGTAGGGATCGGCATCTGCAGGATGTTCTCCGGGGTGTGGCCGATCAGCGTCCAGGCGCCGGCTGTCACCAGGAGCGGAGTCAGCACGAGCAGGCTGATCCCGCCACGCCGCCACAGCAGCGTAGCTACGACCAGGACAAGGGCAGTCCAGGAATAGGCGCCGACCAGTTCGGTAACCAGGCCCAGATCCGGCCCAAACGGCGGGGCCAGCAGCCCGATCAAGAGGTCCACGCCGTAGTGGTAGAAGACGGGTAGCCAGGGATTCCAGGGAAGGGCCGGCGGCCAAGCTCCGGCCCGGATGGCGGCAGCCAGCTCCAGATGAATCTCAGGGTCCGGAATGGTGAGGAGTTGACGGCCGGCCAGCGCAATCCAAAAAACTGCGGCTCCCGCCAGTCCGATGCCGGCAATGGTGCGAAGGGGCACGCGCAGGTCCTTCCGCGCGCGCCAAGCAAGGCCGGCGCCCAGCACCAGAACTATGGTCCAGCCGGTGAGGGCACCAGCCATTCCGGGAAAGACATGCAGCACGAAACTGACGATCATCCCCCAGAGCGCAGGGCCAATGACCAGCCCCTGCGCCAGCGCCATTTCGTGGCGGGCTTGCCGCAGGGCCACCCGAGCAACGACATAGCCAACGGCTGCCAGCGCTGCCAGCTCCAGCGCCAGCAGCAGCAGCCCAGGCACGACCAGCGGATCTACCGTCATTCGGCTCGCCTCGCTGCCCGATCCGTCCCTACCGCTGCACTCACTCGGCCGGTAAAGACTTCATAGGCCACATCTCCCGTCTCGGCAACCCGCACCACGAGCACGGGGATCACCGCGGCCTCCAGATACGCCTGCCGCAGGCGCACCGCCAGCAGGTAGGTGCCCGGACCCAGTCCCGCGCCCGACGACTGCAGCGCCGTGTACGCCCCGTCGGCGCCCTTCACCGCCAGCCGGGGCGCACCTGCGTCGAATTCGTACCCGTGCGTCACAGGGCCGATTCCGGGCACGATCTGGCCCGCAAACCACACCTCGCCCACATGGGTATACCCATCCACGTCATACGCTCGAGGCAGCGTCCACGGCGTGTCTTCCACCTCGATAAGCAGCCAATCCTGCCCCGTCCAGCGAGCCGGTGCGCGGTCACTGAACGTGACCGTAAAGGCCACGCCGTCGGCTGCCGCGCGTTCGCGGCTTAGCCGCACCGAGAAGTTGGCGGTGGGGCCGGGCGGCGGCGACACGGGTGGGGCGATGCCAGGCCGGGTGGCGTACGCCACGTGCTCATCGTTCCACCAGATCGGAATGAACCCCAGCCGATCCACGTCGTAGAGCCGCGCACGCGGCAGCAATCCCACGTCCGGAATCCGCCCGCCAGGCGGCTCGGAGGCAATTGATGCCAATAGATGAACGGGTGTTGTATCCACCTCCCCCAGCAGTCGCGCGTGCCCCAAGACCGCGGCTAGGCGAATCAAGGCAACCGGATCGTGCGCCAACGGCAGGTATACCGTGGCCGAGGCGGGCACTGTTCGACGCAGGGCCTCGAACGACTGCGGCGCGGGCGGCGCATCCAGCGCGAGAAACATCGGCTGGATGCGGAAAAGCGTGTCGCCGTCGGCTCGCACGAGGGGTTCGAAGAGATCCGGGTCGGCCAGCCAGCGCTGCGCCCGCTCCGACAGCGAAGCGACCCAGGCGTCGGTGGCATGGACATAGTCAAAGCCGAGCCGCCGGACGGCTGTGGGATCAAGGTGGCGCCGTGCATCCTGATACTCCGGGCCGAGCTGTGGTACGACATGTACGTATCCGGCAAACCCTGAAGCATTTGGACGGCCGGTAGCGACCGTCAGATGGTGCGGATACGGCGAAAGGATGCGCGCGCGCGCCGCCGTGTGGTCGCGGATGTGTTTCACCACGGACGGCGACGCGATCGGGCTCAAGGCATGACGCTGTCCCACGGTGTGAGTTATCGACGCGTCTTTTGGCGCTGGCGGAGCATTGGTCAGGCTTACGCCCTGGACAACTGCCAGACCCAGCATCCGAGTTGGCACCGCTACCGTGGGCCAGATCACCAGCACCAGCAAGATCGCAACGGTGGCAGCGCGCCAGAGCGGCCGGAGCGTCGGCAGTTGGCCGCTCAGAGCCACCAGCACCGCCAATATCGCGAAGTTGCGCGCATGCCCGTCAAATCGGTCCAGGTCATAGTCCGCGTAGGCGTAGCGCAGGAGCAACGCGGCCAACAGAAAGACCCCACATGCCGTAGCCAGCGAAAGGACCAGCCGGTTGAACCGGCCCAAAAGAACGGCCAAGACGCCGACAACCAGGGGACCCAAGCCCAGCATCGCCAGCCCGCCCGGCAACGGCTGAACCGTACCGATGAGCCGACGATCCAACGGGTTTCTTGGCCAACCAACCGAGACGCCCCCGGCGAGTGATCCGGCCAGGACGTCGGTCAGTACACCGACGCCAACAGCTAGAAACGCCGCGGCCAGCACAGGTCCAGCGGCTGTCTGAAGCGCCAGACTTCGGCTGATGTTTCCAACTCTCCAGGCCTGTCCAAATCGCATAGCCTCCAAGAGTCCCCAGCAGCCGAGCACCGTAAGCGCCAGGGTTTCCTCGACCAGGCCGAGAAATCCGATCAGTAGAGCCAGGACCGCTCGTGCCGCCCAACCCGCGCGGCACTGGTCCGTCGCGCGTTCCAGCACCGTGAACGCCAGGGCGTAGCCAAGCACGAACTGCGGCTTCCAGATGTTTGGCGCCGGAGCGTGGTACCAGGTCGGCCAGTCCAATGAAATGTCCGGCCAATACACGGAGCCGAGCGATGTGCGCACACCGGCCGCCGGAAGACCCGACGGAAAGGGAATCTGCACAATGTCAGCCGGCAGCGCGTCGAAACCGATCAGCGTCCATGCGCCAGTCGAGATCAGGAGCGGCGTGAGCACCAGCAGGCTTGTCCAGCCGCCATGCTTAAGCACGAACGTGCCCACAATCAATGCCAGGGCCATCCAAAAGTAGGCGCCCAATACCTCGATAGTGAACGCCAGATCAGGCCCAACGGGAGGCGCCAACAGTCCGGTCAACAGCTGTGGGCCATAGTGATAGGGAGCCGCGAGCCCTGGGTTCCACGGCAACTCGGACGCACGACCGCCTGCCTGGATGGTGGCGGCGAGTTCCACGTGGACGCCGTCCGGCAGTGGCAGCATCTGACGCACAGCCAACGCCGCCCAGAAGACCGCGAGGGCCGCCGCACCAAGTCCGACGACCCTGCGTGGCGACGGTCGAAGCGCGCGCGGCGCCCGCCAGGCAAGGCCGATGCCGAGAGCCAGCGTCACGATCCAGCCGGCCAGCGCCCCGCTGTGTCCCGGCAGCACCGGCAGCATGAAGTTGACCAGCAAACCCCAAAGCGCCGGACCAATCACCAGCCCCTGCGCCAGCGCCATGCCGTCGTCTGTTTGCCGCAGAGCTAGCCGAGCCACGACGTAGCCCACGCCCGCCAGCGTCAGCAGTTCCGCCGCAAGCAGCAGCAAGCCGGGCACGACCCCTGGATCGACCGTCATCCGACGGGCCTCGGCGGACAACCGAGCCTGACCGGGCGAACAACCAGCGGCTGCGACGATTGCGAAATCGGCATGGACGCGGACACCCCGGAGTGCATGCCGTCAGGCTAGCGAGTTATGCGCCCCGGCGGCTGATGCGCCCCTTGGCTGGCGGAGCGATGCGTCGATGTTGCGCGTCCCTTGCGGTCACACGCGGCAGCCCGGCATGCGGCCCCAAAGCTCCGCCGTCACCTCCCGGGGCTTGGGACGTCTCCCGGCAACGGTCATTCAAAATGCCTAAGCGTTGGTCTACGGCGACGTCGCCGGCCCGCCCCCGGTCAGTCGGCGGCACGAGTCGGTGTGCTGCAGGAGTTCCGGGCAAGCGTTCACGGCGGCGCTGCTTTTATCCCCAGGGACCGCGTACGACACGTCGCCGGTTTCGGAGATCGTGGTGCGCAGAACGGGAATCACTGCCGCTTGCAGGTGCTCCAACCGCAGGCGCACAGCCAGAACGTAGGCGCCAGGCGCCAGGGCCTCGGCTGTCGATGACTGCGCCGGGACCATTGCGTCGCCGACCCTGACGGCCAGCCGCCTATCTCGTGCGCTGAATTCGTACTCGTGGGTGACGATCCCGCGGGCCGGTGCGATCTGGCCGGCGAACCACACGCGGCCCACATTCGTAAACCCATCGGCTTCGTATCCGGTCGGCAAAGCCCAGGGCGTCTCATCGACCTCGATGACCAGCCAGTCCTGGCCGGTCCAGCGCTCGCTCGCCTTGTCGTCGAATGTCGCCGTAAAGGTCACGCGATCGCCCTCCACCCGCACATCCGAAAGGCCGACGGAAAAGTCGTGCTCGGGCGGCGGTTGCTCATCGACGACGGGTGAGATTTCGGGGACTACTGCGTACACGGCTGTTTCGTCACCCAACCAGATCAGCGAGAACTCCTCTGCCCTGGTGGTGAACGTAAATCCCCGCGGGACCAGCAGCAGGCTTGGCGTGTGCCCTTGCACCGGCTCGGTTGGAATCTCCGTCAGCAGGTAGGTCCCGGAAGGATCGACCTCCCCAAGCAGACGGGTGTGCGCCAACGCTGTCGCCAGCCGAACCTGGTTCTTTGCCGTGAGTCCTCCCGCGAGATATGCGCTGGCGGACGCTGGCACCGCTTGCCGCAGGGCCTCGAATGATGTCGGATCAGGTTCCGGGTCGAGTTTCAGAAACGCGGGCTGAATGCGATAGAGCGCGTCGGCGTCTCCACGGATCAGCAGCGTAAAAAACCGCGGGTCGTTCAGCCAGCGCCGGGCATGGCCGGGAAGGCTGGCTACCCAGCCATCCGTGGCGTGCAGGTAGGCGAAACCGCGCCGCCGGACGGCCGCGGGTTCCAGAAAGTCCCGCGCGTCCTCGAAGGCCGGACCCTTGTTGGCCCATAGGTGGAGCAACCCCTTAAAACCGGAAGCGTTGTGACGCCCGGTCGTTGCGGTCATGTCCAGCGGATTCGGCGAGAGGATGCGGACGTTGACTGGCGTGTGGTCGCGGATAAATCGATCTACCGGCTCGGACACCGGGTGTTCGATGGTGTAGCGGCCTAGCCCCCAGAAGTACCGTTCGGTATCGAACTTCGGCACCCGGTCCCGGGCGCCTGATTGGGCATTGGCCAGTTCGATCCCATGGCCGACCGCCAGACCCAAGGTGCGGACAGGAAGCGCCACCGTGGGCCAGGCCACCAACGCAACGATGAGTGCGCCGGCGGCGTAGCGCCAGCGGGGACGGAGAGCCGAAAGCCGCCAGCCCAGCGCGAGCAGGAGGGCCAACAGGGCGAAGTTGCGGGCGTGCCCGTCCATCCGGGTCACATCGAACGGAAACACCGGGTGCCGCAGGGCGATCGCCGCCAGCATGAACACCCCCGCCCCGGCAACCAGGGCAAGCACCAGCCGTTGGCGCCACGCCAGCAGCAGCGCGACGGCCGCGACTGGCAGCACCCCGAGCCCCAGCCGCCCAATGCCGCCGGGACCGGGTGTCAGTAGCGTGCCGAAGGGAAGGCGGCTGCCGGGGTCGTCAATCCACCCGAGGTGAGTTCCGCTGGACACGCCGCTCAGCAATGCAGAGATCGGTCCGCCTCCCACAGCCAGCAGCAGCGCGGCCAGCGCCGGTCCCGCGGCGATGCGCAGGATCGCCGCCCGGCTTCCATTGCGGTCGCTCCATTTCCCTGGAACACCGGGTGCCAGTGGCTCTTGGGTTAAGGCTGCAGGGTCTTCCGGGTAGTCGCGGCCAACAGCATCCGTGCGCCGCGCCGGCGCGAGGCGACCACGCATCACCAGCGGCGAGAGTCGGATCGGAGGCGCAACGCGTACCGCTTCCAGGACGATCCAACAGGCCAGGATGACCAGCGCGACTTCCTCGCTGAGTAGCCCGACGAACCCAACCAATGCGGCCAAGGTCAACGCCGACGTCCAGGAGTGGCCGCGAGAATCGGCGGCTGCCGATACCACGACCACCGTGAGCGCGTATCCCCACACGAACGGGGGTTTCCAGACATTTGGCGGCGACGCCGCAAACTCTGTTTGCCAGTTTAGGGACGCCTCGGGCCAATACACGTTGGCGAGCGAGGAGCCAAGGCCTGCCGCAGGCAAGCCGGTCGGACCGGGAATCTGCAGGATGTCCGGCGGCGGGATGACGAAGCCGACGAGCGTCCAGGCGCCCGGCGTCAGCAGCAGCGGCGCCAGCGCCACCACGCTGGTCCAGCCGCCCCGCCTGTGCAGCAGCGTGGCTGTGACGAGGGCCAACCCGGTCCACGCATACGCACCCACTAATTCGGTGGTGAAGGGGAGATCTGGCCCACCAGGCGGCATCAGGAGCCCGATCAGCATGTCCGCGCCATAGTGATAGAGGAGCGGCTGGTCGGGGGTCCAGGAAACCGCCGGCGGCCAACCGCCTTCGCGGATGTAGGCCGACAGCCCCAGGTGGATGGCTTCGTCGGGAATCTGCAGAAGCTGGCGGGCGGCCAGCATGACCCAGAAAACGGCCAGCGCCGCCGTGGTGAATCCCGCCGCGGCGCGCAGCCGCGGCCGAACTGGCTGCGGCGCGCGCCAGACCAGGACCGCGGCCAGCGCCAACAGCACCGCCCAACTCGCCAACGCTCCCGCGCGACCCGGCGCTGCATGCAGCACGAAATTGGCGAACAGCCCAAAAAACGCCGGGCCAATCACCATTCCCTGCGCGAGCGCCACCCAGTCGTCCTGGCGTAGCGCCACGCGAGCAACGACATACCCCGCCGCCGCCAACCCACCGAACTCCAGGGCGAGCAGCAACAGTCCAGGCGCGACGGCCGGGTCAACGGTCACCCAGACTCTCCCGGCTTGCTATAAGGGATGTGCTCCTGTCCTAAGGGCCGCCGGCCCGACGCGTGTTTCGGCCGACGCTCTGCGGATTCCGCCGGCCTCACGGAATCAACGCCGCGCCAAGCGTTCCTTCATAGACCTCGTATGCAACCTCTCCTGCGTCTGAAACCGTAAAGCTCATGAGCGGAATGAAGGCGAGCTCCCACCAGTCGCCTCGCAGGCGCACGGCCAACGTCCAGTCGCCCGGTTCAAGGGCCGTCCCAGATGAAGGCGCCGCCACGGCTTCGTCGTCGCCCTCCGCAACCAGGAGACTCACCGCGTGCGGATCAAACGCAAACCGGCGTTCCGTCGTACCCCTGCCCGGCACAACCTGGCCGCCAAACCACTGCGACCCTGCATGCCGTCGCTCGTCAGATTCGAACTCCCGGGGAATCGCCCAGGGCGAACTGTCGGTCGAAGTCACCAGCCAATCCTGGCCCTTCCATTGGTCGGGCTCCAGGTCCAGGAACGTCGCCGTGAAGGCGATTCGACTATCGGCAGTCTCCACGTCGGACACCTCGATGCTGAATGGACGCGGCGGCGGCGGCATGATCGGGTTGGTGGCTTCGCCCAGTGGATAGATGGCGATTTCGTCATTCCACCAGATTGGCTGACGTCGATCCAGGGGAAACGCAGATGGCGCCAAGCGCGCCGATGTAACAACGAGGTCAGGCGTCCGATTGGCCAACTGCTCGGTCGGAAAGTGAGGCCGGCTATGCCAGGTTGGGGTTGGCCGCGCCCTACCGAGCAGCCGTGTGTGCGAGAGCACTACGGCCGCCCGAATTGAATTCACGGGTTCAAGCGCCGGTGAGAGATACACCGTGGCCTCGGGCGCCACCGCTTGCCGCAACCCTTCGAACGACTCTGGCGGTGGCGTCGTTTCCAGACGCAGGAACGCCGGCTGGACTCGGAATAGTGTGTCGACACCGTCGCGAATCAGCGGTTCGAAGAAGCTCGGGTCTTGCAGCCAGCGCTGCGCGCGCTCCGGCAATTCGGCAATCCAGGCGTCAGGCGCGTGGACGTAATCGACGCCGAGGCGTCGGACCGCCAGCGGTTCAAGAAAGCGGATCGCGTCCAGGTACTCGGGGCCGTGCACTGGGACGAACTGCACAAACTCGGCGTAGGCCGAGGCGTTAGGACGGCCGGTCACGATCGACATCTCGATCGGAGACGGCGACAGAATGCGGGCGTCGACCGACGTGTGCTCGCGTATGTAGCCGGCAACCACCTCCGACATCGGCTTACGCATCACATAGCGGCCAATCAGGTCGGAAGGCATCGCTGACGGATCGGGTCGGGCATTGGCGAACTCGGGCCCGCGCCGAAGCCCAAGGCCGATGTTCTGTACCGGTGCCGCGACCGTCGGCCACGTGACCAAGGCAATCAGCATCGCGCTCGTGGCGTAGCGCCAGCGCGGCGAGAGCGCGGCCATGCGCACGCCCAACCCCACCAGCAACGCCAGGAGCGCGAAGTTCCTTGCATGGCCGTCCAGACGAACCAAATCCAGCGAATACTCGTAGCGCAACGACAGCGCCGCCAGCAGCATCAAAAGGCTGGTCGCCGCCAAAGCCAGCACCAGACGTTGTCGCCACGCCAGCAGCAGGGCGCCCACGGTCACGGGCACGGTGCCAAGCGCCAACACGCCTACGCCGCCTGACAAGCGGGTGAATTCGCCCAGCGGACGCCTGCTGCCGGCGTCGGCGATCCACCCGAGCGACAGACCAGTATGTGACGAACTGGTCAGAACCCCGGTAATCGCGCCGCCGCCAATGGTCAGCAGCAACGCGGCGAACACTGGTCCCGAAAAGGCGCGCAGCATCGGCTCCCACCGCACCGGGCGATGGCTGCCGTCGCCGCGCAGGCGCCGTAGGAGCGGCGCGAAGTGTGAGCCGCGATGCAATTCGTAGAGTTCCAGGAGCCCCCACAGACCCAGGACGACCGGAGCCACCGTTTCGTCAACCAGCCCTAGAAAACCAATGGCCAGCGCCAGGGCCACATGTCCCAGCCACCCGCGCCTGCCACGCGCCGCCGCCCGCTCAAGCACCACAAACGCCAAGGCGTAGGCCAGCACGAAGTGGGGCTTCCAAATGTTCGCCGGCGTCGCATCAACCGCGGTCGTCCACGGATAGTCCACCGTGGGCCAGTAGATGTCCGCCAGCGAGGCCCGTATTCCCGCCTCAGGGATTCCGATGGGGAGCGGGACTTGCACGATGCCGGGAGGCGACGTGTAGTGAAGTTGCGTCCAGAGCCCAAACGACAAAAGCAGCGGGCAGACGGCCAGCGCGGCAATCCGCGACCCAAACCGCAAGACTGTCGTAACCACGATCAGCGCGAGGCTGGTCCACGCGTATGCGTCGATGACTTCCGTCGTAAACGCGGGGTCCGGCCCGGCCGGCGGAGCCAGCAGCGCAGTCAGTAGATCCGCTCCGTAGTGGTACGGCGCGGGTAGCCCGGGGTGCCAGGGAAACGCCGGCGGGTAGCCCCCGGCGCGGATGGAAGCGGCCAGGCCCAGGTGCAAATACGCGTCAACGATGTACATCAACTGACGGCTGGCCAGCACAAACCAGAAGAGCACCAGCGCCGCCGCCACAAACCCCACAACGGTGCGAGGCTTCAGTTGCAGGCTGGCCGGCGCCCGCCAGGCAAGTCCGGCGGCCAGCGCCAGCGTGACGACCCAGGTAGCCAATGCACCTGCCAGACCAGGAAACAGGTGCAGGACGAAATTGACGATCAGCCCCCAGAGCGCCGGCCCGATCACCATCCCTTGAGCCAGCGCCAGCAAGTCGTTGGACTGCCGCAACGCCACCCGCGCGATCACAACACCGACAGCGGCCAACACCAGCAGTTCCAGGACCAGCAGGACCAGACCTGGGAGGACGGTCGGATCAACCGTCATTCATCCAGCGCCTTTCCGTGACGTCCGCGGTCGATCGTGTGAGCCTTGGCAAACATTGGCGGCCGAGTCTGGAAACCTGTCGAGTGGGCGCTCAGCCCAAGAACAGGCAATATTCCCCGCCTCGGGGGTTTTCCACGTCGGCCGGATACAGAAGATTGCGTGCGACGCCCAGCGCACGCGCGGCGATAGCGCGATTGACTTCGGGCACCTGCTCCAGCGCATCCAGTTCAGACAGGGTCAGATATTCCGCTCGGTCGACTTCATCGCCGGGCACTGGCTCGCCGGCCTCCGGCCGCATGAGAAACACCACATACGTACTGTTCGTGGTATCCCATCGGCTGCGCACCCCAAGCACCCCTTGTACACCGGCCAGAACGCCCGTTTCCTCTCGTACTTCGCGCACCACGGCCTCGTCCAGGGTCTCGGTACGCTCCACAAACCCGCCCGGAATCTGCCAGTTGCCGCGTCCATGTCGCGAGGCGCGGCGGACGAACAGCACGGAGCGACCGCGGACCACGACGCCGCCCACCCCGACGTTGTAACCCTGGTTGTACTGCTCAAGGCCCATTAGCGCGTTGCCCCCGCTCGCACTCGCCCACCCGGTGTCACCGATTATGGACTACTGGCGAGGACGAGTTCTCTCGTCGCCGAATTGGGAGCGGCCGGCTGGCCACGCAGTCGGCAACGGATCATCCGCCGCGTTGTAGTCGAGCGCCCACGCTCCCTAGAATCAACGCGGTGCACGTCGCCATTCCTATCATTGGTCAACGAAACCATGCTCTTTGACTTTCAGACGCACACGTTTCTAAGCGATGGCGTGCTGTCGCCTATTGAACTGCTCCGCCGCTGCCACGTTTCGGGGTATACGGCCATGGCGATAACCGACCATGCCAGCCCGGCAAATGTGCAATCCCTCGTCGAGTCTCTGGCCCGCGACTGTCGCGAGGCCGAGGCCGCCTGGGGCATGGTGACGCTGGCCGGTGTGGAGATAACCCATGTGCCACCCGCCGCAATTGACCGAGTGGCGCGCATGGCCTCGGAGGCTGGCGCCGAGTTCATAGCCGTCCACGGCGAGACAATTGCGGAACCGGTGGCCGCCGGCACAAACCGAGCAGCCCTCGAGTCGGACTATGTGCACGCGCTGGTGCATCCGGGTCTCCTCAGCCCCGAACTTGGCCATGTCGCGCGCGAGAATGGCAAGTACATTGAGCTATCGGCCCGACGCGGGCATTCGCTCACAAACGGCCACGTGGCCAATGTCTGTCGAGAGGCCGGAGCGAAGCTCCTCGTCAACAGCGATGCCCACGAACCTGGCGACCTTCTCACCGAGGCCCTGGCCCGCCGGGTTGCGCGCGGCGCCGGCCTGGACGCGGATGAAACCGAGACGGTGCTCGTGGACAATCCGCTTGAGCTCTTGGCTCGGCTGGGTCGCACCATCACCGAAGGCGCCGGAGCCTGATGGCCGATACCACACTTCTGCGCAATAACCCGCGGACGGGGCCCGAACACGACGAAAACCCTGCGCCCGGGAAGTCGGCCGCTCACGACGACGGACCCGTCGAAGTTGACCTGCCCGTGCTGCCCCTGCGCGGCGAAACCCTGTTCCCCATCCCCGACACGGTGAACTCCTTCGTGGTGGGCCGCGAGCAATCCTTGGCCGCAATCGAGGAAGCCCTGAGCCTCGATCGTCGCGTCCTGGCGGTCAGCCAGCACGATCCCGACGCCGAGGCCGTGACGTTTGGCGACCTTCACGAAGTGGGTACCGAAGCCAAGATTGCGCGCGTACTCAAGCTGCCAGACGGAAGTACCAGCGTGCTGGCCGAAGGCATCCGCCGAGTACGCGCCGTCACGCCAGTTTCCGAACATCCGTTCATTCGGGCGATTGGATGGGTCGTGGAGGAATTGGACGAAGCGCCGGACGAAGCCCGCGATTTGATGCCTCTCACGCTCGAACTCTTCCATCACGTCGTGGAACTCAACGATGCGACTCCCGATGAGGCGTACATCCGAGCGATGAACGCCGAGGCCCCCGGCCTATTGGCCGACATCGTGGCCGCCTCGCTGAACCTGGTTCCCGGAACCCAGCAGGAACTACTCGAGATTCGTGAGGTCTCGGAGCGCCTGCGGCTCGTCCATACGGTCCTTGAAGAAGAGATTCGGGTGCTGGAATTGGAGCGCCAGCTGCGTGACGACGTTCGTGACGAAGTCGACAAGGATCAGCGCGAGTTCATCCTGCGCGAACAGCTGCGAACCATCACCAAGGAACTTGGCGAGACCAGCGCCCAAAACACGGAGATCAGCGAATTCCGCCAAAAGCTGGAAGCCAGGCGCTACCCGGAGGCCGTCATCGAGCGCGGACTCAAAGAGATCGACCGACTTAACGCCATGCCGCCCGGATCGCCTGAGGCCAGCATGGTGCGGAATTACCTTGAGTGGCTGATCGAGCTCCCGTGGAAGAAGCGCACCCGAGACAACACCGACATTAAACGCGCGGCGCGGATTCTGGACGCGCACCATCACGGTCTCGACCGCGTCAAGGAGCGTCTTCTCGAGTACATCGCCGTTCGGCGCCTGGCCAGGCAGTCGCGCAGCCCGATTCTGTGTTTTGTCGGTCCGCCCGGCGTCGGTAAAACCAGCCTCGGGCAATCGATCGCCCAGGCGCTTTCCCGCAAATTCGTGCGGGTTTCACTTGGCGGTGTTCGCGACGAAGCCGAAATCCGCGGTCACCGAATGACATACATCGGTTCAATGCCCGGCCGCATCCTTCAGATGATGCGACAGGCGGGAACGGTGAATCCCGTGTTCATGATCGACGAACTCGACAAGCTCGGTGTGGATTTCCGGGGGGATCCTTCGGCCGCCCTGCTCGAAGTACTCGATCCCGAGCAGAATGCGGCCTTCAGCGATCACTATCTGGAGATTCCCTACGACCTGAGCCGCGTCATCTTCATCGCCACCGCCAACTCGCTGGAAGGCCTGCCGCCGGCGCTGATCGACCGCATGGAGGTCGTCGAACTTCCCGGATACGTGGAAGACGAGAAACTGGCAATTGCCGAGCGTTTCCTCGTTCCACGGGAACTCGACCAGCACGGCCTGGAATCGGACGCCATTCGCTTCACCCGCGGCGCACTCACCCGGATCATTCGGGAGTACACGCGCGAGGCTGGGGTGCGGGGACTCACGCGCTCCATCGCGGCCGTGGCACGCAAGCGGGCGCTCGCGCGAGCCGAGCGCAAGGAACGGAATTGGAACATCCGCGCCAGGGACGTTTCCGACACCCTGGGCCCGCCTCGCTTTCGCTTCGGCGCGGCCGAGACCGAGGCGAGCGTCGGCACGGCAATGGCTGTCTTCAATACACCGGCAGGCGGCGACCTTTCGCCTGTCGAGGTCTCGCTGGCGCCGGGATCCGGCCAGATTCTGCTTACGGGCCTGCTCGGCAGCGTCATGAAGGAGTCAGCGCACGCGGCCCTTACGTACGCCCGCGCATGGATCGACCGACGTGCGGGCCCCTATCACGACTTCGCCCAACTCGACGTGCACGTGCACGTGCCGTCAGGCGCGTTGCCCAAGGATGGGTCATCGGCGGGGCTCGCCGTTGTCGTGGCGCTGATATCAGCCCTGACGCGCCAGCAGGTCCGCCACGATCTGACGCTGACTGGAGAAATCACGCTGCAGGGCCGAATACTGCCGGTCGGTGCAATCAAGCCCAAGGTCCTCGGCGCACACCGGGCGGGCGTTCGCACGTTCCTGCTGCCGCAAGGCAACCGCCAGGACCTCGCAGAGCTACCCAGATACGTGAGACAGGACATTAACTTCATCGAAGTCGCCACGGTTGACGAAGCGCTGCGCTGCGCGCTCATCGACGTCAAATAGCTCGCCGGTCCGCCGCCGTCAGGCCGTCTCCCGGGTCGCCATGCGGCTATGCTGATTCGCGGGCAGCGTTCGCCGCGCCTCTTCCCTCCCGGAATCGTTGATGTTTGGACCGTTCAACGCGCTTCTTGGACTTTTCTCACGCGACCTCGGGATTGATCTAGGCACGGCGAACACCCTTGTTTACGTCAAGGACCGCGGCATCATGCTCGCGGAACCGTCCGTCGTCGCCACCGACACGCTCACCTCACGCGTCTTGGCTGTTGGCGCCGAGGCCAAGAAGATGGTCGGCCGCACGCCAACCAACATTGTGGCCACGCGTCCGCTGCGTGACGGTGTTATTGCCGACTTCGACACCGTCCACGCCATGCTGTCGTACTTCATCGGCCAGGTGCATGGCGAACTGCCCGTCGCCGCGCGACCGCGCGTCATCGTGGGCGTGCCATCCGGTGTCACAGAAGTTGAAAAACGCGCAGTACACGAAGCGAGCCTGCAGGCTGGCGCCCGCGAGGTGTACCTGATCGAAGAGCCGATGGCGGCAGCCATTGGCGCCGGCCAACCGATCCAGGACGCCACCGGCAGCATGATCGTGGACATCGGGGGTGGCACCACCGAAGTTGCCGTGATTTCCCTCGGCGGCGTCGTGGTCAGCCACAGCATCCGAATTGCTGGCGACGAAGTTGATGAGCAAATCGTCGATTACTGCCGAAACGCCCACAATCTGCTCATCGGCGAGCGCACGGCCGAAGGA
The DNA here is from genome assembly GCA_022825895.1 of Chloroflexota bacterium. Lineage (GTDB taxonomy): Bacteria > Chloroflexota > UBA11872 > UBA11872 > UBA11872 > UBA11872. The sequence continues at coordinate 28,997 of JAJDVX010000013.1, read as the reverse complement.
TGCAAGATTGCCATCGGCTCGGCCGCCCCGGGACCCAAGGAAGAAACCACGATCGTGCGGGGTCGCGATCTGCAATCGGGGTTACCGCGCCAGGTCGAGCTCACCGAAGGTCAGATTCGCGAGGCTATCAGCGGTCCGGTTACCGAAATCGTCGAGAACATCAAGCTCGCCCTCGAAGCCACACCTCCTGAGTTGCTGGCCGACGTAATGGAACACGGGATCGCCGTAGCCGGCGGCGGCGCACTGCTGCGAGGGCTTGACCGGCGTATTGAGCAGGAAACGGATATCCCCGTGCATATCGCCAACAATCCGCTTGAGGCTGTCGTGCGCGGCACGGGCGCCTGCCTGCACAACCTCGAGGCTTTTCGCGAAGTGTTCGTCGCCGAGAACGCCGCACCGTACGTGTAGACGCAAACAGGATGCGCGGCGGACAGCGGTCGGTGCTCCTGCTCCTCGTTCTTGTTGGGGCGGCCGTCGTTCTGGCCGCTCTGCGGAACACCAACGCCGGATCGGCAACGGAGGCTGCCGTCCTGGCCGCAATCTCGCCGGTGCGTTCCGCGTTGACCAGCGCCGCGTCCGGCGCTGCCGCCGCGATTGCCGACGCACAACGATTTGACGACGTGCGGAATGAGAACGCGGCGCTTCGCGCCGAAGTAGCGCGGTTGCGGTCGAGCGCGGCCGACGTTCAGGCAACGCGCCGAGAAAACGAGGAACTGCGAGCGGCGCTCGACTATCAACGCCAAAACACCGACGTCACACTGCTAACCGCACAGGTCGCGGGTCGGGACAGCGTCGACAGCCTCGATACCCTCATCATCGACCGCGGCGCGTCAGACGGCATTCAAGTCGGCATGGCCGTCCTTGCGGAAGGAAGCCTGGCCGGCCGGGTGCGGAGCGTCTCGACGACATCAGCCAATGTCGTGCCCCTTCAGAGCACCTCCAGCGTGGTAAATGCCCTGGCCCAAGGAGACGGCGGCCAGGCCGATGGAATCGTGGAAGGCGACGAAAACGGTGGCCTGCGCTTGACCCGGATTGAGCCCGACGCACCCCTGGCAATCGGCAACCTGGTGGTGACATCTGGACTTGGCGGCGGCTTCCCGCGCGGCCTGCCCATCGGCCGGGTAATCGCCGTGTTCACATCGCCCGAAAGTGTATTCCGGGAAGCTGCGGTTGAGCCCTTCGTCCGAATCGAACGCGTGGGGGTCGTCCAGATCGTGATTGGGCGTTCGCCGAACTCGCCGTGATAGCCGCCCGAATCCCCCAGCCTCACCAAGGCTGGCGGGTACGCATCGGCACCATCGCTGCCGCGCTGCTCATTCTGATGCTGGGATTGTTGCAGGCGTCAGTGTTTCCCTCCTTCGCCATTGCCGGCATTCGACCGTCGCTGGTCCTGATGGCCGCGGTCATATTGGCCAGGGTGAGCGACGATTCGCGGGCCCTGTATTGGGGTTTTCTGGGTGGACTGTTGATCGATCTGCTTTCGGCAGCGCCGCTAGGCGTCAACACCCTGCTCTTCACGCTGCTCGTCTACATCGTCGGCGGCCAAGGGCAGCGCTTCGACCGAGTCAACGTCGTGTTTCCCATTCTGGCCGGTGTGGCGGCCACGTTGCTGTACTACCCCGCCGTGGTTCTGACACTGCAGTGGCTGGGATTCGAATTAGACTGGGGTGAGCACGTCTGGAAGCGCCTTCCGCGCGCCGTGGCGGTCAATGCGGGAGCAACCGGGCTGCTGTACCCGGCTGTACGTCTAGTGGACCGGTGGACACGCCCGCAAAGCGCTGGACGCTATCTGGGACGTGCGCGCGGCGGCCAATTCGGCTAACGACGGAGGACACGCTTGGAGGCGCATCCACGCCCGGCGGCAAGGACAGGTGCCGGGCAGCCGCGCATTAGCGGCACCCGTCGCGCCCTTCTTCTTGGAGGGGCCGCGATCGCCGGGAATACCGCGCTGGCCGCCCGCCTCTGGCAGCTCCAGGTGGTCGAGTCCGACGCCTACCGGGTGCAGGCAGCGCAAAACCGCGCTCGCACACGACCCATCCAGCCCCTTCGCGGGCTGATCTACGACCGAGACCGCGAGCCGCTCGTCGCCAACGCTCCGGTCTTCAGCGTGTGGCTTCGTCCCGCCGAGCTTCCGCCCGAGCGCGAAGGACCCGTGCTCGCCAACCTGGCGGTCTTGTCGGGCGAGCGCTCGGAAGACCTTCAGTTCAAGCTGAATCAGGCGCGGACAGCCCCGGATACGCCGGCGCGGCTAGCACGCGCCGTGCCGCGCGAATCGGCCCTGACAATCGAAGAACGCCGCCACGATCTTCCCGGCGTCACCGTGCGCACTGGCACCCGGCGCGAATACGCGCATGGTGACGTGTTCGGCCACATCCTGGGCTTTACCGGACCCATCCCGGCCGAAGACGTTGAAGCCTATCGTCGCCAGGGCGTGCGGTTCGACGAAGACATCGGGCTCGCGGGTGTGGAGCGCAGCCTGCAGACGCAACTTCGCGGCCGGGACGGCGAACAGCGCCTGGAAGCTGATGCCTTCGGTCGCACGCTGAACGAGCTGTCGTTCAGACCGCCGCAGGTTGGCCAGCACGCCGTCCTCACCATCGCGTTGAACGAACAGAAGGCCATTCGCGAAATCCTCGCCCGCCATCTCGCTCTGCGCGATCGGGGCGCCGGCGCCGTGGTTGTGCTCCGCCCCGACTCCGGCGACGTGGTCGCGATGGTGAGCTTGCCCGACTACGACAGCAATATCTTTACCCGCGGCGCTTCGTCCGAGAGCTTCGCGCTGCTGGTCAGCGACCCTCGCCGGCCTCTGATCAACCACGCGATCTCCGGGCTGTATCCCCCGGGATCGACATACAAAGTCATCACCGCCAGCGGCGCCTTGGAAGCAGGCGTCGTCCTGCCCCAGAGCAAGATTCACTGCGACGGGCGCTTGATCTTGCCCAGCGGCTGGGCATTTGACGACTGGTTGCCCCAGGGACACGGGCTCGTCGACCTCGAACGCGCCATCGCCGAGTCCTGCAACATCTACTTCTATAACGTCTCTGGCGGCAACCCCTACACGCGGCTCCAGGGGCTTGGCAATCGCCGCCTTGCCGAGTTTGAGCGATCCTTCGGTTTTGGCGAGCGGACTGGAATCGATCTCCCGGGCGAGGCTTCCGGCCTCGTCCCAACCTCGGAATGGAAAAACAAGAATCTGCAACAGCCGTGGGTTACCGGCGACACGTACCACGCGGCAATCGGCCAGGGCCTTGTCCAGGTGACGCCCCTGCAGATCGCCAGCATGTATGCCGCGATCGGCAACGGCGGACGTGTCATGCGTCCTCGCCTGATCGACCGCATGCTCGACCAGCACGGCAACGTGGCCGTACGCACGCCGCCGCAGGTTCGCAGCGTGTTGCCGATCAGCGACGAGAACCTGCGCCTGCTTCAGTCCGGCCTCTACCGTGCCGTCAACGAACCTTCCGGCACGGGTCCGCGGGCGCGCTCGTCGCATACGGTCGTGGCCGGCAAGACGGGTACCGCCGAATACAGCGGGCTGCGCGATGCGGAAGGCCGCCTGCCCAGCCACGCCTGGTTCGCCGGCTACGCGCCAGCTGAACAGCCGCAGTACGCATTTGCGGTCCTCGTGCGCGACGGTGGCGAAGGCTCCTTCGCCGCGGCGCCAATTGCCCGGGACATCGTGGACTACCTGATGACCGGCGACATGCCGCCGTTGCCGCAGGAACGCCCCGACTTCGTTTCACCGGATCATCGGCTCTGATGCTTCTCCGGCTCGCGCGCATCGAATGGGCGATCGTCGTGTCGACCATCGCTCTCGTGGCGTTCGGCGTCCTCATGCTCAGCACCACCGCCGATCCCGGCGCGAACGGCCTGCAGAATCAGGCGGTCCAGAAAGCCATCCTTGGCGCCGTTGGCCTCGGCGTTGCCTTCGCCATGGCTCAGATCGACTACCGGGCGTTGCACGGCATAGCGGTACCGCTGTTTCTGGCAGGGGTGCTCGCCCTGGTCATGGTGCTGCTGGTCGGAGACTTTGACCTGGGCGCCCGCCGATGGTTCGAGGTCGGCGCCATCGTCATTCAGCCATCGGAATTCATGAAGGTGGCGGCTGTCGTGGCCTTCGCGAAGTACCTGGCCGACCGCCGCGACTCGACGCGTGCGTTCCGCACCGTCATGGTCAGCCTGGGACTCATGCTCATCCCGGCGGGCTTGATCTTCTTGCAACCCGACCTGGGCACCGCGCTGATTTTCGGCGCCATCTGGATGGCCATGGTGTTTGTCGCCGGCGCACAGTGGTGGCACTTGCTCATGCCGGTTGCCATCGCGCTCGCCGCCTTCCCGTTCGCCTGGTTCTTTGCCCAGGACTACATGCGACAGCGATTCGTGACCTTTCTCGATCCCGGCAGCGATCCGTTGGGCGCCGGCTACAACGTCCTGCAGGCGCGCATATCCATTGGCTCCGGTGGCTGGCTCGGCCACGGCCTCGGCCAGGGCTCGCAGTCGCAACTCGAATTCCTGCGCGTGCGCGACACCGACTTCATCTTCGCCATGCTCGGCGAACAGCTTGGGCTGGCGGGAACGATCGGGCTCTTGGCGTTCTTTACCCTCCTTATCGTCCAGGCCCTCGTGATCGGGCTTCGAGCGCGCGACATGTTCGGTCGCCTGCTGGCGATCGGCATTGCCGCCATGATCTTCACCCAGTCGTTTGTCAACATCGGAATGAACGTCGGACTGATGCCGGTCACCGGAATCACCTTGCCGCTGGTAAGCCTGGGTAAGAACTCGCTGCTCGTGACCCTCCTGTCGGTCGGCATCCTGTTGAGTATTCACGCCCACCGCGGAGCGGCCCCCTTCCGACAGCAGTCAATGCACGTCGTTCGAGGATCTCTGCCCGCGGCCGGTCCGCGCGGCGGCCTGGGCCGGTGACCGGCCGCGCCCGGGTATCCGTCCCCGCGTCGTCGGGAAACCTCGGCGCCGGCTTTGACGTCTTCGGGCTCGCCATCGATGTACGCGACCAGTACGACTTCGAGCCCGCCAGCCGCGATCTGATCGAACCTGCCGGCAAGTACTCGAAACATGTTCCCCGCGATACCCGGCGAAACCTCGCCTTCCGTGCCTTTCGCTCGCTTGCTCCGGCTACGGCCGGCCCGTTTCGATTGCTGGCCGTTCGCGAAATCCCTCCGCAGGGCGGCCTCGGCGGTTCGGCCAGCGCCATCGTTGGCGGACTCGTCGCCGCAAATCACGCCTTCCGTCGTGGTCTGGACGACGACGAGTTGCTGCGCCGTGCGACTGAAATCGAAGGCCACCCCGACAACGTGGCCGCGGCGCTATTGGGCGGCCTCGTGTTGACGGTCCAAACCGACGATGCCCTGCACGCGGTCCGCGTCCCGTTTCCGAGCGACATTGGAATCGTCGTCGTGGTGCCTGGCTACCACGTGCCGACCGCGCGCGCGCGCGCGGTGCTGCCAACCAACGTCCCACGAGCCGATGCGGTTGCCAACCTCGGCCGCGCGGCAATGCTGGTCGCCGCGTTGCAGACGGGTCGCTATGCGGAATTGCGCGTGGCGACCCAGGACTTTCTCCACCAGCCCTACCGGGCCAGACTCAATCCCGCGCTCGAACCGGGAGTCCAGGCGGCGCTTGGCGCCGGCGCCTACGGCGCCGCTCTCAGCGGATCGGGCCCAACGCTCATCGCCTTTGCGCCGAAAGACCGCACCATGCGCGTCGCCGGCGCCATGGCCGATGCGGCAATCGATGCCTCGTCGGGCTGCGAGACCTACGTGGCCAATGCCGCTGAGACCGGTGCCACGGTGATTGAGCCGCTGGCCTCAACATAAGCCGGTGCGATTCGTATACTCATGCGTGGCAGGGATGAGCCGCGTCCACTCACGACGCGGTAGCTGGGAGGCACCATCCGCGTGGACGGCGCGCAGATCTGCGCAGATACCGTCGCATCGCCCTACCTCAGGTCACACCTCCCACTGACCGACCGTTCGACGGCACGACAGTGAACCTGGCCTCGCGCGCGTCCGACCCTGCAACCGACCACGAGACCATCGTGGTCCTCGACTTCGGCGCCCAGTACAGCCAGCTCATCGCCCGTCGCGTGCGCGAGTTGGGCGTGCGCACCGTGCTTGCCCCATGCGACCAGTCCGACGCCCTGCGAGAACCCAACCTGCGCGGCGTCATCCTCTCCGGCGGTCCCACTAGCGTCTACGACGAAGGCGCCCCCCAACTCCCGCCGAATGTTTTCGAAGCCGGCGTCCCCGTCCTCGGCATCTGTTACGGCATGCAGTTGCTCGGACACAGCCTCGGCGGCGCCGTCGAACCCGCCGACGACCGCGAATACGGCCCGGCCCGCGCCCGCATTACCGACAACTCCCACGCCATCTTCCGCGGCATTCCGGACGAAATCGACGTCTGGATGAGCCACGGCGACGTCGTGGCGCAAGCGCCGCCAGGACTGCGCCCGCTGGCGCGCACGCAATCCTCAATGGCCGCCATGGGCAACGACAACGGCGTGGTCGCCGTCCAGTTTCACCCCGAAGTGCGGCACACCGCCCACGGCCAGCGCCTGTTGCGCAACTTCGCCGTTGACATGTGCGGCTGTCGCGGTGACTGGGTTGCCTCTTCGATCATCGACGAGCGCGTGGCCCAGATCCGCCGCCAAGTCGGCGACGGCCACGTCATTTGCGGCCTCAGCGGCGGCGTCGACAGCGCAGTCACCGCCGCCCTGGTTTCCCGAGCCGTCGGCGACCGGCTCACCGCCATCCTCATCGACACCGGCCTGCTGCGAGCCAATGAGGCGGCCGAGGTTAAGGCGACATTTGAGGACGGCTTCGATCTGCGCCTCGTCATCGTCGACGCCGCCGACGAATTCCTCGGTGCCCTCCGCGGCGTCACCGACCCGGAGGCCAAGCGCCAGGTCATCGGTGAACGCTTTGTCCGCGTCTTCGAACGCGAGGCCGCTCGCATCGCCGACGCCGACTTCCTCGCCCAGGGCACCATCTACCCGGATGTCATCGAGAGCGGCGGCGTCCACGGCTCCGCCGCCGTTATCAAGAGCCACCACAACGTCGGCGGCCTGCCCGACGACCTCGAGTTCGAGCTCGTCGAACCCCTCCGCGACCTCTTCAAGGACGAAGTTCGCGCCCTGGGATCCCAACTTGGCCTTCCTGATCACCTCGTGTGGCGCCAGCCCTTTCCCGGTCCCGGCCTCGCGGTCCGCATCGTCGGCGAAGTCACTGCCCCCAAAGTGGCGATGCTCCAGCAGGCCGACGCCATCTTTCGATCCGAGATCGCCGAGGCCGGCCTCGAGCGCCAGCTCTCCCAGTTCTTCGCCGTCCTCCCCGGCGTCCACACCGTGGGCGTCATGGGCGACGGCCGCTCCTACGGCGAGCTCATCGCCCTTCGCGCCGTAACCACCGACGACTTCATGACCGCCGACTGGGCTCGCATCCCCGACGACATCCTGGCCCGCATCTCCGCTCGAATCGTCAACGAAGTCCCCAACGCCACCCGCGTCGTCTACGACGTGACCTCAAAGCCTCCCGGTACGATCGAATGGGAATGAGAATCCTGGTTGTGGGCAGCGGCGGACGCGAGCACGCCCTCTGCTGGCGCGTCCGCGCCGACCGCCCCGATGCCGACCTCTACTGCGCCCCCGGCAGCTCCGCCATATCCGACATCGCCGCGACCGTCCCCCTGGCCGCGGACGACATTCCCGGCCTCGTGGACTGGTCCGTGGCCAACCGCCCCGACCTCGTCATCGTCGGCCCCGAGGACCCCTGTGCCCTGGGTCTGGTTGACCGCCTGGCCGAGGCCGGCATCCTCGCCTTCGGCCCCAGCGCCGCCGCCACTCGCCTCGAATCCAGCAAAGCCTGGACCACCGAGCTTCTCGACCAAGCCGGCGTCCCCATCCCCGACTCCGCCATCTTCGAATCGCCAGACGAGGCCCACGACTACGTTGACGACTCAGTCAATCCCCTCGTCGTCAAGGCCGACGGACTCGCCCTGGGCAAGGGCGTCCTGGTCTGCGACTCGCCCGACGAAGCCCACGCCGCCATCGACGCCGTAATGGTCCGGCGCCAGTTCGGCGACGCCGGTTTGTCCGTCGTGATCCAGGAACGCTGCTACGGCCCTGAGCTATCCGTCTTCGCCATCTGCGCCGGAACCAGCTTCCAAATCATCGGCTCCGCCCGCGACTACAAGCGCGCCTACGACGACGACCGCGGCCTCAACACCGGCGGCGTCGGCGCCTACTCGCCCGTGGCGGACGCGGACGACTTGCTCCTCCAGGACGTCGCCGATCGCATCATCGGCCCCACCTTGCAGGCGGCATCGGACGCGGGAAGTCCGTTCACCGGCCTGCTCTACGCCGGCCTCATGCTCACCGAAGACGGCCCCGTCGTGATCGAGTTCAACATCCGTTTCGGCGACCCGGAAGCCCAGGTCATCCTCCCCACCATGCGCGGAGACCTCGTCGCCGCCATGCTGGCCGCCATCGATGGCGACGTAAGCACCGTGGACCTTGCGCCCGACGGCAGCGCCGCGGTCTGCGTGGTCCTCGCCTCCGGCGGCTATCCGGGATCCTACGAGACAGGACAAGAAATCAAGGGTATGGATGCTCTTCCCCCCGGCGCCCTGGCGTTTCACGCGGGAACCGAAGTCCGCGACGACAGGCTGTTCACCGCCGGCGGACGAGTACTTGGAATCGTTGGCACAGGGCCGGACGTTCCGGCAGCAAGGGAAAACGCGTATGCAGCGGTGGATCAAGTGACATTCCAGGACTCCCAGTGGCGAACCGACATCGCCGCCACCGAACAAGCGCCTGTCGGCCAGTCGCGAATGGCGGTGACTTCATGATCCCGCGCTACTCGCGACCTGAGATGGCCGCCGTCTGGGACCGGCAGGTCTACTTCGAAAAGCAGCGCGACGTTGAACTCGCGGCCGTCAACGCGTGGGCGCGTGCTGGACGAATTCCGGCCGACGACGCCCGAAAGCTGATGCAGGCCAGCTTTACCCTCGAACGCATCGATGAACTCGAGAGCGTCAACGACCACGAAACCAACGCCTTCGTCGACGCCCTGGCCGAATCCGTCGGCCCCGAGTCTCGCTGGCTCCACCTCGGCCTCACATCCAGCGACGTCCTGGACACCGGCCTGGCCCTCCAACTCGTCGACGCCACCAACTTGCTCGATGAACGCCTCGCCGAACTCGAGGACGTCCTCACCGACCAGGCCCTCACCCACAAGCACACCCTCATGATCGGCCGCAGCCACGGCGTCCACGCCGAGCCGATCACCTTCGGTCTCAAGCTTCTCATCTGGCTTGGCGAAGTCCGGCGTCACCGATGGCGCTTGGCGGAGGCGCGCGAGCACATCGCCGTCGGCAAGATCTCCGGTTCCGTCGGCACCCACGCCAACGTCCCGCCGCACGTCGAAGACTGGACCTGCGAGGAATTGGGCCTGGGCGTGGCGCCGGTTTCCAACCAGATCGTCCAGCGCGACCGCCACGCCCACTTCGTCTGCACGCTGGCCCTGATCGCCAGTTCGCTCGACAAGTTCGCCACCGAGCTCCGTTCGCTCCAGCGAACCGAGATTCGGGAAGCCGAAGAACCGTTCGAGAGCGGCCGCCACGGCTCCTCGTCCATGCCCCACAAGCGCAACCCCTCGCGCCTGGAACGCATCTCCGGCCTCGCCCGCCTCCTGCGCTCACACGCCCAGGTCGCGCTCGAAAATGTCACGCTCTGGCACGAGCGCGACATCAGCCATTCCTCGGCCGAGCGCATCATCCTTCCCGACGCCTGCCTCGCCCTTGATTACATGCTCTATATCTTCGTCCCGATCGCCCGCGACATGCGGGTCTACGTCGATCGCATGGCTGCCAACGTGGACCTCACGGGCGGCCTAATCTACTCCCAGGGCGTGATGCTGGCCATGATCCACGCCGGCATGTCACGTCAGGAGGCCTACGAGGTCATGCAGGAGCACGCCGCCGCGTCCTGGGACGGCGGCGCCAGCTTCCAGGACGCCGTGCGCGCCGACCCTCGCGTCGCCGCCCTGCTCAGCACCGAACAACTTGAAGCCGCGTTCAGTCCCGCGCCCCATCTGCGCTGGCTCGATACGGCCTACGAACGAATGGGCTTGGAATCCGCGCCGGAACCGACGCCGGCGGTAGCACAGGAGGTCACCTCGTAGTGAGCGCAACCATCACCGAAACCGCGCTGTCAGGACTCACCCTGCTCAATCGCGGCAAAGTCCGCGACATTTACGACCTGGACGACCGGCTGCTGATCGTCACCACCGATCGCATCTCCGCCTTCGACCACGTCCTCCCGGACCCGATCCCGGGCAAGGGGGCTGTGCTCACGGGCATGTCGGAGCACTGGTTTGGGCTCACCTCCCACATCGTGCCCAACCACCTCATCACCACCGACGTCGATGAGATGGGGCCCGAGGTTGCCCCCCACCGCGACGCCCTGCGCGGTCGCACCATGCTCGTGCACAAGGCCGACCGGATTGACGCCGAGTGCGTGGCCCGCGGCTACATCACCGGCTCCGGCTGGGTCGACTACCAGCGCGACGGCGAAATCTGCGGCATTCCCATCCCCGCCGGCATGCAGGAAGCCGAGCCGTTCGATGAAACGCTCTTCACTCCGGCCACCAAGGCCGAAAGCGGCCACGATGAGAACATCGGCTTCGAGGACTTCCGCGCCATCGTTGGCGACGTCGCCGATCAGCTCCGCGACCTCACCATCGCCGTCTACGAGTTCGGCCGCGACTACGCCAAGGAGCGCGGCATCATCCTGGCCGACACCAAGTTCGAGTTCGGCTACGTCAACGGTGAAATCACCCTGATCGACGAGGTCATGACCCCGGACTCCTCGCGCTTCTGGGATGTGCGCGAATACCAGGTCGGCATGTCGCCGCCCAGCTTTGATAAGCAGATCGTGCGCAACCACCTGATCGCCACCGGCTGGGACCGCGAACCGCCAATCCCCAGCCTCCCGCGCGAAATCATCGAGCGAACGTCCGCCCGCTATCGCGAGGCGCAGGAACTGCTGGCTGGATGACCGGCCAGCGCTTCCGGGTTCGCGTGGCCGTCCAGCTCAACGCCGGCGTCAACGATCCGCAGGGCCTGACCGTCCGCGGCAGCCTTCACGATCTGGGCTTCACCGAGGTGAACGACGTCCGCATCGGCAAGCTCATCACCATCGAGCTGTCGGCGGACACCGATACGGCCGCCGCTGAACGCGCCGAAGCCATGTGCCGCCAGCTCCTGGTCAACCCGGTGATCGAGTCGTTTGCAATCGAGGCCCTGGAGCCTGTCGACAGCAAGGTCCCGCAACCCGCGTGAACGCCGCCGTCGTCGTTTTCCCCGGCAGCAATTGCGACGCCGACACGCTGCACGTTCTCGGCAACGTGGTGGGCATGAACGCCCGCTACGCCTGGCACGCCGACACGACCCTGGACGACGTCGACTTGGTCGTGCTCCCCGGCGGCTTCAGCCACGGCGACTACCTGCGCACCGGCGCCATGGCCGCCCGCGCCCCCATCATGTCGCCCGTGAGGGACCATGCCGCGCGGGGCCGCCCGGTTCTGGGAATCTGCAACGGCTTCCAGATCCTTCTGGAAGCCGGCCTGCTCCCCGGCGCAATGTTGCTCAACGACAGCACCCAGTTCCGCTGCGAGTGGACCCACCTCCGGGTGGAATCCACCCACACGCCGTGCACCTCCGCGGCCGGCAACGGCCAGGTGCTCCGCCTGCCGATCGCCCACGCCGAAGGCAACTACGTCATCGACCCCGACGGCCTCGCCCAATTGCACGACGAGGATCGCGTCGTCTTCCGCTACGTCTCCGCGTCGGGCGCCCGCTCGCCCGACGCCAACCCCAACGGCGCTATTGATGACATTGCCGGCATCTGCAACGTCGGGCGCAACGTGGTCGGCATGATGCCCCACCCCGAGCGCGCCTCCGAGGCCGAGCTTGGCGGCGAAGACGGCCGCGCTATCTGGGAATCGCTCGTCGCGGCGGCGGGCGCATGACGCTCACCCCAACCCACGAGCCGCCCAGCGACGAAATCCTTCGGGAGGTCGCCCTCACCCGCGACGAATACCACTTCGCCGCCGACCTCCTGGATCGCCCGCCCAACCCCGTCGAGCTCGGAATCATCGGCGGCATGTGGAGCGAGCACTGCGGTTACAAGCACTCTCGCCCGCTCCTCTCGCGCCTTCCCAGCGAGGGTCCCCGGGTCCTCATCGGCCCGGGCGAAGAAAACGCCGGCGCTGTGGACATCGGCCACGGCCTCGCCATTGTCATGAAGGTCGAGAGCCACAACCACCCCAGCGCTGTCGAACCCTTCCAGGGCGCCGCCACCGGCGTCGGCGGCATCCTCCGCGACATCTTCACCATGGGCGCGCGCCCCATCGCCCTCCTGGACAGCCTGCGTTTCGGTCCGCTCGACGACCGCCGCGGACGCTACCTGGCCAACGGCATCGTCGGCGGCATCGGCTGGTACGGGAACTGCATGGGCGTCCCCACCGTCGGCGGCGAGGTCCAGGTGTCCGCCTCCTACCGCGGCAACCCGCTCGTCAACGCCATGTGCGTCGGCCTGATCGAGCACGACCAGCTCACCAGTGCCGCCGCCAGCGGCGCCGGCAACGAGCTCATCCTCGTCGGCGCCGACACCGGCCGCGACGGCATCCACGGCGCAACCTTCGCCTCCGTTGACGATCCCGAAGCCTCCCACCGCGGCGTCGTCCAGGTCGGCAACCCCTTCATGGAGAAGCTGCTGCTCGAGGCCTGCCTCGAAGTCCTCCAGACCACCGACGCCATCCTGGGCCTCCAGGACCTGGGCGCAACCGGGCTCACCAGTTCGTCGGTCGAGTCCGCCGGTCGCGGCGGCACCGGCGTGGTCCTGAACCTTGAGCACGTCGCCCGTCGCGCCGCCGGCATGACGCCCTACGAAGTTATGTTAAGTGAGAGCCAGGAGCGCATGCTCGTCGTCGCCGCCCGCGGCCGCGCCCACGAAGTCCAGCGGGTCTTTGACAAGTGGGGCCTCCATAGCGACGTCATAGGAGAGGTCACCGAGACCGGTCTCCTGGATGTCAGGGACAACGGTCAATCCGCCGCCACCCTCCCCATCACCATGCTCACCGACGCGCCCACCTACACCTATCCCGTCGAGCGCCCGGCCTATCTCGATGAGGTCGGCCCGCTCGACCTGGATGCCCTGCCCGAACCCGACGACCCAACCTCCGCCTTCCTCCAACTCCTCGCCTCCCCCAACATCGCCAGCCGCCGACCCATCTACCGCCAGTACGACCACATGGTCGGCGCCAACACCGTCATTGCCCCCGGCGGCGATGCCGCCCTCCTGCGCATCAAGGGCACCCCGCTGGCCGTGGCGCTCTCCACCGACGGCAACGGCCGCACCACGTACCTCGACCCCTTCGTCGGCGGCGCCGCCGCCATCGCCGAGTCCGCCCGCAACGTCTCCTGCACCGGCGCGCGGCCCCTCGCCTTCACCAACTGCCTCAACTTTGGCTCCCCCGAACAGTCGGCCGCCTACTACCAGCTGTCCCAGGCCATCGACGGCATGGCCGCCGCCGCCCGTGCGCTCGAGACTCCCGTCATCAGCGGCAACGTCAGCCTCTACAACGAGTCCGGCGGCGAAGCCATCTGGCCAACTCCCGTCGTCGGCATGCTCGGAGTCCTGGACGAGCTCGACCGCCGCTGCGGCGCCGGCTTCACCGCCGACGGCGATGAAATCGCGGTCCTCGGTGCCGGCCGCCCCCGCCTGGATGGCAGCGAATACCTCTCGGTAGCCCACGGCCGGGTCGCGGGCTGCCCCGACATAAACCTGGTCGACGAAGTCGCGGTCCAACGTCTCGTCCGCGAACTCATCATTGCCCGCCTCCTTTCGTCCGCCCACGACTGCTCTGACGGCGGCCTCGCCGTCGCCCTCGCCGAATCGGCGTTCGCCGGCGGCCTCGGCGTCCAGGCTCCCGACCTGCCGATCCTCGGACGACTCGACGAAGCCCTCTTCGGCGAGTCTCAGTCCCGCATCGTCGTCAGCTATCCGCCTCTCGCCGCCGCCGCCGTTGCCGCCGCCGCCGCCACCCACTCGGTGCCCATCACGCCGGTTGGCAAAGTCGGCGGCGACCGCCTCTGTATCGGCCCCATTGACGTTTCGCTTGCCCACGCCGAGCAAGTCTGGTCCCAGGGTCTCGAGCTGGCGCTGGCCGGACACGCCCCGCCCGGCTAACATGCGGCACGGGGAGCACAAAGCGGAACATCCTGCTCTGGCGCTGAGCCTGGGTCCGTCTTACGAACCGGCCGCCCCCGACGGCTCGCCGAATCTGCGCGAAGCCTGCGGGGTTATCGGCGTCCACGGCGCTACCGACGACGCCGCCGTCCAAACCTACTTCGCACTCTTTGCCGTGCAGCATCGCGGGCAGGAAAGCGCCGGTATCGCCGTCGGCGACGGCCAGCGCCTCCACGCCGAACGCCGCATGGGGCTGGTGTCCCGCGTCTTCTCCGACCACCGCCTGGCCCGTCTCAAGGGACACCTGGCCATTGGTCACTGCCGTTATTCCACCGCCGGCTCCAGCAACGCTTCCAACATCCAGCCCATCCTGCGAAACACCGACATCGGGCCGATGGCCCTCGGCCACAACGGCAACATCGTCAACGCGCTCGACCTGCGCAACAACGCCGCCCTGGACGCCTTCCCCGACTCGTCCACCACCGACTCCGCCGTCATTGCCGACCTCATTGCCACCGCCCCCGGCGCAACCATGGTCGACCGCGTGCGCCAGATCGCGCCGCGTCTCCAGGGCTCGTTCTGCCTCATCATCGCCACCCCCACCCAGTTGATCGCCGTCCGCGACGGCATGGGCAACCGGCCGCTGTCCATCGGCCGAGCCAACGGAACCCGCGTCATCGCCTCCGAAACCTGCGCGCTCGACACCATCGGCGCCACCTTCGAACGCGACGTCGAACCCGGCGAGATCGTCGCCATCGACGACGACGGCATGCAGTCCATCAAGCTCGAAATGCCCCAGCGCCATGCCGTTTGCGCTTTCGAGTACATCTACTTCTCGCGTCCCGACTCGATGTTGGACGGCGCCAGCGTTCACTCCGCCCGCCGCTCCATGGGCCGGCTGCTCGCCCGCCAGCATCCCGTCGACGCCGACATCGTCATCGGCGTGCCCGACTCCGCCACCGCCGCCGCCACCGGCTACGCCGAGGAGTCCGGCTTGCCTTATGGCGACGGCTTCGTCCGCAACCGCTACATCGGCCGCACGTTCATCGAACCCACCCCGCGCCTCCGCAAGCTCGGGGTCCGCCTCAAGTACAGCGCCCTCCCGGACATCACCGCGGGCAAACGCGTGGTCATGGTCGACGACACCATCGTCCGCGGCACCACCCAGGCCTCGCTGGTCAGGCTGCTGCGCGACGAGGGCGGCGCTTCCGAGGTGCACGTGCGCATCACCGCCCCGCCCATCCGCTGGCCCTGCTTCCTGGGCATCGACATCCCCGATCCGGACGACCTTGTCGCTCACAAGCTGGACGTGGAACAGATCTGCGAGGACATCGGCGCCGACAGCCTCGGCTACCAGTCCACCGAGAACCTCGTCCAGGCCATCGGCCGCTCCAGGGATCGCCTCTGCCTGGGATGCTTCACCCACACCTACCCGCTGGACGTGCAGTTGACCTTCGACAAGTTCCTCCTCGAACGCCCCGAAAACATCGCCACGGCCATGGTCTTCCCGAGCGAGGCCACCATCGACCGGGTCGAGTCCGGCACACCTTCCACGGGCTGACGCAAACACACGCGTGCACGACACCCCAATCTCCAACTACGCGGAAGCCGGCGTGGACCTTGACCTGGCGCAGCGCGCCAAGGCGGGCCTGAGTTCCGCCGTCGCCTCCACCGCAACCCCGCTCACCCTTGACGCCTTCGGCAGCTTCGGCGGCGTCATCCGCATCCCGGCGGACATTCCCGACCCGGCCATCGTCGCCAGCATCGACGGCGTGGGCACCAAGCTCCACCTCGCCATCGAAATGGGCCGCCCCGCCGACGCCGGGCGCGACCTCGTCAACCATTGCCTCAACGACGTGGCCGTCCAGAACACCCGCCCCATCGCCTTCCTCGACTACGTCGCCGCCGACCGCCTGGACCCGGCCGTTCTTACCTCCTTGGTTCAGGGCATGGCCTCGGCCTGCCGCGACGCCGGCGTCTCCATCGTCGGCGGCGAAACTGCCCTCATGCCCGACACCTACGCTCCCGGCCGCTACGACGCCGTCGGCGCGGTCATCGGCGTCGCATCCGCCGCACAACTCCCTGACAAGAACTCTGTTTCCGTCGGCGACGTCTGCATCGGCCTCCCCTCCAGCGGCCCCCACACCAACGGCTACAGCCTCGCCCGCGAACTGCTCACCATCTACGACCGCGAAACCCCCATTGGTGACCAAACCCTCGAGGACGCCCTCCTCGCCCCCCACCTTTCCTATCTCCCCGAGTTTGCTGCGGCCTTCGCCGTTCCCGGCACGCGCGTCGCCGCCCACATCACCGGCGGCGGCATCGCCGAGAACCTCGAGCGCGTCCTCCCCGACTCCGTCACCGCCCTGATCGACACAGGCACCTGGTCCCAACCGCCAATCTTCGAAGCCATCGCCGACGGCCTCGAAGTCTCCCCCGCCGAGATGTACCGCGTCTTCAACATGGGCGTCGGCGCCATCCTCGTGGCCTCGCCCGAAGCGGCTGACCAACTGCTGGCGGATCTGCCGCTCGCCGTGCGAGTCGGCGCCATCGCCGCCCATCGCCAGTCCCCCGTGGAGCTCACGCCCACGCCATGAATCTCGCCATCATGGCCTCCGGCCGCGGCTCCAACGCGGCCGCCATCCTCGACGCCATCGCCAGCGACCATCTGGACGCCCGCGCCGTCGCCCTCATCACCAACCGCGAAAACGTCGGCGCGCTGGACGTAGCAAGAGCCCACAACGTCCCCGGCTACCCCGTGCCGCGCCGCGCCTTCCCCTCCCGCACTGCCCAACAGCGCCGCATGCTCGAACTCCTGCAAGCCTCCGGCGCCGACTTCGTCGCCCTGGCGGGCTTCGACGCCATCCTCCGACCCTTCATCGTCGCCGCCTACCCCAACCGCATCCTCAACATCCACCCGTCCCTCTTGCCCGCCTTCGCCGGCGGCATGGCCCCCAAACCGCAGACCGATGCCCTCCACGCCGGCGTCAAGATCAGCGGCTGCACCGTCCACATCGTCACCGATGACCTCGACGCCGGTCCCATCGTCGCCCAGGCGGCCGTCCCCGTCCTGCGCCACGACACCGTGGACTCGCTCTCGAATCGAATTCTCGTCCAGGAGCATCGCGTTTATCCTTTGGCCCTGCGCTGGTTCGCCGAGGACCGCGTGCGCATCGAAAACGGTCGCGTCTACATCCAATCGGAGGAGAGCCAGGCCCTATGGCCGCACCCCGCGCCCTGATCAGCGTCTACGACAAGACCGGCCTTGAAGACTTCGCCGCCGGCCTCGCCGCCCGCGGCTGGGAGTTCGTTGCCTCCGGCGGCACCGCCGCCGCCATCGCCGCCGCCGGGCATCCCGTGCTCGAGGTCGAAGACGTCACCGGGGCCCCCGAAATGCTCGACGGCCGCGTCAAGACCCTCCACCCCGCCGTCCACGGCGCCATCCTCGCCCGCCGCTCCTCCGACCGACACCTCGCCGAACTGGCCGACCACGGCATCGGCGCCATCGACCTCGTCGCCGTCAACCTCTACCCCTTCGCCGCCACCCTCGCCGCCACCGACGACCGCGACGAACTCCTGGAGAACATCGACATCGGCGGCGTCACCCTCATCCGCGCCGCCGCCAAGAACCCCGACGACGTCTGGATCCTCGTCGACCCCGCCGACTACTCAAGGGTTCTCGAAGCGCTGGATCACCCAGAGAGTGCGGACGCACTCCGCCGCGAACTCGCCGCCAAGGCCTTCGCCCTCACCGCCTTCTACGACGCCCACATCGCCGCCTACCTGCAGCGGGACCTGGGCCAGTCCTTCCCCGAACTGCTCACCGTTCCCCTCCGCCGTCTCCAGAGCCTCCGCTACGGCGAAAACCCCCACCAGCCCGGCGCCTTCTACGCCGCCGGCGCCGCCGAACTCGGCGACACCGAACTTGCCGGCGTCGAGCAACTCCACGGCCTCGAACTCTCCTACATCAACATCCTCGACCTGCAAGCCGCCTGGGCCTCCGCCAACGACTTCAACGACATCGCCGTCTCGATCATCAAGCACACCATGCCCTGCTGCTTGGCAACCCACCCCGAGTCCCAGGTCAAGGCCTACCGCCGCGCCCGCGAGACCGATCCAATCTCCGCCTTCGGCGGCATCCTCGGCTTCAACCGCACCGTCACCGCCGAAACCGTCGCCGCCATGCGCGGCCACCTCTACCACGTCATCGTCGCCCCCGACTACGAGCCAGCCGCCCTCCGCCGCCTCCGCCGACGCAAGGACCTCCGCATCATGCGCTGGCCCACCTCCGCTCCCCGCCGGCCCCTCCACTTCGAAGCCGCCCACGTCTGGGGCATCGACCGCGGCTACCTCGTCCAGGCCCCCGACCGCGCGCCCCGCCCCGATCTCGAAATGCGCGTGGTCAGCAAGGCCCGGCCAACGGCCGACGACCTCGACCAACTCCGCTTTGGCCTCAAGGTAATCCGCCACGTCAAGTCCAACGCCATCGTCCTGGTCAGGGATGGACGCCTCATCGGCCTCGGCAGCGGCCAGGTCAACCGCGTCAACGCCGTCCGCCACGCCGCCGAACAGGCCGGCGACGCCGCCCGCGGTTCCTACCTGGCCTCCGACGCCTTCTTCCCCTTCGCCGACGGGCCCGAAGCCGCCCTCGATGCCGGCGTCCGCGCCATCGTCTCCGTCGCCGGCTCCCTCCGCGACCAGGAAGTCATCGACGCCGTCGACGCCCGCGGCGGCATCCTCGTCCTCGTCGAAGAACGCCACTTCCGGCACTAACCCGCCCCCCATGTCCGGCGCTGACCCACGCTCCCCGCTCCGCGTCCTCATGGTCTCGGCCGAGTTCGACCCCTTCGCCAAGACCGGCGGCCTGGCCGACGTCCTCGCCTCCCTGCCCAAGGCCCTCGCCCGACGCGGTATCGACGTCCGCGTCGCCATCCCCCGCTACGGCTCGGTCGACCTCACCGCTGTCACGCGACGCCCCGGCATCGCCCGCTTCGACCTTCCATTCAACGGACGCCAGGAACGCGTGCGCCTCGACGCCGTCGAGCTCGATGGCTTCGAAGTCGTGCTCATTGACAACGAGCACTACGTCAGCGCACGGCCCGGCATCTACGGCTACCCCGACGACGGCCACCGCTTCACCTTCTTCGCCCGCGCCGCCTTGGAGACCGCCCGCGTGCTCGACTGGCGGCCCGACATCATCCACTGCCATGACTGGCACACCGGCCTCATCCCCAACTGGCTGCGCACCACCGACCGCCACGCCCCCGAATTCGCCGATACCGCCAGCGTCTTCACCATCCACAACCTCGAATACCAGGGCCACTTCGACTCGTCCGTCCTCGAGACGGCCGGCCTCGCGCCCGACGGCCTCATCCCTCACCCCACCCGCGACGACCTCAGCGATGTCTTCGTCTTCATGGCCCGCGGCATCCTCTTCGCCGACAAGATCAACACCGTCAGCCCCCGCTACGCCCGCGAAATCCTCACGCCTGATTTCGGCCACGACCTCGATCCCCTCCTGCGCGACCGCGAAGCCGACCTCCACGGCATCCTCAACGGCATCGACACCGAGGCCTACAACCCCGCCGTCGATCCCCACCTCGCCAGCCACTACGCGCTCGAAACCCTGGAACGTCGCGCCCCCAACAAGACCGCCCTCCAGCAGTCCGTCGGCCTCCCCGCCAGACCTGACGTCCCCCTCCTCGGCATGGTCACCCGCCTCGCCGAGCACAAGGGGATGGACCTGCTCCTGGCCTCCCTCGCCCACATCCTCGACCGCGGCGCCCAACTCGTCGTCCTCGGCATCGGCGAGCCCCGCTACGAGGAAGCCCTCCGCGAGCTGACCCTCGCCCACCCCGACCAGGTCGCCGCCGCCATCCGCTTCGACACCCCCCTCGCCAGCCAGATCTACGCCGGCAGCGACATATTCCTGATGCCCTCTCGCCACGAACCCTGCGGCCTCGGCCAGCTCATTGCCATGCGCTACGGCAGCGTCCCCGTCGTCCGCGCCACCGGCGGCCTCGCCGACACTGTCAACGACGTCGATCCCGCCAGCGACACCGGCGTCGGCTTCGTCTTCAACCGCTACGACCCCATCGACTTCTTCGGCGCCGTCGCCCGCGCCCTGGAGCTTTACCGCATCCCCGACGCCTGGACCCGGATCATCCAACGCGGCATGGGACGCGACTCCTCCTGGGACCTATCCGCCGCCGCCTACCAACACCTCTACGCCGAAGCCCTCGCCGCCCGCCGCGAGGAGCAATCACCGACCCTCGCCGCAATCTCCTGATACCGCCTCAAACCAACCGCATTCCCGGCTGAATCTCCAGCCGCTCCCCGTTCGCATCTCCCCGCGCCATCGCCCAGGCCCCCGCCAGCCCGATCATCGCCGCGTTATCCGTGCACCGCGCCGGCGCCGGAATGAACAGGGGAATCGACGTCGCCGCCGCCATCTCCGCCCGCAGCCGCGCATTCGCCGCCACCCCGCCCGTCACGATGAGCGACCGAGCCCCCACGGCCCCGGCGGCGTCAACCGTCTTCCGTACCAGCACCTCAACCACCGACGCCTCGAACGCCAGCGCCACCTGTCCCACCAGCGCGTCACCTTCCGCCGCCTGGTCCAACCCGTCCCCACCCAGGATCCGCGCCGATTCATCCGGCCCCAGCCGGTCTTCCAGCAGCCGCCGCAGCGCCGTCTTCAACCCGCTGAAGCTGAAGTCGTTCGTCCCCCGCAGCCACGCCCGCGGCAACGTGTACGGCGTCCCATCCACCTGCTCCGCCGCCTTCTGAATCGCCGGCCCGCCCGGAAAACCCAGCCCCAGCATCCGCGCCACCTTGTCAAAGGCCTCCCCCGCCGCGTCGTCCCGCGTCCGCCCCAGCATCCGGTAGCGCCCCGGCGCATCCACCAGCACCAGTTCCGTATGCCCGCCCGAAACGATCAGCGCCACGGCCGGCAACTCGGGCCCCTCGTCCACGTCCAGCCACGCCGCCGCGATGTGTCCTTCCAGGTGATTCACCGGAACCAGCGGAACCCCCAGCCCGAACGCCAGCCCCCGCGCAAACTCCAACCCCACCAGCAGCGATCCCGGCAGCCCCGGCCCCACCGTCACCGCCACCGCCCCAATCTGATCGATCTCAACGCCGGCCTGCGCCAGTGCCTCCGCGCACACCGAGTCAATGGCCTCCGCGTGTATCCGCGACGCCACCTCGGGCACGATCCCGCCAAACGCCGCGTGCGGCGCCACCTGCGCCTGGCTCACCGTCGCCGCCGCCTCGCGGCCGTCCCTCAGCACCGACACCGACGTGTCATCGCACGACGTCTCAACCGCCAGCAACCAGCGTGGAGTCCCGTTCCTCACAGCCGCGTCGTCCAGCGCACTCGCCGCCGCAACTCCTCTTCGCCGGCGTCCATCCGCTCCGCGAAGCTCGGGCTCTTCAGTTCCTCGCTCCGCATGATCAGCGCGTCCTCAAAGTCATCGCTGTAATACCGCGGTCGCACGCCCCCGTCGCTGAACCCGTACTTCCGGTACAGCCGCTGCGCCCCCTCATTACTCATCCGCACTTCCAGCGTCATCCGCGTCGCTCGCGCCTGCAGCGCAATCCGCGCCATCTGGATGATCAGCAGTTGCCCCAGCCCCAACCGCCGATACTCCGGATCCACCGCAATCGTCGTGATGTGCGCCTCGTCCAGCATCACCCAAACCCCGCAATACGCCACCACGTCCCGCGCATCCGACCGCCCCATCGAAAACAGCGACATCGGAAACTGTCGCCGCTTCGGCGTGGGCCCTGGCTCGCTGGTCGTCCGCACCACCAGGTACCGCGCTCGCTCGTTCTTCTCAATCTCACGGTGATACGCGTTCCGCGGCCACGGCGTCGGAAAGCACGCCCGTTCGATCCGCCGCACCTGGTCCAGCTGCTCCACCCGCATGGGTTCGACCACAAACTCTTCCTCAAACATCACCCCGCCCGCGCGACCGCCCTCCGTGTAGGAGCACCCCCTGTGGGCACCCTCCTAATTCAGCTACTGAATCTCGCCGATTCAACCGTGCGGCATACCACGAACCCACGGCCTCGCGCGAGTCGCGGGCGCCGCATACACCGGCCGCGCCCCCAAAGTCGCCGGCCCGCAACCCTCCGTGAGCCGACGCTCCGCCAGCCGCACCAGCGCCCCTAACACCACCTCGCCGTCCACCCGCCGCACCTGCCGGCCACTCGCTTCCAATGCGTTGGCAATGTCCTCACCCAGCGGGCCCGCCACCGGCGCATCCGCCGCAACCGCCACGGTCAATTCATCGGCGTCCACCAGGCCAATCGCGCCGTCCGGATCCCGCGTCGACACATACCACCGCCCCCGCCCCGCCGGCAGCACGATGGAGGCATCGCGATCACCCGCCGCCTCGGCCACCGCCGCGGCCGTCGGCACGCCCATCAGTGGCGCCCCTCGCGCCAGCGCCAGGCCCTTGGCAAACGCAATGCCCCCGCGAACGGCCCCGAATCGACCCGGCCCCGTCGCCGCCACCACCCCGTCAAACCCGGCATCCGCCGAGAGTCCCACGTCGCCAAGCACTCCCGCGACAAGCTCCGTCAGATCGGCCGGCCACGACGGCGCACACGCCCAACCCAGCAGCCGCCCGCCCTCGCCAACCGCAAACGCCGGCTGCTCGAACGATGTATGCAGGGCCGCAATCACGCGCAACCCGCCCCACGCAAACTCATGCGTGCAAGCACCCCGCACGCCTCGTCGCCATGCGCCCGCAGTTCCACCCGCCGCTCGTCGCCCCTGCCCAGCGCCAGCTTCACGTCAATCCGCGGCACCGGCAGCTCCCCATCCGCATGCTCGGCCCACTCCACCGCCAGTACATCCGCCTCCAACACCACGTCCGACCACCCGATCGACTCCAGGTCGTCCTCACTCTCGATTCGATAGAGATCCACGTGCGTCAGCCGGCGCCCGTCCGCCCCATACTCATTCACAAAAGTGAATGTCGGCGAGGTCACGTGGTCCGTCACGCCCAGTCCGTCGGCAATCCCCTTCACCAGCACCGTCTTCCCCGCCCCCAGCGCCCCCCGCAGCGCCACGCACACCCGCCCGCCGCATGCCGTCCCAAGCGCCCGCCCCAGCTCACGGGTTTCCGACTCGCCGCAAGTCTCCAGGACCAGCCGGTCGCCTTCTGTCATACCGGGCCAGATCTCCCCGCGTTGCCCTGCCCAAACCACGCCTCTAGTAGAATCCACCTCGCCTCCGTCGGCCCCGACCGGCGGAGGTTTCGCGTGTACGGGAGCCTCGCGTCGTGCGTCGTCATGTCGTCAAAATCGCGCCTACCGGCTTCTTCGCGGACTACGGCTGCCACGTCCGCATTCTCGAAGAAGCCCGCGCCCTCCAACAGCATGGCTATGACGTTACCGTTGTAACGTACCCCGGCGGCCGCGATCCACCCGGCCTCCGCGTCGTTCGCATTCCCGCCTGGCTTCACCGCGGCGGCCCGCGCGTCGGTTCGCACTGGCGCAAGCTCATGCTCGATCCCGCTCTGCTCGCCACCGCCCTCACCCGCCTGCCGTCCCGAGGCATCGACATCGTGCACGCCCACCTCCACGAAGGCGTGCTCATCGGCTGGCCTTTGGCTCGCATGCATGGCGCGGGACTGGTCTTCGATTACCAGGGCAGTCTCACGCGCGAGATGCTCGACCACCAATTCATCCGCGCCGCCAACCCCCTCCTCCACGTCTTCTCCTGGCTCGAACGCCTCGCCAACCGTCTCCCCGACCGCATTCTCACCAGTTCCGAGAACGCCCGAAACACCCTCATCGCCGGCTCCGGCCTTCACTCAGATCGCGTCGCCGCCGTCACCGACGGCGTCGACCTCAGCCGCTTCCGCCCTCGCCGGCCCGACGACGCTGCCCACCTTCAGAACGTTCGCCATCGCCTCGGCATCCCACCTAACCGTCTCCTCGTCGGCTACCTGGGCCTCCTGGCCCCCTACCAGGGAACCGACGACCTCATCCGCGCCGCCCAACTCGTCGTCCGACGCAACCCCGGCGCCCACTTTCTCGTCATGGGCTTCCCCAACCAAGACGCCTACCGCCACGCCGCCCACGCCGCCGGCCTCGCCAACCACGTTCACTTCACCGGCCGCGTGCCCTACGCCGACGCTCCGGAGATGCTCCGCGTCCTCGATATCGCCGTCGCCCCCAAGCGCTCCGAGTCCGAGGGCAACGGCAAAGTCCTCAACTACATGGCCGCCGGCCTCCCCGTTGTCGCCTACGACGGCCCCGTCGCCCGCGAACTCCTCGGCTCTGCCGGCCTCCGAGTCCCCGTCGGCTCCGCCGAAGACCTAGCCCACGGCCTCCTCCGCTACCTCGCCGACCCCGACCTCCGCACCCGCCACGGCCAAACCCTCCGCCGCCGCGCCGAGTCCATGTACGGCTGGACCCGCCAGATCCAACACGTCACCCGCGTCTACGACTCCCTCATCGGCGGCTCTTTCTCCCTCTCCCTTCCAGAGAGAGGGCCGGGGTGAGGGTCGATAGCGGCCCAAACTCCAACGCTCGGGCAGGTGCTCGCGCTCGCCTGATCGCTTATGCCAGCGCCCGTCATTGAGCGCCGCCTCCACCCATATACTCACCCTGTTGAGCCGCTCGGGCGACCAAGATCGAGTTCGACGCAACCCAGCCTGGACAATTGGTCATGGCGATCGTGCTGGTACTGGCCTTCGTCCTCGTCCCCCTGGTGCTGACGGCTTCCCTTACCCCCGTCGCCCTCGCCCTGTTCCCCCGCTTTCGCTCCCGCGAGTCCAAGCCCCAGACCAGCCAGGTCGCCTTCGCCACCCGCACCAGTAGCCGGCTCCCCCTCGTCGGCGGCCCCATCGTGGCCCTCGCAATAGCCATAGGCGTCTTCTTCCACCCGGACGCACCCCTTTGGCCCCTTGCCGCCATCGCCGGCTTCTTCGCGTTCGGCCTCATCGACGACCTGGCCAAGACCCTCCGCGGCCGCGGCATTGGCGAAGGCCTCTATTTCGCCGTCATCGTCCTGCTCTCCATCGTTGCAGCGCTCCTGATCCTCGGCCGCGAATTCCACGAACTCGGAACCCTCACGCCCTTCGCCCTCGCGACCCACGTGGGAACCGACGCCGTCGTTCCGCTCGGCGTCTGGTACGTCGTCCTGATCCTCGGAACCACCCTCGCCGCCGGTTTCAGCGACGGCATGGACGGCCTCACCGCCGGCTCCGCCACCATCCTGATGACCGGACTCTGGCTCGCCGCCGGCCCCGTCACCGGCGTCTGGGCCGGCCTCACCGCCGCCGGCGCCGGCGGCGCCCTGGTTTGGAACCTCCCCTCCCGCTGGTCACCCTCCGCCCGCGATCGACCCCGCCGCGCCCGCGCCTACATCGGCGATAGCGGCGCCCTTACGCTCGGCGCCGCCATGGCGGTTGCCGCCATCGTCGCCGGCTACGACCTCCTTTGGCCTCTCATCGCCGCTCCGCTGCTGTTCGAAGGCTTCTCGTCGCTGATCCAGTTCAAGATCCTCGTTCCCGTCATTCGCCGTGTGGTCGATCCTCGCGACCCCGATGGAAGTCCGCTCCCACACCAGTGCTTTTCGCTTCCGCTGCTGGCCGTTCCGCTCCACTACCACTGGGAGCTTCTGGGGCTCGACCGCCGTTCGATCGTCCTCCTCTTCTGGGTCACCACGCTCCTGGCAACCGCGGCCGGGGTCGTCGCCGTCCACGTATCCGCCGTCACCGCCCTGGCCCTCGCGCTCAGCGGCGCCGTCGGCCTGGCCTTCTGGCTCGGCGCCATGTGGCTGCGTCCCGCCTTCCTCCACGTCGAGGACGGCACGGTCTCAGTCATGCACGGCCGACCACTCCGGCTCGGCCCGATTCGCCTCTACCGGCGTCTACGGACGATCCGCGACCGCCGTTTGGCCGAATTTGCCGTGCGCACCGACCTCGCCGGCCACCCCAAAAACGCCTACGTCCTGTCCCAGTGGATCGCCGAATTCCGCCGGCTGCAGCGCAATGCACGCGCCTGACACTCCCCGCGCCCTCCGCGCGGCCATCACAGCCGGACTCGGCGACGCGTCCGCCCCGTGGCGCCCAATGTCAACCGACGGCCGCCACCGCCTCTGGCTGGTCGAGTCCCGGCCACACCCCATCGTCGTCAAGGGCTACCTGCCCGAGATCGACCTCTACTACGCCCACCGTTGGCGCCGCGAGGAACGCGCCCTCGACCTCCTCCATCGCTACGCCCCCGGCCTCGCCCCCCAACCCCTGGCCGCCGCCCACGCCCCCGGCCAATGGGCCGCCCTCGCCATGCAACACGTCGGCCACCGCTCCCTCGCCGATGGACTTGCCACCGCCTCCGACTCAGAACGGGACCAGGCCCTCCAGGTCGCGTTAGACGCCTACCGCCGCTTCCACTCCGTCACCCAACGCTTCGGCCCCATGCTCCGCGCCCTCGCCCACCAGTCCGACCTCGACCGCATCACCCGCCTTACCCTCGAACGTCGCTACGCCTCCGCCTTCGTCCGCCTGCCCGACCCCACCGCCAGCCCGGCCCCAATCGCCTCCCCCCGCCGCACTGCCCCCAACGCACCCTGGGACCTGGTCGACACCCTCATCAAGCCCCTCCTGAACAGCCCCCGACGCATCGTTCACAACGGCTTCTCGCCCCTGAACCTCATCTGGAACGACGACCGCCTCGTCGTCATCGACTGGGAAACCCTCGCCGTCGCGCCGCCCGAGATCGACTTCGCCGACCTCCTCACCTTCCCCGACTGGGGATCACCAGACCGCGCAGCCCACCAGGCAACCACGGTCATCGCCGACCACCGCCTGCGCCTCGACACCTTCTGGGCCGCCGCCGCCGAGCGCTCCCTCACCTACGCCGCCACCGCTCACGTCCGCAGCCACCGGCTCCGCACCTCCAACCCGCCCCTTGCCGGCAGCTACCGGCAACGCCTCCCCCGCTACCTCGCCTGGTTTCACCTGGCCGCCGCCGAACTCATCGGCGACCAGGCAACCCGCGACCGCCTGCGCGCCACCGTCGCCGCCCTGCGTCCCAACGCCTGACCTCCATGTTCAAGCTCTCCGACGTTTACGCCGCGGCCGGCCAACCGTTCCCGCCCGAGACTCCTGACCCCGACATCCCCGCCGCCCACTTCGACAGCCGCCGCATCCAGCCCGGCATGCTCTTCGTCGCCCTCCCCGGCGCCCGCGTCGATGGCAACGACTACCTCGGCGACGCCCTCAACCGCGGCGCCGCCGCAACCCTCGGCAGCCGCGTCGAATCCGAGCACCCCCGTTGGCGTCAGGTCACCGCCCCCGACGCCCTCGCCGCCTTCCAGCAACTCGCCCGCGGCCTCCGTGACCGCTCCCGCACCACCTTCGTCGGCGTCACCGGCAGCAACGGCAAGACTTCCACCAAGCAGGCCCTGGCCGCCGCCCTCGGCGGGCACGGCCTCACCCTGGCCACCGACCGCAGCGAGAACACGGACGTCGGCGTCCCCACCACCCTCTCCCGTCTGCTCCCCGACCACCGCTTCGCCGTCATCGAAATGGGCGCCCAGATCCGCGGCGAAATCGAGTCCTACTGCCGCGTCGCAGCGCCCGATGCCGCCGTCATCACCAGCATCTCCGGCGCCCACATCGGCCTCTTCGGCTCCATCGAGAACATCGTCCAGGCCAAGTCCGAACTTCTCACCGCCCTATCCAAGGACGCCCCCGCCATCCTCCCCGCCGACAGCCGCTGGCTCCCCCAACTCCGTGCCCGCGCCCCCGGCCCCGTCCTCACCTTCGGCCGCAATCCAATCGCCGACATCGTCGTGAACGGCCAGGTCACCCTTGACGGAACAAGCGTCTCGCTGGACACGCCCCACGGAACCAGCCAGGTCCACGCCCCTAACATGGCCGGTCCTATCGACCTCGTCTTCGGCGCCACCGCCGCCACCGTCCTGGCCCTCGAACTCGACCTCCAACCGGCGCTCGACGCCCTGCAATCCTTCCAACCCGCCCCCCACCGCATGGCCCTCCGCCGCACCCCCGCCGGCGCCACCCTCCTCGACGACACCTACAACGCCAACGCCGCCTCCATGCTCGCCGCCCTCGACACCCTCGCCCTGCTGCCGGTCGAAGGCCGCCGCATCGCCGTCCTCGGCGACATGCTCGAACTCGGCGACGAGTCCCCCCGCGACCACCACCGGGTCGGCCGTGCCGCCGCCACCGCCGACATCCTCATCGCCATCGGCCAAGACGCCGCCGGGATCGCACAGGGCGCGCGTGAAGCCGGCAAGCCCGGCGAAGGACTCGTCCTGCTCTCCGCCACACTCGACGACCCCGACTCGCTCAACGCCGCCCGCGAATCCCTCGAAAACCACCTGCGGAACATCCTGGAACCCACCGACGCCGTCCTCCTCAAAGCCAGCAACGGCATCGGCCTCGGCCCAATCGCCGACGCCCTCACCGAGCCCTAAGTCTTCGGGGCCAGGCCGGCGCGGTCGTTACCGGCTAATGCCTGGTATCAATCCCTTCGAGGCGACGCCTTTCTTTCCACGCGACTGAGGCTTCTGCAAGACGCCCCGCGCCCTCAAAGGCGGGGCCCCTCTTGCTCCCTCTCCCCGTGGGTGTGCAGACCGGGGACATCATTTACACGTGTTCGGAGACATGGTTTACACATCCAGCGATGAGGTGGAGGACCGGGATGTGCCGTTTGCGGAGCGACACGTGAGTGATCTGCG
>JAJDVX010000035.1 GCA_022825895.1 Chloroflexota bacterium | reverse complement strand
GTGGGTGTAATGTCATGTTTATATTTTCCTTTCCAAAAAACTCTTGTGGCGGGGCGGGGTGCATTTCTGCTGGTTTTCGGGCGCCGTGGGCGCTGGGGTGGATGCCAGCGATGGGGGGGATGACAGCGGGGGGGGCGGGGTGCTTTTGGTCGTGTCCGGGGTGAGGTGGGGGATGGAAACCGGGCGCCAGCCGGGGAAGACAGGCGGACGGCTGAGTTGTGGCGGCGTGTGGGTGGGTGCGCGGGGGTGGATGGTAGGGCGAGAGGACCAGAGCCAAATGAGGGAGGCGAGGTGGTCCAGGAGGAGGCGGATGGTGGGCATTGGGGAAGGGTTGCGACGCTTACGCAGATAGTTTACACTCTGAGTACGATGGAGGCAAGAGCAGGGCAGGGACGAGACGTGGGGTGGGAGGGGCTGGGGCAGCGGATTGTGGTGGGGACGCGGGGAGTGCTGGCGCTGGTGGTTTTGGGGACGCGGGGAGTGCTGGCGCTGGCGGTTTGGGGACGAAGTTTGTGGCTAGTGGTTAGTGGTCGGTGGAGAGGAGTGGCCCGAGCGGGGCATCGGCGGCGGGGAGTGGGTTGGAGGGCTGAGCCGGTGCGAGGGTGACCTTGACCGCGTAGTGGCCGACGGTGGCGCTGGACGGGTTGGTCAGGCGGCGTCGTCGCGGCGGTCGGGGTCGGTGCGGTTGGTGAAGAGTCCCTGAATGGCGCCTTCGAGGCGGGCCGTGCGCTCGGCAAGGGCTTGGACGTCCTGACGCAGACGCTGATTGTCGGCGTGGACCTCGGCGCGGAGGGCGCGATTGCCGGCGTTGACCTCTTCTCGGAAATTCTGGAATTCGGCGCGGAGCGCGTGGTTTTCGGCGCGGACTTCCTCACGCAAGCGCTGATTGTCGGCGCGAAGTTCGGCCAAGCCCCGGTCCGTGTGGGCGCGGCCGTCGCGCCAGATGGCCACAATCAGCCCGGCCAGGGTCGCGCTCATGGCCAGGATTCCGATGAGTTCGGGGGTCATAGGGCGGCTCCTAAGCGAAAGGTGATCAATAGGGTCACGGTCCGCCCGCGAGCAGGCTAGCACTTGAGGAAGGCGTGAGCTGAGAGTAGTGAGCAGTGAGAAAGGAGGCGAAAGAGGGCGGAGGGGCGATGCGCGGGACGGGAGGGGTTGGATGGAGGGTGTGAGTGGCTCTGGGATAGGAACTGGACGCGGGGTGCCGGGACGGCGTCGGCTTGAACGCCCGCGGCTGGCGTCCGGGTTGGTCAGGCGGCGTCGTTGTGGCGTTCGCGGCCGGCGAAGAGGGCTTGGATGGCGCCTTCGAGGCGGGCCGTGCGCTCGGTGAGCGCCTGGACGTCCCTGCGAATGGCATCCACGTCTCCGCGGACTTCCTCGCGCAGGGTCTGAAAGTCGGCGCGGACTTCGTCGCGAAAGCTCTGAATCTCGGCGCGTGCTTCGTCGCGAAAGGTCTGAAAGTCGGCGCGGACTTCGTCGCGAAGGGTCTGAAAGTCAGTCCGGATTTCGTCCCGGAAGCTCTGCCGATCAGCCTGGAACTCCTCCCGGAGGCTCTGCCGGTCGGCCTGGAGTTCCTCTCGGAGGCTTTGCCGGTCGGCCCGGGATTCCGCTCGGAAGCTCTGGCGGTCGGCCTGGAGTTCATCTCGGAGGTTCTGCCGGTCGGCCCGGGACTCCGCTCGGAAGCTCTGGCGGTCGGCGCGGACTTCCTCGCGCAGCGCCTGGGTGTCGGCACGCGCGTCGCGCCACAGGGCCAGCAGCAGCCCAATCAGTGTGACGCCAACGCCGATCAGCGTGGCACCGACGGCCAGAATTGCGATGAGTTCGGGGGTCATGGGGCGACTCCGAGGGTGCGAGGGGAAGGTCTACAAGGCCACGGTCCGCCCGTGGGTCACCTTAGCACTTGAGGAAGGCGTGAGCTGAGAGTAGTGAGCAGTGAGAAAGGATGGGAAAGAGGTCGGCGGGGCGATGCGAGGGAAGGGAGGGGTTGGATGGAGGGTGTGAGTGGCTCTGGGGTGGGAACCGGACGTGGAGTGCGGGCACGGCGTTGGCATGGCCGATCGGCGGCGGCATCAGCTCGAACACTCGCGGCTGGCGTCCGGGTTGGTCAGGCGGCGTCGGTGCGGCGGTTGGGGTCGGTGCGGGTGGTGAAGAGGCCCTGGATGACGCCTTCGGTGCGGGACTGACGCTCGTTCAGCGACTGCACGTCGGTGCGGAGGCCGGAAACGTCGGTCTTGACTTCGGCCAGGTCGGCACGGACTTCCTGCCGGGTGACCTGGATGTCATTGCGGACTTCATCCCGGAGGCTCTGGTTGTCCGCGTGGACCTGGGCAAAGCTGGCGTGGACTGCCTGGCGGAAGGCCTGGGTGTCCGCGCGGACTTCCTCGCGGAGGGTCTGACTGTCGGTGCGGACCTGGGCAAAGTTGGCGTGGACTTGCTCCCGGAAGGCCTCGGTGTCAGCGCGGACTTCCTCGCGGAGAGTCTGACTGTCGGTGCGGACCTGGGCGAAGTTGGCGTGGACTTCCTCCCGAAAGGCCTGGGTGTCAGCGCGGACTTCCTCGCGGAGGGTCTGACTGTCGGTGCGGACCTGGGCAAAGTTGGCGTGGACTTGCTCCCGGAAGGCCTGAGTGTCCGCGCGGACTTCCTCCCGCAGGTTCTGGTTGTCGGCACGGTTGTCCTGACGATGGTGCTGGTTTTCGGCGCGAAGCTGGGCAATGCCTTCGCGAACTTCCGTTCGGACGTCGCGGATTTCCGCCCGCACCTGGGCGAGGCCATGATTGGCGTGGGCGCGGGCGTCGCGCCAGATGGCGACCATGAGGCCGGCAAGGGTCACGCCAACGGCAACGGTGGCAATGATGTCGGGGGTCACGGGCGGCTCCTAGCAGTGATTCGTGTGTATTGAAACCGCCCCTGGTTCGGACACCGTAACACTTGAGGAAGGAGTGAGCTGAGAGTAGTGAGAAGCGAGAAAGGAAAGGAAAGAGGGCAGCCCTTCGGCAGGCTCGTGGCAGTTTCTCAGCGGACACTGAGAACGGGAGACGACGGCTACAATGGGGCAGGAAAAGGGGCGGCCCCGGTGCGTGCAGCGGGGATGAATGAGATCGGGTCGGCTGGTTAGCCGATACAGCGAAGGGGCGCCCACGTGCGAGAACTGGTCCAGAGCCGAACGGGAACCGGCGTTCGGTGCAACCGATGACGGCCGATTTGTCCGCGCTCGACATCGAGCGACGCTTGACGGCGATCGAGTCCACGCTGCCGACGTTTGCGACGAAAGCGGACATTCACTCACTGCGAGCCGAGTTGAAGGCTGAGTTTGGCGAGTTGAAGGCCGAACTTCACGCTCGGGAGGCGCGGCTGATCAAGTGGGTTGCGGGGCTGGTGGTGGCCGGGGCAGCCGCAGCGGCAGGGGTTGCTATTGCCGTCAACCAGATTCTCGGGCCTGGGGTCGGGGGCTGAACGGGGCCACCGGACGCTGGGGCCGGGTGTCGGCGGTATACTTGATCATGGCCAGGAGGGTCACAGCTAGCAGACCCGTGGGATTCGTCCCCCTGGCCACGTTCTTTTGTCAGCGCCAGTCCTGAGGTAGCGGTGGATACGGAGAACGCGGGCCGCGAGTTTCCCGGCGAATACCGCCTGTGCGTTGAAGACTTCGGACCAATTGCCAAGGCCAGTGTGGACCTGCGGCCGCTTACGGTTTTCATCGGTCCGAGCAACACGGGCAAATCCTATTTGGCGATCCTGGTGTATGCGTTGCATCAGTGCTTTGGCGACAGGCGTGTTCATCCATATGCAGTACATCCTCGTCTTCGCCGGAAGTTTATGGGAGATTCACATAGTCCATCGCAAGAGGCCGACGACGACATTATAGAGATGCTAGAGAGTTTTAGAACTTGGCTTCAGAACCAGTCTAATTCAAGGAATCAGCCTGATTTGCCAATTGATATTGGCTCAGATGTTGAACGCGAGTTGACCTTGACACAGCATTTCTCATTGCGCCCACTGCCTCAAGACGTAGATGCGCACTTCCGCAGTGCCTTCGAGCGAGCTGGCGGACTGGGAGATTATGTTAAGGGCGAGATTGAACGCTGCTTTGGCGTGGACGATGTTGCTCTTTTGATACGACACGGTAGCTCCCTGTCGAGTTCAAGCATTAGAATCTCTGTGCCCCGACCGATCGACGCAGGAATAGTTGAATCTTGGATTGCAGTAGAAGAGGATGGAGTTGGTTTGTCGGGATATGTTACTGGCTATAAATCGCTATCAAGCGAAATGTTCAAGCTTGTCAATTCCAGCAACGTGTCACTCTATATCAGACAGATGTTCTCGGCTGACGGCATTGATAGTGAAGATGTGAGCTATGCGCTATCCCAAGTATCTGAGGAGCTCTTTAGCTTGCTACTCAGTCCACTTTATCGCAGCGTATATTATCTGCCGGCCGATCGTACGGGAGTGATGCACAGCCACCAAGTTGTGGTGAGCACCCTAGTACAGAATGCCGCGACTGCAGGCCTTCGCACATCGGCCAGCATCCCTATACTATCTGGCGTGCTGGCTGATTTTCTCAGCCAGTTGATCGAGATGAGTAGTGATCAGCGACGCTTGTCGTCAAGGCTACAGGATCGTATACCACCTACAAGTACTAGGTTGGCTAGAAGTCTAGAAGAAATCCTTCTTAGAGGGGCAATTCACAAGGAAGCTTCTGAAGGCGGTTATCCGAGTTTCAACTATCACCCGGATGGCTGGCGTGAGTCTCTGCCACTCATGCGAGCATCGTCGATGGTCTCGGAACTTGCACCCGTGGTGTTGTACCTGCGGCATCTCGTCGAACCGGAGGACGTTCTCATCATCGAAGAGCCGGAGTCGCATTTGCACCCGGCCATGCAGGTGGAGTTCACGAGGCAGCTTGCGGGGCTGGTGCGGGCCGGGATTCGAGTGATTGTGACGACGCACAGCGAGTGGGTGCTGCAAGAGTTGGCCAACGTGGTGCGTGCGTCGACGCTACCGGAAGGGGAGCGAGAGGGGATCGCCGGAGGCGACGTGGCGCTGGATGCCAGCCAGGTCGGGGCCTGGTTCTTCAAGCCGGACCCGAACGGCGAGGGTTCCACGGTCAGCGAGATTGGTCTGGACGAGGAGTCAGGCCTTTATCCGACCGACTTCGAAGAGGTGGCCCGGGCGATGCACAACGACTGGGCCGAGATAGTCAGCCGGCTTGGGGAGGCCGAGTGAGCGGATTCGTCCAACGAGTCCGCGAGCGCGTGGACGACGGATGCATCGCCAAAGGCATTAGCAAGGAAGGCTGTGGCGTATCCCTGGATGGTGCGCCAGCCAGCCGGGTGATCATTGACCTGGACGCACCAGGCTCCCCGCTCCCACCACCGAACCGGCGGTGTGACTACCTGGTGGTAGTGGAAGAAAGTTCAGGTGCTGGACGTCTGGCTCCGATGGAGTTGTCAAGTAGTCGCTTTCAAGTCGGCAAGTTTGTAGAGCAGCTACGATCAGGATCTAGAGCCGCAGAGCATATTGTTCCCGCAGGCGTCGCCGTCAATTTCCGACCAATCGCAGTCTATGGGGGAAGCATCCACAAGGCTGATTGGACCAGGTTGCGGAGGCGCCACAACAAGGTGAGCTTTCGTGGCATGCGTGAGACTCCGCGACTTCTGAAGTGCGGCTCAAGATTGACTCAAGCGCTTCGGTAGTTAGCCGTCGCGTCGGTCATAGAGAACTTCGGAGTCTTCATGCATTTCGCCTAAACATCGAGGTCTTCTCGGACGGCAGGTCAGGAAGACCTCGTGTAAATTGACGAGAACATCCGCACGCAAGAGGAGTCACTCTCTCAACATCACGTCGTTGCGGTCGGGCCGACTTTCACGTCCGGCTACTTTGACACACTCAACTGCGATCCAAGGTTCCGGGCTCTCCACAGAATGCAGATCACTCGTTCCAGCCTACGCGCAAGTATGGAGCTACATCACTCATGAGCATTTCTCGCCGCTCTACTTCGACTTCGATAGCCAATTCACATGTAATTGGATCTCGTATATTGTCGCCGCGTAATTCACCTTCCAGTCGGATGGTACCAGGTTTATCAGAT
The DNA here is from genome assembly GCA_022825895.1 of Chloroflexota bacterium. GTDB lineage: Bacteria > Chloroflexota > UBA11872 > UBA11872 > UBA11872 > UBA11872. The sequence goes on along the minus strand of JAJDVX010000035.1, from coordinate 113,989 downwards.
CCAAACAGGATCGGCCGAGTTATCCAGATTTCATCGCGAGGACGAATGTCGCCAAAGTCAATTTCGATATCCCAGCGATCACTATTTTCATCTATACGGGGATTTACTTCCCGATTATCAATGGCATCAACAGGAGTGCTGATAAACCTATATAGACTGGGTTCAATTAATCCCTCATGAATCACGGTTCCAGGGATCTTGGCAACTGATCCGACGAAAAGGACACGTCGAACTGCGACACCGCTCTTGTTGCGAATGCGCAATCCTAGAGGAGTTAGAAAAGACATGTCATACGTGTAGTCTATAACCTCTCGAGAGTAATCCCGATTGCGATGTACGTCCAGAACATCTACGCTGAACAGTCTATCCGTAGTCCTAGGTCCAGGACTGAACGTACCGTAGTCTAACCGTGGGTCAAGGATTACAGACTTGACGCTGCTTGGTGATGGCAGAAGAGTCTTGCTCTCTAGGTCCGTCCACTCAATGGAGAGTTCAGGAGATTCACTCTGTGTTTTTCCGGCTACGACAGCACCCATCCTGGCGATCTCGTCGGGCCGAGCCTTCACGGTGGAACTGCCCCGTCTTAAATAGACAACGTCCTTGTCCAACTTCCCGTACGCACGATTCAGATACGTTGGGCGGTCTTGCTCTGGTATCTCGAGAATTCCAATTTCAACACCTTCAAACAGTGCTTGGCGGTATTGGAAATCCACTGGTCGATTGGTTTTTGATGTTACGAACTGCTGAAGTCGTGCGTCATCCAGATGCACACTGACTCCAACTGCCCTGCAGCGCTGGCCTCGGACTTCTTCTACCCCGATGAGTATGTAGGCTGCTGATCGTCGCCACGAGTTTGCAAAGGCGAGGACGTCCTTCAGTAACTCACTTTTCGTTCGGTCGTTTTCACCATCAAATGGGTACTGGTCTCGCTTGAAGTCAAGGGCCGTTCCCTCTTCTTCATGGAGCAATCGATCAATGAGTTCGTGATCCGACGGCACTAAAGATCTACCTGTGCTTCAGTATCGCCGGCGGCTAGGGCGTTCATGTAGGCGAGGATTAGGGCTTTGGTGCGGTAGTGGCCGAAGGTGGTTTCGTCCTGGCGTTGGATGATGGGGAAGGTGGAGAGGATGTAGGCGGCGTCGTGGCGGGTGAGGCCGTAGAGGTGGAAGTAGAGGGCGTCGAGGCGGGCTCGGAGGTGGCGGCGGGTTTCGGGGTCCCAGGGGAAGGGTTGGCCGTGGTGGTTGAGGTCGCGGGCGAAGGGGGCCATGTCGTGGGAGGTGTAGGTGAGGCGGAGGACGTGGTCGCGGATTAGGTCGGCGGCGGTGCGGTCGCCGAAGGGGCGGTTGTAGGCATCTGGAGCGATGAAGGGAAGCTGCTCAAGCATGTACAGCTTGATGTGGGTGGCCGGAATCTTCTGACGCGCGACGAAGTCGAAACTGAAGCTGTTCAGATTGGCCAAAATCAACGCTGCGTCTCGCGCTTCGAGGTTACCGTCTTCGGGTAGGAGGACAGGCAACGTATCCAAACACCCTACCTGCGGAACCATGGAGGCAATCATGGTTCGGACGTTGGTCGATGCCGTGATCTCCTTGAAGGTCAGCAGGTATTGGAGTTCGTGGGTGGCAGCATGCTCGCGCTGATTCACCCAGAAACGCGGGCGCGGCGAAAAGCCTGGGTCGCAATACTCAGCATCGGAAGTTCTAACTGGCTGTCCGGGACGGAATAGATTGCTCGTGCGGGTAGCGATGCTGGCAGCGCGATGGTCGAAGGCTTGCACCATCTTGCCTTCGTACAGCGGTACGTATATCTCCTCACCCTTCTTCCAGCGACCACCGGCTACGGGATACGCCCCATCAGCTTCGAGTTGGGCGGCAGTGCGAAAGAGATCCGAGTTGTTCTGCGAGTGAAAGAGGCCCTGTCGATACTTCACCGGCCATAGCTTGTCCTCGTCATCGTCAGAGCGGTCCACGAGGACGGAGTGGTGCTGGTAGACGCGGCGGGTGAGGTCGGCGTCGCGGCGGGTGCGGAAGACGGGGGCGGTGCCGGTGTTGGGGTTGACGCGGGCGAAGTCGTCGGGCGAGAGGGTGAAGGCGCGGTCGGGGTTGGCGATGGTGTCGGTGTCGTGCAGGAAGAAGGCGCAACGGGTTTCGGGGAATGTGCGTTCGGGACCACCCACGATGAGGGCGCAGAACTTGAATGAGGCGTGGATGTCCTTGAAGAAGATCTTGCGGTTCTCGAAGTCGTAGATGCCGGCGACGCGGCCGGTGGTTGACACGGACTTGAAAAAGCGGGCGGCGGTGCGGTCGGCGTAGATGCCGGAGGGGGTGAGCAATCCCAAAAGGCCGTTGGGTTTGACGAGGCGCAGGGAGCGTTCGACGAAGAGGGAATACAGGTTGATGTCGCCGCCGCCGAGCAACGGGTAGTGGCCGGAGGCGCGGACGACTTTGCCGAGCTGGTCGGCGCGGGCCTTGGCCTGGTCGAAGTCTTGGGCCAGCGGGTCGCCTTGCTCGCGCAGGCGCTTGATGCCCTGGCGGCGGGCGGCGGCGGTGGGGGCTCGGGCGAGGTCGGGATCGCGGGTGGCGAACCATTCGACTTCCTGGAGCTTGATGCGGTCCCAGGGGGGATTGCCGATGACGGCGTCGAAGCCGCCTTCGGGGTTTTGGTTTTGCCAGTGGCGCCAGACGCCGGGGAAGGTGGCCTCCCAATGCAGGAAGGATTCTTGGTTGGCTATGGATTTGGATTGGTTTAGGAGGTTGGTGAAGGCGGGGTCTGAATCCACAGGGGGTTGCTGGGTCGTGCGATCACGACCGGAAGACGGGCGGGTCAGAGACGCCGCCCCTACGGCCGGAGGGGACGAGGCGTGCGGCCGGGCGGTGTGGGCATCCGCAGGGGGTTGTTGGTGGGTGAGATTACGAGCGGAAGACGGGCGGGTCGGGGACGCCGCCCCTACGGTCGGAGGGGACGAGGGGGCGTTCGCTAGTAGGTGGAAGGCTTTTGTTGGGTCGGCGCCGAGTGTTTCGGCTATCGGGGCTTCGAAGGTGGCTCGCTCGCGGACTTTCAGGCCGGCGGTGTGCCAGCTGAGGCCGGCGAGGGTGTCGAGGAAGCCGCGGAGGTCGGCGGTGGCGGATTCGACGGCGTGGAAGAGGGTCTCGGACTGGTGGACTTCGGTGACGTCGGCATCCGAAAGCTGTTCGATCTGGCGCATGCCGTGGGCGGCGTTTTCGACGCCCTGGAGGGCGCTCTCGACGAACATGGGGACGTTGAGCCGCTGGAGTTCGGCCTTGGCGTCGGCGATGCGGAGGCCGATGAGGGAGTCGCCGCAGCGGAGGTGGTGGTCCAGGAACGAGAGGGGCGCGCCGACGGTGAAGCTGTGGAGCCAGAGGGAGACCTTGGCGAGTTCGACGGTGAGGGGGTTCTTGTCGACGCCATAGATGCAGCGCTTGAGGACGAGGCGGCGGATGATGGCCTGGTCGGTGAGTTGGGCCTGGTTGACCGCCCAGCCGGATTCGGCCGCTCGTTTAAGGATGTCGGCGCGGATGGCGGCGACGCGGTCGAGCAGGGGGGAGTGGTAGGGATCGTCTGCGGGCAGCCAGTCGGGGACGGCGGGGGCGAATTCGACCAGGTCGGCGATGTAGTCGGTGAGGAAGTCGACGGCGCTGACGAGGAAGTGGCCGCTGCCCATGGCGGGGTCGAGGACCTTGAGATCGAGGACGGCCTGGGCGGGGTCCAGGCGGGATAGCTCGGCCCGGCGCTCGGATTTGGGGCGGCGGTCGCCTTGGAGCTCCTTTGACCTGGCCTCGAAGGCCTGGAGCCGTTCCTCGACCAGGGGCTTGAGGGTCTGGTCGACGATGAGGTCCACGAGGTCCTGCGGGGTGTAGAAGCTGCCGCTGTCCTTGCGGGCGTAGGGGTTGGGGCGGACGTGGACCGTGCCGTGGGCGTCCAGCACGGGTTCCTGTTCGAGCAGGCGCTCGTAGATGGAGCCGAGTTGCTGGACGGACATGTCGCGGTAGTTGACGTAGCCGGGCTGGCCCTCGGTGTCGGTGTGGCTGAGGTCGTGGACGACGTCGGCGATGACGGCGTCGGGGAGGCGGACCTGGTTGAGCAACGGGGCGGCGTTTTGGGCGAAGAGGCCGCCGTTGTAGGGCGGGAGTCCGATGGACTGGTCGCCCACGTCGATCAGGCGGAAGAGGGTGTTGAGGTGGTCGTAGTAGCTGGAGGCGACGCCGGAGAAGGTGTCGTTACGGGCCTTGCGGGCGGCGACGTCGTCGCGGACGCGCTTGCGGAGGCCGTAGTCGTCGTAGGCGGCATCGTTGACGGGAAGGAGGCCGCGGTCTTCGGCGTAGAGGACGAAGAGCAGGCGGTAGAGAAAGATGAGGGCGGCTTCGCGGATTTCGGGCATGGGCCGGTCGGCGGCGTCGGCGAGGGCCTGGAGGAGGCGGGGGAAAACGCGTTCGAACACCACGCCGGCGAGGCTCTGGGCGACGCGCTGTTCGTAGCGGCGGCCCTCGGCGAGGGCGGTTTCGACGAAGGTGGCGTCGGCGCCGGGGCGACGGAGGAAGGCGGCGCGGCGGAAGAGGAGATGGAAGGTGCGGAGGGCGTCTTCGTCGGCGTCGCTTAGGAGGGTTTCAAGGTCGACTTCGTAGTAGGCGGTGGCGCGGGGGCGGGTTTTCTGGTCGTAGAGCCGCCAGACGGCGCCGTTGGTGAGGAGGCCCCAGCGGAGGTGGCCGTCGGTGACGGTTTCGGCGGTGGACAGGTAGCGCAGGATCTGGGCGTGGGGCGAGGAGGCCTTGGTTCCCTTGCCCTGGCCGCGAGAGTCGAGGGGCGTGCGGAAGCTCTTGAGCTCGGCGACGGCGAGGCCTTCGAGGTAGGGGGTGGATTCGGACGCGCCGGCGCGGGTTTTGGCCTGGGCGTCGGGGAAGAGGAGGAGGTCGGGCCGATCTTCGCCGCCGGGGGCGGTGGGCTGGGGGAGGTCGTCGGTCCAGCCGAGGCCGTGGAGCAGGGGGCGGATGAGGTCCTGTTCGGTGTGGTGCTCGTTGGGGTTGAGATTGGCGGCGAAGTCGTGGAAGAGGCGGCGGGCCCGGTCACGGAAGTCCTGGAAGGCGGAGGCCTGGGCGCGGCGCTCGGGGGTCTGGCGGATGCCGTCGGTGAGGAAGTACTGGGTGAAGAGGTGGCCGGGCATGGGGGTGAGGCTAGGTTTGGCGGACGACGTTGGCGACTTGTTGGGCGAGGTGGAGGGGCTTTCGGGCCGCTTCGATGTCGGGTTCCCGGGCAGCTTCGGCCGGATAGCGTGCGGTGCCGACGTATGGGTTCGACGTGACAGCGGCGGGCAACAGGTCTGCAAACGCCGGGTTCAGGCCGGTGCAGAGATCAATGAGATAGCCGAGGTCGTGGACGAATCGAAACGGGATGTCGTGGGCGACGAGATAGCCCTTCAGGTACTTTTCGGCGCATTGCTGGGCGTGGTAGCAGGCTATGGCCGGCAGGGGCCGTTCCGGGCCGAGGACGCGGCGGGCTGTTTCCAGATCGTCGTCGGCTTTGGCGTACCAGGAGAGTTCAGGCTGCGGGTCGGTCATAGAGGACTTCCGAGTCCTCGAGCATGCGGCTGAGCATGGAGTTGGGGTTCTGGCGGTACCTGGCGAGGACGTCGGCTGAGCGGATCATGACGTCGACCGGCAGCACGAAGTTTTCGGCGATGGCGAGCCGGATGGCGTAGCCGTCGCGGCCCTCCTCGTCGTTGTGGCCCAGGACGACCATCAGGTCCAGGTCGCTGTTTTCGTCCTCTTCGCCGCGGGCGACGCTGCCGAAGAGGATGACTTGCTCCGGCTGGAAGCGCTCGACGATGAGCTGGGTGATGGCCTGGATGGTTTCGCGGTTGAGGGGGTCTTCGACGATGGGCATGGGCGACTGGGCGGCGGCCTGGGCGTTGGCGTCCTTGGTGGACCGGGGGGTCATGGGGCAAGGATACGGTGAGGAAGGGGAGAGTGGAGAGGGTGGAGAAGTGAGATGGGGAGAAGAAGGAGTTGGTTGCTGTAGCCGGGGGTGTGGTTTGACACGGGCCCTTCGACAAGCTCAGGGCGGGCTCTCTGACGGACTGCGGGGCGGCTCACCACGAACGGGGCGGGGGAAGGAGTGAGCTGAGAGTAGTGAGCGTTGAGAGACGGAGGGGAGGAGGAGATGAGGAAGATGGGCGGGTCGGGGACGCCGCCCCTACCAGCGAGGGCTCGCCACAAACGGGGGGAGACCGAGGTTGGTTGCCCGGAAGACGGGCGGGTCACAGACCCGCCCCTACGAAGAGGGCGCGGGCGGCCTGAAGAGAAGGCGAGATCCCTCGGGGGACCTCGGGATGAAAAGAAGGGTGGTAGTGGATTATTTGTGGTCGGGGAGGGCGTCTTGCTTGGTGAGGGTGGTGGATTTGACGGTCATGGCCTGGAGGCGCTCGGGGACGGGTTCGGGGAGGGTGGTGAGGGGGGTGAAGGTGAGGTTGTCGGTGAGTTCGAGGGCGGGGGCGGCGAGGTCCTGGACGTAGAACTTGGAGGATGGGAACAGGTCGCCGGGGTAGGTGAAGTTGGGGAGGGTGGCGAGCTCGATGCAGAGGGCGGCGCCGACGGAGCTTTCAAGCATGCCGCCGATCCAGACGGGCACACCGGCGTCGCGGCACATGTCGTGGATCTTGATGGAGCGGGTGAAGCCGCCACTACGACCGGGCTTGATGTTGACGTACTGGCAGGCGTTGATTTCGAGGGCCTGCTGGATCATGCGGAGTTCGCGGGCGGATTCATCGAGGCAGATGGGAGTCTCGATGTGGCGGGACAGCTCGGCGTGGTCCATGACGTCGTCCCACTGGAGGGGCTGTTCAATAAACGCCAGGCGGAACTGGTCGATAGTTTTGAAGGTGTCGAGGTCGTCGAGGGTGTAGCCGGCGTTGCAGTCGATGTGAAAGATGGCGTCGGGGAAGGATCCGCGGACGGCGTGGAGCATTTCGACATCCCAGCCGGGGCGGGCCTTGAGCTTGATGCGGGGGAAGCCGGCGTCGACGGCTTTCTGGATGTCGGCGAGGAGGTCGTCGAAGGAGTCGAGGATGCCGAAGTCGGCGCCGGCGATGACGTCGGCATCAGAACCGCCGATGAGGGTGTGGAGGGGGGCGCCGGTGCGCTTGGTTTCGAGGGTCCACCAGAGGAGTTCGACGGCGGCCTTGGCGAAGCCGTTGCCCTTGAAGGGGGCGAGGCGGGCGTCGAGGTCGGCGGCGGTGTCGAATTCACGGTCGACGACGAGGGGGCCGAAGATCTCACTGACGAGGTGGTAGACGGAGCCGGCGGATTCGGGGACGTAGTGGGGGGCGCGGAAGGGGGTGGCTTCGGACCAAGCAGTGACGTCGCCTGAGGTGGCCTTGACGAGGACGGAGTCGATGGCGTGGTCTTCGCCGTAGGCGGTGCGCCAGGGATAGATGAGGGGCATGCTGACGTGGTAGATGTCGAGGCGGTCGATGCGCATTGGGATCTCCCTGACGGCTGGGGCGCTGACTGGTTTGGGGGCATGGTGGCCGCCACACGGTGCGGGCGCAACCGGGGATGGCGAAGCGGCGCGAGGTTAGGGCCTAGGCGATCCCGACGGGCTGGCGGCGCCGACGCTGCTAGGGGGCCGCGGGTTGGGCGGCGCGGGCGGTGGCGAGGTCCTGGGCGCCGAGGCGGCGGATCCATTTGCTGTCGTTGCCGCAGCTGACGAAGAGCATGCCCTGACGGATGCGCTGGGCGGCTTCTTCGCCATCGCCGCAGGACATGCCGGCGAATTTGCCGGTGTCTTTGGCGGCCTGGACGACTTTGGCGTAGGCGGCTTCGGCGTCGGTGCCGGCGACGTCGGGTTCCAATTGCATGGAGCGGCCCATGTCGGCGGGGCCGATCCAGCAGCCGTCAACAGTGGGTTCGGCGAGGATGGCTTCGCTGTTGGCGACGGCCTGGGCGGATTCGATCTGGACCATCATGAGGATCTGGTCGTCGGCCCAGTCCATGTAGTCCGGGCCGTAGCGCTGGGCGTGGGTGGCGCCGAGCGACCGGACGCCGCGGGGCGGGTAGCGGACGGCTTCGCCGGCGCGGCGGGCGTCTTCAGCCGTATGAACCATGGGGACGACGATGCCGAGCATGCCGGCATCGAGGGCCTGGCCGATTTCGGTGACGTTGTTGCGGGAGACGCGGGCAAAGGGCACGGAGCCGCCGGCGACGATGGATATGAGGCCGTGCTGGAACAAGGACCAGTCCCAGACCCAGTGTTGCTGTTCGAGCATGACCCAGTCGTAGCCGAGACGGGCGCAGATTTCGGTGGAGACGGGGGAGGCGAGGCCGCAGCTGATGCCGATGGCGGGTTCGCCGCGGGCCATTTTGGCCTTGGCCTGGTTGGTGTGCATGGGGAGCTCCAAGTCGCAAGCCACTCGTGCGCAGGTGGTTCGTGGCTTGTCTTTTTCCCGTGGGTTTGGGGATAGGGGCCGGTCGGCGGTCGGAAGACCCTCACCCTAACCCTCTCCCACGGGGAGAGGGGAAAGATGGTGGACTTGTCGAGGGGAATGGTAGTGGGGTGTGTGCTGCGGTGACTAGCGGGAAACGGCGGGCGTGAGCCCCGCTAGTCCGAGGACTCAGGAGTTGGCGGCTGCAGGGCTTCGAGGATTTGCTGCTTGGTGACGGGGTCGGTGGCGAGGCCCTGGGTGATGGCGTTGGCCAGGGCGGCGTCCTCGGCCTCGGGGGTGTCGTCGGCTGGTGGCTGGTCGGTCACGATGGTTTCGTCGTCTTTGGGAGTGTCCGTTGGAGGTTACGCGGGGAGGGCGGATTTGGGGAAGGTGGCGTAGGCGCTGACGAGGACGCCGTAGCCGCCGGCCTGGCCGAGACGGAGGTCCATGGCGGCGCCGCTCAGGGCGCGGGCGGTTTCGGGGGAAACATCCAACTTGTCGATGAGGCGGGTTTCCATGGCGTGCTGGGCGATGCGGAGGGCCTGGGTGAGGTCGTCGTGGACGCCGACGGTCATGACGTGGGTTGGCGTTTCGAACCAGGGCCATTCCAGGTGCTGGGCGGGGGTGAGGGAGAGGTGGAGGTCGATTTCGGCGTCGATGTTGACGCCGGAGTGGGCTTCGCCGTCGCCCATGGTGGCGTGGACGTCGCCGATGGCGAACAAGGCGTCGGACGCCCAGACGGGGAGATGGACGGTGGCGCCGGCGGTGATGTCGTTGAAGTCCAGGTTGCCGCCGTGGGTGCCGAGGCTGAGGGCTTCGATAGCGCCTGAGGCCGGGGCGACGCCGAGGGTTCCGACCATGGGGCGGACGGGTAACGGCACGCCGGCGACAGTGACGGTCTGGTCCTGGACATCGAAGGGCTGGATTGAGGGGGGTACGGGGTGGTCGCCGAGCAAGCCGGTGCCGGGGGTGGTGGCTACGAAGCCGCGGGGACCTAATCGCACGGCCTGGATGTGCACGTGGAGGGTGTCGCCGGGTTGGGCGCCGCAAATGGCGATGGGGCCGGTGGCGGGGTTCATGCGGCCAGGGACGCGCCGGGCGAGGTAGGCGTTGATGTCGAGGTCGTTGCAGCCGCGGTCGTAGGCATCGCGGGCTTCGACCGTGAGATGGGCGGGCGGGTCGACGTGGGCGATGGGGGGCGTGGTGGGGTCGAAGGCGTAAATGACGTGGTTCGAGGGGATTCGGAGGCGTTGGGGGGGCATGGCGGGGGGAGCGTGTGGCGGCGAGGGGGACGGTAGCACGGGAAGGTGGCAGAGCCACTCTTGCTGAGGGGGAAGGCGAAGGACGCGAGGGCAGCTAGCTGGACGGACTCACCGGCAAGCAGGTAGGGGCTTGTTGGTCGACCGGAAGACCCTCACCCCGACCCTCTCCCACGGGGAGAGGGAGAAAGAGGGACGTCGAACGGAGCGGGGGAGGGTGTGGTTCGACACGGGCCGCCGAGGACGTCGGCCCGGCTCACCACCAACGGTGAGCGAGGCGGGGGTGGGAGATGAGAGTTGGATGAGAAAAGGGGGATTTGGGGCTGGTTGCGTCACTTCCGTTACGGACAGAGCGTTGTAGGAGACGGTTTACTGAGTCATCCGGCGGGGGGACCCGCGGGAGACCCGCCGAGGACAACGGGGTCGGCGGCGGGCGGATCCAGCGAAGGACGTGAAAGGGCCAGCGGGCGATGACTACCGAGATGGCAGCGGACACGGTTCAGGCGACGGCAACAACGGCGCGGTTGAGCGCGGGCGCGGGGATTGCCGACGAGTTGATGCTGGGTGACGTGGTGTGGGTTGAGGAGCTGGACGAGGAGCGACCGGCGGTGCGTAACGGTCCGTCGAAGCGGACGACGGCGCAGGCGTCAACGGGCGGCGAGGCGGCCGGCGATCCGGTGCGGCGGTATCTGAACGAGATAGGACGGATTCCGCTGCTGACGGCGCAGGACGAGGTTCGGCTGGCGAAGGCGATCGAGCGCGGCGACGAGCAGGCGCGTCAGCAGATGACTTCGGCGAACCTGCGGCTGGTGGTGAGCGTGGCGAAGAAGTACACGGGCCACGACGTGCCGCTGCTGGACCTGATCCAGGAAGGCAACAGCGGGCTGATGCGGGCGGTGGAGAAGTTCGACTGGCGGCGCGGGTACAAGTTCAGCACGTACGCGACCTGGTGGATCCGGCAGTCGATCACGCGAGCGATCGCGGAGCAGTGCCGGACGATCCGGCTGCCGGTGCATACGCACGACCGGCTGGCGAAGGCCTCGCGGGTGCGGCGCGATCTGCAGCTGGCGCTGGGGCGCGAGCCGACGGATCGGGAGATTGCCGACGAGTTGGGGTTCAGCGAGGAGCAGATGGCGGCGCTGAACCGGATCTCGCGGGCACCGGTCTCGCTGGACGCGCCGGTTGGCGAGGAGGGCATGACCTCGGTGGGCGACCTGGTTCCCGATGAGGACGCCGAGGAGCCGCTGGAGGAGATTGCCGACCGGATGCTGTCGGAGCACCTGGCGGAAGCGATGGATCAGCTGGAACCGCGCGAGCAGGAGGTGCTGCGGCTGCGCTACGGCCTGGGCACCGGGTCGCCGTTGACGCTGGAGGAGATCGGCCAGCAGTTTGGCCGCACGCGGGAGCGCATTCGGCAGATCGAGTCGATGGCGCTGCGGAAGCTGCGGCGGCCGAACATGGCGGGGCATCTGAAGGCGTTCATGGCGTAGCAACCGTCGATAATCCAGGGGCGGACTCGGGGGCTCGTGGGAGAATCACGGGCCCCTGAGGTTTTGCGGAGGTGCGGCGCTGGCTGTTCCGTTGGTTTGGTCGGATGGGCACCTGGGGCATGCGCCGATGTTGCAGACGGTGGATGGGCAGGTGTATGACCACCCGGAGACGCCGGCGCGTCCAGGGTTGATCCGAGAGGCGCTGGAGGCGGTGGGGCTGGTTCGGTCGGTGGCGCCGACGGCGCATGACGACGGGCCGCTGGACGCGGTGCATGAGCCGAAGTACCGGGAGTTCATCCGGAATACGTGCGCGGAACTGGATCCCGAGGTGAGCGTGACGGCGGCCGGGGTGTCGATGGATCCGGGGGTACTGGAGCGGTCGGATCCGGCGGAGCGGGCGGCGTTCTACTCGTTCGGGCAGGATGCGCCGCTGATGCGGGCGACATACGGGGCGGCTCGCGAGGCGGTGGACGTGGCGCTGACGGGGGCGGACCTGGTGCGGGAAGGCGCCATGGACGCGTTTGCGTTGTGCCGGCCGCCGGGACATCACGCGGAGCATGACCGGATGGGCGGGTTCTGCTATTTCAACAACGCGGTGGTGGCGGCGAATCTACTGAGCGGCGACGGGCGGGTGGCGATCCTGGACGTGGACTATCACCACGGGAACGGGTCGCAGCACCTGACGTATACGCGGGACGACGTCCTGTATGTCTCGCTGCACGCGGATCCGCGGTTTGCGTATCCGGGGTTCTCCGGGCATGCGAACGAACAGGGGCAAGGCGCGGGCGAGGGGTTCAACCTGAATCTGCCGCTGCCGCCGCACATGCAGATCGAAGACTACGTGGATGTGCTGGACCTGGGCTGCGAGACGATTGCGGCGTTCGATCCGCAGACGCTGGTGGTGTCATTGGGGTTCGACACCCACCGCGAGGACCCAATTGCCGTTTTGGGGCTGTACAGCGAGGACTTCGGGCGCGTGGCCGAGCGGATAGCCAGCCTGGGGATGCCGCGGCTGCACGTGCTGGAAGGCGGATACGCGCTGGACCGCCTGGGCGAGTCGGCGGTGGCGTACGTGCAGGGACTGGGCAGCGCCTAGGCCAGACCGGCCTCCTCACGTTGACGCAGGATGGCGCGCGGGAGTTCGCTGCGGACGACTTCGCCGGAGATGATTTGCAGGCTTCGGTCGGCCAACGGCAATTCGACCGGCTGGTTGCCGCGTCGCTCGGACTCGCGGATGGCGATGGCGATTTCCAGGGCCTCGCGCGCGTCTTCGCCGCTGCACCGCGGATCGTCACCCGACTCGCTGCAACGGATCAGATCGCGAACCGCGTTCACGCCGCCGCTGTGGCGGCGGACGGGCGGCGGGAAGTGGCGGCGGACGAAGGTGCCGCGGTCCCGAAGCTGCTGGTGGCCGTCCAGGGCCGGGTGCGCCGTCCAGATCTGGATGCTGCGGGCGTCGTTGATGATGCGGATCATGCCGTCCGTGCCGACGATGTCGTGGGAGCTTTCGTTGGGCCCGTTGTCGTAGGCGCGCACGTAGCCGCGCACGTTGCCGGGGAACCTGATGAGACCGACGCCGGGAAAGTCGTTGTCGGGATTGGCGTCATCGAGCTCGGCCTCGCCGACGACCGAGACGGCGCGCTCGGGGACGTACATGGTGAGCGTGGTAATGAGGTGGCTGCCGTTGTGGGAGAGGCCGCACCTGGATCGCGAATCCACGGACACGACGTCGCCGATGACCCCTTCGTCAAGCAGGGCCTTGACTTGCATATAGTCGTCGCGCCAGCGGCGGGTGCAGTTGATCCCGAGCGCAATGTTGGCGCGCTTGCAGGCGTCAATGACGGCATCGGCTTCCGCCAGTGAAAGCGTGATGGGTTTCTCCGCCCAGATCGCGCGCACGCCGTAATCGCCGTTGGCGATCTCCAGCAGGATGTCGGCGCGCGGCTTGGCGGAGGTGCAGACGCTGACGATGTCGGGGCGGGTCTCCTCCAACATCTGGCGATAGTCGGCGTAGAGGGCGTCGAAACCCCACTTGGCGCCAGCGGCTTCGCGCTGTTCAACCCAGGTGTCGGACATACCGACGACGTCGACCTCGGGCATGGACATGTAGCAGGGGATGTGGCCGTAGGGAAACTCGACGCCGTCGAAGTCGCCGAGCTCTTCGTCGATGGTGCTGGCGATGCGTCCGAGTCCAATCACAGCCGCTTTGACGTTAGCCATTACGACGCCTCCCGTGCCTGCGCGGCGGCTTCGGCTTCCCGCCGCCGGAGAATCGCGCGCGGAAGCTCCGAGACGAGCACCTCGCGCGAGACGATGCCGAGGCTGCGGTCTTCGAGGGGCAGATCGACACGTCCGCCCCCCTTGCGGTGCGACTCACGGACGGCGAGGGCGATCTCGAGGGCTTCGCGGGCGTCTTCGCCGGTGCAACGCGAGTCCTCGCCGGTTTCGATGCAGTTCATCAGGTCGTAGAGCACGTTGACGCCGGCCGGCCGCGGGCTGTGGCTGGGCCTGAAGAAGTGGCAGACGGGTCCGGGGCCGCGCTGGCCGGGCAGGCCCTCCTCGATCCGCCACAGTTCGGGGCTGCGGCTGTCGTCCATCAGGCGGATCATGCCGTCCGTGCCGGTGATGTCGTAGGAAAGTTCCAGGCCACCGGTGCGCATGCCGCGGAAGAGGCCGCGCACGCCGTTGTGGCAGACGAAGTAGCCGGCGCCGGCAAAATCGTCTTCGCCGGCCACGGCCTCATCGCTTTCCGCCTCGCCGGCAACCCAGGCCACCGGGGCATCGGTAAACATGGTGAGGCGGGTGATCAGGTGGCTACCGTTGTGGGACAGATTGCAATTGAGGCCGCCCTGGACGTGCAGGACGTCGCCGATGAGGCCGTCGTCGATCATCTCGCGTGTCTGCGTGAAGCTGTCGCGCCAGCGATGGGTGCAATTGACGGCCAGGTGAATGCCGGCCTTGCGACAGGCGGCGATCACTTCGTCAGCCTGCTCCAGCGAATAGGTCAGGGGCTTTTCGGCCCAGATGGCCTGGACGCCATAGTCGCCGTTGGCGATTTCAAGCAGGATCTCGGTGCGGGGCTTCATGGAGGTGCAGATGCTGACGATCTGCGGCCGGGTCTTGGCCAGCATCTCCCGGTAGTCCTCGAAGAGGGCGTCGATGCCCCACTTGGCGCGGGCCGCCTGGCGCTGCTCGGCCCAGGTATCCGAGAGGCCGACGATTTCGAGTTCGGGGACGGCGACCATGCAGCCGATATGGGCGTGCGGGAGATGCCAGCCGTCGTACTTGCTGCGTTCTTCGTCCCAGGTGCTTGCGATTCGGCCAAGCCCGATCACCGCGGCTCGTGTCATGGGCGCGTGCCTTTCCGTCGACGCCGTGGGGCAGAGTATGACGCGTGCGGACAACGTTTGCATCCGCGCGCGGACAAGGGTCAACGGTGAGGCGACTCCGGACGCTGCTCATGCTGGCGGTCACGGGCCTGGCCATGGGCGTGCTGAGCGCCTGCAACAGCGAGCCTCAACCCGTTCCCGACGCCCCAGCCCCGGCCACGCCCGGTCCCGAGAAGGCAATCACGAACCAGGAGTGGCCGGTGGTGCACTCAGACCCGGCGGCGGCCATTGGCCAGCGCGCCGTTCTGCGCGCGCGCGTGTACAACGCCGTCAAGGCCGCCGACGATCTGATCCTGTGCGCGTGGGTCGATTTTGACAACGACCAACTGTCAACGGTGTTCCGGGTTCCGGACACCACGGAAGGGGTGGCACGAGACGACTTCGTGTGGCTGGAGGGATCGATTGGGCGCGTTGCCGAACCCGGGGCATTCTGCGGGGACACGCCGCAGCCGGAAGTCGACGTCATTCACCTGACGGTTACGGATCGCGTAGGCGTGCGTCCCGCTCTTCGGTCCGAGCGGATCGGGCAGGCGCTGGAGCGCCGGGGGGTGCGGGTGGTGCTGGAGCGGATCGAATTCGCGGCCGAGGAGACCCGCATTTATTTCACGCTGGAGAACCGGCGCGAGGAGACCCTGCTGGCCTTTGCCACGGGGCTGGTGATCGAGGTCGAGGGAAGCGAGATCCCGGCAATCATTCCGATAGGCCAGGGTATTGCCGCCCCGAGGGGCCGGGTTGCGTCGAGCACCGTGGAGCATGGGGGCTTTCAGTTCCCGGCCCTGTCGCCTGACGGACCGCCGATCACGGTGCGCTGGCGCGGCGCGCAACTGGCACCGTCCGGCGAGGAGGTCGGCGAGTGGACGTGGGTGGTGGATCCCTCCGGCGCGGTGGCTCCAGCGGGGTAGGCGGGCCTGGCTCGATTCGCCGGGCCGCTAGGCGGCCGAGGTGGCTGACGGCGCCGCGACCGCTAGCGTCTCGCGGGGTCGTTGGGGCGCCTACGCGGCTGGACGTCCGCCACGGAGACGCAGGACCTGGGGACGGCGATTCCGGGGCCGGGTCGCATGACGGTGACGATTGGGGCCAGATGGCCGCCTGTGTAGGTTTCGATTGGCACGAGGCTGTGGGCGTAGGCGCGGTTGGCCTGGTGACCCGTGCGGCAGTCGTAGCCGAGATTCAGCGGCGAGGGTTTGCCCTGCTGCACAGCCCTGGCTTCCAAGGGGTGCCCGTAGTCCGCCACCCAGACGCCCCGGAACCCTGGCGGCAGATCCACGCGCAGCAGCAGGTTGCCGATGTAGCCACGCCAGCGGCGACCGGCATCACCGCCGAAGTGGGGCGAGTCGTCAAGCCAGCGGGGCTTGGGATCCAGAAAACCCTCGACCATGTACAGCCGTTCGAAGTCCGGGGTGAGCTCGGTGCTAAAGAACGCGTGTCTGGCCGCCTTCAGCCCGCCGGCCGTGCCGAAGATGAACTCGAGGCGTTCGGGTCGGGCGTAGTGCCAGAACGTCAGGCCACCGTCGGCGCGCCATTCCGGCCGTCCCGGATCGTCCTCAAACCCGCGACTGCCAAGCAGCTCGCCGCGCTGATTGAGAAAGCGATCTCCCAGCCTGCCCTCGGGAGCCGATCTCCGATCAGCGCCTATCGGAGCGTCCGTGATCTAGCTCCAGTCGAACAGGATCTTTCCGGTGGTCGCCCGGTTGGCCAGTTTGAAGGCCTGGACGGCGTCTTCGGGGCGGAATCGATGGGTGATCAGGGTCTTGATTGGGACGTGTCGACGGCGCACGAAGTCAAGCAGTCCCTCCCACTCGTGCTGCTTATAGAGCCAGGATCCGCGGAGCGTCACCTCTCGAAAGATGATCTGCTGGCCGGGGGCAATGGTGGGGTCGTGGCCGACGCCGACTTCCACATAGGTTCCCTGCGTCCGCAACACGTCGACCGCCGGGGCGCGCGCGGCGGGGTGACCGCTGGTGTCGATGGATGCCGCCGCCCCTTCGCCGCCGGCCGCCTCGACAATGCGTTCGACGAGGTTGGCGTCGGCGCTATCCAGCGCCGTCCGGGCCCCACACTCCAGGGCCAATGCGCGACGTTCGGCGACGGGATCAACGCCGATGACCGTGGCGCCGCGGGCCCGACCGAGCATTACGCAGGCCAGCCCAACCGGCCCAAGCCCAAACACCGCCAGCGGGCGGTCGCCGGAAGCCCCGGTCTTGCGCAACGCGCCGTAGGCCGTTCCGACGTTGCAGGAGAGCAGCGCGCCCATTTCCCAGTCGAAGTCGTCCGGCAGCGGCAGCGCATTGCGCGCCGGCGCCAGCAGGCAGGCGATGTTCGTGCCGTGCCGGTGGCGGCTGAAGTGTTCCGCATCGGGGCAGAACATCGACTCACCCCGCCGGCAGTGGACGCAATGCCCGCAGCCCACGATGCCGAACACCACGACCCGGTCGCCGACGGCGGGATAGGTTACGCCCGGACCCACCGCGTCCACGATGCCCGTGTTTTCGTGACCCAGCGCCCACTGACTGAAGCCGTTCGCGTCGCGCGTGGCGGCGGGCGTGCGGTAGTGATGCAGGTCGCTGCCGCAGATGGCGGACATCATGGTGCGGACGCGCATCTCGCCGGGTCCCGGCTCGCCGACCACGGTACTTCCCACCTCGACCCGAAGGTCGCCGGGGCAGCGCACACACGTCGTTTCCGGCATGTCAACCATGGTGAGACCGCCGACCGAGGACCGACCCTCTTATGATGCGCCCCGCGACGGCTGGCTCCAAATGAGGGTTATGCGCACGGCGGACGCGGACGGATTCCGGCTGATCGCTCACCGCGGCGCCTCGGCGTGCGCACCCGAAAACACGCGGGCGGCGTTTCAACTGGCGGCCGAGCACGGCGCCGAAGGGATTGAGACGGACGCGCGCCTTACACGCGATGGCCGCGTGGTGCTCTTTCACGACCGGACGCTGCGAACCAAAGTCGGCCGAGCGGGGAGGGCGGAGGACTTGACGCTGGCCGAACTTCAAGCGCTGGACATCGGGACCTGGTTCGACCGCACGGGCGCGGCCGCGCTGAACGACCCGAGGGCCGGATGGGACGAGGGGCGCGTCGCCCCGGCTGCGCCCGAGTACCTGCTGGGGTTCGACGACTATGTGGAGGCGTTTGGCGATCGCTTTCACCACAACATGGAAATCAAGGGCACGTCGCCCGACCTGCCGCGGGCCATGCTGGACGTGATCGACGGTGCGGGAATCCGTTCGCGCTGCACGTTCATCTCGTTTCACCTTGATCAGCTCGAGCGGCTGCGCGACCTAGGGTGCGACGCCACGGCCGGCTGGCTGTTTGCGAGGGCCGGGGAACCGCCCCCCTCACCAGCGACCGTGGTGCGCGAGTGCCGCCGGCTGGGCCTGCAACAGTGCAATCCCCGGTTTGCCACCCTGACCGGAGAGCTGGTGCGGGCCGCACACGACGCCGGGCTGGAGGTTCGAGCCTTCGGCATCCGGACGCCGGCGGACTTGCGGCAGACGGTGAAGCTGGGCGCCGACGGCGCCACGGTCGACCGGTTCCGGGCCAGCCGCCAACTGCTGGCGGACGAACGGCTCGCCGCCGGCGCGGGCTCCCCGGACCGGCGTCTGGCGACGCTATGAGCGGTCACATCTACCTACCGGTCGCGCTGAATCTCGAGGGAGCGTCGGCGGTCGTGGTCGGCACGGGCGAGGCGGCGTACTTCAAGGCCTGCCTGCTGGTGGACTTTGGCGTGGCGACGACGGTGATCGCCGCGCCGGACTTTGCCGACCCGTTCGACCATCGGCTGCAGGACATGGGCGATGCGGGGGAGATCCGGTTACGGCGCCGGTCGTACGCGCCCACGGACCTGGACGGGCATCGCGTGGCGATCATTGCCACGGGCGACCGGTCGGTGGACTACGCCATCGAGGCCGACGCCCGTGCCCGCGGGTTGCTGGTGAACGTGGTGGACGACCCGGCGCATTGCGATTTCTTCGCCTCGGCCTACGTGAAGCATGGGTCGATATCGATTGCCGTGAACAGCGGCGGCGCCAGTCCAGGCTTCACGGGGGCGCTGAAGGACGACCTGGCGCAGCGCTACGGACCGGAGATCGAGGACCACCTGGCGCACTATCTCGTCTGGCGACGGATGGTTCGGGAGCGGGTGGATCCGTTTGTCGAACGCGAGCACCTCTGGCGCGGGCTGCGTGCCGACGGGCTGTATGACCTGCTGCGGACGCAGGGGCCGGAGGCGGCGCGGGCCATGGTGGACGAACGGATTCAGGCGTGGGCCGATTCCCGAGCCGCCACGGAGGAGAACCGCTAGATTTCGGCCTCGTCGCTGACCATGGCCGGCATCATCACGGATTCCGAGGTGCCGTGGATCACCTTGTTGGCGGCGGGCACGACCGTGACCAGCACGCCGCAAAGCCGGGTCTTGCCGTCCACGACCATGTAATAGGGCGACAGGCGCGCCCGGCCGGTCATTGGACGAATCGCGTCGGACTCGACGTCGTAGTAGCTCACGCCAACGCGGCGGCTCTGGTGGAATTGCTGGAGGATGTAGGGCGTGGTCTGGAAGCTCGACAGGGCAGTGTCCACGGCCTGGTCCCATACCTCCTGGTTGACATCATGCCCGATGGTGACGCCGCGGCTGCCCCAGGCCAGTTCCGAGAAGCCCGAGGGCTTGAGCACCAGCCGCCGTTCACGCTGGGACAGGCCGCGCAGGTCGTCCCAGTGCCGGATCCGGCGCTTGCCGGCCATCAGGGGTGGGTCGACGGCCGCGGTGGGCGGAATGGGTTGTGGATCGAGCAACCAGGTCGGCGGCAGCATGCGCTGGAGCCGCGCTTGCCTGTCCTTGCCTAACGCGCCACGCCAGAATTCGTCCAACTCGGGGTGATGGAAGAGGTAGAAGAGCAGCTTTTCTTCCAGGTAGCTCTTGAAGGGGGCCGTGACGGTGGCGAGCCGGTGCTTCATGGCGTAGATGACCAGGTCAATTTTGGGGATGTTGGGCAAGTCGTGGAGTTCAAGGAACCGGTAGACGAGGTTGACGGGTTCCCAGCCTTGGCAATTGCGCATCTCGAGCGCTTCGTCGTGCAGCCGCAAGTCGCGCGGATGAATCTGGCGGGTCGGCAGGCCGGCTTCGCGAAGGGCCGATGCGGCCCAGTCCATTTCGGGCCGGTAGTCCTCGGATTCGTCCGCGACGACGAGGGCGACCGAGGGGTCGTCAACGCGGGCCGCGCCGCGGAGGGCGGCGGCCAGGCCGCGCACGATGCCATCGTCTCCGCCGACGAGCGTGAATCCCAGATCCTGGTAGGCGCGGCTGATGGCGCCGAGGACGCCGAAGCCCCCGGGGACGGCATCCAACTCGGTGGCCATGAAACCGCCCCTGTCGAGGGCCATGAGGTCGGGGCGGATCATGATTGGGAGCGCCGAACGATAGCGGCGCAGCCGTCCCAACTCGCGCACGCGTTCCGGTTTGCCCTGTTCGAGGCAGGTCAGCACCCAGGCGGGCGCGCGGCCGCGCGCGGCGCTGGTGTACAAGCGGTTGGCGGCCACGTAGAACGCGAGCAGGTCGTCGCCCAGTCGTTCCAGCTCGGCCACGGCGGCGGGCGAGAGCGGGAATGGTCGGGGCGCGATGCGCCAGGGCGTGCCGGCGGCATCGGCCGGCGTTTCGCTACCGAGGGGCGCGGCCTTGCCGACACGCCGGGCAGCCGCTCGCTGGTCTGCTGCCGTGAGATCCGCCGTTGTGCTCTGGGGCGTCAAACGGTGTGGCTATTCGGGGCCCGGAACTGGCCGAGTTTACCAGTGCCGCGGGGCGAGACGGATTCGGCGCCTGCCAATGGAGGCGTCACGGCGAAGCCGCGGGCTTTCGTCACAATTCTTACCGGACTTGCCGAGGCGTATGTGAAACAATAGGCGCAAATCGCGCCGATCGTCCCGCGTGCGGGAGACTTGTCCCGCCACCTTCATCTGGAAGCCCATGGCCTTCTTGCAGTGCCCCCCCACAATTCGACGGATTGGCCCGCGCCTGACGGGGCTGGCGGCCCTGGCGCTCGCGGGAATCGTGTTCGCCGCCTGCGAGGCGTTTATCCAAACGGTGGAGCCGACGCCCACGCTGATTACGCGCACCGAGTCGGTACGTCAGCGGCCGATGGTGGCCGTGTCACGCGGCCAGCTGATTGAGGCGATCCGGACAACGGCGCGCGTGGAGGCGCTGAATCGCGCCGAACTGGCGTTCAAGACGGATGGCCGGGTGAAGGGTATGTACGTCACCCAGGGCGATACGGTTGAAGAAGGCGACGTGCTGGCCGAACTCGAGACGGGACGCCTGGAGTCGGACATCGAGAGTTCGCAGGAGGCCCTGCAGAACGCCGAGTTGCGACTGGACGCGGCCCGCACACGCGCCCGGGACGAACGGGCCGCGGCGCAACGGGCGGTCGCGAATGCCGAGTTGACCCTGGAGCAGTTGCGCACCGCGTTTGACAAGCTCATCCGGCGCGCCACCGCCGAGCAGCTGGAGGCCCTGGAGGTGGATCCGTCAACCCGCGAGGATCGCGGAGCTGTTGACCTGGGCGTGACCGAAGCCGAAGCGGCCGTGGTGCGCGCGCAGCGAGTCGTGACCAATGCGGAAGGCCGGCTGGCGGAGGTGAAGGCCGAGGCGGCCGGGGTGATTTCGGAGGCGCAGGCCGCCGCGCAGGCGCAGGCCTCGCTTGACGGCCTCAAGGCCGACCTGATCGTCGCGACCGAAAACCTGCGTGCGCTGGAGTCCGGCACGGCCACCGCGGGCGCCTCGCCGCGGGAGTCGGCCCGGGCCCAGGTTGACGCGGCGGTGGAGGCCGTGGCTTCGGCCCGGTCGTCGCTGGCGCGGGCGGAGCAGGACGTGGTGAATGCGCAGGATGTGCTGGATGGCGCGGCGACCGAGGTGCGGGCGCAGGTGATGGATGAGGTTCACAAGGCACGGTCGGAAATCGTGGCCAAGAAGGCCGAAATCGGCAAGCTGGCCGAGGTGCTGCACGAAGTGACGTTCCGGCCGTTTCCGCATCTCGTGGAGGCAGCCGAGCAAGCCCTGGAGAAGGCCAGGCTGACGCGCGATGAGATCAACAGCCAGAGTTCGCGCGCGAGCGGCGAGGCCAAGCAGCGAGCCGAGCTCGATTTCCAGGCCGCGCAGCGCGCCTACAACGAGGCCATTCGGCCGGCGTCGACCCAGGAGATCGAAACGGCGCGCGCCAATCACGAAATCGCCCTTGCGACCCTGGCGCTGCTTGAGACGAGACTTGCCGATCTGCTGGATGGCGGGACCGAGGCGGACGTGGCCGAGCGGCGTTTGCAAAAGCTACGGGCCGAGCTTGAGGTGCAGCTGGCAACGGCCATTGCCAAGCGCGACGCGGTGCGACGCCAGATACGCGAGGCGGAACTGCGCCTCCAGGCGCTGCTGGGTGGCGAAACCACCGCCGGCGCGATCGAGCGCATGACCGAGGCGATGCGAATCGAGCGGAGCAGCGCCCTGACCGCCGCACGGGCGCGGGTGCAGGCGGCAACATCGCGGATTGACCAGTATCTTCGAGGACAGACGGAGGCCGAGGCCCTGGCACGCCACGCGGATGAGATTCGAACCACCAGCCTGACGGCGCTGCCGGATGCCGAGGCGGCGCTGGAGGCCGCCCTGGCGGACCTGCGGGTGGCCGAAGCTCGCTACCAGGAAGCCACGGCCGCTCCCTCGCTGGCCCAGTTGCGCGTCGCCCTGAATAACGAGCAGGCGGCACTCCTGGAGCTCGAGGCGACCCTTGAGAACTTCGATCGATTCGACCGCGGCGAGTCGGCCACCGACTTTGAGCTGCAAATCCTGGCGAACGAAGTTGAGCGCAGCCGCATTGCCCTGGACGCGCTGCTCACGCAATCGGAAGACAACGTGATTCGGGCGCCGTTCGACGGTGAAATCACATTCACGCGTGGGCGGGCCGGGTCACAGGCGCGGGCGTTCAGCGAGGTGATTGGGATTGCCGATCCATCGGCGCTGATCATTGAGGTCCGCATCCCTGAATTGGACCAGTCCAAGATGTCCGTCGGACAGCCGGCCGAGGTGGCGTTGGACGCGTTCCCAGGGGTGAAGTTCGACGGGAATGTCAGCGCAATCCCTCGCACGATCGTGACGCAGACGGGTCAGACGGTGCGGATTCCCGACGCGTTGATTGACGTGGATTTTGAACGCGAAGGGGTGCGGATGGGGATGCTGGCGCGCGTCAACATCACCTTGCAGGTGAAGGACGACGTACTGAAGATTCCGGTGACATCGCTGCGTGATCTGAACGAGCGCACGTTCGTTGAGACGGTGGTGAACGAGCAGCGGCGCAGCCTGCCGGTGGTTACCGGGATTCGGAGCGACAGCGAGGTTGAAGTGCTCTCGGGACTTGACGAGGGCCAGATGATCTTCTCCGCGCCCTAGCCAGGCGCCCCGGGTATGCGACGCGTTCCCGCGAGACTCCAGTGCCGCTAGCCATTATTCGCTTCGTGGCGAAGCGACTGTTCAGCAACCGGGCGCTGGTCAGTTCGACGGCGATCGGCCTGCTGGTCACGGTGACGCTGGCGACGTCGGTGCCGCTATATGCCGAGGGCATCAGCGGCCTGCTGCTGCAGCGCGAGTTGCGAAAACCGATCCCGCAGGCGCAGCCATCGTCCAGCATCTTCATCCGCCACAAAGAGACAGACGCGAGCAATCCCACGGACACGCCGAACTATCTGGCCTACGACCGGTTCTTCCGCTCGCTCATTCCGGAAGCGGTCGGGCTGCCAACCACCCAACTGATCAGCTACCTGTCGACGGGCCGACGGGGGCTGCTGGACCTCTCGGCGCCGGCGAGCGACGACCTTTCACGACCGCCGCGGCGGTTCGGATTCTCATTCATGTTTTCGATGAACGATTTCTTCGATAACGTCCTCATCAGCGAAGGTCGGAGGCCGAGCGCCGAGGTCAGCACCTTTATTGGCCCGGCCGGAGCGCGGATGCCGCTGTTTGAAGGCGCGTTAACCAGCAACGCGCTTGACAAGCTGGGCGTGCTGGTCGGCGACGTGGTTGGGATGCAGTTCAACAATCCGACGACCGGCGAACCCGACGTCCTGGCCGTGCGCGTGGTCGCGCGCGTCTTGCCCCGCGACCCCGAGAGCAACTACTGGCCCTATCCGGTCCGAGCGGCGTTTGACGAGGGCGGGATCTACATCGAACGGGCGGCGTACCTGGGCCCCTTGCTGGAGTTTGCGCCGGCGGCCTTCAGCGAGGCGACGTGGTACGCCGACTTCGACATCGACGCGATTCGCGCCACCAACTATCGGCGCATTACCGGCGGGCTGGTGTCGATCCGCATTAATGCGAACGCGGTGTGGGACGGGACGCGTCTTGAGAATTCGCCGGAGCCGATCTTCTTTGACTTTGAGCAGAAGCTCTTCTTCCTGACGCTCCTGCTGCTGATCCTGAGCGCGCCGATCGTGGCGCTGACGCTGTATTACATCATTCTCACGTCGGGGATGGTGGTGGATCGGCAACGCAATGAAATTGCCATTCTCAAGAGCCGGGGCGTCGGCACGCTGCAGGTTGTCGGCATTTACGTGCTGGAGGGCGTGCTGATCGGCGGGATCGCAACGGCCGCCGGACCGTTCCTCGGCGCGTTGCTGGCCCAGGTTATTGGCAAGACGTTTACGTTCCTGGTGTTCACCAATCGCGATCCGCTGCCGATCGACATTACGACGCGACACTTCATGTGGGCGGGCGGGGCGGCTCTGCTGGCCATTGTGGCGACATTGCTGCCGGCCATCAGCGCCGCGCGCCACAGCATCGTGACCTATAAGCAGGAAGTCTCGCGGTCCACCAGTCGCCCGTGGTTTCAGCGTTACTTCGTTGACGTGATTGTGGTGGTGGGCGCCGCGTATGGGTATTTCACGCTCTCGCAGCGCGATCAACTGGTAACGGTGGGCGACGGCGGGGACCTCTTTTCAGACCCGCTGCTGGTGATCATCCCGATCATGTTCATGTTTGCGGTCACCCTGTTATTCCTGCGCTTCTTTCCGTGGCTGGTCGCCAGCATGGCGTTCCTCGGCAACAGGTATCTCGGGGTTTCGATGCATCTTGGGCTGCGCCAGATCGCGCGCGAGCCCCGGCAATTCACGCGCCTGATATTTCTGCTCGTGCTCACCCTGGCGATCGGAGCGTTCAGCGCCTCGATGGCCGCCACGCTCGACCGCAACTTCGACGACCGCGTGTATTTTTCGGTCGGGTCGCAGGCGGATTTCCTGGAGATCGGCGACTACGACGAGGAGACGCAGGAATGGTCGTTCCTGCCGGTGGAGCGCCACCTGGAAGTTCCGCAGATTCTGCGCGTGGCACGGCTGTGGCAGAACGAGGACACGGGTTTCCGGCGCCCCGGCGAAGCGCTGCGCGTGCCGATCAAGACCTATGGCGTGGACCCACTGGACTTTGCGGAAACGGTGTGGTGGCGGGACGACTTCAGTCCGTTCCCGCTCAACAGCCTGATGAATCAACTGGCGCTGGACGAGCAGGCGCTGATTGCCTCGCGCGAGACGTTTCAAGGCGAACTCAACCTGAGTCTCGGCGACCCGCTGCGCATCGACTTTGGTACACCGCAGACGCTTGAGTTCTTTATCGCCGGATGGACGGACCTCTTCCCGACGCACTATCCGGAAGACGGGCCGTACGTGATCGTGAATCTCGATTACGTGGAGCGCAGCCTGGGGCAGACGCCGTGGACGGTGCTTGCGCATACCGACCCGGACGTCCACGCCCTGGAATTGCGCGAAACGCTGCTGCTCAAGCGATTCAAGCCGCTTGACGCCCGTGATGCGCGGGCGGAGATCGCCGCGGCACGCGACGACGCCACGCGCGTCGGCATCTTCGGCATCCTGTCGATCGGATTCCTGATTGCCGCCGTGCTGACGATCATGGGCTTCCTGATGTACTCCTACATGTCGTTCCGGCGGCGCATGCAGCAGCTGGGGATCCTGCGGGCCATGGGGCTCTCGGTACGGCAGCTCGTGGGCATTTATGCCTTCGAAAACGGATTCCTGATCGTGCTGGGCGTCGTGTTGGGAACGGCGTTGGGGGTGCTGACCGGCAACCTGTTCATTCCGTTCCTGCAACTGAGCGTGGATCGCTTTGGGGACACGCCGCCGTTCACGGTCATCACGGCCTGGGGCGACGTCCTCAAGATCTACATCCTCTTTGGCGCCGTGGTGGCGGTGGCATTTCCGGTCAGCGCCTGGCTGCTGTCGAAGATCCGGATCAACGAGGCCGTGAAGTTCGGCGAGGAACAGGGATGAGCGCGGCCCAGGCGCCCGACCGCACCAACGGGGCCCGGCCGTACATCGTGTGCGACAACCTGGTCAAGATTTACAAGACCGAGGATCTGGAAGTCGTGGCCTTGCAGGGGCTGGACCTCGAGGTCCAGCGGGGCGAAATGATGGCCATCATCGGCAACAGCGGTTCCGGCAAGTCCAGCCTGCTGAATGTTCTGGGCGGGCTGGACCGACCGACGGCCGGGCAGTGCCGGGTTGGCGACCTTGACATCCTGCAGGCGTCAGAGTCGGACCTGGTGGACTACAAGCGTCACCACGTTGGGTTCGTATGGCAACAGAGTTCCCGCAACCTGGTGCCGTACCTGACGGCCTTTGAGAACGTGCGGCTTCCGATGCTGTTCGGAAACATGCGCAAGGCCTCGGACCGCGCCAAGAGCCTGCTGCGAGCCGTTGGGCTCGAGGACCGCATGCATCACCGGCTGAGCCAGCTCTCAGGCGGCCAGCAGCAGCGGGTGGCGATCGCGATTTCGTTGGCCAACGATCCCGACCTGTTGCTGGCGGACGAGCCGACCGGCGAGGTTGACACGCAGACGGCAGGGCAGATCTACGACATCCTGCGCTATCTCAATCGCGAACGCGGGTTGACCATCATCATCGTGAGCCACGACCGGAATATCGCCCGCCAGGTCGAGCGGGTGGTTGCGATCCGCGACGGCCGCACCAGCACGGAGACCGTTCGCCGCGTGAGCATTCACGAAGACGGCGAGGATCACACGCACGATGAGTTTGTGATCGTGGACGACACGGGACGCTTGCAGGTTCCGCAGGAGATGCTGGACCAACTGGGCATCCGCGGGCGTGCGTTCGTCGAAGTCGAAGGCGAAGGCATCGTGATCCGATCCGGAACGTCCGGGATAGCGACCGTCGCGGCCTCGTCAAGCGCCGGCGACGACGCGTCGGACGACGATGAAGCACCGTCGCCGCCGCCGAACGAACCAGTCATCCCAGCGCGGGTGGAGTTGGCCGCACCGGTTATTCCCGGCCGATCACGACCGCCCCGCCGGCCGGCGAAACCGCCGCGGCCAGCACCCAAGCCTCCCGCCCGCACCCAACACGAGCATATCCCCGACGAACACCGGCCGTTTGCGCCACCGAGCGAGGGTTCGGCCAGCAATGACTGAGGTGACCGGCTTTCGTCCGACGGATGCCGCGACCAAGCGCGACGTGATCCTGGAAGCGCGTGATGTCTCTCGCGTATTCCGGGTGGGATCGGAGGAGATCCGGGCCGTCGATCACGTGAGTTGCCGGGCCCACGAGGGACGGCTGATCACGCTCCGCGGGCGATCCGGGTCGGGCAAGACGACGTTGCTGAACCAGTTGGGTTCACTGGACCGACCGGACGATGGCGAAGTGTATTTCCGGGGCCGCCAGGTCAGCCGGCTCAGTGAATCTGAGCTTACGAAGATCCGTCGTCACAATTTTGGCTTCGTCTTTCAGTCCTTCGCGTTGCTCCCGGTGCTGTCGGCCTTCGAGAACGTGGAACTCACCATGCGCATCGCCGGACGCTCAGCCAGCGATCGCGCGTCTCGCACGATGGAAGTGCTGGACATGGTGGGGCTGGCAGAGCGCGCCGGACACCGGCCGTTTGAACTGAGCGGCGGCGAGCAGCAGCGCGTGTCCATCGCCCGATCCATCGCCAACCAGCCGGCCGTGCTGATTGCCGACGAGCCGACCGGGGAACTCGACAGCATTACCGGACTGGAAATCATGCTGCTGTTTCGGCGTATCGTGGACACCGAAGGGCTGACGATCATCATGGCCACGCACGATCCGGCGCTGAGCCAGTTTGCGGATGAGTCGTGGGTGATGGAGGACGGCCGGCTTGAACTGGCGGAAGGCGATCTCGACATCGATATTCCCGAGTTGCGGCAGCGCATCGAGTTCGTGGAGGACTAGGCCCGGAGAGGTTTAGCCCTCGGGAGCGCGCGACGCCTCGTGTTCGCCGAGGCGCATGATCCAGACGCCCCAGGCGCCCGCGGCGAGCGAAATGGCGGCCAGCAGGGCGCCTACCACGCCGAATCCGGCCGCGTCCACGATGAACCCGATCAGCGGGGTGAGTCCAAGCCCGACCCCATCCACCAGGAACTGGGTCACGCCCATCGCCTGACCCAAACGCCGCGGCGGCGCTCGCTCGGTGAGCATCATGATGACGATCGGCGAACTGATGCCGGTCAGGGTGTAGGCGACGACCAGTCCCACGAAGACCGGAAGTCCGGCGGGGGCGTACATCACCAGGGTGCCGCCCGCCCCGATGATCGTGGCGATCAGCAGCGACGACGAGAGCCCGACGCGATTGATGAACGCGCCGCTTACGTAGGTGAGGGCCGCCCGCCCGCCGAGGGCCAACCCCATGAGAATGCCAATGCCGCCGGGGTCGAGCTTCAGGGCTTCGCTGCCGTAGAACGGGAGCACGAAGCCGCGGGTGGTGTTGTTCCATCCCCAGAGCAGGACAGCCAGCACCGAGACCTCCAGCACCACCCGACCAATGCCCAACGCCGGCCGCCTGGATCGCGGCCTGGCCGGTCCTTCGGGCGCGGGCGGCGGGCGGGCCGTTGACTCGAGCGACCTGACGGACGCGACGGCGGCGGCGATGACGATCGAGAGGACGGCTACCATCACAAACGCCGCGCGCCAGCCCAGGAGGCTGGCGGCGCCGCCGGCGGCAATAGGCGCCACAAAGGCGCCGAACATGCCGCCGGACATGACCCGGGCAATGTTGCGGCGCCGCTCTTGGCCCTGGCCGCGGCGCGCCAGGTGGACCTGACCGCCCGGGCCGACCAGCCCGCTGCCGGCGGCACTGACCACGATGCCCACGCCAAAGACCCACTCGCTCGGCGCCGCGGCCGTGACAATGGAGGCCAGGCCGGTGATCAGCAAGCCCAGCGGCAGCAGCAGGCGGGGCGACATGCGGTCGGCCAACGGCGCCAGCACCAGCATGAAGCCCCCGCGTCCCATGCCCTGCACCGCGACCAGCAGGGCCGTGGTCGCGGGCGTGAGATTGAATTCGTCCTTGACCTCGCCCAAAACCGGCCCCATGGCGGCCATGGAAAAGAGCATCAGGGCGTAGGCGACCCAGAGCGCCAGCAAGTCGGGGTTCGTCCGCAGGGCATGCAGACGCGGACGAAGGAGCGAACCGATCAGCGGCGTCAACGTTCGACGGTCGCTCCGGGGCCAGGCAATGCCGAGAGTCTAATCCGGCAGCCACGCGAGCAGGACGGCCCGACGGCTACGACTCGCTGTGCTGCAGTTCCACGCGCTGGCCACCGGCGGCGGCATGTTCGTCGAGGCCGAGTTTCAGGGTGTTCCAGCTCAGCACGGCGCACTTGATGCGTACCGGGAACTTGCGAACGCCCTCCAGGGCGACGCCGTCGCCAAGTCGCAGTTCGTCGGGAGCGTCGCCGTCCAGCATCATGCCGCGGAAGTCGGCAATCACGGCATGGGCATCGGCCAAGGGCTTGCCGATTACGGCTTCCGTCATGATCGAGGCGGACGACTGGCTGATGGAGCAGCCGTGACCGTCGAAGGACGCGCCGGTGATCACACCGGCGTCGTCGATGTTCAGCCAGAGCTTGATTTCGTCGCCGCAGAGCGGGTTGACGCCTTCCATCACAACATTCGCGTCGTCGAGCGCGCCCCGGTTTCGCGGCCGCCGGTAGTGGTCCATGATGACCTCGCGGTAGAGGTCCTCAAGCGTCACTCGAAGAACGCTTTCGCGCGGGCGATGCCATCAGCCAGGCAATCCACTTCGGCGGCGGTGTTGTAGAGGTACAAGCTGGCCCGCGCGGTTGCCGCAACCCCCAGCTTGCGCATCAGGGGCTGCGCGCAGTGGTGTCCGGCCCGCACGGCAATACCGTCGGCGTCAAGCAAGGTTCCGACGTCATGCGGATGCACATCGCCGACATAGAACGAGATCACCCCGCCGCGATCCCGGGCGTCCTTCGGGCCAAAGAGGCGCACACCATCGAGATCGCTCAGGAGGTTCAGCGCGTATTCGGTCAGCTCATGCTCGTGGGCCGTCACCTCCGGCATGCCGACGGTTTGCAAGTAGTCCACGGCCGCGCCGAGGCCAATCGCGCCGGCGATGTTTGGCGTGCCGCCCTCCAGCTTGTATGGGAGCGCGGTCCAGGTTGACTGGTGCAACTCCACGACGCGGATCATGCTGCCGCCGCCGAAGAGGGGCTCCATGGCGTCCAACAGGGCTTCCCGACCGTAGAGGACGCCGATTCCGGTTGGGCCGAGCATCTTGTGACCTGAAAACGCCACAAAGTCCGCGTCAAGCGCCTGCACGTCCACGGGCAGGTGCGGAATGGATTGCGCGGCGTCCAGGAGCACCGGCACATCGTGCTGGTGCGCGATCTCAATTAGCTCGGCGGCCGGCGTGATGGTGCCCAGCACGTTTGACATGTGCGTGACCGCGACCAGCCGGGTGCGCGGCCGGAACATCCGCGCGTAGGCCTGCAGGTCAATGCGGCCCTCGACGTCCATCGGGATGTACCGCAGCGAGGCGCCGGTTCGCTGTGCCAGCATCTGCCAGGGGACGAGGTTGCTGTGGTGTTCCATTTCGGTCAGCAGGATCTCGTCGCCCTCGCCGACGTTTTCGTCGCCCCAGCCGCGGGCCACCAGGTTGATCGCTTCGGTGGTTCCGCGCGTGAAGATCACTTCGTGGGGATGCGCGGCGTTGATAAAGCGCGCCACGCGCGCCCGCGCGTCCTCGTATTCGGCCGTGGCTCGTTCGCTTAGCGCGTGCAGACCGCGGTGGATGTTGGCGTTATAGGTCTCGTAGTAGGTCCGCAGGGCGTCGATGACGGCTCGCGGCTTCTGCGACGTGGCGGCGTTGTCCAGGTAGACGAGCGGACGCTCGTGGACCTGCTCGGCCAGAACCGGAAAGTCCGCCCGGACTGCGGCGGCATCCAGTCCAGCGGCAGCGGAAGTTGGGACAACCATGTGCCCTAAGTATCGATAAGAATCAGGACGCGCCCAGCCTCAAACTTCGCGTCGTAGGTGGCGACCGGACGAATGGCGGGCAGCGTCCGCGGCCGTCCGCTGGTCAAGTCGAATGTCGACGTGTGCCGCGGACAACGGACCGAGCGGCGCTCGGGGTCAAAGTCGCCTTCCGACAGCCATGCCTGGTCGTGGCTGCACAGGTCGTCCATCGCGTACAGGTCTCCGCTGACGTTGTACACGCCGATGCGTCGCTCACCCACCAGCACCTGACGTGCCGTGCCCGGCGGAATGTCCTCGGCGGCTGCTACGTCGACGAAGCCGCCCATCAGGCCGCGGCGGTTCCGTGCAACTTCGCCCGGACCGCGGTCCGCACGGCAGAGCGGACGGTCGCGTCCGGAATCCGGTCCAGTACCGGTTCGAATGTTCCGTCGACGATGAGGGAGCGGGCCTGGTCGAGGCCGAGGCCGCGCGATCCGAGGTAGTAGAGATGCATCGGGTCGATGGTGGACGTGGTGGAGCCGTGGGTACAGCGAACGTCGTCGGCCATGATCTCGAGCCTGGGTATCGAGTCGGCGCGGGGCCCACGTTTCAGCATCAGGTTCCGGTTTTGCTGATAGGCGTTGGATCGTTGCGCGTGCGGTTGAACCATGATGGTTCCGGCGTAGACCGACCGCGCCGAGCCGTCGAGCACGTTCACGTATAGCAGGTCGCTGGCCGCATCCGTGGTTCGGTGGTCCTGCAGCGTGTGGTGATCGGCGAACTGTTCACCGTCCAGGTAGGCCATGCCGTTCAACCGCACGTTGGCGCCCGGACCGGTTAACGTGGCGGCTATGGCTCCCTTGTGAAAGCGTCCCCCGAGGGTCACGTTGGTTGTCGCCAGTTCGGCGTCGCGCGCGACGCTTGCGTACTGCGTGAGAAAGCTGCCCGCGTGACCGCCCCAGGCCTGCACGTGCGTGTAGCTGAGCTTCGAGCCGGCCCCGACGAACAGTTCCACACAGCCATTCGCAAGGCCTGGAGTTGCCGCCTGACTTGAACGCCACCACTCGAGCACGTCGGCCGACGATCCGGCGCCCGTGGAAACCAGCGTGCGCGGAAAGATCGGTTGGTCGGCGGCGTCGATCACGATCACGATCGGCGCGGTCAACTTCGCCCCTTCCGGAACGCGCACGAACGCTCCGCCGCTCCACAGCGCGGCATTCATCGCCTGCAATTTGCCGGCTGACGGTGGCGCAAGATCCGTGCCCAGACGGTCAGCGACGGTGTCGCCGTCCGAGTCCGCCGCCGCCGCCAGGCTGACGACGGTTACGCCGGCGTCTCGGGCTTCCGGCGAGGTGTACAGCACCTCGACCATGCTTCCGCGCTGTCGCAGCAGCACGCTGGCGCTTGAGACTTCCATGGGCAGGGCGAGCCTGGCCGGATCAGCCCCGTTGGCGGCCGGGGCCGCGCCGTCCCAGTCCACCCAACTGGTGTCCGTGCGCCGCCACTCTTCGTCGCTCCAGGTTGGGGCGGGAGTCGTCTCGTAGACGTGCCAGGCGGCGGCGCGTCGTTCGCGCAGCCAGCCGGGCTCGCCGTGTGACGTTGACAGGTCGGTAATCAGGTCGCGGGTTGTGCTTGTCATTGACGTGGGCGAGACGGTATCAGCCGGCGGGACGGCCCGTGCTTGAGTGTGTCGGCAACGTTGGTCAGTAACGCTAGCCGATCGAGCCTTCCATCTGGAGTTCGATGAGGCGGTTCATTTCAACCGCGTACTCCATCGGCAACTCCTTGACGATCGGCTCGATGAACCCGCTGACGACCATCGCCATCGCCTGCTCCTGGGTCAGTCCGCGGCTCATCAGGTAAAACAACTGCTGGTCGCTGACCTTGCTGACGGTGGCCTCGTGCTGGATGGCGACGTCGCTCTCCTCGATGTCCATGTAGGGATACGTGTCGGATCGCGAGCGGTCGTCGATCAGCAGGGCGTCACATTCCACGTTGGAGCGGCAGCGCTCGGCCTCGGGCAACACCTGCACATAGCCGCGGTAGGCGGTGCGACCGCCCTTGCGACTGATTGACTTTGAGGTGATCAGGGACGACGTGTCGGGCGCGGCATGCACCATCTTGGCGCCGGCGTCCTGATGCTGGTCCTCGCCGGCGAAGGCGATGGACAGCACCTCGCCGTGCGCGCCGGGTTCCATCAGGTAGACGGCCGGGTACTTCATGGTGACCTTGCTGCCCAGGTTGCCGTCCACCCATTCCATGGTGGCGTCGCGGTAGGCGACGGCGCGCTTGGTGACCAGGTTGAAGACGTCGGTCGACCAGTTCTGGATGGTGGTGTAGCGGCAGCGTCCGCCTTCCTTGACGATGATTTCGACGACGGCCGAGTGCAGGGAGTCGGTGGCGTAGACCGGGGCCGTGCAACCCTCGACGTAATGCACGTAGGCGCCCGGCTCGACGATGATGAGCGTGCGCTCGAACTGCCCCATGTTTTCGGCATTGATACGGAAGTAGGCCTGCAGCGGAATCTCCACGCGTACGCCTTCGGGTACGTAGACGAAGCTGCCGCCGCTCCAGACCGCGCTGTTCAGCGCCGCGAACTTGTTGTCGCCGTTGGGAATGACCGTGCCGAAGTAGTCGCGCACGATGTCCTCGTGCTCGCGCAGGCCGGAGTCCATGTCCAGGAAGATCACGCCCTGCTCTTCCAGGTCGTCGCGGATGCTGTGGTAGACGACTTCGGAGTCGTACTGCGCGCCGACACCGGCCAGGAACTTGCGCTCGGCCTCGGGGATGCCCAGCTTGTCGAAGGTGGATTTGATGTCCTCCGGCACGTCGTCCCACGAGCGGGCCTGCCGGTCCTGCGGGCGGATGTAGTAGTGGATGTCGTCAAAGTCGATGCGCGAGAGGTCGGCGCCCCAGGTGGGCATTGCCTTGCGCTCGAACTGGCGAAGGGCCTCCAGCCGGAAGTCCAGCATCCAGGCCGGCTCGTCCTTCTGGCGGGAGATTTCCCGGACGATGTCCTCGCTCAGGCCCTTGGGCGAGGTGTAGACGGGCTGGATGTCGTCGTGAAACCCAAACTTATAGGTGTCGAGCCCGACCTGATCGATGTCCTTGACTGCCATGGTTATGCGTCCTCGCTGGCCGCCGCGGCGCCGTAGCGTTCGTAGCCCTCGGCCTCGAGGCGCTCGGCGAGTTCCTTGCCGCCCGACTCGACCACGCGGCCGTCGATGAGGACGTGCACGCGGTCAGGCTCGATGTAGTTCAGCAGCCGTTGGTAGTGGGTGATCACCAGTACTCCAAGATCCGAGCCCCGCAAGCGGTTCACGCCGTCGGCGACGATTCGCAGCGCGTCGATGTCGAGGCCCGAGTCCGTCTCGTCAAGTATCGCAAGTTCGGGCTCCAACACCGCAAGCTGAAGGATCTCGTTGCGCTTCTTTTCGCCGCCGGAGAAGCCTTCGTTGAGGTAGCGCGAGGCGAACTTGGGGTCCATGCGCAGCATCTGCATCTTTTCCATGAGCAGCCGGCGGAACTCCATGACCGAGATTTCGGTCTCGCGGCGAGCGTTCAGCGCCAGGCGCAAGAAGCTGGCGACGCGGACGCCGGGAATCTCGGCGGGATACTGGAAGGCTAGGAACATCCCCAGGCGCGCGCGCTCGTCGGTCTCAAGTTCCAGTACGTCTTGGCCCTTGAAGTGCACCTGCCCGGCGGTAATTTCATAGGCGGGATGGCCCATGAGGGCATTGGCCAGCGTGCTCTTGCCGGAGCCGTTGGGGCCCATGAGGGCGTGCACCTCGCCGGCGGGTATGTCCAGGGTGACGCCGCGCAGGATTTCGGCGTCTTCCACAGAGACGTGCAGGTCGCGAATGGAGAGGGTGGTCTGGCCGTTGGTGGCAGTCATTCGCAGGCGATGTGTCTCCCGGCGATGGTCGCCAAGAAACACAATCCTGGCGGGTCGTTGAATGGTGGGCGTTGGGCTCCTGGCCGGACCCAACTGCTCGTCCCAAACCTAGCATCGCGCGTACGCGCGGCCAAGTTTATGCCGGTTTTTCGGCGAAAACCCCGAGCAGGCGGACGGGGCGCGCGGCATTTCGTAGGCTTGGGGCGGTTAGACAGGATGCCTCGCCGCGTCGGGCGGGCGTGTTCCGGAGGGTTACAGCAGCCATGCCGCCAAAGGTCCGTCGTCCACGCGCCGAATGGCAGGAACAGCTTGCGCAGGGCGTGCGCGACGTGCGGTCGATTCCCGGCCTGACGGAGGAGCAATACGAGCGGTTGGAGGCCGTGGCGAAGGAGTACCCGTTTTTCACGACGCCGTACTACCTGAGTCTGATCGAGGAGATGGACGCCAGCGATCCCATCTACATCCAGCAGATGCCGGATGCGGTGGAGTTCGAGGATTCCGCATTCCTAGAAGACGATCCGCTGGACGAAGAAGACGACATGCCGGTGAAGCACCTCACCCACCGGTACCCGGACCGGGTGCTGTTTGTCGTCACGCACACCTGCGCCATGTACTGCCGGTTTTGCACGCGGAAGCGGAAGGTTGGGAAGAATCCGGTGCCGCCGCCGCACGAACTGGAGGCGGTGTTCGGATATATCCGCGAGCATCCGGAGATTCGTGACGTGCTGTTGAGCGGCGGCGATCCGCTGACGCTGACCGACAACGCGCTGGAGTGGATCATCTCGAATCTCTATGCGATTCCACATGTGGAGTTGATCCGCATGGGAACCAAGATTCCGTGCGTCAACCCGGCGCGGATCACCGACGAACTGTGCGAAATGCTGGCGCGGTATCAGCCGTTCTACCTGAACACGCACTTCAACCATCCGCGTGAACTCACGCCGGAGGCTCGCGAGGCCTGCGGGCGGCTGGTGGACCACGGGATTCCGGTTGGCTGCCAGACGGTGCTGCTGCGCGGCGTGAACGACGATCCGGAGACGATGAAGCAGCTGATGCACGAGCTGCTGAAGGCTCGCGTGAAGCCGTACTACATCTACCAGGCCGACCTCGTGAAGGGGACCGACCACTTCCGGACGTCGGTGCAGAAGGGCCTGGAGATCATGGAGGCCCTGCAGGGACACACCACCGGGTTTGGCGTGCCGCAGTACATCATCGACGCGCCGGGCGGGGGCGGAAAGATCCCGGTGTCGCCGTCGCGGATCGTGGAACTCACGGACGAGAAGATCGTGGTGCGGAACTACGAGGGGAACGAGTACGAGTACCCGGCGGCGGGCTACGACGCGGAGACGATTCCGGACTACTTTCCGTCGTTCAACGAGTAGGCGACGGGCGGTCGTCCAGCCGCACGACTGGACGCACTTAGCTGCCTGGAGATGCTGCCTCAGCGTCGAGCAGGTCGTTGAGTTCACGCCACTCGGCGGGGGACATGCCCACGTCGCGACGAGTGACGGGTTCGCCGCGGAGGCGACGGCGAACGACGTCGAGGCCCCTGGCGGATAGGTTGGCGCCGCCGACGCGGTAGTCCATGAAGGCGGCGTAGGTGAGGGGCGCCCAGCGCCGAACCGTGTCGAGCATGACGGTGGCGTAGGCGCGGATTTCGTACTGGGCGTGGGCGTCGCTGCGCAGCCAGAGGAAGTGCATCAGGTTGTGCAGGTTCACTTTCCAGTACCACTGGGTGTAGAAGTTGAGGGAGAGGTTCATGCGCGCGAGTTCGCGGGCGAGACCCTGGCGGGACTCGTCACGCACGTTTCCCCGGACGTCTTCGTTGAGCATCTCCTCGTAGTGGGCGTAGGCCTGCTCGGCGTCGGTTCGCAGCAGGTCAAAGACGCGGGCCGCCTCGTCGCCGGACACGACGTCGCCGCGGCCCTGCCGGTTGCTGGTGGACTGAGCGGCCAGGTGTTCCGGCTCGGGGATGTAGAACTCGTTGTCGAGGATGGAGTAGCGGGCGGAGTACTCGTTGACGCTGGCGGTGCGGTGCCGGATCCACTGGCGGGCGACGAAGATGGGCAGCTTGACGTGGTACTTGATGTCGCACATCTCGAACGGCGTCGTGTGGGCGTGCCGCATGAGGTAGCGAATGAGGCCGGCGTCCTGGCGGGCGCGCTTGGTGCCGGCGCCGTAGGAGACGCGGGCGGCCTGGACAACCGCACTGTCGCTGCCCATGTAGTCGATCACGCGCACGAAGCCGTGATCAAGAACAGGCAGGGCCTGGTAGAGGATTGCTTCGAGATCCGGAACGGTCAGGCGGCGGGTGCGGGCCTGGACGGCGCGCAGGTCGTCGATCTCCTGCTGCTCATGCGAACTGAGGGGCATCAGGTCGTCCAGGCGAGTGCGCGGGCGGCGCGAGTATAGGGGTGGCGGATGTTTCGCCCTACAGCGGTGGGGCGAGGCCGAAGGCGCGCATGTATTCGCTGCCGACCTTGGCTATCTGGACCTGCTGGCCTGACGGAGCTTCGGGCACCCACACCAGCCGAGCCCGCTGGAAGTGCTGGACGGTGCGTCCGTGCTCGACGACCTCCTGGGAAATGGGATAGCCGAAGCGTTCGAGCCCGCCCTGGGTTTCCCAGTACCGCAGGAAGCCGAAATGCACGCTGTGGCCGGTTTCGGGGAAGTAGCGGTGGTCGGGCACGGTTGGGAAGGGGGTGTCGCCGGCAAACGGGCGGCGCGGGGCGGTGAGGGCGTCGTTGAGCAGCCCGAGTTGGGTCTCGTAGGGCGTGCCGGCCAGTTCCGGGTGGTATTCGAAACGGGCGCGCTCGAAGTACTGGACGGTGCGGCCGTTCTGGACGACCTCCTCGGTGAGCGGGAGACCAAATGCGGCCACGCCGCCGCGGGCGTTGAAGTACTTGAGAAAGCCGTGGCGCACGTTATGGCCGGTTTCGTCGAAGTAGATGGACTGCCCGTCCGGCAGGTTTAGAGGCGCGACGCGTTCAATCAGCGGGTAGTTGCGCACAATGGCGAAGCGCGTGCTGTAGATCAGCCCGGCTTCCCGTGGGGTGCGCTGGTTGAATCGCAGCGCGAAGTTCCAGGCGCTGATCGTCTGCCGACCGCGCTGGCCGTTGAGACCGACGATGATCAATCGGCCGGTCGGTGAGCGGTCACTGAAGTCCAGCGAATCGAGCGTGCCGATCGATTCCTGGTAGAGCCCCTGCAAGAGACTGGCGGAGAATTCGGGAGTGGACCAGGTGCTCAGCGGGGAATCGGCATCCCAGGGGCGGCCGTTGGGATCAAGGTCGACGACGGAGCGCAGGTATGGAACCGGCGGCCCGCCGAACACATGCTCGTTGGCCTCGGTATGTCCGTTTGCGGCGCTGAAGAAGTACGAAATGATGGGCTGGCCGTCATGGGTCAAGACGCGGCGGGCAGTGGCCTGAACGGCGGCGGTGGTTTCCGGCCGCTCGTGGTTGACGCCGAGATAAACCTGGTCCTGGGTCGTATCAAAGACGTCCAAGATCGAGTTACCGGGATCGAGGCTGATCAGCGCGTAGGTGCGGGCGGCCATGGCCTGGGCCTTGAGAGCCTCGGCGGGCCAGTGGTACGGCATTTCGGCCGGCACGACGCCGAGCAGATAGTCCTCGAGCGTTACGACGTTGACGGTGTCCACCAGGCCTTCGGCGTCCTGATAGACGCGTACGGACCCGCGGTAGACGTCGTAGTACTGGCCGGGTAAGCCCTCGGCCTCGGTGGTGTACTTGTAGTGCACCAGCAGGCGGGTGTGGGGCTCGAGGGGGACGACCTCGATCTGGCCGGGGAGGTCGAAGTCGCGCATGTGCCCGCCCGCGGCGTCGATCAGGCGAACGGTGATTCGGTGCACGCCCGGGTGGTCGAGCAGTCGCAGTCTGGCGCCGGGCGGCAGCGGATTAGTGACACCCGAAATAGCCCATTGGCCGCCGATCCCAACGATGTCGCCCGAGAGTCCGTTGGAGGAGGCTGCGGACCCGTCGATCGCCGCCGGCCGGTAGTTGCGATCGATCAGTACGCGGATGGGGGTCTGATCGGTTGGGGAATCGGTGATGTCGATGCCGGTGTAGTAGGCGCGGACGATCTCGTCGGCGGACTGTCCGGCGAGGGCGCGTCCGCGGGCGCCCCATTGGGACATGCCGACACCATGGCCCCAGCCCTGGCCTTCGATGCGAATGGTCTGGCCGGTTTGCAGGGGTAGCACATCCGCCTGGGACGGGGACGGCGATGCGACGACGAGCGCCAACGCCGCCGCGCACGCCAGCAGGCGAAGGGGTCCGCGCCACAGATGGCCGCCGATGCTCACGAGTTGATTTGATCCATGCGGCTGATTGGTCAGGTCATGCGCTGGTAGGCGCCGTAGTCGATGGGCGCCTCGACAACGAGCGGCTCCGAGGCCGTAAGGCCGTCACGTACCACTGTAGCGGCGCCCTCCGGGGAATCCACACGCTCCGCCCTGAGGCCGAAACTTTGGGCCAGGGCGACGAAGTCGGGCGGAGCGAAGTCATTGGGCAGCGGGTCGTGTTCGAGCTCTTCGGCTTTGAGGCGGATGAGGGCGAGCGAGGCGTCGACGAGCACCAGGTAGACGAGGCCAGGCGGTCGCAAACGGGCCAGGGTGCCCAGTTCGCCGGCGAACATGAGCGCGCCGCCGTCGCCGGTAACGGCCAGGGCGGGTGTGTCGGGGCACGTGAGCTTGAAGCCCAGGGCGCTGGGCAGCGCCCAGCCCATGCCGGAAAGCCCGTTGGCGACGAAGTAGGTGTGGGGCGCTGGCGCTTCCCAGTACTGGGCGAGGTAGAGCTTGTGCATGCCGACATCGGAAATGAGGGCGGTGTCGGATGGGGCGGCGGCCCGGATGGCCTGAAAGAGCGGGTCGACGGCGATGCCGTCGGACGGAGCGTCAGCCGGGTGATCGGTGCCGGCGGGACCGGCCTGGAGGTCCGCTCGGGCGGCGCCGCGGGCTTGCGAGGCGCGGTCAGCCGCGCTTACGCGATTCGGGGGACGGTCGACGGCCGCCAGGCGCTCCAGCGTGGCGGCCACATCACCAACGATGGGGGTATGCGGCAGCGAGCCGTCCCTGAGGTCGTAGGCGGTGAGGTTCAAGCCGGCGGGTCCGTCCCATGGCCAGATGAGGTCGACGCCGTCCATGCCGACGCCCAGTACCAGGTCGGCGGATTGAATCAACTCGAACACGCCGCGAGAGCCGTACGAGGCCAGGGTGCCGGCGTGGAGGGGATGGTCGCCCGGGAACCAGCCGCGAGCCTTGACCTGGGTGACGACGGGAATGTCGGACTCGATCACCAACTGAGCGAAGCGCTTGGCGATGGCGGCTGTTCGGGCTTCCAGGCCGAGCACAGCGACGGGTTGCGTCGCTTGCGCCAGCCGCTGCTCGATCTCGCCAAGCTCCGCCGGCACGGCTGGCGATGCCGCTACGGCATTGGTCGCTACGCCAGGCTGGTTTAGGGCCGGGAGCGTGGCGACTGAACTCGGTACGGACAGGTGCGCCGCACCCGGCATACCGTTGGTGGCTGCCGACCAGGCGGCGGGGAGCACGGCGCCCACATTTTGCGGGCTGACGCGCGCGCTGTACTTGACGGCTGGCGCCATGGCTCCGGGAATGTTGAAGACCTGGTGCCGCTGGCCGGCGGCTTCCTCGGGCGTTACGTCAGCCGAAATGCCAAGTACCGGGGAGCGTTCCAGGGTGGCCTGGGCGAGGCCTGCGAAGAGGTTGGCGGCCCCGGGTCCAAGGGTGCCGATGCAAACCCCGGGGCGGCCGGTGAGCTGGCCCTCGGTATCGGCCATGTAGGCGGCGGCCGCCTCGTGATGGGTCAGGACGAATTCAATCCCGCGGCGCTGGAGGGCGTCGAGCACGGGCAGCATTTCGCCACCGGTGACGCCGTAGGCACGGCGGACGCCCTGCCGGACCAGAAATGATGCGATGACCTCGGCGACGGTTACGGCAGGCACGGGCAGTGAGGCGAGTAACGGAGCATCTTCTGAGTGTAGGCGACAGGCGACCGAGGTGGATTCCTTTGTCCAATTCCCAATCAAGCCGACTTGGCTTCCAGCCATCAAGTGGGGTTTTGGGGGCCGGACGCGATTCCCTTCACAGCCTGGGGGAAATCTGTTCGAGAATCGTGGGACTCGGGCGTGGCGGACTTAATCCGGGATGCTTTGTCCCTCGCGCCAGGCGCTCAGCCGAAGAATCGAACGATCAGTCCGGTGACGGCCGCAGCGGCGCTGACCGATCCGAACACTGCGATGACCATCCAGCGGGTCTGGCTGTGGAGGTCAGACTTGAATTCAGCGCGCGTCGCGTGGAGTTCGGCTCGCAAGTCGGCCAGATCGGCCTTGGTCGCATGGTGCGCCAGGGTGCGATGCAGCTCGTCGCGCAAGTCGGCCAGATCGGCCTTGGTCGCATAGTGCGTCAGTGCGCGCTGCAGTTCGTCGCGCAGGTCGTCTCGGGTGAGCGGGGCGGCGTCCGTAGCCATTGCAAGTGGTCTCCCTACCGCCCATGGACCAATTCGATACGTCCATGCTTGCACTTGGAGCCGAGGTTCGCAATGGGTAACGACTGCGGTGTGGCGTGCGAGGCGTACAAGCCCGGTGTTCTGGTATCTGCGGGGCAAGGTGATGATTCGGCTGGACACTTCGCTGACAGGATGCGCCAGGAACGGAACATGCGGCGTTCGCCGCGACGAAGGAGCGCGGCGACGATGGAGCGTGAACTGTTTTTATACTGAGCGGCCGTCCCCGAGAGCGTCTGCGGGTTTGGTGCGCCTTATGTCAGCGCCGGTCGTCACGATCGATGGCCCCGTGGGGTCGGGGAAAAGCACCGTCGGACAGTTGCTTGCCGAGCGATGCGGGTACGTGTGCGTGGATAGCGGCCTGTTCTACCGCGCGGCGGCGCTGGCGGCGCTACGAGCGGGTGCAGACCCGGAAAACGCCGACGAGGTGCTACCGGCGATCGCGAATCTGAACCTGGCGTTCCGTCCGGAGCCCGACGGCGCATATCGCACGCGGGTGCTGTCCGAGGGCGAGGACGTTACCGAGGGTGTGTACAGCGCGACGGTGGAGGCCGTTGTCTCGGACGTATCGCGGCTGCCGGAAGTCCGCGCGCACTTGCTGGGCGAGCAGCGGCGGGTGATTGGGCAAGGCGCCGTGGTTGCCCTGGGGCGCGACATTGGCACAGTTGTTTGGCCGGAGGCCGAGTTGAAGGTGTACCTGGACGCGCCGCTGGAAACCCGCGCCCTGCGCAAGTGGAAGCAGCGGCGGGAGGACGGGGAGTGTATCGATCTGGCCAGCGTGCGGGGCTTGCTCGAGACACGAGACCGGATTGACAGTACGCGTGCGGACGCGCCGCTGGCGGCAGCCGACGACGCGGTGTGGATCGATTCCGCGGACAGCAGCCCGGCGGAAGTGGTGACGCAGATCGAGGCGCTCCTGCGCGAGCGCGACCCGGTTGGACGGCGCTGACATGCGCCAGGACTCAAGCTGGGAACCGCCGTGGATCATTACGACGATCTACGCCTTCTGGCAGTTGCTGGGCCGCTTTGTGGTGTTTCCGTTCCTGTTTCGGGTGCGCGTGGAGGGCGTTGCGCGGGTGCCGGAGGAGGGCGCCATCATCGTGGCGTCGAACCACTTCACGCAGTTCGATCCGATCCTGACCGGCTCGTACGTGCGGCGCTACCTGACCTTCATGGCGAAGCGCGAGGTGGTGGAATCGCCGACGGTCGGGTGGCTGTGCCGTGCGTGGGGCGTGCTGCCGGTCAACCGCGACGGGATGGATCTGCCAGCGGTGCGGCAGATGCTGCGCATTCTGCGCAGCGGCAAGGCCATGATGATGTATCCGGAGGGCACGCGCAGCCGGGATGCAATGTTGCGCCGGCCGCAACCGGGGGCGGCGTACGCGGCCATGAAGCTGGGCACCCCAGTGGTTCCGGTGTCGATCTGGGGCACCGAAGCGTTTTCCTGGCGGCGGCGGCTCACGAAGGGCCGAATGCCGGTGAACCTCAGGGTTGGCGAACCGCTGGAGCTGGGACGTCGACCGGGTCGCATCCCCGACGACGAGTTACAGGCGGCGGGGGAGGCGATTATGCGGGCGATCGCCGCGAATCTTCCGCCGCGCTATCGGGGCCCGTATGGCTAACGAAGGCCGCGGCGGTGCGAGCACGGTGACGGCGGTGGCGGGCGGCGCGGCGCTGGTTGCGATCGTGGGCCGGCCAAATGTCGGCAAGTCCACGCTCTTCAATCGCCTGATGGGCTCGCGGGTGGCGGTGGTGGCCGACGAACCCGGGACGACGCGGGACCGGATTTACGGAGAAATCGAGTGGCGGGGACGCGGCCTGGCGATCGTGGACACGGCCGGCATTGCCTGGCGCGATCCGGCCCCCGTGGCCGCGCACGCGGAGGCGCAGGCACGGCTGGCGGCGGCCGAGGCGGACCTGGCGCTGATTGTGACTGACGCGACGACCGGACCAACCGAGCTGGACCTGGCGGTTGCGCGGGAAGTGCTGCGGGCGGGAATCCCCTACCTGCTCGTGGTGAACAAAGTGGACGCGCCACAGCATCGAGACAGCGTTCCCGAGTTTTACGCGCTGGGGTTGGGCGATCCCATGGCGATCTCCGCCATGCACGGAACGGCGACCGGCGATCTGTTGGATGCCATAGCCGAGCGCCTGCCGGCTGACGACTATCGGGCCGTGGCGGACACGCGGCCCCGCATTGCCATTGTGGGTCGGCCGAACGTGGGGAAGTCGTCCTTGCTGAATGCGCTGCTTGGCGAGGCGCGGGCGCTGGTGCACGACGCGCCGGGGACAACCCGCGACAGCGTGGACACGCTGGTGGAGTGGGAAGGTAACGAGATCTGGCTGGTGGACACGGCCGGCATCCGGCGTCGTGGTCACATCGAGCGCGGCATCGAGCAGCACAGCGTGCTGCGGGCGCTGCGCTCAATGCAGCACGCCGACGTGGGCGTGGTGGTGATTGACGCATTTGAAGGGCCGACCCAGCAGGACGCGCACGTGGCGGGATTTGTGCTGGACGCCGGCAAGGGTGTGACGGTGGCGGCGAACAAGTGGGACCTGGTGCGGGGCAAGGAGGAAGTGGCGCGGGTGGAACACCACCTCGGACGCATCTTCCATTTCCTGCCGCAAAGCCCGCTGGTCCGGATCTCGGCCAAGACTGGCCGCAACCTGGATCACGTGCTGCCGATGGCGCTGGAGATTCACCGGATTCGGCAGCAGCGCATCCCGACCTCTCGGCTGAACGCGTTTTTGCGGGCATGGGTCGGGCGGCGGGATTTGCCTTCGCGACGGGGTCGAGCCGCGCGATTCAAGTACGCGACGCAAACCGGGACCGCTCCGCCGGAGTTCGCGCTGTTCTTCTCGAATCCCGAGCACGTGCATCGGAGCTACGTGCGGTACCTGGAGAATGGTCTGCGCCAGGAGTTTGGATTCGACGGGACGCCCATGCGCTTGAGTTTGCGGTCGTCCTGACAGGCGCGTCGCTGGTTTGACAGCGGAGCGGGACGGGCCGAAGCTGGCGCAAACTCGTCGGGTTGTGGGGCGCTCCCGGTGACAACGATCCAAGCCGTACAGGTCGTTGGCCTCCTGGTCGGCGCGTACCTTTTGGGCGCGGTGCCGATGGGCTGGCTGGTGTGCCGCGTCGGATTTGGCGTGAATATCTTCGAGCACGGAAGCCGCCGCTCGGGCGCGACCAACGTGTACCGAACCGTCGGTCGCGGCGCGGCGGTGATTGTGTTTCTGGGCGACATGCTGAAGGGATTCCTGCCGACGCTGGCCGCACGGATGCTGGTTGGCGACCTGCAGTTGGTCCCGCTGATCGTGGCCGTATTAACGGCGGTCGGTCACAACTGGTCGGTCTTTATTGGCCTGCGCGGCGGTCGCGGGGTGGCGACCAGTGCCGGGGCGGTTATCGCGCTGGCGCCGCTCGCAGCCCTGGTTGGATTCCCGGTGGGACTGGCCACGGTTGCGATCGGACGCTACGTCTCGCTGGGGTCGCTGGTCGGGGCCCTGGGGTTCCTGGTGGGAGCCATCGCGTTTTATGCGTTGGGCCTCGGCGTTACCGGCTTCCACGTCACGCTGGTGGCAATCTTCGTCGTGTTCCTGACATCACAGCACCTGGACAATTTGCAGCGGCTGTTC
Source organism: Chloroflexota bacterium (assembly GCA_022825895.1). Taxonomy (GTDB): domain Bacteria; phylum Chloroflexota; class UBA11872; order UBA11872; family UBA11872; genus UBA11872. The sequence continues at coordinate 69,069 of JAJDVX010000035.1, read as the reverse complement.
GCCGGAACGGAGCGACGCCTGGCCCCGTGGCCGGAGTTGATTGGCAGCCGCGGCTCAAGCGACCAGGGCGGGGACTGAGCCAGCGCCTCGAATGGCGGCTCGTCGCGGCCGGCGCGCCGATCCAATGACCATTGCCCTGCGGTTTCTGGCGTCGCGCTCGCGATCGGAAGCGGAGGTGCGTCGCCGGCTGGATGCGCGAGGCGTGGACGCCGAGGAAGTCGAAGGCGTGCTGGCGCGGTTGCGAGATTTGGGCTACGTCAACGATGCGGAGTTTGCGGCGGCGGTGATCCGAGCTCGGACCGAACGCCGGGCTCGCGGGCGGCGGCTGGTGGCGGAGGAATTGGAGGCAAAGGGTGTTAGCGCCGACGTGGCCGCGAGCGCTATCGACGCGGAATACGGCGACGAGCTTGCGGTTGCGCGGCCGGTGGCGGAGCGGCAAGCGCGCAAGCTGCATGGTCGCGCGTTTGCCGAGTTCAGGCAGCGATTAGGCGCGTTTCTGGTTCGGCGGGGGTTTGAGCACGCGACAGCCGAGTCGCTGGTCACCGAGCTGTGGGAGACCTACGGCGCCCCCGATTGACGTCGGCGACGGCGGCGCCTTTGCCATCGGCCGCGCCGCGATCTCCCGTGCCTCAGGTTGACGGCCGCTCCCACGGCGGCTGCGACCTGTTCCATGGGCACGCCGCGGTCGTCACGGCCGCCGGCGATTCGAGCCGCCCGGCTGTGGACCCAGACGCCCAGGGCGGCCGCGTTCGCGGCTGGCAGTCCCTGGGCCAGTAGTGAGGCAATGGTCCCGGCCAGTACATCGCCGGAGCCAGCGGCCGCCAGGGCGGGATTGGGGCGGGCGAGGATCCGCACCCGGTCGTCGGCGCAGATGAAGGTCGGTGAGCCCTTCGACACGACAATGGCCCGGGTTTGAGCCGCCAGGTCCCGGGCGGCCGCAAGTCGTTCCCGGCCCTCGGGCGGGGCGGTCAGGTTTAGTAGCCGCGCGAGTTCGCCGGGGTGCGGGGTGAGCACGCATCCGGGACCGAGCGTTTCCATAAGATCACCGCTGTCGGCCAGGGCGTTGAGACCGTCGGCATCGATGACGGTTGGGGTGTCCGAAAGCTCGTCGAGCAGGCCATAGACGAGCGAATCGCTCGACGCACTGCGGCCCAGGCCAGGACCGAGCAAGAGCGCGTCGGGTTGAGCCAACGATGTCGCGACGGTGGCGGAACTGGCCTGTATCTGGCCTGACGAGGTGGTCGGAAGAGGCACGAACGTTGCGGCCGGCGCCCGGGCGGCGGCGGCGGCGCAGGCCGGTTCGACCGACGCGAGGGTGACCAGTCCGGCCCCCGCGCGTAACGCGGCGACCGTTGCAAGCGCGGCCGCGCCACGGTAACGGGCTGAGCCGGCCACGATGGCCAGGCGCCCAAAGGTGCCCTTATGGCCATCCAGCGGGCGCACGGGCAACAAGCCGCGCGCCGTTCGGGCGCTCATGCGGGAGGTTCGAAGCGGCGCGTACGTCTTGGCGGGGAGCCCGATGTCGAGCTCGATCTGGCGGCCAGCGAATTCAATGGCGGGATGGAGGAGCGCGCCGATCTTCAGGGGACCGGTAGCCAGCGTGACGTCGGCCCGAAATGCCGCCTGGTCAACGGCGCCGGTGTCCGCGTCGATTCCACTGGGAATGTCGACGGCGAAGCGTATCTGGCCTGCGTCAGCCGGCAGAGCAGCCAGAATCGCGGCTATGGGGCCGCGCAAGGGCGGGCTGCTGCCGATGCCCAGGAGTCCGTCCACGAGGCAAGACGCCTGACCAACGTCATTGACGAGCGGACGCGGCTGGCCGCTCCAGATGCGCCAGCGAACGCCACGAGCGGTTGCGGCCGTTACCAGCGCGTCGCTTGGCCGCTGGCGGGAGGCCCAGGCGGTAACTCGCGCACCAGTCGCGGCGAGACGTGCGGCGGCGATGAGCGCATCGCCGCCGTTGTCGCCCGGACCGACCAGCACGACGACGGACCGGGCGCCGAGCGAACCTGTATTCCGCAGAATGGCCGCCGCGATGGCGTGGCCGGCGTTTTGCATGAGGTTGACGCCGGGCGGCGCCTGGGATTCAAGCGTCCGCATCTCAGCCGCTGTGACGACGTGGTCACGTGCCGGTCGGCGACCCGACGGGCGCCCTTCGATCACCATGAATCAGTCTGCGGTGGCGACCACGAAGGCGATGGCAAGTTCACGGCTGTGGGTGAGGCTGATCTCGAAGCTGGTGAGGCCAAGTTCGCGGGCGCGGGCGGCGGCGGCGCCGTGCAGATGGACGATGGGTTTGCCACGACGGTCATTGAGCACTTCCAGTTCGCGCCAAAGCACGCCGCGCATGCCGGTGCCAAGGGCCTTGGAAATTGCTTCCTTGCCGGCGAAGCGGGCGGCGAGTTCCTCGGCACGGCCACGGCAGTAGCGCTGCTCCCGGTCGGTGTAGAGACGACGAATAAAGCGGTCGCCGAAGCGGTCGAGGGCGGCCTGGATGCGAGCGATTTCGATGGCGTCCACCCCGGCGGCAAGACGGCGATTGGCAGGGCTAATAGCCGGTGAGCTCCACGCGGCGCACGGCGGATCGGTACTCCCAGCCGCTGCCCAGGACTTCAATCCGACGCAGTCGAACCGGCGCCGGGCGGATTTCCTGGAGCAAGGTGGGGTTGTCGAACGTGATCCACTCGGCGACGGGGATTGGGTGACCGAGCTTGACGCTAAGTCCGGCGTTGTTCTGGTAGTAGAAGCCGGTCGTCCAAATCTGCTCGCGTCCTTCGACGTCGAGATAGGTAAGGCGAATCATCAGCGGGTATTCGGTACCCGCCGTGCCGCCGCCGGACAGTGTCTGATGCTCGATTCGAACGTCAGACCGAAGCCTCAGATTCACATAGTCGCGCACCTCCCGGTCGATATCCTGCGCGATGCCGCTCTCGCCGTGGCGGTCCGTGTTTCCGTCAGGCGTCTGGCGCTCAAACCACACGCCGTCGGTCTCGGGGAGCACGGTGCCGGCCGTACCAGCTTCCGTAACCACAAACGTGCTCCAGGCGGAGCCGCCGGCCAGGCGCTCGAGCAGCGGATCGCTGAGAAGGTCGCGTTCCAGCGGAAGCGGGCCGAGAATGTCGCCGTCCGGCGTCAAAACCAACCGTCGACCGGCGGTCACCTCAAGGGCACGACTGCCCAACCAGACCACACCAACTCCCTGGCGGGTACTCACGTGCACGGCGCCGTCAGGCTCCATTTCAATTCGGTAGGTGCCTTCGCCAAGGTCCAGACGACTCTCGTCGGCGAGCACGGTGATTCGCCGTTCAGCTGCCAAGGGGTGCCGAGCCACCCCAATCTGAACGCGCCCCTGGAACAATCGGAACACGGTGTCCTGCAGGGCAGGATTGAAGCGTCCGAATTGCATGCGCTGCACGGCAAGTTCGGTGTCGTTGTACAGAAGAACGGTTGAGCCCTCGCGCGTGCGCAAGAAGGCGCGCGCGCGGTCATCGGTGCGGAGACGGGCGCCCTGGTCCAGATCGGCCCGCGCGCCCACGCCCTGCCAGGTGGCGGTGGCCGGCGGCTGGACCAACACGGTGCCTTCAAGGACCGTCACGGATGTCGGCTGAGATTCGCTGACGCCGCTGAACAAGGCCGCGACCGCGCGCGGCAGGAAAACTATGGCCGCGACCAGCAGACCGACAGCAACGAACAGTGACACCCAGGCGAACGCCTGCATCCCGCGGTAGCGCTGACGTGCCGGAACAGCCGCTGCATGGGTATGCGCTGGCGAATCCGGGAAGTGTTGCATCACCGGGCACCTAGGCACGAATGGCGAATGCCGGCAGATCGCCAGCAGGTGTCGACCACCATAGGCTAACGGATTCGACGCTGGCCAGGGGCGGCCCGGTCCGCAACTCGCGGACGAGCCCATCCAGCGCCGGGCGCGGACCTTGCGCGATCACCTCCACGCGCCGGCCGTCCGGTAAGTTCCTCACCTGGCCGCGCAGTCCGAGCCGGCGACCGGCACGGACGACGAAAAAGCGGAAGCCGACGCCCTGCACGCGGCCACGGACGGTCGCGTGAAGGCGCTGGGCGCCTTGAGATTCGGACTCCACGTCAGAGAAGCGCGGCCTGTTCAGGCGCGGCGCGGGGCGGTTCGCGATTGAGGTGCTCGTATGCGAGCCGGGTCACCACCCGGCCGCGCGGCGTGCGGGCGATGAAGCCGGCCTGGAGAAGGAAGGGTTCGTAGTACGACTCGAGCGTCGGGACGTCTTCGGCAAGGGTGGCCGCGAGGGCCTGGAGACCGGCGGGACCGCCGTTGAACGAGTCCATGAGCGTTGTGAGGATGCGACGGTCCATGGCGTCGAGACCCTGGTTGTCAACGTCGAGTTCGGCGAGGGCCCGGGCGGCCACGGTGTCGGTGATGACGCCGTCCGCCTCGACCTGGGCGAAGTCTCGGACGCGGCGGAGCAACCGGTTGCAGACGCGGGCGGTGCCGCGGGAGCGCCGGGCAATGGCAAGGGCACCGGCGTCGGTGATGGCGACGCCGAGAATGTCGGCCGAGCGCAGGACGATGCGGGCACACTCCTCGGCGCTGTAAAACTCGAGGCGGTGGACCGCCCCAAAGCGGTCGCGAAGGGCGGAGGTGAGAGAACCGGCGCTGGTGGTGGCCCCGATGACGGTGAAGTGGGGCAGGGAAAGCCGGTAGGTCCGGGCGGAAGCCTTGCCGGCGCCAACCACGATATCGAGGGCGAAGTCTTCCATGGCCGGATAGAGAATCTCCTCAACGGTCTTGCCGAGGCGGTGGATTTCATCGATGAAGAGGACTTCGGCCGCATCGAGACTGCTGAGGGTGGAGGCGAGGTCGCCGGGCCGTTCGAGCGCTGGGCCGGAGGTGACGCGGAGGCGCCCGCCCATCTCGTTGGCCACGATGTGGGCCAGCGTGGTCTTGCCGAGGCCGGGCGGTCCGCCGAGGAGAATATGGTCTACGGGTTCTTCGCGCTGCGTGGCCGCCTGGATCATGAGGCGAAGCGCGCGCTTGACACCCTCCTGGCCGATGAACTCGTCGTCGGACAGGTCGCGGGGACGGAGGGCGCGGTCCAGGCGCTGGTCGCCGGCGCCGGACTCGACGGCGACGACGCGCTCGTTCACGCCGTCCGGCCCCGGCCACCGAGATCACGCAAGGCGGCGGCGATGCGAGCTTCGACCGACAGTGGCTCGCCGATGGTCTGGTTGAGGGCGATGGTGGCCTCGGTTCGGGTGTAGCCAAGACCGAGCAGGGCCTCCAGGACTTCGCGGGTGTTCTCGTCGTCGGCAGTCTCAGCGGGAGTCTTGTCTTCGGGGACGAGCTTGCCGCGGAGCTCCAGAATGATCCGGTTGGCGGTTCGCGCGCCGATGCCGGAGACCGCCTGAAATGGCTTGGGGTCTTCCTGGTCCAGGGCCTCGTATATGCGACTGGCGGGATGGGTGGAGAGCACGCGAACGGCCATGCGGGGCCCGACGCCGTTCACATTCAGAAGCGCCTTGAAGACGCGGAGTTCTTCCGGGGTCCCAAAGCCGGCGAGCATGGGGCCGTCGGTGGCGACATGGAGCGAGGTGAAGAGACGGACATGTGACTCGCCGTCGGCCAGCGCTCGATCCGGGACCATGACTTCGAGGCCAATGCCGGTGCCGTCAGCAAGCACCACCAAGCTGTCCTCGCGCCGGTCGATCACCTCGCCGCGAAGCTCCGCGATCACCTGACGCCGACCTTGCGTTCCAGTGCTCGAGACTCGTAGGAATTGACATGGCAGATCGCGACCGCCAGGGCATCGGACGCGTGGTCGGGTCGGGGCGGATGCTCCAGGTCGAGGAAGCGGCGGACCATTTCCTGCACGCTGTCCTTGTCCGCGCCGCCATAGCCGGTGACGGCGAGCTTGATCTCAGGCGGGGCGTACTCCTCGACCGGCACACCGTGATCCGCGGCCACCAGGTGGGCGACGGCGATGGAGTGCGAAACGTCGACGGCGGAGGTGAGACGACGGGCATAGCCGAGACGCTCGATGGCGATATCGGTGACCGCATGCCGCTCGAAGAGCCGCTGTAATCCGTCGCGAATCCGCGCGAGGCGAGTGCCCAGCGGCTGGCCCGCCGGCGTGGTGAGACAGCCGTGGGATACGTGGTGCGTATTGCGGTCGCCTTCGACCAGTCCGAACCCGAAACGGGCCGTCCCCGGATCAATGCCGAGCGTCAACACGTGCTGCGTCCTCGAGCCGGGCCAGCCGCAAAGCCGCCCGGCAATCGAGTCCTTGGCCTTGGTCTGGTTGCGATACGGGGGAGGTCAACCGGCCGGGCTCAGGCACCGACTCGCTCGAGCAGCGAATCGCTGAGTTCCAGGTTGGTGTGGACACGGCGGACGTCGTCCAGATCCTCGATGGAATCGATCATGGCCAGCACCCGGGCGGCGCGATCATCCGCCAGCGTCATCGGCGTCGTGGGCGACTTGGTGAGTTCGGCCGAGGTGATTTCGGCGCCTTCAGCGGCCAGTTCGGTCTTGACCCGCGCCAAGTCGGTTGCGTCGGTGTAGACGAAGACCGAGTCGTCGGTATGTTCCACATCGATAGCGCCGAGGTCGATCGCGGCAAGTTCGAGGTCTTCGGGGTCATGGCCGTCGAGCCGGATTTCGATGGCCCCGCGCGTCTCAAATTGCCAGGCGACCGCACCGCTGGCGGCCAGCGTGCCACCCAACCGGTTGAGCGCGTTGCGAACTTCGGCGACGGAGCGGTTGCGGTTGTCGGTCACGACCTCAATCAGCAATCCGGCCCCGTCCACGGCGTAACCCTCATAGAGCAGTTCTTCGAGTTGTCCGCCGTCCGAGCCACCGCCGACACCCCGCTCAATGGCACGCGCGATGTTGTGCTTGGGCATGTTGGCGGCCTTGGCCTTGGCGATGGCCTGTTCGAGACGGAAGTTGCCGGCTGGGTCCGCGCCGCCCTGCTGGGCGGCAATGGTGAGATCGCGCCCCAGCTTGGTGAAGAGCTGGCCGCGCTTAGCATCGGTCACGGCCTTCTGACGCTTGATCTGCGCCCACTTGGAATGGCCGGCCATCAGGGTTGCGACATCAAGTAATTCACCTGGTTCGCGAGTATAAGACAGGGGCCTCAACGTACGGCGACGCGTGTATTCCAGGCAATATGCGCAACTGTCTGGCAGCTTGAGGCGTTCAACCGTCCTGATAGCATCACGAGCGGCTGCCTGTGGACGTGAGGGCCCAATTCGTGGACGCGTCTGACCTGTCTCGGTTTGTGAGTGTGGCGCTGGCCGCGCTGGCGTATGGGGCGATGGTGAGTGCGGCCATCAACCCCTGGGCGCGGCCACGGCCGGGGCAGGAATTGATGCAGCTACGGACCTCGTTCCGCGCGCGAATCCTGCTGTACCGGTGGTACCTGCTGCTGATCCTGGGCATATTCCTGGGCGTACGGCTGGTGCCGGGAACTTGGACAACCGAGGGCGCGGACGTGGTGTCACTGCTGCTGGTGGCGGGCTGGCTGCTGTTTCCGGTGAGCTACACCTTCACGGACCGCGGGGTTGGCCTGCACACGGGTCGGTTCTGGACCTGGGACAGCTTTGGGGCGTATCGGCGCGCCGGGGGCGTGGTGCAACTGCGGTCCTCGGAACGAGGCGACGTGTCGCTTTATCTCAACAATGCGCAGCAGCAGGCGATCCTGCCGCTGTTGCGGCGGCATGTCGCGCAGCGGCGTTAGGCAAGTCCTCGGGTTCATTCCAGCCGGTCGCTGGTCGCGCTGCCACGTTGCGCGCCGGACTCCCAGCGGGTGTGGAATACGCCGTCGCGATCGGTGCGCCGGTAGGTGTGGGCGCCGAAGTAGTCGCGCTGGGCCTGGATGAGATTGGCCGGCAGCCGGGCGGAGTGATAGGCGTCGTAGTAATCGAGTGAGGCGCTGAGGGCGGGGCATGGAATGCCGGCGGCCTTGGCTGCCCCGACCACGGTGCGCCAGGCAGGCTGGGCGCCCGCGAGCTGGCTGGCGAAGGACGGCTCGACCATCAGGTTCGGCAGACCGGGGTCGTCGCGGAAGGCACCCTGGATAAGCCCGAGCAGGCGAGCCCGAATGATGCAACCCGCCTTCCAGATGCGGGCCATCTCCGACAGATCGATGCCGTAGTCGCGCTCCTGCGAGGCGGTGCGCAGCAAGTCCATCCCCTGGGCGTATGAGCAGATCTTGGCGGCGTAAAGCGCTTGCCGGACCTGTTCGACAATCGCCGCCGTGCGCTGCAGGGTCGGGGACCGGCGCTCGGCGGCGGCGCCGACTCGCTCGTCCTTGCGGGCCGAGATGTTGCGGGACCAGACGGCGGCGTCGATGGTGGGGATGGGGACGCCGAGTTCCAGGGCGTCTTGCGACATCCAGCGGCCAGTGCCCTTCTGGCCGGCGGCGTCAAGGATGTGGTCGACCAGATAACCGTCGCCCTCGGCGTCGCGAACGCGAAAGACGTCCGCGGTGATCTGGATGAGAAACGACTCGAGCTCGCCGTCGTTCCACTCGCTGAAGACGTCGGCCAGTTCGGGCGGGGTCAGGCCGGCAGCCTTCAGGACAGCGTAGGCCTCGGCGATCAGTTGCATGTCGCCGTATTCGATGCCGTTGTGGACCATCTTGACGTAGTGCCCGGCGCTGGAGGCGCCGCAATAGGCGGTGCACGGGCCGTCGTCGGTGGAGGCCGCAATGCGTTCCAGGATTGGGCGCATCGCTTCATAGGCGGCCGACGGTCCGCCCGGCATGATGGACGGTCCGAGCAGGGCGCCGGATTCGCCGCCGCTGATGCCGGTGCCGAGGAACATGACGTCGGCGGCCTGGACGCGTTCAAAGCGTCGAGCGGTGTCGTGGAAGAGCGAGTTACCCCCATCCATGACCACGTCGCCGGGCGCCAGCAGCGGAAGCAACTGGTCCAGGACGGCGTCCACGCCGCGGCCGGCCTGCACCATGAGGATGATGCGGCGCGGACGATCCAGGCCAGCGACAAGGGCCTCCAGGGTCCGCGCGCCGCGCACCGTTGTACCTGAGGCATCGCCGGCCAGGAACTCGTCGGTGCGCTGAACCGTGCGGTTGAAGACCGTGATGGGGAATCCGTTGCGCTCGATATTGAGGGCGAGATTGCGGCCCATGACCGCAAGGCCGATGAGTCCGACAGAGGTGGCGGCCATGGCAGGCTCCGAAGAAAGCGGTGGTCTATTTTGGCGCATTGCCCCGGCGTCGCGATGACTTTGGCAAGATTGGTCTGAACACCATGAGTTCAACGCAACCTACGGCCGCCGAGGCTCGCCGCGCGCGCCGCCGCGCCGCGCGGGAGGAGCGCCAGCGCGCCGCACGCACGATGCGGCGTTTGCGGCTGGCCGGTTTCACGCTCCTTGGAGCCGGCGTGGTGGCGGCGCTGGCCGTCCTGGTAATCGCTCTGGGTCGCGGGCCTGATACGGGTGTTGCTGAACGCATACGAATCGAAAACGAAGGCCGGCAGCATGTCGCTGAAAGCAGCGTGGTCGAGCACGAAGCCGACCCACCGGCTTCAGGCGACCACTATCCCGTGTGGTCGCGTTATGGCGTCTTCGAAGAGCCGGTGAATCCCGGGTACTGGGTCCACAACCTGGAGCACGGGGCGATCGTGCTGCTCTACACCTGTGCGGACGACTGCGAACAGGTCAGAGCCGACATCGGCCAGGTCTATGCGTCGCTGCCGGATGGCGCCTTCGGCGAGGTCAAGCTGCTGGCCACGCCGTACGAGGGCGACTTCGGCTCGCGGTTCATGTTGATCGCGTGGAACTGGCAGGAGCCGTTCGACGAGTTCGACGCCGGACGGATCGAGCGCTTCTATCGGGAGTTCCTGGACCGCGGTCCGGAGCGCGCGCCGTGATGCACACTCGACAATTGATTGGAAGCAGCCGGCGACTATGGCCTAAGGTGGACCGAACGGCCGCCGACACAGACGCGTTCGGAGCACTCCGGGATGATTGAACGAGAACCTTTTCTGATTCGCAACGGGCTGCGCATCTTCAGCGTCGCTGTCGTTGTCGGGCTCGTCGCGCTGATTGTGATCGGCATTCGGTTCCAGATTGAAAATGCGGAACACGCGAATGAGGTGAACCGGTATAGCTCAAGAGTTCCGAATGCGACCGAGCTCAGGGCCTCGTGCGACTTTTTTGGCGGCCAGTACGTGGGAATGCCGGTGGTGATGCCGCGCACCGGGTCGCCGGGTCTGATGGAGGTGTGCAACCTCGCCGGAACCCCACAAGCCGGCTGGCAGTGTGAGCACTTCGATGGAACGTATAGCCGGGGCTCGTGCAGCGTGGACGTGGAAGCAACGCTGCAGGCCATGCCGAAAGAGTCCGGCTAGCACCAGCGCCTGACTTCCATACTTGGAGGACTGACCCTCGGCCGCCGGCTGCGTGCGCTTCCATGATTCACGAGCGGAGGGCGCACGCAGCAGGCGCCGCGATGTACGCCCGGGAGTAGCCATGCACCCACTGGATTACAGCCGTTCCTACCTCCGCTGGACAACCGCGCCGACGACCTCGGATGTGCGTACGCCGGGACACATGCCCTATGGCAACAGCGTACGCATCCAATTGGACGCCCGTGCGCGGGTGATCGACTCCGCGACTGGCGCGGACGAGGAGTTTTACCTGATCGCGCCATGCCGCACGGAGTGGATGTATCGGGAGGACTCGTGCATCCAGCAGCCGGGCGGCGAATACCGGCTCGCGTGGGCGCAGGGCCGGGATCGGGCGCTGCGCTTCAGTCGCGACCTCGCCGATCCCGATCCGAGGCCGCAGCCCGTTCCGATCGACGAGCGCTACCTCGAGCTCGATTACGCACTAACACCGCTGCCGAATCCAAGTCGCGCGAACGACAACGAAGCCTTGGTGGCGGCTGCGGAATCACTGGACCCGGTGGTGATACAGACCGAGATTCGGAACGAGGCGGGAACGCGGCGCGCCGTCCTGGAATACCCGGTCAAGACGTTCAATTATCACCCGGAGCGCGTACTGTTCCAGATGGACACCGGACCAATGCTCTGGGCCGACCTGGACTCAGCGGAGGCAGATCCGATGTGCTGGCTGCGGCTGGCGCATACGGTGTTCAACCGATTCGACCGGGCCGAGTTCGTGCGTCGAGGGCCGACGCCCTATCTGGTGGACGGTGAACCGGTGGGCCAGGTGGAGGACTATCAGGACGTCGTTGCCCAACCCGCGCGGCACACATTCTTCGTGGCGGATTGATCGGGTTCGGTGCGTTCGACTGAGAACGAGACGGCGGTGCTGGGGATCCTGGCGCCGACCCGGGCCGAGTTGACGGCGTTTGTTGGCGACGCCGTTGCAGGCTTGTCCGTCCCGGAAATCGGCGGTGCGCGAATCTTCGGATTCGGCGACGTCGAAGCCGTTGGGATCGTGACGGGGCAAGGCGCGCGTCGGTCTTTGGCCACCCTGGAACGCGTGCTGGAATCCAAGCGGATTGACAAGCTCCTGATCGTCGGCGTCGCGGGTGGAACTCAGGCTGGCCAATCGGCCGGCGACGTGCTGGTAGCGAGCGGCGCAGGGCCCTTGTTTGCCTATCCAACGCCCGCGAACGCGCGCATGGTGGAGGCTCTGGCCGAGAGCTTGCAGGATGGTGGCACGCCGGTTCGCGTGGGCCCGCTCGCAGCGGTGGACGCGCTGTCGCGTCAGGATGAGAAACGCCGGCTCGGCGAGGCCGGATTCATTGGGGTCGATATGGAAACGCACGCGCTGCTGGCGGCAGCCCATCGCGCGGGAGTGCCGGCGGTGGGGTTGCGCGTGGTGCTGGACCCGCTCGGGCAGGACATCCCGCATAGCGTGGCGGCGCTGGGGGCCGCCCAGGGCGGGCGCTTGTGGCCGGAGATCCTGGGGCTGGCGCGCTGGCCGGTGGAACTCCGGGCGATCAGGCAATTCAGGCGAGATCTGGGAACCGCGCTGCGGACCCTGCGGGGAGCGGCGGAGGCGGCCGTCAAAGCTGCTAATGAGGTGGCTTGAGCTACCCCGGAATCACGACCGGGTCGCGGTCATCCAGCCTGATTCGTGCCGTACCATGTCGCCGCGGCGGGCCGTCAGGATTCCCTGACACCGCCGTTGCCCGCGTTAGGTATCCGGTCCCCACGGGCCTCAGAGAAATGAACCAATGAGCGAGCACGAAGCTGCCGGAACCGGCCTGATCGTGGCCGGGATTGTCATTTTTGTTGTCGCCTACGCGCTTATCGCGAGTGACAAGGTGCCGAAGTCGGCGGTGGCGCTGGGTGGCGGCGCGCTGATGATCCTGGTCGGGATCATTGATCAGCACCACGCGTTCGAGCACATCGACCTGAACGTGATCCTGCTGCTGGTGGGGATGATGGTGCTGGCGGGGATCGTGCGGCATACCGGGGCGTTCCAGGCGCTGGCGATCCTGGCGGCGCGCTGGACGGGCGGCGACGGGGTGCGGCTGATGCTGGCGCTGTCGCTGATCACGGCGGTGCTGTCGGCGTTCCTGGACAACGTGACCACGGTCATACTGATCGCGCCGATCACCATCTTCGTGGCGTCGCGGCTGGGTCTGAACCCGGTGCCGTTTTTTATCGCGGAAATCCTGGCGTCGAACGTGGGGGGCGCCGCCACGCTGATCGGCGACCCGCCGAACATCCTGATTGCCAGCGCGGGCGACCTGGACTTCGCCGTGTTTGCGGCGCACATGACGCCGCCGGCCGTGATCTCGCTGGTGTTTCTGCTGATTGTGATGCGTTGGATGTTCCGGTCGCAGGTGGTGACGGACCCCGAGCGCGCGGCCGCGCTGGCGACGCTGGATCCCGCCGACGCCATTACCGATCGGCGCGGCATGTACATCGGGCTGGGCGTGCTGGGGCTGACGATTTTCGGATTCCTGATTCACGGCGCGATGGGGTGGGAGCCGGCGACGGTGGCGGTGGCGGGCGCGGCGCTGCTGATGATTCTGACCCGACCGGATGTGCACAAGGTGTACAACGAGGTCGAGTGGGCCAGCGTGCTGTTCTTCGTGGGCCTGTTCATGATGGTGGGTGGGCTGGTTGTGCTGGGCGTGCTGGACGCGGTGGCCGATTTCACCATCGAATTGACGCAGGGCAACGTGGGGGCCACGGCTCTCCTGATCATGTGGCTGAGCGCCGTCCTGTCGGCGGTGGTGGACAACATTCCGTATACGGCGACGATGCTGCCGGTGGTTCAGCGGCTAACGGCGGAGGGGCTGAACCCGGACAACATCCTGTGGTGGTCGCTGGCGATTGGGGCCGACTTTGGAGGGAATGCCACGATCATCGGGGCGTCGGCCAACGTGATCCTGGCGGGGATATCCGAACGCGAAGGCCATCACATTCGGTTTGTCGAGTTCATGAAGTACGGCATTCCGGTGACGTTTATGGTGCTGGTGATCGGCACCATCTGGGTATGGTTGAGATACCTTCTGTTTGCCTAGCCGCACGATTGACGGGAGGCGCCCATGAGTCCTGATGAGCAGCGACCGCTTGACCGTTTGGAGTCGCGGGTCGCCGATTTGCAGGCGCGTGGTCTTCTCGGTCCGTACAGCGCCGTAACTGCCGATACTGTGTTCGGGAACCTGGTGCGCGCGGTTGCAGCGCAGCCGCACGTGCGGACGGTGGCTGTGACAGATGGCGACGGACGGCTGGTGGGAATCATTCCGATACGGGCGTTCTATGGGGCGCTCTTTGCCGACGTATATCCCGAGGCCCTGATGGGCGAAGTCGGCTCCGTGGGCGGGGCGCTGGATGTCGCGGACCACATCGTGCATCCGACGGCCGGGGAGATCATGCTGGCCTCAAAGTCCGTGGCGCTCGCCGATACGCTGCACGACGCCTTTATCGCCCTTCGCCGGTCCGGCCATACGGGATTGCCGGTCGTGGACCAGGGCAAACGCCCGGTTGGGTACCTGGACTTGCTGGCGATTCTGCCGCTGTGGGAGCAGCGACCGACCCACGAGTAGCTCGCTGGGAGCCGCCGAGTCGGCCTAAAGGGCTTCTTTGAGGGCCCTGGCGCTGGCGGCGGTCATGCCGTCGACGGCGGTGAGGTCCTCGAGCGTGGCGGCGCGGATGCGCTTGAGGGAGCCGAAGGTGCGCAGCAAGTTGCGCTTGCGTTTGGGTCCGATGCCTGGAATCTCGTCCAGGATGGAGCGGCGGCCGCGCGCGGTGCGCAGCTTGATGTGGAAGCTAACGGCGAAGCGATGGGCTTCGTCGCGGATTTGCTGGACGAGATGGAGGCCGGGTCCGTCGACGGGCATGAGAACCGGGCCGGAGCGGTTGGGGAGGTAAAGCTCTTCGCGGCGCTTGGCGATGGCGGCGAGCGGGAGGCTGGAATCGTTGAGGCCGAGTTGCTGGTACACCTGGAGGGCGGCGCCCAACTGGCCCTTGCCGCCATCAATGAGCATGAGGTCGGGGGTGACACCCCATTCCTTGCTGGAGCCGGCGGTGGGTTGGGTGATAGCGGGTAGTTGGGCGGCGGGGTCGAAGCCGGTTATCGGCACCTCGGCGAGGGCGCGCGGGGGCTGGCCCGTTGCCGCCGCGGCATCAGTCTCTTCGGCATAGCGGCGGAGGCGGCGGCGAAGAACCTCGCGCAGCGACTCGAAGTCATCGTTGCCCGCGCCGCCGCGCACTTTGAACCGGCGGTATTTGCCGTTCTTGGCAACGCCGTCCTCGAATACGACCAGGGAGCCGACGGCGAGAGAGCCCTGGATGTGGGAGATGTCGTAGCACTCGATGCGGCGGGGCAGGCGGGGGAGGTCGAGGGCGACGCCTATCTCGAGGAGGGCCTGGCGGCGCTTGCGTTCGCTATTGAGCCAGGTGGTGCGCTCCAGGTGCAGGGTCTCGGCGGCGTTGCGCCCGGCCATTTCCACCAGGCGGCGCTTTGGCCCGCGCTGGGGTCGGCGAACGGTGACGCTGGCGCCTCGGAGCGACTTGAGCCAATCCTGGAGCACCTCAACGTCGGTCAGGTCGTGGGGGACGAGGACCAGCTGAGGGACTTCGGCGGCTCGGTCGTAATACTCGCGAACAAAGTCGTCGAGCATCTCGCCCTCGGTCTCCTCGCCGGTGACGGTCAGGTCGTAGTGATGATGGCCGATGAGCTTGCCGCCGCGGATGCGGAAGACGGTGGCCATGGCGTCGCGGTCCTGGCGGACGGCGGCGATGACGTCGACCTGGCGCTCGCGGGCGTCGGGGTCGGAGACCTTTTGCTCGGCCACGACTTTGTCCATGGCCGTAATGCGGTCGCGAAACCTGGCGGCTTCCTCATAGTCCTGAGCGTCGGAGGCGGCCCACATCTGCTCCGTGAGACTCTCCTTGACGTGCTCGTACTCGCCCCGCAGGAAGCGGACGGCGCCATCGACGACCTCGCGGTACTGGTCGACGGTGACGTAACGGGTGCAGGGAGCGTTGCAGAGGCCGATGTCGTACTTGAGGCAAGGTCTTGGGATCGGCTTGGCCATGCTGATGTTGCAGGTGCGGTAGGGAAATAGACGGTTGAGGAGCTTGAGCGTCTGGCGCAGGGACTTGGCGCTGGTGTAGGGGCCGAAGTAGAGGGAGCCGTCCTTCGCGATGATCCGGGTCGTGGCGATGCGGGGGTAGGTTTCCTGCACGGTGACCTTGAGATAGAGGAACTGCTTGTCGTCGCGGTAGGTGACGTTGAAGCGTGGGCGGTGTTCCTTGATCAGGTTGTTCTCGAGGACCAGCGCCTCCACTTCCGAGTCGGTGACGATGACGTTGAAATCGGCGATACGGGCGACCAGCGAGCGGGTTTTGTATGAGTGGTCGCCGCGCCGGAAGTAGCTGCGGACGCGGTTGCGCAAGGAACGGGCCTTGCCGACGTAGAGCACACGCTCGTCGGCGGCGCGCATGAGGTAGACGCCGGGGGCGTCTGGCAGTTGGGCGAGCTTGCCCTCGATGGTGGGACGGACGGCTTCACGAGTCATTGCATGAACGCTGCGACACGGTGCGCGGTGCGCCGCGTTGGCTAATTCTAGGCGGGGCGCGATGGGCAGCCGGGCGGATAGAATCGGCGGTTGCGAGCGGTCCATGAAGGAACCTCGCCCGTCGAGACTCAGCGACCTCTTCTCATCCTGATTTACCTCGGCATCGCCGTGGCGGCTGCGTGGCTGCTGCAATTCCTGTGGGGCGTGTTGAGCCAGGCCGGCGTGTTTGTGGTGATGCTGCTGGTGGCCTGGATTCTCACGGTGGTGACGCTCGGTCCGGTTCGTTTGTTGCGGCGGCTGCGGATTCCACGTCCTATCGCGTCGGCCCTCGTGTACCTGGTGGTGCTTGGGATCGCGGGCGTAAGCCTGTTCTTTGTGCTGCCGCCCTTCTTCACGGAAGTGGGGCGCGCGGCGGAGACCCTCACCGCGCAGGCCCGGGGGATCCCGGAGGGTCTGAGCAACCTGCAAACGTGGCTTTCGGGGCTGGGCGCGCCGGACGACATCGTGGGTACGGTGACGGAGGATGTCAGCCACAACCTGGCATCGATGGGACAGCAGCTGGCGAGCGGCGTCATTACGACAACAGGAACCATTGCGGGCGGCGTGGCGGCCACGATCGTGACATTGATCATCTCTTTCTACCTGGTGCTGGGCTGGGACCGAGGCGTGGAGCGGCTGGCGGACGCGCTGCCGCCGGACTGGGCTGCGCGCCTGCACCGCGGCGTGCGGGCCAGCGAGCACACGTTTGGCGCGTGGCTGGGCGGCCAGTTCCTGGCGTCGGTTATCTGGGGCATTGCCGTGGTTGTGGCGTATTTGATCGCGGGGCTGGAGTTTGGCCTGCTGGTGGCGGTCGGTACCGGCATCCTGATGTTCATCCCCTTTTTCGGGATGATCGTGGGCATAGCAATTCCGACGGTCATGGCGTTTACGGTTCGTCTCGACCTGGCGATCTGGGTTGGGGTTGCCCTGGCTCTGGTGTCGTTGGCGATCGAAAACGTGGTGAAGCCGCGGATCATGGGGACGGCGATTGGCGTGAATCCGATTGTCGTTTTATCCAGCGTGATCCTGGGCGGAATCGCGGCGGGATTCTGGGGCGTGCTGTTCGGGATTCCGATCGGCGCGCTGCTCTGGACGACGCTGCGAGGTTTTCTCAGGGAATTCCTCGTGATGCAGCGGCGAAGGACACGCATGGCCCTGGCTGAAGCCGCGGGCGATCTGCCAGAGTCGCCTATGCAGGATGCGCCAGAGACGCCGAGTGCGGGGCCTGAGCACGATGCGAGTCCGGCAGCAGTGACACCTGAGGCGTCGAAGGACGAGGCCAAGCCATAAGGTCCATCTGGCGAACGCTCGCCTACATCCGCTCGTACTGGCCGCTGGCGCTGCTCAGCGTGCTGGTTTGGATGGTGTCCGCGGCAATGGACCTGGTTGTGCCGCAGGTGCTGGCGAGGGTGATTGACGAGGGCATCGTGGCGGGCGACCGCTCGCGGCTGGTGGGGCTCTCGCTGCTGGCGGCGGCCCTGATCGTGGTGCGCGGGGCCGCGCTGTTCGGGGCACGGTTCTGTCAGCGCTGGTACCAGGCGGGCATCAGCCGCCGGCTCCGCAACGAGGTCTACGACAAGCTGCAGCGCCTGCCGTACGCCTATTACGACCGGGTGGACAGCGGCGACGTGATCACGCTGGCCATCAGCGACACGAATACCGTGCAGAGCTTCACGGGATGGGGCGTGATGGAACTGATCCGTACGGTCGGCATCTACGTTGTGATCGTGACCGGGATGGTGATCGCCAGTCCGCAACTGACGCTCATGGCGCTGGTGGTGCTGGCACTGATGGTTACGGTGGCCCTGGTGTACGGCCGGCTGGTGCGCCCCATGTGGCGGGCTTATCGAAGCCAGCAGGCAAGGCTGACGCGCACGCTGACCGAGAACCTGAACGGCATTCGGGTCGTGAAGGCGTTCGCGACGGAAGAACGCGAGATCACGTCGTTCGGAGTCGAGGCGGAGGCGATGCGGGAGCGGGCGCTGGCGCCGATCCGGCTGCGGGCGCGGGCGATGCCGCTGATGCTGCTGTTGACCGGCATCGGATCGCTGGTGGTGATCTGGGCGGGCGGCCTGCTGGCCATCGACGGTTCGATTTCGGTGGGGGTGCTGCTGGCCTTCTATTACTACTTCACCAGGCTGATCCAGCCGTCGCGGCGGCTGGGTTTCATCGTGCAGCAGGTGGCGCGCACGGCGGTGTCGGCCGACCGGGTGTTCGGTTTGCTGGATGAGCCGGTGGGTCTCGAGAGTCCACCGGTCGCGGCCGAGCGGGGCAACGTGAAGGGTCGGGTGGACTACGACGGTGTGGACATTGCGTTTAACAGGCGAGCGGTTGTGTCCGGAGTCAGCGCGGCAGCTGAGGCCGGCGAAGTCGTTGGCGTGGTGGGCCCGACCGGTTCGGGGAAGTCCAGCCTTCTGAACCTGATTCCGCGTTATTACGACGCGGCGGGCGGCGAGGTGCGGGTGGATGGGAAAGACGTGCGCAGCTTTGATCTGAAGGGTCTGCGCTCGGCGGTTTCGATCGTGCCGCAGGACCCGTTCCTGTTTTCCGACACGGTCCGCAACAACATCGCGTACGGCAATCCGGACGCCGGCCTTGACGACGTGATCGCGGCGGCGAAGGACGCGCAGGCTTATGACTTCATCCTGGAGATGCCCGAAGGATTCGAGACGGTCATCGGGGAGCGCGGCGTTGGGCTGTCGGGCGGGCAGCGGCAGCGGCTGACGATTGCGCGGGCGCTGCTGCGCGAGTCGGCGATCCTGATCCTGGACGACGCGACCAGCAGCGTGGATACCGAGACCGAGCGGCGGATCCAGGAGGCGCTGCGGCGGAGGGCAGGTGGACGGACGACGTTTGTGGTGTCGC
Organism: Chloroflexota bacterium; assembly: GCA_022825895.1. Classification (GTDB taxonomy): domain Bacteria; phylum Chloroflexota; class UBA11872; order UBA11872; family UBA11872; genus UBA11872. Next base: position 50,203 of record JAJDVX010000035.1, on the reverse strand, counting down.
AGCGCATCAGCTCGGTCGAGCACGCGGACGAAATCCTGGTCGTGGACGACGGGCGCGTCGCCGATCGAGGGACGCATGCCGAACTGCTCTCGAGGCCGGGGTTCTACCGCGATCTCTACGACCTGCAGGTGCGGCAGGCCGCGGAGGCACACGCGGACCTGGCGGCGGCGGAGGCGGCGGGCGCATGAGGATGGGCATGGGGTCGGGCATGGGGATGGGCACGTCCGCGTCTCGCGGGACGTTTGTCCAGGAAGAAACCGGATTCGAGGGCTTTGACCGGCGAGTGCTGCTGCGCCTGCTGGGCTACCTGGCCCGAGACCGGCGACGACTGCTGATTGCAACGGTGGCGGTACTGGCGGTTGCCGGGACGACGATGGCGCAGCCGGCGCTGATCGGCTTGGCGATCGACGATGGCATCCGAGCCGGCGACGCCGGAGTGCTGACGGTGGCGGCGCTGGTGTTCCTGGGCGTCACGCTGGGGCAGGCGGGCGCGACAGCGCTGCAACTGGTAATCAACGCAAGCCTTGGGCAGCGCATGTTGCAGGCCATGCGGATGGAGATGTTCCGCAAGTACCAGTCGCTGCCCCTGGGGTTCTACGACCGGCAGATCACCGGACGGCTCATCAGCCGCATGGCCTCCGATGTGGAACAGATTGGCGAGGCGGTTACGGAGGGGGCGATCGGGCTGGTGGCCGACATGGCGATCCTGATTGGAATCCTGGTGGCGATGGCGTTGCTGAGCTGGGAGCTGACGCTGATTGCGGTGGCGGTGACTCCGTTGATGCTGCTGAGCGGGATCGTCTTCGCTCGGGTTGCGCAGGCCGCGTACCGGGTGATGCGGACGCGGACATCGACGCTGAACGGGGTGCTGGCCGAATCGATCCTGGGGATGCGGGTGATCCAGGCGTTTACTCGCGAGGACGTGAATGCCAGACGCTTTGACGAGGTGAACCACGCCCAGGCGCAATCGCAAATGCGTGCGATGACGGTTACGTCGTCGGCCGAACCGGCGGTGGAGGTCTTCACGGCAATCTCGACCGGGCTGGTGCTGTGGTTGGGCGGATCCTTTGTGCTGGATGGGTCGGACACGGTGACGCTGGGCGTGGTGACGGCCTTTGTGCTGTACATCGAGCGGTTTTTTGGTCCGGTGCAGGAACTGGCGACGCGCTGGGGCGCGATCCAGGCGGCGATGACGTCGGCCGAGCGGGTATTTGAAATCCTGGACACCGACGAAACCATGCACGACGAGGCCGACGCCCGGGAGTTGCCGCGGGTGCGGGGCGAGGTGCGGTTCGAGCGGGTGAGCTTTGCGTACGAGGCGGGCCGGCCGGTGCTGCACGACGCCGAGATCGTGGCGAAGCCGGGCGACCGGATCGCGCTGGTGGGCGCCACCGGGGCTGGCAAGACCACGATCATCAACCTGCTGCTGCGGTTCTATGACGCTTCCACCGGGTCGGTGCGGATCGACGGGCACGACGTGCGCGGGGTCAGCCAGGCTTCGCTGCGGCGGCAGCTGGGGCTGGTGTTGCAGGAGCCGTTCCTGTTCAGCGGGAGCATCCACGACAACATCGCTTACGGGCGGGCGGAGGCCACGCGAGCGGAAGTAATCGAGGTGGCGAAGGCGGTGCGGCTGCACGAGTTCGTGGAAAGCCTGCCGTTTGGCTACGACACGCCGATCGAGGAACGGGGCGGCGGGCTGTCGACTGGGCAGCGGCAACTGGTGTCGTTTGCGCGGGCGCTGCTGACGGATCCGCGGGTGCTGGTGCTGGACGAGGCGACGAGTTCGGTGGACACGCAGACCGAGGGGATTATTCAGGACGCGATGGAGACGATGATGCGAGGCCGCACCAGCTTCGTGATCGCGCACCGGCTCTCGACGGTGCGCAACGCGACGGAGGTGCTGGTGCTTGACCAGGGCCGCATCGTGGAGCGGGGCACGCACGCGCAACTGCTGGCAAAGGCGGGGCTGTACTACAACCTGTACACGCTGGGGCTTTCGACGGGCGGCGAGGACATCGACGCGGCGGCCCTGCGGAGCAAGGGTTCGCGGTAAGGCGAAGACACGCGCGGCTGATCGTCGTCCGTCCAGTGGGGGCAGGTCCTGGCGTGACCGTGGGGCGGGCAGGGTGGTGGGATGCGGCCCTGGTTGGGGACCGGCAATGGACGGAAGGCGCGAGTCCCTCTCTCCTTTGACAAGCTCAGGACAGGCTTCGGCAAGCTCAGGGCAGGCTCACTGCGGACTTCGGAATCGCGGCCCGAAGGGTGGAAGGACCTGTTCGGCGCTCCGTCGGATGTGTTCACTCTGTTGGGCCGATGTGTTCAGTTTTCTGCCGAATGTGTTCACTTTGGCGGGGTCTGTGTTCAGACTGGCGGGGGATGTGCGCCGGGTTCGCAGCGATGACGGGGCCAACGTGACCAATGCCGCGGACCCTCGACTCGATGGCGGCGGTCAGGTCTTGGGCTCGTTTGCGTTGAGCCGCCGGCTCGCGGCATTGAGCGCCAGGTAGCGCTCGGCGAACGTTTCCAGCCACTCGCCGGCGAACGGTCGCCAGGCCGAAACCACCTGTGAGAGATCGAATGCGGAAAACGTGGCCTGGCTGCGCAAGAGTGTCCGATAGCGGTCAATGACGCCGCGGCAGCGGTGGTCCTCCGGGTGAAACACGACCGACAGGTGACCGGACCGAAATCGGCGCGACGGATGCCGAAGCATCGACCATGCGAGCAGGTGGTCGCGCCATAACTGGTTGTGCTCAATGTCGGCGACTGCTTCGTGAGAGGCGACCCGCCACGGACTATTGAGTGTCATCCAGCGACGGTAGGTCGGTTTGTCGTAGCGGCGTTGGGAAAACGGCTCGGTCAGCTTGACCTCGATGCCGATGAATCCCGCGTGGCCTCCGTCGCCCTCGTATTCGACGAATACGTCAAATGCGGTGCGATCGTCCAGATACTCGTCAGCTGGCTGGGGCGCCCATTCGAACCGCACATCGGTCACGCGTTTCACGTGCGCACCCCAGAGCGCGCGGACCATCTCGGTCGCCAGGTCGTGGTTGAGCGCCAGCTTCCCGAAGAGGTTGAAGGCCATGGGCTGGCTGGACAACATGTTGCGCATCAAGCGGAACTCGTCGACCGCGCCGGTTCCGGCCGCAGCCCGCTGCCTGGCCAGTTGGAAGATGTCGGGCGCGAGGAAGTTGAGCCCACGCGACGCCGCGCGTTCGTCCAGGATGTTGCCGTAGGACGTCCGCGACGACGGCGACGGTCCGGTGCCGCAGGCAACCCGCAGCACGCGTGCGCGATAGCAACTCTGATGCCGGCGCATGCGGCGTGTGAAGTCGTCGTCGCGCTGGTACTGGGGGCCAATGTCAATCACGCGTTCTCCAGGGCTCGACGTTGTCGGCTGCCGGGAATTGTCACCGTTGGGCGGCTGTTGGTTGGTCCGCGGCCGACGGCGAATGGTTGGCGGGGCGGTTGGACAACCTGGACGCGGCGCACCTGGTCCTCAGGTCCCCAAGGTCGCGGCGTCCATATTGGACTGCGAGGCACGTGCGCGCGGCACGATCGGCGCAGCAGCCGGCGGGGGCCGTCAAACCATGATGGACGTTGCCATCGGTCTAATCGATGTGTATGGTCTATACACATATTTGGGTGTACAAGGGTGGGTGGCGTGGCGAGGGTGCAGTTGATCATTCCGGACGACGACCGGGAACGGTTCGTACGGCAGGCGCGCCGGGAGGGCTTGAGCTTTAGCGCGTGGCTGCGGGCGGCCGCTCATGAACGGCTTGAGGAGCAGCAGCGCGCCCAGCGGTTCCAATCCTCGGAGGATCTGCAACGGTTCTTTGAGGAGTGTGACGCACGCGAAGGCCCCGGGGTGGAGCCTGATTGGGACGAGCACCTCCGGACCATTCACGAGTCGAAAACCAGTGGCCTGCCGGACGTATGACCTTCGTCGATACCAACGTCTTCATGTATGCGATTGGGCAGGCACACCCGCGTCGATCTCAGGCCCGAAGATTCTTTGACGAGGCGATGCGCAGCCGCAGGCCCTTGGTCACGTCTGCGGAGGTTGTCCAGGAGTTGATGCATGTGTATGTGCGGATGCGGAGGCCGCATACGCTGGACTCGGCGTTGGAGTTGGTCGCCAGCGCCGCCGTTGAGGTGTGGCCGCTGGAAGAGGCGGACGTGCTGCTGGCCCGCCAACTCCATGACCGACATCCCACGCTGCAGGCGAGAGATCTTTGCCATCTTGCAAGCTGCAGACGGCGTGGCGTGCGAGAGATCATGACCTTTGACAAAGGCTTGGCGGCTGCGGCGGCTGTTGGACCGCGCGCCCTAGGATCGATCACCTGTCCATAGTCGATCTCCGTCAGCCCGCCCACATGTGTAACCCATGTGTCCGGCCAGGACACTCCGCAAGGCGAGGGGTGGTGAAGTGGCCGGGGTTGGAGGGCCAGGGGCGCTGTATCAAGGTCACCTGGTCGGGACAACAGAATCCCGACATTTCGGCAAACACTGACGGTGAGCTAAACTCCCCAAGTATTCTTGCAAACCCCTAGGGTTTCAATGACGAAGAGTCAACGTCTGTGGTTGCGGGCGGCCAGGCTGCTCTCGGACCGGGGACTCTTCGATGCGGAACGCGAGCGGGTGCTGGACGAGCATCCCACGCTCAACTCGCATGGGCTGGGTCAGACATGGCGGCGTCGTCGCTCCGTTTCGCCCGACGGCAGGCCGTCAGGACGTTGGGAGCCGGAGCAATTGCCCGATGACCTGGAGGCCGCACGGGAGGAATTGCGAGCCGGCCGGCAGTGCGATGCGGGTATTCGCAACACGCTGGAGTTCTTCGCCGAGGGGCGGGTGTCGCTCAGCTATCGGCTGCAGGGGTGCGTGTGGGCGCGTCGATTCAATGGGCCGGCCCCGCCGAGGCGCTCGAGCTATGGGCTCAAGCACGAGGTGGAGCGGTACCTGGACGGGATGGACAAGCGTCGGGCGAGGAACGGCGGTGCGACGCGACCTGGCCGGTACACCTCCAACGGGGCGTTCATTTGCGCGGCGCTGATGGCAGGACTACAGATGTGGACCTACAAGGATTCGATAAACCCGGACTTTCGCCTCGGAAAGCCCTGGGCAGTGGCGGGCATGCAGCCGGAGGACTACAGCCATCCCGACGACGAGCACATGGCGAAGTTCTGGCGGTGGGCCGTGCAGCACGAGGTCAGCGACTCCCAGATCGAGGATTTCATCGCGGACGTGGTTGAGCTGCTGTACGACGGGGCGGACTTGAAGCGACTGCGGGAAGCCGTGGCCCTGGGCCGTCCCGAGACGCGGGAGGCGTACAACCGCCTGCGGCGCGAGTTTGGCTTTGAAGTGCCGGACGAGCCAGGTTCGTCCCGATTGGGTTTCATGGCCGGACAAATCGACGTCCCCGACGACTTCGACAGCATGGGCGGTCCCGAGATCGAGCAGATGTTCGGAGCGACGTCGTGACGCTTTTGCTGGACACGCACGTGTTGCTCTGGGCGGCAGGCGAGCCCGACCGGTTGCCAGCGGGAACGCGGGCCCTTCTGCGCGACCCGGCCACGGCGTTGGCATTCAGCACGGCCAGCATCTGGGAAGTCGTGATCAAGCGCGCGCTGGGCCGGAGTGACTTTCGCGTTGACCCGCGGCTATTGAGAGACGGTTTGCAGCAACACGGGTATCGGGAACTTGCCATTGAGTCGGAACACGCGCTGGCGGTCGGCCGCCTGCCGCCGATCCACAACGACCCGTTTGATCGGATTCTCGTGGCGCAAGCGCAAGTCGAGAACATCACGCTGTTGACCATGGACGCGCAGCTGGCGCGATATCCGGTCGCCATCCGGAGCGTATGACGGCGAGATGCGCTTGAGCGCTCGCTTGCGACGCGGCCCCGCGAGCCAGATCTCCGCTGCCGACGGCTCGGCGACGCGCCGACGCGTTGTGACGTGCGGTCCAGCCTTACGGTCAGCCAAGGGATTGACTCTCTACGGCTTTTTCGCAAGTCCGGCGCCACTGCGCAACCTGACAGAGATTCGCCTGACGTTCTCACGCTGGCGCGGAATGCGGAAAGGGCCGGGCTCAGAATCGGAGAGGTGTAGCGACCCATTGCTGGATGATGATGTGTATCGTTAGTGTTGTATGATGATGGATATGAAGGCTATACAAGTGACGTTTGACGAGGCGCTGCTGGAGCGGCTGGACCGGGATCCGGCGGTGCGGGAGCACGGGCGCTCGGCGGTTCTGCGGGAGGCGGCGGCGGCGTACCTGGTGCGCAAGGAAGCGGAGGTGATTGCCGACCGCTACCGCGCGGGCTACGGCAAAGGCGCCGCCAGCCCGGACACCGAGCTTGACGGGTGGACGGGCGAGGGCGTGTGGCCGCAGGACTAGACAACGGGCCGCGCCGCGGCGAGATCTGGCACTACGGCTTCAAACGTCCGGATAAGCGGCGTCCGGTGGTCGTGCTGACGCGGCAGGAGGTGCTCCCGCTGCTCCACACGGCGATGGTGGCGCCGATCACCGCTACGATTCGCGGCCTGCCGAGCGAGGTGATCGTGGGTGTGGACGAAGGGCTGCGGCACGATTCCGCGGTCAACCTGGATCACGTGCAGACGGTGGAGCAGCGGTCGTTGCACCGCTATGTCGGGTCGCTGAGTTCGGCGAAGATGCGGCAGGTGTGCCGGGCGTTGGCCGTGGCCACCGGTTGCGCGTAGTTCGCGACGCAACTTGCTGAAGGATGCGGTAGATGACCGACGACGTTGAACCAGTGGCGGCCAACCTGCACCACAAACTCATTTCTCCGCGAACGCACGCGGATGCCTACCCGACCTTGGTTCTACTGCATGGGCGGGGGGATAGCGCGGCGGGGATTTTGCCGTTGGCGTATGAGTTCGAGCGGGACGACTTGCTGGTGATTTCGGTGCAGGCGCCGTTGGAATTGGGTGGGGTGATGGCGGGCGGTCACGAGTGGTACCGGATGCGGTCGCCCGAGCGCGCGGACGAAGCAACGCGGCGGGCCAGCCTGGACGCGCTGGCCGAGTTCCTAGATACGGTCAAGGCCGCTTATCCGGTGGATCCCGAGCGAGTCGTGCTGCTGGGGTTCAGCCAGGGCGCGGTGATGTCGCTGGGTGCGCAGGCGCTGCGGCCGGACAGCGTGGCGGGCGTGATTGCGTTGAGCGGTTACTTCCCGATCGAGGTGGAGCGGGATGCCGGAAACCTGGTTGGACGCCCGGCGTTCGTGGCGCACGGTGTGCATGACGACATTATTCCGGTGGAGGCGGGGCGGCGGACGCGCGACCTGCTGGAGCGACACGGGGTGGATTTGACGTACCGGGAGTATGGGATGGCGCACCAGGTGAGCGCGGAGGAGATGGGGGAGGTGCGCGGGTGGCTGAACGGCGTCCTGGGCCAGACGGGTCCGGGCTCTACTCCCTAGACGCGAGTCCCAATTCGCCCAGTTGCGCGACGTCAAATCCCTCGCGGGAAAGCTGATCGACGGACTGAGGGCGTAGCTACCCAGGGAGCCCAAGGCTCTTGATTCGACAGGCGTGGCATAGTGAGGTAGGCGCACGAGCATGTAGCAGCGCCTGTTGGAGGTGCGACCTGCAGGAGGGACGTATGGGCCGCGTCGGCGCGGCGTCAGTGGCCACGCTTGCTCAGAACATCGAGGCCTACGAGGAGCGGAATGACGAGATGGAGAGCGAGCATCGGGGCAAGTGGGTCATTTTCTACGACGGCGACTACGTCGACGACTTTGACGAATTCCAGGACGCCGCCATGCTGGCGATTCGCAATTGGGGGCGCGGCCCATACCTGATACGGCTGGTTGGCGAGCGTGAAGCCGTGATTCCGACCGCTGTTCTCCCTGGCCCCGTGCATGGCACGAGTTAGATGCGGCACCACCGGGCCTAGCAGTCTCGTCAGCCACGGCGCCCGCCTACAGGTTGAGGTTGGCTTCGATCCGAACTACCACCAGCCTGTTGGGCGGCCGGCGATCCCAGATGACCGTTACACAGCCTTGATTGATACCGGCGCCGGGATCTCCTGCATCGACGAGGAGTTGGCAGAGCGGCTGCGTCTCCCAAGAGACCGTTGCGAAACCCGGGCATGGTTGCCCGGAAGACCCCTCACCGATTTCGGCCGAAGACGCCCGAATCTGCCTCTCCCCCAGGAGAGGGTGAAGAACTGCGCCTGCTTCAGGATATTGACATTGCACACCCGCACCTTGGGTTACGCAACGGTCTTCGGTTTCTGAGCGGACTGAGGGCGTGCATCTGTTGCTGGGTCGCGATTTGCTGAAGCACTACTGGCTGAACTACGGCGGGCGGACCGGGAACGTGTTCCTGGACGATTCAACGGCCGGGCCGTAGTCCAACAATTCGAGCCGCCCCCGACCTTGACGGTCTAGGTCGGGGGGCGACCCGCGGTTACTTCGTCGTGAGCTCCAGCTCGTCCAGTTGGGCGGGGTCGATGGGGGAGGGGGATTGGAGCATGAGGTCGATGCCGGCCTGGTTTTTGGGGAAGACCGTGACGTCGCGGAGGTTGGCGGTGTCGCCGAAGATCATGGCGATGCGGTCGAGGCCCATGGCGATGCCGCCGTGGGGCGGGGCGCCGTATTCGAAGGCCTGGAGCATGTGGCCGATCTGTTCCTGGATGCTGTCTTCGTCGAAGCCCATGACCTGGTAGATGCGGTGCAGGTCTTTCGCGCGGTGGGCGCGGATTGATCCGCCGCCGATCTCGTGGCCGTTGCAGACGAGGTCGTATTGCTTGGCGGTCGCTTTGGCCGGGTCGGTGTAGAGCAGGTCGAAGGAGTCGTCGGCGGGGGAGCAGAAGGGGTTGTGGGAGAAGGTGAGGCCGCCGGTTTCCTCGTTGGGTTCGAAGAGCGGGAAGTCGATGATCCAGCCGAAGGCGAGGACGTCGGGGTCGATCAGGCCCAGCTTGTCGCCCAGGGCCAGGCGTAGCTCGCCGAGCGCGGCGTTGGCGGTTTCGACCGTGTCGGCTACCAGGCAGACCAGGTCGCCCTGCTCCGCACCGGCGGCGCCGGCCAGGGCGCGCAGACCGTCGTCGCCGAAGAAGCGGGCCAGGGGCGAACGGAGGGTGCCGTCGCTGTTGAGGGCGACGGTGGCGAGGCCGGCCGCGCCGTGCGCCTTGACCACGTCTTGCAACCTGTCCACTTCGCGGCGGGTGAAGGCCGCCGAGCCGGGCGCGACGACAGCCTTGATGACGCCGCCGTTCTCTACGACCTGATCGAACACGCGGAAGCCGTGGCCGGCGGCGGCGTCGCTGACGTCCACGAGTTCCAGGCCGAAGCGCAGGTCGGCCTTGTCAGTGCCGTAGCGGTCCATGGCGTCGGCGTAGGTGATGCGGGGGAACGGTTCCTGGAGGAGCCGCTTGTCGGAGAGTTCGCGGGCCAGCCGGAGGTAGAGGGTCTCGATGAGCTCGAGGATGTCCTCGCGCTCGACGAAGGCCATTTCGATGTCGAGCTGGGTGAACTCGGCGGTGCGGTCGGCGCGGAGGTCTTCGTCGCGGTAGCAGCGGGCGAGCTGAAAGTAGCGGTCCAGCCCGGCCACCATGAGCAGCTGCTTGAGCTGCTGGGGCGACTGGGGGAGGGCGTAGGCCTGGCCGGGGTAGTGGCGGCTGGGCACGATGAAGTCGCGGGCGCCCTCGGGCGTGCTCTTGACGAGCGTGGGCGTTTCGAGTTCCAGGAAGTCGCGCTCCCAGAGGAACTCGCGCATGACGCGGGTGATGTTGAAGCGGAGCTCAGTGAGTTCGCGCATGCGGATGCGCCGCAGGTCCAGGTAGCGGTGGGTGAGGCGCACGGACTCGTCGATGTCGCGGTCGGAGGTGATTTCGAACGGCGGCGGTTGGGAGGCCGCGAGGATCTCAACCCGTTCGATCTGGCCGAGTTCGATTTCGCCGGTCGCGAGGTCGGGGTTGGTGGTGCCGGCGGGGCGCTCGCGGACCCGGCCGGTGACGGCCAGGACGTACTCGGAACGGGCGCGCGAAGCGGCTTCGTGGGCTTCGGCGTTTTCGTCCCGGTTGATGACGACCTGGGTGATGCCGTAGCGGTCGCGCAGGTCGATGAAGATCAGGCCGCCCTGGTCGCGGCGGCGGTGCACCCAGCCGTTAAGGACGACGGTTGCGCCGGCGTCGGCGCGCCGCAGCGCGCCACAGGTATGGGTGCGGCGTGACCAGGTGGATTCGGGCAGGGCTGACATGGGAACCTCCGAGGTGACGAGTGACGATGGCGCTGGCAATGATCGGGAGATGCGGCCGCGGAAAGGCGGCTAGGTATTCAGTGAGGTTGCGATCCGCTCGGCCCGGGCTCGCCAGAACTCGACCTGCCGGGCGCGCGGGGCGCCCTTCAACTCCGTGACCTCCTCGGCTTCGAGCTGCTCGAGCTCGGTGTGCCGGCCGGTCATGAGGAGGCCCAGCTTGACGAGGGCGTAGGCGTAGTCGGCGTGAAACTCGAGCATGTAGGCGAGGATGGAGCCGGATGTGCGTTCCATGCGGGCGACCGCGGCGGAGTCGGAGAGGAGGCGCGCCAGGTTGGAGAGCGGTCGCTTCCAGCCGCCGCCGATGCGGATTTCGACCTCCATGGGGTCAAGCCCCTGGTTGGCGGCCATTTGCGCCCAGCGCTGCGCGAGCGTCTCAAGGTCGAGTCCTTCGATGGGCGGGGGGTGTTCCAGGGCGCGCGCCACGGCGGCCCAGTCAATCCGGACCTCAGGATACAGAACCTGGCATTCCTCCCGGACCTGCCGGGTGACGTGCGGACTGTTGCCGAGGTAGGCGAGGTAGCGTCGCCGAGGCTCGGCCTCCGTTGGCTCCGCGACCAGCCAGGCCGCCTGGACGCGGCGGACGCTGCCGTCAGGATTGCGCTGTTCCTCCGGGTGCCATCGCACCGACGCGGACATACCGACTCCAGGCCGCGGGGTTTTGCCGCTAGTTCTTGCCTTGCGGGGCCATGATGATGCTCAAGACGCGGCCATCCTGCTCGCGGGTGATGTCGCGTTCGATCACGCCGTAGGGTTCCAGGCTGGTCTTGACGCGTTCGAGGACGCGCAGGGCCACTTCCGGGTGAGCCAGTTCGCGGCCGCGCATGCGTACCCAGGCTTTCACCTTGTTGCCGTCGCGCAGGAACTTCTCGAGGCGCTTGATCTTGAACTGGATGTCGTGGTCGCCGGTGCGGGGGCCGAAGCGGACTTCCTTGACGGTGCCGGCCTTCTGGCGCCGCTTGTTTTCGGCCCGGCGCCGATTCTGCTCGTAGCGGAACTTGCCGAAGTCGAGGATCTTGGCGACCGGGGGCTGGGAGTTGGGAGCGATTTCAACCAGATCAAGGCCGCGCTCGCGCGCCATCTCCAGCGCCATGGGGGTAGGGGTGATTCCGATCTGTTCGCCGTCTTCGTCGATCAAACGGACGTGGCGAATACGAATGTGCTCATTGATTCGAGGGCCGCGCTGATGCGGCCGCTGGTCAGCGCGAGGTGATGGTGAACGCAGGGGCAACTCCCAGAACTGGTCGGCAACGAGCCGGCCGAATGATTCACGCTAGCATAGGGGTATGCGCGCGACAATGTATTTCGATCCATTAGTTCGCGGGACCAAGCTCCGTCCCGACATGAGACCACGACTCGCCGGCACTCATGGCGCTCGCCGTTGATCTAGGGTCGGCCGCCCTTCGCGGCGGTGTTACACGTCAGGACAGTCCGCGGATCCACTCACACCGCGAGCCGGTGGGCCGCCGAGGTCTTGGTGACCTCCTCGTATTGATCCAGGGCGGCGATGACGGTCAGGCGGCGTCGTTCGGCCAGGCGGTCGCTTCGAGTTATTACGAGGCCGAATCGGAGGGGATCGCCAGCGCCCTGGTGCAGGGCATGCGTCTGGCCGCGCAGCGAACGTCGATCGACCTGGAATTGATGGATCCACGGGAGACGCTGGGGGCAACAGGGGCCGTCCACGCCGACGATCAGATCTACCTGGCGCAGTTGTTGCCGAGCCAGGTGTTTGTCCTGCGCGACGGCCTCCTGAATGCACTGCCGGACGACTCGCAGCCGGCCGGATTGCACGCGCCAGTGCCCGACCAGGATGTGGAGATCTATCGGGTCGAGCTGGATCCGGGCGACGTGGTGGTGTTGGCCTCAACCAACGTGCGCGAGGCCCTGACGGAGCGAGAAATCCAGGGGCTGCTGCAAGGCCGGAGCGCCCAGCGCGCCGCCCACGACCTTTGTTCGCTCGTCGCCCAGCGTGGCGGCACGACGTGCGACATCGTGGTACTCCGGGTCAGCGTGGAAGCGGCGGCGGCGGTGGCAGCGCCGGCGGCCGACGAGCACTGGATGTCGGCCACCTCGAGTTCCGCGGTGTCCACGAATGGCCTGGCCAGACATCCGCAACGCCCGGCCGCGACTCAGCCGGAACCCGAGCGCTCCGGCTATGCAGGCGGACGCCTGGCCGGCGCCGCGCCGCAGCGCTCCTTCGCCGAACGGCTTGTCAGGCTCCCGCTGACGTTGGTTCTGATGATCCTGGTGCTGCCGGTGGTGGCGGTTCGCGGGCTGGTGCGCCTGGTGACGGGTCGGGCAGATCCCGGGCCGCCGCCCATGCCGACGTCAGCGCCGACGCCGACCACGGCCGCGGCCTCAGCCGTCCCGGGCGGTGGCGTCGGGGACGACGATTGGTCGAGCCTGCGGTCGCTGCGCGCGGCCGGACCTGGCGGCGCGGAAGGCGGCAGCGCCGCAGCGCCGCAGGCGACGCCAGCGCTCAGCGCCGTTGGGCAGCCGCTGCGGGGCAGCCGCGATCCGTTCCAGTATCGGCCGCGACGTTCGTTGCCAGGGCCCGGCACCCTGCTCTTCGGAATTTCGCTTGTCCTGCTGGTCGTCATGGCCGCGGTGCTGGTCTTGCGCAACAGCGAATCGACGCCCGGCGTGGCGGATGCCGGCCTGACCGGCAGCACGGCGGGCGGCCAGGTGGGCGACGCGGTGGAAACGACGCTGTCACCCGCCGCGGGACCAGCGCGCGCCGCGACGCTATTCGCCGACGCCGAGACCCGCTACCGCGAAGCGCTGGATCGCCCGCCCGACGAGAACCGTTCGGCCACGCTGCTTATCCTGCGCGACGCCAAGGACCTGGCCAATCAGGCGCTGACGGCGGACCTGGACCGCACGCTCGCGCCGGATATCAACCGGCTCCTCAGCCAGATCGGTCGCGAAGAGGATCGACTCAACCGCGTCCGAACCGTGGTCACCAGCGCCACCATCGGTGACTTTGACAGCGCCGGCGTGGGCAGCGCGGCGGAGCAGATGGACGTTCGGGTCGACGCCAAGTACGTGATTGACGCCACGACCGGGCGGGTCGTTTCTTTCGAGACTGCCCGTCAGGGCTCGACGGTCCTGCGCAAGGGCGACGTGGTGAGCAGCATTACGGTGCAGGATCCCATCGCGGTGGTGAACCGGGCCTTGAGCGTGCTGGTGTTGGACAGCCGCTACAACCTGGTGAGCCTGCAGGCTGATCAGAATCCACGGCTCCTGCGGATCACGGGAACGGAGACGTGGCGGACGCCGGTGGCGTTCGACAACTACAACAACAACTTCTACGTGCTGGATCCTGGCGCCAATGCGATTCATAAGTACCAGGCGACCGCCGGGGGGTATGAAGTTGCGCCGAGTTCCTACGTATCGGCAAGCGCGGACGTTGACCTGAGCAGCGCCATCGATATGGCTATCGACGGCGACATTTATGTTTTGCTGTCCGACAGTTCGATCTTGCGGCTCCGGGGCGGACAGCGTGAGCCGTTTGAGGTCAGCGGCCTTGACGGCGTCTCGCTGAAAGCTACGCGCATCTATACGGAGGTCGAGACGGACAGCCTTTACCTGGTTGACTCGTCCAACAAGCGGATTGTGGAAATCGACAAGCGGGATGAATCGGCCGGCGAGTTTGTGCGGCAGTTCAAGTACGCCGGCTCGGACGATTTCTTTGCGGAAATCCGGTCAATCTGGGTGAGCGAGATTGACGGCAAGCTGATTGTGCTGGGGCAGGATTCGATTCGGCAGTTTGTGCTGCCGACGATTCAGGACGAGGCGTAGATCCGGTTCCAGCCACTCGCAACGGCGAGTCGTGGCCGACGGCCGTGGGCACGCGCGCGACGCCCATGCGTCCGGGCCCGAGCGCGCGGCGACCGGCAGGCCGCAGCCCGCGCCTGGGCGCCGATCCGTCCGGTTGGAGCGGGGAACGGGAATCGAACCCGCGTTTTAGGCTTGGGAAGCCCATGTTGTACCACTCAACTATCCCCGCCGGCCGCCGCGCATGCGGCGCCACTAATGTGACGACGATGGGGCGAGTCGTCAATCCGCCGGTGCGACGGACCGGCGGTTCGGCGCCGGTCGGCTATAGTGCCGCACCTTCTGCGAGTGGCCCACCCGCGTCGCGCGCTCCCGCCTGAGAGTCGGCATGCAAGACATTCGCACGGTCGCCAACCGGATCATCGACAACGTAGCCACGGTTATCGTCGGCAAGCGCGACGCCATTGAGCTGGTGGTCGTGGCGCTCCTGGCGGACGGGCACATCCTGATCGAGGACGTGCCGGGCGTGGGCAAGACCACCCTGGCCAAGGCCATCTCGCGTTCCGTCGGCCTGAGCTTCAAACGGGTGCAGTTCACGCCGGACCTGCTGCCGAGCGACGTGACGGGCGTGACGATCTTCAACCAGAAGACACGGGAGTTTGAGTTTCGGGAAGGTCCGGTGATGGCTCAGATCGTCCTGGCGGACGAAGTCAACCGGGCCACGCCCAAGACGCAGTCGGCGCTGCTGGAGGCGATGGAGGAGCGCCAGATCACGGTTGACGGGACGACCTACGCGCTGCCGGAGCCGTTCCTGGTGCTGGCCACCCAGAATCCGATCGAGTACGAAGGCACGTTCCCGCTGCCGGAAGCGCAGTTGGACCGGTTTCTGATGCGGGTCAACCTAGGCTATCCCGAGCGTGCGGATGAGTTGCAGGTGTTGGCGGCGCAGCAACGCGAGCGGCCGATCGACGACATCCAGCAGGTGGTGACGCTGGAGGAAGTGTTCGCGGCGCAGGAAGCGGTGAAAGACGTGTACGTGGATCCGCTGGTATCGAACTACATCGTGGACATCAGCCGCGCGACGCGCGAGCACAACGATGTGTACCTGGGCGCCAGTCCGCGCGGCAGCCTGGGCCTGTTTCGCGCCGGACAAGCGCTGGCCGCCGTGGCCGGGCGCGACTACGTAGTTCCCGACGACGTGAAGCGGCTGGCCGAGTCGGTGCTGTCGCACCGGGTGATCGTGAGCCCGGCCGCGCGCATTCGCAGCGTGGACACGCGCGCCATCGTGGCGGGCATTCTCGACTTCGTTCCGGTGCCGGGCGCGTCCGCCGCCTGACCGATGGCGGGCGAGATCCAGGAGATTGCCCTGGTCGCCCGCCGCGTGGAGCCGTGGGACTGGTGCGGGGTGGCCGCGACGGAAGTTGGCCTGGTGAGCGCCACGCTGGCGCATGCCTCGGAGGCGGCCTGCGTGGACGCGCTACGGGCGGCGTCGACGGCGGCGCGCAACCGTTCGCGGGGGGCGCAGCGGTTGCATACGCGACGCCTGGCTGAGCCCTCGAGCGCCGCCTCGGGCTGGAGCGCGCACCAGATTGCGGGCAACGGGCTGGAGCAGCTGTGGGAATACCTGGTATCCGGACGGCAACGCCTGGAGATTCCGCTGGACCGGCGCGCGGGCACGGAGTTCCAGCAGCGAACCTGGGACGTGCTGCGCGGGATTCCATTCGGGGAAGTGCAGAGCTATCGCTGGGTTGCCGGCGCGTTGGAGCAGCCGCGAGCGACGCGGGCGGTGGGCACGGCGATCGGAGCGAACGAACTGCTGGTGTTTATTCCCTGCCACCGGGTCGTGGCCGCACGCGGCCTTGGGGGGTTTTCGCGGGGGCTGGACGTGAAGCGGCGGCTGCTGGAACACGAGCGCTCGTGGCCTCGGACGGCACCGCTGTTCTCCGGGTGAGCCGGCGGTTCTGTCGATAGATTGAATGGACGGCTAGGACACTTCGGTAGCGTCAAGCCCGATATCGACGGCGCGGGCGGAGTGGGTGAGCGAGCCGACCGAGATGTCGTCGACGCCGGTTTCGGCGTAGGCGCGCACGTTTTCCAGGTTGACGAGGCCGCTGACTTCCAGGCGGGCGCCGCCGGCGGCTTGAATCACGGCGGTCCGGACCTGGGCCGGGGTCATGTTGTCCAGCAGGATGAACTCCGCGCCGGCGGCCAGGGCTTCGTCGAGCTGGTCGAGCGTATCCACCTCGATCTGGACACGAATGCCGTTTCGGGCGGCCGCCTGGGCAGCGCGGAGGGCGGCGGTGACACCGCCGGCCGCGGCGATGTGGTTGTCCTTGATGAGGACGGCGTCGAAGAGGCCGAAGCGGTGGTTGACGCCGCCACCGAGGGCTACGGCGTATTTGTCCAACGCGCGAAGACCCGGGACGGTCTTGCGGGTGTCGAGGATGGAGGCGCCCGTTCCGGCGACCGCGTCGACGAATATGCGGGTGCGCGTGGCGATGCCGCTGAGGCGCTGGAGGAAGTTGAGGGCGGTGCGTTCGCCGGTGAGGGCCAGGCGGGCGTTGGTTTCGATGAAGCCCGCGACGTCGCCGGGCTGAAGTTGCGCGCCTTCCGGGCTGACGTCATCGAGGGCTTCGGGGTCGCCGAGTTGGCGGTAGACCTCGTAAACAACAGGCATTCCGGCGAGGGTGAGCGGTTCGCGCGCGGTGAGGGCGGCGCGGAAGCGCGCCTGCTCGGGGACCACGGCCCGGCTGGTGAGATCGCCGTCGCCGATGTCTTCGGCCAGGGCGAGTTCGACCGCCCGGGCGATGGCCGCGTAGGGCGGCGCCGGGGAGTTCATGCGGAACCGGCGGCGCCGCGGAAGCGAATTCGCAGGTTGGCGTAGTCGACGTCGCAGGGCCAGGCGCCGTTGTAGCGGTAGAGCTGGCAGCGCAGGACGCCCAGGTCATCGATGTGGACGCAGGCCTGAAAGCCCTCCGGGTAGGTCATGCTGATGTACTGGCCGCGCGCGCCGTCGGTCTGGGCGCTGATGTCGTAGTCGCCGTCGACGGGCGGTTCCACGTACCAGTCACCCTTCGGCAGGGTGACGGCGCCTGCTTGCAGGAAGGCCTCCGGGTCGCTTGCTCGCGGCTTCATGAGTGTCTGGTGAGAACCGTGGTCGTTCTCTCCGAAATCGTACCTGCCGGCAAGCATCGTTGACGTATGGACGGACAAGCACGGTTGGCAAAGTCACGGACGCGGCTGCTCGGCGCCGCACTGGCGGCGGCCGCAGTTTTCGCCCTCGCCGCAGCCTGCCAGACGCCTGGCGACAGCTCCGGGACTTCGGCCGCGCTCGCGGCGCCGGAGGCCGTGAGCCCGCCTGGCGCCGGCTCGAACGCGACGGATCGGGTCGTCACCGATTCACTGCCACCAGGTTCCGCGAAAAGCGTCGCCTCCAGGGCGTCCGCCGCCGGAATCTCGCTGTGGCCGCCGTCCGTCGCCTTAAAAGCCCCGCGTGAAGCGTCGACGCCACTCTACGAGGATCGTCGGGCGGAGCTCAGCGTTCCGGACCTGGTGCAGCTTGCTCGGCCGTCAATCGTGCATATCGCCACCGAATCGGTGGCGCGCGACAACAGCGGCCGAACGATGCCCTCCGGCGGGGTTGGCACCGGATTCGTCATCGATGCCGAGGGTCTGATCATCACGAACAATCATGTCGTTGCCGGTGCGCGGCAGATCGTGGTCACCACCGACATGGGCGATCTGTATGAAGCCCGCGTGGTCGGCCTCGATCCCCAGACCGACCTGGCCGTGCTGCGAGTGGATGCGGACGGCCTGCCACCGCTTTCGCTCGGAAGCTCAGCAAGTCTGCGAATCGGCGAGTCGGTGGTTGCCATTGGTCATGCGCTGGACTTGCCCGGCGGACCCACGGTGACGGTGGGCGTGGTGAGCGCACTTGACCGAACGATCACGAATGTCGGTGTCCGGCGGTTAACGCTCAGCGACCTGATCCAGACCGATGCGTCGATCAATCCCGGCAATAGCGGCGGCCCATTGCTGAATCTCCATGGCGAGGTGATTGGCGTGAACTCCGCCGGCGCGGGATCGGCCAATGGCATCGGATTCGCGATTGCGATCGACGGCGCTCGGCCGGTCATCGCCGAGCTTATCGAGAACGGGCAGGTGGTGCGGGGCTTCCTGGGCATTGTGCCGGCCACGATTACCCGAGGTCTCGCACGACAGCTCGATCTTCCCGTCAGCGAAGGAATCGTGGTTACGCAAGTCACCGGCGGCAGTCCGGCCGACGAGGCCGGGCTTCGGCTCGGCGACATTTTGCTCGGCATCAACGAAGAAGCCGTGCCCGACGCGGGCGCACTTGGCCGAGTTCTGGCACATTACAGCCCGGGCGATGAGATCGCGGTTCGGTATGTGCGGCCGGATAGCGACGATCAGCCGCAGGAAACTCTGGTTAGATTGGGGCGTCGTCCCGATCAATAGGTAGAACGGAGGCCCGGCGTGGCAGTTGACCCAGCGCCGTTTGCTGAACTGCGACGGACCCTGAGCACCAACGTCGGCCGGGTCATTCTGGGCAAAGAGTCGGAAATCGAGCGCATCCTGGTGGCCCTGCTGTGCCGCGGGCATGTGCTGCTGGATGACGTCCCCGGCACGGGGAAGACCATGCTGGCCAGGTCGATCGCGATCTCGCTCGGGGGTGAGTTCCGGCGCATTCAGTTCACGCCCGACCTGCTGCCGAACGACGTGACCGGCGTGTCCGTTTACAACCAGAAGTCCGGTGAGTTCGAGTTTCGGGCCGGCCCGGTGTTCGCGAACGTGTTGCTGGCCGACGAGATCAACCGCGCGACGCCGCGCACCCAATCGGCGCTCCTGGAAGCGATGAGCGAAACCCAGGTCAGCGCCGACGGCGTTACGCGGCCGCTACCGACGCCCTTCATCGTGCTGGCCACGCAAAACCCGGTGGAGTTCGAAGGCACGTTTCCGCTGCCTGAAGCGCAATTGGACCGTTTCATGATGCGGCTGACTCTCGGGTATCCGACGTTCGACGACGAGCGCAACGTCCTGGACGGGCAGCGGCATGGACATCCGATCGACGACCTGGAACAGGTGTCCGACCTGCAAACGCTGGCCGACTTGCAGCGCGACGTTGGCGACGTGCACGTTGACGACACGGTAATCGAGTACCTGTTGCGGCTGGTGCGGGCGACGCGCGACCGGCCTGAAGTTGCGCTGGGCGCCAGTCCGCGCGGCTCACTCGCCCTGCATCGGGCGGCCCAGGCGCTCGCGGCGATTCGCGGTCGCACTTTCGTGCTGCCGGACGATGTAAAGGAGCTGGCGCCGTCAATCCTGGCCCACCGGGTGCTGGTCTCGGCCGAGCACTCGCTGCGCGGCGTTTCCGCGGAGGCCCTGGTGCGCTCGCTGATGGAATCGACCGAGTTGCGGCTGGTTGACGAGGAGGACAGCTAACGGTCTTGCGGAAGCGAGACCAGTTTGACCGGGGTGGAGGCGCGGTGGTTGAAGCGGCAGGTTCACTCGCACCGGCTACGGCAATCGAAGCCGCGGGCCGCCCGCCGCGCCGTGGACGACACGTCGAGCTGGCAGTGATCGGATAGCGCATGCCCAGCCTGATCATCCTGACGGTGGTGCTGCTGGCGGCAGCGTTCTTTACGCGGTTTCCGTTTCTCTTCCTGGCGTCCTACCTCCTGATTGCCGTCATGGTGCTGACTCACGTGTGGGTGTGGCGGATGCGGCGTGGGTTACGGGTACATCGGGAGTTTGCGCCGCGCGTGTTCCAGAACGAGACCGTGGCGGTCACGATCCACGTCGAGAATCAGTCGCTGCTGCCCGTGCCCTGGCTGAGCGTGCGGGAGGCGCTGCCAACCCGGATCGCAACCTATGACGCCATCCGGCAAGTGGTGCGGCTACGGCCCAAGGGGTCCACGACGATTGAGTACACGCTGCCCGCCACGCAGCGGGGGTATCACCGGTTGGGGCCGTTGCAGGTTCGGTTTGGCGATGTCTTTGGGATTGCCAACCAGGATCTCCTCATCGATACGGCGGAGTTCGCAATCGTGTATCCGCAGGTGATACCGATCGAGGCGTTCCAGATCGAGTCGAATACGCCGTTTGGGGACATGCGGTCGCATCAGCGGATTTATCACGATCCCATCCGGGTGGTGGGGTCGCGCGACTATGAACCCGGGGATTCGCAGCGATTGATCAACTGGAAGGCAACGGCGGCCGTGGGGCACCTGATGGTGCGCAACCTGGAGCCGGCGGTAAGCCACGAGGTTCAGATCCTGGTTGACCTGGATCATGCCAGTTACAGCCGCATGTGGCGGGGGCCGGCCTCGGAAATGGCGGTAACCGCGGCGGCGTCGCTGGCGACGTTCATGCTGGAGAGCCGCCAGAGCGTGGGAATCGTGGTGAATGGGCTGGACCCGATCTACCTGGGCGGGGTACGCGGCGGGTCGCACGAGGAAATGCGAAATCGGATGTCCGGCCGAGTTCCGCACGTCCCCATCGGGCGAGGCCGCGGGCACCTGATGTCCTGCCTGGACCTGCTGGCCCGGGTGGAGTTGCTGGCCGGAGAGCACGCGGCACAGGCAGTGACCACGGCGGGGCGTTCGCTGCCGTGGGGGGCAACGCTGATTGTGCTGACGGGACTGCGGTCAAACGAGTTGTTGGCGAGCCTGGTGGCGCAGCGCAAACTGGGCCATCGAGTGATCGCGGTATTCACTGACGGCTCCGCGGCCACGCTGGCCGCGGGGGCCGCCCGCGCCGCCGGGCTGACGGCGTTTGCGGTTACGGACAAGGAGCACGTGCGTGTCTGGCGAGACGACCGAGCGGCCGTTTAGCCGGACAATCCTGGGCGCGATTGCGACCGTCTGCTTTGGGCTGTTCGGCGCCGGACTCACGCTGTGGATGCAGACGATCACCGTAGGCGCCGACCGGGCCTACGTATTCCTGGTGATCATGACCACGGTGTTCGTGGTGTCGATGGTGGTGGCGGCCTACGGCGGGCGGCACGCGGCGGGGAGCTATAGCTGGAAGCACTGGGCAGCGCTGGTGATCCCGATCCTGCTGCTGGTGCGAATCACGGCGTTTTTTGGCCAGGCGCCGGATGAGCGGGATGGGGCGCTGGGGATTGTGGCTGGATTGCTGGACCTGACGGCGCTGATGCTGGTGGTGATCCTGGCGCTGACCTGGATGGCCGGGATGCGGGTGCTGCGCAATATCGAGCTGCTGCATCCGCAGCGGTCGGAGATTCCCCCATCCAAGCGGTCGCCGCAGTACTACGAGTGGCTGAACGATCGGGGCCGCTATGTCGACCGGTCGGCCGCGATTACCGAACTGACGCAACTGGCCGCGACGGCGGGAGGGATCCTGGTTGGATTGACGGCGTTCAACGTGGTCATTGGAACCGAGACGCAACAGGCGGGCGTGGTGCAGACAGCCCTGATCATCATGGTGCTGTACTACGTGAGCGTGCTGCTGCTGCTGAGCTACGCGAACCTGGTGCGGCGGACCTCGCAATGGTCGCTGGAACTGGCCGCGCAGGCGCCGGGGTTGACGGGGACGTGGATTCGCTCCGCCATCTTCCTGTTGGTGGTGGCGCTGGTGGTGGCGCTGCTGATTCCGGCGGCTGATACGGAAGCGTTTGCCGGAATCGGCCTGTGGATCCTGGACGGCATGCTGTGGGTGGCGCGGATTGTGCTTGCCATTGGCCTGCTGATTCTGAGCGTGATCGCGTGGTTGCTTGAGCTGTTTCGGCCCGGCGGGGACGGGTTCGTCGAACCTCCGCCGCCCGAGGAGTTGTTGCAGGCCGAGGGCCAGGGCATTGACTTCGGCTTGTTCCTGGCGGCCATGATTGTGCTGCTGATGGGCAGCTTCTCGTTGTACTGGCTGTTTCGGGCCGTGCAACGGAACTATCGGCGGGTGTCGGCGCAGCGAGCCAGCCGGTCGCTGCTGAGTCACATCTGGCTGGTGCTACGGGCGCTCCTGGCATCAATCCTGGGACTCTTCGGTTGGACGCGAACGGTCGCGCAGGCGGTGGGTGCCTCGGTACGTGCGCTGGCGGGCCGACGCCGCGCGATGCGGGCGGGCCTGGCGTCGATTCGGCGCAAAGGCCAGGGCACGGTGCGGCAGCAACTCCACGTGATCTATGCCGAGACGGTGGACGAGGCGTCGGCGCGAGGCGTGTCTCGAGGGCCATCGGCGACGCCGAGCGAGTACCGGGTACGCCTGGCCGCGCGCTGCAGCGGGGCAACCGCGGCGGTGGACGGTCTGACGGAGATGTACATGGCCGCCCGCTACGCGCCGGAGCTGGGACCGAATCACGGCGTGGAACAGGCGCGCCGCTTGCAGGCCGACGTCGCCCGAGCCCTGCAGGCGCCGCCGGATGACTGAGGACCTGTTCGCGCACGCCGGAGCCGAGGCACGGAAGGCGGCGATGCCGCTGGCGGCGCGGATGCGTCCACGCTCGCTGGACGAATTCAGCGGACACGCCGACCTGGTGGGGCCCGGCGCGCCGCTGCGCATGGCGCTGGAACGCGACGAGATGTGGTCGGTGGTGTTGTGGGGATCGCCGGGCACGGGGAAGACGAGCCTGGCGCGGATCGCGGCGGCGATGACGGAGCGGCAGTTCGTGGAGCTGAGCGCGGTTTCGGCGACGGTGCGGGACGTGCGCGGGGTGATCGCGCAGGCGGCGAGCGAGCGGGACATGTACCGCAAGCGGACGCTGGTGTTCCTGGACGAGATTCACCGGTTCAACAAGGCGCAGCAGGACGTGTTGCTGCCGGCGGTGGAGGACGGAGTGATCGCGCTGTGGGGCGCGACCACGGAAAATCCGTACTTCGAGTTGAACGCGCCGTTGCTATCGCGGATGCGGGTGCTGCGCTTGCAGCCGCTGGAGGCGGAGGACTTGCGGGCGATCGTGGAGCGGGCGCTGGACTCGGCGGATGGGTTGGGGGCGGACGCCCCGAGATTCGCGGAGGAGGCTGTTGCGCAGGCGGTGGCGGCGTCGGGTGGGGACGCCCGGGTGGCGCTGAACTGGATTGAGTCGGCGGCGGCCTTTGCTCGGGAACGCGGGCTGGCGACGGTGGACGCGGAAACAGCCTCACAGGCGGCGCTTACGCGGCAGGTGCGCTACGACCGAGCGGCGGACGAGCACTACGACACGATTTCGGCGTACATCAAGAGCGTGCGCGGGTCGGACCCGGACGCGTCGTTGTTCTGGCTGGCGAAGATGCTGGAAGGGGGCGAAGCGCCTGAGTTCATTGCCCGGCGGATCGTGATACTGGCCTCAGAAGACATAGGGAACGCGGACCCGCAGGCGCTGCCATTGGCCGTGGCGGCAGCCAACGCGGTGGAACGGCTGGGCCTGCCGGAAGCGCGCTATGCGCTGGCGCAGGCGACGATCTACCTGGCCGCGGCGCCCAAGAGCAACGCGGCGGGCCGAGCGCTGGGGGCGGCGGAACAGGCAATTCGCCAGGGAGCGAACGTGGAGGTCCCGCTACACCTGCGGGGCGCGGCGCATCCGGGGCTGGCCGAGGCGCACGGCCAAAGCGTGGGATACCGGTATCCACATGACTTCGCCGGCAGCTGGGTGGCGCAGGCGTACATGCCGGGGAAACAGAGGTTTTACGACGGGCGGGGTGGCGGTCAGGAAGGGGAGCTGTGGCGGCGAAGCCAAGAGCGCCGCGCCCGACCACCTACAGCCGGTAGTGACCCGGATCGGCCCTAGCGCCCGCGACGGGTAGCCGATAATCCGGCGGCAGGCGCCGGATGCACCACCATGTCGCTCGAAGCCATCGCGACAAAGCTCGATCAGGGAATCGCCGAGTTGCGCGCCGGAACGTTGCAGGAGTCCACGCTCGCGGCCATTCGGGAGGAACTGAGGTCCGCGTGCAACGCGCGACAAGATCTGCTGTACCTGCAAGCGGCCGGCACGGCGTTGGACACCCAGGTGATTGGCATGCGCATGGTCACCGATGGCGAGCTCTCGGACGGCGCGGACGATCCCGACGAGTGGCCGTACCAGACGGTCCTGGATGCGATCCGCGACGGCTGGCGCATCATCGAGTTCCCCAATCTCGCCCTGCTGCTCGACGAGTCCCGAACCTACGCCTACGGGGCCGAGTTCGTACTCGAGAAGATCCGGAGCGCCTGATGGACACCTCGCACGTCGCGCCCACCCTGACGGACACCGAGGTCCTGGACTTCTGCAAACGCGGCTACCTGCTGCTCGACGGCGTCGTGCCGGCGGAGATCAACCGCCAGACGGTCGACTTCGTCGACAACAACCCCTCCCTCGAGCCGACCGACATCCTGGCCGAGGACTGGTTTGTCGAGAACGTGATCCTCAATCCCGCAGCCGGCGGCGCGGTGCGCTCGCTGCTGGGCGCGGGGTTCGAGACGCCCGTTCTGATGAGCAATCACCGCGTGCACATGCCGGCGCCGGCGCAAGGCTGGCATCGCGACGGCGGGTCACGCTATGGACCCGCGCTGCACTACCTGCAGGTCTTCTACTACCCCGAGGCATGCACCGCCGACATGGGGCCGACGGAAGTGCTCCCCGGTTCGCACTTCCTGTTTCAGCATTCCAGCCTGATGGGGCATTACGGGAACCTGCGACACGGCGTCAAGACCGTCGCATCCGCCGGCTCGATCTTCCTGACCGTCTATTCCATCTGGCACCGCCGTTCCGTGTCGACGGCGCGGGGGACTCGCAACCTCCTCAAGTACAACTACTGGCGCACGGCGCCGCCGATCCGCGACTGGGTGATTGAGCCGGACTTCGACTTCGCCCTGGCCGACTACACGTTCACGCGGCGAGGGATGCGGCAGCAGTTCAGGGACACCGTGGATGCGGCCGAGATGTTCTTCTGGCTTTGCGGCAAGGCCGGCGAGTACCGAACGATGGGCGGTCAGGGCTGGCCGATGCCGGGTCACCGCAACGCATCGCCCAGGGGTTTTCCCGGGGAGCCAACCGCAACTACGTATTGAGTTGCATTGGGCGCCGCGGACACTCCCGCGAGGCGCGAGCTTACGGCCCTACGTGGACGCTGCCGGGAGATACTCGCGGAGATAGCGAACCCCGAGCGGGATGACCTCGATGGGATCGTCGCGGCCTTCGTAGACCAGGCTGATCCAGCCGTTGTAGCGAACGCCGCGGATGGTTTGGAAGATGGTGTCGTAGTCCAGCGACTCTTCCCGGCCGGTGGCGATGCGGTAGAGCTTGGCGCGGACCGCGGTGGCCAGCGGCGCGGTGAGGGCAATGCTGTTCAGGTAGTCGTGGCGCTCACGCTGCTCGTCGTCTGCGAAGCCGGAGGCGCCGGGGGACCCGGCGTACTGGCCGGTGTCGAGCACATGCCCGAGGTTGGGATGGTCGACCTGGCGGATCAGGCGCAGGACGTCTTCGCCATCGGGGGCGATCTGGTTGTGGTTGTGATTTTGGAGCGAGACGACCACGCCGATCTCGGCGCCGAATTCGGCGCACTCGCGCAGGGCGTCGGCACACCGGTCCCACGAGGCGGCGCGGTCGTCCTCGGAAAACGGCTTCCCACTGAAGACGCGGACCTGGGGCGCGCCAAGCAGGGCGGCGCGTTCGATCCAGGTCTTGGTGCGCTGGACGTCGGCGGCCAGGTCGTCAGCGGGGCGAGCGAAGTTGTTGGAGATGGCGATACAGGGAATGTCCAACCCGCGGTCCAGGCAGTCGCGCTTGACGGCCAAGAGCGAGGCCCGGTCCACGGCGGGGAACGCGGAGTCGTGGAGATCGACGCCCTCCACGCTCAGTTCGCGACAGGTGTCCAGGAAGCTCATCAGGTCCATCCGGCCATCGTCGAAGGCCTGGCGGTACGACAGGGTGAGGATGCTGAGCCGCAGCATGGGCAGCGTTTCCGGGGGGATCGGCGGGCTAAGCGTAGGGCGGCGGGGCGAGTGGGTCGAACGGCCACCCGTGGCAGGGCTGGCCCAGAGTTAATTCCAACACAGGTAACCCCGTCACTCCTGGCCGATGGTTAGGCTGAGGACACGCTGGATCTGGGCGCCGAGGCCGTCGGCCATTGCGGCAAAGCCGGCGTCGTTGGGGTGGACGTGGTCGGCCAGCAGGTCGCCCTGGCCGGGGCCGATGAGGCCGTGGCCTTCCAGCAGGATGAGGTTGGCGTCGCCGAAGCTCTGGCGGCGGTAGACGACTTCGCGAATGACGCGGCGGTACTCCTCGAGCTTGGCGCCGCCGCGGGTGGTCTGCTCGAACTCGGAGGTGTGGAAGAGGGGCGTGACCATGAGGATGGGCACCTCCGGCTGATGCCAGCGGAGGATGGCCAGGAAGGTGTCGTAGGTGCGTTCGAAGGCGCGCGGCTCTTCGTAACTGGAGCCGAAGGTGTTGACGCCGTAGGCCAGCACGATGACGTCGGCGCGCAGCGAGGCGGCGATCTCGGCCATGGCCGGTTCGCCGCGGGCCGAGCCGCCGACGCCCAGGTTGACGAAGTCGACGCCAAGGCTGCGAGCGATGCGGGCCGGATAGGTCGTGCCCGGCCGCACGGTGGTGCTGCCGTGGGTGATGGAATCTCCGTAGAACAGCAGCCGCGGACCGTCAAGCGGCGGCGGCGGCAGCAGGCGGGCGTCTTCGGCCACGCCGACGCCGGCAAACCTGACTTCGCCGTAGGGGGGCATATAGAGCTCGACGCAGCGGTCGCGGGCGGGCCCGTCGTAGATCACACCCTCGGCGGCGCCGAGGTCCTGGCTACGCAGTTGGCCGTAGAACTCGCCGTTCTGGTAGAGGTCGATTTCGGCGTTGGCGCGGTTGGTTTGCCGGGACAACCACTCGGCGCGAACGGCGATGGTGGGGCTGTCGGTGCGAAAGGCGACGCGCACGCCCGACGCGGCGCAGAGACGCATCCAGGTGTCCGCCGGCAGGCGTTCGCGCCAACTGACCGGCACACGATGGAGCAAGGCGCGGCGTTCGCCGACGAGGCCGCGGTATTCCAACTGAGGGGCCAGGGCGTCCAACCAGCGCATGCCGGTCATGGTACGCAGCCTCGCGGACCTTCGAGCGCCGCGCTGCGAAACACACGGGCCGCCGGGTTGTCGCGGCTCATGCGTGGATCGCGTCTCAGCGATTGGATCCCGCTTGTCGCTGCCACTCCGCCAGGGGATTGGCGCGGGTCTGCATGGGGAACGGTACTCGGGCTCCGGTGCGGTGGCCTTCGAGGATGGCCATGACCATTTCCAAGGCTGCCGTGGCCTGGCGGGCGCTGGAGACCGGTTCGGCGTCGCTCTCAATGCATTGGATTATGTCAACTGCCGCATGTCGATTGAGGGCGTCCAGCAACTGGGCATCGCTGGCGGGCCTGCCGTCCGGGTAGGCGAGGTCGGCTACGTCGACCGGTTCCCAGGCGAGGGTGGAGTCGCCCGGCAGGTTTGCGGGCGCGGGATAGTGGAGGATCGTGCGGCCCGCGTCTCGAACGGAGATTCCGCCTTCCGTGCCCCACAGCTCGTAACCGAACCAGGGGGACGGGCCGCCAGCGGGGCGGGTATAGGAGTCGAACCGGGCGATCGCGCCGGATTCGAACGCGAAGTAGCCAGTCAGGGCGTCGCCGGCCATCTGGCCCAGGCCTTCGGGACCGTCAAACACGTCGTCGACCGTCACGTCACGCCCGTCGATCTGCATGTGGCCCGTAGCCCAGGCCACGTCGCCGGCGATGTAACGAAGCGCATCGAGGACGTGGGTGCCGAGGACGCGGAGGTCATGGGTCCCGCCGCGCTGGTCGCACTTGCCGACGGCGTGCATGTAGCGAAGGGTGCCGATGGCGCCCGACTGAACGAGTTCAGCCACGCGGTGGGTGCCCGGCCGATAGCGGTTCTGGTGGGCGACGGCGATCTTGGTACCGGCGGCGTCGGCCGCCTCGAGCACGGCATCGGCTTCGTCGAGGCTGGCCGTGATGGGTTTCTCGATGTAGATGCCCCTGGCGCCGGACTCGATGACATCGAGCAGCCAGCGGCCATGGTGCTTGAAGTGGTGGGGGCAGATGGCGACGAGGTCGGGGGATTCGGCCGCGAGCATGTCGCGGTAGTCGTCGTACTGCTTCGGGTTGCCGATTTCGGCCGCGCGCTCGGCGCGGGGCTCGGCCAGGGGGTCGGCCAGGGCCGTGACTTCGACGTTGGGAATCTCGTAAAAGGCCTTGTGGATGGCATGGCCGTAGGCTCGTTCGAGCGTGGAATCGGCGATGGCGGCGGCGCGGTAGGACGGCATGACAGACTCCGGAGCTTGGCGCGGTGGACGGGGGCATCATGCCTGAGCGTCAGGGACCGGCGCGCGCCGGTTCGGTACTAGTCGCCGGAACGTAAGATCGAACGTCTCCGCTGCAACCCGGACAGGCCTGAATGGCTCGCGTCGCGCTGATTCGGACCACGCCGGAAGGCGTGCTGGACGACGTGGCCCAGGCGATGGATGCAGCCGGCTCCCAGTCCGCGTTGGATCACGGTGCGGAGACTGCGCTGAAGATCAACGTCTCGTGGCATCACTGGTACCCGGCCTGCTCCACCACGCCGTGGCAGTTGGACGGCGTGATCCGGAAGCTGCGAGCCGATGGGTACGCGGCCGAGTCGCTGTTCGCCGCGCACAATCGAACGGTGACCGTGAGCGCGCACGTGGGCGAGCGCCGGAACAAGCATTTGCCGGTGGTGACAGCGCACGGTCTGCGCAACGTGCACCTGTACGAGGACGACGCGTGGGTTCGGTATGAACCGCGCGGGCGGTTGCGGACGCTGCACGAGGTTTATCCGGAAGGCGTGCGGATTCCGCGGCGACTGATCGGCGCCAACATCATTCACCTACCGACCGTGAAGACGCACGTGTTCACCACGATCACGGGCGCAATGAAGAACGCGTTTGGCGGGTTGCTGTTCGAGAAACGGCACTACTGCCACGCGACGATTCACGAAACGCTGGTGGACCTGTTGATGATCCAGCAGGAGATTCATCCGGGTGTGTTTGCCGTGGTGGACGGCACGTTTACGGGCGACGGCGCGGGACCGCGCTGTATGCGAGTGCAGGAACGCGGGCTCCTGGTAGCCGGGGCAGACCAAGTGGCCGTGGACGCGACGATTGCGCGGTTGATGGGGCTGGATCCATTCGAGATTCCGTTCCTGCGGATGGCGCATGAGGACGAGCTGGGGACGGCGGATGCCCGTGACATCGAGGTTGTGGGCGCGGACATCGACGAGGTGCGGTGGCAGGTGGCGGCGCGGCAAGACACGTTCGCGAGCCGCGGCCAGAAGGCGATCTACTGGGGGCCGCTGAAGCGGCTGGAGAAGATGTTGCTGCGGACGGTGATCGCGCCCTGGTCGTATGCGGCGTCGCGGCTGTATCACGACGTCTACTGGTACAACGCAATTGGGCGCGGACGGGTTCGGCAGGCGCTGCAAGGGCCGTGGGGCGAGCTGTTTCTACGGTATCCGTCGGATGCGGGGCAGGAGTTGCCGGTGCCGATCGACGAGGATTCGGCGGCCGTTCGTTCGTAACGGGGGGTAGCTTCGCTCAGAAGCTGCGGCTGTTGAAGAGATCCTGGCCGGAACGTTCGATCAGTCGGCCTGCGCGACCTGGCGCACCACGCCGCTGGCTTCCATGCCCGCGAGGGCTCGGGCAGTCCAGTCTTCGCCTTCGGGTGCGTCGGCGGTCCAGGCCAGGTAGTCGCGGATGATGTCGTGGAGCGTTCCGGTCGGTCGCCAGCCCAGGTCGCGGATTCGCGCGGTGTCGGACCAGACGTGCCGGGTGTCGCCAAGTCGATAACGTCCGCTCACATCGGGTTGAATGTCGGCGCCCATGGCCGAGAGCACGGCATTGGCGTATTCGAGCACGGTTGTGACCCGGCCGCCGCCGACGTTGAAGGCCTGGCCAACGGCATCGGGATGCTCCAATACAAGCTCGACGGCGGTCACTGCATCGCGGATATGGGTGTAATCGCGCTGTTGCAGGCCGTCCTCAAACACCACGGGCCGCCGACCGTGCCGGATGTGCCCAACAAAGGCGCGCAACACGCCGGAATAGGCGTTGGCCGGGCTCTGGCGGGGTCCCTGGATGATGCTGAAGCGGAGGGCCGAGGTGGGGATGCCATGACGGGCGCCCAAGGTGAGCGCGTAGGACTCGGTGGCCAGCTTGGAGATGCCGTAGGCATTGGTGGGCGCCGGACGATCTTCAGACGAGGCGGTCGGCTCGAGCGGCGCTTCACAGGCTGAACATGCCGGGTCCCAGGCGCCACGGGTCAGCTGTGCCAGGGACCGAGGCGGCGGGTATTGCCGCCCGTGGTTCGCGCATTCGTAGGCGCCCTCACCGTAGACGGCCTGGGAGCTGGCGACGACGACCCGGCGGACGGGCAGGCTGAACTCGACGAGCAGCTCGTAGAGGAGGGCCGTCGCCGCGTCATTGACGAGCGCGAATCGGCTGAAATCGGCCTGGTAATCCTGGTAGGCAGCGAGGTGAACGACGGCGTCGGCGCCTTCCAGGGCCACCAGCCAGTCGTCGCGTTCGGTCACATCGCCTCGCACACGCCGTACGTCCGGCGGGATGTCCGGCCAGGTTCGTTCCGGGTGGACGCGAGCAACCAGACTGTCCAGGACGGCGACGGTATGGCCGCGGCTGAGCAGCGCGTCTACGACGTGAGACCCGATGAAGCCGGCGCCTCCGGTCACGAGGACGTGCATGCGTCAGCCGCTCACGACAGGGCCAGTGCGCCTAGCGGTGGATGTTGAACACGACGCGGGCGCCGCCAGGATCGAAGGCAATCGGAAGTTCACGCAGCGAGTGGAGCGCCCGGCGGACGTCGTCCTGCCGCGATGGCGGGACATAGAAGACGAGGAATCCCCCACCGCCCGCGCCGGCGATCTTCCCACCCAGGGCTCCGGCGGCGCGGCCGCGCGCGTATAGCTCGTCGATAGCGAAATCGGACACTCCCTCGGCCAGCGCCTTTTTGTGACGCCAGGCGGTGTCCAGCAACTCACCAAATTCGTCCAGCCGGCCGGATACGAGCAAATCTCGCGCCTCATGGGCGCAGGCCTTCAGGCGGTCGAGGTCGGTTCGCGACTGCTCAATGCGCTGCTGCTGGCTATCAAGGATGGTGGCCGACGATCGCGTTCGGCCGGTAAAAAACACCAGAATCCGGCCCTGGAGACGTCGAAGTGTGGCGGGGGTCGCGCGAATCCGCTTCACGCCGATGGCTTCGTCGGGAAAAAAGTCAATGGTCCGTAGGCCGCCAAACGCCGAAATGTACTGGTCCTGCTTGCCAATCGGACGGTCCAGGACATCCAACTCAATCTGGCACGCCTGCTCAGCCAGCGTCCGAGCGTCCACCAACCGTCCACAATAGGTGTGGAGGGTATGCAGCAGACCGACGGTGACGGCAGAGGAGGATCCGAGACCCGTTCCGGTGCTGGGCACGTCGGCGAGCGTGGTGATCTCCACGCCGCGGTCCACGCCGGTTATGCGCATGGCCTCGCGGACGAGGTCGTGCTGAATCTCGTCGACCGACCGGACGATTTCCTTGATTGAGTAGTTGATGTAGATATCGTCGTCGAATCGCTCTTTGGCAATGACGTAGACGTACTTGTCAATTGCGGTGGTGAGTACGGCGCCTCCATCGACTCGATAGTAATCAGGGAAATCGGTGCCGCCGCCAAAAAAGCTGAGGCGGAGGGGTGTCTGCGTAACAATCACGGTTCGCTACCGGGAGCTTTCGAGCCCGCTCGAATCGGAACCGGCAGCGGACGTCACCGGGTCGTTTCCGCGGCGAGGACGACCGTCATGTGCAACGTGACCGCATGGCAGACGATGTGGTGCAAGTCCTCCGCGATCTGGACGGTCTCGCCTTCGATGGGGATCAGGATGTCGGCGTCGCGAGCCAGTGAGCTCCGCGGAGGCGCCATGGCTACGGTATGCACGCCACAGTCGCCAGCGGTGACGGCTGCCTTGATGAGGTTGTTCGACTCGCCGCTGGTGCTTATCGCAACAAAGAGGTCATCGTGCCGGGCGAGGTTACGGAGTTGCTCGGCGAAGACGTGCTCGTAGGCAAAGTCATTGGCCCAGGCGGTCAGCAGACCGGCATTGTCCGTGAGCGCTACCGCGCGGATTCCCCGTGATCCGGGAGCATCTGCGAGGGTGGTCTTGGATAGGTCGGTCGCAAAGTGCGAGGCCGTGGCCGCGCTGCCGCCGTTCCCGGCAATGAACACCGTCCGATCCGCGGCCCAGGCGGCTTCTACCGCGGAAGCCAGGGGCTCAACGGCCGCGGGCGAAAGGGCGGCAACCTGGCCGCCGAGGGCCCGCAGGTGAGCGCGTATGGCTTCGGACACGGCACTCAGGCCGTCAGTGCGCGGACGTTCCTGCTACGCACTAGCGGTCGAGCGGGTTGTGAAAGCATGAGCGAACGCCGAGGTGGCAGGTGGGGCCCGCAGGGTCGACCTTCACGAGCAAAGCGTCCCGGTCGCAGTCGGCAACGAGGTCGACGACTCGCAGGTAGTTTCCCGAGGTGGAACCCTTGTTCCAGAGTTCCTGGCGGCTCCGGCTGAAGAACCAGACCGTGCCGGAGTCCAGGGTCCTCGCGAAAGCGTCGCGGTTCATATAGCCGAGCATGAGGATGTCGCCGGTGGCGTCATCCTGGCAGATGGCCGGGATCAAACCAGCGGCGTCGTACTTGAGTTCGACGTTAACGGTGGTTTCCGTGGCAGTGTTCATCCGTGGCGTTTCCTGGGCGGCGGCCATACGGCGGCCGCTAGCTGTTTCCTATCGAACGCGGGTGAGTGGCCATGATACGAGTCGTCGCGCGCCCGCTTTCAGGCAGCCGATCCGCGCATCTGCCGTGCCCGTGGACGCGGCGCCTCAGACCAGCACGTCGCGGGGATTATTTGCGACGCCGTTGACCCGGTACTCGAAGTGCAGGTGCGGACCGGTGGTCCAGCCGGTGAGGCCGACATAGCCAATGACCTGGCCGCGGCTGACGAACTGTCCGGGCGAGACGGGGGGCGGAGATGTCCAGTCGTCGAGGTGGGCGTAGAGGGTTTCCTCGTTCTGATTGTGGGCAATGACCACGATCATTCCGTAAGAGGCCTGCCGGTTATCCGGCACCACATAGTCGGCAGCCAGCACGATGCCGTCGTTGGCGGCCACGATGGGCGCCAGCATGTCGCCGGCCACATCGATGCCGATGTGGGGGCACTGGCCCCAGGTACAGCCGCCGAATTCGGTGGTGATGAGGCCCCACAGGGGCCAGGTATAGACACCGGCCACCGACGTTCCCTGAGTCGCCGCGACCTGGCGGGCAAGCTCCCGCGCCTGTTCCTGGGCTTGCTGCAATGCCCGGATGCGCTCCTGTTGGGCGATTTGGCGCTGGTGGATGTCGCGCAGCACGAGGATGCGATTCCCGACGACGGCGGCTTCGGCCTGGAAGGCGTCGATGTTGGCGTCCAGGGAGGATTGTTCTTGCTGGACGCCGAAGATGAGGTCCTGCTGTTCCTGGGATCGGCGTTGGAGTTCCGACTCAATCGTGGCCGCTTCCTGGCGCAATTCGTCCATCTGCTGGAGCCGGGCGGCCAGATCGGCGGTGCGCAACTGGACAGTCTGGCGGCTGAGGCGCAGGGATTCGATCTCCTCGAGGTCCTGGGCCAGGGCACGCTCGAGCGAGGTGGCGCGGTCGAGCGCCTCGGAGAACGACGAGGAGGAGAGCACGGTTTCAAGCGTAGACGTGCGCCCCGCCTTGTAGAGGGAGCGGACGCGGTCGCCCAGGTTGTCCGTCTCACGAGCGAGGGCCCGGTTGAGGTTGGCGATGGAGGCGTTGATGTCGAAGACTTCGAGCTCTACGGTTTCGAGTTGGCGATTGACGTCGCGCAGGCGGTCAATGGCCTCGAAGCGCTGGCTGTCAATCACAGCGAGTTGCTGTTGGAGTGCGCCCTCACGTGCCTCCGCGGCGGCCAGCAGCACCTGTTGTTCCTGAGCCTGAAGTTCGAGTTCCGCCTGTTCGCGCTCCGCTGCCTCGATTTCCTCTTCCGTCACCGCGCGGACGATGAGGGGAGTGGCACCCGCTACCGCGGCGCCGGCCAGGGCCGCGCGCAGGAAGCCACGCCGCGACGCAATGCGCAACCCGGGTACATCAAAGAGGACGGCGTCACAGCGGCCGGCGCACTGACAGCCAGGGCCGTGATCGGGCGTAGCGGCGCCTGAGTCTTGATCGATTTCGGTCAGAGCGTCGGCTCCCATAGCCACGACTCAGCACGCATCGAGTGTGCCACGAAAACCAGGCTTCCCGGACAGAATTCGCGCACTCTCCGAGTGTGTGCGGCGGTTGACTCGGTTCCACCGCCGCTGAGTCAGCGGCGCTCTGACATCACGGCAATGTCAGGAACATTCGGTCGGGCAACTCGGGGAAGGGCGCGGTGGGCAGGGCCTGGTACCAGTAGGCGACGGAGCAGATGTCGTCCTGGCGAGCCATGAACAGCTTGCCCTTGCCGTCGAAGTCGCGGTCGGGGTGGAAGCCGAGGTCCTGGATGGTGACGCGGAGGTCGCTCTGAAACCGGATCGGGTCCAGCACGTGGAAGCGGTACATGGCGTGCCGGTGCTTGCTCAGCATGTGGCCATCCGGCTTGATGACCTGGTGCATGCCCAGGAACGGGGTGGTGTAGGTGCGGTATTCGCCGTTCACTCTCCAGTCGTAGGAGCCGCCGACGTAGTCCTCGGTGCCGGTGCCGCAGATTGTCGGGAACTCCTGGTCGCCGTCCATGAAGAACTTGATTTCGCCTTCGCCCCACCAGCGGTCGTCCAGCACGCCCCAGCCGAGGGAGGTGCCAACGTAGTGGCCGCGGCCCTGGATCCCATCAACGATGGTGTATTCCTCGCCGTACGGCACCGGATTGGTGCGCCGGAACTGGGCGTGGAAGTAGGCGGCGTCCTCCGGGATGTCGGTGAGGGTGTAGTTGACCTGGTAGAAACAGCGCTGCGCCTGAGCCGGGTGCTGGTTTTCGAGGGTGATGCGGCAGTGTCGCCGGAAGGGCATCTGCCAGAAGCAGTTGAGGCCGCAGCCGGGGTTTACGGCGATGGGCAGGGCGGTGACCTGGGCGAAGTGGTCTTTCAGATCACCTTCCCTGGTTGCCCAGGGTACGGCGAAGAAGTCCGGTAGCGGGACCTCGACGGCGGGCTGTTCCTGGTCGTCCCAGTACATGCGCAAGACCAAATTGCGGGAGACGGAGCCGGTGATCCAGATGCTCTGGATGGCGCCGGGTCCCTGGATGTCGGCCATTTCAAGGGTCTCGCCAGGCTCCACCGAGACGGCGGGGCGGCACTTCCAGCCGCGGCCCAGGTGGCGGGAAGGGCCGTTCGGATCGGCCTCGGCCCTGGCGCCGCCGCCGCGTTCGCCGCGAGGGTTTTC
Source organism: Chloroflexota bacterium (assembly GCA_022825895.1). Taxonomy (GTDB): domain Bacteria; phylum Chloroflexota; class UBA11872; order UBA11872; family UBA11872; genus UBA11872. Next base: position 14,742 of record JAJDVX010000035.1, on the reverse strand, counting down.
GGCGGTGATGGAGCGGGATTGGGCCGACGAGAGGCGGGAGAGGTTGCCGAGGTGGAGGTCGAGGCCGTTGAAGGCGGTCATTGAATGGGTTTCTGATGTGGCAGGCGACGAGCGTATTGTGGGCGCTCTGAGCCCCATTCGCGACCGTGCGGGGAAGAGATGGGGGAAAGGCCATGTGGCGTTACCGTCTGGATCCGTCGTTGCCTACGGGAGCGGCTTGGCGTTCAGCGGTCCCGTTATTCAGAGTTTCGGGCCATAGTCTGAATAACTCACATTCTAATTCAGCTTTGAATAGCAACGGGCCGGCAGCCATGCGCAATAGCTCTGGACTCTACTCATCCGCGCTATTTAGACTTCGTGACCTAAGTCTGAATAACGAATTCCGTTATTCAGAGTTGTGTAACAACGGACCAGTTCCCCGACATGAAACGCGGCGTCACCGGCCGATATCAGAGCATGGCCGGGGCCGGCGAGCAGTACAAGGCGTTCGTGCCCAGGCCGCTGCCGCCCGACCCACCGCTCGCGCTCGATGGGACGCTGCAACAGGCCCTGGAGCGCGCGCTGCTCGCCCTGGGGCGGCTGGACAGCATTTCAACGCTGCTGCCGGCCCCTGAACTCTTCATCTACAGCTACGTCCGCAAGGAGGCCGTGCTCTCGTCGCAGATCGAGGGCACACAGTCTTCGCTTTCGGATCTGCTGCTCTACGAATTGGAGCAGGCGCCGGGCGTGCCGCAGGACGACTTGGACCTGTTGGAGGTTTCCAACTACGTCGCGGCCCTCGATCACGGCATCGCGCGGCTGCGTGAAGACTTCCCGCTCTCAAACCGGTTAATCCGGGAGATTCACGGCGTACTGCTCGCGCGCGGGCGCGGCAGCGACAAGGATCCCGGCGAGTTCCGGCGCTCGCAGAATTGGATTGGCGGAACGCGTCCGAGCAACGCCGCCTTCGTGCCGCCGCCGCACACCGCCGTTCCCGATTGCATGTCGGGACTCGAGCGATTCCTGCACGCGGATGACGATGGCCTGCCGCTGCTAGTGCGGGCCGGGCTGGCGCACGTCCAGTTCGAGACCATTCACCCCTTCCTTGACGGCAACGGCCGCGTTGGGCGGCTCCTGATTACGTTTCTTCTCCACCATGGCGGCGCCCTGCGCGAGCCCCTGCTGTATCTCAGCCTGTATTTCAAGCAGCATCGTTCGACCTACTACGACCTGCTGGACCTTGTTCGGCGCGAGGGGGACTGGGAGGCTTGGCTTGAGTTCTTTCTCGAAGGCGTATGGAAAGTCGCGACAGCCGCCGTGGACTCCGCGCAGCGTCTGGAAGCGATGTTCCAGAAGGACCGCGCCAAGATCGAAGCCGCAGGCCGGCGCGCTGGTTCCGCCCTGCGAGTACATGCAGCGCTCAAAGAGCGACCGGTGCGCACCATGCGAAGCACCGTGCATGCCACGCGCCTCTCGCTCCCGGCCGTCTCGTCGGCGATGAACCTGCTGGCCCAGCTGGCCATTGCCCGCGAACTGACCGGCAAGCGCCGCAATCGAGTGTTTGCCTACGACCGCTATCTGGCCGAACTAGCCGAGGGGACCGAGCTGACCTAGGGGCGTCGCGCGCTGACCAGACGCCTTGAGGCTGAAGGTCCGTAGACCATCGTGGTCCAAGGAATAGATTCCTCTGCTGTCGTGCGTCACAATCCAGGCGCCGACGTTTCGACACCACGAGCCGACCTGATGCCGTCCACTGAACGACCGAATGTGATTGTGATCGTGAGCGACACGTACCGGCCGGACCACATCGCGGCGAATGGGCATCCGGACGTGATCACACCCGAGCTGGACGCCTGGCTGGGGCGGAGCGTGACGTTTGAGCAGGCGACGGTGTCCAGTTTTCCGACGATTCCTATGCGGACGGACTGGTTTACGGGCCGCTTTGGTCATCCGCGGCACGGCTGGCAGAACCTGGATCCGAAGGCGGTGACGCTGCCGGAGGTGCTGGCGGCGAATGGGTACCGCACGCAACTGATCGCCGACACGACGCACCTGATGAACGCGCACTTCTTCCACCGGTTCGATCGTCATCATTTCAACCGCGGGCATGAGGGGGACGGCAAATTCCTGCGGTTGAACGATCCGATCGAGCACGTGGTAGACGACCCGCGCAAGACGCGGGTGGAGTTTGGGAATCACACTTACGCGCCGGTACTGCCCGACATCCACGCGCATACCAACTACTGGCGGCGCTACGAGGACCAGTCGCAGCCGATGCGGATGGCAGACGACGTGTGCCGGTTCCTGGAAGACTGCTACGCGAGCCCGCAGCCGTTCATGTTGTGGGTGGACTGCTTTGACGTGCATGAGCCCTGGTTTCCGCCGCAGTACCTGCTGGACCTCTACGACCCGACATACGACGGGCCGCCGATCGCGCAGCCGAACTACCGCGAGGCGAGCGTCTACACGCCGGCGGAACTGCAGAACATGCAGGCCCGCTACAAGGCGATGTGCACGCTGCTGAGCAAGGCGGTGGGGCGGATGCTGCGGACGATCGAAGACGCCGGGCTGCTGGAGAACTCGATCGTGGCGTTCATGTCGGACCACGGGATGTACCTGGGTGAGCGGGGGCGTACGGGCAAGTCGGGGATCCAGGCCGACGCGCGGAGCGTGTTCCCGTTCCACCGCGAGATTAACCGGATCTGCTGGTCGATGCACGTGCCGGCGTCGCTTAACCGCGCGACGGTCGCGCCCGGATTGCGGCTGCCGGGCCTGGTGCAGGCGCCGGACCTGATGCCGACGGTGCTGGAGTTGTGCGACATCCCGGCGCCTGGCGACGTGGACCTGGAAGGGAGCAGCCTGGTCCCGCTGCTGGAGGGCGACGAGAAAGGGCCACGTCCGCTGGCGATCACTGCAACGACGACCAACATCGACGGCGGCTGGGTGCACACGCGCGCGCCGGCGGTGACCGACGGCGAATGGAAGCTATTGGTGGACGAAGGCGTCGGGGACGGCGGACCCGGGCTGTACCGCATTGCCAACGATCCAGGAGAGACGGTGAACCTGATTGCCGAGGCGCGGGACGAAGCGCAGCGGATCCACGCGATGATGCTGGAGTGGCTGGCGGCGCATGATGCGACACCCGCAGCTTTGGAGCGGCTGAGCGCCGAGCGCCTCGGTCTGGACTAAGCCGCTCACAGCGCGGTTCTCATAACGCACGGCGGGTGTGCAAGCCACCAGGAGACGCGGCGCGGGCTTTGCCCGCGGGGCAGAATGGCGGAATCCATCCACGGGACCTCGCGCACCGATGAGACGAGACCCATGCACGCGCTGATTACCGGCGGCGCCGGCAGCATCGGATCGCGGCTGGCCGCCGCGCTGATCGAGCGGGGCGACCGGGTGACGGTGGTGGACGTGCGTGCGGACCCGGTGGCGCCGTCAGCCGCGTTCGAGCGCGCGGACGTACGGGTGGGGGAAACGCAGGCCGCCGGATTTATCGACGGGATCGTGGCGGAGACGCGGCCGGACGCGATCTTCCACCTGGCCTCGCTTCTCTCGGGAAGTTCGGAGACCGATTCGGATCTGGCCTGGCGAGTGAACCTGGACGGCATCCGCAACGTGCTGGAGGCGGCGCGGATTCATGGCGTGGGACGGGTGCTGTTTCCCAGTTCCGTGGCCACGTTTGGACTCGGCGTTGGCGACACCGTCACCGACGACAGTCCCCAGTGGCCGGCCGGCCTGTACGGCGTGACGAAGGTGCTGGGGGAGAGGCTGGGTGTCTACTACTACCAGCGTTTCGGCGTGGACTTTCGATGCGTTCGGCTATCGGCCATGGTGGCGCCCACGGCGCCGGCGGCGGGTGCGGCCAGCGCGTTCGTGTGCGAGCTCTACATCGAGGCTGTGCGCGAGGGCGGCTATGCCTTCAAGGTCTACCCGCACAGCCGCATCCCGCTGGTGTGGGTGGATGACGTGGTGGGGGCGATGCTGCAACTGCACGACGCACCGGCCAGCAGCCTGAGTCGCCGGGTGTACCAGGTGATGGGGTCCAACCCAACGGTCCAGGACATGGCCGACGCGGTTCAGCAGCGAATGCCGGGCGTGAAGCTAACGTTCGACCCGGATCCCGTGCCCGCCGGCGTGGTGGACAGCTGGGCCTCCAGCATGGACGACACGAGCGCCCGCACCGACTGGGGCTGGGCGCCCAGGTTCGACCTGGATGGGATGACGGACGCGGTGCTGGCGGAGTTGGCAACCTAAGGTTCAGCTAGCTAGAGACCTTGGCGTCTCCGTGGTTAGCTGCCAGAGGACCCCTCACCTTCTTCTGGCGCAGGCGCCAGAAGTCTCCTCTCCCCTGGGAGAGGGTGAAGAAGCGCGTCCCTTCGAGGCGATTGACACCGCACACCTTCTCCTCGCGTTATGCAGAGGCCTCTTGCTAGCAGCGCCTCAGCCCACGATCTGTCAGCCGATGGGCTGAAACTTGTAGAGGGCGTCGTCGCGTTGGACTTCGCCCATGTAGATGGCGCCTTCGGGGTCGACCCAGATGCCGTGGGGGGCGCTGAAGGCGGCGCCGCCGTCGCCGGGGTCTTCCCAGGAGGTCATGGTCCGGCCGGTGAGGTCGAGGATGGAGACGCGGCCGCCGACTTCGGCCAGGTAAATGACGCCGGCGTCCTCGTCCACGAAGAAGTCGGACGGCTGGCGGAATCCGGTCCACTCGTCCATGTAAACGCCTTCAGGATCGAAGACCTGGATGCGGTGATTCTCGCGGTCGGCCACCAGGATGCGGTCGTCGCTGAGCGCCCAGATACCGTGGGGCAGATCAAACTGGCCGGGCCCGGTGCCCGGCTCGCCCCAGCTGGTGAGCAGCCGGCCGTCGGCCGCGAAGCGGTGGCAGCGGGTGTCGCCGTAGCCATCCGAGACGTAGATGGAGCCGTCGGCGCCGAGGTGGGTGTTGGTGGGGTGGTTGAAATGGCCGCCGTCGGCGCTGGTGAAGTTGGGGTAGCCGATGCGGCGCACGACGCGACCCTCGGTGGTGGTGACCCAGACGACGTGGGCGTAGCGGTCGGTCAGCCAGAGGTGCTCGTTATCGTCCAGGTAGACGCCGTGGGCGTGGTTGAGAAGGTCGTCGCCCCAGGTATCCACGACCTGGCCATCGGCGTCGAATACGATCATGGGGTGGGTGCCGCGGCAGAAGCAGTAGACGCGGCCCCGGCTGTCCACGGCCACGCTGCCGATCCACCCCAGAAAAAGGTCGGCCGGCAGTTGCGGCCAGCCTTGCACGCGCTCGTAGCGATGCGATCCACTTCCTACCGGCATCGGCCTGCCCTTCCGCGTGAACCTGTTGCGCGCCCATCGTAGACGGCGGCGGAGCGCTGCGCTTGTGGCGCATTTTTCACGGACGGGCGGGCCAGCGTCCGCTTAGACTCGCCGTCATGGCGACCTTGGCGACCAGCGGCGCACCGGTTAGGGCCAGTGGCCTGTGGAAGCGGTTTGGGGCGCTGGACGTGGTGCGGGACGTCGCGCTGGAGATCGCGCCGGGCGAGGTCGTGGGCTTTGTGGGGCCCAACGGCGCGGGCAAGAGCACCACGATCCGGATGATGCTGGACATCTTCGCGCCGGACCGGGGCACCGTGGAGGTGTTTGGCGCGCCGATCGACGACGCGGCGCGAAGGCGGATTGGCTATCTGCCGGAAGAGCGCGGGCTGTATCCAGGGCTGCGGATTCCGCCGATCCTGAAGTACATGGCGGAGTTGAAGGGAATACCGTCCCAGGAAGCGCCGGGGCTGGCGGACGCGGCGCTGGAGCGATTGGGCCTGACGGAACACCGCACCAAGAAAGTTGGCGAACTGAGCCGCGGGCTTCGGCAGTTGCTGCAGTTTGCGGCGACTATTCAGCACAAGCCGGACTTCCTGGTGCTGGACGAACCGTTCTCGGGCCTGGACCCGGTCAACGTGCGGCTGATGAAGAACACGGTGGCCGAACTGCGCGACGACGGGGTGGCCGTGCTGTTCTCGACGCACCAGATGACGGACGTGGAGGAACTCTGCGACCGGGTGGTGATGATCAACCACGGCGAGATCGTGCTCAACGGCGGCGTGCGGGAGATTCGACGCCAGCACGCAAGCGACCGGTTGCTCCTGGAATGCGCATCGGACATGCCGTACGCCCTGTGCCTGCCGGGCGTGGCGGCGGCGGAGATGCGCGGCGATGGCTGGCGCATCAGCCTGACCGAGGAGGGGTCGGCCGAGGGCGTATTGCGAGCGCTCCTGGACGCGGGCATTCAGATTGAGCGGTTCGAACGCGAGGCGCCGACGCTGGAAGAGATCTTCCTGCGGATCGTGGGTAGCTCCGACGGGAACGGGACGCCGGATGAAGGGACGCACACCGGTGGGTAGCGTTCGCATTGTGACCCGGCACGAGTTCCGCACGGCCGTCACCCGTCCCTCATACATCATCCTGACGGCGGCCATGCCGGTGCTGGTGGCGATGGCGGTGGCGGGATTTGCAGTTTTCACGCTGGTGACGCGGGAGGACGCCGAAGCCGAGACCGCATCCAGCGCCGAGTCCAGCGCTCAGACACCAAGGTTGGGCTACGTAGACCTTACGGACGGTCCGGCGCTGTTTGGCGCACATCAGGATCAGCCGGGCGCGCTGTTCGTGCCGATGCCGGATCGTGACGCCGGAATAGCGGCGCTCAACGACGAGCAAATCGACGCGCTGTTCGTGTTCCCACCGGACTATGCCGAAACAGGAACGGTCGTGCGGGTTCGGTTCGCTGACGACGCGGGCAGCGTGTTTGGACCGGATGGTCCCTCGTATAGCGGGACCCTGCGCGGGTTCGTGCTTTCGAACCTATTCGCCGACGAGGTCCCGGTCGGGTTGGCCGAGCGGCTCCAGATCCCATACAGGCTGGAGATTGAGGAGGTCCGGCCCGACGGAGGGACGGAGGACGAGTCGGCGGGATTCGACCTGGGCCGTGCGGCGTTCTTTGCCGTTGCCGGCATATCGCTGTTGTTCTCGGTCTTCTTCAGCTCTGGCTACGTACTGAACGCGCTGGTGGAGGAAAAGGAAAACCGGGTGATGGAGGTGCTGCTGTCGTCGGTCAAGCCGGACGCGCTGCTGCTGGGTAAATTCCTCGGTCTGGGCGCCGCGGGGTTGCTACAGATGGCGGCCTGGCTGGCCTCCGTCGGCGTGGGCGTGCTGGTGGTCGGCCTGATCGTGGACATTCCGGCCGACATTCTGACCATGCCGGGGATTGGCGACATTGGCATCGCGGCCGGGTACTTCCTGTTCGGCTACGCGCTGTTCGCATCGCTGATGGCGGCGGTGGGAGCGGTCACGACCTCGCTGCGCGAAGCCAACCAGATCTCGGCCATCGTCATCGTTCCGGCCTTCATTCCGGTCTGGCTGAACTTCATCCTGTTCACAGAGCCGGAGGGCACCGTGGCTCGGGTGCTGACGTATATCCCGGTCACGGCGCCCGTCACCGGTTTCATTCGCCTTGCTATCGGTGCGATGGGTCCGCTGGAAACCGTGGCGGCGCTGCTGGTGCTGGCGGCCAGTGCGGCGGGCGCGCTGTGGCTGGCCATGCGGCTGTTCCGGGCCTACCTGCTGATGTACGGGAAGCGGCCGACGCTGAAGGAGATGGCCAGGAGCGTGGTGTCGGGCTAGCTGAAGCTGGTCCAGCGTGGGTCCAGAGACTTCGAGTCAAGCAGGTCGCCGCGGACATGCTGGGCTATGGCGCGGCAGTTCCCTGGTCGATCGCCTCGAGACGTTCCAGGATCCACATGCGCGCCAGAGTTGTCGGGCCGATGCCTCTCCTCTTGGCTATCGCCCGCAGGGTCTCAAGGGTCTCGGGTGTAAAGCGCACGGTGATGCCCTGGGAGAGGTTCCTGGAAAAGCGGACGTTGACCGCCTCGAACTCGTCCTCGAAGTCGGCCGTGTCATGGGTGTCCCAGAACCTGGCCTCTTATTCGCGGCCCGCGAAAGCCGGGATCCGCGTCTGCTTCTGGCGTTCACTCATTCGGACACACTCCTCTCCGAATCCCAGTATGTCCGATGGGCGGGGTTCGACGGCTGGATGACGTCTGCTTGAACTGGCCGATGCGGCGGCAATAGGGAAGGCGGCCGCTGCGCCGGGGGCGCGGGATATGGGTAAGGGCTAAGCTGCGACTTGCGACCGCGCTGGCGCGCACCGGAGTGATTACCAATGACAATTACGACGTTTCTGGGTGATCGCAGCGTGGGGATGCGGACGGGGTTTACGACGCGGCCGGTGGTGATGGGGACGCGCGGGGTGGTGACCTCGGGGCATTACCTGGCGACGGCGGCCGGGTTCCGGATGATGGAGCAGGGCGGCAACGCCATCGACGCCGCGGCGGCCATGTGCTTCTGCCTGAACCTGCTGGAGCCCCAGAGCAACGGGCTGGCGGGCGAGGTTCCGACGCTGATCTACTCGGCCAGGGAACGCAGGGTCTACGAACTGAGCGGCATGGGCTGGTCGGCCCAGGCGTTCACGATTGAGTGGTGCCGGGAGCATGGGATCGACCTGGTTCCGGGCGACGGCTATCTGCCGGCCTGCGTGCCGGCCGTGGTGGGTACCTGGGCGGCGGCGCTGGCGCGCTTTGGGACTATGAGCTTCGGTGAGGTCGTGCAGCCGGCGATCGAGTTGGCCGAGAAGGGCTACCCGGTCTACGACAGCCTGCACAACAGCCTGGCCAGCAACGTCGATAAGTTCACGGAGCTATACCCGAGCACCGGTGAGGTGTACCTGCCCGGCGGCAAGGCGCCGAACGTGGGCGAGCTTCATCGCAACCCCGAATGGGCCGAGACGCTGCGCGTCCTGTGTCGAGCGGAAAAGGCGGCCGCCGGACGGGGACGCATCGCCGGCATCGAGGCGGCGCGCGATGCCTTTTACAAGGGCGAGATCGTCGAGCGAATCCTGGACTTCATCGGCACGCCGGTGGAGGACGCCAGCGGATCCGCGCACGCGGGGCTGCTGAGTTATGAGGACTTCGCGGACTGGGAGGCGGAGTTCAATGAGCCGCCGAGCGTCAACTACCACGGGTTGGACGTTCACAAGTGTTCCAGTTGGACGCAGGGGCCGGTGTTCCTGCAGCAGCTGACGCTGCTGGAAGGGTTCGAGCTGGCGGCGATGGGACATAACTCGGCCGGCTACCTGCACACGCTGATCGAGTGCGCCAAGCTGGCCTTTGCCGACCGCGAGGGGCATTACGGCGATCCGAAGTTCGACGACGTGCCGTTCGACCGGCTGCTCTCGAAGGCCTACGCGGAGGAGCGGCGAGCGCTGGTCGGCGAGATGGCGTCGCCGGATATGCGTCCGGGTGACGTGGGCGCCGGATTCCCGGATTACGCCACGGTCGACGTGGCGGAGGACAACCGGAGGGCGTTGCAGGTGGCGGCGCGCGAGGTGCGGGACCTGGGGCTGGGGCACGCGCACGTGGGCGACACGACGCACCTGGACGCGGTGGATCACGAGGGCAACATGGTGGCGGCGACGCCCAGCGGCGGGTGGTTGGGGACGTCGCCGGTGATCCGCGGGCTGGGCTTTCCGCTGGGCACGCGGGGGCAGATGTTCTATCTGAATCCGGCACGGCCGAATGCGCTGGCGCCGCGCAAGCGGCCGCGGGCGACACTGACGCCAACACTGGTGACGCGGAAGGGCGAGCCGCACTTGGTGTTCGGGACGCCGGGCGGGGACGGACAGGATCAGTGGACGCTGCAGTTCTTCCTGAACTGCGCGCACTTTGGCATGAACCTGCAGGAAGCGCTGGACGCGCCGACCGTGCACTCGGTGCACTTCCCGTCGTCGTTCTATCCGCGCGAGGCCTACCCGGGGCGGCTGGTGGCCGAGGGGCGGATTGCCGGCGAGGTGCTGGCGGAACTCGAGCGACGCGGACACGAGGTTGAAGTCACCGATGACTGGGCCAACGGCAAGCCAATGGGCATCCGCTATGGGGGGCCGGGCGGCGTCATCGCCGGCGCGGTTTCTCCGAAGGGGATCATTGGGCACGCGCTGGGGTGGTGAAGCGCCGCCAGGTTCACGCCGCGGTCTTTTGGGCAAGTTCTCGATGGCCGCGTGCATAAGACTTGCACACGGACTCCATACCCGCTCGACAGATGGCCGTTAGCCTCCGCAGAATAGATTTTATCCGGTACGTGTTGGGAGGCCGCCCGGAGAATGCGCGGGGCCATGCTGGCGAATGCGACGGCGGACGCCGTTGCCGATGTCGAGTTCAACGTCGCTCCGCGACTCCAGCCCATGGAATCAGCGGTCAAGCTCCGTCGCGCCCGACCGGAGGACAAGCGCGCCGCAGGTCGTCTGCTGCGCGAAGCGTTGACGCCGGATCTGGCGGACGCCGTGTTTGGTCTGGGAGGTGAGGGCGCAGCCAACAGCTACCTGGAGCGGCTATTCGCTCGAACCGGCACGTTGTGGAGCTACGACCTTGTCACACTGGCCGAGGTAGACGGCCAGGTAGCGGGCATGGTGTCACACGCGCCGTGGACGGAGCTGGCGCGACGCTACCGAGCCACGATGTTGGCCTACCTGCGCGTGTACGGTCCCTGGCGGTTTTTCCGGCTCTTGCCACGGTTGCGGATGCTGATCCGCGCAAGCCCTGCCGTGCCTGCGGATCATTGGTTCATCCCGTACCTGGCAGTGCTCCCAAAGCACCGGGGCAACGGCGTGGCCAAAGCCTTGCTTGCCCGTGTGCATCAAAGCGCGGATCGCCAATCGTCCGCCTGCAGCCTGTTCGTGTTGGCGGAAAACCGTGCCGCACGCGAGTTTTACAAGCAGGCCGGCTACGTTGACAGCACCTGGGAGGAGTCCTCGCGGCTCAAAGACCTTGCGGGCACTCGCGGCCGTCTGCGCATGGATCGGCGGCAGACAGGCAACTCCAAGACGGTGGGTGAGTCCGCTCAATCCTGATTGACGCCGTGCGGGCTTGCCGACCGGTCCGGGACTGAAGCGACGCTGGTCTCGCCGGGAATTGTCAGGGCGCTCGTGTTCTGAATCGGGCTACCACTTGGTGGATTCTTCAGCGTAGACATGGTCGGGCATCTTGTAGCTGATGCCGGCCTCGTCGAAGACGGACACTTCAAGCAACGACGTGAGATTGGTGTAGTTGGTCTGCTGCAGGTGCTTGTGAAAGAGCCGGCCCAACGTGCGTTCGATCCGGCCCTGCATGCGGAACCAGGGCAGTACGCCGACCGTTGGGCCGCCCGGATACTTCAGCTTGTTGGCGAGCTCCTTGCCGATGAGCGCTCGGGATACCCGATACACGTACTTGGCCAGGTGCCGGCGCTCTTTGGGGTCGGTCAGGCCGATCAGCAGCGGGGCGGAGTTGATCAGCGAATTCGCCATCGCGATGCACTCAAAGTCCGGCTCGGGCTCACACATGCCGCCGATCTCGAAGATTCGCAGCGCCTCAGCTTCATCGCGATACAGGATTGTTTCGGGGATCCCCATCAGGTAGCCGCCATAGCGCCAGACCTGCATGAAGCTGGCGCGCTCTTCATCGTCATAGACGGCGCCCAGGCTCTTCATGTGCTTGAGGAGTCGCGCCGAGAAGGCCGTGATTGCAAAGCCGAGATGCGCGGCGCTGACGGGTTCGCCCAGTTCATCAAAGTCCCAGTCGCCTGAATTGGCGAGCAGACGCCGCACCTGGGCATGGACCATCCGAACGCGAACTGACAGCTTCCAGCCGTCGCCGCCCCGATCCATGCCACCCGGAACGAACATCTCGAGCATGTGGCGGTTGTTCTGTTTCAAGCGGCGAACACCCTGCTCGCGCAGCCGGCCAGTCGTGAAGAACGACTTGCTGATATTGGTTGCGAACCCTTCGACCAGCGTCCCCCCGACGAACGCCCCCAGGATGATCCTGGAATTCCGATGAAACATGCGCATCCCGGGGATCAGCGACGCTTCGTCGACCCAGTCGGGCGGGGTCTTCAAATCCTCGAAGAAATCACGGACTTCGCGCGGCGCATCGTTCAGCGCGCTCTCGTCCTCCAGGTTGTCCATGGCCGCCTGAACGATCCGCCACGATTCTCGCGGGCCGAGTTCGTCCAGTGCTGCCATCATGGCGTCGGCCACCGGATCGCCAATGCGGGTGTGGGCGACGTAGTTGGTGGCTACTTCGGGATCGAGCGCTCGAGCCCTGGCGTAGCCATCGCGATAGCAGGTCGGTAGATCCGCCCCAGCAGCTCGCGATGTCCCAGGATCCATATCGCGGACTTATTCGTCCTCGGCGGGTTCAACCCTCACGTCGGGTAGCCAGCTCAGGAATGACGGCAAGTACCAGTTGCGCTTGCCCAGCACCTCCATGCTAGCCGGAACCAGGACGGATCGAACGAGAGTTGCGTCGAGGAATACAGCCACGGCCAAGCCGAAGCCGACCTGCTGGTTGATGATGGTTTCGCCGAGCGCGAAGCCGCCGAAGACGGCGACCATGATGAGCGCCGCCCCGGTGATGATTCCGGCCGTCGAGCGCAGCCCGTAGGCCACGGCCTCGGCGTTGTCCCCGGTGTGGTCGTAGCGCTCGCGGATGCGGCTGAGCAGGAACACGTGGTAGTCCATCGAGAGCCCGAACAGCACGGCAAACAGCAGGATCGGCACCCAGGCCTCGATGGCGGTGACCTTCTGAAAGCCCAGCAGATCGGCGGCGAAGCCCATTTGGGACACCAGCACGATCAGGCCGTAAGCGGCGCCCACCGCCAGGAGGTTCATCAATATCGCCTTGGCGGGGACGATCAGTGAGCGGAAGACCACCAGCAGCAAGACGAAGCTGACGCTGAGCACGATGCCGAAGACGATTGGGGTGTACTGCGTGGCGACGTCGAAGTAGGCCACGTTTTGCGCCGTCAGCCCCGTGACGAAGGCCCGGACCTCGGCGTCGGCCAGCGCGGCCGGAATGACCTCCCCGCGCAGACGACGGACGGCGTCGGCGCCGGCGCGGCTGGTTGGCTCCTCGACCAGCGGCACCGTAATGAGGGCGGCCGAGCCGTCCCGGCTGATTTCGAGGCGCGAAGGGCCGAAATCGGGATCGTCGGCGAGAGCCGCTTGCAGCCGGTCGATCGCGGCCTGCACGTCGGCAGCCGTCATGTCGCCTTCCACGACGATTTGAGCCGGCGAGACTAGCCCGCCGAGAAACTCCCGCTGCAGCGCGACAAGTCCGTCATGCGTGCGCGTCCCCGGCGGCAGGCTCGAAAGGCTGGATGAGCCCGTGTTGATCTCGATGTTGGGCACGGCGGCGGCGGCGAGCAGCCCGACGGCGATGACGAGGCTGACGATCGGCCGGCGCATGACGGCGTAGGACACGCGGTCCCACAGGGGACGCCCACGGCGACGACTGGCGGCGGCGGCAAGGCGTCCGAGGAACGGCAGGCGGAGCGCGTCGATGCGGTCACCCATCAGGCTAAGAACCGCCGGCAGGAGGGTGAGCGCGGCAAACACCGCCGCCGCAACCACGAGAATCGCGCCGGCCGCCAGGCCCTGGAACACGTTCACGGGGACGACCAGCAACCCGAGCAGGGCCACGATGACGACCATGCCGCTGATGAGCACCGCCCGGCTGGCCGTGGCGCCCACGGTGGTGATGGCGTCGACGGTGTCGCGGCCCGCACGGCGCTCCTCGCGGTAGCGGGAGACGACGAATAGCGAATAGTCGATGCCGACGGCCAGACCCATCATCGTGACCATGTTGACGACGAAGAACGAGAGATCGAACACCTGGCCGATCAGGGCGGTCACGCCCAGGGCAATGACGATGGCCACGCCGGCGAGGACGATGGGAAGCAATGCAGCGGCCAGGGCGCCGAAGACGAGGACGAGAATCAAGAAGGCAATCGGCAAGGCCACCAGCTCGCCCTTCTGCAGGTCACGCTCGGCAATTTCCCGGAAGTCCAGTCCGCCGGTGGCGCGGCCGGTCACATGGGTGGCGAAGCCCGGCGTCTCCACGGCGTCAACCACGGCATGGACCTGGTGAACGTTGGTGATGGCGTCCTCCAGATCGCCGGCCATGACGACAGGCAGCAGCAGCGATTGCCGATCCCGCGAAATCAGCGAGGGATCGCCCGTCTGGAAATAGTTGACCGCACCAAGGACCACGGACGGGCCGAGAGCGGTGAGGTCGGCGGACAGCTTTTCGACCACGGTCCGGAATGACGGCTCGTCCACGGTGCTTGCGTCGGCGCGCACGATCACAAGCTCGGTGACGCCGTCCGGACGGTTGAAGCGCTCGGCGATGATTCGATCGCCGCGTTCGTATTCGGGGTTGTTCGAGATCCGTTGATCGGTCGTCAGCGAGCCGCCCAGCTGCGTCGCCACCAACGCGCTCGCGGCCACGAGCATGGCGGCCCAGATGGCGATCGTGCGCCATGGGTGCCGGGCGCAATGGGCGGCGAGTCCGCCGAGCGAGAGCTGCGGAATCGGCAGGGAGTTGCCGTCAGGAACGACCTTCAAGCGCCGCAGGAAACGCCTCATCGATCCGCCACCCGGCCCGATCCGGTCCGGCTCGGTTCCAACGAGGTCCTGTCTACGCCCGGGCTGCGCTCCGCGAATCGGGCACGACATGTCTCGATTCGCAGGAGACGGCGAACGATGCCGCGCGCTACCTACGCCCAGTGTGGGGCCGTAGGGATCGGGCCTGTGTGAGATTTGCAACGCCGGGGCGATTCGCAGGCCACCTTTGCGAGCAGACCTACCTGGCGGGCGAGCCTATGAACCGCGGCGGCGGCACACCGTGT
>JAJDVX010000017.1 GCA_022825895.1 Chloroflexota bacterium | reverse complement strand
ACCACCTCGTCCAGGCTGGGCGGCAGCAGCCATTGCTGCTCGCGGCTCATCGGTCGATGCGGCATGCCCCATCACCTCCACCCACGCCGGTCCGCTGGCCGGCACCGTCACGCCATACCACCCACTTTATGAAACAGGCTCACAAGGGGCGCCCCTACCCCACGGCGCCGGGAACGAAGAAGGGCACCCACAAGGGGCGCCCGTACCCCACGGCGCCGGGAACGAGGAAGGGCGCCCACAAGGGGCGCCCCTACCCGAGGGTGGGGGCGGTTACCGGCGCGAGCGCGCCGACGGATTCGGGATCATCGCGGGATAGACTCCGATCCTTGAAGCACGGGTACCGCGTGATGTACGACCCAGATTTGCATTTGCTGGTCGATGACGAAGAGATCGATGCGCGGTGGCACTTGCGGCGAGTCCTGGCGCGGCCCGAGCGACGTACGCACGACCCCATCATCCGTCCGGACCGGCCCTGGGAAGGACGTGCCGCGGGGCTTTGGTCGTCGGTTCTCTATGACCGCGACGAGGGCATCTACAAGTGCTGGTACCGGAGCGCGGACGATGACGTGGAGGCGGCGTCTGACCGGAACATCCTGAACTACGCGGTGTCCGATGACGGGGTGACCTGGGCGAAGCCGGATCTACAGGCGGTGGAATGGCGCGGCTCGCGCCGCAACAACATCGTGTACTGGCCCCACGATTTTGCCGGGCTGCGGGCGTTTGAGAGCCACGGGGTGATCGTGGACGAGGTGGGCGCGCCGGAGCGGCGTTACAAGCTGCCGGCCTTTCACGCCTTCGAGACCGACCAGGGCAATGGGATCTACGGCTTGTTCAGCCCGGACGGGATTCACTGGACGCGCACGAGCACGCCGATCATGCCGTTGGCCGGCGACCGGCACTCGGCCATGAAGGATCCGGTTTCGGGCCGCTACCTCGCCTATACGCGCCGCCCAAAGGCGACCGGCGCGGTTTCCAGTCCGCAGTACCCGGAAGCCGAGGTCCCGAACGAGCCGCTGGGCTCGCGCATGCCCTACAAGCGGCTGATCACGCGAGCCACCAGTGCCGACTTTCTGCACTGGTCGGACTTCGAGAGCGTGCTGCGCATGGACGACTGGGACACGCCCGGTACGCAGTTCTACTCCATCAGTCCGTTTGCGTACGGGAATCGGTACCTGGCGTTCGTGGATCTCTACGACACGGAAGTGGAGAAGATCTGGGTGACGCTGGCCTCGAGCCCGGACGGGAGGCGCTGGCTGCGCCCGCGCCGCGAGCCGTTCCTGGACCTGGGGCCGGACGGGCAGTGGGACGACACCTGGATCAACGTGACCAACAACCCGCCCGTTCGACAGGGGCGGCATTTGCGGTTCTGGTACATGGGGCGGCAGTCGGCGCATGGCCGGATTCACCGGATCGCGGCCATGGGATCGTTCCTGCTTGGTGTCGACCGCTTCGTCGGCCTGGTGGCGGGGCGCCAGACCGGTCAGCTGGTGACGGAGCCCGTTGACGCCAGGCAGCCACGGCTGTTCATCAATGCGCGGTTGAACCAGACCGGTTCGATTCGGGTGGGCCTGCGGACGGCGCTGGCGGCTCCGATTGCCGGTCGAGCGCTGGAGGACTGCGATCCCATTACGGGCGACGCAATCGATCATCCCGTGACGTGGCGCGGTGATCCGGGCATCGGGCAGATGCAGGGTGACCGCGTGCGGCTGCATATCGAGGTGACGTACGGCTCGCTGTTCGCGTTTCGATTCGGCACGGCGCCGCGGGACCTGAGCCAGCACGCGCCCAAGGGTTGAGACACCAGGGGGGCGGCCGCTCGATCGAGCGGCCGCCCCTTCTGTCGAAGGCGAAGACTCAGGCGTTTGCGATGTAGGTCTTCAGCTCCTGATAGGCCTCGGCGTTCTCGTCCAGGACGCGGTCAGCCCTGGCGAGGCTTCGCTCCATAAGCTCATCAATCGTCAAGTCGCCCGCGTGGGCGGCGTCGACGTTGCGCCAGGAGTTGATCCACTCCAGCCAGGCCGGATAGGCCATCTGCCGGTGGCGGGCGTCCGGCTGCTCCAGGTAGTCCTTCCACATGTTGTGGCGTTCCGGCGGCCCGGCGGCCATCTCGGGCGATGCGTGCACATCCTTGCGCAAGGGCATGGATCCGCGGTCGATCGCGATGCGACCCTGAACCTCGGGGCCAGCCATGAACAGGACGAACTGGGCGGCGGCTTCGACGGTGTCTCGCAAGGCCGCGGTGTTGGAGATCATGTGGGGCTGCTCGGTGATCTCGTGCGGCACGGGACCACGCGGACCCTCGGGCATGGGCGCCATTGACCACGGGAAGCGACCGGCGACACGGCCGGCCGTACTGCCGACGGCCCCGCCGTTGCGTTGGACGAGCTGCTTGCCGGCGGAGAACAGGTCGCGGAACTCGCCGGCCAATTCGCGACTCTCGCCGAGCGCCGGCGACACCCCATGTACGGCGATCATGTCCACCGCCAGCCGCACGCCGCGATCGGCGCCGGAGTCCCAGCAGGTTGTGCGCGTGCCGTCGGCGCTGCGGTACATGATGGTGGGATCGTCGGCCAACGCCCACCCCCAGGGGTTCCACTGCGTCCAGGAGCCACCGTTGCCGCCGCCAACCTCGATGCCATAGGTGTCGGTTTCCGGATCCGTGGCCTTGCGCAGGTCGTCCAGGAATCCCTGCTCGAGATGCCAGCTACCGGGCGTCGGCCATTGGATCCCGGCTTCTTCCATGAGCTGCAGGTTGATGTGCTGACCGTTGGTGTTGCCCTGGTAGGGCATGCCGAACTGCTTGCCACGCAGACCGTCGAGGTGGCCGTACGGCACCGTGTCGGCAAAGTCCACCCCGGAGGAATCGCCGGGGTAGTAGTAGTCCGCCGGGTTGTAGCTGTCCTGCTTGGCCAGAAAGTCGTCGATGTTCACAAAAGCGTCGCCCGTATACCACTGGGCCGCGAACCAGCCGCTCATCAGGGCGGCTTCCGGCGTTGAACCGGCGGCGACCATTGCGCCGTAGACGATTTCGACCTGCGTCGGCGCCGGGACGTAACGAACGACGATATTGGGAAACTGCGCGGTGAATCGCTCCAGGGCCCAATCGACGGCCGCACCACGCGGACCGGACGTGTGGTCGGTCTGGAACAGAATGTTCTGCGCCATCGCCGCCGGTTGAACCTCCACGATCTTCTCGACCTCGACCGTTTGCGTTACAACCTTTTCGACTTCGACGACCTTTTCGACTTCGACGACCTTCTCGACCTCAACCGTCTTGGTGACGACGCGGTCGACTTGCTGGGTCACGACCTTCTCGACCGGGACCTCCCTGACCTCGGTTTCACGGACGATTTTCTCGACCGGGACTTCCTTGATCACGGTCGTCTCGACCGGGACTTCCTTGGTGACGACCTGGGTTTCGCCGCAGGCAGCCAAGGCCACCGCCGCCGCGCTTCCCCCGAGCAAGGCCATCGCGCGTCGTCGCGAGACGCGTTGCCTGAGTTGCTTCACTGCCATCGGCCAACCTCCCGTGGATTCGGTACAGGTGCAGCCGTCAGCCGGCCGCTCCATCGAGAACAGCGTCCACACTGGATGCTGCAAGTTTCGAATGTCAAGTGTCAAATTGCCCTGGACTCTCCAGTCAATTGCATGTGTTCTCTCGGTACAGCATGGCGCCGGGCGGCCAAACGGCGCTGGCGCGGCACCGACGCATTGGACGCCGGTCATTGAGGCGGGGTTCGAGCCCGTGCCCGCAGAGCGCAAGGTCCAGATGGCTCAAATGCTCGATCACAGCGTCCTTGGTTCGGCCGTCCGAAGCTCCCGGGAGGGTGGAAGCCAGTCATTGGAGATGACGGTGAGTGACGGAGTTGCGGTATGGGCTATATGGTGAGTCCTGGCAAGTGATCACGAGACAACCGTGTTAGCCGCACAAACCCGTCGATGGCGACGGTCAGGGAGGATGCCCAAGTGCCAGACGCTCGTGCGCGATTCCTGACGTTTGAGCGCCGCCTGCTATTCCTGGATCTGGAGGATGTGCAGTCGCGGCGGAATGTGGTGCAGGCGGTGTGCCGGGCGGAGAAGCATCGGGATAACCCGGTGATGGCACCAGGCCACAGGCGAGTGCGTCATCAGGCCGGTGCCCTCGGCCTTGCCGGTGTGCGCGCGGGGAGCTCCCAAGCGACGCTCCTCGGCCTGGCCGCACCAGGATTCGCCCTGGGGTCCGGCCAAGTCCACTGATCGTGTGCGGCCGCGAGACTGCACGCCGGCCTTTCGCAGGCGGGGGGCGTTTCGCTGCCTGACAGGTGGCTGCGGCGCGTCTCGGCGGTGCTTGGCCTTGTCAGCATCGGGCTCTTGCTTAGCCTGCTGCCGCGGACGAGTTTTGTTGCGCAGACCAGCAGTGAGGTTGTGGATGCCGTAGGTCCGGTCTGGCCCGATCAATCTGTCGAGCAGGTGCTGGACTCGGACGTGCGGGTTGTTTCGGAGGTACGGGTTTGGGCAGCCTCCGAACCTCGCCATGGCCCGGCAGAGGTTGTGGCCGCCCTGCTGCAAGGACCGGAGCGCGAGCTTGTGCGGCAGGCCCCAGTGACTATTCGGCCGAGCACCCTTCTGCGTCCTTATGTCATCGAGTTTGCCCCCTACGAAGCGCCACGCGGCGAGCCGTTGATTCTCCAGCTCTGGGTGTCGACCGAACGGGGTGGCCCGGTCACCTTCGGCACATCCGCACGGGACGGCGAGCGTGACGGGCCCGCGATTAATCGCAATCCGACGGACCTGGGGCCGCTCGCGCTGGCGTTCATTTGGCGGGGCGATGGATGGCGGGCGGCCTTGTCGGGATCTCCGATTGATGCCCTGCGATTGGGAAGCGGAATCGCGGCGGCATTCCTCGCCGTGCTGCTGCGCCCTCGAATCTCACGGGCCGTTCGCCAAAACCTGCGGCCGGGATACGCCGTGGCGACGACGGCGCTGACGGCAATTCGGACAGTCATCCAACAACCAAGCGGACCTGTCAGAGCCTCACGGAAGCAGGACCCGCCAATCGGAGAATCCCGGACCCTCTATTGGTTCCCGTGGCTTATCCCACTGTTCGCCATATTGCACTACCTCCACAACAATCTACATCTTATGAGAGCCTACGAAGCAGTTTTTCCGAGCGTAGCAATCATGGCTGTTGTTACTGCTGCCTACTTGATATTCAAGGTGGCGCTCAAGGGCGATGCGCCGGCATCTCTATATACCGGCTTGCTGGCCACTATATTCTTTGCGTACGGACATGTCTCCCACGCCGCGTCAAAGCAGCCTGACATTCGATTCCTGCTTGGAGTTGGTGTACCGATGCTACTAGCCATCGCTCTGTTCTTGCGGGGCCGCTCGAGCTTCGTCCGACCGATTGCCAAGGCTTGCCATATGGGAAGCCTGATCCTGATACTATTCCCGATTCTGCAAATCCTAATCGTGCTCGTACCCACACAGCTGCAGAGCAATGGACATAGTGTGATTCTGTCCGATTTCGATGACGTTGAGCAAGTGGCGCAATCCGAGGCAGCGCCGATAGCAACCGATGACTTGCGAGACATTTACTTTATCGCACTTGACGGCTATCCCCGCAATGGGTCTCCGCCCAGCTTTGACAACAGCAAGTTCGTCAGAGCACTGGAGGAGCGAGGGTTTTATGTCGACCCGCATGCACGAAGCAATTATTCATGCACGGACTGGTCAATTCCGTCGTCATTGAATCTGAGTTATATCAAGGGCGACGACACTTGCAGAGCGTCCGTAGCGGACACGTACAGAATCTATCGAGCCACTGTGGACCATGCCCTCGGGCGCCTGCTCACGCGTTTAGGCTACGAATACGTTCATGTGTCTTCGGGATGGCGTATGACCAAGACCAGCCAGAACGCGAGCCAAGTCGTTGATTTCACTCCTCAAGGTCGCGTCGAATCCGAGTATTTGGAATACGAAGAAGCCACACAGTATCAATATGCCTGGCAGCGGGCCTTTAGTTTATCAAATCAGTTCACGAACGAATTCGCAAAGACAACGTTGATTACAGCATTCCTAACTTTGGATCCAATCGAGTCGGAGGACAGATTTGCCTATGGATGGAGCGATCCGCGCCGAGCCCTAGACTGGGTTGAGTACATGAAGGAAGTACGCGCTCTCGATTCTCCGAAGTTCGTGTTCGCGCACCTGGTTAAACCACATCAGCCATTTTCCTTTGACCAACATGGCAACATAGCGTTTGGGGAAGGTTGGAGCGATGACCACGACCCGAGCGTAGCCTCGGCATTTCATGGCCAGGTGATTTGGCTGAATGCGCGTATGCTCGAGGTTGTTGATTCGATACTTGATGTGGAGGATAACAAGCCGATAATTGTGATAATGAGCGATCATGGACGAGAAGACTGTCGTTACCTAGAAATCTGCCATGAGATCCTGGCGGCCTATTTGTTGCCAGACGGCGGAGAGACGGCGATCTATCCGACGATAACTTCGGTGAACGTATTTCGGGCGATTCTGAGTCGCTACTTTGGTATTGAATTGGGCTTACTGGAAGATCGAGTCTTTGTGTCTGCGGGTTAGTCATCAAAGCAGTGGCCAAGCTGCAAGGACCGTGGCGCCGAATCAGCTGCGAGTCTGGACGTGAGCGGCACCGGTTACATTGCGGAACGGCATGCGCCGCCCTGGGCACGGCCCCAAGGGATTCCGGGCAGGACCACGGGCATAACCTCGCCGCTTCAGCGGCATAGGCTCGCCGACCACTAGCCGGGGCGCCTCCATAGCCAGCGTAGTTCGGCGGTACCTCGCGCGGGTGATCCGGCCGTTCGCAACCTAGCTACTGAGGCTCCCGAAGCCACCGCAGCGGCGCCGAGCGCCGGTGAGCGCCAGACCTTCGAGCCCGGTCGCCTTCCCTGGCGCCGTTTGGCCACGATCTCTAAGTCCGCGACGTGCCGTTGCTACGTCGTTCGCAGCACGGATAGTTGCCGCTGCGGTCTCCTGTAACGCCACAACGGCCCGAATACAGGATTCCGACGACTGAGGCGCTATGGTTAGGCGGGCCGGCGGAGACGCACGTCAGCGATGACAAGCCCGGCAGGCAGCGGAGAGTTGCGTGGGAGGTCGGTTGGATGGCTCACATGGATGCGCGGGGCCTTGCCGTCGGCTCCCGACTGCTCTTTCTGGATCTGGAGGATGTGCAGTCGCGGCGGAACGTGGTGCAGGCGGTGTGCCGGGCGGAGAAGCATCGGGATAACCCGGTGTTGCCGCTGGGGGACTCGCACGAGTGGGACGGGATGCAGGCGCGGCCCTGGGAAGGCCGGACGATCCTCTACGACGAGCAGGACCGGCTATTCAAGTGCTGGTACGCGGGCAGCGACCTGAGCATGGCGCGCTGGTGGTGGACCGGGTACGCGGTCAGCGACGACGGAGTGCACTGGGAGAAGCCGAAGCTGGGGCTGTTCGAGTACCGGGGCCGCAGCGATAACAACGTCTGCCTGAAGGGCTGGGGTCCGGTGGTCAAGGACCTGGACGACGTGCCGAGCCGCCGCTACAAGATGATCGTCAAGAGTACGGAGCGTCTCGACGACTGCTGGGTGAGCCTTTCGCCGGACGGGGTGAACTGGACCGACGGGGCGTCGATCCGGCTGGCGGAGTGGTACCGGCCGGATCCGGACATCGTAGTGTTGATCAAGGACGACCAGGACCCGGATCCCGAGCGTCGGTTCAAGATGGTGTGGCAGGGGCTGGGTCCGAGCAACAAGCCGGGGCCGCCGATGGTTCGGACCAAGTACCTGGCGTGCGGGCCTGACGTGGAGCGGCTGGCGGGGATTGCGGATAACCCGATCCTGGATCCGATCGACGGGATGGAGCAGGAGAACCACTACCTGGCGCTGGCGCCGTACGCGGGACAGTACGTGATGCCCTACGAGTACGGGTGGTACGCGCCGAACGGGACGGGCGTATACGGGATGTTCTGCTCGGACATCCGGCTGGCGGTGAGCCGCGACGGGGACCACTACACGCGGGTGCAGCCGCACCAGCCGCTGATTGCGCGCGGGCCGCGAGGGACCTGGGACGCGGGAGCGCTGATGATGAGCGACAAAGTGGTGGAGCACGACGACCGGCTGTGGTTCTACTACGTGGGCAACGGCGAGGAGTGGACGCAGTGGCCGGAAGGCAGCGTGCCGGAGTACTCGTACTGGAAAGGCACCGGCGAGGTGGGATCCAACCGTTTGTCGCGGATGGGGCTGGCGACGCTGCCGAAGGACCGGTTGACCTGCCTGGAAACGGTGGACCGCGAGACGCCGGGATGGGTGGTCACGGAGCCGGTGCGGATCGACGAGCGGGACGGGCGGCTGGCGTTGAACGTGAGCGACGTGCAGCAGATGCGGAGCTTTGCGGACGTGGAGGTGCTGCCGGCGGAGGGGAATGAACCGCTGGCGGGGTTTGGCCGGGAGGACTGCCGACCGCTGGACCGGGATGGGCTCCGCGAGCCGGTGGTTTGGCGGGAGCGGCGGCTGGCCGATCTGGAACAGGACACGGTGCGACTGCGGGTGAACCTGTATGGGGCGGCGCGGTTGCATGGGATCAGCGTGGTTCGATGAGCGACAAGCGAGCTCACGCTTTGACGTGCCCAGGGAGTAGGTAGTGGGTCACATTGAGACTTGGGCGAAGACCGCTCGCCCGCACGCCCACGTGAGGGATCAAGAGGTGAACTTGCCCCGTGGAGTTGCCGGCCCCCCGCGTGGGTGGTGGGGGTGGCTGCCACCCTCCCCCCAGCCCACTCCCTCAAGGGTGGGGGGGGAAGAGGAGCCGCGCAGCAGCACCCTGATCCCCGGTTCGGCGGGTGCCCGGAAGACCCCTCACCGGTTTCGGCCTACGACGGCCGAACCTGCCTCTCCCCCAGGAGAGGGTGAAGAGCCGGAACGCCTTCGCGGACGCGGGTGCGTTGCCCACGGGTCTCAGGAGCGAGAGGAAAGCGACGGCCGTTTGGGAGTGAGGGGAACGATTAACGTGACTCACGACCGGGGACTATGACGATGCGTGAGCGGCGCGTGGTGTTCCTGGACCTGGCGGATGTGGAGTCGCGGCACAACGTGGTTCATGCGGTTTGCGAGGCGGAGAAGCACCCGAATAACCCGGTGCTGCCGCTGGGGGATCACCACGAATGGGACTCGTTGCAGGCGCGTCCGTGGGAGGGGCGGACGGTGCTCTACGACGAGGAGGAGCGCCTGTTCAAGAGCTGGTACGCGGGCACGGACGTGAGCGTGGAGCGCTGGTGGAATACGGGGTATGCGATCAGCGAGGACGGGGTTCACTGGGAGAAGCCCAAGCTGGGTCTGCACGAGTACCGGGGGCGCAGCGACAACAACATCTGCCTGCGGGGCTGGGGTCCGGTGGTGAAGGACCTGGAGGAGGACGACCCGGCGCGGCGCTACAAGATGATCGTGAAGGGGCCGCCGCTGGAGCGGAAGATTCGAGCCGGGTACTCGGCGGACGGAATTCACTGGACCGAGGGAGCGCAGATCGACCTGCCGGAGTGGGACGGGGGGGCGCCGGACATCGTGGCGCTGATCAAGGACGAGCAGGAGACCGATCCCAGCCGGCGCTGGAAGATGATCTGGCAGGGGGTGCTGCCGAACAACAAGGGCGGTCCAGAGAGGGTGCGGGTGAAGTACCTGGCGTTCGGGCCGGACATGGAGCACCTGACGGCGAGCGCGGACAACCCGGTGCTGCATCCCAACGACGGGATGGAGCAGGAGAACCATTACCTGATGCTGGCGGCGTACGCGGGGCAGTACGTGATGCCGTACGAGTACGGCTGGTACGTACCGAACGGAACGGGACGATTCGGGATGTACTGTGCGGACATCCGGCTGGCGACGAGCCGGGACGGGGAGCATTTCAGCCGGGTGCAGCCGCACCAGCCACTGATCCGGCGCGGACCACGGGGGGATTGGGACAGCGCGTCGCTGGTGATCGCGGACAAGCTGGTGGAGCACAACGACCGGATGTACCTGTATTACTGCGGCAATGGCGAGGACTGGACCAGCTGGCCGGGGGGGAATATCCCGGACGACTCGCACTGGCGGAATACCGGGGCGATTCGAATGTCGCAGATGGGGCTGGCGACGCTGCCGAAGGACCGGTTTACGTGCCTGGAGTCGGTGGACCGGGAGACGCCGGGGTATGCGGTGACGCGGCCGTTATCGGCGGAAGAGCGCGGCGACAGGCTCTCGCTGAACGTCAGCGACGGGCAGCCGCTGCGGAGCTGGGTGGAAGTGGAAGTGCTGCCGGTGGACGGCGACGAGCCGCTGGCGGGCTTTAGCAGGGACGATTGCCGGCCCGTGTGCCGCGATGGCCTGCGGGAGCCGGTGACCTGGCGTGAGCGGCGGTGGGACGAGCTGGGGACGGATGCGGTTCGGCTGCGGATTCACTTCTGCGGCGCGGTTCGGCTGCATGCGCTGAACTTCGGCGGCTGATCGGCGGGTCCCCGGTGCCGAGAATGAGCGGCGGGGAGGCCCTGGTCCAATCCCTGGTGCGGGAAGGCGTGGACGTGGTGTTCGGGATTCCGGGCATTCACATGTCCGGGATTATCGCGGCACTGCGGGACCATCCCGGCATCCGGATGATCACGACGCGGCACGAGCAGGCGGCGGCCCACATGGCCGACGGCTACGCGCGGGTGAGCGGCAAGCCGGGGGTCGTGCTGGTGGTGCCGGGCGCGGGGGTGTACAACGCGGCCAGCGGCCTGGCCACCGCCTATGCGCGCTCGTCGCCCGTCCTGGCCATCGCGGGACAGATCCCGCGGGGGCAGATCGGCAGCGGCCTGGGCACGTATCACGAGGTCCTGGGGCAGGCGGACATCGTCGGCGCCGTCACCAAATGGCGCGACGCCGCCAACACGCCGCGGGAGATTCCACCGGCCGTGACGGAGGCCTTTCGGCAGATGCGGAGCGGCCGGCCGTATCCAGTGCTGATCGAGATCCCGCCCGAGGCCGGGGTCGAGCGTGACGAGGTGACGTTGCAAGACCCGGCGCCGGCGCCGCGGGTCGTTCCGAGCCACGAACGACTGCGTGAAGCCGCGCGGCTGATTGCGGAATCCCGGCTCCCCGTCATCTACGCGGGTGGCGGCGTGGCGCGCTCAGACGCCGAAGCGGCGCTGGTGCGCCTGGCCGAAGCCACGAACATCCCGGTCGTCACGTCTTGCGGCGGCAAGGGCACCATTCCCGATCGGCACCCGCTCGCCTACGGCTCGTGCTTTGCGCACCACGGTGAGTTCGACCAGATGAACCAACTCTTCGAGGTGATGGAAGCGGCCGACCTGATTATCGGCATTGGCACGCGCTTTTCGCTGGGAAATCCGGCGGGCGAGGCCTCCACGCTGATCAATATCAATATCGACGAGGCGGAGCTCACGCGAGTTCAGGCCAACACGTACCCGCTGCACGGCGACGCCAGAGCCACGATCGAGGCACTGCTTCCCCTGCTCGACGCAGCCGGCGCCGGGGACCGACCGTCACCCGTCGAGGCCGTCGTCGCAGCTCGACGGCTGATTGCCTACCGGGATATCCACCTGAAGGAACCGCACTACCCGATCCTGGAGACCATGCAACGCAGCGTTCCCGAGGACACCCACATCGTGTGGGACGTCACGCAGTTCGGCTACTACGCCCGAACGCACTACCAGGTGCACGAGCCGAAGACGTTTATCGACTCCGGCTACTCGTTCAACCTCGGTTTCGGATTTCCCACGGCGCTGGGGGCAAAGGTGGCGCATCCCGGGCGCCCGGTGATCTCCGTCAACGGGGACGGCGGATTCCTGTTCAACGCGGTGGAACTGGCCACGGCCGTGCGGTACGGCATCAACGTCACCAGCATTGTCTTTCGAGACGACGCCTACGGGAACGTCGCCCGCGACCTGGAAGAGTTCTTTGAAGGCGATTACGAGACCGGCCTGCATAACCCCGACTTCGTGGCGTTCACAGAGTCATTCGGAGCGGTCGGATTGCGGGCGGACGATCCGCAGGACCTGAACGACCTGCTTCCACGCGCGCTGGCGTGTGATGCGCCGGTTGTGATCGACGTTCCAGTCGGCGATCTGCAACTTCCGCGCGCCGAGTTCATGGCCGCCCTGCCGAAGCTGCCCTGGGTTCGTCCGCAGGAAGGGCTTATAGGCTCGTAGCGACTCCGATACCCAGCGTCCAGGGTGGGACCGGTAGCAGCCTCTCCGTCAATCTGCCGGGTGTGGTTTCACGCGAGGGGTGAAGCGCCCGCTTTTCGTCGACACGACTGGAGATGGCCGGCTGCTGTGTCGGGATGGGCTGCGGCAAACGGTGACGTGGGGGGACCGGCGTTGGCTCGAAGTGGAGCCGGATGCGGTCCGGCTGCGGGATCACTTTGCGGCGCGGCTCGATTGCACGCGCTGAACTTCGGCGACTGAACTAGATCGCAACGCCAGCGCACAAGCGATCGTGCCTTTGCGCCACCGGAATGAGCGCCGTAGTCCGCCCCGACGCCCGGAGTTGATAAAGTGGATGTTGCACTGGGCCGGAGCCTGCGTTACGCGCCGGCGAAGGCTCGGATCGCTTGGCGCAGCGCGTGTGGCGCGTTGTTGCGACGGGCTCATCCCACGGGATAGCCGTGCCTGGCGGTGAAGTCGCGGCGGCCATTCGGTTGCCGTCCGACAC